>CAVVDM010000015.1:0-392492 GCA_963746885.1 uncultured Alphaproteobacteria bacterium
CCGGCGCGGAACAGCCAGAAGCGCCGCCCCTCTTCGTCCTCGACCCGGTAATAATCACGGATCGCATCGACCGCGGCGGAGCCATTCTCGGTCCACCACTCCTCGGCGATGCGCTCGGGACCGTCGGCGCGCCACACCCGATGGGGGCGCCGCCGCCAGGTGAAGCGGAAGGGCGGATCGTCGGGCAACAGCCATGCCGCCTCGACCGGCTCGGGCGGCACGAACAGCCGCACGGGCCGCGGCGGCTTGCGGCGTATTGCGTCGACCCCTCGGCCGGCATTCCGGGAATGACAGGAAGTTTGCTCTGTTCTTCACCTACCGGCACACAGACCGACGCGCGCTCGGGGATGTGGCTGGCCCGCGGTCTGATACGGCTGAGCGCGGCGAGCCCAAGCCGCGCGCCGAGACGGTCGAGCAGCGGGGCGATGCCGTTCGCCGCCGCGTCAGGGCTGCCGCCGAATTCGGCCTGCTCGGCCGGCAGCGTTTCGGCGGCGAACACCGCGAGGATCATGTCCTCGACCCCGAGCCCGGGATCGACCGTCTCCAGCTTTGCCGCAAAGAGGCCGGCGAGATGGTGCGGATCGCGGCTCGGCCGGGCGGTGCCGAGCCGGATATGCTCGACCCTGCCGTCGACCCGGTGAAAGGCGAGGTCGAGCCGGCGCGCTCCGATGCCTTCGCGCGCGAGGCGCGCCACCAGATCCTGCGGCGAGCCGCTCGGCGCCGCGGGCGAGATCGGCGGGGTCGGCGATCGGCTCGGCAAAGCTGAGGCGCACCCGCCGCACCGGCGCTTCGCCCAGCGGCGACAGCGGTTCCGGCAGGTCGCCGAACGCCTGGTCGAGGCGGCGCGTCATCGCTTCGCCAAAGCGGCGGGCGAGCGCGTCGCGCGGCATCGGATAGAGTTCGCCGATCCGCTTGAGCCCGACCCGGCGCAACCCGGACACGGTTGCCGGATCGAGGCGCAGTGCCTCGACCGGCAACGATGCCAGCGCCGCCCGCTCCTCGCCTGGCTGCGGCAATGCCGGCTGTCCGTCTACCGCCGCGAAGCGCGCCAGCGCCCAGGCGGCGCCCAGCGTGCCGGCAATCGCGATGCGATGATCGATATTCTGGCGCACCAGGCGCCGCGCGAGATCGGCGGCGAGCGCCGCCTCGCCGCCCCATAAATGGGCGCAGCCGGTGATCTCGATTTTTATGCCGTCGCCCCCGTCGGGGGCGGTCCACGGGCTGTAGCGGCTGCACCATTCGGCCAGCCGGGTCAGCGCCGCGGCATCGGCGGCCGGCTCGGCCGCGGTTGTGACGAGCCCGGGCAGAAAAGACAACGCGTCGGCCAATGGCATGCCCGGCGCGAGCCCGGCCGTCATGGCCGCCGGGTTGAGCGCAGCGAGGAGGCGCCGCCCGCCCGCCGCAATCACGGTGGCGAACGGCTTCTCGTCAGCCGGTGCGCCGGGCAACAGGCTCAGCGCCGCGCCGGAGCGGCGCAGCCGGTCGATCGGCCAGTTCGGCAGGAACAGATACATGACCCGTCGCATCGGCGGTCTCCATCTCCCACACGCCCGGCATGCCGCCGCGAACGCGCAACAACTCGACCCGCCAGCGCGGCCGGCCGATGCCGGGCTCCCCCGCAATATCGGCCGACGGCAGCGCGCCGATCCGCCAGCGGGTCAATGCCGCGCTCGGCCGCGCGCGTTCGGCCTGCGCCTCCGCGGCGTTGCGCCAGCGCCGCAGCAGGAAGGCGGTAACGCCGGAGCGCTCGGCGGCAAGCTGCAGGCGGCGCCCCGCCACCATCGGCAGACGCCCGACCTCGCCGACCACCGCGGCCAGGCCGGGCTCGCGCAGTCCTTCCTCGATGGCCCACAGGACGTCGTCGTCGCGCCGCGCCGCGACCAGCACGAGGCGGCCCGGGTCGAGCCCGTGCGCCAGGAGGCCGGGCCCGTACAGATCCGGCCGCCTCAGGCACCACAGCACCGGCCCGGACCCGAGCCGGGCGAGGATGCCGGCGGCAAACCCGGCAGCGGCGGCGCCATCCTCCTCGTCGCCGCCGCTGCCGAGGACCTCGTGCACCGCGCCGAGCGCGAGCCCGCCGCCCGGCAAGGCGCCGTCGATCGCAGCGACATCGAACGGCAACACGCCATGCCGCGCCGCCCCCTCCAACTGCCGGATGCGCTCGCGTAGCGCGCTGATGCTGGCCGTGCCGGACATGCTCGCAAGACACCATGAACAATGTTTTTGTTTTGTTCTTATCTGCTTCGGTTGTCAACCCGCAGCGCTTTTGGAGTAGGATGCGGCATTATGGCAAGCTCCCCACACCCCGCCCGCTCCGCCAGCGAAGCCGATGCCGCCGACATCACCGCGCGCATCCTGCTGGAAACCGAGTCCGTGCTGTTCCGCCCGGACGACCCGTTCACCTTCACGTCGGGCCTGCGCTCGCCGGTCTATATCGATTGCCGGCGGCTGATCTCGTTCCCGCGCGCCCGCAAGAAGCTGATGGACATGGCGTCCGAACTGATCGAGCGCCACAGCGGCTTCGAATCGCTGGACGCGATCGCCGGCGGCGAGACCGCCGGCATCCCGTTCGCCGCCTGGATCGCCGACCGGCTGTCATTGCCGATGCTCTATGTCAGGAAGCAGCCCAAGGGCTTCGGACGCAACGCCCAGATCGAGGGCGAACTGAAGGACGAGGCACGCGTGCTGCTGGTCGAGGACCTCGCCAGCGAGGGCACCTCGAAGCTCAATTTCGTGCGCGCGATCCGCCAGGCCGGCGGCCATATCGACCACGCCTTCGTGATCTTCAATTACGGCATCTTTCCGCAGATCGAGACGAGCCTTTCGGCCGAAGGCATCACCCTCCTCGCGCTCGCCACTTGGTGGGACGTGGCGGCAACCGCCGAGCGCCTCGGCCGCTTCGCGCCCGGCCAGTACGAAGCCGTCGAGAGTTTCCTGAACGACCCCAACGCCTGGTCGAAAGCCCGCGCTGCCGCCCGCCGCTGATCAGCCGGCGCGCGGCAGCCATTCTGCCAATCGGCTTGCGGCTTCGGCGATGTCGTCGGTCGCGCCGGCGAAGGAGAGGCGCAGCCAGTTGTCGCCGTGGATCGGGATCGAAGTCGCGGCCCGGAGTCGTCGCAACGCCGGTCTCGGCCAGCATGCGGCGGCAGAACTCGACGCTGTCGCGGGTTACGGCCGACACGTCGACATAGAGGTAGAAGGCGCCCTCGGCCGGCGCGAAATGGTCGAACCCCGCCTGCGACAGCGTTGCAATCAGCACGTCGCGGTTGGCGCGGTAGCGCGCGACATGGGAGTCGAGCTCGGCGCGGCAGCCGAACACCGGCAAGGCCGCGAGCTGCGACAGGGTCGGCGGCGAGATGTAGAAATTCTGCGCCAGGCACTCGACCGAGCGGGCGAGGTCGGGCGGCACCACCATCCAGCCCAGCCGCCACCCGGTCATGCTGTAATATTTCGAGAACGAGTTGACGATGATCGCCCTGCCTTGATCCCCTGGGCCGAAGGCGCGTGCGGTCTGCGCCGGGTTCTCGTAGGTAATGCCGTGATAGATCTCGTCCGACACGAGGCGGATGCCGCGCTCGCGGCACCAGGCGGCGAGGCACGCGAGTTCGCCCGGCGGGATCATCGTGCCGGTCGGGTTGGCCGGGCTGGCGACAATAAGGCCCGCAATGTCGCCGGCCTCGGCCAGCAGCTCCGGGTTGGGCTGATAATGCGCGTTCTCGCCAACCTCGATCAGCACCGGCTCGAGCCCGAGCGCGGCGAGGATGTTGCGATAGGCGGGGTAGCCAGGCGCCGCCAGCGCGACCCGGTCGCCCGCCTCGAACGCAGCGAGAAACGCCAGTTGAAACGCTGCCGACGAGCCGGTGGTCACGACGACCTCGGCAGGATCGACGGCGACGCCGTACTGCTCGCGGTAATGCCCGGCGATTGCCGCGCGCAAGGGCATGATGCCGAGCGCGTCGGTATAGCCGATCCGGTCGGCGGCCAATGCCGCGCGCGCCGCGTCAAGCACCGCCGCCGGCGCCGGCGTGCCGGGCTGGCCGACTTCGAGATGGATGACCGAGTGGCCGGCGGCCTCGCGTTCGTTGGCGGCGCGCAACACGTCCATCGCGATGAACGGCGGGACCAGCCCGCGGCGGGAGGGGCCCAGCGCCATGATGGCTAGCCTCGCATCGCCGGCGCGGGGGCGCAGCCGGCCGGCTTCACAACCCGCCGGCGCGAGGCCGGGTGGCACAACAGCCGCTCGGGCGGACGGATCAGGCCGCCGCACCAGTTCGCCGCCGCAATTCGGCCAGACGCCGCCGAGCACGCCGCCCAGCATGCCGGGGGCGCAGTCGCGGCAGAACGTGCACTCGTAGGAGCAGATCCGCGCCTCCGGCGAACCCGCCGGCAGGTCGCGGTCGCAGCATTCGCAATTGGGCCGCAAGTCGAGCATTGCCATATCCCGGACATTCACCCCGCCCCATCCTGCGGGAGACGGTTGCTAATGGCGAGCCGCTTTCGCTATGAGGAATGGTCTAATCGCGCTCGGGGATGCACCTTGATGTCGAACGAAACGCCGGTCCTGCTGGGAATGTCGGGCAGCCTGCGCGCCGGCTCCTTTTCGAACATGGTGCTGGCGACCCTGCGCGAGAAATTCGCCGGCCGCGCCGACCTGCGGCTCTACGATCTCGCGCCGATCCCGGCCTACAATCAGGATTTCGAAGGCGACAGGCGGCCGCCCGCGGTCAAGCAATTGATTGCCGACATCGCCGCGGCGGACGGGATCGTGCTGTGCGCCCCGGAGTTCAACCACAGCATCCCGGGCGTTCTGAAAAATGCGCTCGACTGGGCCTCGCGCCCGGGCTTTCAGTCGGTCATGGCCTACAAGCCGGTGGCGATCATGGCGACCTCGCGCGGGCCCCTGGGCGGCGCGCGCTGCCTCGAACACATGCGGGTCGCGCTCGATTCGATGCTGTCGCGGGTGACGCTGGCACGTGAGGTCATCATCACCGCCGCCGAGAGCAAGATGCGCGACGACCGCCTGGTCGACGAAACCTCACTCGGCTTTGCCTGCGGCGCGGTCGAGGCGCTGCTGCGCGAGATCCGCCTGTGGGCGGGCCGACGCCCGGCTATAGGCCTCGCTAGGGGCGGCCGCGCTTGGGCTGCGCTGCGGTCAGGAATTGACGCGCGTAAGTCTTGGTCTCGTCGAGGTAGAGCGAACCATACTGGACGGAGGGCTCGATCTCGCTGCCCTCGTGCCATTCGTTCCACGAGGTGATCAGCACCCAGTTGGGCGCGGCGGCGATCGCCTCCTGCCACAGCACCCGGTAAGTTTCGCCGCCCCATCGGTCGGTGACCGGGCGCGGCGGTGGGCGGCCAACCTTGCGATCGTCATAGCCGGGAATGACCGTGACGGTCGATATCTTGCCCGGCCCCGCCGCGGCGACCATGTGCGGGTAGGCGGCATGTGCCCAGGCGCGAATTTGCGCCGGCGTCTTGTGCTGGGTCTGGCCGGTAATGTTGTAGGTGCTGGTGCCGTCGAACACCGAAGCGAACTCCGGCGCCTCGGAATCGGCGATGAACACGGCGCCGCCGGGATTGTCACGCCGCACCTGAGCCAGCACCTCGCGCCATGCCGCTGCGGGCAGCGCATGAAGGGCCCGGCCGTAAACAAAGATGACCGGCTTGCCGCCGGACCGCAGCCACGCCTTGTCGCCGCCGTATCGGGAGAGCAGGTAGTCGAGATCGGCGACGGCCGCCGCCTTGCGGCTCGCCGGGTCGTTGCCCTCGATCTTCTCGTAATAGGCCGAGACGGCAAGCCCATGCCGCCGCGCCGCGGTCAGCAGCAGCGGAATGCCGCGGTCCTCGAAGCTGCCGCGCCCCCACCAGCTGGCGATGAAGCCGGTAATCCCGGCGGTGCGCGCCGCCGCCGCTTGCGCATCGACAATTTTCGGGTCGTGGCTGTCATAGGCGCCGAGCGCCGGGAAGTCGGTCGAATTCTCGATCCGCTTGCCGACCGCATCGACCCCTTTCCAATGCCGCCATCCGCTGCTCGTCGCCGGGTTGCCGTACCAGCCGTAATAGAATGCCCAAACCTCGCGGTCGAGGGTCTGCGACTGGGCGTGGGTCGAACACAATGCCTGGATTATCAGGGCGCCCAACCAGCCAAGGCGTCCTAGCAGGCGTCGCGCCGGACCGAAAGCCCTCATTGGCGATCGGCCTTCTGCAATATCCATTTTGGAGGTTCAATTGTCAGCGGTCGCCCCATCTTCGCTGAAAACTCGCCGGCGGCCCTTACCACCCCGGGCCAGGAAATGTTATAGTCGTCACCGATCAAATAGCCGCCGGGCCTTAGAAGGTTCCAATACGCGGTCGCATCGCGCATCACGTCCTCATATTCATGAGCTGCGTCAACATGCACGACGGAGGCCGTGACCGAATGCCGGGAAAGTATCAATGCCGCGATGTTCGAAGTCTGCGGCAGGGGAACAATATAATCGGTCAAACCAGCTGCGTAGACGTTAGTCAAAAACGTCCTATATAAATTCGGCATGCCGTTGACACGCGAAAAAAGAGCGTTCGCGCCCGACCAATGCTCGGGCGACCCGAGAAATGTATCGATGGCGATGACGCAACCGTCGATGTCGGCACGCTTCAGAGCATTCGCCATCGTAATCGTGGACTGACCCTTCCAAACCCCTACATCGATGATGATGGGTTCCCTGGCGGTGGTTATTGCGGGGAGGCGATCAAGCGACGGATGCCTCCCGTTCCAGCCTTGGACCTCGTGATCGATGTTCAATGGCTCAAAGCCGTCCCAAATGTTATGCCCGTAAAGCTTTCGACCGAGATCCGAACCGCATGATGCCATGACAATATCGCCCCTGCTGTCCTTTTCGCGTAGGCTGAACTGTATCGATCTCAGAACAGCCCATCGGCGGAGGTTTGACTCGCGTCTAGAACGATGCTGGCGGCTTTCAGCATCTCCGTGCCGAAAACCAATCCCTGTGCATATTTCAATCCGGCAAGCGCGATCGCTTGCGCACCTTCATCATTATCCAGGCACCAAGCAATCCGCTCTTCCAGATCGGACAAATCAGGCTTGACGGGGACGTAGTGCTCCCACGGTCGAAGATCGTCATAGTACCATTGCTTCCAGCCAGAGCCGACTTTCAGCACGCACGATCCCATCAACAGCTTGACCAGAAAGCCCCAAGCATTGGAATTGCCGTCAATGTCGATCTGATATCGATATTGCATGAACGCAGTCTGCGGAACGGGGGCCGCGAGAACACCGAGCGAATCGGCCATGGCGCGGATCTTGTCGCCCTCCTCGGGATTCTGCGCCTGGACGAGATTGGTAAACGCTGCATCGACGAGATCGCGCAAACCGGGGCTTTTGGTCGATAGGGCGCAAAGCTGAAAACGCGGCAGGGCCTGGAAGGTCTCGACCGTCTGCGCGAGGGCGCCAGTCGATGAGCCGCGCCAGAAAGCTTTCGCAGCGCGTTCCTCCCACGGCACCCACATCTTTCTCAACTGTTCTCGTGCCGCGAAATAGCCGTGCTCCTTCCAAAAATGAAGATCGGGTATCAGTGCAATGCCAGGGTCGCGAGCGCAAAATCCGACACCCATCCCGATGTCGATCGTGCAATCACCAATTTGAACGATACAAAACAGATCACCGCCGTCAGCGGGAAAACGCGCGGCGTGCAGATGAAAATAATCGGGATGAAGGAGGTAGTTGGAGATCAGCGCGTCGATGTACGCCACGCTTTGCCGACCCCGCGGTTGCGGCAAACGGGCTTGGTCGCGCACGAAAATCGTTGGCCGCGAGCCCGGCTCGGGCTGGTATTGCGCGAGCAACATGTGGTCCAGACGCGCGGTCAGCGTCACCATCCGCTGCGCCTGCTCAGGCGTAAATGTGACGATTTGAGGTTCTGCACTGGATGCAGCCCTGCATACCGCCGCGCCAGGTGCCCCTGCATCTGCCACGTCCCCACGGCCTGCCAGATCCAATATCTTGGGGCTGACAAAGGTTTGAATGAAATCTCTGTGCCGCGCGGCGAATTCCGAGGAACGCAGTACCCACTCCAGCACATCCTTGAGACCGTGCCCGTTCCGCAGCATCTGCGTCCCGTCGCGCAGGCCAATCGGATCGGGATCGCGCCCAAGAAAAGTGCGATAAAGCACTGTTAACATGGTCTCGTCCAAGGTGATCTGTCTCGTTGTAATTTCGGTATGTTGCGTACGCTGCTGTGATTCCACCGCTTTGCCCCCGCTCAATATCAAAGGCGGCTCCGCTCGGCCGATGTCCGTCGATCTAAGCGTAGAGGCTTTTGTTTCTGGTGACAGAGCATAGGCCAAATTGCGAAGTCGTTGCAGTTCAAGATCATCGGGGTCGTGCAGGTACGCAGCTTCAGCAAGCTCGATCGCTGTCGCTCGGTCACCAGCCTCCATAGCTATCAGCGTGCGGAAAATTCTACCGATCAGAGAGCCTTCCGAATTCGAGCTTTGAAAATAGCGAGTTGGATAGTAGCCTTTAGAGTCCCGAAGAACAATGTCTTCATAATCGGCAAGAACTGCCTCCCGCGCATAGCGATGCGAGATCACCTCACGGTTCACAAATGGGAGGTCGTCCCTGCCGCGGCGGTTTACCGTCCTAGCAATGCCTTCGCAAATCCGCTCATGATTGATCATGAACCCAACTCGATCAAAAAACGCCAAAATCACCTTGAAAAGATCAGAGGTAAGGTCCTCATAGCTAATAAAGAAAAAATCAGGGGATCGGTTCTGCAGCCATTTTTTGTAGAAGCGATGATGGTACCACGCATCCGCAACAAGACCGTTGCGGAATGTACGAAGATCATCTGGTTCGCCATTTTTTAATCGGAGTTCATGATGCGACAGAGCCCGGGCGACAGGGGCTCTGTATTGGACAACTCGATACGTTCCCACCACCACAATGGGATCATCAAAATTTCCATCATGCGATTTTTGCATAAAAACGCCGTCCCTGCGTCCGACAGTTCTAGCCAAGCTAACGCACGGGATGGCTCTGCAGCAATCTTTTGGTCCATAGAACTCACAGTAGGTAAAGTCTTCAGTCAAGATATTATCAAGCAATATTTCGAATAAATGATGGCCAGATCGAGGCATTGAAACATTCAAGATGTGTATCATCGTTTGCGTTCTCACAGGATGGGAGCGTTGCAGCTTTCGATAGGCGGCGACTATTTACCGCGGCTTCGATCTCGGCTCGCTGATTGCTCCATCCACGCCCGATCGGTCTCCACGGACACGATCTTGCGAACTTTTGATCGGACGGCTGGCGACGGTGCTCCCGCCTGAGCCCAATTCTACGTAGTAATGTGCGGACCCGAGTAACTCATTAAACAGGGCTCCCTCTGCAGAACTCATGCGCAGGGGGAGTTCGTGCTCGGTCGGTACAGCAGCTATCGACATCACAACAGCAGCGTGTAGACGATGTCGAGGCGGGTCTTCAGGTCGTTTTCGGGGACGACGATCAGGCGCTCGAAACCGATGGTCGGGATGCGGGCGTCGAGGGCGGCGATCTGGCTGCGCAATTCGGGGGTCAGGTCGATCTGTGCCCGCAGCCGCAGCCGCCATCCGCCGCCGTTGCTGCCCAGCTTGCGGCGAACACGCAGGGCGACGTCGCGCGGGTGGGGGCCGAGACTGCCCTCCCAGACAACGTCGCCATTGGCCGAGATGCGGATCACCCGGTCAACCACCGGTGCGCTGGGGCGCAAACGCACGAACACGTAATAATAAACGCTCGGATTGTCCGCCAGGGCCAGCACGATGTCGCCGCCCGAGTGACAGGCCCAGGTCCCCCACTCTTCGGGGTAGGCCCAGTGACCGCCGGTGCGCACCTCCTCGCCGCGCCGGAAGGCCTGATCGTCGAGCGACTCGCTGAGGAAAAGCCCTTTCCTGGCGCCCGCGATGCGGGTCAGCAGCAGTTCCCCGGTGCCGTCGACGTTGCGGTCGAGCCGGCCGAAGCTGACCTCCGACGAATAGGGAACCGCGGTATCGGGATACGGCTGCCGCCATTTGATCCGCGAGGCTGTCAGGCACGCCTCGACCACCCGGTCGGCGACTGCATGCCAGGTGACCGGCTTGAACCCGCGCCGGATCTTCGCTTCCAGCCGCTTGCGCTTCGCAGCGTCGCCGACCAGATCGCGGATTGCCGCCAAACAGCCCGCGAAGTCGTCGATGTCGATATAAGTGCCGAACGCACCGGCCACCTCCGGCACCGAGGCGCGGTTGCTGCTGACACAGATCTTGCCCATCGCCAGCGACTCGCCGACCGGCAGGCCCCAGCCCTCGTAGAAGGTCGGGCAGACGGTGAACAGGCATTTTCGGTAGAGCATCCGCAGATCGGTGTCGCTGATGTCACGCAGCAGGTGAACGCGCCCGTCGAGATAGTCGGTCTCGACCAACGCGCTGATGAACGCGTTCGATTTCCACCCCAGGCGGCCGACGCAGACAAGATGCGGCGGGTCGTCGCCGTCCATGACCATGCGCTGCCAGATCCTGAGCATCAAATCGTGGTTCTTGCGGCCTTCGATCGTCGCAACGAACAGGACAAAGCGCTCGGGGATTTCCTCCGCCCGCAAATCGCCCTCAACTTGCCCCTCGGGCAGAAATTCCGCGAAGGACGACCCGTTTTGGGTGACGGTGAGCGGCGGCTCCGGGATTTGCAGCGCGGTCGTATAGCGCCGCACATCGGCCGCCGTATTTTCCGACACGCTGAGAACGTGGTCGACATGGCGCAAAGCCCGCTGCATGAACTCCTCGAACACGCGCGCGGTGTCCTGGTCGCAGGTCTCGCGTGCGTAGATCGGGATCAGGTCATGTACCGTCATCACGAACTTGGTGCCGAACTGACGCTTTAGTGCGAGCACACGGTGCAGGTAATCCTGGTGCACCCAGGCAGCCCCGAGCAGACACAGCACGGAGGACGAACCGTCGTCGAGAACGCCGACACCGCTGAACTCCTGCGCGCCCGGCAACATGCCGTAGCGCGCCTCCTCCGCCGGAAAGCTGACCAGCCGTTGGCCCTGCGGCAGGAACAGATCTTCCAGCAGCGTAAACAGAAACCCGGTCGGGATCGCCACCCAGTTTCGCGTCTTCGCATTGAAGCTCAAGAACGTCAGGGCGGCGGCCGGGAAGACCCGGTTGCCGAGGATCGCCAACACAATGCTCGACTGGACCCGTTGGATGCCGGTCAGGTTGGCATGTTCGCCGATGTAATAGATCAGATCGGAGACGTCGAAGAGGAGCCGGGTTGACACCCGCGTCGGCGTTGCCGATTGGCCGCGCAAGCCGGTCCAGCGCGCCGCTTCTGCAACCGGCGGTCGAGGGTCGCCGCCGGCATCGGACCAGGTCCGTATCAAACCGCTATCGGCTTCCGCACCGGGCTGTCGCCCAAGACCGAACAGCCGCGCCGCACCCATCCGGTCGGACATGCCCGTTAACGCCGTCTGGCGAGCAACCCGCTCGGAGCGCCAATGGATCGGCGCGCCCGTCAGCGCGAGCCCGCTATCCTGCTCGATGAGGTCGAGCAGGTGTTCCTCGCCGTCCAGCAGCTCGGCCGGCGCCTCTATGACAAAGGCATGGCAGCCGTCGCCAATCCCGGCCGCCGCCAGATCGGCGCGAAAGCGCGACGCGATGGTCCGCGTGAGGGTGCGGTCGCCCTCACGCAATGCAACAATGCAGCGGTGCGCGGGTTCTTCGGCCCGGATGATCCAGCCGCCGATCTGCTGGTCCGAGACCTCGTCGATATGAAATCGAAAATCCGCAGGCGGCCTGCCGGCGAGTGCCGGTTCGGCCGGTATGCCGGCGGTCGCATCCGATCCTGGCACGCCAGCCTCGTCGTCGCTATCGCGAGTGTCGTCGCCGGTCCCCGCCGGCAGGTCCAACGTCGAGGCGCCGCCGCCACCGCCACCCACCGCGACTGCCGTTTCGAAGGTCGCGCCGTTGCCGCGCGCCTGCGCGGCCCGCTCGTGGGCAGGCACGGGCACACCATTCGCCGGCCAGTCCTCGCCGTCGGTCGCCGGGGTGTGGCGTCCGTTGACGCTCTCTCGCGTGTCGGGCCGCCGCAAGCGGTCGACCGCGCCGAGCTCGTCAGCCAGCGCAGCGGTCGGATCGCCATCCCCCTTTCCGAACGCCAGCCCCTGCGCGAGTTTTCCTGTTTGCGGGTTCGGCCGGGCGATTGTCCCGGAAGCGCCGAGTTGATCCTCGGACGGCGGCGCAATCTGTTCGGGAGAATTACCGGTGCGCGACGTTTTTGCCATTTATCCCCCAACGGCCGGAGGGCCCCGGCGACCAGGGCTCCGCCGTCCCGCATCTGCTATCAAATTCAGTGCTACTTGTCTGGATCAGGATAAATTTACACGTATTACGTGTCAACACGATATCATCGCCCCAAATCAGAATATCTTAACCTTGTGGTAGGATGCCAATCGGAACGCGCGCCGTGCCGGCACGGTCGCCGCGGGGGACTGTCGAGAATTTTATGCAAATGTGAGCGGCATCACAGGTATCGGGCGATCACGACGCTATCCTGTGACTGCGATCGGTGCGATGCGACTTCCCGATCGCTCTTGCGGAGATCGGGCGATGCGACAGTCAATGACGTTGCGATGGATCGAGCAGGCTGAGGCGCGGCAGGTTCTGACGGCGGCATGTTTCGAGCGGGCGCCGAAGCGTTCGCGGAGCACAACCATCTACGCGGCCGTCGCGGATGGCCTTTCGCGGCTGCGCGGCTGGCTGGTTCCGCAAGGTTCGGCGGGATGGTCGCGGTCGCAGGTGCAGCCGGCGCTGGCGCGCCAACCGGTCCGCGGAGCCGAGCGCCGCCCCAGCGAATACGAGGATTATTCCTGCTATTGGTGAGAAGTCGGGCGCGGCGCGGCTTGGGCTCAGCCCTTGACCGAACCCGAAGTCAGCCCCGCGACATAGTGCTCGACAAAAAACGAGTAGATCAGCGCGACCGGGATCGATCCCAACAGCGCCCCGGCCATCAGCTGGCCCCAATAGAATACATCGCCGCGGATCAGTTCGGCGATGACCCCGACCGGGACGGTGCGCACCGAACTCTTGGTCAGAAAGATCAGCGCGTAGAGAAACTCGTTCTGCGACAGCGTGAAGGCGAAGATCCCGGCCGAAATGAAACCGGGCGTGCACAACGGCAAAAAGATCTGCCGCATCGTCTGCAGCCGGGTCGCGCCGTCGATGCGCGCCGCCTCCTCGAGGTCCTTGGGCACGGTCTTGAAATAGCCGAGCAACAGCCAGGCGCAAAACGGCACCAGCATCGTCGGGTAGGTCAGGATCACCGAGGTCAGCGTATTGCCGAGGCCGAGCCGATTGATCACATCGGCCAACGGCAGAAACAACAGCGGCTGCGGCACCAGATAGATCGCCGCCACCGCCATCGCCATCAGGCCGGCCCCGGCAAACCGCATGCGGGCAAGCGGGTAGGCCAGCATCGTGCCCAACACCAGCGAAATCGCGGTCGCCACAACCGCGACCACCATCGTGTTCCACGTCCACAACAGAAAGTGCGTCTGGGTCAACAGATCGCGGTAGTGCTCCAGCGTCGGATTGTGCACGAGAAGCGGCATCAAGTGCCGGTTGTACAGCTCAGAATCCGGCTTGATCGAGGTGATCGCCATCCAATAGAACGGGAACAAGGCGAAGATCAGGAAGAAGCCGATCGGCAGCCAGACCCGTAAGGGCGCAGCGACCCGGCCCTGACCGGTAACCATTACGCCCTCCGCATGTAAAGCGTCAGCGCGACGATCAACAGCGCCAATGCCGGCAGCATCATCAGCGCCACCGAGGCGCCGAGGCCGAGTTGGCCCGCGGTCATGCCGATATCGAACGCATAGGTCGCAAACAGGTTGGTCGCATTCTGCGGCCCGCCATGCGTCAGCACATAGGGGAGCTGGAAATCGGCGAAGGTGAAGATCACCGAAAACAGCGTGACGATCAGGATGATCGGCTTCATCAGCGGCAGCGTGACGTACCGGAACCGGTGCCAGCCGCCGGCTCCGTCGATCGTTGCGGCTTCGTACAGTTCGGGTGGCACGGTCTGCAGCCCGGCGAGCAGAGTGATCCCGTAAAACGGCAGGCCGCGCCACGTGTTGATCATGATGATCGAGAACATCGCCAGCGTCGGATTGCCAAGCCACGACGGACCCGGCGGCGTCGCGCCGAGCCCGATCAGGATCCGGTTTACGACGCTGAAAGCCGGATCGAGCATCCACATCCAGGCGACGGTGCTCAGCACGGTCGGCACAATGAACGGCAGGAGCAGCAGCGCGCGCACCAGGTTCTTCATGCGGAACTGCTGGTTCATCGCGATCGCGAGGGCGAGCCCGCCGATCATCTTCAGCACCGTCGCGGCGCCGGTATAGACAAAGGTGTTTAGGGCGACCCGCCAGAAGATCGGGTCATGGAAATCGGTGATGAAGTTCTTCAGCCCGACGAAATGCCCCGGCTTGGTCACGACCCGGTCTTCGAGGCTCAACAAGACGCCGTAAACCAGCGGATAGCCGACCAGCGCCAGCAGAAACAGGATCGGCAGCGCCATCATCAGCCAGCTGAACACGGCCTCGCGGTCAAACCACTCGGACAACGAGACGACACGGCGCTGCGGCCGTGCCACCCCAACCAACGGTTCACTGCGAATCGACATGCCGACGCCCGATGCAATCCTCAGGCCGATTTGTAGATGTTCTTGAGCTGCGTCTCGGCGCTCTTGATCGCCTCCTTCGTCGACGTGCCGCTGCACGCCTTGGCGAACATGTCGACGACGACATATTTCGCGACGTTTTCGGCGAGCTGACTATTGGGCGGTGCCGGCCAGCCGGGCAGATGCGCCGTTGCCATGGCGTCGCGATAGGGAATGTTGCGCGGCTCAACCTCCCACATCGGCGCGTTGTCATACGCGTGCAGGAAGGGCTGATAGTAGCTGTCGGCGACCCCGTACCAGGCGCCAAGCTGCTTCTTCTGCATCAGCCACTTCAGGAAATCATGTGCCTCCTGTTTTTCCGGGGTGAAGTTGAACACCGCATGCGTGATGCAGTTGAGAAGGTGGAAACGGCCCTTGGGCCCGGCCGGATTCTGCGATTGGTCGGTGACCTTGGCGATGTCCGGGAAATGCTTCTTGGCAAACCACAGGATGCTCTCGGCGTTGTTGGTGCACGAGATCTGCTCGGCCATCCATGCCTTGTTGTTGCTGACATCGGTCCAGCCGAGGCAATCCTCGAGCACGCAATCCTTGAACAGCTTGCGGGCGTAATCGAGCGCGCGAGCGGTCTCGTCCGAATCGATGACGACGGTCTTGCCGTCGGCCTCGACCTCGTGCCCGCCATACGACCACAGCAGCGGATAGATCCAGCCGTGATTGTCGCCAAAGCCGTGGCCCAACTCGAGCCCGTAGGGGTGGCCCTTGGCCTTGAGCTTCTTGCCGACCTCGTAGAACTCATCCCAGGTGTCGGGAAATTTCTTGACGCCGACCTCGGCGAACCAATCCGTGCGCCAATCCATCAGCTGGCCGATATTGCTGTGCGGGATCGCGATCCACTTGCCGTCCTTGACGGCGGCTTCCTTGGCGGCGGGGTACCAGCCGCCCTGCGCTTTCCCGACTTCCTCGGCGATATCGGTGACGTCCATCAGCTTGTCGGCATAGAGGAACGGCTGCAGCAGCGCCATCATCGTAAGGTTGGCGCCCGAGCCGGTCTCGATGACCGTGCTGATGCGGGTCGGCAGGCTGCCGACGGCGGTCGTCTCGTAAACGACCTTGACCCCGGTCTCCTTCTCGTACTCCTGCGCCAGCGTCGTCTTGATGAAATTGTCGAACGGCGGGATGAACGAGCTTTCATGCAGCATCGTGATCGTTTTGCCCTCGGCCCGGGCAGTGGCCGGCGCCAGCGCCGCCCCAGCGGCTCCGGCCACCGCAAGCTTCAAGAAATCGCGTCGCGATTGGCTGCTCATATCCTGACTTTCCTTCCTTCATCGCCCGGACGCGAGGCGTCCGGGCGGTTATCCTCGCGGCATCGTATGGGCTTTGCCGCCGCGCTGGAATACACTAGCAAGTCCCGTGCCCTAGCCAACCGGGATATTGTCGATCAGCCGGGTGCGGCCGATGCGCGCGGCAACCAGCAGGCGCGCCCTGCCGGCCAGTCGGGCCAGCGGCGCGAGGCTCTCCGCGTCGCGCAATTCGAGGTAATCGACCGCAAACCCGCCCGCGCTCAGCCGGGCGAGGCCGCATTCCAGCGCCGCGCCGACCGCGTCGGGTTGGTTCGCCAGCGCCGCAGCGCTGTCACACAGCACCTGATAAAGCAGCGGCGCGGCGCGGCGTTCCTCGGGCGACAGATAGACGTTGCGCGACGACAGGGCGAGCCCGTCGGCCTCTCGTACCGTCGTCACCCCCTCGATCCGCACCGGAATGTCGAGATCGCGCGCGAGGTGACGCACCACCGTTAGCTGCTGGTAGTCCTTCTCGCCGAAATAGGCGGCATCCGGCAGCGATTGCAGCAGCAGCTTGGCGACGACCGTGGCGACCCCGTCGAAATGTCCGGGGCGGTGCGCCCCGTCGAGACCCTCACTGACGGCGCCGACCCGCACATTGGTGGCAAAGCCGGAGGGGTACATCTCCGCAACCGTCGGCGCGAACACCAGATCGACCCCGGCGCCGCGAAACGCCGCGAGATCGGCCGCCTCGTCGCGCGGATAGGCGGCGAAATCCTCGGACGGCCCGAACTGCTTGGGATTGACAAACAGCGAGGCGACGACCCGACCGCCCTGCCCGCTCGCTGCCTGCACCAGCGCCAAGTGCCCCTTATGAATCGCTCCCATCGTCGGCACCAGCCCGACCCGCTCGCCCCGCGCGCGCCAATCGGCGACGATCTCGCGCAATGCCGCGACGCTGCGCACGACCGCCATCTCGCCCCTCGCCATGCCCGCCTCCTTCGCGCACCCCGACAGCGTACCGCCCCCAGCGATTTATGGCATGATCGGAACTGAGTCTTCAGGAGAGAAGAGATGCCCGAACGCAATCGCCAGGTCCTGTTGCAGCGGCGGCCGAACGGCCTGCCGGTGCCCGAGGATTTCGCCGTCGTCGACGGTCCGCTGCCCGAACCCAAGGAGGGCGAGGTGCTGCTGCGCGGGCTTTATCTGTCGCTCGACCCCTATATGCGCGGACGCATCAGCGGCGTGCGCTCGTATGCACGGCCGACCGCGATCGGCGAGGTCATCGAGGGCCGCGTCGTCGGCCAGGTGGCGCGCTCGCGCGATCCTTCCTGGCGCGAGGGCGAATATGCCTTCGGCGGCTATGGCTGGCAGCTTTACAGCGCCGTGCCGGCCAGCGGCCTATTGCGTCTCGACCCGGCAGAGGCACCGCTCTCGACCGCACTCGGCGTCCTCGGCATGCCCGGCATGACCGCCTATATCGGCCTCGCCGATATCGGCCAGCCGAAAGCGGGCGAGACCGTCGTGGTGTCGGCCGCCTCGGGTGCGGTCGGCGCGGTGGCGGGCCAACTCGCCAAGCGCCACGGCGCGCGGGTCGTCGGCATCGCCGGCGGCGCCGACAAATGCCGCTATGTCGAGCGCGAACTCGGCTTTGACGCCGCGCTCGACCACCGCAGCGCCGATCTCGGCGCCGCGCTCGACCGGGCCTGCCCCAATGGCATCGACGTCTATTTCGAGAATGTCGGCGGCGCGGTGCAGCAGGCGGTGTTCCCGCGCCTCAACGATTTCGGCCGCATGGTCATGTGCGGCATGATCTCGGAATACAACGACGCGGAGCCGCGCCCCGGCCCCAACCTCGGCGCCGTCGTGCGCAAACGGCTCCGGATCCAGGGCTTCATCGTCGGCGACCAGCGCCACCGCCAGGCCGAGTTCCGCGCCGTGGCGGCGCCGCTCGTCCGCAGCGGCAAGCTCAAATACCGCGAGGACATCGTTGAGGGGATCGACCATGCCCCCGACGCCTTCATCGGCCTCCTGCAAGGCCGCAACTTCGGCAAGCTCCTGATCCGCCTCGCCCCCGACCCGACCCGGTGATGCCTCAGCCGGCGCCCGCGCGCATCTTCTTGGCGATGTCGACGAGGACGCGCACTGCGGCGCACGATTCGTCGAACGCCTTTTTCTCCGTCGGGTTGAGGTTGATCTCGACGATGCGCTCGATGCCGCCCGCGCCGATCACCACCGGCACGCCGACGTAAAGGTCGTTGACGCCGTATTGGCCGGTCAGCCAGGCAGCGCACGGCAATACCCGCTTCTTGTCGCGCAGATAGGCTTCGGCCATCGAGATCGCGGCACTCGCCGGCGCATAGAAGGCCGAGCCGGTCTTCAGGAAGTTGACGATCTCGGCGCCGCCGTCGCGGGTACGCTGCACGATCGCGTCGAGCTTCTCGTGCGTCGTCCACCCCATCTTGACGAGGTCGGGCAACGGGATGCCGGCGACCGTCGAGTATCGGATCAGCGGCACCATCGTGTCGCCATGGCCGCCCAGCACGAAGGCGGTCACGTCCTCGATCGAGACGCCGAATTCCTGCGACAGGAAATACTGGAAGCGCGAGCTGTCGAGCACCCCGGCCATGCCGACGACGCGGTTCGCCGGGAACCCGGTCGCCTCCTTCATCACCCACACCATCGCGTCCAGCGGGTTGGTAATGGTGATCACGAAGGCGTTGGGCGCGTTGGCCTTGATCGCCGCGCCGACTTCGCCGACCACCTTGGTGTTGATGCCGATCAGATCGTCGCGGCTCATGCCGGGCTTGCGCGGCACCCCGGCGGTAACGATGACCACATCGGCGCCCTTGATGTCGGCGTAGTCGTTGGCGCCGGCGATCACCGCGTCGTAGCCCTCGACCGAGGAGCCCTGCACGATGTCGAGCGCCTTGCCCTGCGGCACGCCGTCGACGATGTCGAACAGCACGACATCCCCCAATTCCTTGAGGCCGGCGAGCAGGGCCAGGGTGCCGCCGATCTGGCCGGCGCCAATCAGGGCGATCTTGTTGCGTGCCATGGACATATCCTCGGGTCTTGGGAGCGGACGGGACGTGACTTGGGGCGCGTCTTAGCGCGAAACGCCCGAGGCGGCAAGGCAGGCGGCCCCCTATTGCGTCTCGTCTGCGCCTAGCCGCTCGGCTACACTGAAAACAGTATGCGATGAGGGGAACGCGATGGATTTCGAGCCGTCGGACAAGGTGAAGCGCCTTGAGGCGCAGGTGCGCGCGTTCATGGAGCGCGAGGTCTACCCGGCCGAGGCGGTGTTCGAGCGCCAGATGGCCGAGGCGCCGGATCGCTGGCAGATCCCGCCGGTCATGGAGGAATTGAAGGCGAAGGCGCGCGCCGCGGGGTTGTGGAACCTGTTCCTGCCCGAGAGCGAATTGGGCGCCGGCCTGACCAACCTCGAATATGCGCCGCTGTGCGAGATCATGGGGCGCTCGCCGATCGCGCCGGAAGCCTTCAACTGCTCGGCGCCCGACACCGGCAACATGGAGACGCTGGTGCGCTATGCGACGCCGGCGCAGCAGGAGCGCTGGCTGAAGCCGCTGCTCGCCGGCGAAATCCGCTCCGCCTTCGCGATGACCGAGCCGGCCGTCGCCTCGTCGGACGCCACCAATATCGAGGCGCGGATCACCCGCGAGGGCAACAGCAGCTACGTCGTCAACGCCCGCAAATGGTGGACCTCGGGCGCGATGGACCCGCGCTGCAAGATCTTCATCCTGATGGGCAAGACCGACCCGGACGCGCCGCGGCATCAGCAGCAATCGATGATCCTGGTGCCGCGCGACACGCCGGGCGTGCGCGTCGTGCGCGCTCTCACCGTGTTCGGCTACGACGACGCGCCGCACGGCCATGCCGAGGTCGAGTTCAAGGACGTGCGGGTGCCGATCGACAACATCCTCTTGGGCGAGGGGCGCGGCTTCGAGATCGCGCAGGGCCGCCTCGGCCCCGGCCGTATCCACCACTGCATGCGCATGATCGGGCTGGCCGAGCGCTCGCTGGAGGCGATGGTGGCGCGGGTCAAGAGCCGCGTCGCGTTTGGCGGGCCGCTCGCCAACCAGGGCGTCATCCGCGAATGGATCGCCGATTCGCGCATGGAGATCGAGCAGTCGCGCCTGCTGACATTGAAGGCGGCCCACATGATGGACACGGTCGGCAACAAGGCGGCGCAGGCCGAGATCGCGATGATCAAGGTGGTGGCGCCGAAGATGCTGCTCGCCGTCATCGACCGCGCGATCCAGGCGCATGGCGGCGCCGGCGTCAGCCAGGATTTCGGCCTCGCCTACGCCTGGGCGCGCTCGCGTGTCATGCGCCTCGTCGACGGCCCCGATGAAGTCCACAAGCGCGCAGTCGCCCGCATCGAACTGCGCAAATGACCCTCGAAGCGGCCGAGCTGATCGACGAGCGGCCGGACGAGCGTCTCGATACCGGCCGCCTCGAACCCTATCTGCGCGCGCATCTGGAGGGCGCGGCGGGGCCGCTGACGGTGCGACAGTTCTTTGGCGGCAAGGCCAACCTGACTTATCTCCTCCGTTTCGGCGGCAGCGAATTTGTGCTGCGCCGGCCACCGCTGGGGCCGATCCCGCCCGGCGCGCACGACATGGCCCGCGAGCACCGCGTGCTGTCACGACTGCACCGGCGCTATTCCTTGGCGCCGCAGAGCCTGCTGCTGTGCGAAGATGAAAGCGTCATCGGCGCGGTGTTCATCGTCGAAGAGCGCCGCCACGGCTTTGTAATCCGCGACGACATCCCGCCCGAATTCGCCGGTCGGCCGGCGCTCAATTGTCGCATCGGCGAGGCGCTGATCGATGCGCTGGCCGACCTGCATCTGGTGCCGCCGGCGGCGGTCGGGCTCGACGATCTCGGCCGGCCCGAGGGCTATGTCGAGCGCCAGCTTGCCGGCTGGAGCCGGCGCTGGCACGCCGCCCAGGGCGGCGAGGAGGCCGAGCGCGCCGGGGCGGCGATGGCGCCGGTGCTCGACTGGCTCGGCAATCACCTGCCAGTGTCGCGCGGCGCCGCCCTGCTGCACAACGACTACCGGCTCGACAACTGCCTGCTCGATAGCACCGATCCCGGCCACATCGTGGCGGTGCTCGACTGGGACATGTGTACGCAAGGCGACCCGCTCGCCGATCTCGGCTATATCTTGAACTACTGGGTCGAGCCGGGTGACCCGCCCGAATGGCGCCAGATTGCCGCGATGCCGACCTGGCACGAGGGTTTCCCGTCGCGCGCCGAGGCCATCGCGCGCTATGCCGGGCGCACCGGCTTCGACGTGTCGGTGGTCGGCTGGCATCAGGTGTTCGCCGCCTTCAAGCTCGCGGTCATCATCCAGCAGATCTACATTCGCTTTGTCCGCGGCCAGACGCAGGACGAGCGCTTCCGCTTCTACTACCGCCGCGTCCTCGGCCTCGCCGAGAAGGCCTGCGTTCTTGCGGAACCGGCGTAATCGGGAGGGTCACATGAGCGAGATAAAGGCGCTGGTGCATGACGTGTTCGGGACCGTCGTCGATTGGCGCTCGGCGGTGACGGCCGACGGCGAGGCATTGGGCGCACGCAAGGGCATCGCCGGCGTCGATTGGCAGCAATTCGCCGACGAGTGGCGCGGCGCCTACGCACCGTCGATGAACCGGGTGCGCACCGGAGAACTCCCGTGGAGCAATCTCGACGCGCTGCACCGCATGGGCCTCGACGCATTGCTCGACAAGTTCGGCATCACCGGCAAGCTCACCGAGGACGACAAGGTGTGGTTCAACCTGACCTGGCATCGCCTCCGGCCGTGGCCGGATTCGGTGCCCGGCCTCTCGCGCATCAAGACGAAATACATCATCGCCACCTTGTCGAACGGCACGGTGCGGCTCCTCACCGACATGGCGAAATATTGCGGCCTGCCGTGGGACACGGTGCTCGGCTCCGACCTCGTGCGCCACTACAAGCCCGACGCCGAGATGTACCAGTCGGCGATCGAGTTTCTCGGCTCCGGCGACCCGGGCGCGGTGATGATGGTGGCAGCCCACAACAACGATCTCGTCAACGCCGCCCGGCACGGCATGAAGACCGCCTTTGTCGCCCGCCCGTACGAGCACGGCGCGAAGCAGGGCCGCGACTTCAAGGCCGAGCACGATTTCACCTATGTCGCGACGAGCTTCGAGGATCTGGCAACGCAACTCGGGACCTGAGGCCTGCCCGCGCCCCGTTCCGCCGGGAGGGAAGCGACCCTGCGATGGCGCTCGACGAATACCGGCGCAAGCGCGACTTCGAGAAGACGCCGGAGCCCTCCGGCCGGCGGGCCGCGCGCAAAAAGAAGGCGGCGGCCCTCAGCTTCGTCGTGCAGAAACATCGGGCGACCCGGCTGCATTACGATTTCCGCCTCGAACTTGGCGGCGTTCTGCTGAGCTGGGCGGTTCCCAAGGGTCCGAGCCTCGACCCGGGCGAGAAGCGCCTCGCGGTCCATGTCGAGGACCATCCGTTCGAATATGGCGGCTTCGAGGGCGTTATTCCCAAAGGCCAATACGGCAGCGGCACGGTGATGCTGTGGGACCGCGGCACCTGGACCCCGCAAGACCCCGACCCGGAAGCCGCCTACCGCAAGGGCTCGCTCAAATTCCGCCTCGACGGCGCGAAATTGCACGGGCTGTGGGCCTTGGTGCGGATGGGTGGCAGGGCGGCGCGCGAGACTCACGAGAACTGGCTGTTGATCAAGGAGCGCGACGGCGAGGCGGTGCCGGGCAGCGCCGACGCACTGGTCCTCGACAGCCGCTCAGCGTCGCGAGCGGCCGTACGATCGAGGCGATCGCCGCCGATCGCGACCGGGTGTGGGACATCGCGCAGGGCGAGATCGCGGCCGACCCGCCGCCGGCCGCACGGAAGCCGGCCGCGCGCCCCCGCGGCGCGCGCAAGGGGGCGATGCCCGAGGCGCTCGTGCCGCAGCTGGCGATGCAGGCCGAAACAGCACCCGACGGCGACGACTGGCTGCACGAGATCAAGTATGACGGTTACCGGCTCTTGGCATATATCGCCGATGGTGCCGCCCGGCTGCTGACCCGCAGCGGGCTCGACTGGACCGGCAAATTCCCCTCCCTGGCGCGCGCGCTGGCCGCACTGCCGGTCGCGAGCGCGATCATCGACGGCGAACTGGTGGCGCTCGCCGCCGACGGCACCACAAGCTTTGCCGAATTGCAGAACGCGATCGCGCGCGGCGACACGTCGGCCCTCGTCTTCTTCGCCTTCGACCTGCTCTACCGCGACGGCGACGACCTGACCGGCGCCGCGCTCGAAGACCGCAAGTTGGCGCTCGCCGCGATCGTGATGTCGAGCGGCGACGGCAGCGTGCGCTACAGCGACCATCAGGTGGGGCGCGGGCCGGATTTCTTCCGCCTTGCCTGCCGCCATCGCCTTGAAGGCATCATCGCCAAGCGGCGCGACCGCCCTTACCGCCCCGGTCGCAGCCGCAACTGGCTCAAGATCAAATGCCAGAACCGCGACGAGTTCATCGTCATCGGCTTCACCGAGCCGGCCGGCCAGCGCCACGGGCTCGGAGCGCTGATCCTCGGCTATTACGACCGGGCAGGCCGACTGCGCTATGCGGGCCGGGTCGGCACCGGGTTTGCCGACAGGCAACTTGCCGATCTGCGGGCGCAGCTCGCCGCGATTGAATGTCGCGATCCGCCCGCGCCGGTGCCCCAAGGCGTCGCGACGAAGGGCGTGCATTGGACCATGGCGCGCCTCGTCGCCCAGATCCGCTATGGCGGCTGGACCGCCGATGCAATGTTGCGCCATTCCTCGTTCGAAGGGCTGCGCGAGGACAAGCCGCCACAGGATGTCGTCTACGATCCGCCTGTCGCCGCCGCCGCGCCTGCCGATCCGCTGCCGGCCGCCGGGCGGGACGGCAGCATCAGCTTCGCTGGCGTGCGGCTCACCAACCCCGCCCGCGTGCTCTACCCGCAGGAGGGCATCACCAAGCTGGCATTGGCACAGTATTACGCCGCGATCGCGGACTGGGCGTTGCCACACCTTGCCGGGCGGCCGTTGAGCCTGCTGCGCTGCCCGGAGGGCTACGACAAGGAATGCTTCTACCAGAAGCACCTCGGCAGCGGCGTGCCGGACGCGATCGGCCGGGTCGAGATCGCCGAGAAATCGGTCAGCCGAACCCATCTCGTCGTCGAGGATCTCGCCGGGCTGGTGGGCACCGTGCAGATGGGCGTCCTGGAGATCCATCCCTGGGGGTCGACCGTCGGCAAAATCGAAACCCCCGACCGCGTCACCTTCGACTTCGACCCCGACGAAGGGCTGCCTTGGCTGCAGGTGACCGCGGCGGCGCTCGAGATGCGCGAGGCGCTGCTCGGCATCGGGCTGCAGAGCTTCGCCAAGACGACCGGCGGCAAGGGCCTCCATGTCGTCGTCCCGCTGATGCCAAAGCTCGGCTGGGACGCAATCAAGGAATTTTCGAAATGGGTCGCCGAGCGCTTCGTCGCCGCCTATCCCGACCGCTTTACGGCGAACCCGGCAAAGCGCGCGCGCCAGGGCCGCATCTTCATCGACTACCTGCGCAACGCGCGCGGCGCCACCGCCGTCGGCGCCTATTCGCCGCGCGCCCGCCAAGGCGCGCCGGTCGCCACCCCGCTATTCTGGGAGGAGGTCGAACAGGGCGTCACCGCCAACGCCTTCACCGTGGCAACCGTGCCCCGGCGCCTCGCTGGAAAAGGCGCCGACCCCTGGGCCGAGATGCCGGTATTGCGCCAGTCTGTAAGTGCCCGGGTCCGCAAAGAAATAGGGATTTGACCGAACTCAGCTCTGCTGCCGGTAGTGGGTCAGCCCGCCGATGACCTTGGGCGGATGGGCGGCGAGCGCCTCCTCGCGCGGCTCGCAGCCCCAGCCGGGCCGGTCGGGCACCTCCAGATAGCCGTCGACGAAATGCGGCGCGTGCGTGAACAGCTCGGCGTCCCACGGCAGCCGGTCGACATCGATCTCCATGATCCGCAAATTCGGCACCGCCGCCGCGAAATGCACATTCATGAACGACGCCAGATGGCCATAGAAATTGTGCGGCGCGATGTTGACCTCGTGCGCCTCGGCCAGATTGGCGATTTTCATCGATTGCCACACCCCGTTCCACACCGCGTCGATGATCGCGATATCCATCGACTGCGCGCGGAAATAAGGCAGGAACTCGCGCATGCCCAACAGCGTCTCGCATGAGCTGATCGGGTGCGGGCTCTGGCGCCTGATATAGCCGAGCGCCTCGGCGTCATAGCTGTCGATCTCAACCCAGAACATGTCGAAATCGGCGATCGCTTTGAGGATCTTCAGATAGCCCTCGGTCTTGGCGTTGAAGTTGAGGTCGAGCAACAGGTCCATGTCCGGACCGGCGCCGTCGCGGATCGCATCGAGATGGGTGCGCAGATTGCGCAACACCCGCTTCTCGACATTGAGCTCGGGCAGGAACGGCACGCCGAAGCCCGGCCGCCAGCCGCGCGGCGGGCCGTCATCGTCGTGCAGAAAGATGTTGGTCTTCAATGCGGCAAAGCCGCGTTCCCTGGCCTCGGCGCCGATCTTCTTGACCCCGTCGAGGTCGGTGATAGCCGGCTGGAAGAAACTCGGATGGTTGATCCGCCAAGTTGCGCAATGCGACCAGTAGACCCTGATGCGGTCGCGCACCTTGCCGCCGAGCAGCACATGGCACGGCACCCCGAGCGCCTTCGCCTTGGCGTCGAGCAGCGCGTTCTCGATCGCCCCCAGCCCCTCGGCGACGACTCCGCCGGCCGCCGGCCGGGTCAGGCAGTAAAGCTCGGCGTAGATACGTTCATGGTCGAACGGTGACTGGCCGACGACGCGCGACGCCAGCCGATCGATGACGGCGGTGATGCCGGGGGAGCCGAACCCCTCGTCGAACTCGCTCCACCCGACGATGCCCTCATCGGTCGACAGCTTGAGGAAATAGTAATTGCGCCACCCCGCGTCGCAGCGCAGCACCTCAAGACCGGTGACCTTCACCGGCTTGCCCCCGAATCGCCGCCTACGCCGCCGAGCGGATCGCGGCGCGCTTCACCTCGCTGCCGACGAACGGCTCATATTCGGTGAAGTTCTTCTCGAAATTGCCGCGCAGGCTACGCGCGGTCTCGTCGTACGCGGTCTTGTTCGACCA
The DNA here is from genome assembly GCA_963746885.1 of uncultured Alphaproteobacteria bacterium. Classification (GTDB taxonomy): domain Bacteria; phylum Pseudomonadota; class Alphaproteobacteria; order ATCC43930; family CGMCC-115725; genus DATARH01. The sequence goes on from CAVVDM010000015.1 coordinate 26,159, forward strand.
CGTGCCGCGCGGATCGAGTACGGTCGGCGGCAGGTCGGCGCAGCTTTCCGGCACCAGGAAGCCGAAATTCGGGTCCTGCCGCATCGGCGCCCCGGCAAGACTGCCGTCGAGCGCGGCGCGCAGCAGCGCGCGGGTATGGGCGATCGCCATGCGCTTGCCGACCCCATACGCGCCGCCCGACCAGCCGGTGTTGACGAGCCAGCAATCGGATTTGTAGCGCGCAATCCGCTCGCCCAGCATCTTGGCGTATTCGGACGGATGGCGCGGCATGAACGGGGCGCCGAAGCAGGTCGAGAACACCGCCTTCGGCTCCTTGCCGAGGCCGACCTCGGTGCCGGCGACCTGCGCCGTGTAGCCCGACAGGAAATGATACATCGCCTGCTCGGCCGATAGCTTGGCGATCGGCGGCATGATGCCGAACGCGTCGCAGGTCAGCATGATGACGTTTTTCGGGTGCGGCGCGAGGCCGTGCGCATCGGCATTCGGGATGAAGTCGAGCGGATAGCAGGCCCGCGTGTTCTCGGTCAGGCTGTCGTCGTCGACATCCGGCATCCGCGTGATCGGATCGAGCACGACGTTTTCGAGCACCGTGCCGAAGCGGGTGATCGTCGCATAGATCTCGGGCTCGGCGGTCGGCGACAGGTTGATCACCTTGGCGTAGCAGCCGCCCTCGAAGTTGAAGATGCCCTTGGGGCTCCAGCCGTGCTCGTCGTCGCCGATCAGCGTGCGCGAATGGTCGGCCGACAGCGTCGTCTTGCCGGTGCCCGACAGGCCGAAGAAGATCGCGGCGTCGCCCTTCGGCCCGACATTGGCCGAGCAGTGCATCGGCAACACGTCCCTTGTCGGCAATACGAAATTGAGGTAGCCGAACACCGACTTCTTGATCTCGCCGGCATAGCGCGTGCCGCCGATCAGCACCAGGCGCGACGCGAAATTGACCAGGACGAAGGTCTCCGAACGGATGCCATCAAGCTGCGGTATCGCGCGGAACTCGGGCGCGTGCAGGATCGTGAAGGCGGGCTCGAACTCGCCCAGTTCGGCTGGATGCGGCCGAATGAACATGTTGCGCGAGAACAGGCTGTGCCAGGCGCTGTCGCTGATCACCCGCACCGGCAGCCGGTAGTCGGGATCGGCTCCGGCGTAGAGGTCCTGGACAAACAGCTCCTTGCCCTGCAGATAGGCGATCATCCGCTGCTGCAGGCTGTCGAAGCGCGAGCCCTCGATCGGCTGGTTGATGGCGCCCCACCAGACCGTGTCTTTGGTGCCGGCCTCGTTGACGATGTATTTGTCCCGCGGCGAGCGGCCGGTGTGCCGGCCGGTATTGGCGACAAAGCTGCCGCCAAGCCCAATCACGCCTTCGCCCCGCCGCACCGCGTATTCGTAGAGATACGGCGCGGTCAGGTTCCAGTGCACCGGGCCGAGATGGTGCATTCCCTGTTCGACAAGGCCGAAACTGGGTGTGCGCGGCGCCAAGGGTTTATCCACCTGATCCAAGCTTTCCTCCTTCGTCGCGGAGCATGCCGACACGCCCCCGCGCGGTGGCCTAACGATTTGGAAAGAGGATAAACCGCGCCGGAGGCTCCGGCAAGCACACCCTTTACGCGTTAAATCAGCGCGGCCGGCAAACCGCCGTCAGCGTCCCGCCGCGGCGGCGCGCGCCTGTTCGGCCAGATCGACCAGCACCCGCCGCGCCGCCGCCGGCGTCAGGACGGGCATCGCGAAATCGAGCCTTGCAGTCTCGCCCTCCCGACGCAGATCCAGCCCCTCGGGGTCGATCCCGGTCATCTGCCAGCCGCCGCCTTGCCGCCCGAGCAGACGCTCGGCATAGAGCGCGACCGCGTCGGCGTGGTCGGCGTTCATGTGCGCGACGATTTCCGCCTCGGCCGCCGCCAGCGCCGCCGCGTCACCGGCAAAGCGCAGCGCCTCGCCGGCGATCCAGGCGATCCGCCCGAAGCCGGCGACGAGGTGGCCGCGCTCGATGACGACCCGGTAGAAGTGGAAATCGGCAAAACCGGCGTAGGCGGCGCTCGCCGGATGGCGCGCCGCAAAGCGGGAAGCGGCGCGCGCGTCGTCGCACCGCTGCGCATGGCCGATCAGGCTCAGCCGCGGCCCGGCGAGCGGATCGGGCCGGCCGCCGGTGTCCTCGAACAACAGCGACACGCGCGGCTCGGACCGCAAATTCATCGTATGCTGCGCGAGGTCGGACAGCAGCAATAGCGGGCTCGCATCGCCGTCGCAGGCGGTCGCGACCAGCGACGCGTAAGGCCGCCCGTCGAGTAGCGTGGCAAGCGCGGCCCGGTCGCAGCCACGCATCAGCCGCCGGGCCGCAACGCCCTGCTCCGCCTCATCCGAGAGATCGCCGTTCGCCATCGATCCTCCGCTTGGACGGCGGCGGCAGGGGGTAACCGCCGCCGCTGCGCCGCGCTATTTCCCGTCGCGCTCGAGCGCGGCTTTCAGATCCGCCTCGGGCACCTCGATCTTGACCCCGGCGCGCTCCTGCTGCAGCAGCATCGCGACCCGCGAATCGCGGTTCTCCCAGCCGCGGTTGAGCGCCGACGTCAACTCGTCGAGCGCGAGATTGGCCATGTGCATCGGCACTTTCAGCTCGCGCGCCAGCTGGGTCGCCAGGGTCACGTCCTTGTGGGCGAGGCGCAGGGCGAAATCGGGCGGATCGTATTTGTTGGGCAGGAAGTGATCGCCGAGCGCGTCGAAGGTGCGCCGCCGTCCGCCCGCGCCCTGCCGCACCGCCTCCCACAAGGCCAGCGGCTCGACCCCGGCCTTGACCCCCATCGTGAACACTTCGGCCATGACGCATTGCACCGCGTAGCCGGCGCAATTGTGCACCAGCTTGGCCACCGAGCCGGCGCCGATCGGGCCGATATAGCGGGCCTGGTCGCCGATCGCGTCGAGCACCTTCTTGTGACGGTTGAAGATCTGCTCGTCGCCGCCGATCCACAGCGCGAGCCGCCCCGAGGCGGCGCCCTTCGGCCCGCCGCTGACCGGCGCATCGAGCATATACAGGTGCTTTTCGGCAAAGCGCCGGTTGATTTCGCGCACCAGGGTCGGCGAGTTGGTCGACAGGTCGAAATAGGCGCTGCCGTCCTTCATCCCGGCCAGGAGGCCGTTCGGCCCGAGCGCCACCGCTTCGACCTCGGGCGGCCCGGGGAGCGAGGTAAAGATCACCTCGCACTGCTCGGCCAATGCCTTTGGCGTATCGGCCCACACCGCACCGGCCGCCAGGTGGCGCTCGGCCGCAGCGCGGCGGACGTCGTGGACGACGAGCTCGTGGCCTGCCTTCTGCAGGTTCGCCGCCATGCTGGCACCCATCGTGCCGAGCCCGATGAAACCGACCTTCATGTCATTCTCCGAATGGCTTCATTCTTTCCGAAGATCATGCCGGCTCCCGTTTCGTCATAGCCGGGCTTGACCCGGCCATCCACGGGAAGCGGTTCGTGGATCCCCGGGACAAAGCCTGGGGATGACCAATTAGGGATGCGGATGGAGAAACGCGCGGCTGTCTATGGATTCTTCGCGAATACATCCTTGGCGATCTGCGCCGCGGTCATCGCCGCCGGCCAGCCGGCGTAGAATGCGAGATGGGTGATGATCTCGCTGATCTCGGCCTTGGTGACGCCGTTGTCGAGGGCGCGCTGCAGGTGGCCGGGCAGCTGCCGCTCGCGGCCCAATGCGATCAGCGTGGCGACGACGATCAGCGAGCGGTCGCGCTTCTTCAGGCCGGGGCGCTCCCACACCTCGCCGAACAGCACGGTCTCGCTGTACTTGATCAGGTCGGGCACGACATCGCGGACCGCTTCGCGGGACGGATTGACTTGCGATTGGGCCATGGTTTCCTCCGGGTTGTGTTGGGGATTGAAAGATGCGGCCGAACCGTAGCACGGCGGCGCCAGCCGGCAACCCGCATGTTGGCCGCAGCAGCCATACCGCCTCCCGAAGCCCGCTAAGCCGGCGTCGGCTTCTGCCCGATGACCCGCCGGCTGCGGTTGATCTCGCGCAAATACTCGATGCCCTCGGCGGCGATCGCGTCGCCGACCATCGCGTCGCCTTCGGCTTCCAGTGCCTCGGTGTCGAGCCAGGCGGCGTAGACGTGGATCGTGCGCTCGGTGACGATGCCGGCCTTGAACAATGTCTTGACCAGCACGCGGAAGATGTTGGCGCCCTCGCGCATGGCCCGCTTGCGCCCGCCGGCAAACGCCTCGCGCACCGACTCGCGCAGCACCTTGGGGTCGAGCCCGAACGGTTCGTAGATGTAGCCGCGCTGCGCGATGCTCGACAGGTTGAACAAGAGCGTCTCGAACACCTGCGCCGTCCAGTCCTCGACCCGCTCGTGCTCCTCGCGGGAGAGCTTCGGCAGGGTGCGGTCGGCCCACAATTTGCCGAATTTGTGATGGAACGCCTCGTCGGTCATGACCAGCTGCACGAGCCGCTTCAACAGCGGGTCGCGCGTGTGGGCATGCAGGTTGGCGAAGGCGCCCATCGCCAGCCCCTCCAAGAGGACCTGCATGCCGATCAGTTTCTTGTAGACGAGCGGGGTGTGCACGATGTCGTCGAGGAAGGCGCCGAGCATGTCGCCGACCGGATAGGGCCGGCCCCAGCGCACCGCGACATAGCGGCCAAAGGCAGCGACGTGGCGGGCCTCCTCGCGCGCCTGGTTGGCGGCGTATTCCTGGGCGCCCGGGTCGAAGAGGATGTCGCACAGCGAGGCCGACAACGACAGCGCGCCCTGCTCGCCGTGCAGGATGTTGGACAGCGTCCAGCGCTGGATCTCATTGGCAAGGCGGATCTTCTGCCCCTCGTCGAGATGCTCGGTGGCGGCGCAATTGAGTTCGGGAAAGCGGTCCAGCGGCATGATGGTGTCGCGATCGAGGTCGAAGGGCTGCGCGAAGTCGAGATAGGCCGGGTTGTAGGGGTCCCAGAAATGGTCGTGGGTCGCGCCGATGATCGCGTCGAACGTATCGGTGCGGCGGCCATAGCGCTCGACCGTCAGCATCGCCGCAAAATCGTCGGGCGCGACGGCCTCATAGGCCGGGTCGTGCGTGATGGCCTGTTCGGCGGGCATTGCTTGCGTCATCGGATCCGGCCCTGCTGCGGTTTGCCGCAGGCTAGCACAAACGGTGGCGCCGGTCTGCGCGTCCGCCGCCGCAAACTCACATCAGCTCGCCGCCGAGCAGCGCCTCGGCGCCGGTCACCAGGTCGAGCAACTCGGTCGTGATCTCGCTTTGCCGCGCCTGGCGCCCGTCCTGGCGCAATTCGTCGAGCTTCTTTGAGACGTTGTCGTGGGCGGCCTCCATCGCGGCAAAGCGGGCAGCGTTTTCGCTGGCCATTGATTCGACCGCGGCTGCGGCGAGCAGCGCAAACACGTAATCAGCGGCCAAACGCTCCAGCAGCAGGTCGGGCGGCAGATTGTGCAGCGGCGGCAGGCGCGGCCCGGCAACCACCAGCGCCCCGAGATCGACCGGAAACAGCACCTGCCGCTCGATCGTCGCGGCGCCGCCCTGGGGGTGGCGAACAAACATCACCTCGATGCGCGTCAGGCCGCCGCGGGCGATGCGGCGGTAGAGTTCCGCCACCAGCCGGCGCAGCGTCTCGGGCACGCCCTCCGGGCGGGTCGCCATCGGCTCCGACCAGGCCGGCGTTCGGCCGCGCTCCTGCGCCAGCGCAGCGCCGCGGCTGCCGAGCACAAACAGCGCGTCGCCGGGTTCGAGCGATGCCTCGGCGGCATCCAATACCCGCTCGTTGAAGCCGCCGACAAAGCCGTGCTCGGCGCTGCACACAACCAGCGCGCGGCGGGGGCTGGCGGCGTGGCTTGTCGGCGGCGGCTCGGGCATCAGCAGGAGCGCGGCGCCGATCGCCGTCGCCATCGTCGCGGCATAACGGCGGATGGCCGGGAGTGCGCGCTGCGCCTCCTGCACCCGCATGCTGGCGAGCGAACGCATCGCGCCGACGATGTCGAGCAGCTCGCCCATGCTGCCGATATGCGCCTCGATTTCCGCCAGGCGCATCAGGGCTTCCCGGCCACCGAGCCTGCCAGCGCCTTGAGCGCGTCCGTCAAGCGCTCCCTCTGCTCCTCGCGCAGCGCCTCGGCCTGGTCATCGATCGCCAGCGCATCGGGACAATGCTCGGCGAGCCAGGCGCCGAGCGCGGCGCGGAACGCGTCCACCCGCTCGAGCGGCAGATCGTCGAGCACCCGCTCGGCCGCGGCCAGCAGCAATGCCACCTGCTCGCCAAGCGGCAACGGCTCAAACTGCGGCTGGCGCAGCACGGCCCGGATGCGCCGCCCGTGCTCGATCAGCCGGCGGGTGCGCTCGTCGACCATCGTGCCAAAGCGGGTGAACACTTCCAGCTCAAGAAATTGCGCGTAGTCGAGGCGCAGACTCTCCGATAGCGCCTTCAGCACCGGCGCCTGGGTCTTGCCGCCGACCCGCGACACGCTCTTGCCGACATCGACCGCCGGCTTCTGGTCCTCGTAGAACAGGCGCGGATCGAGGTAGATCTGGCCGTCGGTGATCGAAATCAGGTTGGTCGGGATATAGGCGCTGATGTTGCCGGCCTGGGTCTCGGCGATCGGCAATGCGGTCAACGAGCCGCCGCCGCGCTCGGGCGCGAGATGCGCCGCCCGCTCCAACAGCCGCGAATGGATATAAAAGATGTCGCCCGGATAGGCCTCGCGCCCCGGCGGCCGGCGCAACAGCAGCGAGATCTGGCGATAGGCGGCGGCGTGCTTTGTCAAATCGTCGATAACCAGCAGTACATCGCGGCCCTGGTGCATGAAATGCTCGGCCATCGTGCAGGCGCTGTAGGGCGTCAGCCATTGCAGCCCCGGCGCCGCATCGGCCTCGCCGACGACGAACAGCGAGCGCTCCGGCGCGCCGTAGCGCCGCACCGCCTCGATGACCTGCGCGACCGAGGACGCCTTCTGGCCGATCGCGGCATAGACGCAGATTACGTCGCTGGCGCGCTGATTGATCATCGCATCGACCGCGATCGCGGTCTTGCCGGTGCCGCGGTCGCCGATGATCAATTCGCGCTGGCCGCGGCCCAAGGGGATCATCGCGTCGACGACGAGGATCCCGGTCGCGAGCGGGCGCGTCACCAGGGCGCGGTCGACGATTGCCGGCGCCGGGGCCTCGACCGGCGCCAAGCTCTCGGCCGCAACCGGCTGGCCGCCGTCGAGCGGGGTGCCGAGCGCATCGACCACCCGGCCGAGCAAGGCGTCGCCGACCGGCACACGCGCCACGTCGCCGGTGCCGCGCACGATGCTGCCGGCATCGATCCCCGGTGTGTCGCCGAGCAGCACGACGCCGATCGCCTCCTCGCCGAGATCGACCGCGAGGCCGCGCACTCCGCCGGCAAACACCAAGAGCTCGTCGAGCCGCGTCTCGGGCAGCCCGAGCACGGTCGCCACCCCGTCGCCGATCCGGGCGACTCGGCCGATCTGCTCCAGCCGCGGTTCGAGCGCCAACTCGCCGATGCGCCGGCGGCTCTGCGCGAGCCAAGCGTCCAGGTCGTCAGCCAGCGTTGTCATCGGCCTCGATCTCGGCGCGTATGGCGGCCGCCGCGTTCTGCCACGAAAAACGCAGCACGGCGTCCGGGAAATGCAGCTCGGCGCCGGCCACCAAGCCCTTGTCCACGTCGAATCTGATGGCCGCGCCGTCGCCCAGCGTCCGATGCAGCCGCGCCCGCCAGGCCGCCGCGGTCTCGGGCAGCAGCGCCGCCGCCGTGACCACCGTGAGGGCGGCGCCATCCGCGAGCTGGTGCGCGAGGCCCTCGCGTTCCGCTGCGGGGAGCGCGGCCAGGTATTGCTCGATGCGCTCCATCCATGATTCGGCGCGCAATTTGGCCGGCATTTCGCCGACGAGGCGGGCCGCGATCGCGGTACCGAGGTCGAGTGCGCCGCGCCGCACCTCGGCCAATGCCGCGTCGCGCTCGTCGGCCAGTGTCTTGCGCCCGCCCTCGATCAGCGCCGCGGCGTCGCGCTCGGCCTCGGCACGGCGCGCCGCCGCCGCCTGCTCGGCCTGCGCCGCGGCATTGCGCAACACCGCCGCCCGCTCGGCCGCAATGCCGTCGCGCTCGGCCGCGACCGCGTCGCGCTGCGCCTGCGCCGCCGCCTCGGCCGCGCGGGCATCGGCGTACTGCTTGTCGATCATAGCGCGGCGCTCGTCGACGAGGCGCAGCACCGGCCGGTACAGGAAACGATGCAGCAACCAGACCAGGATCGCGAAGTTGACGGTCTGCAGCGCAAAGGTCGACCAGTCGAGGTGCATCGTCACCCGGCGTAAGGGTTGGCGAACAGCAGCAACAGCGCGACGACGAGGCAATAGATCGCCACCGTCTCGATCATCGCCAAACCGACAAACAGGGTGCGCGAGATCGTGCCGGCCGCCTCGGGCTGGCGGGCGATCGCGTCCATCGCCGCCGCCACCGAGCGGCCTTCGCCGAGCGCCGGGCCGATCGAGCCGATCGAGACCGCAAACGCGGCGGCGAGGATGCTGACCACTTTGATAATGTCCATATACCCTCCTCAGCCCTCTTCGACGGAGCCGACCGCCGCGCCGATAAAGACCGCGGCGAGAATGGTGAAGATGTAGGCCTGCACCAGCCCAATCAGGATTCCGAGCGCCATCAACGGCACCGGCACGAATAATCCGGCCAACGCAACGACCAGCGCGATGATAAACTCGCCGCTCATCACATTGCCGAACAGGCGCACCATCAGCGAGAAGGTGCGCGTCACCTCGGACACGACGTTGAGCGGCAGCATGATCAGCTTCGGCTTGGCGAAGCTTGCGAGGTACCGCAACAGGCCGCGCTCGCGCACGCCGAAGAAATGCACCGCGAGGAACACGATCAGCGCCAATGCCGCCGGGGTTTCGAGCTTGCCGGTCGGCGCCTCCACCCCCGGCAGGACGCCCGACAGGTTGGCGGTGACAAGAAAGAGAAACAATGTCCCGAGCAACGGCAGGAACGGGCCCGGGTCCTGGCGCATGACCTCGCGGATCTGGCCGGCGATGCCGGTGACGACCAGCTCCACCACCGCTTGCCGCCGGTCGGGATGCGGCGTCAGGCGCCGCGTCGCCAGCCGGGCCGCGACCGCCAACACCGCGATGATCGCCCAGGATGTCACCACCGGCCGGGTAATGGCGACCGGCCCGAGGTGAAACAGCACCGCGCTGGCAAGCGGCGAGGCACCCATCACGCGGCCCCGCGCGCGGTACGCACCGCCAGCCCGCGCGCCAGCAGAAAGCCGAGAAACGCAGCAAGCAGCGGCAATGCCCCGAACTGCGCAGCAACGCCGAGGAACAGGACCGCACCCGCGATGCGTCCCAATGTTAGCGCCGCCGGGGCGAGGCGGCTGCCGCCGCCTGCATAAAGCTCCACGCTGCGCCGCAGCGCCGCGAAATAGACGCGGCCGCAGAGGAGCCCGGCGACGGCGAAGCCGGCAGCGAATGCCAGGCTGGGGATGAGCGTCTGTGCGGTCATTCGCGGCGTATCCTCTGCCACACCAGCCAGCAACCGAGCGTGAGGCCGACGACCAGCAAGCCGAGTGTCCAAAAGATCCCGGACTGGAAGGTCCGGTCGAGCCAGCGGCCGGCGAAGATGCCGATCAGGGTCGGCGTCACGACGGTCCAGCCGAGGGCGCCGATCATCGCCAGGTTCTGCCAGATCGCGCGCTCGCCTTCACGCCCCCAGCGCGCCCGCCGCTCGCGCCGCAGCCGCACCGCCTCGTCAAGCTGCCCGGCTTCATCTGGCCGTTGTTCTGTCGGCGCCGGGGTCACGGTTCGAAGCCCTCGGCAGCGCCGGGCATCGCCGGCGTGCGCTCGGCGCGCAGAAACCGCGCGATCTGGCGGATTGCGGCGAGGTAGAGGCGCTGCGCGTCGGTACGCGCCATCTGTTCCTCGGTGATGCGGCGGCGGAACCCGGCCAGCACCTCGGCTTCGAGACGTTGCAGATCGTCGCCCACCACCGCCTCCGGGGTGGCGATCGCGATTCGGTTGCCGCCGCGCACTTCGAGCATGCCGCCGCGCAGCGCAACATGATGCTCGGCGCCCTCCGCGTCGCGCCAGCTCGCCACCGACACCGCAAGCGCCGTCAGGAAGTCGGCGTGGCCCGACAGGATGCCGAAGGCGCCGGTGTCGTCCTCGGCGCGCAGATGCGCGATGTCGTCAGCCTCGACGACGATCGCCAGCGGCGTCGTGACGCTCAGCTTCACGCCGCCGCCTCCGCCCTGATCCCAGCCTTGGATTGCGTCTCCTTCTGCCGCGCTTCGTCGAGATCGCCGACCATGTAGAGCGAGCTTTCGGCCCAATCGTCGGCCTCGCCGTCGAGGATCGCGCGGCACCCGGCCAGCGTCGCATCGAGCTCGACGGTGCGGCCGACTTTGCCGGTGAACGCGACGGTGACCATGAACGGCTGGGTCAGGAAGCGCAGCAGGTGGCGGGCGCGCTTGACCGCGACGCGGTCGCCCGCGCTCAATTCCTCAATCCCGAGGAGCGCGATGATCTCCTGCAACTCGCGATAATGCGCGATGGTTTTGCGCACGTCCTGGGCGGTGCGGTAATGCGCCTCTCCGACAAGGCGCGGGTCAAGCAGGCTCGAAGTCGAGGCCAGCGGATCGACCGCCGGGTACATTCCCTCGCTCGCCATCGCGCGCGACAGCACGATCGACGAATCGAGATGGCTGAAGATCTCGGCGACGGCCGGGTCGGTGAAATCGTCGGCGGGGACATAGACCGCCTGGATCGAGGTGATCGCGGCGCCGGCGACCGAGGCGATGCGCTCCTCGAATTCGGCGATCTCGCTGGCCAGCGTCGGCTGATAGCCGACCCGCGACGGCAACCGGCCCAACAGGCCCGACACCTCGCCGCCGGCCTGGACCAGCCGGTACACGTTGTCGATCAGCAGCAGCACGTTCTCGCGCGCCGCATCGCGGAAATACTCGGCGATGGCAAGCGCCGTCAGCCCGGCCCGCCAGCGCGCCCCGGGCGGCTCGTTCATCTGGCCGAACACCAGGGCGGTCCGCTCCAGCACGCCGGAATGCCCGAGCTCGAGCAAAAGCTCGTGCCCCTCGCGCGAGCGCTCGCCGATCCCGCCGAACACCGAGATGCCGGCGTGGCGCTCCACCGTGGTGCGGATCAGCTCCATGATCAGCACGGTCTTGCCGACCCCGGCGCCGCCGAACATCGCCGCCTTGCCGCCGGTGATCAGCGGCGCCAACAGGTCGATCACCTTGATGCCGGTGTGGAAGATCTCCCGGATGCCCGATTGCCGGTCGAGCGCCGGGGCCGGCGCGTGGATCGGCCGGCGCGGGATGTCGGCTGCCAGGGCAGCGCCGCGGTCGACCGGCTCGCCGATCGCGTTGAGCAGCCGGCCGAGCACCGCATCGCCGACCGGCGCCTGGATCGGCGCCCCGAGCGCCCGCACCGCCGTGCCGCGCCTGAGCCCGGCCGTGTTGCCGAGCGCTACCGCCCGCACCATCGCCGGCCCAAGGTGCTGCTGCACCTCGGCGGCGAGCGGCTTCCCCTGGTCCCAGTCGATCGCCACGGCATCTTCGATCCGCGGCAGCGAGCCGGCCGGAAAAGCGAGGTCGACGACCGAGCCGTGCACCGCGACGACGCGCCCGGCTCGCGGCACAGGCGGGAGCGCCTCAGCCGCGGTGGCAATTGCTTCGGCCGGCGTGTTGGTCATGTCCGGTGCGTAGCCCCCACACGGCATGCAATTGCACCGGACCGCCGCCGCCGGCATTGATCTACCTCAAGCACCCTTGACCCGGCCGGCCCCACGGACGGGCCCGCGTTATCGCTTGGCGACCGGTACCGGGATCCCCGGGATCTTCACGTTCACCGCGCCGAGATGGTTGCGGCTGGTGAAGTAAAGGGTTTTCCAGTCGGCGCCGCCGAAGGCGATGTTGGTGGTAGCCGAGGCGCCGTGCACGATGCGGCCGAGCTTCTTGCCGGCCGGGTCCATGATCCAGATGCCGCCGGCGCCGCCGCAATAGACGTTGCCTGCGGTGTCGACCTTCATGCCATCGGGCACGCCGGGCTCGGGCCCGCGCAGATCGGCGAACACCCGGTCGGTGTGCCTGGCCATCATGCCGCTCGGCAACAGGTCGAAGGCGCGGATGTGGCCGCGCCGCGTGTCGTTGACGTAGAGCACGCTCTCGTCGGGCGAGAAGGCGAGCCCGTTGGGCAGCACGAAATCGTCGCTGAGGAGGCTCAGCGTGCCCAGGTCCGGGGTGATCCGGTAGACGCCGGCGAAGCTCAGGTCCCACTGTTCGGGCGCGGCCGGGCTGGTCCACGGATCGGTGAAATAGATCACGCCGTCGGACTTGACGACGACGTCGTTGGGCCGGTTGAGCCGGCGGCCCTGAAAGCTGTTGGCGACGACGGTAAGGCTGCCGTCGCGCTCCAGCCGGGTGACGCGGCGGCTGTCGTGCTCGCAGGCAATCAGCCTGCCCTGCAAGTCGCGGGTCAGGCCGTTGGCGCGGTTGGTCGGTTCGAGAAACAGCGACACGCCCTTGCCCGGCTCGTATTTCATGCGGCGATTGTTGTGGATGTCGCTGAACAGCAGGTAACCTTCCTCGTGCCACCACAGCGGCCCCTCGGCCGGGCCGTGCGCCCCGCCGAACCCGTCGGCCAGATGCCGGACCGGCTCGGCGGTCGAAATGATCTGCTCCAGCTGCGGCGCAAACTGCTCGATGCGCGGTGGCAAGGCGCTGTCAGGCATGGCGACTCCTCCCTCGATGAATTTTCGCTTACGACGATATCCCCGGCGGCGGCGAATACCAGCGTCGCGTGCCGCTCGACCGGCGCGAACTATCCGTAGCGGTTGCACCCGACGCGGACGCGATGGATTGATGCACCTTGCGTCGCGAAAACTTGTCGGCCGCGGGCCGATCCGCTATCAAACAGTCATATTCGCGTGCTAAGGCGGACGCGCGACGTTGAGTGGAAGGTCTTGAACGAAAGGTCCTGCGGTGACGAGCGCGCTCGATAGCTGTCCGGCCCTGGTGCTCAACGCGGATTTTCGTCCGCTCAGCTATTTCCCGCTGTCGTTATGGTCGTGGCAGGATGCGGTCAAGGCGGTGTTTCTCGACCGCGTCAACATCGTCAACCATTACGACGCCTATGTGCGCAGCCCCTCCTTCGAGATGCGGCTGCCGAGCGTCATCGCGCTGAAGGAATATGTCCAGGCAGCGCGCCACCCTGCGTTCACCCGGTTTAACGTGTTCCTGCGCGATCGCTTCACCTGCCAGTATTGCAATCACCCGCATTCCTCGCACGAGCTGACCTTCGACCATGTGGTGCCGCGCTCGCGCGGTGGCCGCACGCTGTGGACCAACGTGGTCACCGCCTGCGGTGCCTGCAATCTGTTGAAAGGCAACAGGCTGCCGCAGCAGAGCGCCATGTACCCGCGGACGCCGCCGGTCCAGCCGACCACCCACCAGCTGCAGCAGAACGGCCGCGCCTTCCCGCCCAACTACCTGCACGAAAGCTGGCGCGACTATCTCTACTGGGATACCGAGCTCGACCCGTCTTAGCTCAGTGGGTAACGAGCCGGCGCTCGATCGCGGCGGCCTTGATCGCCTTCTGCAACTTCTCGAAGGCCCGCACCTCGATCTGGCGCACCCGCTCGCGCGAGATGCCGTATTGCTGCGACAGATCCTCGAGCGTCGTCGGGTTCTCCTTCAATCGCCGCTCGGTCAGGATGTGGCGCTCGCGGTCGTTGAGGTGGGTCATCGCGTTTTCCAGCAGGTCGCGCCGCAGCCCGAGCTCCTGGCGCTCGCCGAGCGTCGTCTCCTGGCTCTCGGTCTCGTCGACCAGCCAATCCTGCCATTCGCCCTCGCTGTCGCTGCGCAGCGGCGCGTTCAGCGAATGGTCGGGGCTGGCGAGGCGCCGGTTCATGCTGACGACATCGGCCTCGGGCACGTCGAGCTCGGTGGCGATCTTCCTTAAATTCTCCGGCGACAGATCGCCCTCTTCCATCGCCTGCAGCTGGCCCTTCAGCTTGCGCAGGTTGAAGAACAGTTTCTTTTGCGCCGCCGTGGTGCCCATTTTGACGAGCGACCAGGAATGCAGGATGTATTCCTGGATCGCGGCGCGGATCCACCACATCGCATAGGTCGCCAGGCGAAAGCCGCGGTCGGGGTCGAAGCGCTTGACCGCCTGCATCATCCCGACATTGCCCTCGGAGATCAGCTCCGACAGCGGCAACCCGTAGCCGCGATAGCCCATTGCAATCTTGGCGACGAGGCGCAAATGGCTGGTGACCAGCCGATGCGCCGCCTCGGAATCCTCACGCTCTTTCCAGCGCTTGGCGAGCATGTATTCCTCATTCGGCTCCAGCATCGGAAACTTGCGGATCTCCTGGAGATACCGCGTCAGATTCCCCTCGCCGGAAATGGATGGGACCGAAAGCGTGGCCATTGTTTAACGTCAACTCCGCTAAATGTCGTGCTGTGCGAACGCCGCAATCGGACAAACGATCCACGGCGGGCGACGTCCGCACGAAAACCCTACCTACATAGTCGGGTTTTGTCCAGTTTAAAGTAGCTCTAAATTAGCCAGAAGCCCTATCATATCGGGTAGCAGCGGGCTGTCGAAAGTCAGTCGCTCGCCGGTTGCCGGGTGGGTAAACCCGAGCACCTTTGCATGCAAAGCCTGCCGCGGGAAGCGCGCAATTGCCGCGCCGATGGCTCCCATGCGCGCCGCCGCCCGCCCGGCACGGGTGCCGTATAGCGGATCGCCGATCAACGGATGGCCGATATGCGCAAGATGCACGCGGATCTGGTGGGTCCGGCCGGTCAACAGGCGGCATTCGATCAGGCCGGCGTGATCCGCGAAGCGCCGCTCGACCCGATAGCGGGTCACCGCCGGCTTGCCGCGCGCCTCGCCGACCACCGCCATCTTCTTGCGGTTCACCGCGCTGCGGCCGATATTGCCGACGATCTCGCCGACGGGCGGCGCCGGCACGCCCCAGACGATGGCGCTGTAGGCCCGCTCGATCCGGCGAGCCGCAAAATCGTGCGACAGCGCGCGATGCGCCGCCTCGGTCTTGGCGGCGACCAGGAGGCCGCTGGTGTCTTTGTCGAGGCGATGGACAATGCCGGGCCGGCGCACCCCGCCGATCCCGGAAAGGCTGGCGCCGCAATGCGCCAGCAGCGCATTGACCAGGGTGCCGTCGAGGTTGCCGGGAGCAGGATGGACCACCATGCCGGCCGGCTTGTCGATGACGATCAGATGCTCGTCCTCGAAGCGGATCGCCAGCGGAATCGGTTGCGCCACCGGGGCCGCCTCGTCCGGCTCGGGCAAGGTGACGAGGATGCTGGCGCCGGCGCCAGCGCGCTGGGCCGGATCCCGCAGCAATTTGCCGCCACTGGCGATTCGCCCGTCGAGGATCAGTTGCTTGAGGCGGGTGCGCGACAGTTCGGGCAACTGGTGCTGCAACGCGCGGTCGAGCCGTATGCCCGCGTCGTCCGGCGCGATCCTGACTTCGATGCGGCGCTCGGGCCGCGCGGCAACCGCCGCGGGATCAGCCGGCATCCTCGCCTCCTCCACCGGCGCCGGGCAGGTTTAGCGCGGTGCCGGTGCGCGGGCTGAAACTCCTCGTTGTCGTCATGTCGGTGATGATCCTCGGCGGCATCGCGATCCTCATTGCCACCCTCGCCGGCCGCCTGCCGCGCCCGCACCCGGGCGGCACCGCGCCGACGACCTTCACCGCCGCGCCGCTCGACCTGCCCGCCGGCGCCCGCGTCGAGGCGATCAGCACCGGCACCGACCGTCTGGTGATCGACCTCGCGCTGCCCGACGGCAATCGCCGGCTGCTAATCCTCGACCTGGCAACCGGCCGCGAACTCGGCGCGATCCCGCTCCGCACCGCGCACTAGCCGCAGCCGACACTTTACCGCGCGTGCCGCTGCGATGCGAGGCCGGTTCGACGAGGTTCGGCGCCGCGATATTTGTCGCCTGGCGCGGCATATAGATCGGCGAATTCCCCGGCGAATTCCCCCTTGCAATCCCGGATGATGTGCGTATCTATCCGCCTCGTTGACGCACTCGCACGTGCCTATGGCCCATGGTGGTTATGCAACGACGTAACGCGTCCTTTTTGGCAGTCCGGCCTTGCGGCCGGTCCCGAGAGGGAGGTCGATATGGTTGCAATCCCGATCAGGGCCACAGCGCCCTGCCCTGATGCCATCCTTCGCGGCACCCGCCTGCGCGGGCGCGGCGGCCGGGTCATCGATCCCAGTAGTCTGAGCTGAGCGAGCGCCGCGGCGCGGCCATTCGGCCGCCCGGTCGGCGCCTGCCTTCGCCCTCGCAACCCGAGGGCAATCCCCTGCCGAGCGGCGGGACGGCCGGTATTGCCGGCGCCCGTTCGACAAGCTGCTCGCGCTCAGCCGCATTCCTGGAAGGTAGCCCGGGCCATGAACAACAAGATCGCGCGTTTTCTGTCGGAGCAAGCTCCAGAGACCCCGTGCCTCGTCGTCGACCTCGACCTGATCGGCGAGGCCTACGACCTGCTGCGCCGCTATCTGTCGAGCGCCAGCATCTATTATGCCGTCAAGGCCAACCCGGCGCCCGAGATCGTCGCGATGCTGGCGCGGCGGGGCTCGAATTTCGACGTCGCCAGCCCCGCCGAAATCGCGCTGTGCCTCGGCAACGGTGCCGCTGCGGACCACCTGTCGTTCGGCAACACGATCAAGAAGGAGAAGGACATCGCCTTCGCCTATGCGGCGGGAGTGCGCCTGTTTGCCTTCGACAGCGCGGCCGAGCTTGACAAGCTGGCGCGCCAGGCACCCGGCGCGCGCGTCTTCTGCCGCATCCTGGTGTCGTGCGAGGGGGCGGATTGGCCGTTGTCGCGCAAGTTCGGCTGCACCCCGGAGATGGCCGTCACGCTGCTTCGGAAAGCGCGCGAGCAGGGGCTCGACCCCTACGGCGTGTCGTTCCACGTCGGCTCGCAGCAGACCGATCTGGGGCAATGGGACCAGGCATTGGGCGTCGTCGCGCGGATGTTCACGCTGCTCGCCGAGACCGACATCAACCTGCGGATGGTCAATATCGGCGGCGGCTTCCCGGCCCAGTATCGCGGCGAGATCGCCTCGATCGCGCAATATGCCCAGGCCGTGACCGACGCGCTGTCGCGCCATTTCGGCAACCACCTGCCCGCGGTGATCGTCGAGCCGGGGCGCTCGCTGGTCGGCGATGCCGGGCTGATCCAGAGCGAGGTCGTGCTGATCGCCGACAAGGGCGACGGCGGCGACAAGCGCTGGGTCTATCTCGATGTCGGCAAGTTCAACGGGCTTGCCGAGACAATGGACGAGTGCATCCGCTATCGCATCGAGGCGCCCGGTCGCTCGGGGACACCGACGCCGGTGATCATCGCCGGTCCGACCTGCGACAGCGCCGACATCCTCTACGAGCGCACCGAATACCGGCTGCCGCGCGATCTCGAAGTCGGCGACAAGGTCGAGATCCTGTCGACCGGCGCCTATACCGCGAGCTACGCTTCGGTCGGGTTCAACGGCTTCCCGCCGCTGCGCACCTATTGCATCTGACGGGCAAGCCGCGGCACCGCCGCCGCCATCGCGCGGGGGCGGCGGTCGGTTCGTGTCTATGTCGCAGCGCACCAGCGGAACGGGGGCGCTAACATCCGCGTCGTTGCGCAAACCGAGTGAAGAATGACGAGACAGGGCGGGCCGGACCGGCGGCTCGGAAAATGGATCACGGCGGCGGCGCTTGGCGCCGTCGTCGCCGGCATGGTGACGCTGGTATCCTATTCGGTGCCGCTCTACCGGCTGTTCTGCGCCGCGACCGGGTTCGGCGGCACGACGCAGCGAGCGGCGGCGGCGATCGCGCCGGTCTCCAGCCGCGTCGTGACGGTGCGCTTCAGCACCGATGTCGCGCCCGGCCTCGCGTGGCGCTTCGAACCCTTGCAGCAGGAGGTCACGGTCCATCTCGGCGAAGAAAAGCTGGTGTTCTTCTCGGCCGAGAACCTGACCGACCAGCCGATCGTCGGACATGCCGCGTTCAACGTAACGCCGGACGAGGCCGGCATCTACTTCAACAAGATCCAGTGCTTCTGCTTCACCGAGGAGCGGCTCGCCCCGCACGAGAAAGTCGACATGCCGGTCGATTTCTTTGTCGATCCGAAATTCGGCAGCGATCCCAACACCAGCGAGATCACCGCGATCACGCTTTCCTATACTTTTTTCCGTTCGGCCGACCCCGAAGGCGCCAAGGACCTGTCTCGCTTCGTCGCCTCGGCCGCGCCCGACCCGACCCGCGGCGACCGGCTGTTTGCCGAGAGCTGCGCCGCCTGCCACGCGCTCGACAAAAACAAGGTCGGCCCGATGCTGGGCGGCGTCGTCGGCCGCCGCGCCGGCACCGCCGCCGGCTTTGCCTACTCGCCGGCACTGAAGGAGGCGCACATCCGCTGGTCGGCCGAGACGCTCAACCGCTGGCTCGCCGGACCGCAACAATTCCTCCCCGGCGTGCGCATGCCGATCCATGTGGCCGATGCGACGATGCGGCGCGACATCATCGCCTATCTCGCGACGCAAGCCCGCCAGGCAAGCACCGCAAAGCCAGCACCGCCGGGCGTGCTCCGTGACGGAGACGCCGCTTCCCGATAAGCTCCCGCTCCGACACAGCTTGGCGCAGCCGGGGAGAGAGAAGTGCCGATCGACTACCAGAAGCGCGACGGCGTCGCCTACATCACGCTGAACAATCCGGCCAAGGCCAACATCCTCGACAAGCCGACCTCCGACGCAATCTCGGCGGCCTGGATTGACCTATGGGAGGATCGTGCGATCCGCTGCGCGATCGTGACCGGCGCCGGCGAGCGGCATTTCTGCGGCGGCCACAATCTGGCGCCGCGCGAGAACATCACCGACGAGGAGCGCGAATACCTGCGCACCCAGCGCATCTTCTGGCCGCTCGCCGGCACCGTGCACGGCCAGAAGACCGGGGTCGACGGCCGCATGGGCGACCATTATCCGCGGGTGTGGAAGCCGGTCATCGCCGCGGTCAACGGCTGGGCGGCCGGCGCCGGGCTTTATCTGCTGCTGGCCTCGACCGATATCCGCATCGCCAGCCGCGAGCATGCCCGCTTCAAGTTCGCGCTGACGACCCAGGGCTGGCTCGGCCATGGGCCGGGGGCCAGCCTGTTGATCAAGCAACTGCGCTACATCGACGCGATGAAGATGCTGCTGACCGACGATCCGGTCAATGCCGAGGAGGCCCTGCGCATCGGCCTGATCAACGAAGTGGTGCCGCACGCCCAGCTGATGGAGCGCGCCGAAAAAATCGCCCGCCACATCGTCACAATGCCGCCGGTTGCGGTGCGCATGATGAAGGAGTTTGTCGTGCGCTTCGGCGACCTGCCGACCGATCAGGCCTGGCACGTGCAGAACCTGATCAACAACCTGTTGATCCAGGTGACGACCGACGGCGAGGAGGGCCGCCGCGCCTTCAACGAAAAGCGCCCGCCCGACTTCACCGGCGCGCTGCGCCGCCGCGGCGAAGCCTGGGAGGAACCTTCGGAAGAGGACGCCGAGCGCCTCGACGAAGCGTATCGCAGCGGCGAGTTTTAGCGCGCCGGCGGGTCCTCGGCGCCGGGCGGCGGGTCGAAGGCCGAGACGGGCGGCAATACGCCGGCGAAGCGCTCGATCTCGACGCGGGCGAGCTGCCCGATGCAGCCCTGCGCCAGGCGCGAGGTGCCGGCGTCGCGGGTCAGCACGTTCGGGTTGCCATGCACACAGAACGGCGTCGCCGCGGCCGGGTCTGCCGGGTCGTACCACGCCCCGGTCGCCAGCTGGACGACGCCCGGCCGCAGCGCCTCGCTCAGCACCGCCCCGGCGAGGCAGGCGCCGCGCTCGTTGTAGAGCCGCACGATGTCGCCGTCGGCAATGCCGCGCGCGGCGGCGTCCTGCGGATGGATGCGCACCGGCTCGCGCCCCTGGATTTTCGAGGCGACGCTGGTGGCGCCGAAATCGAGCTGGCTGTGCAGCCGGGTTGCCGGCTGGTTGGCGACGAGCTGCAGCGGAAAGCGCACCGCTTCCGCCGATCCGGCATCGTCGGCCGGCGGCAGCCAGGCGGGATGCCCCGGGCAATCGTCATAACCGAACCCGGCGATCGTCGCGGAGGCGATCTCGATCTTGCCGCTCGGCGTCGGCAATGGCGCGCCTGCGGGATCGCGGCGGAAGGCGCGGACGATGCCGCCGTCCCACGGCTGCACCGGCAGGACCAGCTCGCCGTCGTCCCAGAATTCGCCGAAATCGGGCGCATTGATGCCGCGCTCGGCCAGGGCGCGGCGGGTCGGCTCGTAGAGGTGTTCGAGCCACTGGCGCGGCGAGCGGCCCTCGGTGAATTTGTCGGCAAAGCCGAGATGCCCGGCCAGCCCGGCGAAAATCGCGTGGTCGTCGCGCGCCTGCCCGTAGGGCTGTGACCGCACGGTGCATCGCCACCAGCAGCGGATCGCCGGCCGATCCGCCGATATCCTCGCGCTCCAGCGTGATCGTCGCCGGCAGCACGATGTCGGCGTGGCGCGCACTCGCCGTCCACGCCGAATCCTGCACGATCACCGTATCCGGGCGGGCGAAGGCGCGGCGCAGCCGGCCGAGATCCTGGTGGTGGTGGAACGGGTTGCCGCCGGCCCAGTAGACCAGCTTGATGTCGGGATAAGCGAGACGCTGGCCGTCGTAGTCGAACGCCTCGCCCGGGTGCAGCAGCATGTCGGCGATGCGCGCCACCGGGATGAAGTCGGCGACCGGGTTACGGCCGGTCGGCATGGCCGGCAACGGCGCGGCCAGCGGCGGCTTGCCGGTGTTCGAGGTCGCGCCCAGCGCATAGGCGAAGCCGCCGCCCTTGAGCCCGATCTGGCCAAGCATCGCGGCCAGCACGAGGCCCATCCACACCGGCTGCTCGCCATGCTCGGCGCGCTGCAGCGACATCGAACAGGTGACGAGGGTACGCCGCCCGGCACAGCGCCGCGCCAGCGCGACGATCTCGTCGGCCGGTATGCCGCAGATCGCGGATGCCCAGGCGGCATCCTTCGGCTGCCCGTCGCCGCGCCCGCGGAGATAGGCCTCGAAACTCTCCCAGCCGACGCAATAGCGGTCGAGGAAGGCGCGGTCGTGCAGCCCGTCGCTGACCAGCGTATGGGCCAGCGCGAGCATCAGCGCGACATCGGTGCCGGGGCGGATCGGGTGCCAGACCGCCGCGATTTCGGCCGGCAGGTCGTCGCGCAGCGGGCCGACGAGGTGAAACTCGACGCCGCGCCGGCGCGCCCTGTCGAGGTGCTCGCGGGCGACATGCCGGCTCGTGCCGCCGCCGCCGACATCGTTGTTCTTCAGCGCCATGCCGCCAAAGGCGAGCACCAGGGCGCTATCTTCCGCCAATTCGGCCCAGCTGACATTGTTGCCGGCGACGGCTGCCTGCGGCCCGATCACATGCGGCAGGATCACCGAGGCCGCGCCCGAACTGTAGCTGTTGACCGAGCGGACATAGCCGCCGGCGAGGTTCAGGAAGCGATGCAGCTGATGCTGCGCGTCGTGGAAGCGCCCGGCGCTGGCCCAGCCGTAGGACCCGCCGAACACGGCGCGCGGCCCATATGCCGCGTAGACGCGGCGCAGTTCCGCGGCGACATGGCCGAGCGCGTCCGGCCAGGAAACCGGCACGAATTCGTCGCCGCCCCGCCGGTCGTCCGGCCTCGCACCGCGCTCCAGCCAGCCCCGCCGGATCATCGGCCGAGCGACCCGCGCCCGGTGCGACACCGCAGCCGGGATGTTGCCGAGCAGGGGGGATGGATCGGGGTCTTGCAGGTGCGGGATGACGGCAACCTCGCGCTCGTGCACCAGTACCGAGAACGCTCCCCAATGCGAGCTGTGCGGCAGGAGCCGGCCGCCTCGCCGCGTATCGTTACCGTTGTTGTTCATCAGACAGGTCGCGGGCTCCGCTGGTCACCGACGATAAATCATTGATGCCGGAAGCAGCCGGCATGCGCAATCGCCGCGCATCAAATGCAACTCTGCACCAAAATCCTATTCGGTCACCAATCGTTAAGACCTGGTCGGCAACAATGCCGCGGATTTCGTGACGCTTGATCAGGCACGCCATGGAAACGCAGACGACAGATGATACGTCCGCACTACGGATGCCCACCCCCGCCGAGCATGACGGCACGGCGCCCGATCGGCGCAGCTGCCGGCGCCACAAAGTCCTGAAGCGGGCGCTCGTCGTATTTCAGGGCGGTCGGTGTGCGGTTCCGTGCCACATTTTCGATATTTCGGAGACAGGGGCCCAACTCGTGCCGTTGGACCCCTTCCTCTGCCCGAAGGAATTCATGCTCGTCAATCACGAGACGGATCCTCGGTGCTGCGAGGTCATGTGGCGCAGACGCGGGCGAATTGGCGTCCGTTACCTCTAGACGATAACACCGCGTCGCGGCGTCGGCCGCGCATCGCCCCTGGGCACATCGCAAACGGCTAGCCGCCGGCGGACAACGGTGTCTTCACGGCTTACGGAACCGGGCGCGAAACTCTTCTCGGGCAGTTTCGCGGGCCGCCTTCTCAGCTGCTTCGCCGGTGCCGCTGGCGCTCTCCAGGGATCGCTGTTTGCGGAAGTATTCCTCCTGCCACGGCAGATCGTCGACGGCCGGTCGATAACCGCGCGCCCGATAGATCTGTTCATGCAGTGGCATTTCGATACCGTCGTCCTCCATCCGAACATCGTCGGGCAGTCCGGCCACGCCATGCACCCGATATAACCCGCGTCTCATTTGTTATTTCTCCGTAAGTATTAACGCTAAGCGATCTCACCCGTCGCTCTCTATTTTAATTCGCAAGGTAAACCCATGGTTGGCTTTGCGCCGGTCGATCATTGTGCTGCTCGACGCGGCCCGACCCTGGAAAACAGCACCATGCGCCCGAGCCTGTCGTCCCACAACCCATAACGCAGCGTGCCGATTGCGCGCGCCAGCGTCAGCGTCGGGGCGGATTGCAGGGCGGGGTTGGCGTTGTGACACGCCTCCAGCCGGTAATTCGGGATCCGCGGGTTGAGATGGTGGATGTGGTGGAACCCGATATTGCCGGTGAACCATTGCAGCAGCCGCGGCAGCTGCAAGTGCGACGAGCCGCGCAGCGCCGCCGCGACCAGGTTCCAGCTGTCGCCCCGCGTCCACAGCGTTTCTTCGAAACGATGCTGGATCGAGAACAGCCACACCCCGACGATCGACGCGAGGATCGTGATCGGAAGCTGGACTTCGGCGACCCGGTAGAAACCGAGCCCCATTCCCAAGGAACCGACAAAACCGATCATTGCCAGATCGGCGACATAAACCGCGCGGCGCTCCCGCCGCCATCCCTTGCGGGCGTCGAACGGCACCCGATACAGCAACAGGAACAGGATTGGCGGCAGGATCAGGTTCGACACCACCGGGTGATAGCCAAAGCGGTAAAGCCGCCGGCGCCAGGGACCGAGCCGGAGATACTCCGCGACGGTCAGGCAGGAGGAATAGATGTCGAGCCCACTGGCGGCGCGGCGGTCCAGATTGTTCCACGAGCCGTGGTGCGTGGCGTGCTGGCGGCGCCAGAAGGCGTAGGGCGCCAGCGTCGTCAGGCTGCACAAATTGCCGATCACGGCGTTGGCGCGCCGTGATCGGAAAAACGAGCCATGCCCGCAATCGTGCTGGATGATGAAGATGCGCACAAGGAAACCGGCGGCCAGCACCGACAATGGCAGCGCCAGCCAGAATGAGATCGTCGCGCACAGATACATGACGGCCCAGGTCGCGATGAAGCCGCCGAACGAGGTCGCCAGCTGCCCGATGCTGCGGCTCCGGCTCGGCGTTTCGTACGGGGTCGTCAGGGCGCAGACCGCCTCCGTTTCGGCTTTCAGCAACCGCGCCTTTTGCACCAACCGATCGACCGCCTCGCGATCGTCAGCCACACGCCCTTCCGGGAGGGGGGACGCCTGAGCTATCGTGCCGCCCTCCGCATGGCCCGCCCGCCATCCCTCCGCATAGCCGGCGCCTGCGTCGCGGCTGGGCGCCGGCGCAGGAATGCCGGGAGGGACAGGTCCGCCGCGGCGGTGGCGCGTTGCGGGTTCCCGCCCGACGGCCGCCCCCGGTTGTTGACCGGCGCGGGCGCCGGCCGCGGATCGCCGCGATCCGCTCGCGGCGGCGTCGCACCCGGCCGCTCGCCGCTATCCGCGCGACCGTCGCGCACGGCCGATGGCAGCGCCATGACCGGGACCGCAAGCCGCGTCAGCTTCTCGATGCCGCGCAGAAACGCCTTTTCTTCATCGCTGCAGAAGGCGATTGCGGTGCCGCCGGCGCCGGCGCGGGCGGTCCGGCCGATCCGGTGCACGTAATCCTCCGGGACGTTGGGCAGCTCGAAATTGATCACGTGCGACACGCCGTCCACGTCGATCCCGCGGGCGGCGATGTCGGTGGCGACGAGCACCCGGCCGTCGCCGCTGCGAAACCCCGCCAATGCCCGCTCGCGCTGCGGCTGCGACTTGTTGCCGTGAATGGCCGCAGCGTCGATGCCGGCGCCGGCCAAATGCCGCACGACGCGATCGGCGCCGTGCTTCGTCCGGGTGAACACCAGCACGCGCTCAAAGCTCGCGTCGCTCAGCAGGTTGGTCAGCAGGTCGCGCTTGCGCTCGCTCGGCACGAAGATGACGCTCTGCTCGACGCGTTGCGCGGTCGTCGCGGCCGGGGCGACCGCGACCTTGATCGGGTCGTTGAGGTAGTCCTCGGCGAGCGCGGCAATGCTGCGCGGCATCGTCGCCGAGAACAGCAATGTCTGGCGACGCTGGGGCAGCAGCCTGACGATCCGCTTCAGCGCGTGAATGAAGCCAAGATCGAGCATCCGGTCGGCCTCGTCGAGGACGAGGACCTCGACGCTCGACAGCACGAGCGCGCGGCGGTCGATCAGGTCGAGGAGGCGGCCGGGCGTGGCGACCAGGATGTCGACCCCGGAGGCGAGCCGACGCTGCTGCGCGCCGAGCGGCACCCCGCCGAACACCACCGCCGTCGTGAGCGGCAGCCGACGGCCATAGCTGTTGAAACTCTCGGCGATCTGGCTCGCCAACTCCCGGGTCGGGCTCAATACCAGGACGCGGCAGGCGCCGCGCGGCGCCGCTCCCGGCTGAGCGGAGAGGCGATGCAGGATCGGCAAGGCGAAGGCGGCGGTTTTGCCGGTGCCAGTCTGGGCGATGCCGCACAAGTCACGGCCGGCGAGCACATACGGGATGGCTTGCGCTTGGATTGGGGTGGGCGTCGTGTAACCCTCGGTGACAAGAGCGTCGAGAATGGGCGAAAGAAGTCCGAAATCGGTAAAACTGGGCAATGCGTGTTCCTCGGGGCGGGGACCCCGCGCAGGCGCACGCCGACCGCAATCGTTGCGCGCCCCAGGGGGTCGGGAGACGACCCGCGTGACTGGGGCTGTCCGGATGGGCAGGGGACAAAGATCGGGCCGAGGCCCCGCCTCTGGCGGGATCGCTTCACGCAGCCCGACCACGTGGCTCGCTTGGCGAGCACGAACGCTGCTGCCCGTATATGCTGCCTCACCCTCTTCGGGTCAAGTGTTGCGTTCACAAGTATTGTGTGGCGCCGCGTCGTTGCTCGAAGCCAACAAAAAATTCCTTAGCCGGAACAAGATTGAGCGAATAGTTTGCGGCAAATTTAACAATCGTGCTGTGGTGAAATTTTCGCGGTTATCGGCCGATTCGCTTGAAAATATGGGATTTTTTCCCATGTCTCTGACGCCTACGGATCGCCGGACGCCTGAAAAAATGCGACTTCGACAGGGCGACGCTCACGGCAGCCTGATGGCAGGCTGCATCTGAGGGGACATGCAACCAATGAAAACCAAGACCAAAGCCACCGCCGCCGCAGACGACCCGCGGCAAATGGAAGCTGCCAAGACCAGCCGCCTGCGCGCGCTCCGCCTCGCCAAGGAAGCGGACGAGAAGGAAGCCGCAGCACTCGCGGCGGCGGCCAAGTCAGCCAAACCGGCGAGCCGTCGTGCTCGCGCGACGGTTCGGGAGAACCTGGCGGGATCGCCGTAAGGATCCGGCCACTCCAACGTCCAACGCCAGACGGACGCGCCGAACTTTTTATTAGCACTCCCGATCGTGGAGTGCTAATGCTGTGGCCTCTGCCGTCATTGCGTAAACAGGAGAGCCGGGATGAGCTTGCGCCCGTTACATGACCGCGTGCTGATGCGGCGCGTCAGCCAGGAAGAGAAGACGAAGGGAGGCATCCTGATCCCCGACACGGCCCAGGAAAAGCCGATGGAAGGCGAGATCGTCGCGGTCGGTCCGGGGTCGCGCGGCAAGGACGGGGCGCGGCAAGCGCTCGGCGTCAAGGCCGGCGACCGGGTCCTGTTCGGCAAATGGTCCGGCACCGAAATCAAGATCGACGGCGAAGAACTGATCATCATGCCAGAATCCGACATCATGGGCGTCATCACCGCCTGAGGAGAGAAGTCATCATGGCTGCCAAAGACATTCGGCACAGTAGCGATGCCCGCGAGCGGATGCTGCGCGGCATCGAGATCCTGGCGGAAGCGGTACGCGTGACGCTCGGTCCGAAGGGCCGCAACGTCGTGCTCGACAAATCGTACGGCGCGCCGCGCATCACCAAGGACGGCGTGACCGTCGCCAAGGAAATCGAGCTTTCCGACAAGTTCGAGAACATGGGCGCGCAGATGGTCAAGGAGGTCGCCTCCAAGACCAGCACAGAGGCGGGCGACGGAACGACGACGGCAACGGTTCTGGCGCATGCGCTGGTGCGCGAGGGTGTGCGCGCAGTCGCGGCCGGGATGAACCCGATGGACCTCAAGCGCGGCATCGACATCGCCGTCGAGGCCGTCGTCGCCGACATCAAGAAGCGCGCGAAAAAGGTCTCGACCAACGACGAGATTGCCCAGGTCGGCACAATCTCCGCCAACGGCGATTCCGAGATCGGCAAAATGCTGGCGGAAGCCATGAAGAAGGTCGGCAACGAGGGCGTCATCACCGTCGAGGAAGCCAAGTCGCTGGCGACCGAACTCGACGTTGTCGAGGGAATGCAGTTCGACCGCGGCTACATCTCGCCCTATTTCGTCACCAATGCCGAGAAGATGATCGCCGAGCTCGACGATCCGTACATCCTGCTACACGAAAGCAAGCTGTCGGGTCTGCAGGCGCTGCTGCCGGTGCTCGAGGCTGTCGTCCAGAGCAGCCGGCCGCTGTTGATCATCGCCGAGGACATCGAAGGCGAGGCGCTGGCGACGCTGGTCGTCAACAAATTGCGCGGCGGCCTCAAGGTGGCGGCAGTCAAGGCGCCCGGCTTCGGCGACCGCAGGAAGGCGATGCTCGAAGACATCGCGATCGTCAGCGGCGGCCAGGTGATCAGCCAGGACCTCGGCATCAAGCTCGAAAACGTGACCCTCGATATGCTCGGCCGCGCCAAGCGGGTGCATATCGACAAGGAGAACACGACGATCATCGACGGCGCCGGCAGCAAGGACGACATCAACGGCCGCGTCAATCAGATCAAGGCGCAGATCGAGGAGACGACCTCCGATTACGACAAGGAGAAATTGCAGGAGCGGTTGGCCAAGCTGGCCGGCGGCGTTGCGGTGATCCGGGTCGGCGGCGGCACCGAGGTCGAGGTCAAGGAGCGCAAGGACCGCGTCGATGACGCGATGCACGCGACCAAGGCCGCGGTCGAAGAGGGCGTCGTGCCCGGCGGCGGCGTCGCGCTGCTCTACGCGATGAAGGCGCTCGACGGGTTGACGCCGGCCAACAACGACCAGAAGGTTGGCATCCAGATCGTCCGCCGGGCGATCCAGGCGCCGGTGCGGCAGATCGCCGAGAACTCCGGCACCGACGGTGCAGTCGTCGTCGGCAAGCTGACCGATCGGAACGAGCCGAATTACGGCTACGACGCGCAAACCGGCGAGTACAAGGACATGGTCGCGGCCGGCATCATCGACCCGGCCAAGGTTGTGCGCGTCGCCTTGCAGGACGCCGCTTCGGTCGCCGGCCTGTTGATCACGACCGAGGCGATGGTCACCGACATGCCCGAGCCGCGGACGTCGGCCGTGCCGCACGATCACGATCACGGCATGGGGGGTATGGGCGGCATGGGCGGTATGGGGTTCTAGGCCGAAACGCCGGCCGGCCCGCCGGGAAATTTCGGCGGGCCGGCGGCGATCGGATACGGCGATGCGCGAGCGGGTCCTCGGCACGTTGACGCCGCTCGGGCCCGTCATCCCGTCGAACGCGGTCGTCGCCAAAGCCGTCGGCGAGTTGCTCGGCGACTAGCCGCTCGGCTACTCGGTGGGTGACACGCCACGGCGAAGCCTGTTTAGATAGCGCCGTCCGCGTCCCGCCGGAGCCGCGCCCATGCCGCAAGCCGAACCCTACCGCCTGTCGGCGGCGATGCTCGCCCGCCTCATCGAGGGCGGTGAGCTGACCGCCGAAGCGGTCGTCGCGAGCTGCCTCGAACGCATCACCGATCGCGACCCGGTGGTGCGGGCGTGGACTTGGCTCGGCCGCGACGCGGCGCTGGCCGCCGCGCGCGAATGCGACCGCGGCGGCAAGCCCGGGCATCTGCGCGGCGTGCCGTTCGGCATCAAGGACATTTTCGACACCGCGCAGATGCCGACCGGCTACGGCTCGCCGATCTATACCGGGTGTCGGCCAAGCTTCGACGCCAGCGCGGTGGCGTTGCCGCGCGCCGCCGGCGCGATCCTCCTCGGCAAGACCGTGACTACCGAGTTCGCCAACCGGCAGCCCGGCCCGACCTCGAACCCGCACAATTGGGTCTTCTCCCCCGGGGGCTCGTCGAGCGGCTCGGCTGCCGCGGTGGCCGACTTCATGGTGCCGCTGGCGATCGGCACCCAGACCGGCGGCTCGGTCATCCGCCCGGCGGCGTTCTGCGGCGTCGTCGGCTTCAAGCCGAGCTTCGGCCTGTTCCCGCCCGCCGGGATGCACCCCAACACCGAGAGCCTCGACACGGTCGGCGCGATGGCGCGCTCGGTCGAGGACATCGCGCTGTTTCGCGCCGCACTGATGGCGATCCCCTACGAGGCGCCGGTGATGCCGGAGCGGCCGCCACGGCTTGCGCTGTGCCGCACGCCGCACTGGGATCGCGCCCAACCCGAGGGCAAGGCGGTGCTCGAAGCGGCGGCAAAGCTATTGGCGGCGGCTGGAGCGGAAATCGTCGACAGCAAGCTGCCCGATGGCTGCGCCGACATCTCCGAGATCCAGCGCCGGCACAGCGCCTATGAGGCGCCGCGCAATCATGCGCCGGAGCTGCATCGTCACGAGCCTCTGCTGAGCCGGGTATTGCGCGAGGAGCGCATCGCCGCCGGGCGCGAGCTGAGCCTCGATGAGTTCCGCGCTGCCTGGCGGCGCGCCGAGACGGCGCGTGCGGCGGCGACGCAATGGGCCGGCGGGTTCGACGCGATCCTCACCCTCCCCGCCGCCGGCCAGGCGCCGCGGGAACTCGGCGACACCGGCTCGGCGATCTTCAACGGGCTGTGGACCATGCTTTATATGCCTTGCCTGACGCTGCCGGCGGGCCAAGGGCCGGACGGTCTGCCAGTCGGCATTCAGCTGGTCGGGCGCCGTCATGGCGACCTCCGGCTGATCGAGGTCGGGCTGTGGGTCGAGCGGCAGCTGGGAGCGCGGCCATGACCGATCCGAACCACCTTTCGGCGGCCGAAGCGGTCGCGCTGCTCGGCAACGACGGGCTGACCGTGGAGGCGTTGGTCGGCGCTTGCCTCGATCGCGCCGAGGCGCGCGCCGAGATCAGGGCCTGGACTTGGCTCGACCGCGGGAAGGCCCTGGCGCAGGCGCGCGCCGCCGACCATGCCGGCCGGCCCGGGCTGCTCGCCGGCCTGCCGATCGGGGTCAAGGACATCATCGACACGGTCGACATGCCGACCGAGTACGGCTCGCCGATCTATCGCGGCAACCGCCCGTTCGCCGACGCCGCCTCGGTCGCACTGATCCGCATGGCCGGCGGCACGATCATGGGCAAGACGGTAACCACGGAATTTGCCAACCGCTTCCCCGGCGCCACCGTCAACCCCTACAACGCGGCGCACACGCCGGGCGGCTCGTCGAGCGGCTCGGCGGCGGCGGTCGCCGACTTTCAGGTGCCGGCGGCGCTCGGCACCCAGACCGGCGGCTCGGTGATCCGCCCCGCCGCGTTCTGCGGCGTCATCGGATACAAGCCGAGCTTTGGCGAGTTCTCGCCGCAGCGGCATCAAGCTGCAATGCCACAACCTCGACACGCTCGGCATCATCTGCCGCAGCCTCGACGACCTGCCGCTGCTGCGCGCCGCGCTGGTCGCCGGGCCGGCCTACGAGATCGACCGCTCGGGCGTCGGCGCCGCGCATCGGGCTGTGCCGCACGCCGGCCTGGCAGCGCGCCGAGCAGCCGGTGCAGGCGCTGATCGAGAGCACCGCCGAGCGGCTCGCCGCTGCCGGCGCCAAGCTCAGCGAGGTCGCCTTCGCCCCCGAGTTCGCCAACATTCTCGAGCACCACCGCCGCATCTTCAATTTCGAGGCGGCGCGCAACTACGCCTACGAATACGAGGAGCACAACGACCAGGTCAGCCAGGTGCTGCGCGACACCGTGCTGACGCCGGGCCGCGAATTGCCGCTCGCCGCCTATGTCGAGGCGCTGGAGACGGCCGAGGCGTTCCGCCGCCACATGGACGATATATTCACCCACGTCGATCTGCTGCTGACCCCGAGCACCGCTGGCGAGGCGCCCGAGGGGCTCGGCTCGACCGGCGACCCGAGCTTCAACGCGATCTGGACGCTGGCCTGGACGCCGTGCGTGACCTTGCCGGCCGGCAACGGCCCGAAGGGCCTGCCGCTCGGCGTGCAGCTGGTCGGTCCGCGCTTTGGCGACGAGCGGTTGTTCGACGCGGCCGCCTGGGTCGCGGCGCACCTCGCCGCCGCCTGATCCGCGCCGCTCGCGCTGCTTCGGCGCTTGCCGCCTGCCGGCGCGGGCCGCATGCTAGCGGGCGCTGACATCACCCGGAGAGCGAAATGATCTACGAGTTGCGCGTCTATCACTGCGTGCCCGGCCGGCTGCCGGACCTCATCAAACGGTTCGACACGATCACCCTGAAGCTGTGGGAAAAGCACGCGATCCATCAGGCCGGGTTCTGGACCACGCTGGTCGGCGAGTTGAACCAGGACCTGACCTATTTCCTCAAATGGGAATTGCTGGCCGAGCGCGATGCGAAAATGACCAAGTTCGGCGCCGACCCGGAATGGCTCGCGGCCCGGGCCAAGACCGAGGAGAACGGACCGATCGTCGCCTCGATCACCAACCAGTTCCTGACGCCGACCTCGTTCTCGTCAGTCAAATAAGGAGGAAACCCGATGATCTATGAGCTGCGCGTCTACCACGCCGTTCCCGGCCGCCTGCCCGATCTGTTGAAGCGGTTCGATACGATCACGCTGAAGATCTGGGAGCGTCACCAGATCAAGCAGGCCGGGTTCTGGACCGTGCTGGTCGGCGAGTTCAACATGGC
Organism: uncultured Alphaproteobacteria bacterium; assembly: GCA_963746885.1. Taxonomy (GTDB): domain Bacteria; phylum Pseudomonadota; class Alphaproteobacteria; order ATCC43930; family CGMCC-115725; genus DATARH01. The sequence continues at coordinate 57,726 of CAVVDM010000015.1, forward strand.
GCTCTATTACATGCTGCAATGGGATTCGCTGGCCGACCGCGAGACGAAGTGGAACGCCTTCCAGGCCGATCCCGAATGGCACACCAAGCGCGCCGAGACCGAGAAGAACGGCCCGATCGTCGCCAAGGTGCTCAACTCGTTCTTGCAGCCGACCACCTTCTCGTCGGTGAAGTGATGCGGACGGGGCGCTAGCGCCCTTTGCGCTTGCGCTCCTTGCGGGCGGCATAGCGGGCATCCCGCGCCGCCTGCTTTTCGGCTTCGAGCGCGAGCTCGCGGGCGGCTCGCTCGACAGCCTCGGCCTCGCGCGCCGCCGCAGCTTCGCGCTCTGCTGCTTCGCGGGCCGCCGCCTCCGCCGCTTCCGCGGCCGCCCGCTCGGCGGCCTCGCGGGCCTCGATCGCCGCCCGGGCGGCCTTGCGCTCGGCGATCCGCGCTTCGCGCGCGGCGTTGACCTCTTGCCGCGCGGCTTGGCGCTCGGCCAGCGCCGGATCGTTCGCCATCGCGCGATGCCTCTCCAACGCAGCCTTTCTCGCGGCCGCGGCAGCACTCTGGCGTTCGGCAATACTTATTTCCTTAGAGCGGTTCATTTGGTCCTTTGGCAATGGTTGGTGGTGGTCGATTGATCGGGAATTTTCACCCGGCCCGCTGAGCCTAGCCGGTGCTTCACCGGTCGCGCCAGCGGCGAGTGGCTTCGTCGTCTGCGGTGCGCGGGTCGACCCAATGCTCGCCCTGCGGCGTCTCCTCGCTCTTCCAGAACGGCGCGTCGGTCTTCAGCCAGTCGATCAGGAAATGGCAGGCGGCGAGCGCCGCCTCGCGGTGCGGCGAGGCGGTCGCCACCAGCACGATGCGGTCGCCCGGTTCGAGCCGGCCGTAGCGATGGATGATCAGCGAGGCCGAGAGCGGCCAGCGCCGGTTGGCCTCGGCTTCGATCTCGGCCAGCTTCTTCTCGGTCATGCCGGGATAGTGCTCCAGCGTCAGGGCCGAGACCTGGTTCGGCCCGCCCATGTCGCGCACCAGCCCGACAAAGCTCGCCACCCCGCCGACCGTGTGGTCGCCGGCGGCGAGCCGGTCGAGCTCGCTTCCGGTATCGAAATCCTCGCGCTGCACCCGGATCATGTTGGTCTCACTGGGTCAGCCTCCGGTGACCGGCGGGAACAGCGCCACCTCGTCGCCCTCGCGCACCGGGTGGTCGCGCCCGACATAATCCTGGTTGACCGCGACCCGGATCACCGACAGGTCGCGCAACGCCTCGGCATGGCGCGGCCCGCGCGTCTGCAGCCAGTCGAGCAGCCCCGCCACGTCGCGCACCCCTTCGGGCAATGCCAAATCCTCCTCGGCATGGCCGATCCGCGCCCGCAGCCACGCGAAATACAACAGTTTCACGGCCCGAACACCTCGGAGAATGGCAGGAACTCCACATTCATTCCGGGCACGAGGTCGCCGATACTCTCATCGAGGATCACGAACCCGTCGGATTGCACGATCGAGGATAGGATGCCGGCGCCGTCGCGCGGATACTTGCGGGCAATTGCCGTGCCGTCCTCGCGCACCAGCGTCGCGCGCAAATACTCGCGGCGTCCCGCTCGCTTGCGGTAGGAGAAGCCCGCCTGCACCGGCAGGGTCAGCGGCGGCGTCATCGCCGCGCCGGCGAGGCGCAGGATCAACGGCCGCGCCAGAATCGCGAAGGTCAGCGCGGCGGCGACCGGGTTGCCCGGCAGGCCGATCAGCGGCACCCCGTTGAGCTGGCCGAGCGCAACCGGCCGGCCGGGCTTGATCGCCAGCCGCCAGAAATCGAGTCGCCCGAGCTTCTCGATCGCCGCCCGGACGTGATCCTCCTCGCCGGTCGACACGCCGCCCGAGGTCACGATCAGGTCATTGTCGGCGCTCGCCGCTGCGAGCGCGTCGGCTAGTCCCGCGGCGCGGTCGCCCTGGATGCCGAGATCGCTGACGGTGCAGCCAAGGCCGCGCAGCAATGCTGCCAGCATGACCCGGTTGGCGTCGTAGATCGCTCCCGGGGCAAGCGGTTCGCCCGGCTCGCGCACTTCGTCGCCGGTCGAGATCAGCGCCGCACGCAACGGCCGGAACACCGGCAGCGCATCACGGCCGAGCGCGGCGGCAAGGCCGAGATCGGCCGGCTTCAGGCGCCGGCCCGCCGGCAATGCGACGCTGCCCCGAGCCACGTCCTCGCCGGCATGGCGGCGGTTGGCGCCCTTCTTGAGGCCCGGCTTGAGCCGCACCCGGCCCGCTTCGACGACGCAATCCTCCTGCATCATCACGGTATCGGTGCCATCCGGCATCGGCGCGCCGGTGAAGATGCGGATCGCCTCGCCGGGCCGCGCCGCGCGATCGAGCGGATGGCCCGCGGCGGCCCGCCCGCCAACCGGCAGCGCGGTCTCGCGATCGAGCAAGAGATCGGCGTGGCGCAGCGCATAGCCGTCGACGGCGCTGTTGGCGTGCGGCGGCACGTCGATCGCCGCAACGAGGTCGCGCGCCAGGATGCGGCCAGCGGCGGCGGCCAGCGGCGCCGTCTCCACCTCGACGACCGGCGCGATCCGCGCTTCGATCAGCGCGAGCGCGGCATCGATCCCGAGCAACGTGCCGCCGAACGCAAAGCAGTCGTCGCTCAGCTGCGCCATGACGCGCCCCCGAGATGGTCGAGGATGAAATCGGCGACCGCGGCGGGATCGCCAAGCGGCAACAACCGGCAACGGGTGCCGCCAGCGGCTCGTCCGAGGCGATCGCAACGACGTGCGGATCGTCGGGATAGAGGAGCGGCTTGCCGAGCGCGGGCCGATGCACCTCGATCTTAGGGTGCGGGTGCTGCTTGAAGCCCTCGACCAGCAGCAGATCGACCGGGCGCATCCGCGCGACCAGTTCCTCGAGCGTCGGCTCGGCGGCGCCGCGCAACTCGTGCATCAAGGCCCAGCGGCGCGACGAAGCGACCATGACCTCGCTCGCCCCGGCCTGGCGGTGTCGCCAGGAATCCTTGCCCGGCCGGTCGATATCGAATTCGTGATGGGCGTGCTTGATCGTCGACACCGAGAGCCCCCGCACCGTCAACTCGGGAATGATTGCGGTCAACAGCGTCGTCTTGCCGCTGCCGCTCCACCCGGCGAGGCCGAGGATGCGCATCCCGCGCTGACCCTGCGACACTTAGGAAGTAGCAACGCGCGCCGCAAGCGCGCACTCGGGAGCAGCAGCGGCGCGCGCCGTAAGCAGGGGCTCAGGCAAGGCGCTGCGGCTTGCCATGGTGGGGCGCGGCGGGCCGGGTCATATGCGTCGAGACCGGCGCGCAGATAGTCGTAGCCGGTCACCAGGGTCAGCGATGCCGCAATCCATAGCAGACCCCCGCCGACCCACTTGACCTGCAACAGGACCGGCCCGGCATCGCCAACAATCAGAAAGCCGATCGCCACCATCTGGATCGCGGTCTTCCACTTCGCCAGCTTCGACACCGGCAGGCCGACCCGCAGCGTCGCAAGGTATTCGCGCAGTCCCGACACCAGGATCTCGCGGCACAGGATCACCAGCGCCGGCAACAGGGCGCCCGACGGCAGGCGGCCGGTTGCGGTCAGCATCAGCAGGGTTGCCGCGACCAGGAGCTTGTCGGCGATCGGATCGAGAAAGCGGCCGAAATCGGACTGCTGGGCCCAGCGCCGCGCCACGTGGCCATCGAGCCAATCGGTAAACCCGGCCGCCGAGAACAGCGCGCAGCCCAGCCAGCGCGCGTAGTCGCCCTCGACATAGAAGGTCGCGACCACCACCGGGATCACGAGGATCCGCGATAGAGTCAGCAGATTGGCGAGGCTGGTCAGCGGCACGCTTCCCTCCAGCGGAGCGGACGGCGCGGGAAACTCCGAAACATATCTTAGCCGTCCGCGTGAAAGTGGTCATAAACCTTTTTCGCGACGGTTTTGTTGATACCGCCGACCCGCTCGATCTCGGCCAGTCCGGCCCGCGCAACAGCCCGCGCCGAGCCGAAATGACGCAGCAGCGCGTGCTTGCGGCGCGCCCCGATGCCGGGGATCTCGTCGAGCGGCGATTGGCCGATCGCCTTGGCCCGCTTGGCGCGGTGCGCACCGATCGCAAAGCGGTGCGCCTCGTCGCGCAGGCGCTGCAGGAAATAGAGCACGGGGTCGCGCGGCTCGAGCGAGAAGGGCGGCCGTCCCGGCAGGAAGAACCGCTCGCGCCCGGCGTTGCGGTCGGGTCCCTTGGCGATCCCGGCGATCGCGACGTCGTCGATGCCGAGTTCGGCGAGCACCGCCTGCGCCTGGGTGAGCTGCCCGGCGCCGCCGTCGATCAGCACGAGGTCGGGCCACTGGCCGCGCTCGCGCTCGGGATCCTCCTTCAGGGCGCGGCCGAAGCGGCGGCGGAACACCTCGCGCATCATCGCGTAATCGTCGCCGCCGGCAGTGGCGGCGGCGTCGCTGCTGCGGGCGTCGCGGATCGTGAACTTGCGGTAGGCGCTTTTCATCAGCCCGTCGGGGCCGGCAACGATCATCGCGCCGACCGCGTGGCTGCCCTGGATGTGGCTGTTGTCGTAGACCTCGATGCGGTTGAGCGGCCGCCGCCAGCGCCAGCGCCGTCGCGACGCCGTCGAGCAGCTGGCGCTGCGAGGCGCTCTCGGCCAGGCGCCGCCCCAGGGCCTCGCGGGCCGTCGCGGCGATGCGGTCGACCAGCTTCTTCTTGTCGCCGCGCTGCGGCACCGCGAGCCGGACGCGGCCGCCGCGCAACGACAGCGCCTCCGCGATCAAGTCCTGCTCGACCAATTGGTGGCTCAGCAGCACCAGCGGCGGCTTCGCCCGGTTGTCGTAGAACTGGCCGACGAACGCGGTCAGCACCTCGTCGGCGGCAAGCTGGCGGTCATGGCTCGGGAAATAGGCGCGGTTGCCCCAATTGTGGCCGCCGCGGAAGAAGAACACCTGGACGCAGGTCTGGCCGCCGGCCTGATGGGCCGCGATCACATCGGCATCGACGATGCCGGGCACGTGGATGTCCTGGTGACCCTGCACCAGCGACAGGGCGCGGATGCGGTCGCGAATCAGCGCCGCCGCCTCGAAGTCGAGCGTCTCGGCGGCAGCATCCATCTCCGCCGCGAGGCGCTGCTGGATATCGCGGCTGCGCCCGGACAAAAAGAGCTCCGCCTGCTCGATCAGCTTTGCATAATCGGCGCTGGTCGATCCGCCCGACGCACGGCGCGCTGCACCGCTTGATCTGATGCAGCAGGCAGGGCCGGGTGCGGTTGTTGAAGATGCTGTCGCTGCAGGAGCGCAGCAGGAATGCCTTCTGCAGCGCAACCAGGGTGCGATTGACCGCGCCGGCCGACGCGAACGGCCCGAAATACGACCCCGGCTTGTCGCGCGCTCCGCGAAACTTGCTCGAGCTGCGGGAAATCGCGTCCGGCGGTCAGATGAATGAACGGAAACGACTTGTCGTCGCGTAGCAGCACATTGTAGCGCGGCATCAGCCGCTTGATCAGGTTGCATTCGAGCAGCAACGCCTCGGCCTCGGTCGTCGTCTCGACGATCTCGAAGGTGGCGGTCTCCGCCACCATGCGGCGGATGCGGTTCGACAGCCCGGCAGGGTGGGTATAGTTCTGCACCCGGCTTTTCAGATTGCGCGCCTTGCCGACATAGAGCGCATCGCCCTTGCGGTTGAGCATGCGGTAGACGCCGGGGCTTGCCGGCACGTTGCGCAACGCCGCCCGCAACACCGCGACGCCGCCGGCGATGCCGGCGATGCCGGTGACGGCATCGCCGTCGTCACCCTGCTGGCCGGCGAAGGTGAGCGGGGCCGGCTCGCCGACCGCCAACCCCTCGGGACTGCGGCGCGGATCGAGCGGCGCCGTGTTGCGTCGGCGCCGCGCCGGAGCGTTGGCCGGGGAGTTGGCCGAGGCCGTCGGGTCAGCCGGCTGATTGGTCATCGCTTACGCTGCATCCTGCGGGCCTATCCACCGAATCTGGGGATAAGTCTGTCGAAAAACTCGGCTGAGGCACCCCGAAGATCAACCATTCCCTGGCCTCAGCAGTCGCGCCTAAAAATTAGGCAATTCTCTAAGTATCTGATCGAGATTGAATTTTATCATGTCAAGGGTAAACCGACCATAGCGTTTGCCGGCAAGCAAAGATCAAAGGGTTGTCTCGGATTTGACACACTCGCTGTGAATAACTCCCAGAGCATTCTTAAAAATTCATCCATTTCCGCGGGTTGATTGAGACGTTTTGCCGCGTATCGGTTCCTTCTGTCTCACTCGACCACCGGCGGCTGGCGGGATTGCGCCCAGCCGAGATGCTCGCCGCCGTCGAGCGCGATCATTTGCCCGGTCATCGCCGGCGCCGCCAGGATGAAGCGCAGCGCCGCGGCGACCTCGCCCGGGCTGGTGCCGCGCTTGAGCGGCATGGCAAGGCAGCGCTCGGTGAACTGTGCAGCGCTCTGGCGCGGGCTTGGCAGGGTCGGGCCGGGGCCGATCCCGTTGACCCGGATGCGCGGCGCCAGCGCCAGCGCCATCGTCCGGGTCAGGGTCCACAGCGCCGATTTGGTCAGCGTGTAGGAGACGAAATACGGCGTCAGGTTCCACACCCGCTCGTCGAGCAAATTGACCACGACGCCGCCGGCCGCCGCCGGCAACCCGGCGGCGAATTGCTGCATCAGGACAAACGGTGCCCGCAAATTGACCGCGAGGTGCGCATCCCAGCTCTCGCGGGTGGCCGTCGCCGCCGTATCGTTCTCGAAGATCGAAGCGTTGTTGACCAGCACGCCGATCGGCCCGAGTGCTGCGGCGGCCTCGGGGATCAGACGCACCACCGCGTCCTCGTCGGCCAGGTCGGCGGCCAGCGCGACGGCCCGGCCGCCTTGCCGCTCGATCTCGCTCACCAGCGCCGCCGCGGCCGATTGCGAGCGGTGATGATGCACCGCCACCGCGTAGCCTGCTTCCGCCAGCGCCAGCGCCAAGGCGCGGCCGAGGCGCCGCGACCCGCCGGTGACGAGTGCCGCAGCCGGCACCGCCGGCGTGGGCAGAGCACCGGTTACCGCGTCCGTTATGGCGGGGTCAGGCGCGGACACGGCGCTGCTTGCCCTGGGCCCTAGCCCGCACCTTGGCGCGCACCGCCTCGCGGGCCGACATGCCGGCGCGGCCCAGCGTCGAGCGGCCGCGTGGGCCGCCATCGGAGCCGGCAGCTTCGGTCAGCCCGAGTTCGATCTGCTCGAGACGACGGATCTCGTCGCGCAATCGCGCCGCTTCCTCGAATTCGAGGTCGGCAGCGGCGGCGCGCATGCGCTTGTCGAGATCGGCGATGACCGCCTTCAGATCCTTGCCCTGATAGTGCGCCGCCTCGCTCTCACCGAGCCCGACCGTGACGTGGTCGCGCTCGTAGACGCTGTCGAGAATGTCGGCGATGCCGTGGCGCACGCTCTCCGGGGTGATGCCGTGCGCGGCATTGTAGACCTGCTGCTTCTCGCGGCGCCGGTCGGTCTCGTCGATCGCCGCCTTGAGGCTGTCGGTCATGCGATCGGCATAGAGGATGGCGCGGCCGTCGATGTGGCGGGCGGCGCGGCCGATCGTCTGGATCAGCGAGGTGCGCGAGCGCAGAAAGCCCTCCTTGTCGGCGTCGAGCACCGCCACCAGCGCACATTCCGGGATGTCGAGCCCCTCGCGCAGCAGGTTGATGCCGATCAGCACGTCGAACACCCCAAGCCGCAGGTCGCGGATGATCTCGATGCGCTCGATCGTGTCGACGTCGGAATGCAGGTAGCGCACCCGCAAGCCCGCTTCGTGCAGGTATTCGGTCAGCGCCTCGGCCATCTTCTTGGTCAGGGTGGTGACCAGCACGCGCTGCCCCTTCAAGGCGGCGTCGCGGCATTCGGCCATCAGATCGTCGACCTGGTTCTCGGTCGGGCGGATGATCGTGGGCGGATCGACCAGCCCGGTCGGCCGCACGATCTGCTCGACGAAAACGCCGCCGGCGCGCTGCATCTCCCAAGGTCCGGGAGTCGCCGAGACAAAGACCGTCGGACCGCGATATTCGTCCCATTCGGCGAATTTGAGCGGCCGGTTGTCGGTGCAGGACGGCAGCCGGAAGCCATATTCGGCGAGGCAGGTCTTGCGCGTCCAGTCGCCGCCGAACATGCCGCCCAATTGCGGCACCGTGACGTGGCTCTCATCGACGATGACCAGGGCGTCGCGCGACATGTATTCGAAAAAGGTCGGCGGCGGCTCGCCCGGGGCGCGGCCGGTCAGGTAGCGCGAATAGTTCTCGATGCCGGCGCAGGACCCCGTCGCCTCGATCATCTCGACGTCGTATGTCGTGCGCTGCTCCAATCGCTGCGCCTCGAGCAGCCTGCCGCCATGATGCAATTCGTCGAGGCGCAGCTTGAGGTCGCGCTTGATCTGCTCGATCGCCTGCAACAGGGTCGGGCGCGGCGTCACGTAATGGCTGTTGGCATAGACCTTGATCGAGGCGAGCGCCGCGGTCTTTTCGCCGGTCAGCGGGTCGATCTCGTGGATCGCCTCGATCTCGTCGCCGAACAGCGACAGTCGCCAGGCGCGGTCTTCGTAATGCGCCGGAAAGATTTCGATCGTGTCGCCGCGCACGCGGAAGCTGCCGCGGAAGAAATTGTGGTCGTTGCGCCGGTATTGCAATTCGACGAATTTCGCCAGGAGCTGAGTGCGGTTGATCCGGCTGCCGACGGTCAGCGATTCGGTCATCTGCGAATAGGTCTCGACCGAGCCGATGCCGTAGATGCACGAGACGCTGGCGACGACGATGACGTCGCGGCGTTCGAGGATCGCGCGGGTCGCCGAATGGCGCATCCGGTCGATCTGCTCGTTCAGCGACGATTCCTTCTCGACATAGGTGTCGGTGCGCGGGACATACGCCTCCGGCTGGTAGTAATCGTAATATGAGACAAAATATTCGACCGCGTTCTCGGGGAAAAAACTCTTCATCTCGCCGTAGAGCTGCGCCGCCAAGGTCTTGTTCGGCGCCAGCACGATCGCCGGGCGGCCGGTGCGGGCGATGACGTGCGCCATCGTAAAGGTCTTTCCCGAGCCGGTGACGCCCAACAACACCTGGTCGCGCTCGCCGCGTGCCAGGCCCTCGCACAATTCGTCGATCGCCTGCGGCTGGTCGCCGGCCGGTGCGAACTCGGAATGAAGCCGAAACGGCCTCTCAATATCGCCCTGCGGGCGTTCCGCAACAAACAATGGCTGCATGTCGCTAAAGTAAGCCCGCGCCGCCCGCGATGCCAGCCGCCTTACGTCGGCAACCGCGAATGCCATGCGTGCAAGGCTATCGTAAATCACCATCTACTCCCCGAGGTCGGCGCCGCAGCGGACAGGTGAGGCGCAGCCGATTGCTGATCTGGTCGCGAACGTGGCATCGGGGTCGGCGCGCTCGCCCGCTTCCATTCCGGCGTGTCCACCACTCCCGGCGACGCGAGATGGTAGAGCGCGACGTATTTCGGGTTGCCGGCGCTCGTCCGGTAACGGCGCGCGCACAGGACACAGGGACGCGGGCGAGGGCCGGGACATGCTCAGTGTCATACCAAGCATTGAAGGCGGTCTTGACGTTCGGCGCCGGGGTCATGCCGACCAACAAGAGCTCGCCGGCATTGGCCGGTGCGATCGCGTTGCCCGGAAGGATCTGCTCGCCTTCATAGCGCCGCAGGCGCTCAACCTTGGCCGTCACCCGCTTCGACCACGGTGACAGGTTCTCGCCACCGATCGCGCGTAGGCTGGGCTTTGCAGCACGCCAAGCCGTCGAGGTCGTAGGTCGCGACCGACTGCCTCGGGTTCTCCGAGCCGATCCCCCGCTGAAGCGTCAGAACGCCACGCACCCCTTGCCGCTCGGGGATTGCTCGGTGTCGCACCAGTCGTTGAACTCGTCGGCGGCGACGCGATCAGCAATCCCGCTGAACGGGCGCTACCGCGGTGTCATCCGGCCTGTTTGCTGAAAAGACAACGAGCGGCGCTCCAAGTCGTTTTTGAAACGCCGCCATGGCTTCTCCCGGGGCCCAGGACCAGGACTTCGCGGGCGATGCGCAGCCCGTCCTCAATCCGGCCGCAATCAGCCGATGCCGGGTCGCGGCTGCGCTCCAGAAGCCGGGAAACCGTTCCGCGGGGATCAGCGGAGGTCGAAGCGATCGAGGTCCATGACCTTCGCCCATGCCGCCACGAAGTCCTCCACAAACTTCTCCTGCGAGTCCGCGCACGCATAGACTTCCGCGAGGGCGCGCAACTGCGAATGCGAACCGAAGATCAGGTCGACACGGGTGCCAGTCCACTTGACCTCGTTCGTCTTCCGGTCTCGCCCCTCGTACACGCCTTCAGAGCCGGCGGACGGCTGCCATTGCGTGCCCATGTCGAGCAGGTTGACGAAGAAGTCGTTGGTCAGCGTCTCCGGCCGCCTGGTGAAGACGCCGTGCGCGGACTGCCCGGCAGTCGCGCCGAGGACCCGCAGGCCGCCGACGAGAACCGACATCTCGGGCGCCGTCAGTGTCAGCAATTGCGCCCGATCCACCAACAGTTCCTCAGCGGAGAAGGATTGCTTGCCGCGGAGATAGTTGCGGAACCCGTCGGCGGTCGGTTCGAGCGGCGCGAACGAGTCGGCGTCGGTCTGCGCTTGCGAAGCGTCCATGCGTCCCGGCGTGAAGGGGATCTTCACGTCATGTCCGGCGCCCTTTGCGGCTCGCTCGATCGCCGCGCCGCCGCCGAGAACGATCAGGTCAGCGAGCGAGACCTTTTTCCCGCCGGATTGTGCGGCGTTGAACGCCTTTTGGATCGCTGCGAGCGTTTCCAGCACCGTCGCCAATTGAGCCGGCTGGTTGACGTCCCAGTCCTTTTGCGGCGCCAGGCGAATGCGCGCGCCGTTCGCGCCGCCACGCTTGTCGGAGTCGCGGAACGTCGACGCCGACGCCCAGGCCGTCGAGACCAACTGGGAAACGGACAGGCCGGACGCGAGGATTTTCGCCTTCAGCGCGGCGATATCCTGTTCCCCGACCAGCGGATGATCCACCGCGGGGATCGGGTCTTGCCACGCCAGTTGCTCGTTCGGGACGAGCGGGCCGAGATAACGCGCGATCGGACCCATGTCACGATGCGTCAGCTTGAACCACGCCCGGGCAAACGCGTCCGCGAACTGATCCGGATGCTCGTAGAAGCGCCTGGATATCTTTTCGTATGCAGGGTCGATCCGCAGCGAGAGGTCGGTGGTCAGCATTGTCGGCACGTGCCGCTTCGACGGGTCGAAGGCGTCCGGAATCGTGGCGTCGGCGCCCTTTGCCTGCCACTGATAGGCGCCGGCCGGGCTCTTGGTCAGTTCCCATTCGTAGCCGAACAGGTTCTCGAAGAAGTGATTGCTCCACTTCGTCGGCGTCTGCGTCCAGGTGACCTCCGGGCCGCCGGTGATTGCGTCCGCCCCTTTGCCGGTGCCGAATGTGCTCTTCCAGCCGAGGCCCTGTTGCTCGATGGGAGCGGCTTCCGGCTCCGGGCCTACCAATGACGGATCGCCGGCGCCATGGGCCTTGCCGAACGTGTGGCCGCCGGCGATGAGGGCGACCGTTTCCTCGTCGTTCATCGCCATGCGCGCAAAGGTTTCGCGGATATCCCTGGCCGCAGCAAGCGGATCCGGGTTGCCGTTCGGCCCTTCCGGATTCACGTAGATCAGACCCATTTGCACGGCGGCGAGAGGATTCTGAAGGTCACGGTCACCGGAGTAGCGCTCGTCCGCCAGCCACTTGCCTTCGGGGCCCCAGTAGATGCTCTCGTCGGGCTCCCAGACATCCGCGCGGCCACCGCCAAAACCGAACGTCTTGAAGCCCATCGACTCGAGCGCGACGTTGCCCGCAAGGATCATGAGATCGGCCCAGGAAATGTTCCGGCCATATTTCTGCTTGATCGGCCACAGCAACCGGCGCGCCTTATCCAGGTTCGCGTTGTCCGGCCAACTGTTGACCGGCGCGAAACGCTGCTGGCCGGCGCCGGCGCCGCCGCGGCCGTCGCCGATGCGGTACGTGCCGGCGAGGTGCCACGCCATCCGAATGAACAGCCCGCCGTAATGGCCAAAGTCGGCCGGCCACCAATCCTGCGAGTCGGTCATCAAGCCGTGCAGGTCCTTGATCACGGCGTTCAGGTCCAGGCTCTTGAATTCCTTGGCGTAGTCGAACGCATCGCCCATCGGATTCGACAAAGCGGAGTGTTGGTGGAGAACGTGAAGGTTCAAATGGTTCGGCCACCAGTCACGGTTCGTGGGTGCGCGGTTCGCGCCCGCGAACGGGCACTTGCTTTCGCTCGTCATACTGTCTCCGTGGTGTCTGCGGGCTATTTAGAATGATTATAAATATTGGCATCCGCCTCATCGATGTCAAGAGGGTATGAGCACGGGTCGAGCAGGGATATCGCGAGCGGGAGCCGGGCGGCGCGAACGTCACCCAGGCACTATTCATATTCCGGAACGGTGAGACCCGTTGCTATCGCTCTTCAGAAGGCAAAGCTCGTTCTCAAACCGAGCACGAGCGCATTGCCGATTGCTCCACCTCCGTTTGGGTTGGGTGGATTGCCACCAGGGTGCATCACGTATTGCAGATCGGGCCGTACGGTCCATCCGGGGATTATGCTGGCCGCGTAGCTAAGCTCGATGACGGCCTCGTGATCGCGCACCGGGGTCGGCTGCCCGGCTATGCGGTCGGCCAGAGCCGCCCCATCGCTGATCCGCCCATAAGCCATGCCCAGCGTCAGCACGTCATCGGGCAGATTGGCAAACGGCGCCTTGAAGCCGATCCCGCCATCAGCATACCACGACACGAGATTGCGGTCGGATGGGGCTCCGCCCATGCGCATGAAGAAGCCGAGGCCCTGATCCGCCGTGCCGGGCCGGCGCCATACCATCTGGTCGATGATGCCGTAGACGCCCCAATCTCCCCGGCGATTGAGCGCGCCCAACAGCTGGTCGGAAAACGCCCCGGTCTCCCGCCAGCCCCCCAGCTTGTAAGTGCCGGGCAACCCGGCGGCGTTCTGGCCCGCATTCGCGGCGTATTCGATCTCCGCCAACCACAGCGTGCCACCGCTCAGACTGAACGCGACGCCGTGCGGATCGCAAAGCTGAGGATTGTCGGCGCACCCGGGTCCGCCCGGTTGCCCGCTGTACACCGCCGCGCGGAGCGCCAAGTCCTCGGCCGGTTTAACGTGCAGCCGGACGCCCGGTTGCGGCAGCGGGTAGGCGGGCCCGCCGCCCCGCATGTCGGCGGCGGTCAGTAGCGGCCAGCCGAACGTGCCGTTGCTCAAGCCGCCGGCCGTCTCGCTGGTGATGAACTCGGCGTCGGCGGCGAGTTGGCCGGCGCGGGCCGACACTCCGTCGTCGAAAAGGCTCTGCTCCCACCAAAGCGCCACGCCATGGATATCGATTGCATTGGCGTGTAGCGTGGCGCCGGGCCAGCCCGTGAGCTTGCCCAGATCGGCGTCGAGCGAAACGCCGAGCTGGCCTTCGTAGGTCGCACCGCGCTTGAGGCCGCCCGTAACCGTATCGAAGGCTTCGCCGATATAGGTGACGCCGAGTTCGATCCCGGCGTGCGCCAATGCGGTCCGCAGGCCACCCAGGCCGCTGCTTAGCACCTTTGGCTCGGCCGGTGGCTCCGCCTCCGGAGGTTCGGCCCCCAGTTCGCTGGGGCAGTACGAAGCGACCGCGGCCGAAGAAATTAGTCCCAAGCGGATCGCCCGTAACGAGGCGAACACCATTGCCGGGCGCCGCTAGTACGCGCCTTTTTTGCCGGTACCGGCAAAGCTGAACTCCCACTCAACGTCGAATGGCGCCCACCATTCGCCGACTCCGGTTTCCTTGTCGGTGTGCCGGAAGAACCCCTGATAGGGCGGCGGCTGAAGGTGGTAGGTGATCTTGTACTTACCCGGCCCGTCGAGCTTCACGTTAGCGCCATAATGCGGCCCGTCTAGGGCGACCATCGGCATGAACGCACCCGAGGTGATCCATGGCGAGCCTTCTTTCGTCAGCCGATAGGTAATGCCGAGGTAAGGGATCCAGTCGCCCGGACCGAAGCCGTTCTTGTTGTCCTTGATTGCGTGAATGTCAGCCTCGAGATGGACGTTGGCTGGCTCCTGCATGCCGGGCAGCATCGGCGCCATAATCACCGGCTGGAGATACACAGCACCGATCTCCATCCCGTTCTTTCTGATATCGATACCGATCTTGACCTCGGCCGCCGCGACCGGCGCTGCAGATCCGAAGAGCACCGCCAAGGCCATTGCAACCAGTTGATATCTCGCCATGCTTATCCCCTAATAATAATGCGACGCATTTGCGATACGAGTCAAAAAAAGATCAACCCGCGCTCAAGGCCGGCCACCATGCCGCGATGATCACGATCCCTGCGGTCAGCCCCGGAAGCAGCGCGATGCCTGCGCGTCCACCGCGCAGCCCCATACCGGCGAGGATGCGCCGGCCGAGTGCTACGCCCCAGATGACGGCGAGACAGAGTCCGGCGACCTTTACGGGTAACGCGGCTGCGGCCGGGATCAACTTGAACAGATCGATGCCGAGCCCGAGGAGCAGCGAGATCATCGCTGCGGGCGCGACCTGATAGCTGAGCGCGATGAACCGGGTGCGATAGTCGCCGTCGGCGCCGAGGCGCCCGGCGAGCCATGCCGCAACCGCATGCAGCGCTGCGAGCACACCGGCCAGCGCCAACATCACGCCGATCATCCAGCCGGTGATCATCAGGAAGTCGAGCCACACAAAGACTTCCCGCGCCTCGGGATGGACCACCATCAGCCATGACGGGCCCGGCTCACCAAGCCAGCTAAAGCCATTACCGATTGCCCAGATCACCAGTGCCGTGCGCAGCGTTTGATATTGCGGCAACACGAGCCAAAGAAAGCCGCCGAGTGCGACCCCGGTGCCGAGCAACAAAAACCACACCTCGGAGATCGTGGGGTGATGGTGCGCTATGTCGGCGATTTCAGCGCCCGGCTTGCGCAACCGAAGCGCCAAGCCGCCTGATTTTTTGGGGCTGACACACCGCGCGCACATCACGCAATGCCGGCTTTCGGTCTTGTGCCGCAAATCGATCATCGTCGGGCACAGGCCGCGAGCATCATAGGCGTCGCCGCCGGCCTCCGGTCGTTTAGGAACAAGATCAACCGGGCCGAGGCGGGAAAACACGCCGAGCAGCAGCCCAATCGGGCAGGCGTGGCGACACCACGCGCGCTTCCGCCGGCCTTGCCCGTACAAAAAGCCGATCGTCAACGCGGCGAGCAGCGTGACACCAAACACTTCGAGAATTGCCGACGGGTAATCGCGCACGCCGACGGTCTGGCCGAGGATCGTCACGATCAGGAAGCTAACGATCGGCGCTCCCTCCCAGCGCAGCCACGCCGGAACCGGCCGCTTCAGCCCGATGCCGCTCATCCATTCCGAGGCCGCACCCATCGGACATAGGACCCCGCACCAACTGCGCCCTGTCACCAACACCGACAGGAACACCAGCGGGAACCACACCGTCCAGATCAGGAAGCGTGCCGCCTCGCCCATCTTGGCCATGGCGGGGCTTGCGGGGAGCAGTACCGGCACAGCAATCAGAACGACAAACGCAGCCGCCATCACGACGTGTGCCACCGCCAAATAGGGGCGAACGAGCACCACAGCTTCTTCAATGCGGTGCGCGAGGCTGCTCGAACGCCGCTTCTCGTCCAAATCGGTAATGCCCGTCACTCGCGCGTCTTTCCCGATCAAGCTCGACGATCAAATGCTATTGCAACGCACTCGCAATTGCCAACGAAACGGCAAGCAGCCCTGATATGCGAATGCGCATGGCCGGCGTTCGTATCGCCGGATTTGCGCTCGATTTGGCCCGGCGGAGGCGTGGCCTTGTGCCTTAATGATGTCGGGCATGGCTGGGCGCGGCCACGGCGAAGCGAGCGACCCGGGCGGCGTCGGCAACTCGACGATGGGCATCCGGCAAGCCAATTCCGCCAAGAGCAGTCCAGCGCACGCGGACATCGCCGTGCTTGTCGAGCATCAGCTCGGTCTCGCCGCCATCGCCGCGGCTTCGGAACAGGGCGGGCGCCGCTCACGAGGCCAGCGCCGGCATAATCGATCGGCAAGAGGTTGAGGGCGAACAGCGCGACGATCAGGCTGATCGCGCCGATTGTGCCCGGCAGAACCGTCCCCGGGTTCATCAGCTCGAAGATCAATCCATAGACCCCGAGCCGCAGCAGCAGGTAGGCAACGTCGGGCGGCAGCGGCAGCTGCAGCCGCTTCGCCAGCCTGTCGTAGCGAACAGCGCCGCGGAACACCGTCGCCAGCCCTTCGGACGCGCAAAACAGTATACATTCCGGCCAATGAACCCGGTGTCGACCGAGGCGTAAAGCCGCCGTTCTTTTGCCGAGACATCCCGCATGCGCTCGCCACGCGCGACGTAGACGAGGTTGAGCGGCGCGGTTGCGACGAAATCCTGCAACCCGGTCTCGGCCCGGATGTCGTCGCTCAGATGCGGCGCCAAGCTGTGCTTGCCCGGGTCGTAGAGCCAGACGCCCTCGGCCATCGCCGCGTAGATGTCGATCACCATGATGTGCCGCCAATAGGGCGCGGTGCGGTCGCCCGTGGCCGGACGGTTGATGCCGTTTGCCGCCCACAGCAGGTCGGAGAGCACCTGAAGCGGCAGCTTCTTCAGGACATCGCCTGCGCCACGCGCTCGGCGTCCTGCGCGGACGCGCGTCAGGATGCGCGTCGCAGGAGCAGCATGTAGTGTTCCGGGGTCTGGGGCCGATAGTCGAGCACAGAAAACCCCGCGTCCTTGCACCAGGCTTTGACCTGCTCCGGCCTCAGGCGATGAGCCCGCGGCGCTCCGTGTTCGCCCGGTCCCTCGGGGTCGAATTCGCCGATGACCGCCAGAGCCCCGGCGGGAAGCAGCCGGGCCACGTTGCGCAGGACCCCGGCCGGGTCATCGGCATGGTGCAGAACCATTGTGATCAGCGCCGAATTCGGGTGAATGTCGGTCGGCTCCAGCGTCGCCGCATCCGCGGCAATTCGCTGAATCTGTCGGATCCCCCGTTCGTCCTGGAGGCGCTGCAAGTAGCTTAAGGCTTCCGCCGAGCGGTCGACCGCGTAGACGATGCCGTCGGCTCCGACCCGATCGGCGAGGATCAGGCTCATACAGCCGGGCCCTGCACCGATCTCGAGCACACGGTCGCCCTGTTTGAGACCCAGCGCGTCGAGCCACTCGCTCATCAGATGGGTCCGCGTTGCCTGCCGCGCGTAGACCTCGTCCCAGGTCAGATGGCTCATGTCTTTCCGGAAAGGCTTCTCCACCGTATTCTCCTCTCAGAAAGCGAAATGCCCGACGCCGTGCCAGGCTCTTTGCGCCGATAACCGGTTCGTCCGGCATGGCCGACATCCTAGCCGCATCGATGCCTGCAAGAGCATGATCGTAATCATGCCCCATTGGATTTCTGGAGCAGGATCGCGGTCTCGGTGCGGCTCAGATGCCCTTCGGCTTCGAGCACCGCGAGGGTCCGATACAGCGCCTCGCGGGTCATGCCGATTTCCGCTGCGATGTCCTGCAGCTGGCCGTCGATGACGATGGTCCGACCATGGCCGGCGCACAGCCGCAGATATTGCAGGACGCGCTCGCGCGCCGAGCGGATGTTGCGCAGTTCCATCCGCGCGCGCAGGTCATGCAGCTGGCGGGCAAGCCGCGCCATGAAGGCCTCCGCGAGTGCCGGGTCGGCGCGCAGCGCCTCCATCACCTTTGGTTTCGGATAGACGCGAACGCGCGACGGCGCAGCGGCCACGGCGTCGCAATGATAAGTCTCGGCAAACAGAGCCGCTTCGGTGAAGAACTCGCCGCGGCGCGCCGTGTGAAGGATGACCAGATGGTCGTCGACGGTGCGGCGGATCAGGCGGAGCCGGCCGCGCTCCACCCGGTAGATCGCCGCGGCGGGATCGCCTTGCCTGAACAGCAGCTCCCCGGCGGCAAGCTCGCGCACCGCGCTTATCGCCTCCAACGAAGGCGGCAAGCCGTCAGAAGCCATTAGCACGCCGCTTCACATCCGCATCCATCCGCGCCTCAGAGCGTAGGCAAGCGGCAAGCCGACCGCTTAGGCCGCCGCCGGGTTGAGGGCGACGCCGACCGCCGCCATCAGCGGGACCGCCCCTGCGCTGATCGGCTCTGTCCCTCTCTTTTTAGACGCTCTGGGGCGAGATACCGATCTGTCACGGCGCGGTCGCCACGGCCCGCTCCAATGTCCGCAGGAACCGTGGCCTCACCTCTCTGGCGAAGAGTTCGAGGGTTCGCACGACGTCCTGCTGCGGCAGATGCCCGAGAAAACCCGTCACCAGTTGAAAGTTGCCGAAACCGAATTCCTGATGGAGGTCGGCGATCCGCGCGGCGACCGTCTCCGGGCTGCCCACGACCGCCACTTCCCGCAGCCAGCGCTCGGGCTCGAGCGCGTCGTCGGTCGAGATCCGTCGCTTCACCTGCTCGCCGCTGCGGCGATAACCGGCGGTCAGCCTCTCGGCGGCCGGCAGGGCCGCCTGCCAGGCGGCGGCGTCGCTGTCGCCGACGACGACGAAGCGGCCGATCGGCACCTGTGCCACGTCGCCGCCAGCGTCCCGAAACGCGCCAATGCAGCGGCGGATGCTGTCCACCGACTGCTGGCTGCCCTGGAACAGGGTGAGTCCGCGCCGGCCGACCCAGGCCGCGGCCCCCTCGCGATAGGTTGCGACGTATATCGGCGGATGCGGCCGCTGAATGCATTTCGGCTCGATCAATTCGGTCCGCGAACCGATTTCGACCTTCGGCTCGGTCCAGTAGCGGATCAGCCGCTCGAAGACGGCATCGAATGCGGCTGCGCGGTCCGCATAATCGAGACCCCAGGCCTCGAAGTACCGGCTGGTGTTGCCACGCGAGACGCCGAGATCGACGCGCCCCTCGGAGAGCACGTCGAGGGTTGCGATCTCTTCGGCCAGCCGGATCGGCTCGAACAGCGGCAATACCAACACCGAAAAGCCGACCCGTATCGTGCGGGTGCGCATCGCCAGCGCGGTCGCCAGCAGGATCGGCGAGAGACAGACGCGGCTACCCTGCCCGAAATGTTCCTCATTGATCCACAGGCCGTCATAGCCGAGCGACTCGGCCAGCGGAGCCAGTTCGAGCAGGCTTGTCGCGGACTCGTCGAGGCCCGCGCCGCAGCCGGACAGGTCGAAGCGCATTCCGAACGCTCCTCCGCAATGGCGTGCCGCGCTCAACCGCGGTGGTCATCCTCGAACAATTCGCCGAAGAGTTCCCGCACCTTGACCATCGCGACCGCACCAAGCTTACCATCTTGCTACCGCTGCGGCACACCTGCCGAGCCATGTGTCAAAATGTCAGGGACATCAGCTCATTAAACGAGCTGCCGCATCGATTGATGTGCATCAAGGCAAGAGGCGTCGGGCAGGCGAATTATTAAACGTGTTATTTATCGGCCCTCGAATGACCCATACCGAGTCGTCAGTCGAGCATCGCACCGTCGCGCTGCGGCCGCCCGCCCCCGTGAGCGACAGGATCGCCGTGCCACGCCCGCGCGAAGAAACAAAGGCTCGGCCGCGCCGGCGCCGACACCTCGTCGCGGCCGCGCTCGGCGCTCTCGCGCTTGGCGTTGCCGCGTGGCTCGCCTGGTCGTCGATGCTCAGACCACTCACAGTGCCGGTCGCGCCGGTTGAGGCGAACCTGCCCGAGCAAGTTTTCGGCCTCGGCACCGTTGGCGCGCGGGTGCTGTCGGATGTCGGTTTCAAGGTCGCCGGGGTACTCGTCGCGCTGACCGCCGATCAGGGCGAGCGCGTGCGCGCCGGCCAGGTGCTCGCCCGGCTTGATGCGCATGACATCGCGGCGCAGCTGGCGGTCGCGACGGCCGGCGTCGCCCAGGCGCACGCCACTATCGAAAAGGCGCATGCTGATGCCGTGAGCGCGGCCGCCAATCTCGCCAACGCCAAGGCCGTCGCGGCGCGCCGTGCGGCGCTGGTCAAAAGCGGCTTCGCCACGGTGGAGGAGACGCAGACCACGGACGCCGCCGCCCGCGTCGCCGCCGCCAATCTTGCCGCCGCGCAAAGTGGCGTAGCGGTTGCCGAAGCGGCGCTCAAATCGGCCGAGGCGCAGGAGACGTTCGGCGAAGCGACGCTGGCCAACTATGCGCTGCGCGCGCCTTACGATGCCTGGGTCGTCTCGCGCAATCTGGAGCTGGGCAGCGCCGCCAACCCTGGACAATCGGTGTTTACGCTGGTGGAGGCGCACACCGTTTGGGTGAAGGCCTACATCGACGAGCGGCTGGCGGGGCGGCTGAAAATCGGCCAGCCCGCCGAGATCATCCTGCGCTCGCAGCCGGGTAAGCGGCTCCCGGGGCACATCGCGCGCATCGAAATCCAGAGCGATCCGGTCAACGAAGAACGGCTTGTCGATGTCGCCTTCGACGATATTCCCTCGGCGATCCATCTTGCCGAGCAGGCAGAGGCCGTGATCACCACCGGCACCCTTGCGCAAGCCGTGGCCGTGCGGCAGACGGCCGTCGCCGACCTCGATCACGGCCGCGGCATGGTATGGACGGTCGAAAATGGCCGGCTCGCGCGCCGAGAGGTGCGGTTCGGTCCCGAGCTGCTCGACGGCCGGCTGCCGATCCTGGCCGATTTGCCCGAGGGTGCTGCCGTTGTCGCCGCGCCGGTCACGGGGCTGCGGGTCGGTCGCGCCGCCCAGATCGCCGCCCAGACCACGAAGGTCCCGCCGCGATGAACCTTGCTGTGCGCGACATGCGGCACAACGCCTTCCGGTTCGTCCTGACCGGGATCGGATTGGGGCTGCTGCTCGGCATCGTCGTGGCGATGTCGGGGATCTACGAGGGCGCGCTGGATGATGCGTTGCGCCTGCCGCGTGCAGCCGGCGCCGATCTGTGGGTGGTGCAGCCGCGCACCAAGGGGCCATTTGCCGAGCCGTCCCGCATCCCGCGCGACACTCGCGATCTGGTCCGCCGCATCCCCGGCGTCGAGGCGGCCGGCGCCGTCACCTTTCAGACCGTGCAGACCGTCGTCAAGGGCCGGCCGGTGCGGCTGTTCATCGAGGGCTACGAGCCCGGCCGGCCGGGCGGGCCGCTGGCGATCGTCGCCGGCCATGGGATCACCCAGAGCCATTACCAGATCGTTGCCGACGCCTCCTCGGGCCTGAAGCTCGGCGAAGAGGTCCCGCTCGGACCCTATCGCGATCCCTATACCGTCGTCGGGTTGACCCGCGGAATGGTCACCGCCTCCGGCGACGCGGTCGCCTGGCTGACCTTGCTCGATGCCCAGGCGCTGCAATTCGCCGTCGCCCCGCCGTTGCAGCGGCGCGAAAAGGCAGCCGGGCGCAGCCCGCTCGTTACCGCCGACGTCAACGCCGTGTTGCTGCGGCTCGCGCCGGGCGTACAGGCACGCGGCGTCGCCCGCGAGATCGACCGCTGGAAGCACCTCTCGGCGGTCAGCGAGCGGCAGGAAGAAGCCTATCTGACCGCCTTCGTGATCGAAAAAATGCAGAAGCAGATCGGCCTGTTCATGGCGATCCTGACGATCGTATCGGCGGTGATCATTGCGCTGATCGTCTATACGCTGACCATGGACAAGCTGCGCGCGATCGCGACCTTGAAGCTGATCGGGGCGCCGGACCGGACGATCATCGGCCTGATCGTCCAGGAGGCGCTGGCCCTGGGCATTGCCGGCTTCGGCCTCGCCGTCGCGCTGGTCTGGGCGACGAAGGACCATTTCCCCCGGCGCGTGCTGATCGAGCCGATGAACCTTGCGGCTCTCTTCGTCATCGTGGTCGTCGTCTGTCTTCTCGCCTCCACTCTCGGCGTGCGCACCGCCGTCAAGGTGGACCCGGCGAAAGCCCTCGCCGGCTAGGGCCGTGACCGAACCGGGCGAGCGCGATCCGCTGGTCGAGCTGCTGGCGGTCTCGAAGCATTTCGGCGCGGGCGAGACCCGCGTCGATGCCCTCGTCGATGTCACGATGTCCGTCTTTCCGGCGGAAGTCGTCGGCCTGATCGGCCCCAGCGGCTCCGGCAAGACGACGCTGCTCAATGCGATCGGCTGCATCACCGAACCGAGCAGCGGGTGGCTGCGGCTCAGTGGCGAAGTCGTCTTCGACGCGGGCTGGCTTCGGCGCGATCTGCGCCGGCTGCGGCTCGAAAAGATCGGCTTCATCTTTCAGACGCACAACCTGTTGCCGTTTCTGACCGCCGCCGAAAATGTGATGGAGGTCATGGAACTGGCCGGCGCCTCACCGGCACAGGCTCATTCGCGAGCCGCCGGCCTCCTCGACTATCTACAAATAGGGAACCGAGGGGATCACATGCCGGCGCAGCTTTCCGGCGGCGAAGCGCAGCGGGTCGCGATTGCCCGCGCGCTCGCCAACAACCCGCGGATCATCCTTGCCGATGAACCGACCGCCCCTCTCGACAGCGAGCGGGCGGGCATCGTGATGGACCTGCTGCGCCGGATCGCCTTCGAGCAAGACGCAGCCATCATCTGCGTCACGCACGATGAAACGATCTTCGACCGCTTCGACCGCATCTTCCATCTGCGCGACGGCCGGCTTGTAGCGCCAAGCGACACGCTGCCGCCGTCACGCCCGCGTTCGTTCATCCATAGAAGTCACGGTAGAGCTGAAAAACGCTTCGGAGGCCCATTCCCCGCGCAGGAGGGTAGACGAGAGCGCCAATGAGGAATGGCGGCTCTCCACCCTCCTGCTCCGACCTGCGCGCCGGCCCAACGGCGGGATTGGGGCATGGGCCGTCGTCGCCGTCGACCGAAACGATCGGCTCCAGCGAATCGTCGACCGCCATTGAGCGCAGGGGCAGCATTGCGCCGATTTCGTTCTCTAATGGGTCAAGGGTCGGCGGCTCGGTTGTGAGCGTTATCGACGCTGTCGGGTGTCTGCGTTCTCTACGTGCTCATGCGGCACTTGATGGGGTCAGCTGGGTGCAGAGCGGCTCGGTTGAAATCGCAGTCGGCCATGAGATCGCATGCTACAGAATCGGCGCCGTCATCTGCTCCCTCCCTCGGGCGTCGCTCCGCTCGGGAGCTCGGTTCGACCTCCTGTCCGGTTGGCGCGGCCTGGCTATGCCGGTTGGAACTCGGTGCCGTGTCGCAGCATGGCGTGCATGATGATGGCGAGACGACGGGCGAGCGCGATCCGCGCCTTGCGCATCGTCGATCGTTTGGCGATTGCAACTGCCCAGTCCTTGAGCTTCAGCGGCCCCTTGTAGCACGTCAGCATGACGTTCGCGGCCTCGTACAAGAGGGTGCGAACCCGTCGATCGCCGCACTTTGAGATGCTGCCGGTGTAGTCAATCTCGCCTGACTGATAGCGCCGTGTCACTCTCATGTCCGCCTTTCCAAGTAGCAGGCAAGCGAATTGGTGGCTTTCTTTCAAGCGTTTGTTCCAGGCTCTTCCGGGCAGGGCAGGAGGCGCGGTCGTCGAAACGACGGTTGATCATACTCTGATGCGCGGGTCGGAACCGCATGACCGTTGATGCGTCGCAGAGCTGCCTCGGTCTAGGGACCTGCGTCGGATCGACGATCCGGCAGATAGTGCACGCGAGGGTTCTCCTGACCGCGACCGTGCCCCCAGCCTTGCCCGGAAGGAGGGTGTTGGATGGTTCGCTGGCGCCTCCTGTGGATGCGATCACGCGCTTTTTCTGATCAGCCCGCCGTCACCGTCACCTGCCGGGCGATGGCCCAGACGAAACCCGACAACTCGCGGGCGATCGCGGTGGTGACGACATTGGCCGGCTTGCCGGTCCGGGCGAGCTTGCGATAGCGCGCGCACAGCCGGACTTGCCCCTTCCAGGCGATGTCGCGGATCGGCCTCGGCTGGTTCTCCTGCCGCA
The DNA here is from genome assembly GCA_963746885.1 of uncultured Alphaproteobacteria bacterium. GTDB lineage: Bacteria > Pseudomonadota > Alphaproteobacteria > ATCC43930 > CGMCC-115725 > DATARH01. The sequence continues at coordinate 81,616 of CAVVDM010000015.1, forward strand.
GCAGCAACTCGCGGCTGAGCCGGGCCGGGAAGCGGTAGCTCCAGGCCGCCTCGATCAACAGCCGGCGGGCCGCCCCGTTGCCGGCTTTGGTGATGCCGCCGCGTCTGACGCCCGCGCCGCTCGAATGTTCGGACGGCACCAGCCCGAGATAGGCCATCAGCTGACGCGGATCGGCGAAGCGCGAGAGATCGCCCAGTTCGGCAATCAGCGTCGCCGCGTTGACCAGCGCCATGCCGCGCATCGTCTGCAGCGCCGCCACGACGGGAGCCAGATTCCAGTCCGGCAGCATCGCCTCGATCTGAGCCGTCAGCCGATCGCGCCGCGTCTCGGCGGCTTCGACCGCCTGAATGTAATCCTCGATCACGAGGTGATGCACCGCCTGCTCGAACTTGAGACCGGCGAGCCAGCGGCGATGCAGCTTGGTCCAGGCCGGCCGGCCATAGTGGCACCCCTGGCGCAACAGAAAGCCGGACAGTTGCTGGCGCGCCCGGCGCAGACTATGCACCGCGTCGAGCCGCGCCCGCACCAGGTCGCGCATCGCCTCGTGCCGGGCATCGGGAACCCACACCGCAGTCAGTTCGCCCGCCCGCTGCAGCCTGGCCAGGCTGGCAGCATCCCGCCGGTCGGTCTTGACCCGGTCGCCCGCTCGCTTCGGGATCAGCGAGGGAGCGACCACGATGCATTCGTGTCCCTGGGCCAACAGTCGACGGTGAATGCCATAACCGCACGGCCCCGCTTCGTAGCAAAACCGCAGGGTCATACCGTCGCCGCCGAGCTTGCGCAGCAATCGGTCCAGCGCCGTCGCTGTGTTCCCGATCCGGCCATACTCCCGCACCTCGCCCCGCAGGCCACCCGAGGCCACCCGAGGCCACCGCGACAACAAGGCTATCCTTGTGAACATCAAGCCCGACGTAGCTGATACGATCCGCCATGACCCGTCTCCCGATGCATGAGGCCCGGCACCGGCCTACCCGGCGCAACCCTCGGTACCTGCATACTGTGAGACGGGTCGCCCCGTACTCAGGCGGACATGTAGTCTAAACCGAGATAGGCGCCAATGTCGCGGGATCGCGGGAAGCGTCGGGGATCGTCAACTGCCGCGGTGAAGGCGAGCGCGGTGAGTTGGCCCGGTCCCACGTCATAATGCTCATCTCACTGCATCATTGAAAGATCAGGGTCTGCTGATCGGGATTTGACGATGATGGACCCTTGTGCTCCGTCTTGGCGCGTGGCTGGTTCTCGATGTCCTGTCGCTTGATCACCCAAGGCGCGCCTTTGCAGTACTGCTCGGCAGGAATGATGCCTGCCCGGATCTGGCGAAGCACCGTCATGGGGCTCAGATCAAGCATCCCGGCCGCCTCAGTCAGTGTGACTTCGCCACGCGCGGCCCACTACCGTGAAGAAGAGTTCACCGCGCCGCGCTTTCTGCTTCAGTGCTTCCGTCGAGCGGGCGCGCAGCAGAGACAGATCAAGCTCACTCATCGTCCCCTTCATACCCAACAGCAGGCGATCGTTGGGATGCCGCGGCTCGTATATGCCATCCTCATCGACGATCACCGTGCCGACCAGACCGCAAAACTCGATCAGCGTGTGCCAGTCGCGCCCGTTGCGCGCCAGACGCGACGCCTCGATGGCGAAGACGGCACCAACGCGGCCCTCGCAGATCGCCGCAAGGAGCCGCTCGAAGCCCGGTCGGCTGACACCCGAACCCGAGCGGCCAAGATCGTCATCGATGACCGTCACATCCGTCCAGCCGAGCTCGAGGCGAAGTTCGCGTAGACAGGCCAACGGGAGACGCGGGTTCTCCGTCACCATCAGCGCCGCCGCCCGATCCTCCGTCATCCAGATCGGCATTTGTGCCAGCGTGCCGTCCGGCTGGCGGACGATCAGAGCGACTTCGTCGCCGTGACGATTGCGCCCTGTAACAATGACCGTTTCCCCACAACGGGGATGAAAGCCGTAACGGATAGTCGCCTCACCAATCTGATAGCGGGCATTATGTTGCTGCTTCGCCGACACCGGGAATATCCATCAGCCGGCGGCACGCGTCGGATGCCCTGACCATCCCTCCGATGTCCGCGTCGATCGCCACGATGGCGGCGAGCACGGCGGCGCGTGCCGCAATCAGACCCCGCATGGCGGCGGACAGGCCGGGGATGCCCCCGCTGGCCCGCAGCGCCTGGTCGATGAAGGCGGGGCTGAGCGCGCGGGGCAGTCGGACGCCGAACACCACGGCAAGGCCGCGGATCTGGTTCTCCAGGGCGACCCGCTGACCGACCAACTTCTTGCGAGCGATGATCAGCGAGCGGACCGCTTCCGAGCGTGCGTATGCCTATCGCCACCGGTGATGCGTTTTTGCCTCGGCAGCGGCTTCCGCTCTGGGCGCCAGCTCCTGCTACGACAACAAGCGTTGGAAATGCGCCAGTGTTCGTTGCCGCGCTACGCCCGCCGCAGCCTCATTGTGCGGCGGATAGCCGTAGCGGTTGAAGCCGTGTTCGGTGCCGGGATAGACGTGGATCTCCACATTGTCCCGGGCGCCCATGCGGTCCCTGATCGCCGCGACGACCTCCGGCGGAACGCTCGCATCCTTCTCGGCAAAATGCATCAGCAGCGGGCATTTGAGCCGATCCGCCTCGTCCAGATGCTGATCGATCTGAACCCCATAATAGGTCACGGCGGCGTCAATCGAATGCCGTACCGCCGAAAGATAGGCAAATTTGCCGCCGAGGCAGAAACCCATGACGCCGATCTTTCCTGTGCACTCCGGGCGCGCCCGGAGTGCAGCGACGATATCGCCGAGATCCATGGCGTACTGATCGGTATCCATCTGCGCGCGCAGCGCCTGCGCCTTTGCACGCCCCTCGGCAGTATACGCCAAATAGCTGCCCGGCTCCTGTCGCCAGTAGATGTCGGGCGCGATGACGACGAACCCGTCATCCGCATAGCCATCGGCGACCGAACGGATGTGCGGATTGGTATTGTAGACTTCCGGCAACACGATCGCGCCGGGGGCCGGCATCGTGCGCGGCAGCGCCAGATATCCGGCAAACCTGCCGCCATCGGCGGCCGAGATTTCGATTTCCTGACCCATCGTCTCATTCCTCCCGTCGCAGGAGCGGAATTATCCCGGCTCCCTCCGCAATAGGCGCGCCGCATTGCCCAACAGCACCTTGTCGAGCACGACCGTCGCCACGAACGGCCGTGCCGGCCCCGGGTCAATGCAGCGCCGCAGGCCCTGCGACGGGAACGCCGGACGCCCCCGGCCGCCTCGCGCTGAGCAGACGCCGCGCGTCGTCCAGCCGATTGACGTTGAAATAGGCCTTCAGCAGCGTGAACTCGATCAGATCGTGCTGCGCGCGGCTGCCGCCGATGCGCTCGTTCTGCCCCGCGAGCGGCGCCAGCACCGCGATCGCGCCGGCAAAATCCCCGCGGCCGAACGCGGCGAAGCCCGGCGCCAGCGTCGGCAGGTAGGAGCCGGACGGATAGCGTCCCTCCCGCGCCATCTCCTCCATCTGGCGCGAGCGGGCCTTGATCCCGGCGTCATCGCCGATGACGGCCTGCGCCAGGATGACGTGCAGATCGGCGAGCCCGCTGCCCGGCCGCGGCAGGGTGCTGTTGGCATAGTCGTAGAGCGCGCGCCAAGCCGCCGCGTCGCGTGGATAGCCGGCCAGTTCGGAGCGCCACAAGAATGCTGCCCCATCCGACATTTTATTTTGCGGCCCGCCGCTGTGCCGGTCGAGCGCAATGCCGTCGCGATACAGATGCGAGGCGTTCTCCCAATTGCCTGCCTGGATCTCGCACAACGAGAAATGCCAGCTCAAATGGCCGTGAAAAAAGGCTTCATGCGGATAGGTGGCAAGCCAGGAAGAGAGGAAGCTGCGGGCGTCGTCGAGCGCGCCGCTCTCGTAGCAGACATGGGCAAAGCCATGCGCGGCGTGCGCATTTTTCGGGTTGGCGGCCACCGAGCGCTCGATCGTCGCCCGGGCCGGCGCGAGCCGCCCATCCTCGGACAGCGCCATCGCATGGTAGGACAGGAACCAGAAATCGTCGCCGTAATGCGGAGCCAGGTTGTCCATCATTTCGGCGATCTGGTGCTTTTGTCCGATATGTCCGGAGCCGCCGAGCAGGCCGTTGGGGTTTGCCGCGGTGGAGACGACCAGCGCATCGCGCGGCCAGGCCTTCAGGTGCGGGTAGAGGGCGGCAATCGCCTCGTCCGTCCGGCCCGCGAACGCGAGGTCGAAGAAAGCGATGTGGCTGGCCTCGCGCTCGGTCACGCCTGAAGCCATGTCCTTGGCGGTCCCCAAAGCCTGCCGCGCAGCCGCGACGTTGCTCTGTCGCGCCAGCATCTGGGCCTTCGCGGCGTGGGCCACGGCAAAATGGGGGTCGGCGGCAATGGCCCTGTCATAGGCCTCCCCGGCGCCGGGATAGAACGTCAGCGCCAAGTCGCACCCCTCAACGTAGGCATCTCTTGCGGCGGCGGACGCGGTCGATAGGCCAAGGCCGTAGCGATCTGTCAGCATGTGATCCCCTCCACCAATTTCCGCCCATTTCCGCACAAACAAGTCGGGCCGTCGAGTGATATGCCACAGGCGGTGGCCGGCAATTCATCAGATAGCGGCCCCGAGGAAATCGTGCCTGCACCTGGGTCCGGGTGTCGGCAACGACCTACCCATGGGTGCCGCTAACGGCCTCGATCAACGGCGCCGTCATGCGTACTCGATTACCGGATTTCCGCAGGCTGCCGGCCGGCGCGGATTGTTCAGTGCTCTCGAATGGCCGCCTTTCTGTGACCCAAACGCAGCGGCAGGGTCCGGGATGGGGCAGATTGAGCGGTTGCCGCAGCCCGGCCTCAACGGCCGGTGTCGGATCCGAAAGCGGCCGGTTGCGGCCGATGATTGACGACGGGACTTTTGAGGCAGGCACTGAGCCGACGCGGGTCGTGAACCGCCGCGGAGCAGAACTATCAGGCTGCCGCCTCTGCCGGACTGTCCTCGTCTCTTAGGTCCTCCAGGCGTTGCCTTATACCGACCTGAATAGGCGCTGACACGTTGACGCTAGACCGGGCGCGCCTCTCGAAAACGAGCGCGAGTCGTCCTCAAATCAAGCCGGTATTAGTGTTCTATTACTCCCGCGATCGCAAAGGCGAGCATCCGCAGAGCCATCTGGCTGGATACACCGGGCTGTTCCAGGCCGACGCCGGCGCCTGTCCTCGGGCCGCGCGGAGTGCGGACCCGGGGGATGGGTATCGCCAGCTTTATTTACCCGACCGAAGTCCCGGCCCCATCGTGGAGGCGGGGTGTTGGGTTCACGCCCGGCGCCCGTTCTTCGCCATGGCCGACATTGAGGAGAACGCCCGACGCAGCGCTGCGGGCAAGAAGGCGATCGCGCTCTCTCCCATCGCGATCGAGGTGGTGCGCCGGATCGACGCCCTGTTCGACATCGAGCGGCCGATTAATGGCAAGAGTGCCGAGGAGCGCAGAGCTGTTCGCCAGGAACGGAGCAAGCCGCTTGTCGAGGAGCTTGAGGTCTCCATGCGCGAGCAGTGCGCCAGACTCTCCCGAGGCCACGACCTCGCCAAGGCCATCGATTATATCCTGAAGCGTTGGGCGGCCTTCACCCTGTTCCTCGACGACGGGCGTGTGTGTCTGTCGAACAATGCCGCCGAGCGGGCGCTGCGCGGTATCGCTCTCGGGCGAAAATCATGGATGTTTTGCGGATCCGACCGCGGTGGTCGGCGCGCCGCCGCCCTGTACAGCCTGATCGTCACGGCCAAGATGAACGGCGTCGACCCGCAAGCCTGGCTGGCCGACGTGCTGGCCCGCATCGCCACGCATCCGGCTCACCGGCTCGACGAATTGCTGCCCTGGAACTGGGCGCCCAAAGCACCCACGATTACCGCCGCGGCGGCCTGACCTTGGCCTCGGTCAACAAGGTCCACCATGTTCACACCATCGCTCGCCTCGCCGCGATGCTCGGCGAGGACGAGGACTGGCTGTGGGAGGTCGCCACCGAAATGGACCAGGAGGACGGCCTGATCCGGGTCTACGGCCCAGGCGACGAGAGCCTCATGGCGTTCACCGAATTCGGCATCGAAACCCTCACCGCATCATCGAGATCTACAAGGCCGATCCCGCCTTGCTCAAGCCGTCGACCGCGCCGAAATAACCCTGCCGCGGCCTACGCCGCATGCTTACGCCTCGCGCATCCCCTCCCTGATACGGTGCGCCGTGAACCATGCCGTCCGATAGCTGCCGAAGCCGAGCTGCCGCCACAGCTGGTGAGCCGACATGCCCTTTTTGCTGCCGCAGAGCAGCTGCGTCGCGAGAAGCCACTTGTGCAGCGGAATGTGCGAACGCTCGTACAGGGTGCCGACCGTGGCTGTGAACGGCTTGCGGCAGTCCTTGCACTTGTAGACGCCCGGCCGCGTGCTCTTGCCCTTCAGTTCGGTTGCGTTGCCGACCACGCCACAATGCGGGCAGATCGGGCCATTCGGCCAGCGGATCGCCTCGAAATGTTGCCGGGCGGCATCTTCATCGTGAAAGATCGAGTCGGTAAGATCGATGGTCATCGCAACACCTTGGGTTGCGAAGAATGTACGATTTTAGGCTTCAACGAGGTATTCGATCCTCTCTCGCGCTCGGGCTATCGGCATTTTTATCGCCGGATCATTGGGAATGTCAGGCTCGTCGTTCAAAGCGATTGTGAGAACGACAGGGTCGAAGACAACCATCACTCGTCGCCATTCTCGTGGCGAAGATTATTCAAGATCGCGCCGGGATTTTGATACCAATCGGTCTTAATATTGCAAAGGCTCGCCACGACCTTGGTGAGCGGAGCCTGTTTTCGGGGTCAAGGCAGAGTCCGGGCGCAATCAGGCACGGCCCTGCGCGAGGAGCGTTTTCTTCACGATCACCAGGTTGGCCAGCGCGAACAGCGTGTGCAGTTGCGCCGTGTTCTTGGCCAGGCCGCGGTAGCGCAGCTTCTTATGGCGGAACAGGTTTTTGACCACGTGGAAGGGATGCTCGACCCAGGCCCGCACCTGCGACAGCGCCCGCTCCACCGGCTCCGCCAAATCCCGCAGCCCCTTGGGCAATGCCTTGATGATGCTGCGCTTGATCGCGATGTTCCAAGACACGTCGCGGTCCTCATGTTCCGGCCGTTTGTCCGCCCCGGTATAGCCGGCATCAGCGAAGACAGCCTCCTCCTGGCCGCGCAGCACCGCCGCCATCTGATTGATGTCGGCTTCGTTGGCGGCGGTGCCGACCACCGTGTGCACCACCCCCGAGGCGACATCCACCCCGATATGCGCCTTCATCCCGAAGTGCCACTGGCCAACCTGGTGATCGTCAAGAAAACGCTGCTTGCGCAAGGCCGTGCCTGATGACGCCCGGACTCTGTCTTGATCCGGGAAACAACAACAGGGAAGCCCAATATCAACCCGATTCCTACCAAACGCGGGCCGTTTCCAGGTAGGCCGCCGCCACAAACGATGCCGCAGCCGCCAAACCGCAGCCTACGCCGACATTTTTCGGCGTTTCCTTAGGTTCTGGCTACGGATGCGCGCCCAGCGCGCGCAACAGGTTCGGCTCGTCCACGAAGCCGTACCACACGCAGGCGGTGAAGACGCCTTTATCAGGCGACGCCTGGCGACTTGATGTCGCCGTCGAATAAATGGCAATTGGCGCTTCCTGCCCTTGGAACTTGTCTACCGTCTCGCGCGCCTGGCAGCCGTCGTTGAACTTGAAACAGCTGTGCATTGTGTACTGCGTGATGATAATAATGTCGACGAGGGTGATCGGCTTCTGCCGTCCCTCGCGGTGAGTCCACAAATTCAGGCTTTTCGTGCTGTATGGCTGAGGCAGCAGGCGAGCACGCAGCGCCGTGGTGCCAATCGCGTTCGCATCATCCAGCAATGCGTCGCGTCGCGCCTCGAAGCGTGCCAGGGCCATTGCGAAGGTAAACCCGATCAGCAGCGAGAGGAGGCCCAGCAACGCGCCTTCCAGCGTGGAAACGTTGTCGCCGCTGCGGGCAACGACACGCACGCCATAGCGGCGACCGATTTCGCTGGCAGCCAGAATAACGACAACGCTGACCGCGAAGATCAGCGTCAGCGGATAGTCGGCCAAGTCAATCATGGCAGCGCCCCGCCGCGCGGCGTCGCTCGCGATGTTCTGCAACCTTCGATGCCGGCCGATATCATCTCCTCGCTTGCGATGGTTGCTGTCAAGCCTCCGAGGCAGGACCAAAGCACGGCAGCTGCGTCGGCGTTGCTCATTGCGGGCTAAACCATTCTGCAATGCCGGCTGAGAGCAGCGACCAGCCGCCGACTGAATCTCCCTTAGCACCAAGGGCGATGAGGGCTAGCACCGAGGGCGATGATGGCCGTTGATTTAGATCAAGGTCAATCGCGCGTGTTCCGCTCAAGCTCAACCGCAAATTTGGTTCAACTGGCGCGAACCCGTCGCGGCAGCAGCTTCATAAGGGAGAATTTTGCGCCTATTGGCGCCGGTACTGATGCAGGCCAATCCGACCGCTTGCTGTAGGACACTCTAGTAGGGCACTCTAGCTGATTGAAGCTGACTGATGGAGAAAGTTCATGTCGATGCAAACCTCACTGCAAACCTCACTGATGGCTGGTCTGGCCGTCGCATTGGCCGCGGCGTTGGCGGCGCCCGCTGCTCGGGCGCAGTTTTATCTCGGCGGCGAGGGCGGGTGGACCGGCCTTGAGGGCACGAAGACCAGTATCACCGGCACCGATCCTGTAACAAACCAATCGTTCAGCCTTCCCATCAATCAATCGTTCAATGACGGCTTCAACGTCGGCGCTCGCCTCGGTTATCAGTGGAACGCATGGCGGTTTGAAGGCGAGTACAGCTATCGGGCAAACGCGAGCAACGCGACGGCGTTCGGATCCTCGATAAATGGTGATATCAATACCAATTCATTGATGTTTAATACGATCTATGATTTCAATGTTGGCTGGGGCGGGTTGACCCCGCACATCGGCATGGGTATCGGCGGCGCGACGCTCAACGGCAACTTCAACTCGGCCGCCCTTGGCTATCGCAGCAAGACTTCCGACGTGGTCTTCGCCTATCAGGCGATCGCCGGCGTCCGCTACATGTTCACCCCCAACCTCGCTTTTGACCTTGATTACCGGTACCGGGGGTCATCCGATGTCAGCTATACGATCCAGCCCTTCACCCTTAATGGGGTGAATTTCCCCGGTCGCAAGATCTCCGGCAGCGGCAACACGAATAACGTGGTGGCGAGCTTGACTTGGCTCTTTGCGCCGCCGCCGCCGCCACCGGCCGAGCCGGTCTCGATGCCGGCACCACCACCGCCACAGCCGCCCAAGGTGTTCCTCGTATTCTTCGATTGGGACCGGGCTACGGTGACACCTGAAGGGATGGCGATCATCCACCAGGCCGCCGACGCTTTCCGCGCTGGCGGTGCGGTGCAGATTCAGGTCACCGGCTACACCGACCGGTCGGGGTCACCCGGCTACAACCAGCGTCTGTCCGAGCGGCGCGCCAACAACGTCGCCGTCGCTCTGGCCGGCATGGGCGTGTCGCGGAATCAGATGACCGTCAGCGGCCGCGGCGAAAACGACAACCGCGTGCCGACCGCCGATGGCGTGCGCGAGCCGCAGAACCGCCGCGTCGAGATCACTTCCTGACGCAACGGCGTTCGGGTAGCCGTGGCGCCGTAGTATCCGCGCTGCGGTTGCCTGTCCGATCACGATACCGATGTATAGGAGACGATGATGCATATTCGGTCCGGATGCCGGGGTATGCGGTTTGCCGCGGTTTTGGCGATGCTGTGCGCGCTCTGGGGGGTTCCGGCCAGTGCGCAGTACGCGCCGCCGTCAAGCCCGTCGGCAAGCATGACGATCAGCCAGGTTCAGGTCGCCTTTATCGGCAGCGGTACGCTCGGCGGCGGCACACTTTACTATGGCGGCCAAGCCTACCCGTTCAAGCTCGGAGGGTTGGGGATCGGCGGCTTCGGCGTCTCCCGGCTGGAAGCCAGTGGCACCGTCTACAACATGCGCAACCTGCAGGACATCAACGGGGTCTATGTTCAGGTTCGCAGCGGCTGGGCGATCGGCGATCAGGGGCGCGGCAGGATGTGGCTGCAGAACGCCAACGGCGTCTATCTGAAGCTGCAGGCGCGCCGTCAGGGTCTGGCGCTGGCGCTGGGGGCAGACGGCATGGTGATCCAGCTCGGCTCATAGAGCTTTTGCGGCGGGGCGATGCGGTGCTGTCTGTCCCGTTGCCCGGAAAGCAAGAGACCAGCCCTGGATTTGCCGGGTTTCCAGAGTCGTGGTGCAGAATCGAGATTGAAAGCGGCGAACCCCCGGTAACCCCGTCAAGCGAAGAAGGTCTAGATGACACCACTACCGGACTTTCCCGGCGGCACCCGAAGCCGCCCTTTGTCCACGCTGTTTCGAGCGTTGGCCATCACGGCCCTGATGGGGCTCGGGCTTCATCAGGCGCGCGCCCAGCAGGCGGGCGCCTCGCCCGAGCCGCCGTTGCCGCCATTGCAAGGGACGGAGGTGCTGGTCACGCCCTATCTCTGGCTGCCGTGGACCTCGGTCGGCGTCAACCCGTCCAATGCCCGATTACCGAGCGCGTCGGACACGATCGATCCCGGCAACCTGATCAGCCACCTCACCTGGGTGCCGTTCATGGGCGAGGTCGAGTTTCGCAACGGCCCGTTCGGCGTGCTTGCCGATTATATCCACGCGCCGGTTAAATCAGGCATCGCCACCCGCAATGTCCTGTTCAACGGCGCGCAGGGCGGGCTGACGATCGACAGCGGGACGGCGATGTTTCTCTATCGAGCGGTCGCGCTGCCCGACCAGTACGTCGATGTCGGCATGGGCGTTCGCGCCTGGGGGATCGACGGCCAGATATCCCTGAACCAGGGGTTGCTGCCGCCGGTGACCCTGGCGAATGGCGGCGCCTGGGCGGATCCGCTGATTGCCGCGCGGTATCACCGTGAGCTGGGCAACGGGTTCAGCGCGACCGCCTATGGCGATGTCGGCGGCTTTGGCGTCGGGGCGCATGTCGACTGGCAGCTGATCGGCACGATCGACTATACGGTCAAGCCGGGCATCGACATGCATGTTGGCTTCCGCAGCCTCAACTTCACTTACGGCGCGCCGGCCGCCGAGTTCGACGTGAACATGTACGGGCCGATCGTCTCGGCGACATTCCGCTTTTGACCATGGTCGCCGCTGCTGATGCCACCTGACTACGGCGGCACCCGGCAGCTAAAGGGGCGTGAACCAGAGATGACCCGCCATCTCGCGACACCAGAGGAGACCAAGGTCATGCGCCCATCGAAGTACCTCATTCCCGCCGGATGCCTGTTGGCACTCGCCGCGGGAGCACCCGCTATCGCGCAAACCCCGAACTACCCGTGGGTCGCAATGGAGTCGACCTCGGTCAATCTGGGAATTGGCGGGCAGTCCGGCGACGGGATCCTGAACCTGCCCAACCTGGGAACGAACTGCGCCTATCCGTTCAGCGTCTCCGGGTTCGGTGCCGGCCTGCAGGTCGGCATCTCCAAGGTGAGCGCGACCGGGGCGGTTCAGAACATGACCCGGGTCTCCGATCTTTCCGGCCAGTACAGTGCCATGCAAGCCGAGACTACGGTGATCGCGGGCGCCGGCGTGCTCACCATGAAGAACCGCGGCAACAATGTAACGATGAGCCTCAAGTCCGAGACCATGGGCGTCGGCCTGGGCTTCGGCGGCCAGGGCATGAGGATCAAGCTGACCGAGCCGGCCATCCACGCGCCGAAGGCCTACGTGTTGGAGTTCGGGTTCAACAAGACCTGGGTCAACGAGAAAAGCCGCGCCACCCTTGACCAGGTGGTCAAGGCGTGGAAGTGCCACTACGCCAACATCTGGCTGTTCGGCCACACCGACACGGTCGGCAAGGAGGACACCAACCTGCAGCTTTCGGCAAAGCGTGCCGCGGCGGTGCGCGACTACCTCCTTGGGGCGGGCGTCGTCGCGACGCGGGTCATGACCCAGCCGCAGGGCGAGAACACGCCGCTGGTGAGAACCGCCCAGAACGTGCGGCTTCGGACCAACCGTGCGGTGGTTCTGGTCGTGCAGCAATAAGGACGGACAGGGCGACCCCCGTACCCACGCATACGACAGGAACCGCATTCCCCAAGTATCCGGGAATCAATGGAGGTATCCATGAAGTTACGCTTCACCAGCCTGATCGTCGGATTAGCCGCATACGGGGGCGTCAGCTTGGTACCGGCGTTGGTACCGGCAGCTCGCGCGGCAGAACCGGCGATCAGCGAGGAGGCCCGCGCTGCCATTGAGAACATGGGCAAAACGCTGTCGGCAACGGAATTCTCGTTCACGGCGCAAACCATCCGCGTTTACCAGGACGCCGACGGCCAGCCGCTCCACATCTTCCATACGATGAAGGTCGTCGCCCACCGGCCGGACAAGCTTGCCGCGCACGTAACCGGAGACGACGGGTCAACCGCTCTCTACTACGACGGCAAGACCATCACCTTTGTCGCAGCCGACAAGAAAAAGTATGCCAGCGTCCCGGCGCCGAACACCATAGAGGCGGCTCTGGATGAAGTCTCGAACCGTCTCGGCGTCGACTTTCCCCTCGCCGATCTTTTGGCGCCCGCGCCCGACAAGGCATTTCTGACCGGGGTGACGACGGGCAAGGAGATCAACACGGTGATGATCGACGGCGTCCCATGCCGGCACCTGTTCTTCACCCAACCGCCGGGCATCGAACTCGAACTGTGGGTCGACAAGACCCCACAGGCGTTGCCGCGCCGGCTGATCGTGACCTATCGCCTATTGCCGGGCCAGCCGGAGTTCGTTGCCGAGTTCTCCGACTGGAACGTCACGGCCCATCTGGCCAATTCCGAATTCGCCTTCCAGCCCCCCGCCGGAATGACGAAGGTCGAGTTGAAAGCCGCCACAGCGGGAGGGAACAAGTGATGAAACGGCTGACCCTGATCTGCCTCGGCCTTTCCCTGATCACCGCGGTCGCACCCGACGCATATGCCTGGCGGGCGGCCGGTGGATATAGAGGCGGCGCCGTGGCACGTGGTCCCGCCGGCGGCGTCGCGGTCCGCGGCCCGGGGGGCGGCGCTGCTTATCGCGGCCCCGGCGGGGCCACCGCGGTTCGCGGGCCCTATGGAGGCGGCGCCTACCACGGGGGTTATTACGGCGGCGCCTATCGCGGAGCCTATTACGGCGGCGCCGGGGTTGTGGCCGGCGTCGCGGTCGGCACAGCGGTTGGAGCGGCGGCAGCTTCGAGCTACTACAACCCGCCCCCGGCCTATTACTACCCGCCACCCTATTGAGCCGGCATTCCGTGGATCCTTAGAACGGCGAACAGCATCGCCCGTTTCTTTGGCCGCGTGACGGCCCCCTCGGTGGAGCGAAAGACAACCCCCGGCGAACCGGCAAGACCGCGAAGTTCTTGCAGCGTTGCAGTTGAATTTCGGATATGTGATACCGACCTGGAGCGGCGCTGACACGTTGACGCTAGACTGGGCGCGCCTCTCGAAAACGAGCGCGAAGTCGTCCTTAAATCAGGCCGGTATGAGCCCGCGGGCCACGATACCTTGCACGAACCTTTTGGATGGAGGATCCGCCGAACATGCCCATCGCCGTGAACACCCGCCGCGCATTACGGGCGTTGGCCGCTGCGTCGGTCGCCGTCACCCTCTCCAATTGCGAGCAATTAGGGATCTCCAATCCAATCCAGCAGCAGCCGTCGGCCCCCATTCAGGCGGGACAGGTGATCGGCGGCGCAACCAAGCAGATGGCGGTCGATGTGCCGCCCGTCGGCGGATTTCTCCCGCGTCCGGAACTGTTGGCGCCGGGCGGGCCCGGGCGGCCCGATCTGGTGTATCTGAACCCAAATGCGAACGTGTCACGTTACCGGAAGATATTGCTCGACCCGGTGTCGATCTGGGCCGGACCGAATTCCGCGTTGAACCAGGTGCCGGCAGACCAGCAGCAGGCGCTCGCCAATGCGTTCTACGCCGATCTCTATAAGGCCCTTCAGAGCCATTGCGAGCTAGTGAGGCACGTCTCCCCCGGCACGCTCCACCTGCATTTTGCGCTGGTCGACACAAAGGAGCCGAACGCAACCATCAACACGGTGGCAACCTACGCGCCCTATGCGAGCACGGCCTACAGCGTAGCCTCATTTGCCTTCAATAAGGGAGTTGGCTATTTCTCCGGCACCGCGACTGCCGAGGGCTTTGCCACCGACGCCACCAACGGAACCTTGCTGTGGGAGGCCGCAGACAAGCGCGGCGGGACGACAGCCCTGTTCGCCAACACGTTGGACAACTGGCGGGATGTTCGCCACGCATTCGAGGCGTGGGGTGTCCAGTTGCGCCAGCGCCTGCAGGCTTTGGGGGTTTGTCGCTAGCAGGGTAGATCGGCCCGAGCAGGCGGGCGATCGGAGCATGGTTTGACTAGTCGCTTCGGGTGCCTTCAGGCGCCCAACGCCTGTTTGCCCTCGATTGGAGACTGTCCCAGCCCTCGATAGCCTGCACGTCACGCCCAGAAAGGCCGGCAATGACCAGTCAGTACGCGCCGCCAGAACCGCCGCATGCGACGACGCGGCGCTCGCGGCGCATTTCGATCATATGGATCGTGCCCATCGTCGCGCTTGCCATCGGCGCCTGGCTTGCTTGGGACACCCTTTCGAAGGAAGGGCCAACGATCAGGCTCACCTTCGAAAGCGCGGAAGGGCTTCAGGCCGGCCAATCGCAGCTCAAATACAAGGATATTGTGTTCGGAACTGTCAAGAAACTCGAACTAACGCCGGATAAATGGCACGTCGTTGTCACCATCGCGACGACCCGGGAAGCGGAACCACTGCTAACCAACAAGGCGGTGTTCTGGGTTGTCAAGCCGCGCCTTTTTGCCGGCAATGTCTCGGGCCTGGAGACGGTGTTGTCGGGATCTTATGTCGGCGTCGTTCCCGGCGAAGCCGGCGGTAAGCCGCAGCGCGACTTCATCGGCCAGGAAGACCCGCCGGTGCTGCAGGCACATGTCCCCGGGCATACCTTTCTGCTGAGGTCGAGGCGGCTCGGCTCGATCTCAGTCGGTTCGCCGGTCTTCTTTCATGACCTCAATGTCGGAGAGGTGCTCGGCTGGGATATGGCCGACATGGCGGACAGCGTGACGATGCACGCCTTCGTCCGCGCCCCGTACGACAGCTATGTGAAGGGTGAGACGCGGTTCTGGAACGCCTCGGGGCTATCGCTGAAGTTGGGTGCCGAGGGCCTGCAGCTACAAATGGAATCGCTGCGCGCGCTGCTGTTCGGCGGCATTGCGTTCGAAACCCCGACTTCCGATATCCACGCCGCTGCGGCCACGCAAAACCATGTGTTTCCGTTGTTCGCGGACCGGGACACCGCCAATTCGGCTTCCTACACACGAACGGTCGCCGCGATCTCGTATTTCTCCGGCTCGGTGCGTGGCCTCGCGCCGGGTTCCGAAGTCACGATGCACGGTCTCAAGATCGGGCGGGTGCTCGATGTACGGCTCGTTGCCGAGCCGGCAAAGGGCACCATTCTGGCGGCGGTGCGCTACGAGGTGCAGCCGGAACGCATCGTCGGCGTCGGCAAACGCATCTTCAAGACCGATGCGGAGGCGATCGGTTTGATGCTTAAGCTGGGGCTGCGGGCGAGCCTGGAGACAGCCAGCCTGATCACCGGGCAACAGACGGTGGCAATGGAGCTCGTGCCGGATGCGCCGCCGGCGGCGGCTGTAAAGGAGGGCGCCGACTTTGTCATCCCGACAACGGAGGGAGGCGGGTTCGCCGGCTTGGCGGCCTCGGCGACCGAAGTGCTCAACAAGGTCAACACGATGCCGTTCACCCAGATCGGCGCGAATCTGAACGGCATCCTGCATTCGGTCAACCAGGCAACCGCGGGCCCGCAACTGAAGGAGGCGGTGAGTAATCTCGCCGCGATGCTCGCGTCGGCCAACAATCTGGTCAAGAAAATCGATAGCGGTGCCGGTCCTGCGGTGAAACGATTGCCGCAAATCACTGCCACGCTTGAACGGGCGTTGACAAACGTCAACAAGCTCACCGTTTCGGTTGATAG
Source organism: uncultured Alphaproteobacteria bacterium (assembly GCA_963746885.1). Lineage (GTDB taxonomy): Bacteria > Pseudomonadota > Alphaproteobacteria > ATCC43930 > CGMCC-115725 > DATARH01. The sequence continues at coordinate 97,747 of CAVVDM010000015.1, forward strand.
CGGGTACGGCAACGACACCAAATTCAGTCGCGACCTCGATCGGCTGTTGGTGCAGAGCAACGATGCGGTTCGCTCGATCCGCGCGCTCGCGGACCTGCTGGCGCGCCATCCGGAAGCGCTGATAAAAGGCCGATCGGCCGGAGGGGTGGAATGAACCGCGCAAAAAGACATTGTTTGCTGGCGGTACTGGGGCTGACCTTGGCGCTCGTCGGCTGCTCCTCAACCAGGCCGGTGCTGTACACAATCGCCCCCCTGAGCGGCGCCATCCGCAGCGGCGCGCCCAAGGTAATCGTGCTGCAACAAATTGCTACCGCCCGCTATCTCGAACGCTCGGAGATTGTTCGCTCGTCGGAGAATTACCAGCTCGCCGTGTTGGAGAACGATTGGTGGGGCGAACCGCTCAGTTCGATGTTGGGTCGGGTTCTGATCGAGGAACTGGGGCAGCGACTGCCGCAAAGCTCGGTGTTCGGCGAGACCGGCGCGGTATCTGCCTCGCCCGACGCGACAATTGCGCTGAACGTACAGCGCCTCGATCAAGACGCGGCCGGCAAACTGATCCTTCAAGCGCAGGCTAGTATCACCTTCAAGGGTCGCGGAGCGCCGCTGCTGCGCAGTTTCCGCTCCGCGGTGCCGTTGCCGGCGAGGGATACCAAGGGCGAGGTCGCCGCAATCAGTACCGCGGTCGGCCAGTTGGCCGACGGGCTGACGACGCTGCTTGTCGGTCGCTGATGCGTTCCTTCGCGCCACGAGCGACGACCAGGCCGCAACTGCGCGAGTGCCCGGGCTGCGGCCTGTTGCAGTTGGTCGGCCCCATGGCGCTCGGAATGTCAGCGCGGTGCGCACGGTGCGCTACCACATTGAGACGCACCAGCAAACATCGCCTGGACCACCTCGCCGCCCTGACGCTGGCCGCCTTCATTCTGCTTGTCGTGATGGGCTCCACCCGCCTGATGAGCGTTCAGACCGCCGGCATATTCCACACCGCCAACCTGTTCTCCGGGCCGCAGGAATTGGTTCACCGCGGCATGGCGGAGCTGGCTGCGGTGGTTCTGTTTGTCACCGTGTTGGCGCCCTTCGCCAGGCTGATCAGCATGATCTATGTGCTGGCTCGAGCGCATGAAACCTCGCCGCCTCCGCATTTGCGCCGGATCTTTGCGTGGGCGGAAAAGCTGCGCCCGTGGTCGATGATCGATGTTTTCGTCTTCGGCGTGTTCGTCGCTTATGTGAAGCTGGGGGCTCTGGTCACGATCGGTCTCTCCGCCGGCGTCTACGCATTAATGGCGTTGACCTTCGTCCTCGTGTGGATTGATTCGGCGCTCGATCCCGAAGCGCTGTGGGAAAGACTGGACCACGACAGAGCCCTCGATGTCTCCGGTTACGATTCCGATCCGATGGCCGGCTGCGAAACCTGCGGCCTCGTCGCCGTCCTGCAGTACGAGCACCAGCGCTGCCGCCGGTGCGACAGCGCGCTCCATGCCCGCAAGCCCAACAGCATCGCGCGCACCTGGGCTCTGACGATCGCCGCTGCGATCCTCTACGTGCCGGCAAACTACTACCCCGTGATGACGGTCATGCAGCTGGGCGCCGGGGCACCCAGCACGATACTCGGCGGTATCGAAGAGCTGGTTTCCGCCCGCCAGTATCCTCTCGCCGCACTGGTGTTTGTTGCCAGCATCATGGTCCCGCTGCTGAAGCTCATCGGGTTGACGATCATGTTGGTCGCGACCCGGATCGGCCATGCAGGCTGGCTGCGCGATCGGACGCGGCTTTATCACATCGTGGTCTTTGTCGGCCGCTGGTCGATGATCGACATTTTCATGGAGTCACTGCTCGGCGCGTTGGTCGTCTTTGGCTCAGTGATCACGATCGAGCCGGGGGTCGGCGCGGTTGCGTTTTGCTCCGTCGTCATTCTGACGATGCTTGCGGCGGAGACCTTCGATCCGCGAGTGATGTGGGATGCGGCGGCGCGCCGTATGCCGGCGGCTAATCGCTAGGAGCGCGACATTGGCCCCAACGTCGCAACTGCAATCGTGGCGCGCTCGGGTTCGCGATCCCGCGCTGACAATGATGCTCGTCGCGCAATGCCTCATCATCTTTGTCGCCGCACCGTGCGCCGCCGCCGGCTATGGGGGTTCGCGGGTCGCGTTGGAGTTGCTGTTTTTCGTCTTCGCCCTTCTGGTCATTCTGGTGTCACGAGGGCGAGTCACAACCTTCATTGCAATCGTCGCGATGATCGCGACTTTAGCAGGCACCTTCCTCACCGTGGCTGCGCCCGCACCCTCTACCGCGCTGCTCTCGCACATGGGAACCATGACCGGGGCAGCGGTGGCAGCATATGTCGTCGGACGCGCAGTATTCGCACCGGGCGTGATTACGCCGCATCGGATTCTCGGCGCCGTCGTCCTGTATCTGGATGTCGGGCTGATCTGTACCGTCGGATACCGCGTGATCTGGGATCTCATCCCGTACGCGTTTACGGGCGTCCCCGCAGGGATAACCTCGGTCCGAGCTTCCGGCACCTTGATGTATTTCAGTTTCGTGACATTGACGACGGTCGGCTTCGGCGACATCGTGCCGGTGCATCCCTTTGCGCGTAGCGTCGCCAACCTGGAAGCAGTTATCGGCCAGCTATACCCGGCAACCCTGCTCGCCCGCCTGATCACCCTGGAACTTGAGGCACGCCGTCGCTGAGTGCGAGACGGGCGGGTCGGAAGTGAAGAAGCCCGTGCCTGGGCGAGAGCCGGCGGTTTCAGACCGGCGACGCCACCGAAATTGATTTGGCGCAACGCGCGCAAGCCGCCGGGATGTTTGTCTGCCGTGCTTCCTCCGGCGACCTCCCTGGGAAAGGAGTCTCAGGCTATGAAGATCCCGAAATTGGCGCTGTTGGTCTGCGCGCTCATGGTGCCGATCGCAATTCCCGCGGGCGCTCAGCAGATGACCGGCACGCCCGGTGCGCCCGATGCCACCACGACCATCGACGGCCGCTATCTGCCGCCGCCACCGCCGAAATTTCAGGGTGAGATCAACCTCAACGCCGCCCAGTCGAAACCGGCTTGGCCCGCACGCGTCGTGCCGCCGAAGGGCGCTCCCAACATCCTGCTCATCATGACCGACGACGTAGGCTTTGGCGCACCGAGCACCTTCGGCGGCGTGATCCCGACGCCGGCGCTCGACCGCATCGCCAATGCGGGTCTTCGCTACACCAATCTCCATTCGACCGCCCTGTGCTCGCCGACGCGGGCGGCGCTGATCACCGGCCGAAATCATCACTCGGTCGGGTTTGGCGTGGTCTCCGAACAGTCGAGCGGTTACCCCGGCTACAACAGCATTATCCCCCGGGACAGTACCACGATCGGCCGCATTTTGCTGGAAAACGGGTACCGCACCGCCTGGTTCGGCAAGGACCACAACACGCCAACCTACCAGGCCAGCCAAGCCGGACCATTCGATCAATGGCCGACAGGGATGGGTTTTGAATATTTCTACGGGTTCGTCGGTGGTGACACCAGCCAATGGACGCCAAACCTGTTTCGCAATACGACAGCGATTTACCCGTACCTCGGAAAGCCGAATTGGAACCTGATCACGGCGATGGCGGACGATGCAATTCACTGGATGAACCAGTTGAATGACATCAGTCCGTCATTACCGTTCTTTTTGTACTACGTTCCGGGGGGCACGCACGCGCCGCACCAGCCGACCCAGGAATGGGTTACAAAAATCAGCGATATGCACCTGTTCGACAAAGGGTGGAACGCATTGCGCGACCAGATCTTTGCAAACCAGAAGAAACTCGGCGTCATCCCACAGGACGCGAAGCTGACCCCCTGGCCGGACGGTTTGCTGAGGAAATGGGATACCCTGACGGACGAGGAGAAGAAGCTGTTTATTCGGCAGGCCAATGTCTACGCCGCATACCTGGCCTATACGGACCATGAGATCGGCCGTGTCATCCAGGCGGTCCAGGACATGGGTAAGCTTGACAATACCCTGATCATCTATATCAGCGGTGACAACGGCGCTTCTGCCGAGGGCTCGCCGAACGGCACCCCCAGTGAGATGCTTCAGTTCAACGGCATCGAATTGCCGGTCGCCCAGCAAATGAAGTTTTATGATGTCTGGAACACCAACCAGACATATAGCCACATGGCGGTGCCATGGGCCTGGGCCTTCGATACGCCGTACAAATGGACCAAGCAAATCCCGTCGTTCTTCGGTGGTGTACGTCAGGGCACGGCGATCTCGTGGCCGGCGCGAATCACCGACAAGGGCGGCATCCGCAATCAATTCCACCACGTGATCGACATCGTGCCGACGATCCTCGAGGCTACCGGCATCCCTGCGCCTGTGATGGTCGACGGCATAGGGCAAAAGCCGATCGAGGGTGTCAGCATGGTCTATAGCTTCGACAAAGCCAATGCCACCGCACCGTCACCACATCACACGCAGTATTTCGAGATGATGGGCGTGCAGGGTCTGTATAGTGACGGTTGGATGCTCAGCGCGGTTCCGATACGGGCGCCGTGGCAACTATTCGGCAAGGCAATCGAGAATCCAGCGACCGCTTACAAATTCGAGCTGTACGATATCCGGCATGACTGGACGCAATATACCGATGTCGCTGCTGCCAACCCGGCCAAAGTGCAGGAGATGAAAGATCTGATGCTCGCGGAGTTTGCCAAACATCAGGTTTTGCCTCTGGACGCTTCGGTGGCGACCCGCCTGGCGGTGCCGCGACCCTCGCTGACGGCAGGCCGCAAGGTATTCACCTACTCCGGCGAACCGATGACGGGCATTCCAGATGCAGCAGCGCCGAACCTCCTTAATACCTCGTACACGCTCACCGCGGAGATTGAAGTACCGCAGGACGGCGCCGACGGCATGATCGTCACTGAGGGGGGGCGCTTCGGCGGGTACGGGCTTTACCTGCTGAAGGGCAAGCCAGTGTTCACGTGGAACCTGCTTGACCTGAAGCGGACCCGGTGGGAGGGCTCAGAGGTGCTCGCGCCCGGCAAGCATACCCTCGAATATGACTTTAAATATCAGGGCCTTGGATTTGCGACTCTGGCTTTTAATAACGTCAGCGGCCTCGGCCACAGCGGTTCCGGAACCTTCAAGGTAGACGGCAAGGTCGTCTCGACGCAGACATTGGAGCGAACTATTCCCCTCCTTTTGCCGATCGACGAAACTTTTGACATCGGCTCCGATACCGGAACGCCGGTGGATGACGCGGACTACCAGGTGCCGTTTAAATTCACTGGCAAGATCGACAAGTTGATGATCGCGCTCGATCCGCCGAAGCTGACACCAGAGGACCAGAAGAAGCTGATGGATGCGCAGCGCGCGGCACAAGACGCCAACTAGCGGAGGGTTGAAAGGGATGGACGTGAACCTCACCGTTCCGTGAGGCTCACGTCCGCTAGCGGGCCGGACACTAAGCGGTGAGGCAGACCCAGTGAAAGCGCGCACCCAAGTATTGATCCGTGGGGCGGTGGCTGTGCTTGTCGCCGTTGCCGCCGGGCCGAGCGACGCGTAGCAAACGGCCGCCCCGCCGGCTGCGGCGACCTACAAAAACACCACTGCGATACCGCCCGGCATCGCCGCGCCGGACACGATGGAGACGCGCCTCGGGACGCTGCACTTGTTCGACGGCGTTCCGGACAAGCCCTCAACCGAGAAGCTTTACGACAACCTCGACTTTCAGCGTGCAGTGCAAGCGTATCTGCTCGGGATACCGGCAGTGAATCAGTTTGCAAACCGCAAGGGAGTTCTCGAGTTGGGGCCGGCCAACTCGACAGTCCCGATCTTTGAAACGATGATGAACGCCAATGGCGGATGCTGGACGGATATTACTACCCGAACAGCGCGTGGTGGCTGGGCTTCGTTGGCGGCTACAAATTCGAGGAGAACGGCGCCCGTCAGTTGGACGCATATTCGGGCTTTTTCTTCTACGCGACCGGTGTTACCCCGGCGATGGATACGAGGATGGTCGGTGTCGGGTCGCAATACATGGCCGCGTTCGTCGACTCCAAGGGCAATCCGTTCGACGGCGGCAAGAACTACCGGCTGCACCTGCCGCCCAACATCCCGGTGAAGGACTTCTGGTCGGTCATTTTGTACGACAGCCAGACCCGCTCGATGCTGCAGACCGATCAGGATTGGCCGGCAGTCAGCAGCCAGACCAAGGGGCTAATGGTGAATGCCGACGGGTCGGTGGGTGTCTGGTTTGGGCCAAAGGCTCCTCCGGGCAAGGAAAAGAATTGGGTGCAGACCATTCCTGGCAAGAGCTGGAACATCCTGCTGCGCCTTTATGGCCCGCTGGAACCCTGGTTCAACAAAACCTGGCGACCAGGCGAGATTGAACCTCAGTGATGATCACGTTTTTCAGGTTACCGATCGGCACGCGGCATCGCCGACCTGCCCGAAAACTACGCCGCCTGGCCCAGGCGGCGGCGATTGCCGCGTGTCCTGGCGTTTTGGCGGCGACGCACCCGGCCGCGGCGCAGCAGTCGACCGAGGCCTTAGCTGCGGCCGCACAGAACCCGGTTGCCGCGATGTACAGCTTGCCATTCCAAAACCACACCTATTTCGATGCCGGCCGCAGCCACAACAAGACCGCCGATGTGCTGAACATCCAGCCGGTGTTGCCATTTACCGTTGGCGATTGGAACATCATCAGCCGGACGATAGCGCCCCTGATTTATGTTCCGAGCATCACCACCGGCGCTGGTATCGGCAGTCTCGGCGAGGACACAACGGCGGCAAGCGCTGGGCCGCTCGGGATCCCGGAGACCTTTGGCCTCGGCGACATCAACCAGACCTTCTATTTCTCGCCGGCGGCGGCGAACGCGTTCATCTGGGGTGTGGGACCGTCACTGAACCTGCCTACGGCAACTGATCACGTCATCGGGTCAGGCAAGTTCAGCATGGGCCCGGCCGCGGTCGGGCTGATAATGCCAAAGCCTTGGGCCGTCGGCGTGCTGGCGCGACAACTCTTCTCGGTTATCGGCCCGAATGGCCGTGCGGACGTAAACCAGACGCTGTTGCAGCCGTTCGTTAATTACAACCTGCCGAACGGTTGGTATCTCAGCAGTTCCCCGATCATCACAGCGAATTGGAGCGTCGATTCATCACAGCGGTGGAGCGTGCCGATCGGAGGGGGCGTCGGCAAGATCCTCAAAATTGGCGGGCAGCCGCTCAACGCGAGTTTTCAGGCATACGATTATGTCGAGCGGCCGAGTGTGGGCCCGCGCTGGGCGATCCGCTTCCAGGTGCAGTTCCTGTTTCCCCGCTAAGAAATGCCTGGTGCACGCAGGGGCGCGCTCGCCAATGTGGGGAACCCGGGAATATGGTTAGGGGAAAGTCCCTTGCCGGCTCCGGTTTCTGTGCATGATGCTCTCCCCGCCCGCGCTCACCCGATATCCTCTCGATCCTGGTGTCGGTTGGCGTCTCGCAAGGGCGCTATTGTTTGCCTGCTTGGCGTCGCTGGTCCCGGTACGGGTGTCGGCGGAGACGACGGCGAGCTTCGTCGGAGGAGAGGCTTGCAGCGGCTGCCATCAGCCCGAGACTCGGTTGTGGCGGGGCTCTCACCACGACAAAGCCATGCAGGAGGCGAACGAGAAGACCGTTCTCGGTGACTTCAGCGGTGCGATGCTGACGCATTTCGGCGTGACCTCGACATTCTTCCGCAGGGACGGAAAATTCTTCGTCCGCACAGACGGCCCCGATGCCAAGCTGCACGACTACCCAGTCTCGTATACCTTTGGCGTCTACCCTTTGCAGCAATATCTCGTCAGCTTTCCGGGCGGACGCTATCAGGCTTTGCCTTTTGGTTGGGACAGCCGCCCTAAGACTGAGGGCGGCCAGCGCTGGTTTCATCTCTATCCCAAGGAGGCGATCCCTAGCGGGGATCCGCTGCATTGGACGGGCATGAACCAGACCTGGAATTACATGTGCGCCGATTGCCATTCGACCGATCTTCAGCGCAACTACGACTTATCGAGCAATACGTATAAAACGTCGTGGTCCGACATCGATGTCTCCTGCGAAGCCTGTCACGGCCCGGGTTCGCGACATGTCGCCTGGGCAAATTCGCCGGGCACCAAGGCGAACGACCCCAGCAAGGGATTGGTCACCAATCTGGCCGACACGGGCGGCGGCCGCTGGGTGCTCGATCCGACAGTCGGCACGGCGGCACGGACGGCTCCGCGATCTTCGAATACGGAGATCGAAACCTGCGGCTTCTGCCACACCCGCCGCCATGAGATTGCGGACCATTTCGCCTATGGGAAGCCGCTGCTCGACAGCGCGATACCGGGCCTCTTGGCGGGCGTTTATTTCCCGGACGGCCAAATTCAGGAAGAGGATTACGAATACGGCTCCTTCCGGCAGAGCAAAATGTTCGCGATGGGGGTGACCTGCTCGAATTGCCACGAGCCCCACAGCCTGAAATTGCGTGCACCCGGCAATCAGGTCTGCGCCCAATGCCACCTCCCCGCCAAGTTCGACACCACCGCCCATCATCATCACGAGCCCGGTACCGCTGGGGCCCAGTGCGCCAATTGCCATATGCCGACGCGCACCTACATGGTCGTCGACGCCCGACGCGATCATGCGATCCGCATCCCCCGCCCTGATCTCTCCGTAGCCCTCGGCACGCCGAACGCTTGCAGCAATTGCCACTCCCGGCGTTCCGCCCAGTGGGCGGCGGATCAGGTTGCCGCATGGCATGGACTGAACCGCCGCACCGAGGCCCACTATGGCTCGGTTATCAATGCCGCCCGGAAAGACCAGCCCGGCGCCGACGCGGCCCTCGCTAAACTAATCCAAGACAAGCAGCAACCAGCCATCGTGCGGGCGACCGCGCTCTCGCTGCTGCCAGGGTTCCCCGCGGATATCGGGCCGGAGCAGATTAAGGCCTATCACGACGCCCTGCGAGATAGCGATCCTCTCCTGCGAATGGCGGCGATCGACGCGCTCACGCCTTTTACGCCCGATCAGCGCGTTGCGCTGGTCGCACCGCTGCTGGATGACAAGGTCAAGGCCGTCCGCATTGCCGCCGCACGCTCGTTAGCCGCGGCGGTGGCTGATCGTCTCTCGCCCAATCGCAAGGCGGCGCTCGAACGGGCCGGGGCAGAGTTGATCGCGGCGGAGCAGGCCAGCGCCGAGCGCCCCGAGGCGTGGCTTTCGATCGGCGCCTTCGAGGCCGAACGCGGCCACGCTGCTGAGGCCGAGGCTGCCTATCGCGCAGCGCTGCGCCTCGACCCCAAATTCGCCCCAGCGTTGGTCAATCTTGGAGACCTCTATCGCGCCATGCGCCGCGATGCGGAGGCAGAACCGCTACTGCGCCAGGCGATCGTTGCGCAGCCGCGCTATGCTCCTGCCTACCACGCGCTGGGACTGCTCCTCGCCCGCTCCGGCGACATGCCGGGCGCGCTTGATGCTCTTCAGAAGGCCGCCACGCTGGCGCCGGCAGATGCCCGCTTCGCATATGTTTACGCGATCGCCTTAAACTCGGCAGGGCAGGCCCAGGATGCCATCGCCGTGCTGAAGCAAGCGAGCAGCAAGCATCCGGCAGATGCCGATATTTTGATTGGGCTGTCGACAATCTCTCGTGACATGGGCGACCACACAGGTGCGGTGACCTATGCCGAACAGCTGACGAAAACTGCCCCGAACAGCCGAGAGGCAAGAGCACTGCTTGAGTTGCTGCATAAGCGCTGATCCCTCATATGCTGCCGAGGTGCCAGACCCAACTTCCGCAGTTTTGATTTGAAGGTGGCTGATTATCAACGGCTTGGATGCCATTTTCAGATTTAGGCGCCACAGTTTCGTGGGGGTTCAACTGGCGGGCGGCATCTCCGGGAAGACGGGCGGCAGGGTGGTCTCGATAGCGCGGCAGATCGGATTTAATGGTTGGGCCGGGAGCGGTGCGCAGTCGGGCCCGGCGGCCGTCCTTTTCGACCTTGATCTCACTGAGATCGGCGAGATCATTGATGATGCGCTGCCATTCGAGCTTGCTGCGGCGTGCCGCCAGACGATCTGTCAGTTCCTTGCGCAGCACCAGGGCGAGGAAGGTGCAGAAGACGTGGCCGCGGATGCCGGCATCGGTTTTGTGGAAGATCGGCCGGGTGGAAAGCAGCGCTTTTGCGGTTTTGAAGGCGTCCATGCCGACGCCGGCGAAGCCGCCCTTACGGCCTTCGAGGAGAGCTTCTGGGGCCAGAAATACCCGGCCATCGGCCAGAGCTGGCGGCGCGCCTGGGGCGAGGTCGTCCCGTTCTATGCCTTCCCCGGCGATGTGCGTCGGATTTTGTGCACCACGAATGCCATAGAGGCGCTCAATTCCAAGCTGCGCCGGGCGGTCAGGGCCAGGGGCCATTGACCCGAGCGACGAGGCGGCGACAAAGCTCCGAACCGCTCCGAAAAGGAGTGGATCATGCCGCCGCGCGAGTGGGCCATGGCCAAATCCCAGCTCGCCGTTCTGTTCGGCGAGCGCTTCACAATGGCCTTGGCCTAACCAGTTAGACCAGATGTCCGTTGAGGCGATCGCCGGTTGAGGCGGCCCGCCTCGAAGTGTCGAGTAAGGCGTTTTGCAACGCTACGGGGGTTGCTCCGGCGACGGAGCCTATCCCCAGGCACTGAACGAGGCGGACCATGACGGATGTTACGCTTTTCGTCGGCTTGGACGTACACAAGAAGACGATCTCTGTGGCGATGGTGGAAGCGGCCGCGGGCGCAGAGGTACGCTTCTACGGCACGATCACCAACACGCCGGACACGATCCGCGGCTTATGCAAGAAGCTGACGAAAGATGGGCAGCAGCTGCATTTCTGCTATGAGGCAGGGCCGTGCGGGTATGGCGTGCAGCGTCAACTGACGCGGCTGGGACACCGTTGCGATGTGGTGGCGCCGGCGCTGATCCCGCGCAAGGTCGGCGACAAGGTGAAGACCGATCGGCGCGACGCGATGATGCTGGCCCAGACGTTGCGCGCCGGCCAACTGACGGCGGTGTGGGTGCCAGATGAGGCGCACGAAGCGATGCGCGATCTGGTGCGGCTGCGGGCGCAAGCGATGCGCGATCTGCGCAAGGCGCGCCAACAGCTGTTGAGCTTCCTGCTGCGCCACGGCCTGGTCTCGCCGTACGGACATTGGACCAAGATGCATCGGCGCTGGCTGGGCGAACTGGTCTTTGCCCATCCGGCGCAGCATTTGGCGCACGAGGAGATGTTGCAACGGATCGAGCGGGCCGAGGCGCTGTGCGACCGGCTGAAGGGAGCGATCATCGGGCTGGTGCCGCAATGGTCTCTCGCGCCCGTGGTGCAGGCGATCCAGGCGTTGCGCGGCGTCTCGCTGATCGTCGCTTCGGTGATCGTTGCCGAGGTCGGCTGTTTCAGCCGGTTCGACAACCCACGCCAGTTGATGGCCTATCTCGGGCTGAACCCCTCGGAGCATTCGAGCGGCGCCACGATCCGGCGCGGCGCCATCACCAAGACCGGCAATGCGTTGGCACGGACCTGCCTGGTCGAAGCGGCCTGGACCTACCGCTTTCCGGCCCGCGTGACACAGATCATTCGCGACCGGCTCGTGGGTTTACCTGAGCCGATCCGCAACGTGGCCTGGAAGGCGCAGGTGAGACTTTCAGCGCGGTATCGCAAGCTGGTCGCCGCCGGCAAGCCGACACCCAAGGTGGTCGTGGCAATCGCGCGTGAACTGGTCGGCTTCATCTGGGCGATTGCCCGTATGGTGGAGCCGAAATTCGCCTGACAGCGACGCTGCAAAAAGGGCTTGGCTAGCAAGGAGGTGACGCGGCGACATTGAGGACTATCTTCGGCGCCCAGTGCGGACGGCAGGATGAGGAGGTTGGGGAACCCTCGATCCGGGTTGGAGCAGGCTCCACAGCCGACGCACGTTCGTTAGACAGAGGAAGCCCCGCGACGAACCTTGGTCATGCGGTACCAACCCGCGGATAAGAGCCAGATCAACCGTCGTCCATGCTTCCTGCCGTCCGCATTGGGCACTGATATAACCAAGTATCACCTGAAAAACAGGTCGCAGACACTTGCCCTGATCTTGACATCACGGACATAAGAACCCGTCCCGCACGAAATTTCTGACAGGCATCCCCCGCATCACGGTTGATTGGGACACCTCGCAAGCGGACGATTTCCGCACGAGAGGTGTGTCATGGCCGATCAAGCGAACGACGTTGGAGCGCGGCCGAGCGCTGCGGAGCGACCGCAAGAGTCTGGCGCAGCGGCGCTCGGGCGCGGTGGCAGGATGTCGCGACAGCGCAAGAGCGCGGCGGTGCTGCGGCTGTTGCGCGGAGAAGACCTGGAGACTGTCTCACGCGAGCTCGGCGTCACGGCGGCGACGCTGACCGGCTGGCATGACGCCTTCCTGGCCGCCGGTGAAGCCGCCCTGGCGACCCGTGCCGCCACCGGCGACGAGCTGGCGAGCGAGCGGCTGACGGCCAGGCTCGGGGCGGCGCTGATCGAGCGCGACCTCTTGAACGAGAAGATCGCGATCCTGGAGGCCGACCGCCCTTTTGCCCGACGCAGGCGCACGCCATGAGCCGCGCCCTCTCGCCGGTCACCGGCAAGCCGTACGGCCTGGCCGCGGTCTGCCGCGTGTGGCGGCTCGCCCGCTCGGGGGTTTATCGCCATCTGTCGGTGCCACCGACGGCGCAGCGGCGCGGGCCGCTCGGCGCGATGTCGGACGCCGCGCTGACGACCGCGATCCCCGGGGCGATCGAGGGCATCCTTGCCGCCAGCCCGTTCCATGGCGAGGGGCATCGCAAGGTGTGGGCACGGTTGCGTCATGCCGGGACCCGCACCTCGTTGCGCCGGGTGCTGCGGTTGATGCGCCAGCACAACCTGCTCGCGCCGACCCGGGTTGGCTCGCCGCGCGGGCCGCGCAACCACGACGGCACCATCATCCCCGACACGCTCGACGCGATGTGGGGCACCGACTTGACGACGACGACTACCGGCGAAGGCCAGGCCGCGGTGTTTGTGGCGATCTTGCTCGCGATGCGTCGGCATCCACGACGCAAGGCGACCCGCTTCCAGGCCCTGGAACCGATCCGCCAGGGCGTGCGGCAGCGCTTCGGCGGGTTCGCCAAGGCGCTCGCCCGCGGTCTGGCGGTGCGCCACGATCACGGCTCGCAATACATGTCCCACCAGTTCCAGAAAGAGATCGCCTTCCTCGGCATCGAGAGTTCGCCCGCCTTTGTCCGCGCGCCGGAGGGCAATGGCTGTGCCGAGCGGTTCATCCGCACCCTCAAGGAAAACCTGCTCTGGGTGCGGACCTTCGACACCACCGAGGAGCTGCGCCAAGCATTGCTTGCGTTCCGCGAGACCTACAACACGACCTGGCTGATCGAGCGCCACGGCTTCCTCACGCCAGCCCAATTCCGCGAAAAGCAGCTTCAAACGCCGCCATCGCCGCGTAGGCTTTAATCCGGTGTCCTAAAAACCGCAGGCGGTACACGGTGAACCCAATCGCGCAGGGTCTGTCGGTCCATCCCCGCCAGCCGCGCCGCACTCGCCCGGTCCATTCCCTCCAGCGCATTGGCAAGCGCGATCAGACGCGCGCTGACCCGACCGTCACGCGCCCGCCGTGCCCGCCGGCGCAACGCGTCTGGAGCAACATCATCCCGGATCGCCAGAGCAGGAATTGTGGGTCTCCCGTCCTCAACCACAAATTCTGCTCTCCGATTGAACGTATGGCCCGCCCCGTCCGCAAGGGTGATTGTCGTCCGGCTCTGGTCAGTCTGCATCAACGTATCCGGTCTCGGGTTGTGTTCCCGGCCAAGATGGAGATCCGCGCAGCCTGATCCTCATAATCACAGCGGCCTCGGGGGCCGTTCAATATTCCAGGTTTTCAAGCTGCCGTTCGACTGTCAGGCCATCTTCCTTTCACCACACGCAGACTTCGGCAACCCGCCGGCGTCGCTGATCGACGCGCGCGGGCAATCTCCTCAGGCCGCCGCTTCGCATCCGGCATCATAAGTGCAGCCGTGCGCCAGCACCGCCCAGGCGATGCGCGCCAGCTTGTTGGCCAGCGCCACGACGACGACGTTTTTGTGCGCCCGCGCCAGCAGTCCGCGCGCCCACCGGCCAAGCGGCGTCTCGCGCTCGACCAGTGACGGCAGCACGGCTCGCGCGCCGTGGATCAGGTTCTTGCGAAGATAGCGATTGCCGCGCTTGCTGATGCCGAGCAGGCGCGGTTTGCCGCCGGTCGTCATCTGGCGCGGCACGAGGCCGAACCAGCCATGTCGCGGCCGCGCCCAAAGGTTCGAGCGTTGCCGACGGCGGCCGCGGTTGCATTGATCGTCCCGATCCCGGGGATCGTCATCAGACGGCGCACCGTCTCGTCGTCTCGGGCCATCTGGACGAACTCTGCGTCAAAGGCCGCGATGCGCTCGTCGAGCGCCCGCCATTCGCTCCGCAGGTCTTCGATCAGAAGCGCGGATGCGGGGGCTTAGCGCCTCGGGCCCATCCTCATCGGCAAAGACCGAGAGCTCCTCTTCCAGCTTGCGGCGGCCTTGCGGCACCACAATCCCACGCTCCAGCAACAGCGCCCGCAAGTGGTTGATCAGCGCCGTCCGCTCCGACACCAGGCGTTCGCGCGCCCGATGCAGCGCCTGGATATCCGATTGCGCCTGGCTCTTCATCGCCACAAACCGCATCGTCGGCCGCGTCGCCGCTTCCGCGATCGCCTCCGCATCAAGCTCGTCGTTCTTCTGCGCCTTCACATACGGGCGCACATACTCCGGCGACATCAGACGAACCTCGTGCCCCTGCGCGGCGAACACGCGAGCCAGATGATGTGCGCCGCAGCACGCTTCCATCGCCACGATGCAACCCTCAAGACCTTCGACAAAGCTCTCCACCGAACTCCGCCGCATCCGACGCCGCAAAACAACTCGGCCCGACGCATCCAAACCCGCCACGCTGCAGGAGTTCTTGCCCAGATCAATCCCAATAATCACGATACCCATCGGTCCGCTCCTCTTTATCCAACCAGCCACGAGCCTAACGGTTCGCGGCAAGAGGGGCGGGCCATAAGCACACACCGACCCTTTGCCGCAACCCTCTTCGCGAGTCACCCCCAACTCAGCGCGGTATTGTACCGACCTGATTTGAGGACGACTCGCGCTCGCTTTCGAGAGGCGCGCCCGGTCTAGCGTCAACGTGTCAGCGCCTAGTCAGGTCGGTATTATACCGGCCTGATTTGAGGGCGACTCGCGCTCGTTTTCGAGAGGCGCGCCCGGTCTAGCGTCAACGTGTCAGCGCCTTCGGTATTAGGTGTCGAAGATCCATTTGGCGCTGCAGCGGCGCTACGCCGAGGAAGGCGTGGACGGGGCTTCTGCACGATAAAACCCCACCTCCAGGCACAGCGCCCGTGCCGATCGCGACAATCGCCAAGGTGCTGGCGCTTACCAGCATCGAGCCGCCGGGAGAGACGACCCACTGGACGGGACGCGCGATGGCCGCTGCCGTCGGTGGGCCTGTACCGCCTGCGGTTTTTAGGACACCGGATTAAAGCCTACGCGGCGATGGCGGCAGTTTGAAGCTGCTTTTCGCGGAATTGGGCTGGCGTGAGGAAGCCGTGGCGCTCGATCAGCCAGGTCGTGTTGTAGGTCTCGCGGAACGCAAGCAATGCTTGGCGCAGCTCCTCGGTGGTGTCGAAGGTCCGCACCCAGAGCAGGTTTTCCTTGAGGGTGCGGATGAACCGCTCGGCACAGCCATTGCCCTCCGGCGCGCGGACAAAGGCGGGCGAACTCTCGATGCCGAGGAAGGCGATCTCTTTCTGGAACTGGTGCGACATGTATTGCGATCCGTGATCGTGGCGCACCGCCAGACCGCGGGCGAGCGCCTTGGCGAACCCGCCGAAGCGCTGCCGCACGCCGTGGCGGATCGGTTCCAGGGCCTGGAAGCGGGTCGCCTGTGCGTGGACGTGGATGCCGACGCATTCGGTCGAGCAATGATCGACCGCGACAAACACCGCGGCCTGGCCTTCGCCGGTAGTCGTCGTCGTCAAGTCGGTGCCCCACATCGCGTCGAGCGTGTCGGGGATGATGGTGCCGTCGTGGTTGCGCGGTCCCGCGCGGCGAGCCAACCCGGGTCGGCGCGAGCAGGTTGTGCTGGCGCATCAACCGCAGCACCCGGCGCAACGAGGTGCGGGTCCCGGCATGACGCAACCGTGCCCACACCTTGCGATGCCCCTCGCCATGGAACGGGCTGGCGGCAAGGATGCCCTCGATCGCCCCGGGGATCGCGGTCGTCAGCGCGTCGTCCGACATCGCGCCGAGCGGCCCGCGCCGCTGCGCCGTCGGTGGCACCGACAGATGGCGATAAACCCCCGAGCGGGCGAGCCGCCACACGCGGCAGACCGCGGCCAGGCCGTACGGCTTGCCGGTGACCGGCGAGAGGGCGCGGCTCATGGCGTGCGCCTGCGTCGGGCAAAAGGGCGGTCGGCCTCCAGGATCGCGATCTTCTCGTTCAAGAGGTCGCGCTCGATCAGCGCCGCCCCGAGCCTGGCCTTCAGCCGCTCGCTCGCCAGCTCGTCGCCGGTGGCGGCACGGGTCGCCAGGGCGGCTTCACCGGCGGCCAGGAAGGCGTCAATGCCAGCCGGTCAGCGTCGCCGCCGTGACGCCGAGCTCGCGTGAGACAGTCTCCAGGTCTTCTCCGCGCAACAGCCGCAGCACCGCCGCGCTCTTGCGCTGTCGCGACATCCTGCCACCGCGCCCGAGCGCCGCTGCGCCAGACTCTTGCGGTCGCTCCGCAGCGCTCGGCCGCGCTCCAACGTCGTTCGCTTGATCGGCCATGACACACCTCTCGTGCGGAAATCGTCCGCTTGCGAGGTGTCCCAATCAACCGTGATGCGGGGGAACCGCTACAACGCGGCAGGGATCGCCGGGCTGTCCAATCGGCCGTTGCCGGGGCGCGCCCCGAAACTGACGGAAGGGCAGATGGCCTCATTGAAAGCGATCGTGCTGCGCGGCCCGAACCCGGCGGTGGATCACGTCCGGCGCTGGCGCGTCGTCGATCTGTGCCGGGTGGCGGAAGAACGCTGGGGTGTCGTCTACAGCGAGACCGGGATGCTGCGGCTGTTGTGGTCGCTCGATCTGTCGCATCGCAAGACCCGCCCGGTTCATCCGCAGGCCAATCAGAAGGCGCAGGAAACCTTCAAAAAAGATCCTATGAGGCGACGGACGGCCGAGCTCAAGTAGGGTTCGGTGTTGTCCAACATCCTATCCAGGAGACCGCCGATGGAGATCTCGACCAGTGCCCTGCCGACCGTCGCGGCTGAGCGTGCCACGATGTTTGTTGCATTGGAATTGAGCAAGTCGATCTGGCTGGTAGCCCTGCATTCGCCGATCTCCGACAAGGTGAGCCAACATCGCTTTGCCGGTGGCGACGTTGATGGGCTGCTGGCGCTGATCGCGCGCAAGCAAGCCCAAGCAGAGGCGGGGCTTGGCCAGACGATCCGTATTCTGTCCTGCTACGAGGCGGGTTATGACGGGTTCTGGCTGCACCGGTTGTTATGCGCTCGCGGCATCGACAACCGCGTGCTGGACGCCGCGAGCATCCTCGTCGACCGGCGGTCGCGGCGCGCCAAGACCGATCGGCTGGATGCCGCCGGGTTGCTGCGCACGTTGATGGCGCTCGACCGCGGCGAGAGTTGGGTCTGGAGCCAGGACGAGGCGCGGGTCGGCCAAAAAGGGCGCACCGGTTATGTCTGGTGGCGGCGCGGCCACACCCCGCGCGGGCGGCGCGATCTCGGCCACCGCTCCGCCTGGATCATCGGCGCGGTGTGCCCCCGGCGCGATACCGGCGTGGCGCTGGTGATGACCGGGCTCGACACCGAGGCGATGACCCTCTTCCTCGCCGAACTGTCCCAGGCCGTCGCGCCCGGGGCGCATGCCGTCGTGCTGATGGACAAGGCCGACTGGCACATCGCCGGCGACTTGGTGGTGCCGGCCAATCTCAGCCTGGTCTTCCTGCCGCCCTATTCGCCCGAGCTCAACCCGATCGAGCGCCTGTGGCTCTGCCTGCGCGATAATCGGCTCACGCACCGCGTTTTCGCCGGCACCGTAGAGATTATCGATGCCTGCTGCGACGCATGGAACGCTCTGCTCGCCGATACCGGCCGCATCCGCTCCCTGGGCTCCTACCCCTGGCTCGAAAAGGTCAACGCTTAATCAGGCCGGTATTACCTCGGCGTTACGCGGTCCGCCGCCACCGGCGACAGGACGACCAGCCCGCGGCAGCCAGCCTGCAGCCAGGCGAGCGGCGAGCGCCAGACAGGAACCGGAGCGGGATCGAGGTATTGGGGCTCGATCGCGCCGAGCCACTCGGCGTCATCACGCCGCAATGCCCAGCGGTACGGGTGTGCCGGGTGAAACGCGAGCAGGTCCACGATCGAGCCCGCCCGTATTATCCCAATCGAATCGGCCGCCTCGGGTGTCAGCGGGTTATCGACGCGCACCGGGAGCAGAAAGGCGCCTTTACCGGCCGGATCGGGCTCGTATGTGCTGCCGGCAACGGCGATCCGGACTATCGCCGGCGCCACTGCGGCAATTGTTTGTGAGGTAATCCCGGCCGCGAACAGCGGCCCGCAGATTATCGCCACGGGTGGCAAGCAGTGCGGCGCGGTACTCGGCCGTGAGATCGGCGCCGATCATGGCCGATAGCCCGTGGCAATCACGGGCGCGGTCATGCCAGGTCCGCCTCGCTGGTCAATCGCATCGGCGCGGACAACCGCGGCTTGGCCCAATCGAGCAGACCTGCCCAGCGGTGTATGACGCGCGGGCCATAGCGTCGGTACACCGGCCCGCCGCCGCGTTAACAAATTGTCGGGGTCGGAAAGTGCCATCGCTCGCTCCGTAATGATTGCGATGGCGCTGGTATGATGATGAGAGCGCACGTTGTCGTGCGGCAAGAGTGTCCAGATATGGCCATGGCCGCTCTTGCCGCCTTTGGTCAGCGTTGCTCGCGGCCGTTATTATCTACCGCGGCGCGCGCGTCGCATTGTGCGTATGCTTATTTTCACTTTATTGTTGGCCTCGATCTCACGAGCAATGTCCTTGTCGCCGATACCCGCTGGGATTCCGTTCAAATATTTCTCATTGATGTAGCATCTTGCGGTGTCCTCCTTCGTTATTTTAGGCTTGTTTCCGCTAGCCGCGGCCCGCTTGTATTCCACCTCACCTGTAACCCAGGGAACATGACAGCACAAACCGGCGCAGTGTCGACCCACGATTAGCGGCCAGAAACAAAGGAAAATCGGCCGATTTCTGCGGTGCCGTCAACTCGGCGCAACCCCGATCGATTATGTGCGCCTACCGGCGGGAGGGGGCCGGAGGTTCAAATCCTCTCACTCCGACCAATTTGTTGTGGCGCGACGGTGGCCCGCCTGCGGGGCCGATCGGCCGGTGGTCGCCGGGTCAGTAGACGGGCGCGGTGGCGTGCTTGACGATGAAGCGGATCTCGGCGACCGCCTTGGTGACGGCCTGACCGATCAAATCCAGCCGGCTAAGCTGTTCAACCCGCGGCTTGATCGGGGCAATCTCATCCGGCGTCAGCACCAGATCGAGCAGGTTGCACGCGTCTATCAGGCAGATCAGCACCACGTCATGCGGGTCGGGGATTTCGTCGGTCAGCAGCACTTGGCGCAGCCGCGATCGCACCTCGATCCGCTCGCGGTTGTCGATCACCGGATAGCGCCGCGTGTGGAAGACCCATAGGAAGCGGCCGTCCTGTTCGCGCAGGATCCCCCTCGCGACGAGGCGGTGCAGGGCGTTTTCCTGATATTTTCGTGCGTTGAGCGTGATGCGCTCGACCGCCTCCGAACGGCTCAACGAATTGCCCGCGGCGATGAGTTGGGCGAGCGCATCATCGAGGATGTCATCGCCTGTCGGCGTTGGGTTGACGACGATCAGTTGGTCGAGATCGGCGTCGATCCGGTTCTTGAGCGCCAGCTCCATCAGCGCCGCGCCGGCGAGCACGACATCACCGGCCGACAGGGGCAGATCGACAAACTTGCCGCGTGCGTCGTCGAGTTGCAGCAATACGATTTCTTCGACAAATCCCAGCATTGCCCGCCCGTCTCAATCCATCGCCGCGACGGCCGCCGCCGCGTCGGATGCGATCGAAAAAATTCTGTCGAAGCCGCTGATTGCGAATACCTCGCGGACATTGGGCAAAAGCCCGAACAACACCACCTTCCCTTTGGCCTGTTGTGCCTGCTTCGCCACCAGCAGGAGAACCCGCAGCCCGGCGCTGCTGATGTATTCGAGCTTTGCCATGTCAATGGCCAGCCGCCGCGCGCCGTCGCTGAGCACGTGCGTCAATCGCTCCTCGGCGGGCTGCGCCGAGCTGCTGTCGAGGCGGCCCGCCATCGTGACGATGACGACGTCGCCTGCCTGCTCCTGGGCAAATTCCATCAGAAGCCTCATGCTGCCAGTCGCCCTTGCCGCTTGGTTAGCACGGCGCCGATCAGACGGGCAATAGAGCGACGGGTCCCCGATGGGCTGCCCGCGAGGACAACCTATGTGCGCCGTCGTCCGCGCCCGCCGTCTCAACTTTGCGATGATCGGACTTGGCTTAGCGTCACGGTCGCGGTAAGAGGCGGGATGGCCGCATTCGAGCTACGCGTCGAGCCCCAGGCAAACGCGATCCCGCAGCTGATCAAATGGGTCGAAGCCCATTGCAGCGCGAACGGGATCGCCGACGACATCCGGCTCAAGGCGGCTCTCGCCCTTGAGGAGGCCGCCATCAACGTCGTCACGCACGGCTTTGTTGGCCTCCCGCCGCCGCACCAGTTGACGGTCAGGCTCGATATTACCGCCGAAGCGCTGGTCGCCGAAATCACCGACAACGGCCGTCCGTTCGATCCGACCGCGGCGCCCGATCCCGATCTGTTGTTGCCGCTCGACCAGCGCCGGCCGGGCGGGCTCGGGGTGCTTCTGATTCGCCGCTTGATGGACCACGTGCAATATCGCCGCAACGGCGACTTCAATATCCTCCGACTGGAGAAATCGCGGGTCTGATCCGTGCGCCCCTCGCCCGACGGCGCTCAGGGCAGCAGGATCAGCGCCAGGCAAGTGATGTCGTCGGACTGTTCGGCGCCGTCGGCGAAAGACGCGGTGGCTTCAAGCACCCCGCCGACGAGGTCGGCCGCGCTGCGGCCCCGCCCGGAATCCAACGCGGCTTCGAGCCGTGCCGTGCCAAACTCCTGGCTCGCCGCGTCGAAGGCCTCGGTGATCCCGTCGCTGAACAGAAATAACGTGTCGCCCGGGCGCAGCAACGTTTCCTCGATGCAATAGGGGATACCGGAGTCGATACCGAACGGAATGCCGGTTGCCCCCAACGTCAGGCGTTCGCCTTGCGCACGCAGCACATAGGGCGGGTTATGGCCGGCATTGCAATATCGCAGGAGGCCGGTTGCCAGATCGAGCACGCCATGAAACATCGTGACGAACATGCAGCTGGTGTTTTGGGTGGCAAGCAGCCGATTGGCCTCTTCCATCCCGAAGCCCATGTCGCGGGCGCCGGTGACGCCGCGCATCACCGTGCGCGATACCGCCATGAACAGCGAGGCGGGAATGCCCTTCCCGGAAACGTCGGCGACCGTGATTGCCAGCCGGTGGTCGTCGATCAGGAAATAATCGTAGAAATCGCCGCCGATTTCGCGCGCCGGATGCATCTCGGCGTGCAGGTCGACCCGCGCGGCCGACCCCCGGCGCGCGAGCGGCGGCGGCAGGATTGACTGCTGGATCTTGGCGGCGGCCTGCATCTCTTCGCGGCGGGACTGTTTGGCGCGGATCTCGGCCGCCATGCCGGCAAACACCCGCGTGAAGGTGGCCAGCTCGCCGGACTGGTCGGTCAGCGCGTCGAGCAGCGTCGCGTCGTACTCGTCACGCCCCAACGCCTCCGCCGCATAGGTCAGATAGGCGAGCGAGCGGCTCGTGCTGGCGAGGCGGCCGCCCAGTTCGCGGATGATCGCGACGCCGATCGAGGGATACTCGGCGCTGAGCCGCATCAGGCTGTCTTGCTCGATGCGCACGACGACGAGGTAGGTGCGCGCGACGACGGTCGCCGTGCGCGGCATGTCCGTGAAGACGCCCAGTTCGCCAATGATCCGGTTGCGCCCGATCGTCGCCATCTGCACCAGCCCGGCGGGCAGCTCGGCGAACACGTCGACCTCGCCTTCGAGGATTGCCAGCGCAAAATCGCCCGGGTCGCCCTCGCGCATCACGGTCGCACCGGCCGGATAGGTGGCGAAGCCGCATTGCGCCGCGACGGCGAGCAGCGAGGCCCGGTCAAACCGCGCAAAAATCGGGTGCGGCGCAAGGATCTCGGCGATTTCCGCGGCCGGCGCCGCGAGTGGCCCGGATCCGGTGGCGGGCGGCGGTGACGCGGCGGTCGCGACCACCCCTCGCCCCTATCTTCCGGCGCGAACGAGCCGGCCGGGGCGTGCCCCGGTATCCTCACCCCGCTCGAAGACCGGCATCCCGGCGACGAATGTCGCGCGGTAGCCGTCGACGCGTTGCACCAGCCGCCGGCCGCCGGCCGGCAGGTCGTGCACGACCTCCGGCTGATGCAGCCGCAGCGCCTCGAAGTCGATGATGTTGACATCGGCGCGCAGCCCCGGCGCGAGGCGGCCGCGATCGGAGAAGCCGAAGAAATCCGCGGTTTCGCTGGTCTGCATCTTGACCAGCTGTTCAAGCGGCAGGCCCGGTCCGCGGCTGCGGTCGCGGCCCCAATGGGTCAGCATGAAGCTCGGCACGCTGGCATCGACGATCGCGCCGCAATGCGCCCCGCCGTCGCTGAGGCCGAGCATTGTGCCGGGATCGGTCAGCATCGCGCGCACGGTCGTGTGGTCGCCTTCGGTGTAGTTGACGATCGGGAAGAACAGGAAACGGTCGAGCCCTTCGGTCAGGTAGTCGTAGGCGACCTCCTGCGGGCTGCGGTTGCCGCTCGCGGCGATCGCCGCGATGCTTTTCTCGGCCGGCGGCTCGTAATCGGGGGTGGTGCCGCTCATCACGAACATGCGGTCCCAGCGGCCGACCATGTTCTGCCGCGCCTGCGACAGGCGGGCGAGTTGGCGCTCGGAGGGCTCCTCGGACAACAGCCGGCGGCGCATCTCCGGGTCGCGCAGGCGCTCCAGCCGCTCGGCCGGAGTCAGTGCGTCGAGCGGGATGTAGCTCGGGCGGATCGAGAACGGGTTGAACGAGCCGGCGACCCCCATGATGACGCCAACCGGGCGGCCGGCGACCTGCGCGGTGATGTGGCCGCCCCTGGCGCGCGCCGCGTGCACCCCGGCCATCAGCCGCTTCCAGCGCGCCGGGTCCTTGGTCCGGTCGGTCAGCAGGAACCACACCGGCCGGCCGGTCTCCTGCGACAGGCGCGTCATCCAGTCGAGCTCGGCCGCCTCGTCGACAAAATCGCTGTTCATGCCGAAGGCGCCGCTGCCGGCCGCGCCGAGGGCACGGCCGATGCCGAACAGCTCGGCCTCCTCGGCAAAATGGCCGGGAACCAGCTCGCCGGCATTGGTCTTGTGCGAATAGGTGCGCGAGGTGGTGAAGCCGAACGCGCCGGCCCGCAGTGCCGCCTCGGTGAGCCGGTTCATCTCGGCGATGTCGGCCCCGCGCGCCGCCTCGCGGTTGATGGCGCGCTCGCCCATGACGTAGACGCGCAGCGGGTGGTGCGGCACCTGCGCGGCGATGTCGATCGTGCGCGGCAGCCGTTCGAGCACGTCGAGGTAGTCGGGGAAGCTCTCCCACTCCCAATTCAGCCCCTCGGCGAGCGCGGTGCCGGGAATGTCCTCGATCGCTTCCATCAAATCGATCAGCCCGGCGCGATGCTC
The DNA here is from genome assembly GCA_963746885.1 of uncultured Alphaproteobacteria bacterium. Taxonomy (GTDB): domain Bacteria; phylum Pseudomonadota; class Alphaproteobacteria; order ATCC43930; family CGMCC-115725; genus DATARH01. The sequence goes on from CAVVDM010000015.1 coordinate 121,624, forward strand.
GGGGCGGACCGGCGCGAAGCCGACGCCGCAATTGCCGAACAGGATCGTCGTGACGCCGTGCCACGAGGAGGGCGCCAGCACCGGGTCCCAGGTCGCCTGCCCGTCATAATGGGTGTGGACATCGACCCAGCCGGGGGTGACCAGCAGCCCATCGGCGTCGATCACCCGACGGGCCGGCCCGGCCTTGCCGCCGACTTCAACGATGCGCTCCCCGTCGATCGCCACGTCGCCGGTAAAGCGGGAAGTCCCGGTGCCGTCGATAATGGTCCCGCCGCGAATGACGATGTCGTGCATCATAGGGTCTCCTGTTGGTGCGGAGCGGCGGCCAGCATCCGCCATTTCTCGTCACAAGGGCGGGTAGCGGCAAGGATCCAAAAGCATTAATACCTCGCCCACGCTTGTGGTCGCCGGACACTATAGCGGAAAGCAGGACGGCAAAATATGCCGCAACCCCGGTCTAACGGCTGCGGACATCAACTTGTGCACGACCAGGGCGGCGCCAGCGCAAGGACGCGGCGATAGACCGGGCAGTCCGGCTCATGCGCTCCCGGCAGGTAGCCGAGGCTCATCAGAAACTCGCCGACAATGAGGCCGCCGGTGAAACGGAAATTCTGCCGGAAGAGGCGGGTCCACGCGTCGGGTGTCTGCGGATGATGGGCTTGCAGCCAACGATCGAACGAGCCGTGCGACCGGCGCAACTCCTGGATGCGCCGCGCATTGGCGATCACCGCCGCGATCTTCTGCCGGTTGCGCACGATGCCGGGGTCGCCGAGCAGCCGCGCGACGTCGGAGTCGCCGAACGCCGCGACCCGATCGACCGCGAAGTCGGCGAAGGCGGCACGAAACGCCGCGCGTTTCTGCAATACGGTCAGCCACGACAGGCCGGCCTGATTGATCTCGAGCACCAGCCGCTCGAACAGCACCGCTTCGTCGACCGCCGGAAACCCGTATTCCCGGTCGTGATAGGGCCCGTGCAGCTTGTGGCCCGGGGCGGCGAGGCAATAGGCGGCGCTCATGCAGAAATAATCGATGATCGCGCGGTCGCCGGCCAGCCCGTCACGAGGGGCGGAAGCTCAACCACGGCGAGCGTACAACGAGGTAGATGCCGAGCCAGATCACCAGCGCGATCGCGCTGGTCAGGGCGAGCTTGCGTCCGAGCAACGGGCGCTTGGGCGCCCCGGCGGCGTGGCCGGGATCGCCGGGCTCGGATGGTGCGACCCACAGCGGCAGCGTGGCGAGCAGGGTCACCCACCACACCAGGACGTAGACGACGATGCCGGTCACCCAGCCCATTTCACCTCACTGTCTTTGCGCCCGCGGCTGACAGGAAAAATGAGCGAAACGACCGCCAGGCAGGACCTTGCACTCGCCGCGAAGCCATCTTTCGAAATTTGAATTGTGCATGGCAGGGATTGCAAACGAGACAGCCAGCGCTAACAGCAGCCCCAGAAACAGGAGTTGGAGGCGGGAAATGTGGTCGGGTCCTGCCGAAAGCTAGCCTCACGCCTGCTCCAGCTCGATCAGCGTGCCGCAGAAATCCTTCGGGTGCAGGAACAGCACCGGCTTGTCGTGGGCGCCGAGCTTCGGCTCGCCGTCGCCGAGCACCCGCGCCCCGGCGGCGAGGAGCCGATCGCGCGCCGCGGCGATGTCGTCGACCTCGTAGCAGACATGATGCATGCCGCCCGTCGGGTTTTTGTCGAGAAATCCGCGCACCGGCGAATCCGTCGCCGAGCGGCTCCAATAGCTCGATCTTGCTGTTCGGCAACTCGACGAACACCACCGTGACGCCGTGCGCCGGCAGCGGGTGCGGCGGCGAGACGCGGGCGCCGAGCGCGTCGCGATAGAGCATCGCGGCGGCGGCCAGGTCGGGCACGACGATCGCGACATGATTGAGCCGGCCGATCATGGCGTGATCATCCTGGGCTCCCGAGCCGAACAAGCTGGATGTCGATCAGCGGCCGCTTGCCGAAGCGCTCATTGAGCGCCCGGCGCAGTACCCGCCGCGCGGCATCACGCAGCGCATTGTCGTCACGGCGCAGCGGCGCCGACAGGCCCTCCATCGCGTCGGACAGCGCATCGCACAGGGCCGCCGCCGGCTCGGCCGTCATCTCGGCGAGCCCGGCAAGGCTGACCTGCGGCGGCGCGGCGAGCCGGCCGCTGCGGTCGACGACGAGGGTCGCGACGACGCTGCCGTCGTTCCCGAGGCGCCGGCGCTGCTGCAACACCGCGCCGCCGATCGGTAGCAGGCTCTTGCCGTCGCTGCCGATGCGGCCGACCGCGAACTCGTCTACGACCACGGCGCCGCCGCGGTCGAGGCGCACCAGCGCGCCGTTCTCGATGACCAGCGCCTCCGGCACCTGGCATTGCCGCGCGAGGTCGGCATGGGTCAAGAGGTGGCGCGCCTCGCCATGCACCGGGATCGCGATCTGCGGCCGGACCATCTGATACATGCGCACCAGTTCGTCCTGGTAAGGGTGCCCGGAGACGTGGACGAAATGATCCTCGGCGGTCACCAGTCTCGACCCCGAGCCGCAGCAACGCGTTGTGCAGTCGGCCGATGGCCTTCTCGTTGCCCGGGATGATGCGCGAGGAGAAGATCACCGCGTCGCCCTCTTCGAGCGTGACGTTGGGGTGGTCCTCGCGCGCGATGCGAGCCAGCGCGGCGCGCGGCTCGCCCTGGCTGCCGGTGCAGATCAGCAGGAGCTTGTCGCGCGGCACGTAGCCCGCCTCGTCCTCGGTCAGAAAGCGCGGCGTGTCGGCCAGATAGCCGTTCTCGCGCGCCGCCTTGTCGATGCGCCACAGCGAGCGGCCGACCAGCGCCACGTCGCGGTCATGGGCATGCGCCGCCTCGGCGATCGTCGCGAGTCGCGCCACGTTCGAGGCAAAGCAGGCGACCGCAACCCGCCCGTCATAGCGCCCGATCAGCTCGCTCAAGGATTGCCGCAATTCGCCCTCGGAGCCCGAATGGCCCGGCTTCAGGGCATTGGTCGAGTCGCAGACGATCGCCAGCACGCCCTCGTCGCCGATCGCACGCAGCCGGTCTTCGTCGGTCGGTTCGCCGATCAGCGGCTCGGGATCGAGCTTCCAGTCGCCGGTATGCAACACCGTGCCGACGGCGGTGCGGATCACCACCGCGTTCGGCTCGGGGATCGAATGGGTCAGCGTGATCAGTTCGAGGTCGAACGGGCCGATCGTGAAGCGGCCGGACATCGGCACGGTGTTGATCGTGACCTGGTTGGAGAGCTCGGCCTCGACCAGCTTGGCGCGCAGTAGCGAGGCGGTGAACGGGGTCGCCCAGACCGGGCATTTGAGCTGCGGCCACAGATAGGGGATCGCGCCGATATGGTCCTCATGCGCATGGGTCGCGACGATCCCGAGCAGCTTGTCGCGCCGTTCGACGATAAAGGCCGGGTCGGCCATGATCACGTCGACCCCCGGCTGATGTTCCTCCTCGCCGAACGTGACGCCGCAATCGACGATCAGCCACTGGCCGCGATAGCCGTAGAGGTTGAGGTTCATCCCGATCTCGCCGGAGCCGCCGAGCGGGAGGAAATAGAGCGCGTCCGGATCGTATTCCGAGGTTGCCTCCAAAGGTGGTGAGGAGCGGGTCATTGGCTGCTGTTGCGACGGTAGATAAGGCGCAGCCCCCACAGGGTAAGGTCGGGATCGACGCACTCGATCACCTCGGTCGCGCCGGCGAACAGCGGCGCCAGCCCGCCGGTCGCGATCGTGCGCATCGCGGCGCCGAACTCGGTCGTGATGCGGCGCGACCAGCCCCTCGATCAGCCCGACATAGCCCCAGATAGAGGCCGGATTGCATGCAGCTCACGGTGTCCTTGCCGATGACGCGCTCGGTGCGGCCGATGCGAACGCTCGGCAGCTTGGCCGCCGCCATCTGCAGCGCAGCAAGCGACAGGTTGATCCCCGGCGCGATCACGCCGCCGCAGTAATTGCCGTCGCGGTCGACCACGTCGAGGGTCGTCGCGGTGCCGAAATCGACGACGATCAGCGGCCCCTGGTAGCGGTCGTGCGCCGCGACGGTGTTGACGAGACGGTCGGCGCCGACTTCCTCGGGGCGGTCGACCAGCGCCCTTGTGCCGAGCTTGACCCCCTTCTCGCCGACCACCAGCGGATCGGTCCGGCAATATTTGCGGCACAGGGTCAGGAGGTTGAAATTGACCTCGGGCACGACGCTGGCGATCACCGCGCCATCGACATCGCCGCGCGACAGGCTCTCCAGCGCCAGCAGGTGATCGAGCCAGACGACATATTCGTCGGCGGTGCGCTTGCCTTCGGTCGCGGTGCGCCAGCTGCCGCGCAGATCGGTCGCCGTCCCAGATCGCGAAGACGGTGTTGGTGTTGTTGGCGTTGATCGCGAGAAGCATGTCGCCTCCGTCACGCGGCCGGGAAGACCTCGCCGGCGGCGATGCGCCGGCGCCCCTCGGCGGCGTCGAGCACCAGCGCGCCGTCGTCGTCGAGATCGTGAAAGCGGCCGCACAGAGTCGCTGCGTTCGAGCCGAACCCGGATCGGCTGGCCCAGACCGCCGGCACGCGCCAGCCAGGCGGCGCGCATCGGGGCGAAGCCCTCGGTCGCGCCAGCGCCCCGCCCAGCGGCCGAAATGCCAGGCAAACTCCGCGAGCAATGCCGCCGGCGTGATTTCGGCAAAGCCCAGTTCGGCGAGCGAGGTTGCCGGATATTCGACATCATCGGGCTTGGACGCGAGATTGACGCCGATCCCGATCACGACGAAATCGACTCGGCCGCTCGCATTCGATCTCCGATTTCGAGCAGGATGCCGGCCAGCTTGCTGCCGTCGACCAGGAGGTCGTTCGGCCATTTGTAGCGCAGCGGCAATGCCGGCCGGGCCAGCGCCGCGAGCGCGTCGCCGAGGCCGAGCGCCGCGACAAAGCCGAGTTGCGCAGCGCGCGCCGGAGGGCCGTCCGGCCGCAGCACCAGCGACAGATACAGATTACCCGGCGGCGACCGCCACACCCGGCCGCGCCGGCCGCGCCCCGCATGTCTGCTCCAACGCCCAGACGAGCGTGCCCTCGGCGGCACCGGCATGAGCCAGCGCTTTCGCCTCGTCGTTGGTGCTGCCGAGCGTCTCGTAGTGCGTGCAGCCGAAAGCCTGCCGGCAAATTCGGCAGCGCGCCCTTCATTTGACAAACAGCGAGGCGGCCGCATTCTGGGCGCCGCCGACCAGCGGATCGGGCCACAGGATGAAGAACATCGTCAATACCGCGGCAATCAGCGAACACCGCTTTCAATTCGGGGGCGAGCGGCCGGTCGAACGCGGCGATCGGCTCGTCGAAATACATCACCTTGACGATACGCAGATAGTAGAACGCGCCCACGACGCTGGTCACGACGCCGATCACCGCGAGGCCGACGAGGTGCGCGTCGATCGCCGCGAGGAAGATGTAGAGCTTGCCGAAGAACCCGGCGGTCGGCGGAATGCCGGCCAGCGCAAACATGAAGATGCCGAGCGCCAGCGCCAAGCCCGGCTGGGTGCGGCCGAGCCCGGATAGATCGCCGATGCTCTTCGAGCATCTGTCCCTGGCGGCGCATGCAAAGGATGACCGCCCAGGTGCCCAAATTCATGAACAGGTAGATCGCCATATAGACGAGGACGCCGCGGATGCCGGCGGGGCTCGCCGCGGCCAGCCCGATCAGCGCATAGCCGACATGGCCGATCGAGCTGTAGGCCATCAGCCGCTTGATGTTGGTCTGGGCGATCGCGGCGACGGCGCCGAGGACCATCGAGGCGACCGACAGAAACACGATGACCTGGCGCCATTCGACGACCAGCCCGCCGAACGGCTCGACCAGAAAGCGGACGAACAACGCGACCGCGGCGATCTTCGGCGCGACCGAGAAAAAGGCGGTCACCGGCGTCGGCGCCCCCTCGTAGACGTCGGGCGTCCACATGTGGAACGGCACCGCCGAAACCTTGAAGGCGAGCCCGATGGCGACCAGGACGAGCCCGATGATCAGCCCGCTCGACGGCGGGGTGGCGCCGGCGAACAGCTTTGCCAGCCCGGCAAAGCTGGTGGTCCCGGCGAAGCCGTAGATCAGCGAGGCGCCGTAAAGCAGCAGCCCCGAGGCGAGCGCGCCAAGCACGAAATATTTGAGGCCGGCCTCGGTCGAGCGCACCGAATCGCGGTCGAAGCTGGCGACGACGTAGAGCGCCAGGCTCTGCAACTCGATGCCGAGATAGAGCGTGATCAGGTCGTTGGCCGAGACCATGACCATCATGCCGGTGGTCGCGAGCAGCACCAGAACCGGAAACTCGAAGCGCGCGATCTTGTGTTCCTCGTTGTAGTGCAACGCGAGGATGATGCTGACCGCCGAGCCGATCAGCACCAGCGCCTTCATGAACACGCGCGAAGCGAATCGGTAACGAACATCCCGTAAAAGCCGACCCGGCGATCGCATCCCGAACATGCCGGTGAGGACGAGGACCACGATCAAGACGGCGACCGACAGCCACGACACCAGCCGGGTCGAGCCCTCGCCACGGAACACCCCGACGAGCAACAGCGCCATCGCCGCGCAGGCGAGCGCCATCTCCGGCAGGGCCGGCGACAGGTCGGGAAGGGAGAAAATCGGCATGCCGGTCGCCTCCTAGTCGTCATCCCCGGGCTTGGCCCGGGGATCCAGGAGCGGCTTCTCGTGGATGGCCGGGACAAGCCCGGCCATGACGGATCGGGAGATCGCAGCCGACCGGGTTGGGCCGGTTCTCGGAGCGAGCGCCGCTTGCTGTGCGGCGTGGACGTGCTGCACGAGATGATCGACCGAGGTGCTGATCGGGGTCAGAAACGAACTGGGGTAGACGCCCATCCACAACACCAGCACGAGAAGCGGCGCAAACACCAGCTTCTCGCGGGGGCTAAGGTCGAGCAGCGAGCGCAGGTCGGTGCGGGTGATCGTGCCGAAGATGACCCGGCGATAGAGATAGAGCATGTACATCGCGCCGAGGAACAGCGCCGTCGCGGCGAGGAAGCATTCGAGCGTGCTGACGCGAAACGTGCCCAACAGGATCAGGAATTCTCCGACGAAGCCGCTGGTGCCGGGCAATCCGACCGATGCCAGCATGAAGCACATGAAGACGAAGCCGTAGGCCGGCATCGTGTCGGCAAGCCCGCCGTAGCGGTCGATCTCGCGCGTGTGCAGCCGGTCGTAAACGACCCCGACGCACAGGAACAGCGCAGCCGATACGAGCCCGTGGCTCAGCATCTGGATCATCGCGCCCTGCACCGCCTCGCTGGTCAGCGCAAACAGGCCCATCGTCACAAAGCCCATATGCGCGATCGACGAATAGGCGATCAGCTTCTTCATGTCGGTCTGGGCGAGCGCGACAAACGAGGTGTAGATGATCGCGATCGCCGACAGCGCAAACATCAGCGGCGTGAAATAGGCCGAGGCCAGCGGGAACATCGGCAATGAGAAACGGATGAAGCCGTAGCCGCCCATTTTCAGCAATACCCCGGCAAGGATCACCGAGCCGGCGGTCGGCGCCTCGACATGCGCGTCGGGCAGCCAGGTGTGCACCGGCCACATCGGCACCTTGACCGCGAACGACGCGAGGAAGGCGAGAAACAGCCATTTCTGCAGTTCGGGCGGGAAATTGTGCGACAGCGCGACCGTGATGTCGGTGCTGCCGGTCTGGTAATAGACCGTGATGATCGCCAGCAGCGACAACACCGAGCCGAGCAACGTGAACAGGAAGAACTTGAACGCAGCATAGATCCGCCGCGGCCCGCCCCAGACCCCGATGATCAGGAACATCGGGACCAGCACGCCCTCGAAAAACACATAGAACAGCACGAAATCGAGGGCCGAGAAGATGCCGACCATCATCGTCTCGAGGACGAGGAAGGCGATCATGTATTCGCGCACCTGGCTGTGCACATTGGTCCAGCTGGCGACGACGCAGAGCACGGTCAGGAAGGTCGCCAGCAGAATGAAAAACAGCGAGATGCCGTCGATCCCCAAATGGTAGGTGATCGAAAAGCCGCCGATCGAGATCCACCGCGCCTTTTCGACAAACTGAAAGGCAGCCGTGCCTCGGATCGAAATTGACCCACAGCAAGATCGACAGCGCAAAGACGATCAGCGAGGTCGACAGCGCGATGTTGCGCGCGTTGCGGGCGACCACCGCCGCCTCGCCGCGCGCACTCATGATGAAGCCGACGCCGACAAGCGGCAGAAACGTGACAAGCGACAAAAGCGGCCAGTGGCTCACGGGCAATCCTTTTCGCTCAACCCGGGAGCAGGTACCAGGTGACCAGCGCGACGACGCCGATCAGCATCGCGAAGGCGTAATGATAGAGGTAGCCGGTCTGCAGCCGGCTCGCCTCACGCGCCAATTCGCGGGTCGCCGAGGCGACGCCATCCGGACCAAACCCGTCGATGATCGTGCCGTCGCCGGTCTTCCACAATCCTTCGCCGAGGGTGAAGGCGTTCTTGACGAAGAGCCGGTCGTAGAGCTCGTCGAAGTACCATTTGTTGAGCAGGAACAGGTAGATGGAGCGGTATTGCAGGGACAGGCGGGCGGGCATGTCGGGGTCGATCGTATAGAACAGATAGGCGGTCGCGATACCGAGCAGCCCGGCGATCAGCGGCAGGAACTGGATGATCCCGGTCAGCCTTTCGCCCGCCGCGATCGAATCGTGCCCCGGCAACACCAGGATCGCGTGATGCCAGAACGCCGCGCTGTCCGCTCCGACGAAATAATCCTTGCCGAGATAGCCGGCGAAAGCCGCGCCGGCGGCGAGGACGAAGAGCGGGATCAGCATGACCCACGGGCTCTCGTGGACATGGTGCAACGTTTCTTCGTCGGCCCGCGACTTGCCGTGGAACGTCATGATCAACAGCCGCCACGCATAGAACGCGGTCATGAACGCCGCGAACACCCCGAGCGAGTAGGAATAGCGGCCGACCGCCGTGCCCGAGGCCCAGGCTGCGTTGAGGATCGTGTCCTTCGAATAATAGCCGGAAAAGAACGGGATGCCGGCCAAGGACAGGCTGCCGATCAACATCACGGCGTAGGTCATCGGAATCTTCTTCCACAGCCCGCCCATGCGCCGCATGTCCTGCTCGCCCGACATCGCATGGATCACCGAGCCGGCGCTGAGAAACAGCAGGCCTTTGAAGAACGCGTGGGTGAACAGGTGGAACATCGCCGCGCTATAGGCCGATACCCCAGCGGCGATAAACATATAGCCGAGCTGCGAGCAGGTCGAATAGGCGATCACCCGCTTGATGTCGTTCTGCGCCATGCCGATCGAGGCGGCGAAGATCGCGGTCGTGCCGCCGATCACGCCGACGACGACCAGCGCTCCCGGCGCGTATTCGAACAGCGGCGACAGCCGCACCACCATAAAGACGCCGGCCGTCACCATCGTCGCGGCATGAATCAAGGCGGAAACCGGGGTCGGGCCTTCCATCGCATCGGGCAGCCAGGTGTGCAGCCCGATCTGCGCCGATTTGCCCATCGCGCCGACGAACAACAGGATGCAGGCGAGGCTCAAGGCCGGCACCTGCCAGCCGAGAAAGTTCATCACCGTGTTGACCGCCGCCGGCGCCTTGCCGAACACGGTGTCGAAATCGAGCGAGCCGAACATCACGAAAACCGTGAAGATCCCCAGCGCGAAGCCGAAATCGCCGACCCGGTTGACGACGAAGGCCTTGATCGCCGCCGCATCGGCCGAGGCGCGGTCGTACCAGAAGCCGATCAAGAGGTAGGAGCACAGCCCCACCCCTTCCCAGCCGAAAAACAGCTGCACGAAGTTGTTGGCCGTCACCAGCATCAGCATGAAGAAGGTGAACAGGCTCAGATAGCTCATGAACCGGGGAATCCCCGGGTCGTGCGCCATGTAGCCGACCGAATAGACGTGAACCATCGCCGAGACGATGGTCACGACCAGGATCATCACGCCGGACAGCGTGTCGAGCCGCAGCGACCAGTCGACATCAACCCCGCCGGCGCGGATCCAGGTGGCGATCGGCACGATCTGCGGCCCGGCCTGCGCAAGGATCTCGCGAAACAACACGATGCCGAGCACCATCGACGCCAGCAGCGCGCCGCAGGTGACGAACTGCGAACCGCGATTGCCGATCGTGCGGCCGAGGAAACCGGCGATCGCAGCGGCGAGCAGCGGCAGGAAGACGACGGCGACGGCCACCCGCTCAACCCCGCATCATGTTGATGTCCTCGACCTGGATCGTGCCGCGGTTGCGGAAATAGACGACGAGGATGGCGAGGCCGATCGCCGCCTCCGCCGCCGCAACCGTCAGCACGAACATCGCGAAGATCTGGCCGGCCAGATCGTTCAGCACGACCGAGAAGGCGACGAAATTGATGTTGACCGCGAGCAGCATCAGCTCGATCGACATCATGATGATGATGACGTTCTTGCGGTTGAGGAAGATGCCGAACACGCCGGTCGTGAACAGGATCGCCGCGACCGTCAGGTATTGAGCGAGGCCGACCTGCATCGCGTCACTCTCCCGGAGCTTCGGCGGCGCCGCGGCCGAGCGGCACCTTGACCAGGGCGACCGCTTCAGCGCGGCTGCGCGCCAATTGCCCGGCGATCGATTGGCGGCGCACCCCGACGCGTTGCCGCAGGGTCAGCACGATTGCCCCGATCATCGCGACCAGCAGGATCAGCCCCGATACCTGGAAGGCAAAGATGTAGCGGGTGTAGAGCAGGTCGCCGAGCGCGCGGGTGTTGGTGATGGCGGCGGTGCCCATCGGCAATGGCGCGGCCTTGAGGGCGGCAACGCCCGGTGCGATGGCCCAGCTACCGAAGATCAGCATCAGCTCGGCCAGCAGCACAAAGCCGACCAGCGCGCCGATCGGCAGATAGCGCATGAAGCCGCTGCGCAGCGCCTCGAAGTCGATGTCGAGCATCATCACGACAAACAGAAACAGGACCGCCACCGCGCCGACGTAGACGACGACCAGGATCATCGCGAGAAACTCGGCGCCGAGCAGGATGAACAGCCCGGCCGAGTTGAAGAAGGCGAGGATCAGGAACAGCACCGAATGCACGGGATTGCGCGCGGACACGACCATCACCCCCGCGGCCACGGTGACCACGGCGAACAGATAGAACATGATGGTCTGGAGCATCATGCGCGCGATCCGCGCCGGCCGATTCTACCGGTCCTCATCGATAGGGTGCCTCGAGCGCAAGGGCGCGGGCGATCTCGCCCTCCCAGCGGTCGCCGTTCGCCAGCAGCTTCTCCTTGTCGTAGAACAATTCCTCGCGCGTCTCGGCGGCGAACTCGAAATTCGGCCCCTCGACGATCGCATCGACCGGGCAGGCTTCCTGGCAATAGCCGCAATAGATGCATTTCGTCATGTCGATGTCGTAACGCGTCGTGCGGCGGCTGCCGTCGTCGCGCGGTTCGGCCTCGATCGTGATCGCCAGTGCCGGGCAGATCGCCTCGCACAATTTGCAGGCGATACAGCGCTCCTCGCCGTTGGGGTAGCGGCGCAGCACATGCTCGCCGCGAAAACGCGCACTGAGCGGGCCCTTCTCGTAGGGGTAATTCACGGTGACCGGCCGCTTGAACATGTAGCGCAGGGTCAGCGCCATGCCCGACAGCAGCTCGCTCAACAGAAGGCCGCGCGCACTGCGCGCCAAAGAACTCATCGCTTTATCCTCGGCCCCGCCCCAGGCTCACCATAGCCCTGCACCCAACCCTGTCAATGCGTCGGGACCCAGCCGAAGGCGGTCAGCGCCCCGGCGGTCAACACCAGCCACAACAGCGAGAACGGCAGAAACACCTTCCAGCCGAGGCGCATCAGCTGGTCGTAGCGAAAGCGCGGAAAGGTTGCGCGCACCCACAGGATGCAGAACATGACGAACAGCGTCTTGCCGAGAAACCACAGCGGCGCCGGCAGCCAGGTGAACGGCGCGATGCCGAACGGCGCCAGCCAGCCGCCGAGGAACAGGATCGCGGTCATCCCGCTGATCAGGATCATGTTGCCGTATTCGCCGAGATAGAACAGCGCGAAGGTCATCGCCGAGTATTCGACGAAATAGCCGGCGACGAGCTCGGATTCGCCTTCCGGCAGGTCGAACGGCGCCCGGTTGGTCTCGGCGAGGCCGGAAATGAAGAAAACAACCGCCATCGGCAACAGCGGGATGACAAACCAGACATGGCGCTGCGCCAGCACGATGTCGGTCAGGTTCAAGGAGCCGGCGCACAGCAGCACGGTCACCAGCACGAAGCCGATCGACACCTCGTAGGACACCATCTGCGCCGCCGAACGCAGGGCGCCGAGAAACGCGTAGCGCGAATTCGACGCCCAGCCGGCCATGATGATGCCGTAGACCGACAGCGAGCTGATCGCGAACAGATAGAGGATGCCGACATTGATGTTGGAAATGACGACTCCCGTGTCGAACGGGATCACCGCCCAGGCGACGAGGGCGAGGGTGAAGGTCAGCATCGGGGCGCCGACGAAGACCAGCCGGTTGGCGCCGCTCGGCACCACCGTCTCCTTCATCAAGAGCTTGAGGCCGTCGGCGATCGGCTGAAACAGCCCGAACGGGCCGACGACGTTGGGTCCCTTGCGCAATTGCGAATAGGCCAGCACCTTGCGCTCGGCATAGGTGAAGTAGGCGACGCCCAGCAGCAGCGGCACGATGACCGCGAGGACCTCGGCGACGATGATGATCGTCGGTAGCGCGTAGCTGGTCCAGAACACGCTCACCGTCCGCCCCGCTGTGCATTGAGGATGGAGGGCCGCTCAGCCATGGGTGCCGGTCCGTGGTTGGGTTTCCGGGTTGCCGCTGAACAGGGCGCTGCACTCGGCCATCGTCGGGCTGGCGCGGCTCACCGGGTCGGTGCGGTAGAAATCGGCGATCGGATATTGGAACGGCGTCGCCTCGACCGGCCCCGCTTCGCCGAAGCTGCTCCATTCGGCGGGCACGATCTCGTCGATCCGGGCGAAATCCGGGTTGGTCGCGCGCATCTGCCGGCGCAGCTCGGGCAGCGAATCGAACGGCAGCGGCGCTCCGAGAGCGCCGGATAGCGCCCGCAGGATGGCCCAGTCCTCGCGTGCCTCGCCCGGCGGAAACACCGCGCGCCGGCCGAGTTGCACGCGCCCCTCGGTGTTGAGATAGGTGGCGTCCTTCTCGGTATAGGCGGCGCCGGGCAAGACGACGTCGGCGCGCGCCGCGCCGCGGTCGCCGTGATGACCCTGATAGACCACGAAGGCTGAGCCGGTGTCGCCGAGGTCAAGCTCGTCGGCGCCGAGCAGGTAGAGGAATTCGATCGCGCCGCTCTTGCAGCCGGCCAGGATGCCGGCCGTGTCGCGGCCGCCGGGACCGGGCAGGAAACCGAGCTCGAGTCCGGCGACGCGGGCCGCCGCGCGGTGCAGCACGTTGAACCCGTTCCACTCGTCGCGGACCATGCCGCATGCCTCGGCGATCGCGCGCGCCGTTCCGAGCACCCGCGCGCCATCCGGCCGTGTCAGCGCGCCCTGGCCCAGCATGAGCATCGGCGCCTTCGCGCCGCGCAATATCTCTGCCCAGGGATGATTGACCCGCGCCAGCGCATTCAATGCCGCGCCGCCGTCGCCGAGCATCTCGACCGGGAAGGTCAGGTCGAGCGCCGGTCCGATCGCGGCCACGCGAAACCCGCCCTGCATGTAGCGCTTGCGCAGCCTCGCGTTGACGAGCGGCGCCTCATGGCGGGGATTGGTGCCGACCAGCAGGCAGGCATCGGCCCGCTCGATGCCGGCGATCGTCGTGTTGAACAGGTAGCCGGCGCGGCAGGCGCCGTCGAGCTTGGCGCCATCCTGGCGGCAATCCAGGCTCGTCATGCCGAGACGGCCCGTCAGCGCCTTCAGCGCAAACATCGCCTCGGCATCGCACAGATCGCCGGCGATGGCGGCGATGCGCTCGGGCGGCGTCGCCCGCAGCCGGTCGGCGACGAGGTCGAGCGCCTCGTGCCACTCCGCCTCGACCAGTCGGCCGGCGCGCCGCACATAGGGGCGGTCGAGCCGGCGGCGGGTCAGCCCGTCATGGGCAAAGCGGGTCTTGTCGGAGATCCACTCCTCGTTGACCGCCTCATTGAGCCGCGGCAGCACCCGCAACACCTGTGCGCCGCGCGCGTCGATCCGGATGTTGCTGCCGACGGCGTCGAGCACGTCGACCAATTCGGTCTTGCGCAATTCCCAGGGCCGCGCCGTGAAGGCGTAGGGCTTCGAGGTCAGCGCGCCCACCGGGCACAAATCGATGATGTTGCCGGAGAGTTCGGAGCCGAGCGCAGCCGCGACATAGGTGGAAATTTCCATGTTCTCGCCGCGCCCGGTGGCGCCCAGTTCCTCGACCCCGGCGATCTCGGTCAGGAAGCGGATGCAGCGCGTGCAATGGATGCACCGCGTCATCGCGGTCTCGACCAGCGGGCCGAAATCCTTGTCGCGCACCGCGCGCTTGTTTTCCTCGTAGCGGCCGCGGTCGAAGCCGTAGGCCATCGCCTGGTCCTGCAGATCGCACTCGCCGCCCTGGTCGCAGATCGGGCAATCGAGCGGGTGGTTGATTAGCAGCATCTCCATGACGCCGTGGCGGGCCTTTTTGGCCTTTTCCGACTGGGTCAGGATCACGTTGCCGTCGGCCACCGGCATCGCGCAGGACGCCACCGGTTTCGGCGATTTCTCGACCTCGACGAGGCACATCCGGCAGTTGCCGGCGATGTTGAGGCGCTCGTGATAGCAGAAATGCGGGATCTCGACCCCGGCCTGCTGGCACGCCTGCAGGATCGTCGTGCCTGCCGCGACCTCGATCTCCTGCCCGTCGATCGTGACTTTCGGCATGGCGCTACTCCGCCGCCCGGCGCGACGCGACCGCGCGGTATTCCTGGATGCGGCGCTCCATCTCCGGGCGGAAATGGCGAATCAGGCCCTGCACCGGCCACACCGCGCCGTCGGCCAAGGCGCAGATCGTGTGACCCTCGATCTCGCGGGTCACCTCGTCCAGCATGTCGATCTCGGCGACCGTCGCATTGCCCTCGACCATCCGCTCGGTGACCCGCCACACCCAGCCGAGCCCCTCGCGGCACGGCGTGCACTGGCCGCAGCTTTCGTGCTTGTAGAACGCCGACAGCCGGGCGATCGCGCGCACGATGTCGGTCGATTTATCCATGACGATCAACGCTGCGGTGCCGAGCCCCGATTTTTGCGCGACGAGGCTGTCGAAATCCATCAGGACGGTGTCGCAGATATCCTTCGGCAGGACCGGCGTCGACGAGCCGCCCGGGATCACCGCCATGAGGTTGTCCCAACCGCCGCGCACGCCGCCGGCATGGCGCTCGATCAGCTCCCGCATCGGGATCGACATCGCCTCTTCGACGTTGCACGGCTGCTCGACATGGCCGGAGATGCAGAAGATCTTGGTGCCGGTGTTACGCGGCCGCCCGATCGCGGCAAACCACGCCGCGCCGCGCTTCAGGATCGCCGGCGAGACGGCGATCGTCTCGACGTTGTTGACCGTCGACGGGCAGCCGTAGAGCCCGACTGCGGCCGGGAACGGCGGCTTGAGGCGCGGCTGGCCCTTCTTGCCTTCGAGGCTTTCCAAGAGCCCCGTCTCCTCGCCGCAGATATAGGCGCCGGCGCCGCGGTGCAGGTAGATGTCGATGTCGTAGCCCGAGCCGCAGGCGTTCTTGCCGATCAGGCCGGCGGCGTAGGCTTCCTCGATCGCCGCCTGGAGGCGCTGCGCCTCGTTGTAGAACTCGCCGCGGATGTAGATGTAGGCGGCCTGCACCCCCATGCCGAACCCGGCGAGCACGCAGCCCTCAAGCAGCTTGTGCGGGTCGTTGCGCAGGATGTCGCGGTCCTTGCAGGTGCCGGGCTCGCTCTCGTCGGCGTTGACGACGAGATAGCACGGCCGCTCGCTCGTCTTCGGCATGAACGACCATTTGAGCCCGGTCGGAAAGCCGGCGCCGCCGCGACCGCGCAGCCCCGAATTCCTTGACCTCGTTGACGATCCAGTCGCGGCCCTTGGCGATGATTTCCTTGGTGCCGCTCCAATCGCCGCGCTTCCGCGCGCCCGCCAGATGCCAGTCATGCTCGCCGTAGAGGTTGGTGAAGACGCGGTCTTTGTCAGCCAGCATCGCTCTTCTCTCCGGCCTCGCCCGATGTCAGCGCCGCCTGCAGCGGCGGCGGCTCGGGCGGTTCGAGCAGCGTCGTCTTGCCCCGGCTCGGCGCCGAGCCGCCGCGCCCGATGACCGAACCAATGGGCGGCTGCCGGTTGACCGACAGCGCATCGAGCAGCGTCTCGGTCAAGGGTCCGTCAAGATCCTCGTAGTAATCGTCGTTGACCTGCAGGATCGGCGCGTTGACGCAGGCGCCGAGGCACTCGACCTCGACCAGCGTGAACAGCCCGTCCGCGGTCGTCTCGCCGATCTCGATGCCGAGCTTCTTGCGGCAGGCGGCGACGACCGCATCCGAGCCGCGCAAAGCGCACGGCGTCGTCGTGCACGCCTGCAGGAAATACCGCCCGACCGGGCGCAGATTGAACATCGTGTAGAAGGTGGCGACCTCGTAGACCCGGATATGCGGCATCCCGAGCAGGTCGCCGACGTAATCCATCGCCGCGCGCGGCAGCCAGTTGCCCGACTGCCGCTGCGCCAGGTCGAGCAGCGGCAACACCGCGCTCTGCTGCCGACCCGGCGGGTATTTGGCGATGTGCGCCTTGGCCCGCTCCAGATTCTCCGGCGTGAACGCAAAGGTTTCGGGCTGGACGACGGGCGGCCCTTCGCCATGTGTCATCATCGGTCGATCTCACCGAAAACGATGTCCATCGAGCCGATGATCGCGACGACATCGGCCAGCATGTGGCCCTTCGACATGAAATCGGTCGCCTGCAGGAAGGCAAAGCCCGGAGCGCGGATCTTGCAGCGATAGGGCCGGTTGCTGCCGTCGGCCACGAGGTAGACGCCGAACTCGCCCTTCGGCGCCTCGACCGCGGTGTAGGTCTCGCCGGCCGGCACGTGGTAGCCCTCGGTGTAGAGCTTGAAATGATGGATCAGGGCTTCCATCGACTGCTTCATCTCGGCGCGCGGCGGCGGCGCGACCTTGCGGTCGTTGACCTTGATCGGGCCCTGCGGCATCTGCGCCACGACCTGCCGGATAATGCTGAGCGATTGCCGCATCTCCTCGATCCGCACGAGGTAGCGGTCCCAGCAATCGCCGTTCTTGCCCACCGGCACGTCGAACTCGACCTTGTCGTAGGCGTCGTAGGGCTGGGCGCGGCGCAAATCCCAGGCGATGCCGGAGCCGCGCAGCATCGGCCCCGAGAACCCCCAATCCATCGCGTCCTTGGCGCTGACGACACCGATATCGACGGTGCGCTGCTTGAAGATGCGGTTTTCGGTCAGCAGGTGCTCGATATCGTCGATCGTCTTCGGGAAGCTGTCGCAGAACGCCAGGATGTCGTCGGTCATCCCGGCCGGCAGGTCCATGTGCACCCCGCCCGGCCGGAAATAGTTGGCGTGCAGCCGTGCCCCCGAGGCGCGCTCGTAGAACTCCATCAACCGCTCGCGCTCCTCGAAGCCCCACAGGAACGGGGTCAGCGCGCCGACGTCGAGCCCGAAGGCGCAGATGTTCAGCAGGTGGTTGAGGATGCGGGTGATCTCGGCGAACAGGACGCGGATGTATTGGGCGCGCGGCGGCGGCTCGATCCCCATCAGTTTCTCGACGGCCAGCGCGAAGCAATGCTCCTGGCACATCGGCGAGACGTAATCGAGCCGGTCGAAATAGGGGATCGCCTGCAGATAGGTCTTGTATTCGATCAGCTTCTCGGTGCCGCGGTGGAGGAGGCCGATATGCGGGTCGGCCCGCTCGATGGTTTCGCCGTCCATTTCGAGGACGAGGCGCATCACGCCGTGCGCGGCGGGATGCTGCGGCCCGAAATTCATCGTGAAGTTGCGGATCAGCGGCCCTTGATCGAGGTCGGTGCCGCCGTCGCCGGCGGGCGCGGCGAGGGGAGTGCGGTCGCTCATGGTGCACCCCGGGGAGGTACGCCGGGCGCGCCGTCATCGGGCGGGCTTGCCTTTTCGTCACCCGGCAAGATCTTGTCCATGCCTTCCCACGGCGACAGGAAGTCGAAACTGCGGAATTCCTGCTTCAGCCGCACCGGCTCGTAGACGACCCGCTTCTGGTCATCGTCGTAACGCAGTTCGACGAAGCCGGTCAGCGGAAAATCCTTGCGCAACGGATGCCCGTCGAAGCCGTAATCGGTCAGAATGCGGCGCAAATCGGGGTTGTCGGCGAAATAGATGCCAAACAGGTCCCAGGCCTCGCGCTCCCACCAGCCGGCGGAGCTGTAGAGCCCGACGACCGACGGCACCGGCTCGATTTCGTCCGTCTCGACCTTGATCCGGATACGGCGATTGAGGCTCATGCTGAGCAGGTTGTAGACGACGTCGAAGCGCTGCGCCCGGTCCGGATAGTCGACGCCGCAAACGTCGCACAGCACCGTGAAGCGACACTTCGCATCGTCACGCAGAAAGCCGAGGACCTGCAGCAGCGCCGTCCGCTCAACCCGCAGGCACAATTCGCCATGATGAACCTCGCTCGCCAGCACCGCGCCGGGCAGCGCGCCCGACACAAAATCGGCAAGGTCTTTGAGCTTGTCGTCCATCGCGCCGCTCACCGCATAAACCGGTGCTCGCGTTTGATCTTCTTCTGCAGCAGGAGGACACCGTAGAGCAGCGCCTCCGCTGTCGGCGGGCAGCCGGGAACGTAGATGTCGACCGGCACGATGCGATCGCAGCCGCGCACCACCGAATAGGAATAATGGTAATAGCCGCCGCCATTGGCGCACGAGCCCATCGAGATGACCCAGCGCGGTTCGGCCATCTGGTCGTAGACCTTGCGCAAGGCCGGCGCCATCTTGTTGCACAGCGTGCCGGCGACGATCATCACGTCGGACTGGCGCGGGCTCGGGCGGAACACGACGCCGAAGCGGTCGAGATCGTAGCGGCTGGCGCCGGTGTGCATCATCTCGACGGCGCAGCACGCGAGGCCGAAGGTCATCGGCCACAGCGACCCGCTGCGCGCCCAGTTGACCAGCGCATCGACCGTCGAGGTGATGAAGCCGCGATCCTCGAGTTCCTCGGTCGCGGCGCGTAGCAGCAGATCCTGCTCCGGCCCCGGCGGCACGAGCCCCTGGGGACTGTCGATCACTCCCATTCGAGCGCCCCCTTGCGCCATTCATAGGCAAAGCCCACGGTCAGCACGGCGAGAAACACCACCATCGACCAGAAGCCGAACACCCCGATATCGCCCAATGAGACCGCCCACGGAAACAGGAAGGCGACTTCGAGATCAAAGATGATGAACAGGATCGCGACGAGGTAATAACGCACGTCGAAACGCATGCGTGCGTCGGCGAACGGCTCGAAGCCGCATTCATAGGGCGACAGCTTCTCGGAATTGGGGCTCTGCTTGGCCAGCACAACCGAGGCGACGACCATCACCAGCGCCAGCCCGCCGGCGATCACGAGAAACACCAGGATCGGGAAGTATTCACCGAGCAGGCTGTTCATGGCAAACCTCGATGGCGACCCCAGCCACGGCCCCGGTCCAAACCTCACGTCAGACGGGCATCCGGCGCTTGGCTGCGGACATGAGCCGGGTTGGCGGCCGGGGAAACCCGATGCAACCGGCGGGCCGGCCCAGGCAGCGCCGGCAACCCCGATCGATGGCGGGAGCGACGGGGCTCGAACCCGCGACCTCCGGCGTGACAGGCCGGCGCTCTAACCAACTGAGCTACGCCCCCGCGAGCCTTCGATCGCGGCGCCCCCTCCTACCTAGGCGCCGGAGGGGTGTCAAGCAACTCCCCGATCGCAACTCCGGTCGACCGCAAACGCCAGCAGGTGGAGATTGACACACACGCGCGCCACGCCGACTGTCACCCGACCAAATTGTCCAGGAGGCGACATGCGGCTCGAACGATTACCGCAAGCCATGGCCGAACGCCTGTCGACGCTCGACTGTCCGGCTTTTGCGACGACGCCATGGGTGGAAGGGAAGCCGCTTCGCGAGCGGCGCGTGGCGATCGTGTCCTCGGCGGGGCTCGTCGTGCGCGGTGAGCGGTTGTTCCGCGGGCGCGACGCCGACTATCGGGTGATTCCCTCGTCGACACCACCCAACGAGCTGTTGTGCAGCCACATCTCGATCAATTTCGACCGCACCGGCTTCCAGGAGGACTGGAACGTCGTGTTCCCGCTCGACCGGCTCAACGAGCTGGCGGCGGAGGGAACGATCGGCTCGGTCGCGGCGACGCATTATTCGTTTATGGGCGCGACCGATCCGCGCGAGATGAAGGGCGCGGCGCGCGAGGTTGCCGGCCGCCTCAAGCAGGACAAGGTCGACGCTGTAATCCTCTCCCCGGTTTGACCGCTCTGCACGCGCGCCGTGAGCGCGCTCGGGCATTTCATCGAGGAAGAGGGCATCGCGACGGTTGCGATGGCGCTGATCCGGCCGCAAGCCGAGCACACCAGGCCGCCGCGCGCGCTGTGGGTGCCGTTTGAGTTGGGCCGGCCATTTGGGCCGCCAAACGACCCGGCGTTCCAGAAGCGGGTGATCATGACCGCGCTCGGTCTGATCGAAGCGCCGGCAGGCTCAGGCCCGGCGCTGATTGCAGACTTTGCCGACGACGATCCGCGTGAAATGCCGGACGAGACTTGGCGGCCACCATCGGCGCCGGCAGCGGCAGGTATCTCACCGGCCGACGCGCTGCAGGCCGAGTTGCACGGGCTGGCCGCCGCCTATGCCCGCTCCTGCACCGAGCGCGGCCGCAGCACGGTCGGGCTCAGCGGCCTCGCGCCCGCCGCCTGCGGCGAGTACCTGGCCGCCTGGCTGCGCGGTCCGGCGCCGGCAAGCCCGGTGGCCGACATGTCACCGGCGCTGGCTCTGCGGTTTGTCAGCGACGACCTCAAGGCGTTTGTCTTGGAGGCGGCGCTGGCCGGCGGCGCCACGCCGTCGAGCCGTCAGCTCGGCGACTGGCTGTGGAACGACAGCGCGACAGGGGCGGCATTGCGCGCACTGCGCAAGCAGCTACTCGCCGGCGATGACGAGCGCGCCAAGGCGGTCGCCGCCTTCTTCGTGCCGGCACTGCGCATCCCGCCCGGCGGCTAGCAGGTCGGCCCGACCGGCATCGCGCCACTGATACGGTGCGGTGCCGGCGTCAAAAGTCGGTGCAGCGCCCGCCCACTTCCCAATCGCCGTAGCGGGTCGGCTCGGGCCCCTTGGGTCCGCCGATCTCGCGCGGCCGCGCCGGCTTCTCGACCGGCATTTCATGGGGTTGTTGCGGGTCCGCGTCGGCGGGGTCGTTTGTCTTTTTTTCAGTCATCCCGCGAATATGGCAGCCGATCCGGCCGGGCTCAATCCCGCCTCGATCGGCCCCGCAGCATGCGGCGGCTGTGCCGCCGCGGCACTTTCCCCGGAACGATGTTTGCCAGGCGGCGTTTGCGCGTGCAACCTCGCTCCGACCATAAGGTCTGGCCATGGCTGCAGCAGAATCTTACGGCAACACCGCCACTCTCACCGCACCGACGGCGCGTCAGGTCGCACTCGATCTGATTGGCACGGTGTTGCGCCGCAAGCGTCCGCTCGACGACGCGATCGAGGACCACGCGGCCATGGCGGAGTTGGCGGTTCGCGACCGCGCCTTCGCGCGGCTACTGGTGGCGACAGTGCTGCGACGTTTGGGCCAGATCGATCGGCTGATCGCCGATTGCCTCAACACCCCGCTGCCGCCGCGGGCCGCGGTCATTCACGACATCCTGCGGCTCGGTATCGCCCAGCTGCTGTTTCTGCGGACGCCGCCGCATGCCGCGGTCGCGACCAGCGTCGATCTCGCCCACGTTCGAGGATTTCTGACGCATAAGGGCTTGGTGAATGCTGTGCTGCGTCGCCTCAGCCTCGAGGGGCCGGAGCGCATCGAAGGCCAGGATGCGCCGCGGCTGAATACGCCCGATTGGTTGTGGGAGTCGTGGAGCCGCGCCTATGGCGAGGAGCGCGCCCACGCCATCGCTTGCGCCCATCTGAAGGAGGCGCCGCTCGACGTGACGCTCCGCGGCACGGACGAAACGTGGTGCGACAGGTTGCAGGCGACAAAGCTGTTGACCGGCTCGCTGCGGCGCGCGGCCGGCGGCTCGGTGATATCGCTGCCGGGCTATGCCGAGGGCGCCTGGTGGATTCAGGATGCGGCGGCCTCGCTGCCGGTGCGGCTGTTTGCCGGGGTCGAGGGGCGCGAGGTGGTCGATCTGTGCGCCGCCCCGGGCGGCAAGACCGCCCAGCTTGTCAGCGCCGGAGCTCATGTCACCGCTATCGACCGCTCGCCGCGCCGTCTCGAACGGCTGGTTGCCAATCTCGGGCGGCTCGGATTGCCGGTCGCCGCGCTGGCGGCCGACGCGCTGACCTGGCGGCCCAAGCATCCGGTCGATGCGGTGCTGCTCGATGCGCCCTGCACCGCCACCGGCGCCATCCGTCGCCACCCGGATGTGCCGCACCTGAAGCATCCCGAAGACGTCGCCCGCCTCGCGGTCGTGCAGCAGAACCTGCTGCGGGCCGCGATCGACATCCTGCGGCCAGGGGGCATGCTGGTTTATTGCACCTGCTCGCTTGAGCCCGAGGAGGGCCCGCAGCGGGTCGCGGCGCTGCTGCGCTCGGGGGCGCCGGTCGAACGGCGGCCGATCGGCGCGGAGGAGATCGGCGCACCGCCCGAATGGCTGACCAGCGACGGCGACTTGCGTACGCTGCCCTGCCATCTCGCCGAACAGGACGGCATCGACGGCTTTTATGCCGTACGCCTAGTCAAGCTCGGCACTGCCTGATTCGCCGTGCTGATTGGCTGCCGACGGCAGACCGCCACGCGGTCAGGCCGGAAGCGACGTGCGGATCGGCTCGGCGAACAGGCGTCGCGGCGAGCCGGAGCCCTTGAACCTGGCCCGTTATGCCTGGGTTGCGGGGTGCGCATGGTGCCCCGCACCGGAATGATGGCGGCGTGACGGCCTGGCGGCGCCGGGCATTACTTGCGGGCGGTGCTTTTCCTTGTTACGAAACCCTATGGCTTCAACCGCCGGACATTCCGGCCGGGGCTTCCGGTGCGCGGCCGGTTCGCGGAATGCCGCAAGCGCGGCGTCGCGCGGATGAAGTCGAGTACGCCCCGGGGGACACGCCCCGCCGTAACATACGCTGCCGACGCGCCGAACCTGGTCGCCCGCGTGCGGCGCGAGGCGTGGCGAATGCTCGCGGCCGGGCCGCTCTATCGCCATACGCTGTTCGGCGCGGTGCCGTCGGACCTCCGCCTGCGGCTCAACGAGCGCTGGCCGGGCGACGCCAAGCGCGGTGGCGCCATCCTGGCCGGCGAGATCGAGTTCCACGGGGAACGGGTGCAAAACCCGTCGCCGGTGTGGTTTCCGCCGGGTGCCGGGCCGGCGTGGCTTGCCGCCTGGCATGGTTTCGGCTGGCTCGCCGACCTGATCGGCGTCGGCACCACGGCGCGCGACCCGGCGCGAGCGCTGGTCCAGAGCTGGCTCGCCGACAATGCGGGGTGGCACCCGATCGCCTGGCGCTCGGATGTCGCGGCGACCCGGATCTTTGCCTGGATCGTGCATTTCGAGGAAATCGCCGGGCGCGAGACCGACCGGCCGCTGCGCCGGGCGATGCTGGCGAGCATCGCCGGCCAGGTGCGCCACCTGGCGCGCGTCGCCCCGTGGGAACTGGCCGGCGCGCCGCGGCTGCGTGCGCTGAAGGGCTTGATCGGTGGCTTGGCGGCGCTCGGCAGTTCGGAAAAGCGCATCGCCCGGGTTTTGCGCAATCTCGAACGCGAGTTGCCGATCCAGATCCTGCCCGATGGCGGACACCGCACCCGCAGCCCCTCGGTACAGTTGGCCGTCCTGCGCGACCTGATCGACATGCGCGCCGTGCTGCGTGCCGCCCGCATCGTCGTCCCCAGCCCGTTGCAGCAGGCGATCGAGCGCATGGCGCCGATGCTGCGCTTTTTTCGCCACGGCGACCTGCGGCTCGCCTTGTTCAACAATTCGGTCGAGGAGGATGCCGTTCTCGTCGATCTCGTCCTGGCGCGGTCGGAGACGCGCGGTCATCCACCGATGCAGGCGCCGCATTCCGGCTTTCAGCGCCTGCAGGCCGGGCAGAGCCTGGTCGTCGTCGATACCGGCAAGCCGCCACCCGCCGGTTTTGACGGCGACGCGCATGCCGGGATCCTGTCCTTCGAATTGAGCCAGGGGCGCGAGCGCATCATCGTCAATTGCGGCGGGTATCGCGGGACGAATCCCGCCTGGCAGCGGATTGCGCGGTCGAGCGCGGCGCATTCGGTGCTGGTTGTCGGCGACACCAACGCCGTCGAGATCCACGCCGACGGCTCGCTGGGCCACGCGCCGAGTTCGGTGCGGTGCGAGCGCGCCGAAGACGGCGGGCATCAATGGATCGCCGCCGCGCATGACGGCTATCGGCGCCGCTTCGGCCTCGTCTACACGCGCGAACTCTACCTCGCCGCGGGTGGCGACGATCTGCGCGGCGAGGACAAGCTGACCGGCCGCTCCGGCGCCGACTTCACGGTGCGCTTCCATCTGCACCCGGCCGTCGAAGCCTCGCTGAGCGACGACGGCAACAGCGCCCTGCTGCGTCTGCCGAGCGGCGGAAGGTGGCGGCTGCGCGCGGCCGACGCGGCGGTCAGCCTCGACGAGAGCATCTATCTCGGGACGGGTGAATTGCGCAACACGATGCAGGTCGTGCTGAGCGGCACCACCGGCCCGGCCGGCGCCACGGTGCGCTGGGCGATCCGGCGCGAACCCGAGCCGCCGCCGCGGATCGCGCCAGAGCCCGTAGCCGAGCCCGCGACCGCCGACTCCGAGTCGGCCGCGGCGCTGCCGGCGGAAGAGGGATCCGACAACGGAGCCTAGCATCGCGCTGCTCGCCGCCATTGTCGTCGCGACCGGTCTTGCTGCCTGCCTCGGCACGCGCGGGCTGATCGCGCTGCTGCACCGCGCCGCCGTGCTCGACCGTCCGAACGAGCGATCGCTGCATGTCGCGCCGATCCCGCGCGGCGGCGGCATTGCGGTCGTCGCCGCCATCCTCGCTGCTTGGCTCGCCCTGATCGCGACGGGTCTGGTCGCGCCGCGTCTTGCGGCGGTGGTCTTCGGCGGCGGCCTCCTGGCGGCGGTTTCCTGGCGCGACGATCTCGGCGGGGTGTCGCCAGCGGTTCGGCTGGTGGTTCAATTCGGCGCGGTCGGGCCGGGCATGATGGCTCTGGCGCCGGCCGGCTTGGTGTTCCAGGGCTGGCTGCCGGGCTGGCTAGATCCGGTCGCCGCGGCGCTGCTGTGGGTGTGGTTCATCAACCTGTTCAACTTCATGGACGGCATCGACGGGCTCGCCGGCAGCGAGGCGGCGGCGATCGGCCTCGGGCTCCTGTTATTCGCCGGGTTCGGCGGCGACCCTGGCTTTGCCGCGCTGGCCGCGGTCGCGGCGGCTGCCGCGATCGGCTTTCTGGTGTGGAACTGGGCCCCGGCGCGCATCTTCCTCGGCGATGTCGGCAGCGTCCCGCTCGGCTATCTGCTCGGCTATCTGCTGCTCGATGTCGCGGCGCATGGGCATTGGAAGATCGCGCTGATCCTGCCGCTCTATTTCCTCGCCGACGCGACGCTCACGCTATTCCGCCGGCTGGCCCGCGGCGAGCGGGTGTGGCAAGCGCATCGCGAGCATTTCTATCAGCGCGCCGTGCAGCGCGGCCTCGGCCACGCCGTCGTGGCGCGGCGGGTAATCGCGGCAAACCTGGTGCTGATCGGCTGCGGCTGGGCGGCGGAGAACAATTGGGGGATCGCCGGCCTCGTGACCGCCGTGGCGGTGGTGCTGGCATTACTTGCGAGCCTCGCCGGGTTGCGGCCTGCCGGGGCGCATCCTATACCGACGAAGCCGCAGATCGAGGAGCCGCTACGATGACCGACCCGACGCCGCGCCCGATCCGCCGGGCGCTGATCTCGGTCAGCGACAAGGAGGGGCTGGTGCCGTTCGCGCGCGCGCTCGCCGCGCACGGCATCGCCCTCGTCTCGACCGGCGGCACGGCGCGCGCGCTCGCCGAAGCGGGGTTGCCGGTCAGCGAGGTGGCAACGCTGACCGGGTTTCCCGAGATGCTCGACGGCCGGGTCAAGACCTTGCACCCGGCCGTGCATGGCGGCCTCCTGGCACGACGCGACCAGCCCGACCATATGGCGGCGCTGGCGGCGCACGGTATCGCCGAGATCGACCTCTTGGTGTGCAACCTCTACCCGTTCGCCGCGACCGTGGCCTCGGGCGCCGACCGCACGGCGTGCATCGAGAACATCGACATCGGCGGCCCGGCGTTGATCCGTGGCGCCGCGAAAAACCACGACTTCGTCACGGTCGTGACCGACCCGGCCGATTACGACACGGTGGTGCGCGAGATCGCGGCGTCGGGCGGGACCGGCCTCGCCCTGCGCCGCAACCTGGCGCGCAAAGCCTATGCGCTGACCGCGGCCTATGACGCGGCCGTCGCCCTGTGGTTCGCCGGGGACGAAGGGGTTACGTTTCCCGAGACGCTGGTCGGCGCCGCGGAACGCGTCGCCGTCACCCGCTACGGCGAGAATCCGCACCAGCGGGCGGCGCTCTATCGTACCGCCGAGCGGAGACCGGGAGTGGCAACGGCGCGCCAGCTGCAGGGCAAAGAGCTGTCCTACAACAACTATGCCGATGCAGACGCCGCCTTCGAGCTGGTCGCAGAATTCGCAGAGCCGACGGTCGCAATCATCAAACATGCCAATCCGTGCGGCGTTGCGATCGGCGGGAGCCTGCATGCGGCCTGGGGGCGGGCGCTCGCCTGCGACCCGGTCAGCGCGTTTGGCGGCATCGTCGCGGTCAACCGGCCGCTCGATGCGGCGACCGCGGCGGCAATCGCCGAAATCTTCGTCGAGGTTGTCATCGTACCGGCGGCGGAGCCGGAAGCCTGCGAAATCCTGGCGCAAAAGCGCCTCGTTCGGTTGTTGACGACCGGCGCGCTGCCCGATCCGAAGGCCGAGAGCTGGACGACGCACGAGGTCGCGGGCGGCCTCTTGATCCAGGAGCGGGACCGGGTCACGGCAACGCGCGACATGCTGAAAGTCGTCACCAAGCGGGCGCCGAGCGACGCCGAAATTGCCGACCTGCTGTTTGCCGACACCGTTGCCAAGCACGTCAAATCGAACGCGATCGTGTTCGCCAAGGGCGGCGCCACGGTCGGCGTCGGCGCCGGTCAGCCAAGCCGGGTCGACAGCGTCAAGATCGCCGTCCGGAAGGCTGCCGAGATGGGCCGCGCCGCCGGCCTCGCGCAATCGCCGACGCAGGGCTCGGTCGTTGCCTCCGACGCGTTCTACCCGTTCGCCGACGGGCTCGAAGAAGCCATCAAAGCCGGCGCCACCGCGGCGATCCAGCCCGGCGGCTCGCGCCGCGACGCCGACCTCATCGCCGCCGCCGACGAGGCCGGCATCGCAATGGTGTTCACCGGGATCCGCCACTTCCGGCATTGATAACGAACCGGATCAGGGGCTTCCTCGCCGCCGGTAGCGGGGAGGGAAGACTATTTTGAGAATGGCTGAGCCGTATTGAGCGGCGGGATATCCAGCTCGGCGCGCGCTTTCTCAAGCGGCTTTTCGACCCAGGCCCAGTGATCCCAGCCGTCCGACAAGTCGGTTTTGACCCGCGATCCGCGCTCGACAGCCTCGAAGAACCTGTCGGCCAACCCCTCCTCGGCGAGGATGCCGACGCTCTCCGGCTGCGGCAGCGGGGTCACGTTGATGCCGGCGCTGAAGGTCAGCATAACGAACAGAATTACAAAGATCGGGGTGTGCTGCTTGTAGCCGGCGGTGAAGCCGCCGACCCGCACTTCGCCGGCGGGCTCAACGCCATAGCCGGACAGCACATGGGTGAAATCGTGATAGACGCCAGCCTCGGGAAATCCGAATGGCGCTCCCGGGAAGGGGAAGCCGTTATCGGTGCAGTGCTTCCAATAGGCATACCCAAGCGTGTCCTGAGGCAGCCTGCCCAGGGCCTCATAGCGCGCCGCCAGCGCGGCATCCTCGCGCAGTCCGCGAAACGCGGCGAGCGACTTGGCCAGGGCGATGAATCCGTCCCGCCGGACCGCCCCGTGCGCCATATCCGCGATGTGCGAGCGGCGCAGGAAATCGAGGCGAAACAGCACCATGTGATGGTGTGCCAATTCGCCCAGCACGTGCAAGGCAGGCTCATCCACGCCGAGCGCTCGGGCGTAGGCCGACATCAGCTTCGTCTGAGCCTCGGTCGCTGGCCCGTCGGCCAGCGACGTCACCGCCATCCCCCGCACGAACTGGCGCGCGAGTGCCGGGTCGTGGAACGCCTTGGCCAGTTCGTCCGGCGCGATCGGCGGCAATGTGTCGATATCGACGTCGGTGCGAAGCACATGCCGCTGCGCGGCGGCGATCAGGTTGCGGGCAGAGGGGCCGATTGCGCCGCGCGCCGCGGCGAGTTGGTGCATCGCGCGCAAACCGGCAGCGGCTTCGACGGGGCTTGGTTGAAGCAGTTGCATCCAGGGTCTCTCCTCTCGACCGACGTGAACAGGATGGGCGAAGGCGCAGCCCCCGCCGACGCCGGAAACCAGCAGTCCTCGACCCGGATCACGGCGGCGCCCATCGTCTCGCTTTTCGCGCGGCCACGGCAAGAAGCGGTCATCCGCGATTTGCCGTTGTCCGAGACGCCTTGAAGGGCAATCGCCGGTTCATGCCTGCGTCACCGATTTTCGCACAGCCATAATGGATGGTCCCGGTTTGCACCGGGACCAAGGGCGGTCAGATCTTCTCGAAGAAGCTGTGGTGGCGACTGGTCGTGTGCGGGCGGATCTTGGTGGCCCAGTCGCCCCAGGCGCCGGCGACCTCCCACTCCTTCGAATCGACGATCGCCGGCGAGTTCGATCTCATAGATCGCCAGGTATTTCTGCATACGGCTGTCGTTCGACTTTTCCAGGCGGTAGCGGGTGACCTTGTGGACCCCCGGCACCTTCGACAGCATCGGCACGTGCTCGGTGTCGTAGATGCGGTTGAACTCGGCCTCGAACTGGGCCGGGATGTCCATTTGCACGACATAGATGTACGACATGGCGACTGTTTCCTTTCCCTCTGGGTTGGCTTCTAGCGGGCGCGGGAGACGGTGTTGTCGGGGCCGACCGTGGTGACCGCGATGTCGCCCGTGCCCGACCAGCTGACCTCGTTATGGCTGCCGTAGATCTTGATCGTACCACCCGGCGCCATGGCGACGAGCACCCGATTGCCGTTGCCGGCGATCTGGAACGCAACGCAGGCGCCGCGGATCGTCACGGTGTTGCCGCTGCCGGCGAGGCTGGCGTCCCGTCCCTGGCAGTCGCCGGTCATATGGGCGTTGCTGTTGGCGAAATTGGCGGCCGGATCGGCAGCCTGTGCCATCCCCGGCATGCCGACAATACACGCCGCCGCCAGTGCCGCCTTGAGCGCCATTCTGTCCACCACGACCCCCGCTTTCCCTCGTCGTCGCACCGTTCCCGCTAGATGCGCCTGCCCGGCGGTGGCGGCAACCCGGCGGATTGCCGCCGCGCACCGCTTGAGATCGGCGCGGCGGGCGCGTTTACTCTAGCGCAACGGCGCCTCGCAAAACGGGAGGAAAAGGATGCGCGGGTTGATGGGAGAGCGGCCATTGTTGGTCTCAACGCTGATCGAGCATGCGGCCCGCTTTCACGGCGATGTCGAAATCGTGTCGCGGCTCGTCGACGGTGTGACCCATCGCTACACCTATGGCGAGGCCGAGCGCCGCGCGCGGCGCCTGGCACGGGCGCTGCTGCGGCTCGGCATCGCGCCCGGCGACCGGGTCGGCACGCTGGCCTGGAACACCTATCGCCATTTCGAGCTTTACTACGGCGTGTCGGGGCTCGGCGCGGTGTGCCACACGATCAACCCGCGCCTGTTCGACGAGCAGATCGTCTACATCGTCAACCACGCTCAGGACCGCCTGCTGTTCGTCGAGAAAAGCTTTATCCCGTTGGTCGAGCGCCTGTTGCCGCGATTGCCGGCGGATTGCCGCTTCGTGCTGCTCGAGCCGGCCGACACGACGCTGCCCGTCGTCGCGACCTATGACGAACTCGTCGCGGGCGAGAGCGAAGACGGCTTCGTCTGGCCCCATTTCGACGAAGGGAGCGCCGCGGCGCTGTGCTACACCTCGGGCACCACCGGCAAGCCCAAGGGCGTCCTTTACAGCCACCGCTCGACGCTGCTGCACGCCTTCGGCGCCTCGCTGCCGGACGCGATCCCGCTATCGGCGTGTGATACGGTGTGTCCGGCAGTGCCGATGTTCCACGCCTGTGCCTGGAGTGTGCCCTACGCCGCGGCGATGAACGGGGCGAAGCTCGTGCTGCCGGGCCCGCATCTCGACGGCGCCAGCCTCTACAAGCTGTTCGAGGCAGAAGGCGTGACGACGAGCCTCGGCGTGCCGACCGTGTGGCTCGGCTTCGAGACCTATCTCGCGACGAGCGGCGCGCGCTGCTCGACATTGCGGCGCATCGTATCGGGCGGCTCGGCCGTGCCGCCGGCGCTGATGGAAGCCTTCGACCGGCGCGGCATCACGATCACCCATGCCTGGGGCATGACCGAGATGAGCCCGCTCGGCACCGTCGCGACGCTGAAGGCCAAGCATGTGGGGCTCGACGATGCAGACCGGCTGGCAGTGCGCTCGAAGCAGGGGCGCCCGGTGTACGGCGTCGAGATGAAGATCGTCGACGACGAGGGCCGCACCCTGGCGCACGACGGCAAGGCGGTCGGCGAATTCTGGTGCGCGGCCCGTGGATCGTCAGCGGCTATTTCGCGGATGACGAGGCGACCGCGGCGGCGATAGAGCCCGACGGCTGGTTCCACACCGGCGACGTCGCGACGATCGACCCCGACGGCTATCTGCAGCTGACCGACCGGCGCAAGGATGTCATCAAGTCGGGCGGCGAATGGATCAGCTCGATCGACCTCGAAAACGCCGCGATGGCGCATGGCGATGTCGCCGAGGCGGCGGCGATCGCAGTGCCGCACCCGCGCTGGGGCGAGCGGCCGTTGTTGATCGTCACGCCCCGCCCCGGCCGCCAGCCGCAGAAGGAGCCGCTGATCGCGTTTCTCGGCGAGCGCTTTCCGCGTTGGATGCTGCCGGACGACGTGCTGATCGTCGACGAATTGCCGCACACCGCGACCGGCAAGGTGATGAAGACCCGGCTGCGCGAGCGTTACGCCGCGCCTAACTCGCCGGCTCCCTAGCGGAGGCTGCGATGTCTGCCGTCGCTCCCGACCGCAGTGCCCGCCAGCGGGCTGCTGCCCGGCCCGATGCGCCGCTGCCGGCGCAGTGCGGCGTGCTGCTCGCCTGATCGTGATGACAACAGAAATTCTGCCGGTCGGCGCGGTTTCGCGCTATAGCCCCGGGCAATGACGCCACCACCGACGCTGATCGAGGATAATGCCGCGCTTGCCGAATTCTGCGCGCGGCAGGAGCGGGCCGATTTCGTCGCGGTCGATACCGAGTTCATGCGCGAACGCACCTATTGGCCGATCCTGTGCGTCGTGCAGGTGGCCGGCCCCGAGGAGGCGGTGGCGATCGACGCGCTGACCCCGGGCCTCGACCTCGCGCCGCTGTTGGCGCTGATGGCAGACCCCGCGGTGCTCAAGGTGTTTCACGCGGCGCGCCAGGACCTGGAAATCTTCTTCCAGCTGTCGGGGGGGCAGGTGCCGCACCCGGTGTTTGACACGCAGATCGCCGCGATGGTGTGCGGCTTCGGAGATTCGGTCAGCTACGAGACCTTGGTGCGGCGGTTGGCCGGCGCTCCGCTCGACAAGGCCTCGCGCTTCACCGACTGGGCGCACCGGCCGCTGACCGAGCGGCAGATCCACTATGCGCTGGCCGATGTCGTCCATCTGCGCACCGTCTACGAGAGGCTGCTGCAAATCCTCGGTAAGAACGGACGCGCCCACTGGTTTGCCGAGGAGATGGCGAATCTCGTCGACCCGGCGATCTATCGCACCGAGCCGGCCGAGGCGTGGCGCCGCTTCCGGCTGCGCGGCCAGATCGAGCGGCGCTTTCTCGGGGTGCTGCGCTCGCTTGCGGCGTGGCGCGAGACGGCGGCGCAGCAGCGCGATCTGCCGCGCGGCCGCATCATGCGCGACGAGGCGGTGCTCGAAATCGCCGCGCATATGCCGAAGACGATCGAAAGCCTGGCGCGCACCCGCAGTCTCGGCAAGGGGGTCGCCGAGGGCAAGCTCGGCCGCGACATCCTCGACGCGGTCGCGCAGGGGCTCGCCGACCCGGACCCGCCGCCGGCGATCCCGGCCCGAGCCGAGCCGCCGCCCGGCATTGGCCCGCTGATCGAGTTGCTGCGCGTCTTGCTGAAGCAGCGCTGCGAGGATTTCCAGGTGGCGCAGAAGCTGCTGGCTTCGGCCGATGATCTGGAAGCCATCGCCGCCGACGACAGCGCCGCAGTACCGGCCTTGGCGGGCTGGCGTCGCGACGTCTTCGGCAACGACGCGCTGGCGCTGAAACACGGCCGCTTGGCGCTGACCGCCGGCAAGAACCGCATCCAGCTGGTGCCGCTGCCGGAGCGCGAGGGGACATGAGAGTCCATGCCGGCCGGTGTGGAACCCTGGTTGGGCATCCTTGGGTCGCTGAAAAATGGGCACGGAGAGCGTCATGGATGAAGCAAAAGACGAATCCGCATCTTTTCCTAGCGGTTTTATCGAGCAGGTAACCGCGTTTTTCAAAAGCCAGATGGAAGACGGCGTCCAACGGATCGTTTGTTATGACAGAGATGAGGTGCAGAGTTTGGTGATCCATCTGCCCTTGGCCGACCAATTACAGGCCGGTGTGGCTTATCGAAGAGCCTGGGAGATTTGGCGGAACGGCGGGAGTGTTATTCTTTTAAGATCAGAAATCAGGGAGGGGTTGCCGCAGAACGAGAACCGGCATCCTCTTGTCGAGATGGAGGGTTTCGGCCTCTAGGCCTGATCGCTCTCCTCTCGGCCGGCTTGGGCTGCGGTTTGCGCCGGCCCGCTGCGGCACCGCACGATGGCTGCCGACGGCGGCAGCAATCCCGTTTCATTGACCCAGCGCAATGACCGTGGGGCGGTAGCCGGTGCATTGCTGTGGCCGATCGGCCACACCATATAGCGCGGCGAAGGGCTGCGGAGGCTGCCTCAGGGGGCGCCGCGGCCGGTTCATTGGGAGGGTTCCACGATGGATCTCGAAAAATATACCGAGCGCTCGAAGGGCTTTGTCCAGTCGGCGCAGGGCATGGCGTTGCGCAGCGGCCATCAGCGCCTGTCGCCCGAGCATCTCGCCAAGGTGCTGCTCGAAGACAAGGAAGGGTTGTGCGCCAACCTGATCACCGCGGCCGGCGGCGACCCGAAAATCGTCCTGGCGCAGGTCGAGGCGGAACTGAACAAGCAGCCTAAGGTCGAGGGCAGCGGCGCCGGGCAGGTCTATCTCAGCCCGGAACTGGCGCGCATCTTCGACCAGGCCGAGAAGATCGCCGAGAAGGCCGGCGACAGCTATGTCACGGTCGAGCGACTATTGCTCGCGCTGGCGATGGCGAGCGACACGCCGTCGGGCAAGGCGCTCGCTGCCGGGCATGTTACGCCGCAGAGCCTCAACGCCGCGATCGAGCAGGTCCGCAAGGGCCGCAAGGCCGAAAGCGCCTCGGCCGAGGAAGGCTATGACGCGCTGAAGAAATACGCGCGCGACCTGACCGAAGCGGCGCGCGAGGGAAAACTCGATCCGGTGATCGGCCGCGACGAGGAAATCCGCCGCACGATCCAGGTATTGTCGCGCCGCACCAAGAACAATCCCGTGCTGATCGGCGAGCCCGGCGTCGGCAAGACCGCGATCGTCGAGGGCTTGGCATTGCGCATCGTCAACGGCGACGTGCCGGAGAGCCTCAAAGAGAAGCGCCTCCTGGCGCTCGACCTCGGCGCGATGGTGGCCGGCGCCAAATACCGCGGCGAGTTCGAGGAGCGCCTCAAGGCCGTTCTCGCCGAAATCACCGCGGCGGCGGGCGAGATCATCGTCTTTATCGACGAACTGCACACGCTGGTCGGCGCCGGCAAGGCGGAGGGCGCGATGGACGCCTCCAACATGCTGAAGCCGGCGCTCGCGCGCGGCGAACTGCACTGCGTCGGCGCGACGACGCTCGACGAGTATCGCAAGCACATCGAGAAGGATGCGGCGCTGGCGCGGCGCTTTCAGCCGGTGTTCGTCTCCGAGCCGTCGGTCGAGGACACGATCTCGATCCTGCGCGGCATCAAGGAAAAATACGAGACGCATCACGGCGTGCGCATCACCGACAGCGCGCTCGTCGCTGCCGCCACCTTGTCGCACCGCTACATCACCGACCGCTTCCTGCCCGACAAGGCAATCGACCTGATGGACGAGGCCTCCTCGCGGCTGCGCATGGAGGTCGATTCGAAGCCGGAGGAGATCGACGAACTCGACCGCCGCATCGTGCAATTAAAGATCGAGCGCGAGGCGCTGAAAAAGGAGCATGACCCGGCCTCGCAGGATCGGCTGCAAAAGCTCGTCAAGGAATTGGAGGAGCTGGAACAGGAATCGGCCGAATTGACCGCCGAGTGGCAGGCCGAAAAGGGCAAGCTCGCGAGCGCCCAGAAGCTCAAGGAGCAGCTCGACCAGGCGCGCACCGAACTCGACCAGGCGCAGCGCCGCGGCGACTGGGCTCGCGCCGGCGAATTGACCTACGGCGTCGTCCCGGAGCTGGAGCGCCAGCTCAAGGAGGCCGAGGGCGCCGAGAAGGGCCGCATGCTGGAAGAGGCGGTGACGCCCGAGCATATCGCCGGCGTCGTGTCGCGCTGGACCGGCATCCCGGTCGACAAGATGCTTGAAGGCGAACGCGACAAGCTGTTGCAAATGGAGCAGAACCTGCGCCATCGCGTGATCGGCCAGGAGGAGGCGGTGGTCGCCGTGTCGAACGCGATCCGCCGTGCCCGCGCCGGCCTGCAGGACCCCAACCGGCCGATCGGCTCGTTCTTGTTCCTCGGCCCGACCGGCGTCGGCAAGACCGAGTTGACCAAGGCATTGGCCGAGTTCCTGTTCGACGACGAGAGCGCGATGGTGCGCATCGACATGTCGGAATACATGGAGAAGCACTCGGTCTCGCGGCTGATTGGCGCGCCGCCGGGCTATGTCGGCTATGACGAGGGCGGCGCCTTGACCGAAGCGGTGCGGCGCCGGCCCTACCAGGTGATCCTGTTCGACGAAGTTGAAAAGGCGCACCCGGACGTCTTCAACGTGCTGCTCCAGGTACTCGACGACGGCCGCCTGACCGACGGCCAGGGACGCACGGTCGACTTCCGCAACGTGCTGATCATCCTGACCTCGAACCTCGGCAGCGAGGCTTTGGCCAGCCTGCCCGAGGGCGCCGACATCGAGCAGGCGCGCGCCTCGGTGATGGCGGCGGTACGCGGTGCGTTCCGGCCGGAGTTCCTCAATCGGCTCGACGAGATCCTGCTGTTCCGCCGCCTGTCGCGGCAGGACATGACGGGCATCGTCGTGATCCAGCTGGAGCGGCTGAAGCAGCTCCTGGTCGACCGCAAAATCACGCTCGACATCGACGCCGCGGCGGCAGCCTGGCTCGCCGACAAGGGCTACGACCCGGTCTACGGCGCACGGCCGTTGAAGCGGGTGATCCAGCGCGAATTGCAGAACCCGCTGGCGCAGCAGATCCTCGAAGGCCGCATCCCCGACGGTTCGTCGGTGCATGTCGGCGCCAGCCCGCTCGGCCTCGTTATCGGCGAGGCCGCCCCGGCGATCGCGGCGCAATAGCGCTTCGCCGCATCCCAGAAGGCGCGGGCCGCAAACCCGCGCCTTCTGTTTCGGCCGAGACCGCCTAGCGCGGCGTGTGCGTTGTCAGGAACTCCATGACGCGCGCCCGCGCCGCGGTCAGGGCCGGCCCGGACTTCCACTCGGGAATGAACTGGCAGTTCGGCAGCAGCTTCGACAGCTCCTCCGAGATCGGCCACGGATGCGCCTCGTCATTGCCCGCCAGCACCACGCACGGCGTCTTGACCGTCTTCACGAACTCGCGGTCGGCGCAGTAGACGAAGCCGGCGGCGTAAAGGTTGCGGCAGAACGCGTCGAGCACCGGCTGGGTCGCCTCCGGATGATCGGTCAGCGCCGCCGCCCAGCCGTCAAACCGGGCGGGGCGGCCCGGCGTCATCGCTCCGACGCGGCCGATCGGCTGCGCCAGCACGGCGCTGACGACACGCTCGGGGTGTCTCTTGATCATGTTCAGGATGAACGACCCGCCGATGCACTGGCCGTACAGATGGCACTTGTCGATGCCGAGATGGTCGAGCACGGCGATGTGGTCGGCGGTATAGGAATCCCAGCCGTCCTGCGCGGTGATCGGGGCATGCGACTGGCCGCCGGCGTTGCGCTGGTCCATCGCGATGACGCGGAACTTCGTGGCGAACTCGGTGGTCGGGTTGATCGGCGCGGAGGGCTGGCTCCATACCCCGATCACCGATTGGAGGCCCGCCGGCGCGAAGGTCAGGATCGGAAATCCCTGGCCGAATTCCTCGTAGTACAGGCGCGCACCGTGATGTTCAAAGCTCGGCATGTCGATACCCTTTCCGGTTTGCAAACCCGATCCGCCGGGAAAGGCCGCATCGTAATCGACCGCGCCGGGGGAGCAAGAGCGCCGGGGGAGCAAGAGCGCTGGGAGAGCCGCTCAGCGACCCTCGCGGCGCCATGCCGCGATCAACAGTCCGAGGGTCAGCACGAGCCCCGCCAACGCCGGAAACAGCGGCGTCTCGGTGAACCCGGTCACCACATAGTCGCCGTTCTGGCGCAGCCCCATCCAGTTGTACCCGGCGGCGGCGCGGCCCGGCGATACCCGTCGCACCTGTGGGATGCTACCGCTGCCGATCCAGAACACCCCGCCGCCGCTGGCCTTTGCCAGCGGGCCGAGCTTGTCGGGGGTGGCGCGGACATCGGCGAACTCGATCGGGTTGAGCGGACCCGCCGCGGCAAGCGCACGCAAGCTGCCGTCGCTGACGTGGTAGAGACCCATCTGCGAGATCGCCAGGATGCCGCTGCTGCGCCCGCCCTTGCCCGGGATCAGCGCGAGCTTTGTCGTCGAGCCGTCGGGTGCGGTCACGGTGACCGGCCGGTCGTCCGGCTCGAGCGATTGCCGCGTCACCTTGAGCTGGTTGCCCTCGATCACCGCGCGCAGATCGTTCTCCTCGAGATCGGGTTCCTTCATCAGCCAGTAGGCCAGCCGGCGCAGCAATTCGGCCTGCGGCCCGCCGCCCTCGAAGCCGCGCGCCCACAGCCACATCTGGTCGGACAGGAGCTGCGCCACCCGGCCCTTGCCGACCCGGTCGAGCACCAGCAACGGCTCGCCGCGATCGCCGCTCATGATCGTCGTGCCGCGAATGCACGCGCGCATCGACCTGGCGGAACCAGCGGCCCCAGCTCGGCGCCTGCCCGGGCTTGCCGGCGCCGGGCAGGTCCTCGGTGACCGGATGGCGCCGGCCGAGCGGCGTCAGTTTCGGCTTGAATCCCTCCTCCTCGACATTGCCGGTCGGCTCGGTCGGCAGGATCTCGCCGAGAGGCGTGCGGAACAGGCTCAACGGCGTGCCGAAGGTCGGGCCGGCCGCTTCGAGGAAGGCGCCGCCCTTCTTCACGTAGCGCACGACGTTCTCGAGATAGGATTGCGGAATGATGCCGCGCCGGCTGTAGCGGTCGAAGATGATCAGGTCGAAATCGTCGAGCTTGACGTCGAACAGCTCGCGGATCGGAAAGGCGATCAGCGACAATTCGCGGATCGGCGTGCCGTCCTGTTTTTCCGGCGGGCGCAGGATCGTGAAATGCACGAGATCGACCGAGGGGTCGGATTTCAGGATATTGCGCCACACCCGCTCGCCGGCGTGCGGCTCGCCCGACACCAGCAGAACCTTGAGCCGGTCGCGCACGCCGTGGATGACGATCGCGGCGCGGTTGTTGGCCAAGGTCAGCTCGTGCGGCCCCGGCTCGACTGCGAGTTCAAGCACGTTCGGGCCGCCGTGGTCGATCGGGATCGACAGCTTTACGTCCTTGCCGACCGGCACCAGCAATGGGTGCTCGGCGCCGCCGTCCTTGCGCCAGATGACCCGCGCCTGCTGCTCGGCCGCATCGCCGGTCGGGGCCGGCAGATCCTCGACGCGGATCGTCAGCGGCGCATCCTTGCCGACGAGGCCGAAGCTCGGCGCCTGGGCGACCACGAGCCGCCGGTCGCGCTCGCCCGGATGCCCCGACAGCAGCACCTGCAGCGGCGCGCCCAGCTGCCTGGCGGCAGCGGCCGGATCGCCGGCCGGCACGTCGTGCACCTCGCCGTCGGTGATCATCACCACCCCGGCGAGCCGTTGCCGCGGGATATCGGACATCGCCCGGTTCAAGCGCGCTGAACAGCCTGGTGCCGTCGTCGCCGCTGCCGGGGCGCGGCCGGCCGGCGCGCACGACTCGCACGTCGAGGTCGCGCTCATGGCGCAGCCGCTCGGTCAGCGCGGTCAGCGCCGCCGCGGTGGCGGCGCTGCGGTTGCCGATATCCTGGCTCGGCGAGTCGTCGACGACGACCACCGCGACGTCGCGCAACGGCGAGCGCTGCTGCTCCACCAGCGACGGGTTGACCAGGATCGCCAGCAGCATGGCGAGCGCCGCGGCCCGCCAGGCGAGGCCGCGCGCCCGGCGCCACATTCCGAGCGCGAGCACCGCGAGGGCCGCACCGGCAAATGCCGCGATCGCCCACCACGGCAGCAAGGGCGCCGCCGCCAGCGTATAGGCACTGCCGCCGATCGCCGCGATCATCGTTGCGCCTTCATCGCTGCGCCGTCATTGACCCAGCCGCTCCAGAATCGCCGGCACGTGCACCTGATCGGTCTTGTAGTTGCCGGTCAGCACGTACATGACGAGGTTGACGCCGAACCGCATCGCCATCTCGCGCTGCCGCTCGCCGCCGGGCACGCAGGGGAAGGCGGGCCGGCCCTGATCGTCGACCGCCCAGGCGCCGGCCCAGTCGTTGCCGCCGACGATGACGCCGGCCACCCCGTCATTGACGCGGTCCTCGACCGGCTCGATCCACACCTGCCCGCTGTTCCAGCGGCCGGGAAACTCGTGCAGCAGGTAAAACGACTTGGTCAGCACGTGGTCGGGCGGCACCGGCACCAACGGCGGGATCTTGACCCCGGCGACCAGGCGGCGCAGCCGAGCCTGCGATGCGGCGGCGCTGCCGAACGGGCCTGGCGTCGCCTCGCCGGCGTCGCGGGTGTCGAACAGGATCGTCGCCGCCGGTTTCCAGGTAGCGGTTGATGCGTGCGGCGGCGTGCGGCGAGGGCGGCGGTTGCGCTGCCGTCACCGGCCAGTAGAGCAGCGGGAAGAAGATCAGGTCGTCGCTCTCGATGTCGATCGCCAACGGCGCTGCGGCCTCGACCGCGGTGCGCCGGTTGAGCGTCGCGGTCAGGCCGATCAGGCCGGCGCGACTGACCGCATCGACTGCGCTGTCGCCGGTCTGGACATAGGCGAGGTGCAGCTCGGAGGTGGCGCGGATCACAAAAGCGTCGTCGGCGTGTGCCGCCCCCGGCATGAACAGGAAAGCGGCGAGCAGCAGACCCGCCCCGGCCCGGGCCGGACGCCGCCGCAGCAAGCCCCGCAGCGCATACGCGATCAACAGGTCGAGCAGGGCGAGCAGGAACGCGGCGCTCAAGAGCGGCGGCCGGAAATCGACCTCGGCGCGCTTGTGGCCGAAGCTCTCGCGCGTCACGCCGGTCGGCAGATCACCGATCGGCTTCAGCGCTGTGACCGCGGCCGACAGGTTG
Source organism: uncultured Alphaproteobacteria bacterium (assembly GCA_963746885.1). GTDB lineage: Bacteria > Pseudomonadota > Alphaproteobacteria > ATCC43930 > CGMCC-115725 > DATARH01. Next base: position 161,552 of record CAVVDM010000015.1, read on the forward strand.
AGCGCGCGGCGGAAGTCGGCGGTGCCGTAAAACCCGGGCGGATGGCGCGGCGAGGGCATCGCGCCGGCGATCTCCTTGCCGGCGATCGCCCGAGCGCTTGGCGGCGCGCGCTGCAAGCGGCCAAACCCGTCGAGCGTCTCAAGCGGCGGCAGCGCCGCCTCGCTGATGCCCGACACGCCCTGGCTCATCGCCACGATGCGCCGCAGCATCTGGACGAACAATCCGGAGAGCGCCAGGTTCGACCATTCGGCATTGGCGGTGGTGTGCACCAGCACGGTCCAGCCCTTGCCCAGCTGCTCGGCGGTCACCAGCGGGGTCCCGTCGGCGAGCCGCGCCCAGGTCCGGTTGGCGAGGTCGAGATCCGGTTCGGCGAGGACCTGGCGCGACACCGTGACATCGTCCGGGATCGCCAGCCCGGCAAACGGGCTGTCGGGTGCGAACGGCGCCAGCCTGGCCGGCTTCTCCCATGACAGCGCGCCGCCGATCGTGCGTCCGCCGCGGCGCAGCCGCACCGGCAGCAGGTGGTCGCTCTGCTCGGCGAGGCGCGGCCCGGCGAAGCGCAGCAGCAGGCCGCCCGCCTCGATCCACTTGCGGATCGAGGCTTCCTCGGCGGGCGAATCGGGTCCCGCAGTCGGCGTAGATCAGCACCGCGATCTCGCCCTTCAGCAGGTCGAGAACGCGGCCGCGCCGCACCTCGGTGAACGGGCTGAGGGCGCGCTCCAGGTAGTAGGTCTCGCTCAGCAGCGGCTGACCGGACATGCCCGAAGACGCGGCGATGCCGACCGGCCGGCGGCGCCAGCGCTCGTCGACCAGCAGGACGCCGCCCGCCGATTCCTCGCCTTCGATCGTCGATGCGGGCGACCCGGTTGCGCAGCTCGTTGGGCATCGCCAAGCGGACCGTGACGGCATCCTCGCCGGGCTGCGATCGTCGCCGTCTGGCGCGCGAGCAGAGCGCCGTTGTCGCTGCTCGCCCGCACCGCGACCGGGCGCGGCTGCGGCGCCGGCAGCGTGCGCACCACAACGCCGAACTCTTTGCCGGCCAGCGCGCCCGGGGCGGCCTCGGCCAGCAACAGACGCGGCGCATCGGCCGGCTCGGCGGCGATATAGCGCAGCGTGCCGTGCCCGGCGAGATAGGCGGCGAGCGCGGCCGCCCCGCCATCCGCGACGCCGTCGCCGATCCACACCGTCATGCTGCCTTGCGGCAGCGGCAACGCCTTGAGCCGCGCCAGCGCCGTCTTGCGGTCGCCCGGCCACGGCTTTGGCTGCAGCGCCTGCACCGCCGCTCGCGCATCGACGGCGCGGATCGGCGCCAGCGGCGGCGCCGGCTCGCCCGAAGCCAGCGGCGCCGTCGTGACCAGCACGACCTGCCGTTTTTCGCGGTCGGCCTCGGCGAGCAATTCCGACCGCCGCCTCCTGGCGCCGGCTCCAATCGCGCGCCGCGGTCCAGCCGTCATCAATGACCAGCACGACGGGCCCGCTGCCGGCCAGCCGCGCCTGCGGGTTGAGCAGCGGATGCGCCAAAGCGAGGATCAGCAGCACCGCGATCACCGTGCGCAGCACGATCAGCCACCACGGCGTGCGCGCCGGCGTTTCCTCGCGCGGGGTCAGCCCGAGCAGCAGGCGGATCGCCGGAAACGCGACGCGGCGCGGCGCCGGCGGCGTGACCCGCAACAGCCACCAGATCACCGGCACCGCGGCCAGCGCCGCCAGAAGCCACGGCGCCGCAAAGGCGAACGAACCGAGCGCGAGCATGATGCGCCCTACCGCCGACGGTCCGCCGTCAGCGCCGCGTGCAGCGCCAGCAGAGCGAGATGCGGCGCGCGGTCGGTGCGGTGATAGCCAAGGGTCCAGCCGACCGCACGGGCGATCGCCGCGAGGCCGTCGCGATGGCGCCGAAACTGCTCGGCATAGTCGTCGCGCACGGTCTCGACCCGGCTGATCACGATCTCGTCATGCTCCTCGACCCCTTCGAAACGAACCCGGCCCTCAAACGGCAAATCCTCCTCGGCCGGGTCGACGATGTGCAGCAGATGGCCCCGGAGCCCGGCGCCGGCAAAGCGGGCGACGGCCTCGTTGACGGCATCGAGCGGCGCCAGGAAGTCGCCGATCAGCACCAGTTGCGCGGCCCGCGGCAGCGGCTCGAAACCCGGCATGCCGCCAAGCGTCCCGGGCGGCGCGGCGAGCCCGGGCGGCGGCCGTTCGATCAGTTGGACGAGCCGGCTCAACGCCACCCGCCCGGTCATCGGCGCGACCCCGCTGCCGAGCAATGTCAGCCGCTCGCCGCCGCGCACCAACAGGCTGGCGAGCGCGACCAGGAGCAACTCGGCGCGGTCGCGCTTGGTCGGCCAGTCGCCGCCGGGGACATAGCCGGCCGAGCTGTAATCCATCGAGGCGGACGGGTCGCGCCACAGCCAGACGCTTTGCGCCGCCTCCCACTCGGTCTCGCGGATATAGAGCCGCTGCGACTTGGCGCTTTCGCGCCAATCGATGCGGCTGGCGGTGTCGCCCGGCTGGTATTGGCGGAATTGCCAGAAGGTCTCGCCCTGGCCAACCCGGCGGCGGCCGTGCACGCCCTGCGCCACGGTCGCGGCGACGCGCTCGGCGGCCACCAGCAGCGGCGGCAGCGTCGCCGCCGCCTGCTCGGCCCGGTCGCGCAGCGGCAATGCCGGCGAACGGCGCGGCGCCAACCCGTGCGCCGACAATCCGTGCAAGGCGCGATCGGCGTTCACCGGAGCGGCGCCGCCATCTGCTCGATCACCTGGGCGACGGTGATCCCCTCGGCGCGGCCGGCAAAGCTGACCGCCATGCGATGGCGCAGCACCGGCGCCGCCAACGCCAGCACGTCGTCGATCGAGGGCGCATAGCGCCCGTCGATCAGGGCGCGGGCGCGGCAGGCCAGCATCAAGGCCTGGCTGGCGCGCGGCCCCGGCCCCCAGGCGACAAAGCGGCGCGCGCCCTTGCGCGGCAGGATCGGGGCGGCCGGCGGCGACCAGGGTGAGGATCGCATCGACCACGCTGTCGCCGACCGGGATGCGCCGCACCAGCCGCTGCGCCGCCAGCAACTCGTCGGCCGACATCGCGCGGCGCGGCATCTGTTCGGCGAGGCCGGTCGTGGCGATCAGCATGCGCCGCTCGGCCTCGCGATCGGGATAGTCGACATCGATCTGCAGCAGGAAGCGGTCGAGCTGCGCCTCGGGCAGCGGATAGGTGCCTTCCTGCTCGAGCGGGTTCTGCGTCGCCAGCACGTGAAACGGCCGCGGCAGCGGGTGATACTGCCCGGCGATCGACACCCTGCCCTCCTGCATCGCCTGCAACAGCGCCGATTGGGTGCGCGGGCTGGCGCGGTTGATCTCGTCGGCCATCAACAGCTGGCAGAACACCGGCCCGGGAATGAAGCGGAACGAGCGCCGCCCGCCCTCGCTTTCCTCCAGCACCTCCGAACCGAGGATATCGGCCGGCATCAGGTCGGGCGTGCACTGGATGCGCTTGTCGTCGAGCCCAAGGATCGCGCCGAGGGTCTCGACCAGCCGCGTCTTGGCGAGGCCGGGCACGCCGATCAGCAGCGCATGGCCGCCCGACAACAGCGTGATCAAGGCTTGCTCGATCACCTCGCCCTGGCCGAAAATGACTTCGCCGATCCGCTCGCGCACCAGGCCGAAGCGCTCGCCGAGCGCCTCGACCTCGGTGACGAGATCCTTTGCATCGACGTTGACCGATGTCGTTGAGTTCACGTTGCTCGATCCCTCTTCACAGCCGGCGCCGGCGCCGACCCTGATGATAAACCCGACTCCGAACGATCGATCCGCAAACCGTGCGCCGGGGGCGCGTCGCCCGCCCGTCGAACTCGGCGATCTCGACATGCGGATCGCGCGCGACGGCACATGGTTCTATCGCGGCTCTCCGATAAACCGGATGCCGCTCGTCAAGCTGTTCGCCTCCGTGCTGCGCCGCGAAGGCGACGGCAGCTACTGGCTGGTGACGCCGGCCGAACGCGGCAAGGTCACGGTCGAAGATGCGCCGTTCATCGCGGTCGCCGTCGAGATGCAAGGCGAAGGCCACGAGCGACAGCTCATCTTCCGAACCAATCTCGACGAGATTGTGACGGCGGGGCCGGACCATCCGTTGCGCGTCGAAACCGCGGCCGACGGCACGCCCTCACCCTATATCCTGGTTCGCCCCGGGCTGGAAGCGCGGCTCGCGCGCCCGGTATTTTACGAGGTGGTCGAGCTGGGCGAGGCGGCGCCGGGCGATGGCGAGACCCGGTTCGGGGTATGGAGCGGCGGCGTGTTCTTCCACCTCGGCGAACTGGGCGAGGAGGATTAGCGGCAGCGCCGCCGCACCATCCGCCGATTCTCGACTATATATCGCCTGACCCCGCCCCATGCCGGGGCGGCAACTCGCAGCGTCATTACCCCAGGATTTAAGAAGATATGACCCGAAAGGCGCTGATCGAGCGACTGACCGGCCGGCAACCCGGCCGGCGCGGATTTGGCGGTAGCGACGACCCGTTCGAGGCGGCGGCATTTCGCCGCGTCATCCGCGGCGACCACGACCTCAACCCATGGGTAAGTCCGCCGAACACGGCGCTGCGGCCCGCCGCGGTGCTGGTGCCGCTGGTCGATCACGCGCACGGCATGTCGGTGTTGCTGACCCAGCGGACGGCGCATCTCTCGGCCCATGCCGGGCAGATCTCGTTCCCCGGCGGCCGCATCGAGGAACATGACGCCGACCCGATCGCCGCGGCGTTGCGCGAGACCGAGGAGGAGGTCGGGCTGGGGCGTGAGCGGGTCAGCGTGATCGGCCGGCTCGACACCTACGTGACCGGCACCGGCTTCGAGATCACCCCGATCGTCGGAATCGTCGCGCCGCCCTTTGCGCTGGCGATTGATCCGTTCGAGGTCGCCGAGGCGTTCGAGGTGCCGCTCGCCTTTGTCCTCGACCAGCGCAACCATCAGCGCGTCGAGCGCGAGTCCGCCGGACAGCGCCGCGCCTTTTTCGTGCTGCCTTACGAGGGCCGCAACATCTGGGGCGCCACGGCCGGAATCTTGGTCAATCTGGCCGAGGTGCTGGCAGAGTGACGGAGCCATGCTCCGGGAACTGTCGACAATCATCCTGCCGCTCATTCTGCCGACCGTGCTGTATCTCGGCTGGCTGTGGATCGCGCAGCGGCTGCAAGGCGGCGAGGCGACGAGCTGGGCGGCGATGCCGTGGGTGTGGCTCGCGGGCGCGGGCGCGCTTCTGCTCGCCGTCGTGCTCTATGTTGTGACTGTCCATTTCGGCACGTCGGGGGACGGCGTCTACGTGCCGCCGCGCTACGAAAACGGCAAGCTGATCCAAAGCCATATCGAGCCGAAGCAAACACAGTGACCCGGATCGCGCCACAGAAGTGGATGACGGAACCGGCGACCGCCGCCCTGTTCGCGGCCTTCCGCGAGGCCGGCATCGCGGCGCGCTTTGTCGGCGGCTGCGTGCGCGATGCGCTGCTCGGCCGCCCGATCGCCGATATCGACCTCGCCACCCCGTCGCGCCCCGAGGAGGTCATCGCCGCGCTCGAGAAAGCGGCGATCAAGGTGGTGCCGACCGGCATCGCCCACGGCACAGTGACTGCCGTGCTGCCGCCGCGCCATTACGAGATCACGACGCTGCGGCGCGATGTCGAGACCGACGGGCGGCGCGCCCGGGTCGCGTTCGACGCCGATTGGACAGAGGACGCCGCGCGCCGCGACTTCACGATCAACGCGATCTATCTCGACCCGGACGGCACGCTGCACGACCCGGTCGGCGGCCTCGCCGACCTCAAGGCTCGCCTTGTGCGCTTTGTCGGCGACCCGACGACGCGGATCGCCGAGGATTACCTGCGGGTGCTGCGCTATTACCGCTTCGAGGCGCGCTTCGGCGCTGGTACGGCGAGACGAGGCGGCGCGCGCCGCCTGCCGCGCCGCAGCGCCGCTGTTGTGGCGGCTGTCGGCCGAGCGCGTTGCCGGCGAAGTTTTCCGCCTGCTTGCGGTGCCCGATGCCGTCCCGGCGCTGCGCCTGATGGCGGCGGACGATGTGATCGCTGCGATATTGCCGGAAGCGACCCGGCTCGACCGACTCGCCGGCCTGCTCGCGATCGAGCCCATGCCCGACCCGCTGCGCCGCCTCGCGGCGCTGGTCGCGGTCGATGCCGCCGGCGCCGCGGCGATGGCCGACCGGCTGCGCCTGTCGAACGCCGAGCGCGATCGCCTCGTCGGCCTGGCCGCGCCGTGGCCGCTCGACCCTGGCCAGGATGACTGTGCGCAGCGCCGCGCGTTGTACCGGCTGGGGGCCGAGCGCTACCGCGATCTTGCGCTGCTGACCGCGGCCGAGGGTGGCATGGATGCCCCCCGGCTCACGGCGCTTCTCGCCCTTGCGGGGCAATGGAGGCTGCCGGTCTTTCCGCTCGCCGGGCGCGACGTGACGGCGCTGGGCGTCGCGCCGGGGCCGCGCGTCGGTGCGATCCTGGCGGCGGTGCGCGGCTGGTGGGAAGACGGCGACTTCATCGCCGACCGCGCGGCCTGTCAGGCGCGGCTCAAGCAGATCGTGGCGGCGGCGAACTCCGAGTAGCGGCGGCAGGCGCCCCGAAAGCGCGCAGGAAGGTCGCAACGGTGCTGGCGACCGCAGCCTCGATCGCCGCCGGATCGCCGGGATCTTCCAGCCGCAGCAGGCTGCGCAGATGGATTTCGCCGCGCGCCAAGGCGATGAACTGCTCGGCGGCGAGCCGCGCGTCGGGTAGCGCGAGCGTCCCCGCCTCACCGGCGCGGCGCAGGAACGCCTCGATCTGCACCCGCGAGCGCTCGGGCCCGGCCGCCCAGAACACCTCGCCGAGCACCGGAAAGCGGGTGACCTCGCCGATGATGATGCGATTGAGCGCGATCGCCTCGGCCGACAAGACCAAGTCGAGAAAGCGCACCGCGATCGTCGTCAGGGACGCGGCGATATCGCCGGGATCGAGCGCCTCGACCGAAAACCCGCCAAAGCGGCGCTCGCTCAGACGCGCGACGACCGCGCCGAACAATTGTTCCTTGCCGGTATAATGCGCGTAGACTGTCGCTTTCGACACCCTCGCCTCGCGGGCGATCGCATCCATCGTCACGGCGCCGAAGCCGCACGCCAGAAACGCGCGCTCGGCGGCGGCGAGGATCGCCGCGGCCTTGCCGACGGGTTCCTGGCGATCTGCGGCGCGCGCCGGCGCGGTCATCGGCGGTGCCTCATGGTAGCCCTGCGTCGCATGCATCTAGCGGCGACGATTTGCGCATATTAGATTGAACTGAACGGTTCAGTCTAGTTCGGCGACGACGCCTCCAAGCCTCCATGCACAAGATCGCAGCCATCATCGTCGTCGTCCTCCTCGTCGTCGTCCTCGGCACCGCGGTCGGCTGGTATTGGTGGAACATCTGGCGCTTCGAGCAATCGACCGACGACGCCTACATCCAAAGCGACATCACGGTGATCAGCCCGATGGTCGAGGGCTACATCAAGGAAGCCCGGGTCGCCGACAACCAGCGGGTTGCCGCCGGGCAGGTGCTGTTCGTGATCGACGACCGCGACTTTGCGGCCAGGGTGGCGCAGGCCGAGGCGGCGGTGGCAACCGAACAGGCCTCGGTTCTGACCTATGACAGCCGCATGGACCTGCAGCGCTCGATGATCGAGGAGTCGAAGGCGGAGATTGTCGCGGCGCAGGCCGACCTGGCGCGCACGCAGCGCGATCTGCAACGCTATACACAACTGGCGGCCACCGATTTCGCCAGTCGGCAGCGCCTGGAGACGGCCGAGGCCGACAACAGCAAGGCCGCCGCGGCATTGTCGCAAAAACGCGCGGCGCTGGCTGCCGCGCGGGACCAGCTCAACGTGCTGCGAGCGATGCGCGATGAGGAAAAGGCCAAGCGACAGCAGGCTCGCGCCGCCTTGGCGCTGGCCCGCAACGACCTCGACCACACGGTGATCCGCGCCCCCTTCGCCGGAGTCGCCGGCAATCGGGCCGGCCAGGTCGGGCAATACGTCAAGCCGGGGACGCAGCTGCTGTCGCTGGTGCCGCTGCCTTACGTTTACGTGACCGCCAACTTCAAAGAGACCCAGCTGACCCACATGCGGCCGGGGCAGACCGCCACGATCTCGGTCGACGCCTATCCCGATCAGCCGATCCAGGGCCGAATCGAGAGCTTCGCGCCAGCAAGCGGCGCTCAGTTCAGCCTGCTGCCGCCGGACAACGCGACCGGCAATTTCACCAAGATCGTGCAGCGCGTGGCGGTACGCATCGCGGTGCCGCCGGGCGGGACGCTGGCACGCCTGTTGCGCCCCGGCCTCTCGGTGACGGTGACTGTTGACACCCGCACCGGCCCCTCCGCCGACGCTGTTCGCGAACCGGTCATCGGCAGTGCGGAGACGGCGACGACGCCGGCACCGTCAGCGCAAGATGACGCTTGTCCCCTCGCTGTTGCGGAGCCGGCTCGATCGCGGCCCGGCCGCGCCCCGCCCGCCGGCGGCTGCCACGTCGCCGCAGCCGGCCGCACCTCCCGCGGCCGCCCCGCCCGAAACCACATACGAGCCGACCCTGCGCGACTGGATCGGCGTCCTGGCGATGGTGGTCGGCCAGTTCATGGCGATCATGGACGTCCAGATCGTGACCAGCTCGCTGGTCCAGATCCAGGGCGGGCTGTCGGCCAGCGCGGACGAGATCGCCTGGGTGCAGACCGCCTATCTGATCGCCGACGTGGTGATGGTCCCGATGTCGGGGACGCTGTCGCGGATGCTGTCGACGCGCGTCGTCTTCTGCGTCGCGGCGCTCGGCTTTACCGCGGCGAGCGCGCTGTGCGCCACCGCGACGAGCCTCGACGAGATGATCCTGTTTCGCGCGATGCAGGGGTTCTGCGGCGGCGCCATCTCGCCGACCGTGTTTCCGGTCGTCTACACAAAATTCCGCGGGCCGCAGCTGGCCTCGCTGATGGTGCTGATCTCGCTGATCCTCAACCTGTCGTCGACCCTGGGGCCGACGATCGGCGGCTTTCTGACCGACACGTTTTCCTGGCACTGGCTGTTCCTGGTCAACATCGTGCCCGGGATCTGCGTCGCCATCGTGGTGTGGCTGACGATCGACATCGACCGGCCGCAACTGTCGATGCTGCAGAATTTCGATGTTGCCGGCCTCGTACTGATGGCGACCTTTCTCGGCGGCCTCGAATACGTGCTCGAAGAGGGCCCGCGCTGGGACTGGCTGTCGGACGACACGATTTTCGCCACGGCGATCATATCGGCGACCGCGGGGGTGTTCTTCTTCTGGCGGGTGCTGAGCTGCCGTCAGCCGATTGTCGACCTGCGCACCTTTGTCAATCGCAACTTCGCGCTGGGCACATTCTATACTTTCACGATCGGCACAGGACTTTACGGCGCGACCTACCTGATCCCGCTGTTCCTCGCGCAGGTGCGCGGCTTCAGCGCGTTCCAGATCGGCGAGACGGTCGTCGTCACCGGCGCTGCGCAAATGCTGATGTCGCCCTTTACCGCCCAGATCGCGCGCCGGCTCGACCTGCGGGTCATGCTGGCGATCGGCATGGCATTGTTCACGGTGGCGATCTACCTGACCGCCAACCTGACCAACCAGTCGGGATTTTGGGAACTGTTCTTCCCGCAGGCGCTGCGCGGCTTCGCGCTGATGTTCTGCTATCTGCCGGCCAACATGATCTCGCTCGGCTCGCTGTCGCAGGATCGGCTCAAGAGCGGCGCCAGCCTCTATAACCTGACCCGCGACCTCGGCGGCGCCATCGTGCTCGCGACGATCGGCACGATCATGAACAACCGGCTGCATTTCCACTGGAACCGGCTGATCGAGGACATCAACCCGGCGCGTCCGGTCGTGCAGCGGTTTCTCGACGCGCAGACCGGTCGCTTCGACACGCTGATCCCCGGCGATCCGCACCGGGCCGCCCTGACGCTGCTGGCCCGCCTCGTGCAGCGCGAGGCGCTGGTGATGACCTTCAACGACGTGATCCTGCTGCTCTCCACGATGTTCGTCGTCGGCCTCGTGCTGTTGCCGCTGGTGCGCCGCCCGCGCTCGCAGATGGCGGGTTAGCGCGCGGGGCATTCCAGCGCGGGCTGGCGAGGCCGCGCCGATCTTGTTAAAAGGGCGCCGCCAGCGGGAGAAATGCGGTGCGGGTCGCGACGGTCGAGCGCAACACCAGGGAGACGCAGATCAAGGGCCGGGTCGCGCTCGACGGCACCGGCATGGCCGAAATCGCGACCGGCATCGGCTTTCTCGACCACATGCTGGAGCAGCTCGCCAAGCACAGCCTCGTCGACATCGCACTGCACGCCAAGGGCGACCTGCACATCGATTTCCACCACACCACCGAGGACAGCGGCTACGTCGTCGGCGAGGCGGTGTCGAAGGCGCTGGGCGGCCGCGCCGGGATCCAGCGCTACGGCGCCGCGATGATCCCGTTCGACGAGACCCTGACGCGGGTCGCGATCGACCTGTCGAACCGCCCCTACCTGGTGTGGAAGGTCGCGTTCTCGCGCCCCAAGCTCGGCGAGATGGACACCGAGCTGTTCAAGGAGTGGTTCCAGGCCTTCGCCCAGTCGGCCGGCGCGACACTGCACGTCGAAAACCTCTACGGCGAGAACAACCACCACATCGTCGAATCCTGCTTCAAGGGTCTGGCACGCGCGTTGCGTCAGGCGATCGAGATCGATCCGCGCCGCGCCGGCGCGGTTCCCTCGACCAAGGGCACCCTCGGCGGCAGCCTCGGTTAGCAAGCCTGGACAGCAAGAACTTGGGCATGACCACGGCGATCATCGATTACGGCTCGGGCAATCTGCGCTCGGCGGCGAAAGCGTTCGAGCGCGCCGCCGCCGAAAGCGGCATTGCCGGCGCGGTCATCGTGACGAGCCGCCCGGAGGAGGTCGCCGCCGCCGAGCGGGTCGTGTTGCCCGGGGTCGGCGCCTTCGCCGATTGCCGGCGCGGCCTCGCCACGGTGCCCGGCCTCGAAGCGGCGCTCGGCGAGGCGGTCATCGGCCGCGGCCGGCCGTTTCTCGGCATCTGCGTCGGGATGCAGCTGATGGCCGAACGCGGCCTCGAGTTCGAGACGGTGGTTGGGCTGGGCTGGGTGCCCGGCGAAGTGGTGCCGATAATGCCGGCCGATCCGCGCCTCAAGATCCCGCATATGGGCTGGAACCAGCTCAGCCCGCGCGGCGCCCACCCGGTGCTCGACGGGCTGCCGGAGGGAACCCACGCCTATTTCGTGCACAGCTATCACTTCCGGCCGGCTCACAGCGCCGATTTGCTGGCCACCACCGATTACGGCGGCCCGCTCGCCGCGGTCATCGGGCATGACAACCTGGTCGGCACCCAGTTTCATCCCGAAAAGAGCCAGATGGCGGGGCTGCGGCTGATCGCCAACTTCCTGCGGTGGCGGCCATGACCGGACCGGCCGGGCGGGTCACGGTCGAGCAGCTGACCCAGTATTCCGGCACCGATCTCGACGATATCTGCGAGGCGACCGAAGCCGCGATCGAGGAAGGCGGCGGCTTCGGTTGGCTCAAGGTGCCGACCCGCCAGGTCCTGGAGAATTACTGGAAGGGCGTGCTGCTGGTGCCGGAGCGGCGCCTTGTGGTCGGCCGGCTCGACGGCGTCATCGCCGGCTCGGCGCAGCTCTCGCGCTCGCCGCGCAACAACGAGGCGCAGGCCTTCGCCGGCACCGTCACCAGCGCCTTTGTCGCGCCGTGGGCGCGCGGCCGCGGCATCGGCCGCGGCGTCGTCAGCGAAGTGGAGCAGCTCGCCCGCGAGCTTGGGCTTGTCGTGCTCAACCTCGATCTGCGCGACACCCAACGCGCCGCCATCGGCCTTTACGAGAGCCTCGGCTACCTGTGCTGGGGCATCCACCCGTGCTATGCCCAGGTCGACGGGCAGATCGTTCCCGGGTGCTACTACTACAAGCGCATCGACGGTCCGGCCCGGTGATCCTCTATCCCGCAATCGATTTGAAAGGCGGCGCCTGCGTGCGGCTGGTACGCGGCGAGATGGCGAGCGCCACCGTGTTCAACGACGACCCCGCCGCGCAGGCGCGCGCCTTTGCCGAGCTGGGCTTCCGCTGGCTGCACGTCGTCGATCTCGACGGCGCCTTTGCCGGCCGTTCGGTCAACGGTGCGGCGGTGCGGGCAATCCGCGCCGCCGTCCCCAACGTCAAGATCCAGCTCGGCGGCGGCATCCGCGACCGCGCCGCGATCGATTCCTGGCTCGACCTCGGCATCGATCGCGTCGTGCTCGGCACCGCGGCCTTGCGCGACCCCGATCTGGTGCGGCGCGCCGCCGCCGATTATCCCGGCCGGATCGTCGTCGGCATCGATGCGCGCGACGGCCAGGTCGCGGTCGAGGGTTGGGCCGAGACCAGCAACATTGCCGCCGTCGATTTGGCGCAGCGCTTTGCCGATGCCGGAGTCGCGGCGATCGTCTACACCGACATCGCGCGCGACGGCGCGCTGACCGGGGTCGATGTCGCGGCGGTCGCGGCGTTTGCGCGACACACCGAGCTGCCGGTCATCGCCTCGGGCGGCATTGCGTCGCTCGCCGACATCGCGGCGCTTGCCGCCGCCGCGGCAGACGGCATCGCCGGCGCAATCTGCGGTCGCGCCCTCTACGACGGGCGGCTCGACCCGGAGGCGGCATTGCGGCTGTCGGCGCGGGGGGGCGCGCGATGCTGAAGATGCGGGTCATCCCGTGCCTCGACGTCAAGGACGGGCGCGTCGTCAAGGGCGTCAACTTCGTCGACCTGACCGATGCCGGCGACCCGGTCGAGCAGGCCCGCCTCTACGACCGCGAGGGCGCCGACGAATTGTGCTTCCTCGACATCACCGCCAGCCACGAGGGGCGCGACACGCTCTACGACGTCGTGCGCCGCACCGCCGAGCAATGCTTCATGCCGCTGACCGTCGGCGGCGGCGTGCGCACGGTCGAGGACATCCGCAAGCTGTTGCTCGCCGGCGCCGACAAGGTGTCGATCAACACCGCAGCGGTGACGCGACCCGATTTCGTGCGCGAGGCGGCCGAGAAATTCGGCAGCCAGTGCATCGTCGCGGCGATCGACGCGAAGGCCGTCGGCGACGGGAAATGGGGCGTCTTCACCCATGGCGGCCGCCGCCCGACCGGGCTCGACGCGGTCGAATGGGCCTGCCGGCTGACCGATTACGGCGCCGGCGAGATCCTGCTGACCTCGATGGACCGCGACGGCACCCGCGCCGGCTTCGACATCCCGCTGACCCGCGCGGTCGCCGACGCGGTGCGGGTGCCGGTCATCGCCTCGGGCGGGGTCGGCACGCTCGACCATCTCGTCGAAGGCATCCGCGACGGCCATGCGACGGCGGTGCTGGCCGCCTCGATCTTCCATTTCGGCACATTCCGCATCGGCGAAGCAAAGGCCCACCTCGCCGCCGCCGGCGTGCCGGTCAGGCTTTAGCCATGACGGACGCGCTCGGCGAGGCGTTGCAGCGGCTGTGGCAGGTCATCGAAGCGCGCCGAGGCGCCGATCCTGACAGCTCCTATACCGCCAAGCTGTTTTCCCGGGGGCGGGCAAAGATCGCCCAGAAGCTCGGCGAGGAGGCGGTCGAGGCGGTCATCGAGGCGGTCAAGGGCGACGCCACCGGGCTGATCGGCGAAAGCACCGACGTGCTCTACCACCTGCTCGTGCTGTGGGCCGATATGGGGGTCACCCCCGAAGACATCGCCGCCGAGCTAACGCGGCGCGAGGGGGTTTCCGGAATTGCCGAGAAGAAGGGTAGGCAAGCGAACTAACTCACGCTACTCGAAAATAGACCCCGCCCGCCCGCCGGGGCTTGCTGTTCTCGCTCAACCAGAACCTCCCCCCAAATCCGATAAGTCTGAGCGACCACTCTCCTGCACCATGACCGGGTGGCACATCGGAGGGGTGAGATGAAGGACGTTCGGATTCTTGGGGTCGACCTGGGCAAGAACAGCTGCAGCGTGGTTGGGATGGACGCGGCGGAGCAGGTCGTGCTGCATCGCCGGATGCGGCGGGAGAGCATCATTGCGCTCGCCGCCAAGCTGCCCGGCTGCGTCGTGGCGACGGAGGCATGCTGCGGCGCGCACCACCTCGGTCGCCTTCTGGTGGCGCAAGGGCATGAGGTACGGTTGATGTCGCCCGAGTACGTGCGTCCCTACGTCAAGGCGCAGAAGAACGACGATCGGGACGCGGAGACGATTGCCAAGGCCGCGACCCAACGGAGGCCTGGTTTCCAGGGTCATGTAGCGGGCCCGTTGCACGGCCCATTTGATGGCATGGACCGCCCCCGTTCGGGTTCCGAATGTGGGAGCGTGCGCAGTCTGCACAGCCGCAAGGGAGCCGTTGCCATGTCCGTCGTCACAATTGGCCTTGATATCGCCAAGTCCGTGTTCCAGGTGCACGGTGTTGAGGCTGCCGGCGATACCGTGCTGCGTCGTCGTCTGGGCCGGACCGATCTGCTGCCTTTCTTCGCGAAGCAGCCGGCATGTGTAATCGGGATGGAGGCGTGCTCGAGCGCCCACCACTGGGCGCGGGAGCTGAGCAGGCTCGGGCACCACGTCCGGCTCATTCCGCCGCAATACGTGAAGCCCTAGGTCAAGCGCAATAAGACCGATGCGGCCGATGCGGAGGCAATCTGCGAGGGCGTGGGTAGACCAAACATGCGCTTCGTGCCCATCAAGACCATCGAGCAGCAGAGCATTCTTGCCCTGCATCGGGTGCGCGCGTTGCTGGTGCGGCAACGGACGTCGGCCGTCAACGCGATGCGTGGCCTGCTGAGCGAGTTCGGCGTCGTGGCGGCCAAGGGCATTCGACGCGTTGAAGAACTGCGGCAGCGCATGAGCCGCACCGAACCTGCCTTATTGCCCGACCAGGCGCGTGAGGCCATCGGGGTTCTGTTTGATCACCCGGATGGCCTGCAGGAGCGGATCGACAAGATCGAGGCCCGGATATTGGCCTGGCACAAGGCCAGCGAGGCCAGCCGACGGTTGGCCTCGGCTCCGGGTGTCGGACCTCTGACAGCGACAGCAATTATTGCCGCGGTCGGAGACGGCAAACAGTTCAAATCATCACGCCACTTCGCCGCGTGGCTTGGGTTGACGCCGCGCATCCAAGCGAGCGGAGGAAAGGAACACATCGGCCGGATCAGCAAGGGCGGCGACCGATACCTTCGAACGTTGCTGATCCATGGCGCCCGAGCTGTCGTCGGCACCGCGTTCCGCAAGGACGTTCGCCCAAAGCCATGGCTGACGGAGCTTTTGCGGCGGCGACCGGTGAACGTCGCGGCCACCGCCGTTGCCCACAAGACGGCGCGCGCGCTCTCTGGGCAATGTTGACCCGCGCCGAATTGTATCGCCCGCGTGCCGCCGTCGTGGCGGCAGCGTAACCCGATCGACGCCTGAGCCGAGGCGTTGGCTTGCGAGGGTAACGAGAGATGATGGCGAACCGGTCGGACCGGGTTCGACAAAGGTCAATGACACGATGCGAGCTACTACCGAGCTCGTCCATTTGTCCGGCCGTCGATCCGCGAAAACCATCAGGGCCTGCGGTAATGTCGCCGCGCTTCAAGGCCGGATACACGACAGCAAGCGCCGTACCTGTGGAGGGGTCGTTACTGAAATAGCCTATTGCGGCAGTCCGAGGCATTATGGGCAGAACATCCACCGATCACGAACTGCACTACAACTAACCGAGAAGCCCGATCTGCCCGTGTTGCCTCAGGGTTCCGAAGCGAATGTAGCGCTTCCGAACACCTTCAAGGTCCGCAGGCGTGGAGATGCTCCGTTCGGCGTCGCCGAGCACCAAATCGGCGTGGCGCTGCAAGGTCTCAACCCGTGCCGGATCGTGTTCGCAACTCAGCACCGCCGTCAGAACCTCGATCAGTCGGATCAACACGGCGGCACTACCGGCTGCATTCTGCCGGATCATGTGGAACATCGTATCGACCAGCCCGTCATAGTCGATGCTCGGCACGACCAAAACGGGCCAGTCGTTACGCAACACGACGCCGGTCGGTAGGTACAGCGGCGCGGCCTCGCATAGCGCCGATCCGAGGCGGTCCAGCACGCTGATCGCAGTGTGAGGGTCGTTGATGCCGGGCGACAACGCCCGCACCGCCACTTCAACCAACTGGCGCACGGCAAATTCGAGGTCGGCCGAACTCCCCCGCTGCCGTCCAAGGGCCGTGGCATTTCGGATAGCGGCGTCGGTCCCTTCGACCGGCGGGGTCATTATCGCGATCGGTGCGCCGGGAAATACGTAGTCACCCGGCCGGACGAGCAGACGGATGGCCGTCTTGTGCTCACCCGCCCAATCAGCGAGGCCAGTATCGTTTAGTTGCTGGAGATAACCCCGACGAGCATCAATCACCGGCACGGCGTTGTGCCAGAAAGCGTCCGGCGGAGGCGAGGGGTGCGGCGTATCAGTGGTCAACCGTTGGATCGCCGACCGCGCGTCGTTGCTGACAAGCCCGATCACGGTGTCCACATTGATCCGATCGGCCATGTGGCCGACGAAAAACACGAGAGTCGCCACGCAGAGGAAGGCCAGGAGAATGCCAACGCTGAGCGAAAGGTGTGGAACGAATTCGCCCTCGCTCTGGGTGCGGACAGTCCGCAGCACCATCAGCGCGTAGGAGAAGGTGCCGAGAAAGACCCCGAGCGTGATCTGGTTGCCCCGGTCGCGTGTAAAGTTGCGAAGGAGTTGCGGTCCCATCTGCCCGGCTGCTAGGGATAAGGCCGCGATCGTAATTGAGAACACGGTGCCTGCGACCCCGATTGTGGACGCCACTACCGCGCCCAAAAGCGTCCGCGCACCTGTACCGCCACCGTCATAGAGCCATGGGCTATCGACGACGCCACTGCGATCGAGACTGACGCAGCCAACCGCCGCCAGCACACCCGCCACAATCATGAGGCCGGGGATCAGCCAAAACGTCTCGCTCAGATCGCTCAGTAATTTACGAAAACGCGCGGTCAAAAAACGGTCCGATCAAGATGTGGCGGCTTTTCATGTGCCATCTGACGATTAGCTGGCATTCCGTTTGTGCTCAGCACCCAAAGTTCTTCTCTTGATCGTGCTCCTGACCTGCGATTTGAGAAACCACAACGCTTTGCCGAAAACGACCCAACAATTACGCCTCCAACAGATCAACCGTTCAGTGACCAGATCGCGAAATTCAGCACGGCGGCGAACGCCACCCAGACCGCCAGGGGCATCAGGGCCACGGCGGCGACGAAATCGAGCCGCAGGAACACTATGACCGTGGCGCTGATGACGGCCAGTTGCGGGACAAGGTTGACCAATCCGAGCGCAGGGCTATGCGCGCCGAAAAACATCCAGGACCACGCTGCATTCAACGCTAACTGAACGAAGAACAAGCTCAACCCCAGGCGGCGTGCTGATGTCTTTCTCCGCAACCGCAGCACCCGCCAGAGGGCGAAGGCCATCAACACGTAGAGCGTCGTCCATACCGGCGCGAAGACCCAATTCGGCGGGTTGAAGGCCGGCTTCACCAGCCCGGCATACCAGGGCGTCAGGTTCGGATAGGTGGCGATCTGGCCGATGACCGACGCGGCGACGACGGGAACCACCGCGGCGGCAAGACGCGCCTGCTGGATCAATCGGTTCCTCGCGGCATCATCCATTCAGCCGACATTCCCCCAAGGCTCGATCGGATCGGGCGGCGTAGGGAAAACCTTTCATCAAACGGTCCCGCTCTGACGCCGCCGGTGAACGGACTACGCAGCCTGCCGAGTCGACGCCAATTTGTCACCCCGTGCCTGTCGGACTTATCGCTACTGTCGCGGGCACTTCGGCTATAATAACAGCGGCAACCTGACTGCAGAAGACCGGAGGAAACGTGACGACCCGACCCCGTGCCGCCGATGATTTCGCGACGATCCGAGCACGCATGGAGGAATTGCGCTGCGATCGCGCTCAGATAGAGGCTGAGCAGAAGGGTCGTTCGCCGATTGGGCCAAGCCAGCATCGGCGCTTCACCCGCAAGACAGCCAAAGATGCTGATAATTTCGATGTAAAGCCGCGCCACCCCGGCATCATCCCCATATGAGTGGGCATAGCCCCCCGGGCGTTGCATCGCCGGCCCCGCGAAATCGGGTGCCTTACATTACCCCTTCAACTCCATAGGCATCATGAGATCAGCACCAGATCAGCGGTCTCGCGGTCGCTTTAATGGCAACCGGCCATCCCACCAGCAGCCGCGAGGGCCATCCCAGAATCAGACACACGACAGCCATGGCCCTGGCGAGCGCATCCGAGGAAACGCCTCCCAGATATACCAGCGTTACCTCACACTTGCAGAGGAAGCAGCGAGAAGTGACGATCGAGTTGCTGCCGAAAATTACTACCAGCACGCCGAGCACTATCTCCGCATCAACAACGAGAGCCGTGGTGGCAATCCAGCGGGCACACCACGCCCGATTGACCGAGACACCGCCCAAATTGGCTTCGTGGGCGAAACTGCGATAGATCACGCCCCATCCCAAACGGATGACGATCAGCAGAGACCCAAGACCGCTCTCGACCTCTGACCTACTCGGTGAGACCGGCGCTGCGGCAGCCGTCGTCAAGCTGGCCTCTCGACCCGAGCGACTGGTCGGCCATCTTCGTATTCCACCCTGATGGCGAAATCATAGCGGTCGATATCGAGCGCGATGTCGGCATCCTGGGGACGCACATGCGGACGGGCCGGATCGTGAAACCGGGCGATTTCGCCACCCGCGAGGATGAGCCGTTGAACGGCCCGCCTGTCACCCGGACGGCCTTGAAGACGATTGCGAAGATGGATTGCGCATACCTCGTCTTCGTCGGTGCGGTTGATCCCGTTATCGCCCATCGCGACCAAGGTGATCTGGTCAGGTGTCCGCGACAGCATTGCTCGGGCGGTCGCGGTCGCGGTCACCAACGATGCCGCATAGAGGCGGTCGGCCCGGTTCGCCGCCGCGACGATGCCCTGCGTGCCGGCGCTCGTCCGCTGAATGATCGTCTTGCCGCCAAAATCGACCGCCGCGACCTCGAATGGCGAATTGCCGAAGTCGAACTCAGGCGGCGGCTTGCCACCGACCTCGCCCATACAGACATCACCTACGCCAGCTTCCCGGAGCGCGAGAGCCTCCTCGACCGTGCCGACCATGACGATGTGGGATGCTCCGTTGGCGAGTGTGACGGCGGCTGTGGTGAATGCGCGGAAAACGTCGATAACCGCGACCGTGCCGGTTGCTCGGGCTGCACCTTCGAGAAGGCTGTGGATCGCGATTTCCATCCGACCATCTGCTACCGTTTGCAAGAGCCCGAGCCTACCGGCTCGGTGCGACGGATGCGATCGTCGGCTATTCGATCGCCGGGAGCGAGGACGCCATGCCTGACGAAACCCCGAGCACCACCGATCTATTTGAGATCATCCGGACCACCCGGTCGATGCGGCGGTTGAAGCCGGACTCGGTGCCAGACGATCTAATCCGCCAAATCCTGGAGGCGGGCGTCGGTGCGCCGAGCGGCGGCAATATGCAACGCTGGCGTTTTCTCGTGATCAAGGACGCTGGCGTCAAGCAGACGGTCGGAGTCCTGTATAAACGGGCCTGGGATGAAATCGTCGCTCCTCGATACCGTTCGGGCGAGCCCGCGCCGGGCATGGACCGAGATCGATTTCTGCGGCTGCTCGATGCGGCAGAATATCTCGCCGTTCACATCCACGATGCCCCGGTATGGATCGTGCCGTGCCTCCAGGGTGCCGCGCCGACACGAACAGCGGGCTCGTCGATTCTACCCGGCTGTACAAAACATGCTGCTGGCGGCGCGGGCGCTCGGGCTCGGCGCAACTCTGACGACGCTCTACTTGAATTTCGAGAAAGAGGCCGAGGCTGCGCTCGGGCTGCCGTCCGATTGGCATTCGTACGCTCTGATCCCGATCGGCTACCCGATGGGTCGGTTCGGACCCGTTCGGCGCATCTCACTCGCCGATGTCGTCTACGAGGATCGATGGGGCCAACCCTACCGCGATCTGGGTCATTGACCTGTCGGGTTATCCGATGAGCGACGCGACGATGACCGGAAACATTGCAACAGTGGCCAGCCGTGCTTCCCGGATCAATTTCAAGTCAGCGCCGACGACAGCCCCAAGCAGCAACGCTCGAATTTCTTTCCGCTGCCGCAGGGGCAAGGGTCGTTGCGGCCGACCCCTCGGAATGGATTTCGGTAGGGTTCGTGTTCGGCGAGTTCGGTTTCTATCTCTTGCAGGTATCGCTCGCGATCAGCGCGGGCCTCGTCGCTGAAGCCGTACCAGCGGGACAATTCCTCGACGGTGTCACCGAACAAGGTGAACTCGTCGCCCTTCGAGGATTGTGCCATTTCAGGATGTCGCGCCGCCCATTCGACATCGGCCTGGAAATCTCCCCACGCCTCCGGCGACAAAGCTCATGTGTAGGCACCGTTGAGACAACCACCGCCGGCTGGTTTGCCTAGGCATCCCCGCGCGATGATGCCTGCACCGTCAAGCCGGGAGCAGCCGGCCGCATTGAGGCCGATCAACGCAAAAACATCCCTTGGCTCCCGGCGACGGCCGCGAGGATCGTGATCAAGCTGATCACGATCAGGAACCAGTGAGCGCGCTGCAACCAAGCGAAAGCGGCGTCGGGCGCCGCCGTTGATACCCGGCTTGATCCTGACGGTGGTGGCAATCCCCGTGATGTGGTGGCTCGCAAAGGAGAAGATACGAGTTGCTGAGCAGATCGGCAGCCGGGCACTCCGCGCCGATGCCGTCGAGTCGATTACCTGCGGCTACCTGTCTGGCGTCGTGGTGGTCGGCATCCTCGTCCAGCTTCTAATGCCGGGCTGGTGGTGGATCGATAGCGCGGCGTCGCTGGCGATCGTGGTTCTTCTCGTCAAAGAAGGCCGCGAGGCGTGGCATCACGACGAGTACGATGAGTAACCTTTGGTCGCCAAACCTTCATACATGAAGGTCCAAGGCTTCGGGCCTTTCATGTAGCCGGTTTCGAGCGCCTCGACTCGGAAGCCGGCAGCGGTGATCAGATCGTCGGCTTTACGGTCGAGATGGCAGCCGCCGCTGAACCGAGACCAGCATGGAGTCAACCGCCGTTGCCACCGGGCCACAGCCGGTTCAGGCGAAAGCCCATGTTCGACGAAGAGCAGACGCCCGCCCGGCTTCAGCACCCGCCGCATCTCGTCCAGCGCGGCGCTCGGGTTCGAGATCGAGCACAGGGTCCACGTCATGACGACGGTATCGATAACACCATCGGGGAACGGAAGCCGCTCCCCAGATGCTCGCACAAAAGAGACCGGAACGCCCGCCATTGCTGCGCGACGGCGAGCCATACCGAGAAGCTCGACCGAGGGGTCGAGAGCGCAGACGTGATCGACATCGCCCGCGTAGAGACCCAGGTTCAGGCCCGAACCTACGCCGATTTCGAGCACAATGCCGCGCGCCGCCCCGGCCGTCGCGCGCCGATACGGGTCCAGCGCTCGATTTCGCATGGCAAGATCGAGCAGGCGGGAAAAGAGCCAGTTCGCAACTGCGCGCATTTTGGGCCATTGACCTCTATCAAGGCCACAACGTCAGCATCGCTTCAGGCTGTGCCTTATTTGGCGGGGAGGTCGCCAATGGATGATACGATCAAACGCAAGATTATCGACCTGCTCGATCATCACCGGCTCATGACGGTCGCGACGAACCGGCCGGACGGCTGGCCGCAAGCGACCACGGTAGGGTACGTCAACGACGGGATGACCATCTATTTCCTTTGCGGCCCGCACAGTCAGAAGGCTCAAAATTTCGCGCGCGACAACCGGCTGTCGCTGACGATCGACCATGATGTCTCGGACCCGATGGCAATCATCGGCCTGTCGATGGCAGCGCACGCGCACCCGGTCACTGATGCGGCAGAAGTCGGTAAAGCCATGGACCTTCTGGGGCAGCGCTACCCGGAGTATGCGAGCTTCCCGATGCCTAAACCGGAGGAAATCCGCATCTTCCGCGTCGAGCCGAAGGTGATCTCGGTCCTCGACTACTCGAAGGGCTTCGGCCACACCGACCTCGTGACCGTGTAGCATGAGGGCCGTGCCAACGGGCACGGTTACATCGACTGGTGTACGGCTCTGAATTACCCACTCACGGGATGAGGTGTCCGCGATACGCGAGTCGGATAAGGAAGGATCGGTAGCGTGTTTCCGCCGGAGCGCATCGTCTGCCTGACCGAAGAGACCGTCGAAACGCTCTGTCTGCTGGGGAACAGGATCGCATCGTTGGCATCTCGGGCTATTGCGTGCGCCCGCCCGAGGCTCGCCGCGCCAAAACGCGCGTCTCAGCCTTTACGTCGGCCAATATCCCCAAAATCCTCGATCTGAAGCCCGATCTGGTTCTGACCTTTTCCGATCTCCAAGCCGACATCGTCGCCACACTGATCCGGCACGGTGTTGCGGTTCACGCCTTCAATCAGCGCAGCGTCGCCGAAATCCTCGACATGATCCGCATGCTCGGCCCGATCGTAGGAGCGGCGGATCGCGCCGACCAACTCGCTGAGGAGCTTTCCGCCGGACTTGCCGAAGCACGCGACCGGGCTGCGCAGTTGCCGCGCCGACCGCGAGTGTATTTCGAGGAATGGGACGAGCCGATGATCTCCGGCATCGCGTGGGTGTCCGAGTTGATCGAGGTCGCCGGGGGGATTGACATCTTCGCCGACCGAGCAGCCGGCAAATCCGCGCAGGATCGCATCGTGACCGCGCCGGAGGTCGTCGCGCGCATGCCAGAGATCATCATCGGCTCCTGGTGTGGCAAGAAATTCCGGCCCGAGAAGGTGGCCGCTCGGCCGGACTTCGATCACACCCCGGCCGTCCGGAACGACGCCGTTCACGAGATCAAGTCGCCGCTGATCCTGCAACCGGGTCCAGCGGCATTGACCGCCGGGCTGGCCGAGCTTCAGCGATTGATCGAAGCGGTTGCCCGTGGCTGATCGGGTGGCGCCTTTGCCGCTGCTGCAGTAGGCTCTCGGTCCCTTCGGTTGGAAATCGAACGAAAGCAGCGGCATGGCAGAGACCAACCTGGAAAAGCTCATGCGGCTGTCGGGAAAGGCCACGTCGAAGGCTTTGGGTGCGCTTGAACGTCGTGGCATTGATGTCCGTGGGAAACTGTCTACCCCGATCAGCCGGGTGCCCCGCCGGGCACCAGCGCCAAAACGCAAACCGAATGATCCCGTGGAATAACCGGGACCCGGTCTACGAGCGCACGTAGCTCCGGCAAACGAGGCGCAGCCGATTGGTGATCTGGTCGCGGACCCGTTGCGGCATCGGGGTCGAGCTACTGGCCTGTTTCCACTCGGCCGAGTCCACCACCCCCGGCGCCGCGAGATGGTACAGCGCGACGTATCTCGGGCCAAGTCCGCTGCCCCGGAAACGGCGTGCGGATAGGACGCCAGGAACGCGAGCCAACGTGGGCACGTGCTCGGCATCGTACCAAGCGTTGAACGCGGTCTCCACCTCCGACGCCGGGGTCATGCCGACCAACAACAGCCCGCCAGCGCCGGCCGGCGCCGTTGCATCGCCTGGAGGATTTGTTCGCCCTGCGTATCGCAGCAGGCGCTCCACCTTGCCGGTCACTCGCTTCGACCACGGCGACAGGTTCTCGCCGCCGATTGCGCGGTAGGCCGGGCTTTGCAGCACCGCGACGCTGTCGAGGTCATAGGTGGCGACCGACTGCTTCGGGTGCTCGGCGCCGATCCAGCGCTGGAGGGTCCGAAAACCCGGCACCCGTTGGCGTTCCGGGATGTGTTCGGTGTCGTACCAGTCGTTGAACTCGTCGGCGGGCACATTCGAGAAATCCATCGCGGCGATCAGAATACCTTTCGCCATGGCCGTTCCTCCTCTGGGTATTGGCAGATTTCTACGCCCAACGGGCCGACTTTGGACAACTCCTGCTTCACCTGACAGCAACCCGGACTGTGCCCAATGGCGATAGCTGGTCTCGTGGTAGTCGAGCCGAGGCAATGCGGCAACGGCGGCGATCAGGTCGGGACGCGGCACATGCGCGTATCGCGCCATACATGTCGTCGGCCTGATGGCCCATCTGCGGCGCTGTATCAAGGGCTGCATCCCACTCGTCAGAGCGAGCGTGGCTATGTCGAATGTCGTGGAAGTGCAGATGCGGCAGCCCAGCGCGACGCTTCGTCGCGTTCCAGCCTGTCTTGCCGCGGCCGCCGCCCTCGGCCTCGGCATAGGCGGCGCCGCGAGGCGTCTTGCCGACCCGTTCCCTCTCGGGCGCCCGCGACAGCATCTCGACGATTTGCGGATCGAGGGCGATGCCCCGGTCTTCCTCATTGTTCTTGGTGTCCCGCATGACTGCCCAGGATCGATCAAGCCAAACATCGCTCCAGTCGAGGTCGAGGATTTCGCTGGCGCGCGTCCCTTCGAGTATCGAGAAAAGATACCAGCGGCGATTTGTCGGCGAAGCTGCCCGCAACAGCCGCTCGGCCTGTTCGACCGTGGCATATTCGGAGCGGCTGTCGTTGAATTTTGGTCGGACGAAATACGGCTTGTCGCACCAGCCCTGCCGGTGTGCGTAGTTGAGCACGCAGGTGAGCCGTTGGATCACCATCCGAATGATCTTGCCCGGCATGTAGGGTTTGCCATGCTTGGTATAGGTGAAGTGGGCCTTGACGACTGCGTTGACCGTCTCCTGATCGATCTTGCGGCAGTCGAGACTACCGAAGAAATCGATCAGGCACGGCGTATGGCCCTCACCGCGCTTGCGCTCGGCACCGATGATGGCTTCGCATTGCGAACCGGTCGGCTGACGCGCTTCGATGTAGGAGATTGTCGCCTGCTCGAAGGTGCGGCCGGCCTTGCCGGTGATCTGGTTGAGGATGTCGCGCTGGATTTTCTCGACTACTTATTTCGCCGCGCGTGCTGTCGCAGCTCCCGTAGTCTGGTCGATGCGGTCGCCTGTGTGCGGATTGGTGCCACGCACGCGCCAGAATTTCGAGCGACCGGGCTGCGGGGGAATGAGCTTGAGGTTGAGCATGAGCGTCTTGCGTTGATGATGGTGGTTACGTCGTCGTCTGTGAAGAGAAGTGTCGGCCTGCTCCTAATGGGATTGAGGCCGATTTTAGAGCAGAACTTCCGAAGAGTTTCTGGCTTGAGTCGCAACAACTCGGCGACTTCATCGAGGGAATGTAGTTCGGGTAACATCGGTGGTTCAATTGCGCTCACCTCGACGATATGAATCAAGGGTGTACTTTATCCAATATTAATTTTGCGAAAAAAATATACACGCCACATCGATCGCTTGATCGACAAGGCAAAGAATATTTTCTGCTGCGTGGAATCGGGCCGCTGGTGTAAATCTGGTGTGATGGTAGGCTGGTTGCCGGAAAACCCCTTGGTTTCTGCCGATGTTAGTGGACCCAGCCTCTTTCTTGGTAAGGGGGAGGTCGGTAAGTTCAATCCTTACCGGCAGCACCACCAATTCATTGCTTTTCAACGCGAGTGCCGCCGGGTAGGTGCACGCGTGCGCTACAGGGCTGCTCGCGGTCGCGCTTGCCTTGCGAAATCCCGGCCCGGCTCGTACCTATCATTCATCCGGGTCACACGGGCGAGAGGAGGGCGCGATGAAGCTCCAGGACGACAAGCTGTTCCGCCAGCAATGCTACATCGACGGAAAGTGGGTCGACGCGCTCAACCGCGGCACGATCCCGGTCACCAACCCGGCGACCGGCGAGACGCTCGGTAGCGTCCCGCGGATGGGGGCCGAGGAGACCCGCCAGGCGATCGCGGCGGCCGACCGCGCGCTGCCGGCCTGGCGCGGCAAGACCGCCAAGGAGCGCGCCCAGATCCTGCGCAAATGGTTCGACCTGATGATGGCCAACCAGGACGATCTCGCGACCCTGATGACCGCCGAGCAGGGCAAGCCGCTCGCCGAGGCGAAGGGCGAGATCGCCTATGCCGCCTCGTTCATCGAATGGTTCGGCGAGGAGGGCAAGCGCGTCTATGGCGACACGATCCCGGCGCACGGCACCGACAAGCGCATCATCGTCACCAAGGAGCCGATCGGGGTGTGCGCCGCGATCACGCCGTGGAACTTCCCGGCCGCGATGATCACCCGCAAGGCCGGGCCGGCGCTCGCCGCCGGCTGCACGATGGTGTTGAAGCCGGCCACCGCGACGCCCTATTCGGCGCTGGCGCTGTGCGAATTGGCCGAGCGCGCCGGCGTGCCGGGCGGCGTCTTCTCCTGCGTCACCGGCGGCGCCACCGAGATCGGCGGCGAGTTGACCGCGAACCCGACCGTGCGAAAGCTGACCTTCACCGGCTCGACCGAGATCGGCAAATTGCTGATGGAGCAGTGCGCCGCGACGGTCAAGAAGGTCTCGCTCGAACTTGGCGGCAACGCGCCGTTTATCGTGTTCGACGACGCCGATATCGAGATGGCGGTCAAGGGCGCCATCGCCTCGAAATACCGCAATGCCGGCCAGACCTGCGTGTGCGCCAACCGCCTCCTGGTGCAGGACGGCGTCTATGACGCGTTCTCGAAGCGCCTCGCCGAGGTCGCCGGCGCGATGAAGGTCGCCGGCGGCTTCGAGGCCGGCGCCGTGATCGGGCCGCTGATCGACATGAAGGCGGTCGAAAAGGTCGAGGCGCATATCGCCGATGCGCTGAAGAAGGGCGCCCAAGATCGCATTGGGCGGGCATCGCCATGCGCTGGGCGGCAGCTTTTTCGAGCCGACCGTGCTGACCGGCGTCACCACCGACATGCTGATCACCCGGGAGGAGACGTTCGGACCGGTCGCGCCGCTCTACCGCTTCAAGACCGAAGCGGAGGCGGTCAAGATGGCGAACGATACCGAATTCGGCCTTGCCGCCTATTTCTACAGCCGCGACATCGGCCGCATCTGGCGCGTCGCCGAAGCCCTCGAATACGGCATCGTCGGCATCAACGAGGGCATCATCTCGACCGAGATCGCGCCGTTCGGCGGCATGAAGGAAAGCGGCATCGGCCGCGAGGGCTCCAAATACGGCATCGAGGACTATCTCGAGGTCAAATACCTCTGCCTCGGCGGCATCGACCGGTAAGCCAAGCGCAAGCCAACCCGCGGCACACTGTCGGAGCGAGTGCTGCGGGCGTGCTGATTCGGTGCGGCTGCCGCTCCGCGCCGCCGAAACCGTCATCCGCATCGCCAACTCATCGCGGCGGCACCGCTCGGCGCGCCCGCCGCTTTGACGCCGCCGGCCCGGTCGCGGCAATCCTGCGCATGCGTCTTTGGACCGGGTGCATTAAAAGGCCGGCCGGGGATGACTGCACATTGGTTGGGCAATATGATCGAGAAGATGTCTCTTTTGGCGCGGCCGACCCGGTTCTGTGCTGCCGCGCTGGTCACCGTTCTGCTGCCATTGCCGGCATTTGCGGCAGAAATGCCGGCAACCCACGGCGATGCCGCATGGGTCATCAGCGCTTCGGCGCTGGTGCTGTTCATGACACTGCCCGGGCTGGCGCTGTTCTATGGCGGCCTGGTGCGGGCGCGGAACCTGCTGTCGGTGCTGATGCACTGCTTCGTCGTGTGCTGCGTCGTCTCGCTGCTCTGGGCAGCGATCGGCTACAGCCTCGCTTTCACGCCGGGCGGACCGCTGCTCGGCGACGCCAGCAAGGCGTTTCTCGGCGGATTGCTGCCGGCGCTGCCGGGGAACGGGCTGCCGGAGGGGCTCGTCGTGCTGTTTCAGATGACCTTCGCGGTGATCACGCCGGCGCTGATCGTCGGCGCCTTCCCGGAACGGGTCAGCTTTCCGTTTCTGCTGCTGTTCGTGTCGGGATGGCTGTTCATCGTTTATATCCCGGTGGCGCATTGGGTGTGGGGACAGGGCTGGCTTGCCGCGCACGGCACGATCGATTTCGCCGGCGGCATCGTCGTTCACACGACCGCCGGCATATCGGCGCTGGTCGCCGCGATGCTGATCGGGCCGCGGCACGGCTTTCCCGACAATTTGACTGCGCCGCACAGCCCCGGCCTGACCATGGCGGGCGCCGGCATGCTGTGGGTCGGCTGGTTCGGCTTCAACGGCGGCAGCGCGCTGGCGGCGAACGGTACGGCGGTGATGGCGATCCTCGCCACCCATTTCGCCGCCTGCGCTGCGGCGCTGACCTGGCTGGTGATCGAGTGGGTGAAGCTCGGCAAGCCGACTTCGGTCGGGCTGGTGACCGGTTGCGTCGCGGGGCTGGCGACGATCACTCCGGCTTCGGGTTATGTCGGGCCGATGGGGGCGATCGCGATCGGCGTCGCCGGCGGCGCGGTGTGCTTTCACATGACCGGCCTGATCAAGCAGAGGCTGCGCATTGACGACACGCTCGATGTTTTTGCGGTTCACGGGATCGGCGGTATGCTTGGCTCGCTGCTGGTTGCGGTCTTTGTGGCGTCGCCGCTCGGCGGCGTCGGCTATGCGGCAGGGATGGATTTGCGGCGGCAGCTCGGCGCCCAGCTGCTCGGCGTCGTCGTTGTCGCGCTGTGGTCAGCGGTCGCGACGTTGGTGCTGACGAAGCTGCTGAGCGCCGCCGTGAAGCTGCGGGTGGCCCCGGAGGAGGAGGAGGAAGGTCTCGATTTCGCGACGCATGGCGAGCGAGCCTATGAGCATTGACGAGCCCGACGTGTCGCGGCGGCACGGCACGGCCGGGGTTGCCGTGCCGCCCCGCTTGTGACAACCAGAGCATCACGATGAGGCGCCGGCCGGTCGGTCAGGGAACTGATGCGCATTCTGTTTGCGATCCCGCATTATTTCGCCGCCAGCGCGGCCGGCAGCTACGGCTCCGAGCGCACCACGGCGGAGGTGCGCGCGGCCGTCACCCGGCGCTGTATCGCCAGCCTGTGGCAGAATTTCTCCGAGGCGCAGTCCCTGGCCGACGGGTTTCAGCAGGGGTTCCTGCCGGCCAATCCGCGCCTGTCGGCGACGATCACGATCGCGCTGTGCACGACCGGCGACAGCCACCTGACCCCGCATTTCGCGGGTTGCGCGTTCCACCACATCGCCACCGAGGCCGAGCCCCGCCATCTCGGCTTCGAGTGTCACAAGATCCTGCGCAGCGGCCTCGGCCAGTATGATTACTTCGCCTATCTCGAGGACGACCTGCTGCTCGCCGACGCGCTGTTTTTTGTCAAGCTGGCCTGGTTCCACGCCCAGTTCGGCGACGCCGCGGTGCTGCAGCCCAACCGTTTCGAGCTCACCGGCGAGCCCGCGCCGTACAAGCTCTACATCGACGGCAATCCCCGCGATCGCACGCTTGTCGCACCGCAGCGCAGCGACGGGCAGCCGCGCCTCACCGCATCGGCGTTGGGCCGGCCGCTGGCCTTCCAGCGCGTCGCCAATCCGCATTCGGGATGCTTTTTTCTGAGCGCGGCGCAGCTCGCGCGCTGGGCCGAGCAGCCCGAGTTTGCGGTGCCGAGCGCGGCCTTTTGCGGGCCGCTCGAAAGCGCCGCGACGCTCGGCATCATGCGGCATTTCCGGATCTACAAGCCGGCCCGCGAAAACGCCGCTTTTCTCGAGATCGAGCATCTCGACCCGCGCTATCTCGGGCGCCATTTCACCCCGGTCGCCGGCGATCCGCCGAGCCTGAGGTGGCAGTGAGCCGGTGTTTTCCGCGGCCCGCTCGGCGTTCCGCCGCTTGCAGCGGGCGCCCGGTTGTGACAACCAGAAGCTTCCGCAACCCTCTATCGGAGTGGACCCGAGATGGCGCGCTATGATTACGACATGCTTACGATCGGCGCCGGCTCGGGCGGCGTCGCCAGCTCGCGCCGCGCCGGCAGCTATGGCGCGCGGGTGGCGATCGTCGAAGAGAGCCGGATCGGCGGCACCTGCGTCTTGCGCGGCTGCGTGCCGAAGAAGCTCCTGGTCTACGGCTCGCAATTCGCCGACGCGTTTGCCGATTCGGCCGGCTTCGGGTGGAGCGTGGCGCCGCCCAGCTTCGACTGGCCGAGCCTGATCGCCGCCAAGAACAAGGAGCTCGACCGGCTCGAGCAGATCTACAAGAACATGCTGAAGAACAGCGGCGTCGAGACTATCGAGGGCCGCGGCGTGCTGGTCGATCCGCACACCGTCGAGGTCGGCGGGCGCCACTACACCGCCGAGAACATCCTGATCGCGACCGGCGGGCACCCGACGGTGCCCGACATTCCCGGCATCGAGCATGTGATCTCGTCGAACGAGGCGCTCGACCTGCCCAGCCTGCCGCGCAAGATCGTCATCGTCGGCGGCGGCTATATCGCGGTCGAGTTCGCCGGCATCTTCCGCGGCTTCGGCGTCGAGGTGGTCGAGATCATCCGCCGCGAGGAACTGCTCTACGGCTTCGACGACGATCTGCGCATCGCGCTGGCGCAGGAGATGCGCGGCCGCGGCGTCGAGATCCATACCCGCACCCACGTCACCCGCATCGAGAAGGATCCGCGCGAGGGCTATACGGTGTGCACCGCGATCGGCCAGGAAATCTCGGCCGACGTCGTCCTGTATGCGACCGGGCGCGGCCCCAACACGCGCCGGCTCGGGCTCGACGCGGTCGGGGTGGAGACCAACGAGCGCGGCGCGGTGCTGGTCGACGAATGGCAGCGCACCAGCGTGCCCGGCATCTACGCAGTCGGCGACGTGACCGACCGGCTCAACCTGACGCCGGTAGCGATCGGCGAGGGCCGTGCCATCGCCGAGACGCTCTACAACAACAACCCGATCAAGATGGACCACACCAACGTGCCGACCGCGGTGTTTTCGCAGCCGCCGATCGGCACGGTGGGCCTCACCGAGGAGCAGGCGCGCCAGGAATACGGCGACGATGTCGACATCTATTGCGCCCGCTTCCGGCCGATGAAGAACACGCTGTCGGGGCGCGACGAGCGCACCTTCGTCAAGCTGGTGGTCGACGGCAAGAGCGACCGCGTCCTGGGCTGCCACATGATCGGGGCGGATGCGCCCGAAATCGTCCAGGGCCTGGCGATCGCGATCAAATGCGGCGCCTCGAAGCGGATGTTCGACCAGACCGTCGGCATCCACCCCAGCACCGCCGAGGAATTCGTGACAATGCGCGAAAAATTCGTCCGCCCCCCGCAGAAGGAGGCGGCGGATTAGGGTCACACCCGAAGTGCGGGCTTCCTCGGCGGAAGCGGATTTTGTTGGCGTGCTCCGCCCATTCGTCGTGCCTCGGCCGTAAAGCGGCGTCACCTCACCGGTTTCAGCGAGCGCAGGTAGGTGACGATGGCGTCGAGGTCGGCGGCGGCGATCTTTGCGTACCAATCGAAGGGCATCGTGCGCGCGAGCTTGGTGCCGTCCGGGCGGATGCCGGTGGTGATCGCGCGTTTGATGTCGGCGTCTCTCCATTTGCCGAGGCCGCTCTCCGGGTCGGGTGTGATGTTGCGGCTGACGGTCTGGGCACCGGGCTGGCCGAACACCGGGAAGTCACGTCCGCCGGCGCCGAGCCGGTTCATGTCGAGCTTTCCCGGCGCGGCGAACGGCGTGTGGCATTCCATGCAATGGCCGACCGGGCCGGCGAGATAACCGCCATAGGCAATCTTGTCGGTGCGCGGCGGCGCCGCCACATGGCCGACCGGCGGCCCGTAGGCGGGCGGCAGCGGGATTTTGTACTGCGTCCGCGCCACTTTGTGGTGAATCGGCTTGACGCCGTGCACATAGGCGGCGATCGCCGCGGCGTCGTCATCCGACAGGTGGCGGTAGAACTCGAACGGCATCGGCGGGCCAATGAGGGTGCCGTCCGGCCGCTTGCCGTCGCGCAACGCTGTAACGATTTGCGCCTCGCTCCACTTGCCGATCCCGGTCGCAGGGTCGGGCGTGATGTTCGGCGAGATGATATGTCCCAGTCCCGGAGCGTCGAATTCGTATCCGCCGGACAACTCCTGCGCGGCTATCGGATGCCCGACCGCGTCTTTCGGGGTGTGGCAGTTGCCGCAGGCGGCGATCGTGTTGACCAGATAGGCGCCGCGCTCACGCGGGGTCTCCGCGAACCCGGCCTGAGCCATGGCGCCGCTCAAGGCAGTGATGCCGAGAACGGCAAACGCCCGACGAAACGTCCGGCTGACCAACATGCGCTTCCCCCACCCGATCCGCTTGCCTTTGCCGGCAAGACCGGGCTTTTGTCAATGCCGCGCCCCGGCGCCGACCTCGCGGGAGATTACGCCATGCAGTTGAGCCAGAACCGCATCCTGACCAGCCATACCGGCAGCCTGCCGCGCCCGCCCGAGTTGACCCGGCTTTACGTGCAGCGCGCCCGCGGCGCCGCGATCGATCCGGCCGAACTCGACCGGCTCGGCAAGGCGGCATTGCGCCAGATCATCGACAAGCAGATCGCAGCGGGCGTCGATATCGGCAACAACGGCGAGCAGCAGCGCGAGGCGTTCTTTCTTTACGTCCGCCACCGAATGAGCGGGTTCGGCGGCACCTGGCAGCGCTGGCCGCGCGGCGATGTCGAGCGCTACCCGCTGTTGAAGGAGCAGATGGCGCAGATGCTGGCGGCGCGCGAGGCGGTCGGCAATTACCAGCCGCCGCGCGCGATCGGCGAGGTGCGCTATATCGACGACAGCGAGCTGAAGGCGGAATGCGCCGATTTCCGCGCTGCGCTCGACGCGCGCCCGGGGGCGTTTGTCGAGCCGTTTATGACGGCGCCGTCGCCCGGCATTATCGCGGCGGCGATGAAGAACGAATATTACGACAGCGAGGCGGCGTACCTCGCCGCGCTCGCCGCCGCGCTCAGGATCGAGTACGAAGCAATTGTCGCCAACGGCTTCCTGTTGCAGCTCGACTGCCCCGATCTCGCGCTCGAACGGCACCTGTCGTACAACGACCGTCCGCTCGCCGAGTTTCTCGGCTTTGTCGAGCGGGTCGTCGACACGATCAACACGGCGATCGTCAATGTGCCGCGCGAGCGGGTGCGGCTGCATGTCTGCTGGGGCAATTACGAAGGCCCGCACGACCGTGACGTGCCGCTCGCGGATATCCTGCCATTGCTGCAACAGGCGAATGTCGGCGGCTTTGTCCTGCCCTTCGCCAACCCGCGCCACCAGCACGAGTGGCGCGTGTTGCAGCAATTCCCGCTGGCCGACGATCAAATCATCGTCGCCGGCGTCATCGACGACCTGACCGGCTTTGTCGAGCACCCCGAGGTCGTCGCCGACCGGCTCGAAAACGTCGCGCGCGCGATCGGCGACCCGCACCGCGTCATGGCGGGCACCGATTGCGGCTTCGACACCTCGGCCGGCATGGGCCGCGTCACCGAAGACGTCGTGTGGGCCAAGCTCAAGGCGATGGCCGAGGGAGCAAAGATCGCAAGCGCGAGGCTGGCGATGGGCTAGCTGTGCCGCGGATGAGCCGCCATTAGGCCGGGCGCGAGGCCGGCCCCTCGGCGGCGATCATCGACAGCCAGAGCGGCAAGGCGGCTCAAAAAGGGGCTGTGCGCCGCTTCGTCGTCCCGCCCAAGCGATGGATCGTCGAGCGTACGTTTGCCGGGATCCGCCGCAACGGCCGCCTAGCCCGCGACTTTGAGCGTTCCGCCTTCTTCCGCCTCGCCAGGCTCCGCATCATGCTTCGTCGCCTGGCCCGACCACCCATTCAGCATGAATCCCTTCCTCCTGGATCGGCTCTAAAGGTGAAGCTATTAAAGTCTTCCGTGACCCAACCACAGATAGAGGACGAGAACAATCAGCAGAATCCCGCCGATTCCGATGCCGCCGCGGGCGCCGTAACGCGAATACCCGAAACCCCCTCCGAACAGGAGGAGGAGCACGATGATTATCAGGATCAGGTCCATGGGTCCCTCCCAGCGGGCGCGTGGCCGACACGCCGCGCCGAAGAATTTTCAACTCGGAACGCTCTTCCTTCGGCGATCGCACGATACACTCCTACGCCGTCAGCACCATCCGTCCGATGTGCCGTGTGGCACGCGGCTCAGGATCTTGGTCTGTCCGAACAGCGCTATGCCCCGATAAATGCGCGCCAGGATCACATCGGCAGATACGAGTTGTGCCGATATATTGTATGTCTGCCCATCGTCGGGATTGTAGAACCAGCCATCTGTCCAGCGATTAGGACCGGCAGGTTTCAGCCCCCAGAAGATGGTCAAGCCGCACAGCGGGCGCTGCCGCAATTCCGGCTTCGGGTTTTTCTTGTCGCGAACCAGCAAGCCTTGAGGATCGCGTGGGATCAACAGCCATAGCACCTGGCCGCACAACAGGTTGCCGCAATCGAAAATCCCAATGGCAACCTCGCCGTCGATCAACCACACGCCCTGCGGGATGTCCGCTGAGGCCGCGCTGCGCGGCAGGGAAACCGTCAAACCGATCGCCACGAGGGCGACGCCGACGATCTGCTTCAGCCGGACTCGATCGGAATGCCCTGCCGGCATCATGGAACGGACACCTTTGCGGCTCCCTCAGCGTTTTTCAAACCGGCCTCACCCCGCCATTTTCGCGAACTCGGGGCTGGGGACGAGCGGGCAGTAGGTGTCTACGCCGACACTCCAGCCGGTGCGGTGCGTTCCGGGCTGACGCGTTTTCTGGAATTCGGCGCGAAAGGCTTCGGGGGCGCCGTGCAGGATGCCTTGCGGGGTGTGGCGGAACGTACCCGGACGGCGACCCGAGGGGTCGTCGTCGGCGTGGTTCAGCATCACTTCGTCCATGTCGATGTTGCGGTGGTAGGAGGGCAGTTCCTCGGCATTGAGGTCCGACACCGCGATTTGCGGCACGAAGGAGAGGATCGCGACGCCCGGCGCCTCGAACGTCGCCCACGACGACGGCGCCAGATGGATGCGGTCGGACATGATCGGCAGGATGTGGCGGATATTGAGCTTGAACGGGAACAGATCGCCCTTCCAGCCGACCACCTTCAAGGGATCGTTCCGGTAGAAGATCGCGCTGTGGCCGCCTTTATGGCGCAGGCGCACCTCGTATTCCGCCTGCTTGGGGAAGCCGTAATCGACGACATCGGGCACCTCGAGCATCGTCGGGTCGATCGGCGTATGGCGGCCGACATTCTCGTGCTCGGCCATGCCGATCGGGCCCGGCGTCTCGACGACGAGCAGCACATGGTCGCGGTCGTCGGGCAGATGGCGGAATGTCGTGCCCTTCGGCAGGTGGATGTAGTCGCCCGGCTCGTAGGCGATCGGCCCGAACTCGGTGGCGAAGGTGCCGGTGCCGCGATGCACGAAATACAGCAAATCGCCGGCGACGTTGCGGTAAGCGTAGGGCATCGCCTGGCGGCGCCGGCTGATCGCGACCGCGACGTCGTCGTTCGACAGCATCAGCAGCGGCGCGCCGCGCGGGTCGCTTGCGTCAGAGGCGACGACATCGCCGCTGTCGACCGCACGCGCCCGGTAGTCGCCCTCGACGCGGACGATCTCGTTTGGCCCCTCGGTGCGGTAGAGCATCGCGACCGGACCCTGGAAGCCGTGCCGCGACAGATGCTCCTCGCGCAACTCGCCGAGCCCGACCCGCGCCTGGCGCACGAAGCGGCCGCGGGTGAAATGAATCCATGAGCGCATCATCGTGAATCCTCCCCGACAGCGTTCCGGCGCCCTGCCGCCCCCCTATGGCATCACCCGCCGATGTTCAGCGTGCGCGCCAGCCAGCCCGCGACAAGATCGCAGATTACCGCCTCGCGGCCCACGTAGAAGTGGCCGCAATCGGGCACGATCTCGACATCGCAATGTCCGCCGGCCCGCGTCTCTGAACGCTTCGGCCGGATAGGTGTCGCGGTCTTCCTGGTCGCCGCGGATGTAGAGGGTGGGACAGCGGATCGTCGGCGCCAGTTCGAGCGCGTCCGGCATTTCGGTCATGCGATCGAGAAAGCTCTCGGCGCTGATCACGTACCACCAGCCTGGGACCAGCATCAGTTCGCGGCCCCGCCCTGCAGCGACCAGCGCGCGGGCCTGGGCGGTGAACTCGTCGAGCCGATCGCCGGCGAGCATGCCCGCCCGCGAGGTCCGCTGCACGCCGCCGCGACCGCCGCCATGCGCCGACAGCAAAACCATTGCCGGCGTTTCCGGGTGGTCGGACACATGCTTGACCGCGAGCATCCCGCCATTGCTGTGGCCGATCACGACCGGGCGCGGAAACCCCTGCTCGGCCAGCCAGGCGGCGGCGTAGCGGTTGTCGTCGATGCCCTCCTGCGTGAGCTGAAAGGCGGCGCCCTCGGCGGCCCGGCTGTCGCGGATGCCGAGAATGTCGTGTCCGCGCCGGTTGAACGCGAGGCAGGCGAAGCCCAGCCGTGTCAGCCCCGGCGGCAGGAAGCGCGGGGCCCCGACATAGAAATTCATCGTATTGCCATGAAACAGCAGCACGGCTCCCGCGGTCGCGGGGCCATCCGGCCGATGCAAGGCGCCGTCGAGCGGCAGGGTGTCGGTTTCGATCGAGATCAGTTCAGTGCGCATGCAATTCCCTCGTTTCATCAGCTCAAATGCGCTTCAGCAGGATGGCGGCAGCGCCCCGCGAAATTCGCATTGGCCCGACCGACGGCACAGGACTACGCTGATACGCGCAATCCTGCGAGCGCAAGCCTCGCGTCATGAGGCAGCGCGCAACGGCCACTCAGGGAGGTCACGGACGATGCCTCAATTCACCGTCGATAACGTCTGCTATTTGAAGCACGGCGATCGCGAGATCATGGCGCGGGTGTTCAAGCCAGAGGGGGCCGGGCCGTTCCCGTGCTTCATCGACCTGCACGGCGGCGCCTGGAACAACGGCGACCTGGAAGACCGCACCGGCCTCGGCGAATACCTCGCGCAACGCGGCACCGTCATGGTGACGCTCAATTTCCGCCACGGACCCGACGGCTATCCGACGACGCTCGCCGACATCCATTACGGCATCCGCTGGACCAAGGCGCACGCCAAAGAGCTCAAGGTCAACCCGGACCAGGTCATGATCGGCGGTGCGTCGAGCGGTGGCCATCTGGCAATGCTCGTGGCGATGCGCCCCAATGACCCGCGCTATGCGGCGATCCCTGGTCCCTCCGGAGTCGACGCCAGCGTGCAGGGCGTCGTGATGCTGTGGCCGGTGATTAACCCGCTGTCGCGCTATCGCCATGCCAAGCGGCTGGTGGCGGCCGGCAACCCGCCGGGCTGGGCCGTCGGCATGGACAAGAAACACGACCTCTACTGGCACACCGAGGCCGAGATGGCCGAAGGCAACCCGATGCTGATCCTTGAGCGCGGCGAGAAGGTCGTGATGCCGCCGGCGATCTGGGTCCAGGGCCGCCCCGACCAGACGCACGACTATCACGATCCCGATTCGAACTTCCCCGGCAACGAGCCCGAGCGCTTCGTCAGCAATTACCGCAACGCCGGCGGCGATATCGAGATCACCTATTTCGACAATGAGAAGCGCAACACCGAAGTGACCCATGCGCCGGTCGTCGCGTTCATGCAGAAGCACCTGAAGTAGTCTGCGGCATACGGCCCCCTCCCCCCGCTGCGGGAGGGGGCTGCTTTGTGTGCGCCCGCCCGATTTCACGCCGGCGGGCGGCGATCGGTGAAATTCGCGCTCGCGACATAGCGACGGGTGTGACAGATTTCGCCGCGACGGGCCGCGCCCGTTTTCCGGGCCGCCAAGCATGATCGCATCCGACGAAACCTCCGTGGGTTACAAGGAAGCCGGCGTCGACATCGCCGAGGCCGACGTCGGCCTGCGCCGTATCGTCAGCCGCATCACCGCGACCTGGCCCGGCGGTGCTGCGATGGGCGGTCCCGGCGGCGGGGTCGGGACGGTTAAATTGCCGATCGGCTATTTCGCCAATGTCGTCGATGTCGGCGGCATCGGGCTGGCGATCGGCACAGATGGGGTCGGCTCGAAGGCGATCGTCGCGCAGATGATGCAGAAATACGACACGATCGGCATCGATTGCGTCGCGATGAACGTCAACGACCTGCTGTGCGTCGGGGCGCGGCCGTTGTCGATGGTCGACTACATCGCCGTCGAGCGGGCCGATGCGGCGATGCTCGACGGCATCGCGATCGGGCTCGCCGAGGGCGCGCGGCAGGCGGGCGTGTCGATCACCGGCGGCGAGATTTCCCAGTTGCCCGACATGGTGCGCGGCTTTGACCTGGTCGGCACCGCGGTCGGCACGGTGCCGCTCGACCGCATCATCGTCGGCCATGATGCCAGGCCGGGCGACCGGGTCATCGGCATCGCCAGCAACGGCGTCCACAGCAACGGCTTCACGCTGGCCCGGCGGGCGCTGTTCGAGCGGGCCGGGTTGTCGGTGCACCAGTTCATCCCCGAGCTCGGCGGCGAACTCGGCGCCGAGTTGCTGCGGCCGACCCCGATCTATGTTCCCGAGATCCTCGAAATCATCGCGCGCGTCGCCTCGCTCAAGGCGCTCGTCCACATCACCGGCGACGGCCTGCTCAATCTGCCGCGGGTCGCCGCCGAGGTTGGCTTCGTGCTCGACGCCCTGCCGCCGCCGCCGCCGATCTTCACGCTGATCGAGCGGCACGCGGCGGTCGACCGGGCGGAGATGTTCGAGGTCTACAACATGGGGGTCGGGTTCTGCGTCGTGGTCGGCGACGGCGATGTCGCGGCGACGCTGGCGATCCTCGCGCGACACGGCCGCCCCGCTCAGGTCATCGGCCATGTCGTTGCCGACCCGACGAAATCGGTGCAGCTGCCGCAACATGGGCTGATCGGCCGCGGCAAGCGGTTTCGCTCGGCATGACCTCGCCGCCGCTGATCGACCGCGCGGTCATTGACGATCTCTTCGACAATATCGACGCGGTCGCGGTGCGCTCGGTGCTCAGCTTGTTCATCGAAGAGAGCCAAGCCTATCTCGCGCGGATCGCCGAGGCGTCCGCGCAGCCGGACGACGCGGCAAGGCGCGAGCAGGCGCGCCGGGCGGCGCATTCGCTGAAGAGCGGTGCCGGCCAGATCGGCACCGCGGCTTTGGCGGCGGCGGCAGCCGAGGTCGAGCGCGTCGCCGCGACCGGCTCGTCCGACCTAGCGCCGGCGGCGGCATCTCTACATCAATGTGCCGTGGATACCGTCAAGGCGCTTGAGCCGTTCCTGAGCGCCAGGGCCTGAGCGCCATGGCCTGAACACCGGGGCCTGACCGCCAAGCGTTGGTGAGGGCGATGTCGTCGCCTCAGGCCGCCGAGCGTCCCCAGCTCGCCTCGTAGGCGGAGACAAACTGCGGCATCAGCTCGGCTGCGATCGGCCGGGACATGTGATAGCCCTGCGCCGCGTGGCACCCCAAATTGATCAGGGTGTCGAGCGCCGCGTGCTCCTCCACACCCTCGGCGATGCTGGTCAAGCCAAGCCGGCGAGCGAGCTCGATCACGATCTCGACGATGACCCGGCAGCCCTCGTTATCCGCCATCTGCATGACGAAGGTCCGGTCGATCTTGACCTCCGAGAACGGCATCTTCTGGAGCTGAACGAGCGACGAATACCCCGTCCCAAAATCGTCGATCGACAGCTTGAACCCCTTGAGCCTCAGCCGAGTGAGAACGTCCATCATCTGCACGGCCTCGCGCATCGCGCCGGTCTCGGTCAGCTCAAGGGTCAGAAATGCCGGATCGATCGCGGCGTTGCGGCAGTGCTGCTCGAGACGGTCCGGCAAATCGATGTCCTCGATGTCCCGCGCCGAGATGTTGACCGCAACTTCGAGAGCGAGATTGGCGGCGTGCCAGCGCGCTGCCTGCTGCGCCGCCGAGGCCATGACCCAATCGGTCAACCGGCAAATCAGGTCGGTCTCTTCCGCGAGCGCGATGAACTGGTCGGGCGCGATGACGCCGCGCGTCGGATGCCGCCAGCGCACCAGCGCCTCTACCCCGGTAATCCGGCCAAGACGGCAATCGAGCTTCGGCTGATACTCGAGCAGCAGTTCGTCTGCTGCAACCGCCTGCGCCAGATCGGCGGCCAGCAGCGGTTTCGAAACCCGCTTGAGCGCATCCAGTTGCTGGCGCAGCGCCAGCGCCCTGATCGGTTTCGGCAGGGGTTCGCTCATGGTCAAACCGCGCTCGCGGCCGAGCCGGATCGCCGCGTCCAGCACCTTCGCGTCGGCGCCGCTCGTTAGCACGATCTGCGCCGCGCATTGGTCGGCAGCAAGCGCACGCAACAGTTGAATTCCGTCGGTGCCGGGCATTTTCAGGTCCAGCATGATGACGGTCGGATGCCACAACCGTGCCGTGTTTACGAAAGCGGCGGGGTCGTCGCCGACGACAACCTCGAAACCCTCAGCCTGCGCGACCCTCTTGACGAGGTTCCCGAACGCAGGCTCATCGTCGATCAGCAGCAGCCGGTCGCCATAGAGGTGGTCACCCATGCCACGCGCCTCCGATGAACCATCGCCTGGCCAACTCGCCGGGCGGTGCTACAGATTCGCAACCGGATGGTTAATAATTCGTTACCTGCAAGCCCGTTTCTACAATCTAAGCGTGTGGATTCCGAAACGTCAATCTCCTGGGCTGTGTCATCGGTTCGCTAGCTAGGCATCGCGGCCGCCATCGCCCGATCCCCGATCGCTAACCGGCGAGGATTGGCTGCCAGTTAGCAAACGAGGACGCATCAATCGGTCAGGTCGGCCAAACCGCCTTGGCCACCGCCATGTTCTCCGGGAACACCGTGACCGGCTTGCCGCCCTGCCACTGCACGATGACCAGCTGCGCACCGACCCGGCGGCCCTTCGCGTCGAACTGCAGGTGGCTACCCGGGAAATAGATCGCCGGGCCATCGGTGATGTTCATCGTGCGGATCGCGTCGGCCACCTTCTTGCGGTCCGCGGCGCCGACCTTGTTCAAGGCCCAGGCGTACATCTGCACATGCGCATAGGCGAACACCTCGTTGTGGCCGAACCACGGATTGCCGGTCCGCTTGACATATTCGGCGGACAGCTTGGCGAGATCCTTGCCGGGCCAATTGGCCAGCCCGATCAGCACGTCCTCCAGGACCTGCGCGCCGGTGGTCTTCAGCAGCTCCGGCACCGCCCAGTGTCCGCCGTTGCCGACCAACGGCAGCTTGGTGGCCGGCATGCCGTACTGGGTGAATGTGTCGATCAGCAGCTTGTCGTCGCCGTCGTTGGTGGAGAGCAGCATGACAAAATCGGGCCGAGCCGACCGCACTGGCTGCACCAGCGTCGTCGCATCCGACAGCGGCGGCGTGTAGATCTTGTCGATGACCGCGGTCAGGTGCTCCTGCTCGAGGATGTGGCTGCGGATCGGCTTCAGGAAGCTGACCGAGGCCGCGGTGTTGTCGCCGATGATCGCGACGCTCTTTCGGCCGCTTGTGGGTGGCGTCCTCGGCCAGCTTCATCAGGAATGGCACGACCTGTTCGGCCTGCGTATTGGCGGTCGGCGCGGTCTGGAACACGTAATGGAAGCCGCGATCGGTAATCGCGTCGGAATAGGACAGCGTGAGCCACGGCAGCTCGGCCCGCTCGCTGACCTCGGTTGCAGCCAGCGTGAAGGTCGACAGCCAGCAGCCGATACCGCCGATCACGTTGGGGTGCTGCGACACCAGGCGCTGCGCCGCATTCTTCGCGGTTTCGGCCGTGGTGCCGGCATCGATCGCCAAGAGCTTCAGCTTCGCCCCGCCGAGGGCCTTGATACCGCCCGCCTTGTTGATGTCGTCGATCGCCATCTCGGCGCCGGCGCGCTCGAGCACGCCCTGCTCGGCCCACGGGCCGGACAGCGGCACCAGCAGCGCGATCTCGACCTCCTGCGGCTCCGCGGCCCGCGCCTTTGCGGCCAGGGCCGCCGCGCCGATCATCCCGAGCGCCGTCCGTCTTCCAATCCTCTGTGCCATTTTTTCTTCCTGCAAAGTTTCACGCATCGCCCAGCCCGAGATAAGACCGCCTGACGCGATCATCCGCAAGCAAGGTCTGATAGGGCCCGTCCAGCACGACACGCCCGGTTTCCAACACATAGCCGTGGTCGGACAATTCCAGCGCCTCCGCCACGCGCTGCTCGACCAGCAGCACGGCGAGCTTGTCTTCCTTGTGGATCTGCGCGATGCGATCGAAGATCGTCTCGGCCACCGCTGGCGCCAGCCCCATCGACGGCTCGTCGAGCATCAACAGGCGCGGTGCACCGGCCAGCCCGCGGCCGATCGCCAGCATCTGCTGCTCGCCGCCCGACAAGGTGCCGGCGAGCTGTCGCGCACGCTCGGCGAGGATCGGGAACAGCGTGTGGATGCGCTCCAGCGTACGCGCCCACTGCGCCCGCCCGGCGCGCGGGTAGGCCCCCATTTCCAGGTTTTCGCGCACCGTCAAGGTGCGAAACATCTGCCGCCCTTCCGGCACGTGGGCGATGCCGAGATGCGCGCGCATCGCTGCCGGCCGCGACAACAGCGAGGCGCCGTCCCATCCGATATTGCCGGCGTCCGGCGCGACAATGCCGCAGATCGTCTTGAACAGGGTGGTCTTGCCGGCGCCGTTTGGCCCAACCACGGTAACGAACTGCCCGGCCGCCACGCTGAGCGAGACGCCTTGCAGCGCGCGCAGCCCGCCATAGGACACCGACAGGTCGCGCACCTCGAGCATCGCGTCCTCAGGCATGGAGGCGCGCCAGGAACTTGGAGCCGAGATAGGCCTCGATCACCGCGCGGTCCTCAACCACCGCGTGCGGAGGCCCTTCGGCCAGCACCCTTCCGTGGTCCAAGACGAGGAAGCGGTCGGCGAGACGCAGCATCGCGTGCATCGTGTGCTCGATGATGACGATCGTCATGCCGGCCTCGCGCAGCCGGCGCAATACGTCGAGGACCTCGTCGCACTCCTCCCGCCCGAGCCCGGCCAACGTCTCGTCGAGCAGCAACAGGCGCGGATGACCGGCGAGCGCGCGGGCCAATTCCATCAGCCGCAATTCCTTGTTGGTCAGCTCGCCGGCGGATCGCGCCAGGCGGTCGGCAAGTCCGACCGCCTCCAACGCCGCTTCGGCGGCCGCGGCGGCAGCGTGATCGGCAAGCCCGGCGCCATAGCCGCCAACGATCACGTTGTCGAGCAGCGACAGGCGCGGGAAGCTGCGCACGACCTGGAACGTGCGCCCAACCCCGAGCCGCGCCACCTGGTGCACCTGGCGCCCGCGCAGTTGCTGGCCGGCGAACACCGCGCTGCCTGTATCCGCCGGCAAGACGCCGTTGAGCAGGTTGAACAGGGTGGTCTTGCCGGCGCCGTTGGGGCCGATGATGCCGAGAATTTCGCCCGCCTCGACGGTGAACCCGACCTCCT
Source organism: uncultured Alphaproteobacteria bacterium (assembly GCA_963746885.1). Lineage (GTDB taxonomy): Bacteria > Pseudomonadota > Alphaproteobacteria > ATCC43930 > CGMCC-115725 > DATARH01. The sequence goes on from CAVVDM010000015.1 coordinate 204,790, forward strand.
CCACCGCGCGCAGCCCACCGAAGGATTTCGACAGGCCGCGAACTTCCAACAGTGTGCCGCTGGCGGCGGGCACGGTCAGCGAGGCGGGTTGTTCGCGGATCTCCGGCGGCGCGGCGGGCCGGCGGAAGAAGCGATCGCGGAAGGTCCAGAACAACCCCTCCGGCGCGGCCAGCATAATGCCGATGATCGCGCCCCCGTACACGACGCCCTGGATGCCTGGGATGATGTTGCCGAGCTTGGCGTTGAGCGTCTCGGCCAGCGGGATCAGGATCGCCGCGCCGATCGCCGGGCCCCAGACGGTGGCGACGCCGCCGAACAAGGTGACTACCAGCGCCTGCGCCGAGACCAGCACGCCGAACACCGATTCCGGGGTCACCACCAGGAGCACGCAGGCGTAGAGGCCGCCGGCGGCGGCAGCGATCGCGCCGCTCGCGACGATCGCGCGCATCTTCCAGCGCCAGGTGTCGAGCCCGGCCGCCTCCGCCGCCAGTTCGTTCTGCCGGATCGCCAGCAATGCCAGGCCGAACCGGCTGTTCTCCACCAGCATCCCGGCAACCATCGCCGCGACAAACAGGCCGAGCGCGACGAGGGTCGAGTACAGCGGATTGGTGAATTGCAGGAACAATGCCGGATGCTCCCGCCGCATCGGCAGCGGCACTTCCTGAAAGCCGAGATATTGCAGCACGTAGAGGATCGCGAGCGGATAGGCCAGCATCGACAGCGCGAAATAATGGCCGCGCAGCCGGAAGGTCGGCAGCCCGATCAGCAATGCCGCGACGCTGCCGAGAACCATCCCGAGCGGAATGCCGAGCCACGGCGTCAGGTTCAAATAGACCAGCGCCAGGGTCACCGTGTAGGCGCCGATGCCGAAAAACGAGGCGTGGCCGAACGAAACCAACCCGCTCATGCCCGACAACAGGTTCCAGCCGAGCCCGAGCACCGCCCAAATCGGCACCAGGGCCAGCATCAGCTGGTAGTAGCTGCTCTTGACCGACAGCGCGAGCGCACCATAAAGCACCGCGACCACGGCCAGCGCGACGCCGTCCCGCCGCAGCCGCGCGGCGCCCCCGACCCTCATAACGCCCTCATGCGCGTTCTGCCGAACGGCCGAACAGGCCCTGCGGCCGCAGCCCGACGATCAGCAGAAACACCACGAAGATCGCCGCGTTCTGCAATTGCGGCGACAACACCAGGGCCGAGACCTGCTGCACGAAGCCGACCAGCAACCCGCCCCAGAAGGCGCCGAGGATGCTGCCCATCCCGCCCAGCACCACCCCCGAATACATGATGATCACATAGTCGAGCCCGACAAACGGGGTGAACGACAGGTAGGTCGCCATCAGCCCGCCGGCGATCCCGGTAATCCCGGCGCCCAGTCCGAACGCGACGCGGTAGGCGCGGCCGACGTCGATGCCCATGTAGGTCGCCGCCACCGGGTTGTCGGCCGCCGCTCGCAGCGACTTGCCGAGCCGCGTGCGCTCCATGACCAGCCACAGTACGATTGCGACCAGGATCGCGACGACGCAGGCAAACACCCGAGCCTTGTTCAGGAACAGCAGCGAGTCGCCGGGGAACGGTCCGAGGATGAAGGCCTGGGCCGACAATGGCGTCAGCACGCTCTTGGGGGTCGAACCGAAGACGATCAACCCGCCATTCTGCAGGATCAGCGACACGCCGAGGGTGACGATGAGCTGACCGAACCCGCCCTCGTCGAGCCGCGAGGCGGTCGACAGGCCCGAGACATGGGTCAACAGGAAGCGGTGCAGCAGCGCGCCGCCGCCAAACAATACCGGCCCGGCAATCAGCGCCGCCACGAACGGCGCTACATAAGGGCCGAACAGGCCGATCGCCGCAAACCCGCCGACCAGGTAGAAGCTGATATACATGCCGAGCATCAGCAATTCGCCCTGGGCGAAATTCACCACCTTCATGATGCCGAAGATCAGCCCCAGGCCGATGCACATCAGCCCGTAAAGGCAGCCGATGATCAGCCCGGCCGCCACCGCATTCAAAATGTTCTCGAACAACCCGCCGCACTCCGACCGCACATGGGCGGCCGGCATGTCACATTGCCGATAAGCGCCCTATTCGCCCAATGAGCACGGAACTTAAGCTCGCAGCCAGGGATCGCGCAACGGGCGAGTTGGCGCGAAAGCCCGGCCGCGGCGTTACGCGGCAGCGAGGCAAGAGCCTGTGGCGGACTGGTGCGGGCGGCCGGAATCGAACCGGCACAGGCCTTGCGGCCCTACGGATTTTCATGCCCGCTACGGCTTTCGCCGCCTCATTCCCGCACCGTCTCATGCAGGAAGAGTTTGGGGTCTGGACTATCCCTTCACCCTGGCCCTGCGGCTTTAGGTGCTGCCCGTCTAGTCTCTACACCTTCCCGTTTCCGGGCTTGGCTCGGGATTGCCATCTGACAGGGTTCCCCGAATTTGGGCAGTTCTGCATCTCCGGTTTCCCGGGGAGCACTCAAGCTTGGTTCAAGTCCGTTGCGTCTACCAGTTTCGCCACGCCCGCATGATTACTCCCTCTATATCGGCCCGGCCAGTTCGCGCCAAGCCCGAACTGGGGCCATCTCTTTGCCGACCGCGCCTAATCCTCGGCCTGGCCTTCCTGCGGATCGCCGCCAAGGGCGCGGATCAGCGCCTTCAGCTCCTCGATCGCCGCGGCGATGCGCCCTCGCTCGGTGCCGCGCACCACCAGCGTAACGCCGAAATCGGCGCGCCGGAAATAGGGATAGGAGCCGATTTCGAGTTCGCGATAGCGCTCCTGCAAGGCCTCGAGGTCCTTGGCGATCGCGCCCTCCCCGAGACCGCAGCTGACGCTGCGGCTCAGCACCTTTGCGCCGCCCCGCAGCCGGTGCTTGAGCTCGTTGAATGTCGCCTGCATTACCTGCGGCACGCCGGCCAGCACGAACACGTTGTCGACCCGGAACCCCGGCGCGCGCGAGATCGGGTTGGGCAACAGGCTCGCACCGTCGGGCGTCCGCGCCATGCGCAGCCTCGCATCGTTGAGTCCGCCAGGCGGGTAATGGCTCTCGAGCAGCCGCTTGGCCTCGGGATGCAGGATCAGCGCGACGCCGAACGCGTCGGCGATCGCCGCGGCGGTGATGTCGTCATGCGTCGGGCCGATCCCACCTGTCGTGAACACATAGTCGAATTTGTGCCGCACCTCGTTGAGCGCGGCGACAATGGCGGCATTGTCGTCGGGGATGACCCGCGCCTCGCGCAGCCGGATGCCGGCCTCGTTGAGGCCCTGGGCAAGAAACGCCAGGTTGGCGTCCTGGGTGCGCCCGGACAGGATCTCGTTGCCGATGATCAGCACGCAGGCCGTGACCATCTCGGGTACCGGGCCGGCCTCGTTCATCACAATCCTCGCCTTTGAGTGCCGCAGCTTTGCGCGAGGGTTCTTCATAGGCAAACGCGCGGGTCCGCACAACTGGGCCGCCGAGGATTGTCACCGCCGCCAACTCTTCCCACCTTCGGATGGGAGCGGGGCGGCGATCGTTGCCCGATTTCCGCGATCGGATTATCACCGAAGCGCGCGGCGAGGATCGCCGTGGGGCAAGTCGAGCAAAGAGCACTCGGTTCATGCAGCAGGACATAACAGCGGCCCTCAGCCCCGCCGGCGGCACGGCGCGCAGCAGCCAGATCAAGATCCACGGCCCCGATGCCTTCGAGGGGATGCGCCGGGCCGGCGCGCTCGCCGCCGCGACGCTCGACTTCATCACCCCCTATGTCCGGCCCGGCGTGACCACCGGCGACCTCGACCGGCTGTGCCACGGCTTTACCATCGACCACGGCGCGATCCCGGCGCCGCTCAACTACCGCGGTTTTCCGAAATCGGTCTGCACCTCGGTCAACCATGTCGTCTGCCATGGCATCCCCGGCGAACGCCGGCTGATGGACGGCGACATCCTCAACATCGATGTGACCCCGATCCTCGACGGCTGGCACGGCGACAGCAGCCGCATGTTCTTTGTCGGCGAGCACATCGCGGTCAAGGCGAAGAAGCTGGTCGACGTCACCTATGAAGCGATGATGCGCGGCATCGCGGTCATACGGCCGGGGGTGCGGGCCGGCGCGATCGGCGACGCGATCCAGCGCTTTGCCGAGGGCCACCGCTTTTCGGTGGTGCGCGACTTTTGCGGGCACGGCGTCGGGCGGGTGTTTCACGACGCCCCGTCGATCCTGCATTACGGCCGGCCCGAGGACGGCCCGATCCTGCACGCGGGCATGTTCTTCACGGTCGAGCCGATGATCAATGCCGGGCGCTACGAGGTGAAGGTGCTGAGCGACGGCTGGACCGCAGTGACCAAGGACCGCTCGCTGTCGGCCCAATTCGAGCACACGATCGGGGTGACCGAGACCGGCTACGAGATCTTCACGGTCTCGCCCGCCGGATTGCACCGCCCGCCCTACGATCTCAGCCTTTCCTCAGAAAATCCTCCACCAGGATCTGGTCGGGGATAACCCTCACGGCGCCAGCCGTACCGTGGCGCGGGCGCTGCGGCCCTGTGCGTCGATGACGGTCAGCCGGATGAAGCCGAGCCCTGACGGGCGCCAGTAGAGCACCCGGTGCGGCTGCGTCGGCGGCAGCGGCCTGCCGTCGACCAGCCAGCGCAATTTCCCGTTGCCGCCGGTTGCTTCGAGCGCCAGTTGCGCGCCGTCCCAGGCAACGACGGCGCCATCGGGCGGATAGAGGATCTTCGGGCCACTCGCCGCGCGCGCCCTGCCATCGCGTTGCGGCGCCGGATCGAGCCGGCGCAATGTCGGCGGCAATTGCCGGCGGCTCACCCGCAGCACCCCCGGCGGGGGCGGAGGCATCGCCGGCTCTCCCGGCGGAGGGCCGAGCAGGTCGGCGATCTTGAAGACGAGCGGCGCCGCGGTCACCCGGCCGCTGCGCCCGGGCATCGGCGTGCCGTCGGGCCGCCCGGCCCACACCGCGATCGTCACCTGACGGTCATAGCCGACCGCCCACGCGTCGCGGAACCCGTACGAGGTTCCAGTCTTGAATGCGAGATGCCGGCCGGGCCGCACCGACGCCGGTAATATTCCCGGCGGCGGCGGCGCGTTGCCGAGGATATCGTTTACGTACCAAGCCGCCGCCGGGCCGAAGATTTTTGTGCCGGGCGCCAGCGGCTCGTTTGCGCGGGTGCGCAGCGCCGCGACCTCGCCGCCATGCGACAGCGCGCCGTACAGCGTCGCCAAGTCATAGAGCGAGATGCCGGCGCCGCCGAGCGCCACCGCAAGGCCCGGCTGGGTCTCGGCGGCCGGCAGGTGCAGCCGGATCCCCGCAGCGGCCAGCGCGCCGGTGAAGCGGCTCGGCCCGAGATGGTCCAGCACCGCCACCGCCGGCACGTTGAGCGAATATTGCAAGGCCTCGGCGGCGCTGATTTCGCCCTGGAAACGTCCGTCGAAATCGCTCGGCGCGTAATCGCCGAAATGGCGCGGGCGATCGTCGAGCAGGGTCTGCGGATGGATGATCAGCCGGTCGAACGCCATCGCATAGATAAACGGCTTCAACGCCGAGCCCGGCGAGCGCACGGCGCGCGCCATGTCGAGCGTGCCGTGCCGCGCCACCGAGGCGAAATCGGCGTTCCCGACATAGGCGACGACCGCGCGGGCCGGATTGTCGACGACGAGCGCGGCGAAACTCGCCTGCGGGTCGAGCGTGGCGACCTCGCGCGCCAGCAGCGCCTCGACCTGGCGTTGCAGCATCGGGTCGATCGTCGTGCGCTGCACCAGCGCGGCCGGATCGGCATCATGCAGTTCCGCGGCCAGATGCGGCGCATGAAACGGCAGCGCCAGGCGGCGGTGCGGCACCCCCTCGGCGCGCGCCTCCGCCAGTGTGCTTTCGGAAATGACGCCGTCTGTCCGCATCCGCGCGAGCACCGCGTCGCGCGCCCGCCGCGCCGCCTCAGGGTGGCGGTCGGGGCGCAGCCGCTCGGGCGAGCGCGGCAACGCCACCAGTAGCGCTGCCTCGGCCGCCGACAGGTGGCGCGGCGCGTGCCCGAAATAGGCGAGGCTGGCGGCCCGCACCCCTTCGAGATTGCCGCCGAACGGCGCCAGCGTCAGATAGAGGCCGAGCACCCGCTCCCGGCCGAGGCGCCGTTCGAGGGCCAGCGCCTCGCCCATCTCGGTGAGCTTCGCCGCCAGCGTGCGCGGGCGGCGCTCCAGCAGGCGCACGGCCTGCATCGTCAGGGTCGAGGCGCCGGAGACGATGTGGCCGCGCCATGCCAGCTGGCCGAGCGCGCGCAGCGCGGCGACCGGGTCGACGCCCGGATGCTCGGCAAAGCGCTTGTCCTCGGCGGCGATCAGCATATGGCGATAGAGCGGATCGACCTCGTTCGGCGTCGTGGGCAGGCGCCATTTCCCATCGGGCGACAGAAAACCGCGCAGGATCGAGCCGTCGCGCGCCAGCACCAGCGCCGATAAGAGGCGGCTGCGCAGCAGCGACGGCGGCGGCACCGCGAGGTAGCCCAAAGCCGACGCGCCGAGCGCCGCAATCGCCGCCCACACCCAAACCCGCCGCGGCAACATCGATTGCCGATCCGCTAGCGCACCTGCACCGTCAACGTGCCGATCGCGGTGCGGGCGGCGGTCTGCGGCTCGTACATGTCCTCGATGTCGAGCGCAGGATACTTGAACGTGCCCGGCGTCACCGCACGCACGACATAGGCAAGCGTGAACTCGCCGGCGTTCGCGCCCATGTCGAGCGCGGCGATATAGCGGTCGTCGCGGCCCTCGGCATACGCCGTCGCCGTGGTCCTTTTGAGCCAGGGATAAGCCCCGCCGGAATCGCCGCCCGCGGTTGTCGCCTGGATTTCGAACCCGGCCGGCAGAAGATCGACGACCAGGGTGCGGGCGGCACGTGACGGGTCGGTGCGCCGCCCCTTGATCACGACGACGAACAGATCGCTCTGCTTTACCTTGGTCAGGTCGGCCGGCGTGCCGTCGGGCTGGTAGACCGTCCGGCTGATCTGATAGCCGCTGCTCTCGGCCGGCAGGTCGACCTTGGGGACACCGGTGATCGAGACCGTGCGCCAAGCCGGGGCAGTGCCGCGATTGGCGACCGTGGTCGGCGGCGTGCCATTGCCCAGCAGACGGCGGAAATAGAGCGGCTGGCGGCGGGTCTGCGGCGCCGCCGTGCCGGACGCGACCGTCATTTCGCCACCACTGATGCGCGCCGCCGCCTCGGCCGCCATCAACAGCCAGGACTGCTCCTGGGTGCTGGTGCGCTGGGCACTGGCGAACAATTCGGTGATGCGGTCCATCACCGCGGTCAGCCGCGGCTGCAACGCCGGATTGCCGGCAGCGACGGCGAGCAGCCCGGCGCTGTCGCGCAGATCGCTGCCGTAATCGACATAGCGCAGCCCGGCGGGCCGTTTGGGCGGCGCCCCCATCGCGGCGGCGTAGGCGGCATTAGCGCGCGGCATGTCGCCGTAAGCTTCCAATGCCGCGGCGAGCTGCGCCTTCGCCAGCTGGGTCGGCAGCCGCGACAGTTGCGTGTCGGTGAAATAGCGCAGCACCGGCAAATCGTCCTGGTGCGCCCGCGCCAGCACGTAATGGGCATAGGCCGCCGCCGGCAGGCTGCTGAGCTCGGTGTGCTGCTGGCGCACGTAATCATGCAGCCAGCCGAGCGCCGATTTCAGCGCGTAATCGGGCACCGTCTTGCCGTGCTCCTGGGCGCGCAGCAGGAAGTCGGTGGCGTAGGCGTCGAGCCACGGCACCGTGTCGTCGCTGCTGTTCCACACCCCGAAGCTGCCGTCGCCGCGCTGCAACTCGACGATGTGGCCGATCGCGCGGTCGAGCGTCGCGGCCGGCGAAAAGCCCGGATCGGCCTGCCACAGCCGGGCGACATCCTCGACGTAGAGCAGCGGCATCGCCCGGCTGGTGGTCTGCTCGATGCAGCCATAGGCGTAGCGGTCGAGCGCCCGCAACAGGCCCGGCACGTCCCATTCCGGACGCGGGCTGACCGACAGCAGCGCCTCCGCCGTGCCGGCCAGATATTCGTCGGCCGCGCCGTCGTCGAGCGTGACGCTCTGCCCGGGTTCCAGCCGGCCGACAAAGCGGCGCAGCTGATAGGCCTGGCCCGGCCGCACCCCGAGCGTGAAGTCGCGCGCGATGTGCAGGTCCTTGGGGCCGCTCAGCTCGAGGTGCAGCGCGATATTGCCGATCGTCGTCGCGACGAGCGGGAAGCTGCGGTTGACGTTGGCGCCCTTTGCGAGCGGGATGGTCTGCTCGACCGGCGCGGCGAAGTCACCGGCGCCGCTGGCCCGGAAATTCAGCCGGTAATCGCCTGCCGCGCCTTCGAGATTGTTGATGACGAGGCCGATCTGCGCCGTGTCGCCGGGCGCCAGGAAGCGCGGCAGCGACACCAGCGTCACCACCGGGTCGCGCACCGTCATCATGCCCGCCGCGGAGCCGAGCTTCTTCGCCGAATACGCCACCGCCATCAGCCGCAGCTGGCCCTGGAAGTCGGGAATGTCGAAATGCACCGTCGCGGCGCCGTTCGCGTCGAGCTTGACGATCCCCGAATAGAGCGCGACGACCCGGCTGCTCTTGTCGGGGAGACCGGCGACCGAGCGCTTGGCAAACTCGTCGCCGCCGCTGCGCAACACGCCGACCCCGCCGGCACGCGGATCGATCAGCCTGCCGTACAGGTCGCGCAGTTCGACCCCGAGCCGGCGCTTGCCGAAATAGTATTTCTCGGGCATCGGACTGGCGAAATCGGTCAGCTTCAGCACCGCCTCGTCAACCGCCGCCAGCGTGACATAGGCGTCCTCGCCGGCGGCAAGCCCGGACACCTTGACCGGGATGTCGACGCCACCGCGCGGCCTTACGACATCGGGCGCGGCGAGCGCGACGGTCAGCGTGCGCGGCGCCGGATCGATGCCAAGCCACGCCACCCCGACCGCGCGCCCCGGGCCGCGCGGAGCGGTCGCGCCCGGGCCGGATGAGGCAGCGCTCTGCGGGCGGTAAGCGCTGACCAGCGCATAGACGCCGCTGCCCCATCCGGCATCGACCGGGATCTCTACTGTCGCGCCGGCCGCCGGCAGATTGAACGTGCGGCGGGAAAGAATGTGGTCGGAGGCGATCGCCAGTTCGGCCTCGCCGGCAAACGGCGCCTTGACGAACAGCTTGGCCGTGTCGCCAAGCCGGTAGGTCGTCTTGTCGAGCGTCACGCTGAGCTTGTCGGGGACGTCGGGCAAGGCCGCCTCAACCCACCAGCCGACATGGAAGCGCAGGCTCGATTGCGCGCCGCTGCCGCCGTCGCTGACCTCCCAGCGATAGCGCCCGGCCGGCAATGCGCGCGCCAGCGTCGCCGGAGCGGCGGCGCCGACATCGATCGACCCGGCCTCGATCGGCTGGTCGCGCACCTGCACCCGGTGCCGCCACAGCCCGTTGACCGAATACCAGCTGTACTCCCAATCCTCGCGCAGCAATTCCCAGCGCAGACCCTTCGCAGCAACGCGCTTGCCGGCGCCGTCGAGCGCGATGATCTCGATGCCCGCTTTCTGACCCTCCTGGACCCCGTCATCACCATCCGGCGAGCGCAGCCCGATCGCCAGATTGCGCTGGCGGATCGGCCGCACGAGGCGCTCGCTGACCGCCCGCCCGCTCGGCTCGACGACGCTGACCTCGATCGTCGCAGCCAGCGGCTTTGTCACGTCCGGCAGGTCTGCCAGGGCAAGCTCAACATTCGACTTGCCGTCGGCGTCGGTGGCCGGGGCGTCGAGGTCCTGGCGCGAGCCAGCGAACTTCTCGTCGATCAGGCCGAAGGAAAAACCGGGCTGGTCCGGGTAGGGATTGTCATCGAAGGCGATCGTCGCCTGCGCCTGGACCGCAAGGTCAGCCCCCGGCGCGCCGTAGTAGTAATTCGCCGTTACTTCGACCGGGAACGGCTCCTTGGGCTCGATCGGCTGGTCGGCGGCCTTCAGCGCGACTTTGAGCTGCGGCGGCACGAAATCCTCGACGCGGAACTCGGCGCTGCCGATCGCCTTCGCCTTCGGATCGAGCTTCAGCTCGACCTGCCAGGTGCCGAAGCGCGCGTCGCGCGGCAGCGCGTAATCAACCGCGTAGCCGCCGAGCTTGTCGCCGGCCAGCTGACGGCGCTCGACCTCGACCCCGTCGGGCCGCAACAGCCGCAAGGTCAGCGGCAGGCCCGACGCCGCGACCACCTTGTCGTCGCGCACCAGCGCGGTCAGGTGCACGCTTTCGCCGGGCCGGTAGATGCCACGATCGCTATAGAGAAAGGCGTCGACCGGCCCCGGAGGCGGCCTTCCGCTGACGCCGCGGTCGGACAGGTCGAAGGCCGCGCGGCCGACTTCGAGAAAGTTGAAGTCGCCCTTCGGGCCATAGGCCATGATCGCGTAGGGCTCGTCGCCGCCGCGCCCGTGCAACAGGCCGCCGGCGATATGGGCGAAGCCATCGACATCGGTCCCGACCGATGCCAGCTCGCCGTTGTTGCGCGCATAGAGGCGCAGCATCACGCCGGCGACCGGCTTCGCGTCGGCGAGCGAGCGCACCGCGACATCCATGCCGCCGTTGCCGGTATAGGCGGTCAGCCCGAGATTGGAGACCAGCACCCAATTGGTCGCCGGTTTGCTGCCGTCGCCGTCCTTTGCTTCGGCGTTGGTGACGGCGGCGAGATACACCCCCGGCCCCTTGTCCTGCAGGACCCGGGCGAGCGGAATGGCGGTGACGACCGGGCGGTTGCGCTCGCCGGCGATCGTCATCTCGCCCTGCCATACGAGGCTGCCGCCCTGCGCGATCAGGTCGTCGACGTCGCTCGAATCGAAGCTCATCGTCAGCTTGTCCGCATTGATGCTCGGAACGAGGTTGCGCGTGTTGATGCGGACGAGGCGCAGCTTGACGTTGGCGACGTTGATCGTGGTGACCGGCAGGCCGGCGCTGTCCTCGCGCGGCAACACGTAGCCGGCGCCGGCAAAGCTGATCGACGGCTGGCGGTCGGGCACGACGATGCGGGTTTTCCAGCCCTCCAGCGTTTTTTCTCCGGTGGCGGCCGGAAATCCGGCGAGCAACTCGATCTCGTAGGTTGCGCCGTGCTTCAGCCCGTCGAGGCACAGCGTGTCGCCGCGGGCGGTGACGATGCCGGCGAAATCGGGCGTGGCGCGCACATAGTCGCCATAGGACAGGTCGGCCCGGGTGGCGATCTTCTCGTTGAAGCGCAGGCAGGCGCGCGGCGCGTCGGCCTCGGCCTCGATGTCGACCTTGGTGACGCGGAACGCGACGAGCCGCTTCAATTGCCCGATCCGCTCGCTGACCGCGTCCGACTTGGTGAAGCCGAGGCCCGCCTGGAACGCGGCAAGCGCCTCTTTCTGCTTGTCGTGGCGGTCGTAATCCTGGCCGATCAGAAATAGCGCGGTGCCGCGCTCGACCGGGTCGGTCGACTTGACATAGGCGTTGTAGGCGGCCGCCAAGGTGTGGTCGTTGCCGGTGCCGGCGAGCGCTTGCGCAAGGCGCAGCCAGACCAGCCCGTCATCGGCGCCGAACGCGATCGCCTGGGTCAGATCGCCGATCGCCTGCGGATAGCGCTTGGCGCGGTATTCGGCGGCGGCATCGTCGCGCAGCCGCGGGATCAGCGCCGGCTGCTTCTTCGCATCGGGCACGCTGGCGCGCAGTTCCTGGCGGTACGCGCCAGCCGCATCGGCCAGTTCGGCCGAGCGGTAATCCTCGCCTGCGGCGGGCAGGGCCGACGCGACCGACAGAAGAAAAACCACCAGCGTCGAGATTGCGCGCAGCATCGTTTGCCTCCCGCCTCTGCCGGAGCGACGCTAGCATCGCCGGCCGTGACGGGCTATTGACTCTGATCAATGCGAGCCGCGCACGTATCCCGGCGGCTCGGGTCGGCATCGAAGCGGAGATGATTCATGAAGGTCGGTTTCATCGGTCTCGGGATCATGGGGCATCCCATGGCCCTCAACCTGATCAAGGGCGGGCACGAGCTTTACGTCTACGGCAAGCGCACCTGCCCGGCGCCGGTCAAAGCGGCGGGCGCGACCGTGTGCGACACGCTCAAGGCGATCGCCGAGCAGGCCGAGGTGATCATCGTCATGGTCCCCGACACGCCGGACGTCGAGAACGTGCTGTTCGGCGCCGACGGTGTCGCCGCCGGCTTGAAGCCGGGCAAGACGGTCGTCGACATGAGTTCGATCTCGCCGATCGAGACCAAGAAATTTGCCGCCCAAATCGCGGAGAAGGGCTGCGACTATGTCGACGCGCCGGTGTCGGGCGGCGAGGTCGGCGCCCAGGCGGCTTCGCTGACGATCATGGTCGGCGGCTCGGAGGCCGCGTTCGCCCGGGTCAAGCCGCTGTTTGAGCTGATGGGCAAGAACATCACGCTGGTCGGCGATGTCGGGGCGGGCCAGACGACCAAGGTCGCCAACCAGATCATCGTCGCGCTGACCATCGAGGCGGTCGGCGAGGCGCTGCTGTTCGCGTCGAAGGCGGGCGCCGACCCGGCCAAGGTGCGTCAGGCGCTAATGGGCGGCTTCGCCTCCTCGCGCATCCTCGAAGTGCATGGCGAGCGCATGATCAAGCGCACCTTCGACCCCGGCTTCCGCATCGAGCTGCACCAGAAGGATCTGAGCCTGGCATTGTCGGGCGCGCGGGCGCTCAGCCTGTCGCTGCCCAACACCGCGACGACGCAGGAACTGTTCAACGCTGCCGCGGCGCTCGGCGGCAAGGGCTGGGACCATTCGGGTCTCGTTCGGGTGCTCGAGCACCTCGCCGGTCATCAGGTCGCCAAGGGCTAGGAGGCTCGGCCGCGGCGTAGGCTATACGGCGGGGCGCTCCACGGCAGGCGCCTCGGCCGCAATCGGCAGGCGGAGCCGCGCCGGCAACCGGCAGAGAATGGTGGTGCCCGTGCCCGGCTCGGATTCGATTGTGACGACGCCACCGTGCAATTCGATCAGGCTCTTGACCAGCGACAGCCCGAGCCCGGCGCCCGAGGCGCGGGCCTGCGGGTTGCCGCGCTCGAACTTCTCGAACACCCGCTCCTGGTCGGCGGTCGGGATGCCGACGCCGGTATCGGCGACCGCAAGGACGAGGTTGTCGCCATCAAGCCTTGCTTCAAGGCGGATCGCACCGCCCTCCGGGGTGAACTTGATCGCGTTCGAAACGAGGTTGAACAACGCCTGTTTGAGTCGCCGCTCGTCCGCCATGATCGCGCCGATCTCGGCAGGACAGCTCATCGTCAGCGCCAGGTTCCGGTTGCGCGCCCGCTCGCGGGTCAGGGTGATCACCGAGTCCAGCATGTCGTGCACCTCGAACCGCCCCAGATCGAGCGCAAGATAGCCGGCCTCGATCGTGGCGAGGTCGAGGATGTCGTTGATCAGCGTCATCAGGCGGTGCGAACTGTCGAGAATCCCGCGGCTGTAGTCGAGCTGGCGCGGCGACAGCGCTCCAAAATACTGGTTCGCCAGGATCTCGGCGAAACCGATAATCGCATTGAGCGGGGTGCGCAGCTCGTACGACACGTTGGCGATGAACTCACTCTTGAGCCGTCCCGCGGTCTCCAGCGCCTCGTTGCGCTCGCGCAACGCGCGCTCGACCCGTGCGGTGTCGGTGACGTCGAGACAGGTCACCAGCACGGCGCCGTCGGGCAGCGGCACGGTCGCCATTTGCAGCACCGAGCCATCCTGTCGGTCGAGCGGCCCGCTCCAGTGGCTCTGGGCCGTGATCTTGCCGATGACCTGCTCGCGCAGCGTCGGCCAATCGCCACCGTTGTCATAAAACGCGCGGGTCTTCTCGACGATCTCGCCGCAATGCGGCTCGTCGGCAAGATCGGTCTCGGAGAGGCCCCAGATCGTGCGGTACGCCGGGTTGTGCAGTTTGAGCCGCCCGTCGCTGCCGAACACCGCGATGCCCTCGAACAGGTTGTCGAGCGTCTCGCGCTGCACCTCGATCAGCGTGTTGTACGAGCGTTCGAGCGCCAGGCGATCGGTGACGTCTTCGTAGACGAAGATCAGCCCGCCCAACGGGTGCGGCGACACGGACACGCTCAGCGTGCGGCCATCGGGCAGGTGCATCATCTCGGTCAGCGGCTCGATCAGCGAGGTAAACATCGCCAGCTGCTGGCGTTTGAAAGCGCGAAAATCGGCATATTCGGGGACTCGGCGGCGCTCGCGCAGCCGCTCCAGCAACTCGTCGAGCGAAGGCTCGCCGGCGAGCCAGTCCTCTTCGACCCCCCACAGCCGGGCAAACGCCGAGTTGAAAAAGCTCAGCCGCTTGTCGGGGCCGTAGATCGCCACCGCCGCGTGGATGCTTTCGAGCACCTGGCCATGCGCATTGACGTGTCGGGCCAGTTCGCCCTCGGCGCTTTCGAGATTGGTGCGATCGATCGCGAAGCCAATCGTGCCGCCGGCGCGGCCGGGCATCTCGGTCAGCTCCAGCAGGTAGCGCGAGCCGCCGATCACGACATGACGCTGCTCGCTTTGCGCCGTCCCGGCTGCTGCCGCGCGGGCGAGTGCCGGAACCTTGTCCGGGCCGCTCTCCGGGGCGAGTTCGCCAGCCTCCGCAAGCACGGCGTCGCGCGACAGGTCGAGCGCCGCGGCGTAGGCGTTGTTGCAATCGACGATATGCAAGCCGGGGTCGCGGCGCCACACCGGCAGCGGCAGCGTGTCGAGAATCTCGCGCAGATCGGCCGCCTTTGCGGTTGCCGCGGCCCGCGCCTCCTCGGCGCGCCTGATTGCCGAGAAATCGGTGATCCACACCACGTCGTCGCTCGCGGTGCGGCGGCCGTCCACCTGATACGCGGCGCGGGCCGGGCCGGAGACCGTCGCCGCAAACGCCGTGCCGCTCCCTCTGAGGGTCTCGACCGCCGTTGCGAGGCGCTCCGCGTCCGCCGGGTCAAGCCGAGACAGGAGATGCGTCAGCCGGGTCACGCCGCCGGGCAGCGTGCCGAACGCCGTTTCCTGCGGCCGGTCGCGCCGCCAGCGGAACGCCGCGACCGGGATTATGTCGAGCATCGCCGCCGTCCCGGCAGCGCTCTTTTCGGCGATCGATCGACCGAATTCCGCGGCCCGCCGCGCCGCGCGCGCGCGCCACCACAGGGCGGCGAATGCCGCCGCGGCAAGGAAGCAAATTCCGGCAGCGAATTCGATCACGATCTGCCGCCTTTCGCCGCGGCGCGCTCGGTCGCGGGTCCCCCGGCCTGCGTCCGCCGGATAATCCGGCGTATTGCCACAAAAGAAAAGGGGCGGCCCCACCGAACGAAAGTTCCGCGGACCATAGTGCTCCCGGCGGCGCTCGGGCGAACCGCCGCCGGGCCTGATCGGCGATTAGTAGCGATAATAGTCCGGCTTGAACGGGCCCGCCGCCGCGACGCCGAGATATTCCGCCTGGACCGGTGACAGGCGGGTCAAGACTGCGCCGAGCTTGTCGAGATGCAGCTGCGCGACCTTCTCGTCGAGATGCTTGGGCAGGACATAGACCTTGTTCTCGTACTTGCCGTGATTGGTCCACAGCTCGATCTGCGCCAGCACCTGGTTGGTGAAGGAGGCGCTCATCACAAAGCTCGGATGGCCGGTGGCGCAGCCGAGATTGACGAGGCGGCCCTTGGCCAGGACGATCAGCCGCTTGCCATCGGGAAAGACGACCTCGTCGACCTGCGGCTTGACTTCCTCCCACGGATAGTTGCGCAGCGCGTCGATCTGAATCTCGCTGTCGAAATGGCCGATGTTGCAGACGATCGCGCGGTCCTTCATCGCGCCGCATGTGGTCGAGCGTGATGACATCGACATTGCCGGTCGCGGTGACGAAGATGTCGGCCTATCGGCGCGGCGGCTTCCATCGTCGTGACTTCGTAGCCCTCCATCGCCGCCTGCAGCGCGCAGATCGGGTCGATCTCGGTCACCATGACGCGTGCGCCCTGGCTGCTGAGGCTCGCCGCCGAGCCCTTGCCGACGTCGCCGAAGCCGCACACGACGGCGTTCTTGCCGGCGAGCATGACGTCGGTAGCGCGCTTGATGCCGTCGACGAGGCTCTCGCGCACGCCGTAGAGATTGTCGAATTTCGACTTGGTGACGCTGTCGTTGACGTTGAACGCCGGAACCTTGAGCGTGCCCGCCCGCATCATCTCATAGAGCCGATGGACGCCGGTGGTGGTCTCCTCGGAGATGCCGCGGATGTCGCCGAGCAGGTGCGGGATGGCGGTCGTGGATGATCTTGGTCGCGTCGCCGCCGTCGTCGAGCACCATGTTGGGCAGCCAGCCACCAGGGCCACGCAGCGTCTGCTCGATGCACCACTCGTATTCCTCTTCGGTCTCGCCCTTCCAGGCGAAGACCGGGACGCCCCTGGCCGCGATCGCCGACGGCGGCATGGTCCTGGGTCGAGAAGATGTTGCACGAGCTCCAGCGCACGCTGGCGCCGAGGTGGATCAGCGTCTCGATCAGCACCGCGGTCTGGATCGTCATGTGCAGGCAGCCGACGATGCGCGCCCCGGCGAGCGGCTTGGCCGCGCCGAACTCGTCGCGCAGCGCCATCAGCCCCGGCATCTCGGTCTCGGCGATCGCGATCTCGCGGCGACCCCAATCGGCGAGGGCGATGTCGGCGACCTTGTAGTCAGTGAAATCAGGCATCGATCAACTCCAACGGATTGGCAGCGCGCAGGCGTCCGGCTTACTCGCGGCGGGAGCCCGAGACGACGCCTAAGGGGACGACCCGAAACGCGCCCTGGGGTGCAACATATAAAGATATCTTTATGTCGTCAAATCGGGGCGGAACGGTTTCCTGCTCAGAGGCAACGCGACCCGCAGATGGCCGACCAGCCTCGAGCTTGTCCGGTGGGGTGGCGGCAAGGCTGACCGTGGCGATCGAGCGCAATAGCGGGCGCGCTGGCGACGGCGGGCTTGTCATCCCGGCAGCGGTGCCAGATGGTTGCCGCGACGACAACTCGGCGCAGGACCGCGGCGCGATGAGCGACAAGCCCTCCTTTCTGATCGGCCTGATCGGCGCCGGCATCGAAGCCTCGCGCACGCCGGCGATGCACGAGCGCGAGGGCGACGCGCTGGGCCGGCGCTACCTTTATCGCCGCATCGACCTCGACGTGCTCGGCCTCGGTGCCGACGCCTTGCCCGAACTGCTGACCGCCGCCGAGCGCATGGGGTTTGCCGGGCTCAACATCACCCACCCCTGCAAGCAGGCGGTCTTGCCGTTGCTCGACGAATTGTCCGACGAGGCGCGCGCGATCGGCGCGGTCAACACGGTCGTATTGCAGGGCGGGAGGCGGATCGGCCACAACACCGACGGGCTCGGCTTTGCCCAGGCGTTCCACAGCGGGCTTGCGGACGCGCCGCGAGCGCGGGCGGTGCAGCTCGGGGCCGGCGGCGCCGGGGCCGCGGTGGCGCATGCCGCGCTCGGCCGCGGGGTCGGCACGCTCGCCGTCTACGACATCGACGCCGAACGGGCATCGGCATTGGTCGAGGGCCTCGTCGCCCGCTTCGGTGCCAGCCGGGCGCAGGTCGCAGGCGACCTCGGTGCGGCGCTCGCGGCCGCGGATGGGCTCATCCATTGTACCCCGATCGGCATGGCGAGCCATCCCGGCCTGCCGCTCCCGGCCGCGTTGCTGCGGTCCGAACTATGGGTCGCAGAGATCGTCTATTTCCCGCTCGAGACCGAGCTGTTGCGCCAGGCGCGGGCGCTCGGTTGCCGCACGCTCGACGGCGGCGCGATGGCGGTCGGTCAGGCGGTCGAGGCCTTTCGCCTGTTCACCGGCCTCACTCCCGACGCCCAGCGCATGCGCCGCTTTTTCGAGGAGGCGGGCGCCTGAACGGAAATGGCCGGCGCGAGGCCGGCCATCCCGATTTCCGAGGGCGGAGCGCCTATTCGGCGGCGGCCTTCGGGGCCTCGATGAACTGCGACACCCAGCTTTTGCGCTTCCGCACGTTCTCGCGATACATGTCCTCGAACTCGCCCGGCGGGAACGAGTGGGTCGACGGCCGCGCCATCAGCGCCTCGGCCCACGCCTTCAGCCGCGGGTATTTCTGGATCAGGTGTTGTGGCCGGATGCGGTCGAGGAACAGGTAGCGCTGCAGGAACGGCGCATAGGCGGCATCGACCAGCGAATACCGGGCGCCGTTGAAATACGGGCCGCTACCCTGCGTTTCGAGCGCCTTCTCCAGCCGCTCGAACGCGACCGGGGTCTGCTCCGCCGCCTTGTTGTAGGCTTCCTCGGTCGCCGCGTAGGCGACGCCGGTCACCGAACTGGCGAACGTCGGAATGTAATCGGTCCAGGCGCGGTTGATGGCGCGCTCGATCGGATCGGCGGGATGCAGGCGCGGCTCGATCGTCTCGTCGAGATACTCATTGATCGCGTTCGATTCGAACAGCGTCACCTTGTCGTCGATGCGCAGCACCGGCACCTTCTTGTGCGGCGAGATCGCGAGAAACCAGTCGGGCCGGTTGTCGCTTTCGATGTGGCGGAACTCGAACGGGGTGTTCTTCTCGCGCAAGGTGATCGCCGAGCGCTGCACCCACGGGCAGGTCTTGAAGCTCACCAGCATGTATTTGGGCATGATTCCCTCCCTTCGCGGCGTGGAATGGCGAGCAGGATCGCACAGTCCGGCGCTCTAGGCTACGATCGGCTGCAAAGGTGGTTGGCGCTTATCGAAAGGCTTATGGCATGCCGGGTCCATTGCACGGGTTTCGCATTGTCGATCTGACCTCGAACGTGTCGGGGCCGCTGGCGACAATGATACTGGCCGACCAGGGCGCCGACGTGATCAAGGTCGAGGCGCCGGACGGCGGCGACCACACCCGCGCCGGCGCCAACCGGCGCGGCGGGTTCGCCGCCAACTTTCTCAACAACAACCGCAACAAGCGCTCGATCGTGCTCAACCTGAAGCACAAGGGGGCACTCGCGGCGCTGAAGCGGCTCGCCGCCACCGCCGACGTGTTCGTGCAGAATTTCCGGCCCGGCGTCGCCGACCGAATCGGCGTCGGCGAGGCCGCGATCCGCGCCGTCGCGCCGAACATCGTCTATGTCTCGATCAGCGGCTTCGGCGAGGTCGGACCCTATGCGCAGAAGCCGGTCTACGACCCGCTGATCCAGGGTTTTTCCGGGCTCGCGACGGTGCAGGCGGGCTCAGACGACGCGCGCCCGCGCATGTTGCGCACGATCCTGCCCGACAAATTGACCGCGATCACCGCGTCGCAGGCGATCACCGCGGCCTTGCTGGCGCGTGAGCGCACCGGCGAAGGCCAGCATGTGCGGCTGTCGATGCTGGAAGCGGTGCTGCAATTCCTGTGGCCGTCCGACATGGCGAGCCAGACCTTTGTCGAAGACGGACCGCCGCGCCAGGATTCCGCCAGCACGATCGACCTCGTCTACGAGACCTCGGACGGCTACATCACCGCGGCGGTGCAAACCGACCGGCAATGGCGCGGGCTTACCGAAGCGCTCGAACAACCGCAATGGCTCGACGACCCGCGCTTCAAGACGCCGGCGCTGCGGGCGGAAAACGTCGAGGCGCGCCTGCAATTGACCCAGGACGTGCTGATCGGCCGCCCGTCGGCCGAATGGCTCGACCGGCTGACCAAGGCCGACGTGCCGTGCGCCCCGGTGTTGACCCGCAACGAGGTGATCCGCCACCCGCATGTCGCGGCAATGGCGATTGTCGAAGAGGTTGAGCACCCGCAGGCCGGGCACCTGCGCCAGGCCCGCTCGGCGGCGCGGTTTTCCGCCACGCCGGCGGACATCCGCCTGCCCGCCCCGGCGCTCGGCGCGCACACCGACGCGGTCCTTGCCGAACTCGGCTATACGGTCGGAGAGGTTGCCGATCTGCGCGCGCAAGGTGTCGTAGGTGAGCTAAAAATCCTGGCGAGCACGAGAGGGTGACGCCGATGCCGCACACGGATCTCGTTTTCGCCGGTTCGATCCCGGCGCTGTACGACCGCTATCTCGGACCGCTGCTGTTCGAATCCTATGCCGCCGACCTGGCCGAGCGCGTCGCGGCCGCGAAGCCCGATCGCGTGCTGGAAACCGCGGCCGGGACCGGCGTCGTGACGCGCGCGCTGGCGCAGCTGTTGCCCGCGACGGTCGACATCGTCGCAACCGATCTGAACCAGCCGATGCTCGATTTCGCGGCGGCACAGGTCGGCGCCGCGCGGGTCACGTGGCAGCAGGCGGATGCGCTGTCGCTGCCCTTCCCGGAACGCTCGTTCGACGTCGTTGCCTGCCAGTTCGGCGCGATGTTCTTTCCCGACAAGGTGGCGGCCTACCGCGAGGCGCGGCGCGTGTTGCGGCCCGGCGGACGCTTTGCGTTCAGCGTCTGGGACCGGATCGAGGAGAACGAGGTCACAGTCGCGGTGGTCGCGGCGGTGGCCGTGCTGTTCCCCGATGATCCGCCCACTTTCCTGGCGCGCATCCCGCACGGCCATCACGACGTGACGCGGCTGCGCGAAGACCTCGCGACGGCCGGGTTCACGCAGGTCACGATCGAGACCGTCGAACGCCGCTGCCGCGCCGCCTCGCCGCGCGACCCGGCGATGGGCCTGTGCCAGGGCACCCCGATGCGCAACGAGATTGAGACGCGCGACGCCACGCGCCTCGGCGAGGCAACCGACACCGCAGCCGCCGCCGTCGCTGCGCGTTTCGGCCCGGGTCCGATCGATACGAAAATGCAGGCGCACGTCATCGTCGCGGTGCGGTAACTGTCGGGATGGGATCGATGATCGACTTCTATTACTGGCCGACGCCGAACGGCTGGAAAGTCAGCATCATGCTGGAGGAATGCGGCCTGCCGTACCGCGTGATCCCGGTCAATATCGGCAAGGGCGACCAGTTCAAGCCGGAATTCCTCGCGATCAGCCCGAACAACCGGATGCCGGCGATCGTCGATCATGACGATCCGGACGGGCCGATGCCGGTGTTCGAATCGGGCGCCATCCTGTTGCACCTGGCCGAGCGCAGCGGGCAGTTCCTGCCGGCGGGACGCCGCGCCCGCAAGGAGGTCATGGAATGGCTGTTCTGGCAGGTCGGCAATCTCGGGCCGATGGCCGGGCAGCTCAGCCATTTCGTCAACTATGCGCAGGGCGAGCATACCTATTCGCACCAGCGCTACGCCAACGAATACAACCGCTGCCTCGGCGTCCTCGAGCGCCGTCTGGACGGGCGCGAATACATCGTCGGCGAATACTCGATCGTCGACATGTGCTGCTGGCCCTGGGTGCTGATCGCGAAGCCATTGGGCCAGGCGCTCGACGAATTCCCCAACGTGTCGCGCTGGCGCAAGGCGGTGATGAGCCGCCCGGCGGTGCAGAAGGGTGTCGATCTCGGCAAGGAATGGCGCCGCTCGGCCCCGCCCTCCGACGAGGAGCGCAAGATCCTCTTTAACCAGACCGCGCAGGCCGTGCTCGGCCGCTGACCCGGTTGACAGCGGCGGCGCGATACGCCGAACCTTCGGCCAGACTTTGACAGGAGACCGGTGATGGCGCTCGACCTGCTCATCAAGAACGGCACCGTGGTGGACGGCTCGGGGCAGCCGCGCTATCGCGCCGATGTCGGGGTCAAGGGCGGGCAGATCGTCGAGATCGGCCGCATCCGCGCCGCCGCCGAGCGCACGATCGACGCCGACGGGCTGATCGTCGCGCCGGGCTTTATCGACGGCCACACCCACATGGACGCGCAGGTCGCCTGGGACCCGATCGGCAGCTGCTCGTGCTGGCACGGCGTGACCAGCGTCGTCATGGGCAATTGCGGCTTCGCGCTGGCGCCGTGCAAGCCCGAGGACCGCGAATGGTTCGCGCGCTGCCTGACCGCGGTCGAGGACATCCCGACCGAGGCGATGCTGGCCGGCATCGACTGGACCTGGGAGACCTTTCCGGAATACCTCGCCAATGTCGAACGCCTGCCGAAGGCGCTCAATTACGGCATGTATATCGGCCATTCGGCGCTGCGCATGTACGCGATGGGGCGGCGCGGCCTCGAAGAGACGGCGAACGAGGACGATCTGCGAACGATGGCGCATGCGGTCGCCGAGGCGGTGCGGTGCGGCGCGCTCGGGTTCTCGACCTCGCGCGCGACGACGCATGTCACGCCCGACGGCACGCCGGTCGCCAGCCGCATCGCCGAGTGGGAGGAGATCGACCGGCTGGTCGGCGCGATGGCCGAACTCGATGCCGGCATCTTCCAGATCGGCCCGGACATTTCCGGCGGCGAGGCGCAGCGCGTCTTTCTCGACCGGCTGCGCCAGGTGGCGCTCGACAGCGGCCGGCCGATCATGTTCGGCATGCTGTCGACCAAGCAGGGCAAGGAGCCCAACCCGTGGGACTACCAGACGCGCTGGATGGACGAGACCGTCGCGGCCGGCGGGCGGATGTACGGCCAGGCGACGACCCGCTCGATCAACGCGATCTTCTCGCTCAAATCCTACCTGCCGTTCGACGTGCTGCCGGCCTGGAAGGAGTTGCGCGCCCTGCCGCTGGCCGAGCAGAAGCGCCGCCTCGCCGATCCTGAGATGCGCCGCCAGCTCGTCGCCGCCGAAGCGCTGATGAAGCCGAAAGGCGCCGAGATGCAGGGCGGCGGCGCGGCGACCACCGACCCGCGCAAGCCCGACTACGCCAATCTGTTCCCGATGCTCGACGTCGATTGGGACGATCCGAGCGTCGCCGAGCTGGCGCGCCGGCAGAACAAGCACCCGGTCGAGGTCATCATCGACCTCGCGCTGGAGAATGAGAACCGGGTGTTCGTGCAGCCGCTCGTCAACGAATCGCCCGACGACGTGCTCGGCCTCCTGAAGCATCCGCGCACGCTGGCGACCTTCTCCGATTCCGGCGCGCATGTCTGCCAGGAGATGGGCTCGTCATTGCAGACGCACCTGCTGAGCTATTGGGTGCGCAAGCGCCAGCAGTTCACCCTCGAACAGGCGGTGCGCATGCTGACCTTCGACAACGCCTCGGCTTGGGAATTGCCGGATCGCGGCCTGGTGCGCGCCGGCTACAAGGCCGATCTCGTGGTGTTCGACGCCGAGCGCGTGCGGCCGCGCCTGCCGACCGTCGAGCAGGACCTGCCGGGCGGCGCCCGCCGTCTCGTGCAGAAGGCCGACGGCATCGCCGCGACGATCGTCAACGGCACGGTCGCGCTGGAGAACGGCGAGACCACCGGCCGCTATGCCGGCCAGGTGCTGAAGGGGCGGCTCGCGGCGGCGGGCTGACGCCTATTTGTCGCGGTTGCCGAGGATGTCGGCGTGCCGCCCTCCACTTGCCGCCTTCCTTCTCCCAGACGACGACGGATTTGACGCTGAACTCTTTAAGCGGCGCCTTCTTGGTCATTCCCGAACAAGCGCCGATCTCGCGGGTACCCCGCGGCCGAGCGGTTTGACATCGACGGCATCGCACTGGACATCCTGAATGTCTTTCAGGCGTTCCTTCCAGAATGCCTCGATCGCCGCCCGGCCCTTCACCATCTGGGCGCCAGCGGGCAAGAGGTAGGCTTCCTTCGTGTATAAGGCGCCAGTGCTGCCATATCCCCGGTATTGAACGCCTTGGACCACTGGTTCGTTGAGCTTCTGGATCGTCGGCCTTGGTCTGTGCCAAGCCGGAGCCGCAAGCAGCCCGAGGCAGGCGGCAAGAATTGCTACGCGTCGCATGTGCTTCCCCTCCTTTTTTGCGCGCCTATGTTGCCGCTGCGGCAACCGCAGCGCAAGCTGGCTGCGCTCATATCGGCCAACGGAAAGGGGGCGGTCCGATGGCACATGCGATCCTGCGCGGCGGGCTGGTGCTTGACATCGCGGCCGGCACCGCCGAGCCGGCCGACATCCTGATCGAGGACGACACGATCCGCGAGATCGGCCCGCCGGGCTGCGCCGCACCCGCAGGGTGCGCACGAGATCTCGGCCGCGCGCCGCCTCATTCATCCCGGCCTCGTCAACGCGCATACCCACTCGCACGGCAACCTCGCCAAGGGGATGGGCGACCGCTGGACGCTTGAGCTGCTGCTGACCGCGGCGCCGTGGCTCGGCGGCAATCGCGGCGCCGAGGATATTCACCTGTCGGCCCAGCTCGGCGCGGTCGAGATGGTGCTGAAGGGCTGCACCGCCTGCTACGACCTGTTCTTCGAATGGCCGATGCCGAGCCCGGAAGGCATGGCGCTGGTCGCCTCGGCCTATGCCGAAGTGGGCATGCGGGCGGTGATCGCGCCGATGGTCGCCGACCGCAGCTTTTTCGCGGCGATCCCCGGCCTTGCCGACGCCTTGCCGCCGGCGCTGCGGGCGCGCGTCGCGGCGTTGCGGCTGGCGCCGGGCGAGGCGACCCTGGCGGCAATCCGCACCGCGTTGCACGGCTGGTCGTTCGACCGCGACACGGTGCGCCCGGCCGTCGCGCCGACCATCCCGCACCACTGCTCGGACGATTTCATCCTCGGCTGCGCCGGGCTGGCGCGCGAGTTCGATGTCGGGCTGCACAGCCACGTCGCCGAGTCGAAGGTCCAGGCGGTGACCGGCATCCGGGTCTACGGCCAGACCCAGACCGCGCATCTCGACCGGCTCGGCGTGCTGGGGCCGCATTTCACGGTGGCGCACGGCGTCTGGCTCGACGAGGAGGACATGGCGCGGCTCGGCGGCCACGGTGCCTCGGTGGCGCACAACCCCGGCAGCAACATGCGCCTCGGTTCCGGCCTCGCCGATGCGCGCGCGATGCTGCAGCGGCGGGTCAATCTCGGCATCGGCACAGACGGCGCGTCATGCTCGGACAACCAGAACATGTACGAGGCGATGCGGCTCGCCTCGTTCGTCTCGAAGGTGCAGGGGCCGGACTGCGAGCGCTGGCTGTCGACTCGCGAGGCGGCGCTGGCGGCGACCGAAGGCAGCGCCCGCAGCCTCGGCTTCGGCGGCCGGATCGGCCGCATCGCGCCCGGCTACAAGGCCGATCTCGTGTTGCTCGACCTCGATCACCCGAACTGGCTGCCGCTCAACGACCCGGTCAACCAGCTGGTTCATTGCGAGGACGGCACCGCCGTTGACAGCGTGATGATCGGCGGCCGGATGGTGGTCGAGAACCGCCGGGTGCTGAGCGTCGATCTGGCGCGGCTGCGCGACCGGGCCGAGGCGGCGCGCGACCGGCTCGCCGCCGCCAACGCCGACAACCGCCTGCTGTACGAGGCGTTGGCGCCGGTGGTCTCCAGCCATTGCCCGGGCCTCGCCCGCGCGCCCTACCACGTCCACCGCTACGGCGCGCGGCTCGATTAGGCCCGCCGGCTCAGCCTCTCCGCAGGCCGATGATACCGTCGCGCGCCAACGCTTCGAGCGTGGTGCGGTCGATGCCGAACTGCCCGAGGATCTCTTGCGTGTGCTCGCCGAGTTCGGGCGCCGGCAGGCGCAGCCGCCCGGGCGTCTGCGACAGGCGCGGGGTGATGTTGTGCATCGCCAACCGCCCGGTTTGCGCGTCGGGCACATCGACGACGATCTCGCGCTCGCGCACATGCGGGTCGGCGAGGAACTGGTCGATGTCGTAGACCGGCGCGGCGGTGACCTCGGCCGCAGCAAACGCCGCCATGTTTTCCTCCAGCGTGCGCGCCGCGATAAACGCGACGATCGGCGCCTCGCATTCCGCCGCGTTGCGCACCCGGTCGGAATTGGTGCGAAAGCGCGGGTCGGCGATCATGTCCTCCCGCCCGATGGCGCGGAACAGCCGCTCCGACATCGCCTGGATCGACGCCGAGATGCCGATATAGCGCCCGTCCTTGGTGCGGAACACGTTGCGCGGCGAGGTGATCTCGGAGCGGCTGCCGCTGCGCGGGCGGATCTGGCCGGTCAGGTTGTAGACCGGCGCCTCGCTGGCCACGAACGAGAACAGCGGGATCGAGCAGCGGCAGGTCGATGACCTGCCCGCCACCGCCCTCGACCTCGACCCGGCGCAGCGCCACCATCACCGCGAAGGCGCCGTAGAGCCCAGCTACCATGTCGGCAAGCGCGGTCGGCGGCAGCACCGGCTCACGGTCGGCAAAGCCGGTCAGCGCGGCGTATCCCGACATGCTTTCGACCAGCGTGCCGAACCCGGGCCGGTCGCGATAGGGCCCGTCCTGCCCCCAGCCCGACACGCGCACGATGACGAGGCGCGGGTTGCGGGCGTGCAGGGCTTCCGGCCCGAGCCCCATCTTTTCGAGCGTGCCCGGGCGGAAATTCTCGATCAGCACCTCGCTCGACGCCGCGAGGTCGAGCAGCAGGTCACGGCCGCGCTTGTCGCGCAGCGACAAGGCGACGCTCTTCTTGTTGCGGGCGTAGAGCTTCCAGTGGACGCTGACGCCCTCCGTCTGCCACGCCCGCAGCGGGTCGCCTTTCTGCGGGTCCTCGATCTTCAGCACCTCGGCGCCGAAATCGGCGAGTTGCGAGGAGACCGCATTGCCGGCGACGAGCCGCGACAGGTCGACGACTCGGATGCCGTCGAGCGGACCGGCAGAATCCGGAGTGAACGATTTTTCGGGCAGGCTTATCGGCGGCATCCTCTCCCTCGCAAACCGCTGCGCGCTGCACCTTAGCGGGGGGCGCGCGAGATGGGAAATGCAGGCTGTGGGCCGCCCGGACCATGAACCGAGGCGTCATCCGCCGCGACCGCCGACCGGCGGCACCGCCCGCGCCGGACGACCGCGGCGCAAGCGATGGCTGCCCCGTCGGCCAAGACCTGCGGTGTGCTGCGCGAGAGCCGCTTCCTGTCGCCGCAACTCGTCTTCGGCTGCGGCAAGCGAGGCCCGGGCCGCGGCGATCTGGCCGTCGATTTCGGCGACCGAGCGCGTCAGCTTGCGATAGCGCGCGAGCAGCGGCCGGGCGCTCGCCGCGTCGGCGACTCGGATATCCGGCGGCGCGGCCGCTGCAGCGCTTTCGACCGCGCTGTACAGCCGCCGCGCGTCGGCGCGCAGGCGTTCGGCCAGGTGTTCGAGTTCGGCGAGATAGCGCCGCCGCTCGTCACATTGCCGGCGCCCGACGCGCACCAGGTTCTCGATAACGCTCATTCGGCAGCTCCGGCCGCGCCCCAGAGCCGATCGACTGGCCGGCCGACAACCGTGGATTGCCGACCGCTCGATGCTGACCCAATATGACGCGTATCGAGCTTGTCGAATTCCCGCTAAAATAGGGTTAAGCTGCCGGCGTTGGCGAATAAGGGTTTGTTAACCGGTCTCGGTAATACTGTTTAACGACCAAGCCGCGGCAACTGCCGGCCCGCCCCCTGGGGAGATTTGGTGATGCGTGTTCTCCTGGTTGAAGATGATGCCGCCACAGCGGCC
Organism: uncultured Alphaproteobacteria bacterium; assembly: GCA_963746885.1. Taxonomy (GTDB): domain Bacteria; phylum Pseudomonadota; class Alphaproteobacteria; order ATCC43930; family CGMCC-115725; genus DATARH01. Next base: position 232,034 of record CAVVDM010000015.1, read on the forward strand.
AGCATCGAGATGCTGCTCAAGAAAGAAAGCTTTATCTGCGACACGACCGATCTGGGCGAAGACGGGCTCGAAATCGGCAAGTTGTACGACTACGATATCATTATTCTGGACCTGATGCTGCCGGATATTGATGGGTATGAAGTGCTGCGCCGGTTGCGCGCGGCCCGAGTGCGTACCCCGATCCTGATCCTCTCGGGCCTCGGCGAGCTCGACCACAAGATCAAGGGCCTCGGCTTCGGCGCCGACGACTTCCTGACCAAACCATTCGACCGGCGCGAGCTGATTGCCCGCATCCAGGCCATCGTGCGCCGCTCGAAAGGCCATTCCGAAGTCGACGATCCGAACCGGCAAGCTGGTGGTCAACCTCGACAGCCGCATCGTCACGGTCGACGACCATCCGCTGCACCTGACCGCCAAGGAATACGGCATCATCGAGCTGTTGAGCCTGCGCAAGGGCACCACGCTCACCAAGGAGATGTTCCTCAACCATCTCTACGGCGGAATGGATGAGCCCGAGCTGAAGATCATCGACGTTTTCATCTGCAAGCTGCGCAAGAAGCTCGGGCAGGCGACCGGCGGCGACCATTACATCGAAACGGTGTGGGGCCGCGGCTATGTGCTGCGCGACCCGGTCGAAGCGACGCCCGAACTGCATCGGGCCTGAGCGTGGCCTCTTTATAGCCGGGCGCTGGCGAGCCTAAATCCGCCGGGCCGGTCGTCGACCAGCAGCCGGCAGCCCCGCGCCTCGGCCAGCAACCCGGCGAAATAGAAGCCGATGGTGCGCGTCGTGAGCGCCGCGGCCGGCGCCTCGAGAGCGAGCGCCGCGCGCGCCTCCGGCGAGGGTCCGGTTCCCGTCCCCGTTGCGTCGACCTCCGGTCCCGCCGCATTGATACCGAGCACCAACCGGCCGCCGCGCGGCAACGCCTCGCCGGCCGCTGCCAGCATGGCGCAGGCCAGCTTCTGCTCCTCGGGGGGCAGCCCCTGCGCCGCAGCGCCGTAGTCGCACTCGATCGGAGTCTCGGCGAAAAACTCGGCCGCCACCAGGTGCGGCGCGGCACCGGTCAGCCCGCCGCCGCCAAAGCCATAGGCGAAACGATAGAACTGCAGCCGCCGATTTGCCTTGCGCACGCTGTCGCCGACCAGCGCCAGGGCATCGCGGGCGAATTCGTCGTCTTCCTCGGCCAACAGCTCGACGCCATTGCCAATCGCCGAGACCGGGCCGATCAGGTCATGGCAGAGACGCGCCGCGAGCAGCTCGACGACCCGCAAATCGATGGACCGCACCATGACGCCATGCTGGCATGACACGCCAGGGGCGGCAATGGCGCGGTAGGATTAACCCCGGCTTGCGCTCAGCAGCGTCGCGGCGCGCTCGAGATCCTCGGGCCGGTTGGCGTTGAAGAACGGGTCTATCGCGCCGACCGGGAACTCGACCGTCGCCAGCCGATAGCGGCCGGTCCATACATCGACCTTGCGAATCGCCTCGGCGAGGAGGGCGTGACGCAGATCGGCGCGCAGCCGCACCGGCCACAGCCCGATGACCGGATGCGCCTGGCCAGCCGACGCGGCGCAGGCGAGGTCCGCCCCGGCTGCCGCCATGCCCTGCACCAGTCTTGCCGCCAGATCGTCCGGCAGAAATGGCGCGTCGGTCGCGACGCTGAGCACCAGCGGGCAATCCGGCCGATGTTCGGCCGCCCAATCGAGCCCAGCCAAAATGCCGGCGAGCGGCCCGGCGAAATCGGGGATGCTGTCGGCCACGACCGGCAGACCGAACCGGGCAAAACGCGCCGGATCGCCATTGGCGTTGAGCACCAGCGCGGCGGCCTGCGGCCGTATTCGGGCGATGACATGGTCGAGCAGGGTCTGCCCACCAAGCAGCCGCAGTGCCTTGTCGCCGCCGCCCATGCGGCGCGACAGGCCACCGGCCAGCAGCAGCCCGACGACGCTGTCGGCAGTCACGCCGCGTCGTCCTCGGCAAGGCTCGCCTTGCGCGCGAGACGCGGCGGCTCGTCGCCGACGCTTTTCGGATCGCCGTCGAAGACGATGCGCCCCTCGCCGGCAAGCGCCACAAAGCGCCGCCCCTTGGCGCGCCCGATCAGCGTCAGCCCGGCCTGACGCGCCAGCTCGACGCCCCAGGCGGTGAAGCCCGAGCGCGACACCAGGATCGGGATGCCCATCTGCACGGTCTTGATCACCATCTCCGAGGTCAGCCGCCCGGTGGTGTAGAAGATCTTGCCGACGGGGGAGACGCCGTTGAGGTGCATATATCCGGCGATCTTGTCGACCGCGTTGTGGCGCCCGACATCCTCCACGTAAAGAAGCGGCCGGTCCTCTTCGCACAACACGCAGCCATGGATCGCGCCGGCCGCAAGATAGAGGCTCGGCGCGGTGTTGATCTTGCGGGTCAGCGCATAGAGCCAGGAGGTGCGCAGCACCGCCGCCGGATCGAGCCGCACCTCGTCGAATTTCTCCATCAAATCGCCGAACACGGTCCCCTGGGCGCAGCCCGAGGTCAGCGTCTTCTTCTTCAGCTTGTCCTCGAAATCGGTCTCATGGTCGGTGCGCACGACGACGGTCTCGATGTCGTCGTCATAATCGACGGCGGTGATGCGGTCCGCGGGGCCGAGCATGTTCTGGTTGAGCAGGTAGCCGACCGCGAGATATTCGGGATGGTCGCCGATCGTCATCATCGTGACGATCTCGCGCCCGTTCAGAAACAACGTCAGCGGCCGCTCGGTGACGACCGCGGTCTCGATCGGGTTGCCTTCCTGGTCGATGCCCGCGACCCGCCGCGTGAGCCGCGGGTCGTCGGGGTCGGGCCGCATCGCAAATTCTTCCATGCCCGATGATGGGCACCGCCGGCTTTTGCTGCAAGCCGCGAGGTGCAAGCTGCACCATGACAGCAAATGCTTCCTCGACGTTTCGAATGGGAATCGGCGGGTTATCGCCGGACAACGTGGGGTAGTAATCTGACGACCGGGTCACGCGTGCGCACGGCCGGCGCCAGCGCCGGAGGGTGCGGCGCCCGCTTGCGGCGGGCGGCAGAACGGTACGCCATCGAGCAACCCGAAAGCCCGGCTTTCGGGTCTGCCCAGCGGCGCACGTCCTCTGCTTTTGGAAGCAACGGCGTGAGGGAGGCCGGTCTTCCCGACACTCATCCCCCAGCCCCCACATCGATCAAGCCGTTTCGGCATTCTACCGATTCGGCGCCATTCCGCCCTCGACTTCGCAAGCTCGGCTCAGTTCGAAAAATGGCCCCCGAATGAGCCAATGCCTCTCCACCAAAGCGCGGCAAGTCCATCCACGATGTTCTACATATTGGTGAAGGGCGTCAGGTCCCGACCGCTTTTCGGACGAACTCGATCAGCTGCTCTTCCAGTTCACTCGTATAGACCGTGTCATAAGTGACCTCGGCGCCGAACCCGCCTTCCGGGCCGGCGGCGGGGAAGGTGCCGGTGTAGTCGATCGCGAGGCCACGGGTGCCGGGAGCGGCGGCGGCGGCGAAACGCGGCGGCCGCTCGCCGGCGGGCAGGCCTGGAGGGGTAATCACCAGCTCGGCGGTGACCTCCTCGCCATTTTCAAGCAACCCGCATCGCGCCGTGATGCCCCGCGCCTTGAGCGCTTCGACCGTATGCGTCAACAGCGGCATGACCCGGTCGGCGGCGAAATGGGCGAACCACTTGCGGTGCCGGCTGTCCGGCGTTTGGGGCGCCGCTTTCGGTTTTGGCTGCGGTGCTGGACGCTGCGGCGCGGTGTTGCGGCCGACGCCGCCCAGCACATGGTCGAGGGATCGGGCAAACTCGCTGTTCATGATCGCCATGCCTCGCATTGGGGGCGCCCCTGGGGAGCAGCCATCCCGCCATGGAACTAAGCATGGCCGGTCCGAACCGCCACCGCCTTGATCAGGATCAAGCGGGATGGGGCGCTGCCGCCGTCCTCACACGCTGTTGACCGGCGGCTCCTCACCCTCGGCCGGGATTACGAAGCCCGACATCGGCTCGACCCAGATCAACCGATCGTGCACCGCTTTGACCCCGGAGGTGTTTTCCGCCAGAACCTTCAGCGCGGTGCGTTCGCGGTCGTCGGTGATGCTGCCGTGCAGCTCGACGACGCCGTCCGTTACCGTGACGTCGACGCTGGCGCGTGGTCCCCACGGCTGCTTGGCGATCTCGGCGAGGATGCGCTCGCGGATCGCCGTGTCGCCGCCGAGTGCAGCTTCGCTGGGCTGCGCCATGGTGCGCAGCAGCGCGCGCACCAGGTTGGCGCGGCTGACGATGCCGACCAGCCGCCCCGCCTCGAGGACCGGCACGCGCTTGATGTGGCGGCTCTCCATCAGGTGGACGACCGCTTCGAGCGAATCGTGCGGCGCCACCGCGGCGACGTTCATGCTCATCACCTCACCGACCTTGCGGGCGTTCGCATTGGCATACTCGCGGGCAAGGCGGCCCGGGGTGATCAGGAATTCGAGCCAGCGCGCATGGTGGCGGTCGGTGCCGGTCTCGACCCGCCGCAACATATCACCCTCGGTGACTACCCCGACCACCGCACCGTCCGGACCGACGACCGGCAAGCCGCTGATGCGGTGCTCGAGCATCAGCCCCGCCGCCTCTGCAATCGGCGTCTCCGGCGTCACGCTGATCACGTTCGGGGTCATGACATCGGCCACGTCCATCGCCATCTCCTCGCTTCACAGGACACACAGCCCCACAGCAGATTAGCCGCGCCGGCGGCGTCCGCCTTGATACCGATCAATTCCCGGCCACGCCAGCGGCGCGGCTATACGCGAGCCGCTAATCGCAGGTTTCGCATTTCGATGATCGCTCGGGCGCGGCGAAATGGGCTAAAGGTGGGCGTGGCCGCTGTGCCCGTAACGCAACGACGAGGGGGAGACGACGCATGCTGTTCACCTGCCGGCCGCCGGGCCTGTTGACGCCCGGGACGCACATCCCCGGCCGCTTTCCCGGGCCGGCGCATCCCCGCGGCAAGTGGTTCACTCTCGACATTCATTGCCATATGCGCAGCGCCAAGGCCGCCGCCCTCGTCGAGGGCCGCCAGGAGGTGTCGCGCTGGTTTCTCGAAACCGCCGCCAGCCCGGCGAGCCAGGCGATCAACCGCGGCAATGCCGAGCGCACCCAGTTCCAGGGCAGCTCGGTCGAGCAGCGCATCGCCGACATGGACCATATGGGGATCGACATCCAGGCGGTGTCGCCGGCGCCCCGCCAAACCTATTACGGCGCCGATGCGGAGCTTGGGCTGGAAACCTCGCGCATCCTCAACGACGAGATCGCCGAAATGGTCGGCCGCCATCCGGACCGCTTCGTCGGCCTCGGCACGGTGCCGTTCCAGGCGCCCGAGCTGGCGATCGCCGAGTTGGAGCGCATCCACAAATCGCTGGGCTTCCGCGGCATCGAGATCATGACGCATGTCGCCGGCGAGGATTTGTCGGAGCCGCGCTTCCGCAAGATTTTTGCCCGCTGCGAAGAACTCGGCATCCTCGTCTTCATGCATCCCGACGGCTTCACCGAGGCGCGCCGCTTTAAGGACCATTATTTCGCCAACGTAATCGGCAACCCGCTCGATTCGACGGTCGCGGTGCATCACCTGATCTTTGGCGGGGTGTTGCAGGACCACCCCAATCTGAAGATCGTCGTGGCGCATGGCGGCGGTTACCTGCCGGCCTATTCCGGGCGCATCGACCACGCCGCCTCGGCCCGCCCCGACTGCTGCGAGCACCTGCGCCACATGCCGACGACCTACCTGAAGCGGCTGTATTTCGACGCGCTGGTCTATACCCATCACCAGCTGCAGCACCTCGTTGACGAGTACGGCGCCGATCACATCCTGGTCGGCACCGACTATCCGGCCGACATGGGCGAAGTCGACCCGATCGGCTTCATCGAGCGCGCCCCCGGCCTCGACGACACCGAGCGCCGCGCCATCCTCGGCCGCAACGCCGCCCGCCTGCTGAACCTGGAGATGCCGGCCGCCGTGCGGTGAAATTCATGGGCAGTGCCGCCGCGGCCGTTGGAATATTGTTCGCGGCGGCGCGCGTTACAGGGGGTTTGTGACATGGATACGTCTGCTGCCCGACGACAGGCTATGACTGATGAGCAATGGCTTGCTGCTCTGAAGCGGAGCGCCGTCGAGGGGACGGTAGACGGCATCCGATTTCCCGGGTTCCCTCCCAAGGAGGTGCAGGAAAGGTTTGTCGGATCCAGCTTTGCGACGGCGCTCGACGAAGCCTTTAATTTCTATTCGCTGGTGAAGATGTACGGCGCAAGTCTAAGTGCTCCAATAAATCAAGACAGCGTGTTTTTAGATTTTGGAATGGGGTGGGGGAGATATACACGATTATTCTGGAAGGATATTCCAGAGTATAATTTATACGGCGTCGACGTTCACCCGGACATGATAAACCTATGCCACGAGACGAACGTCCCGGGCACCCACTACAAAATCGACCATGATTCGATCCTACCGTTCGCCGATGGGGTGTTCACGGTAATCATCGCGTATTCCGTGTTCACTTACCTCCCAGAACCGCTACATCGGCACTGGCTGGCGGAGTTATCAAGAGTAGCAGCGACGGGATGTCTGTTCGTATTGACGGTAGAGCCGCCGAGATTCATCGATTTCTGTGCTAATATTTCAGATAACGCCGAATCCTCGTGGCATCAAGCATTGGCATCTCATGTCGGCGATGGAGTTGCCCTGAAAGCACGTATTGATAAATCGGAGTATGTCTACCTGCCCACCGGCGGCGGCGACCATCTACCATCCGATATTTATGGGGACTGTGTAATTCCGAAGTCATATATTATCAGAAACTGGAGCCCGCTGTTTGAGGTGCGTGATTATATTGATGATCCGCAGCGGTTTTGGCAGGCTGTCGTTGTCCTCCAGAAAAGGTAACAAAAGCGCCCGCGGGGCGGACCACCCTAAACGCGCAACGGCGGGAAGCGGCGGGTAGGCGACGCGAGTTCGTCCTGGGCGGCGACGAGGGCGAGCTCGTAGCGGCCATGGCGCGCCGTCGTCTCGATCAGCGCGAACATCGATGCCGCGGTCAGCGCAAGCGCCTCGGGCAGGCTTGCGCCGCGCAACAGGTGCGCGAGAAAGAGGGCGGCGGTGACGTCGCCGCAGCCGTTCAGCATGACCGGCAGGCGCGGCGTCTCGACGGTCCAGACGCCGTCCGGCCCGGAAGCCAGCATCGTCATCCGGTCAGGCTCGGCGTCGAGGCTGGTGACAAGGACGATGCCGGGTCCCCGTGCGCGCAGCGCGGCGGCGGCGGCCGCCGCATCAGCGAGGCTGGCGATGTCGGCGCCGGTCAGAAACTCCAGCTCGAAGCGGTTCGGCGTTACGATGTCGGCGAGGGCGATCATGCGGTCACGGAAGAATTCGGCGATCCCCTCGGTTACGTAGGAGCCGGTATCGACATCGCCGATGACAGGGTCGCAGCAAAACAGCGCGCTCGGATTGGCGGCGCGCACCTGCGCGACGATATCGAGCAATACCGGGCCGGTCGCCGCGTCGCCCAGATAGCCCGACAGCACCGCGTCGATGTGCGGCAATACCCCAAGCGCTGCGATCCCGGCGAACAGGTCGGCGAGCACGCTCGCGGGCACTGCGGCGCCGCGCCATTGCCCATGGCCGGTGTGGTTGGAGAACGCCACGGTGTCGAGCGCCCAGGCCTCGATGCCGAGGCGCTGCAGCGGAAACACCGACGCGGCGTTGCCGACATGCCCGTAGGCGACGCGCGACTGCACCGACAGGACGGCCGGCATCGGATTCGGCTCAGTGCCCGCGCTCGATCATGTCGAAGACGTGCTTCAGGCTGAAGAACACCGCCAGCGCGCTGGCGACGAACAGTGCAACCCCGCCGTCGTGCAGCCCGCCATACTCGACGCCGGCGGCGACGACCAGGCCGCCGAGCCCAAGGATCGAGAAGACCACGATGACGGCGATCAGATTGGCCCAATCGGCGACCAACAGAAACCCGGCGCAATCGGTGGCGCCGCCGTCGAAGCGGTTCTTGACGCGCATCAGCGCCAGCCCGATCGCGGCGAGACTGAGCGTCAGGCCGCAGGCGTAATCGCCGGGTGCGCTGTCTCGGCTCGCAAAAAACGCTCCGAGCACGACAAACAGCCCGAGCACAATGAGTTGCGCCCAGAACGCGATCCAGCCGCCGTAGCCGAGCTCGACCATCTCATGTCCCGCACTCGTCTCGTCCATCGCGTGCGCCTCGCTAACCGTGTTGGTCTGTTTGCCATTTTGCCATCGGGCGAATTATATCGGCAAACCGCTCTTGAACGGAGGATTCCCATGTCCGCGTCGATTCGACCGCGCCGCAGCGTGCTGTTTCTGCCCGGTTCGAACCCGCGCGCGCTCGACAAGGCGCGGTCGTTGCCGGCTGATGGGATCATTTTCGATCTTGAGGATGCCGTCGCCCCCGAGGCCAAGGACGCTGCCCGCACCGCCGCCGTGGCGGCATTGGCGCAAGGCGGTTACGCCCCGCGCGAGCTGATCGTGCGCGTCAACCCGCTCGATTCGCCCTGGGGCTACGCCGATCTCGCCGCCGCGGCGCGCTTGCCGATCGACGCGGTGCTGTTGCCCAAGGTCGAGAATGCCGAGCGGGTAAGGCTGACGCTCGCGCTGCTCGATTCGCTCGGCGCGCCGGCGGCGCTTGAAGTGTGGTGCATGATCGAGACCCCGCTCGGGGTGCTGGCCGCCGCGGAGATCGCCGGTGCCAGCCCGCGGCTCGGCGCCATCGTGCTCGGCACCTCCGACCTCGGCAACGATCTGCACACGCGCGAGACGCGCGACCGGCTGCCGCTGTTGACCGCGCTCGGCCTCGTGTTGCTGGCGGCGCGCGCGCATCGCCGGGCGGTGCTCGACGGTGTCCATCTCGACCTCGCCGACGATGCGGCTTTCGCTGCCGCCTGCCGCCAGGGCCGCGAGCTCGGCTTCGACGGCAAGACGGTGATCCATCCGCAGCAGATCGGACCCGCCAACGCCGCCTTTTCGCCGACTGCCGACGAGGTCGCGCATGCCCGCCATATCATCGCGGCCTATGGCGAGGCGAGCGCCGCCGGCCGGGGTGCGATCCGGGTCGAGGGGCGGCTGGTCGAGGCGCTGCATGTCGAGGAAGCGCGCCGCACCCTGGCCTTGGCCGAGGCGATCGCCGCCCGCGAGGCCGGCCCCGCCTGACCCCCCCCGCCGATGGCTAGGGCACCGTCTCGTCGGGAAACACGCCCCAGATGTCGGCGCGCCGCATCCAGCCGGCGATGTCCTGCGCCGCGATCCGGCACCAGCCCGCGTGGCATTCGTCGAGCCGCGCGACAACGCCCGGCTCGGCGCGGGCGATGATGGCGGAGGCGGCGTCGGGCGCCTGGTACAGCGGCCGGACGCCGCCCTTGGCGACGACGACATAGCGCTTGCCGGTGACCATGTGCTCCTGCACCCAGCCCTCGGTGCCGTCCCACTCGCGCACCCGCCGCCAATGCTCGTACTCGGCGGTGATCTCGACCGGCATGTCCTTCCGCGTCAGCACCCATTCGATCGGATATTGCCGGCCGGGGCCGGTGCGCAGATTGACCTTGTCGGAATGCAGGCTGACAAAGCGCGGCACTTTGGGTGCGGCGTCCGCCGCCAGCACCGGCGCCGCTCCGCCGGCCAGCAGCAGCAACGCCGCACTCGCCGCCGTGATCGCACGCCGCGTGGTTTTTCCCCGGGCCATGTTCCCCCCTGGCCCAATCACGTTCTGCAAGCCTTAAATCCGAGTGCGGCGCGGGGTCAAGACAACTTGCGAGATCGCGCGCGCTCCGGTCAGTCCGCAGCGCGGCCGCAGGTCGGGCAGTCCGGGTCCTTGGCGATCCGGATGCGGTGAAACTGCACGCGCAGCGCGTCGTAGATCAAAAGGGTGCCGTCGAGGCTGTCGCCGAGCCCGAGCAGCTCTTTCAGCACCTCGACCGCCTGCAATGTGCCCATCACGCCGGCGACGGCGCCGAGAATGCCGGCTTCCTCGCAGCGCGGCACCGAGTCGGGCGGCGGCGGCTCGCGGAACAGGCAGCGATAGCAGGGATGCCCGGCGCCGAGATAGGGCCGGAACGTCGACAACTGCCCCTCGAACGGCGACAGCGCCGCCGCGACCAGCGGCTTTTTCAGAGCAAAGCACAGATCGGTCAGCAGATAGCGCGTCGCGAAATTGTCGCTGCCGTCGGCGACCAGATCGTAGCTTGCGATCACGTCCGCCGCGTTATCCGGGCCGAGACGCAGCGGGTGAGTTTCAACGGACACGTCGTCATTGACCGCGGCCAGGGTAGCGCGCGCGCTGTCGACCTTGAGCGCGCCGACCCGCTCGGTCGCGTGCACGATCTGGCGCTGCAGGTTGGTCAGGTCGACCCGGTCATTGTCGATGATGCCGATCGTCCCGACCCCGGCAGCGGCGAGGTACATCAGCATCGGCGAGCCAAGCCCGCCGGCGCCGACCACCAGCACACGCGACGCGAGCAGCTTTTCCTGCCCTTCCTCGCCGACCTCGTCGAGGATCAGGTGGCGGGCATAGCGCCGGAATTGCTGCTCGCTCAGCTCCATCGCGACCCTGCGACCTCACAACCCTTCAAACAGCGGCGTCGACAGGTAGCGCTCGGCGAAGCTCGGCAGGATCACGACAATCGTCTTGCCCGCCATCTCCGCCCGGCCGCCCACTTCGAGCCCCGCCGCGAGCGCCGCGCCGGACGAAATCCCGACCGGCACGCCATCCAGCCGCGCCACCTTGCGCGCGGTTGCAAAGGCGGTGTCGTTGCCGATCCGCACCACCTCGTCGATCAGCGAGCGGTCGAGAATATCGGGAACGAAGCCGGCGCCGATGCCCTGGATCCGGTGCGGCCCCGGCGGACCGCCCGACAACACCGCGCTGTCCTCGGGCTCGACCGCGACCATTTTGAGGCCCGGCTTGCGCCCCTTCAGCAGCGAGCCGATCCCGGTCAAGGTGCCGCCGGTGCCGACCCCGCTGACCACGACATCGACCGCGCCGCCGCTGTCCTTCCAGATCTCCTCGGCCGTGGTGCGGCGGTGGATCTCGGGATTGGCCGGGTTCTGGAACTGCTGCGGCATGATCGCGCCGGGCGTGCTGGCCACGATCTCCTCGGCCCGCGAGATGGCGCCGCGCATGCCCTGCGCCGCCGGGGTCAGCTCGAGCTCGGCGCCGAGCAACAGCAGCATCTTGCGGCGCTCGATCGACATGCTGTCCGGCATCGTCAGGATCAGGCGGTAGCCCTTGGCGGCGCAGACAAACGCGAGCGCGATGCCGGTATTGCCCGAAGTCGGCTCGACCAGCGTGCCGCCGGGCTTGAGCTGACCGGATTTTTCGGCCGCCTCGATCATCGCCGCGCCGATGCGGTCCTTGACCGAATTGATCGGGTTGAAGAACTCGCATTTGCCGAGGATGTCGGCCTTGACGCCGGCGTCGCGGGCCAGGCCGCGCAGCCGCACCAGCGGCGTCGCGCCGATCGTCTCGATGATACTGTCATAGACGCGGCCGCGGAATTCTCCGGTAGCCATCAGCTCCTCCCTGTCGATCCTCGATAGTCATGTAGCCACGCAGCGGTCCGGCAGCAATGCAGCGCCGCGGCGGATCAGATGTCGAAATCACCGCCCTGTGCCATGCGGCCCTCGATCCCGGCCCGATGCGCCCGGGTGCACAGATCCTCCAGCGTCAACCCGTCGAGCCGGCGCATCGTCTCCTCCTGCAATTCGAGCCACAGTGGGCGAACGACCTCGTGCCCGAGCGCGCTGCCGGCCGGGTCGCTGATCGGGTCTTCGCCGGTCTCCAGGTTGCGCACCGTGCGCACGATGTCGCCGAGGCTGATGCGGCGCCGCTCGCGCGCCAGCAGATAGCCGCCGCTGGGCCCGCGGATCCCTTTCAGGATGCCCTCGCGCACCAGCTCCTGCAGCACCGGCTCGAGATAGCGGCGCGGGATGCCCTCGCGCGCGGTGATCTCGACCGAGCGCACCGGGGCGGCGCCGCCGTTATAGGCGATGTCGAGCACCGCCTCGATCGCGAACAGGAGCCTTTTGGTGAGCCGGATCATCGATCAGCAGTTTCGCTGCGCGGCCGGGTTTGGACAAGCGGAAGCGACACCGGTCGAACCGAAACCGCTCTCCTGCCGCCCGCCCCCCGGCTCAAGAATCCCCTCGAACGCCGATACAACGGTGAAATTCGGCCGCGTGACGCGGGTGAAGACGAGCTGCGCGATACGGTCGCCCGGCCGGATCACGATCCCCTCGTCGCCACCCTGCGCGGGGTTGCGGTTCCACGCCGAGATCAGGCATGGCCCTTCGTAATCGGCGTCGATCAGCCCGACGGCGTTGCCCAGCACGAGCCCGTCGCGGTGCCCGAGGCCCGATCGCGGCAAGACGAGCGCGCACCATTCGGGATCGCCGATACGGCAGGCGAACCCGGCCGAGATCAGCACCGGCGGCGCTTGCGGCCGCAGCAGCAACGGCGCGTCGAGGCAGGCGTGCAGGTCGAGGCCGGCCGCGAGGCGCGAGCCGTAATGCGGGAACCCCCAGCCGGCGAGCCGCGGATCGATGATCTTCAGCGCAATGTCGGGCTTCAGCGCAACGTCGGGCGGCATCGCGGCTACGCTCGCGTGTCGAGCGCGGCGGCGATGCGGTCGGCGAGGCGACGGGCGACCTCGCGCTTGGTCATCGCCGGCCAATCCTCGACCCCGTCGCGATCGACCAGGTGGATCGTGTTGCGGTCGCCGCCGAACGTGCCGGTGCCGGGCGACACGTCGTTGGCCAGGATCCAGTCGCAGCCCTTGCGGATGCGCTTGTCGCGGGCGTTGGCGACGACGTTCTCGGTCTCAGCGGCAAAGCCGACGACGAGCGCGGGCCGGTCGTTGCGGTGGCGGGCGATCGTCGCGAGGATGTCGGGGTTTTCGACGAGGCGCAGCGTCGGCGGCCCGCTCCCGTCCTTTTTCAGCTTCTGCGTGGTGGCGCTTTCGACCCGCCAGTCCGAGACCGCCGCCGCCATCACCGCGACATCGACCGGCAACGCCGCCTCGCTCGCCGCCAGCATCTGTTGCGCGGTCTCGACCGAGACCAGCGCGACGCCCGGAGGCGTCGGCTCCTGGGTCGGCCCGGACACCAGCACCGTCTCGGCGCCGAGCGCCGCAAGTGCGGCGGCGATGGCGTGGCCCTGCTTGCCCGAGGAATGGTTCGACAGATAGCGCACCGGGTCGATCGGCTCGCGGGTCGGGCCACTGGTGATCAGCGCGCGGCGCCCGGCGAGGCTCCCTGACTTGATTTTCGGCTCCCCGGTGAAGAAGCGACAGACGGCTTCGAGAATCTCGGCGGGTTCTGCCATGCGACCGAACCCGATCTCGCCGCATGCAAGCTCGCCGGCGCCGGGACCGACCCGCAATACGCCGCGCGCCGCCAGTGTCGCGAGATTCGCCTGTGTCGCGGGGTGCGCCCACATCTGCGCATTCATCGCCGGCGCGGTCAGCACCGGTTTGTCCGAGGCGAGCAGCGTCGTCGCGGCGAGGTCGTCGGCCAGCCCCGCCGCCATGCGCGCGATCAGGTCGGCCGTCGCCGGCGCGACGACGAGGAGGTCGGCTTCGCGCGACAGCCGGATGTGGCCCATTTCGCTTTCGTCGGTCAGCGACCACAATTCGCCATATACCTTGTCCTCGCTCAGCGAAGCGACCGACAACGGCGTCACGAATCGGTGCGCCGCCGCGGTCATCACGCAGCGCACCGCGGCGCCCTCGGCGCGCAGGCGGCGAATCAGCTCGAGGCATTTATAGGCGGCGATGCCGCCCGCGATGATCAGCAGAATGCGTCGGCCCTGAAGCAGCAAGTACGCCTCCATCTGCGCCGGCGGCCAGTATGCTACGGCTGCTCGACCGGAGCGAGAACAGCCGACAGCCTATCGCATTTGCGCACCGAATACGCCGCGCCCCAGCGACAGGCGGCCGTTTTGCCAGAGGAAATCGGGTTTGCCGCAAGCCGGCGGGTTGCATTGGCCGCGCCCGCCTGACACAATGCGGCAACGCAACAGAGGCTGATCAACGATGCATCGTCATGTTTGGCGCGTGATTGCTGTGTTTTTGTTGGCGGCGGCGGCGCCCAATCTTGCGGCCGGCCGGCCGATTAAATTGCCGGTGCCGGCCAATCCGCTGCGCGTGTTGGTCGCCGACGCCGCGCACGGCCAGCAGATCTTCCAGGCCCGCTGCAGCGTTTGCCACACGGTGCAGGCAGGCGGGCCGAACAAGTTCGGGCCGAACCTGCATGGCCTTATCGGGCGGCACGCCGGCGAGGTGCCGGGATACAATTATTCGCCGGCCATGCGCGCCGCGGGCGCGATGGGTCTCGTATGGAGTCCGGTAACCCTCGATCCCTATATCGAAAATCCGCACAAGAATATCCCGGGAGACAAGATGCCGTTTCCCGGGATTCCCAACCAAGCCGATCGCGACGCTGTTATCGCTTATCTCGAGCAGGCAACGCGCTAGAGCACATTAGGGATTAAGGAGCAAGCCGGTGACTGCGAAATTTACGAAGCCGGGCATCGTAATTTCCTTGCCGCGATACGTGGTCGGCGATTATCGCCGGCCAATTCTTCGCGACGCCGGCGGCGGCGTTGCCGAGTTATGCACGGCAGACCGGACAGCCGTGCGCTTCCTGCCACATGGGCTTCCCCGAGCTGACCCCCACCGGCCGCGCCTTCAAGCTCAACGGCTATGTCTGGGGCGGCGGCAAGTCGAAGCTGCCGCCACTCGCCGTGATGCTGCAGCCGTCCTTTACGCACACCGATGTCGGACAGCCGGGCGGTGCGGCGCCGCCGACCTTCGGTCCGAACGACAACATCGCCTTGCAGCAGGCCTCGCTGTTTTATGGCGGGGCGATCGCCACCGATCTCGGCATCGGCGCCTTTGCACAGATGACCTATGACATGGCATCACAGCGCGTCGGCTGGGACAATGTTGACGTCCGCTTTGCCCACACGACGACGATGGGCGACAAGAGCTTCCTCTACGGTCTGACCTTCAACAACAACCCGACCGCGCAGGACGTCTGGAACACGACCCCGGCGTGGCGCTTTCCCTATATCAGTTCGACGGTGGCGCCGACGCCGGCGGCCGCGGCATTGGTCGAGGGCGGCCTGGGGCAGCAAGTCGCCGGGCTCGGCGGCTATATGCTGTGGGACGACCTGATTTATATGGAGGTGACCGGATACCGCACGTTATCGACCCACACCCAGACGTTTCTCGGTGTCGATACAGGCGGCGAGAACGGCATGAGCGGCGTCTCGCCCTATTGGCGCGCTGCCCTTGCGCCCAAATGGGGCAATAACAGCGCCGAGGTCGGCGTCTTCGGGCTGTCGAGCGCACTGTATCCGCAGCGCATCACCACCAACGGCACCGACCAGCTGACCGATGTCGGCATCGACGCGCAATATCAGTTCATCGGCGAGCGCGACGGCATCTCGTTGCATGCCAGCTGGATTCACGAGACGCAGGATTGGAATGCGAGCGCGCCGCTGGGATTCACCGCCAACGCGCACGATTCGCTGAACAGCGTCAACGCCAAGGTTTCCTACCTCTACGATCAGACCGTCGGTGCGAGCGTCGGGTATTTCAACATCAGCGGCACCAAGGACCCGGGCCTCTACGCGCCAGATCCGATCGGCGGCAGCAACAACGGCAGCCCGGGCAGCAGCGGCTGGATCGCCGAAGTCGATTACATGCCGTTCAACAAGGGCGGCCCGTCGTTCTGGCCGTGGCTCAACGCCAAGTTCTCGTTGCAATACACCGCGTATAACCGGTTCAACGGCGCCAGCACAAATTATGACGGGTTCGGGCGCAACGCGTCCGACAACAACACGCTGTTCCTGGCCGCTTGGTTCGCGTTCTGACGAACGCTGATTTAACCGGCGAAGAGCAACGCCGCCGCAATTCCGACGAGGGCCGCGGCGGCGATCCACAGCGGCGCGGCGAGGATCGGCAACAGGCGCGCGCGGTGAGCGGCCTGCGCGGCGAGTGTTTCGGCGTGCAGCACGACGCCGCCTTGCGACCAGTCGCCGATCAGCCGGTCGAGGCTGCGCAATAGGCGCGGCACCTCGCTCGGCGGCCTCGATCAGCGCGTCGATGCGCTGGCGCAGGCGCGCTTCGGGGCCGCGGTTGTCGCGCACCCATTGTTCGACCAGGGGCTGAGCCAGGCTCCAGATGTTGACGCTCGGATCGAGCCGTCGCCCGACGCCTTCGACCAGCACCATCGTCTTTTGCAGCAGCAGGAGTTGGGGCTGCGTCTCCATCTCGAACTGCTCGGTCACCTGAAAGAGCTGCGATAAGAGGCGGGCGATCGAGATCTCGTGCAACGGACGGCCGAGGATCGGCTCGCCGATCGAGCGGCAGGCCTGGGTGAAGGCATCGAGCGAGCGGCGTCGCGGCACATAGCCGGCCTCGAAATGTACCTCGGCAACCCGCCGATAATCGCCCGACAGAAAGCCGACCAGCATATCGGCGAGGTAATAGCGGGTCTGCCGGTCGAGCCGGCCCATGATGCCGAAATCGACCACCGCGAGCGCGCCGTCCGCATCGACGAACAGATTGCCGGGATGCTGGTCGGCGTGAAAAAATCCGTCGCGGAACACCTGCTTGAAAAACGCCGCCGCGGCGTTGCGCAACAAATCGGGGATCGAATGGCCGGCGGCGATCAGCGCGCGGCGGTCGTCGACCCGGATGCCGGCGATCCGCTCGGTGGTCAGCACGCTATGCCCGGTGCGCCGCCAATCGACCTGCGGTACGCGAAAGCCCGCATCGCCGGCGAAGTTTTCGCGCAACTCGGAAGCGGCCGCCGCCTCGTAGCGCAGATCCATCTCGATCTGGACCGATTGCGCCAGCGTCTCGACCACCTCGACCGGCTTCAAGCGGCGCAGCGCCGGCCGGGTGCGCTCGATCAGCCGCGCCAGCCACAGGAACAGGTCGAGATCGCGAGCGAAGGCGCGGGCGATGCCCGGCCGCAGCACCTTGACCGCGACCTCTTGCCCCTCGGTCGTCACCGCGAAATGGACCTGCGCGATCGATGCCGCGGCGATTGCGGTCTCGTCGAAGGCGGTGAACAGGCTGGCGAGGGGCTGTCCGAACTCGGCCTCGATCAGCGCGCGGGCCTGCGACCCTGGAAACGGCGGCAGGCGGTCCTGCAGCCGCGCGAGGTCTTCGGCGATCTCGTCGCCCAGAAGGTCGGCGCGGGTCGCCAGGATCTGGCCGAGCTTGATGAAGCTCGGACCCATCTCGCTGAGCGCGGCGGCCAGACGCTCGCCGGGCCGCGCCGCTGCGCCGCTGCGTCGCCGAAGGAGGCGGGTCACCTGCAGCCACGGGGCGGCCGCCGAGACGCGGTTGCCAAAGGTCAGGATCGGAAACAGCGCGTCGTGCCGCGCCAGAATCACCCCGATCCGGGCAAGGCGGGCGAGGTGGCGGACGCTGCGCAGGAACCCGAACACGAGCGGCGGACGATCAGAGCCGCCAGGCCGAATGGAGCGCCGCGATGCCGCCGGTCAGATTGCGGTAGCGCGCACGCTCCAACCCGGCCGCCGCGATCATCTCCGCCAGCGCACTCTGCGTCGGAAAGCGGCGGATGCTCTCGACGAGATAAGTATAGGCGTCGCGATTGCCGGTGACGATCTGGCCGAGCAGGGGCAGCACCCGGAAGCTGTAGAGATCGTAGAGCGGCTGTAACAGCGGCGTCACGGCAGGGGTGAATTCGAGGCACAGAAACCGGCCGCCCGGCTTCAGCACGCGTCGCGCCTCGGCCAAGGTTCGCTCGATATGGGTCACGTTGCGCAGCCCGAAGGCGATCGTATAGAGGTCGAACGAGCGGTCGGCAAAGGGCAGCGCCTCGGCGTCGCCGCCGAGCCACTCGATGCCGTCGAGGATGCCGGCGTCGAGCGCGTTGGCGCGGCCGATTTCCAGCATCTGCGGGTTGGCGTCGCACACGATGACGCCGCCGCCAGTCGCCGGCGCCGCGGCCGACACCAGGTGTGGCAAGGCGCGCCGCGCCACATCGCCGGTGCCGCCGGCGACGTCGAGCATAAGCTGGCCGGGGCGCGGCTTGAGCCAGGCCACCATCTCGCTCTTCCACCAACGATGGATGCCGCCGCTCATCAAATCGTTCATCACATCGTAATGCCCGGCGACGCTGTCGAAGACGGCGCGCACGAGCGGCGCCTTCGCGTCTTCGGGCACACGACGAAAGCCGAAATCGGTGTCGGTGCCGGTAGGTGCGTCGACCGACATGGCGCTTGTCTCTTTCTCGTTCATCAGGCAGGAACAATAGCCCCAGCCGCGCGCGGTCGGTTAGATTTCAGATGCCGGAATTGCCCGAAGTCGAAACGGTTCGCCGCGGCCTGGCCTTGCGGATCAGCGGCCGGCAGATCGTGCGCGCCGAGTTGCACCGAGCGGATCTGCGCCGGCCCTTCCCGCCTGGTCTGGCGCGGCACCTCACCGGCGCGCGGATCGGCGAACTGTCGCGGCGCGGCAAATACATCCTGATCGAGCTCGACGACAGCGGCACCCTGCTCTTGCATCTCGGCATGTCCGGGCGGATCACCGCGGGCGGTAACAATGCGCCGACGGAAAAGCACGACCATGTCGTCCTGACCCTCGACGACGGCACGGTCGTGCGCTTCAACGACCCGCGCCGCTTCGGCCTGATCGACTACATGGCCCGCGGCGGCGAGGCGGCACATCCGCTATTGGCCGGAATGGGTCCCGAGCCGCTGGAGCCGGGCTTCGACGGCGCCTATCTCGACCGGGTCTTGGCCGGCAAGCTGACGCCGATCAAATCGGCCTTGCTCGACCAGAAGATCGTCGCCGGGCTCGGCAACATCTATGTCTGCGAGGCGTTGTTTCGGGCCCGAGTGTCGCCGCGCCGGCTCGCCGGAACGGTGGTCGGGGCGCGAGCCGCGCGGCTCGCGGCGGCGATTCGCGAAACATTGGACGAGGCGATCGCCGCCGGCGGCTCGTCCTTGCGCGATTACGTGCAGGCGAACGGCGAGCTCGGCTACTTCCAGCACCGCTGGGCGGTCTATGGCAAGGAAGGCGAGAAGTGCCCGGGCTGCACCTGTGCCGAGGGAGTGCGCCGGATCACCCAGGCCGGGCGCTCGACGTTCTTCTGCGCCAAGCGCCAGCGCTGAGATTCACCGAGCGGCTGGCCCGAACGGGCGGCAACGCCGCCCGCCGATGCGCTCGCTTGCCGTCAGGAGAGCGTTCCGAGTTTTTCCGCGCAGGCCTTGGCGACCAGCGAGTGCGTTTTATCGGTGCCCGGGAGGGTGGCCCAGCCGGCCTTCTCGATCAACGTGCGCCGGGTCCACACGGCGGCATTTTTGAGCTCGGCCAGCTTGGCCGGGTAGTCGCTCTGCTGCTGAAATCGCTCGACGCAAATCGGGGTCAGCACGCTGACGATCGCGGCATCTGCCCGTTCGTCGGCCATGCGCTCGGCGCTGCTGCCGAGCCGCCAGTCGAGCGCCGAAAAGCCGATCGCCGCCACCGCCACCGCTCCGATTGCCGCGCCCAACAGGGTCGGCTTGATGCTTTGTCCGATGTCCATTGCATTGCCTCCGATGTTCAACGGAAAGAACTCTTGACGCACAATTGATACCTGGCGGTCGGTCTCACTCAACCTCAGGCGCCTTTAAGGTATACTTTCGATAGTGCGAGGCCGAAAGGTACGCATTGGTCGATACATGCCGCTAAAGATCGGGGTTTGGCGCCTTATTACAAGGCACCATGGGCATCTAACCCATTTTCGCTTTGAGAGTGGGGGATCTATCCTGTGCGGGTGCACCTTCGGCATTGCCGCATAAAGCTCGCTCAGATCGCGCGGCAGTCCGTGTCGACCGGCGTCGTCGACGCCTCAAGATCCTCCTGCCACATCGCCCCAGGGCCGGGCGCTCGACGTTCCTCCGCGCCAAGCGCCAGCGCAAAATCCGCAGCGTCAGGTCGGCGGAACCGGCGGGTCTGCCGCGGCGACGCGGCGACGGCTGCGCGGTTTGCGCAGCTCGGCCGCGGCCGAGAGGATTACGGCATCCTTCTCGGCCTTCACGGCGTCCTCGGCTTCTTTGGCAAGGCGCATCGCGCGTAGCCGCAGCGTCTTGGCGGCTTCCGCCTGGCGCGCGGCGCCATCGGGGTCGACGAATTTCGCGGCGTCTTTCTTTGCCATGTCACGTTGCTCCTAGACCCGGCGCGCGCTGTACGCCGGCGGACGGGTTGTTACTCGGACAGCCGCGCCAGATCCGCAAGGACGCGCGCGATCAGGGTTTGTCGGCGCGGGTCTTGCGCCTCCGCCGTTGCCGCATAAAGTTCGATCAGATAACGCGCCTTGACGCCGGCCTCCGGCCAAGTCTCGGCGTCTGCCGACACCATGACCGCCTCAAGCTCCTCCTGCCGCAGCCGCAATGCCGCGTGGTCGGCCTGGACATCGTGGAGCAGCCGGCGGATTTCGGTCTCCCGGCGAGCCGCCATCCCGCGATGCTCGTCGAGATCGATGGGCTCATCGGTCACGCTTGCCGTCACGGCTTCTTGGCAACAGTGGTGGTGATGGCGAGCGGTGCGGCGGCGGGTTTCTTTTTGATGGATTTCGGCTTCTTCGCTTCGCGGTTGCTGCGTCTCTGTCCCTTGGCCATGCAATTTCCCCTCGATGAGCGGGTGTTCGGCGGATCCGACGTTCAGGAAGCGCTGCCGAGCTTCTCGGCACAGGCGGAGGCAACCGCGGCATTCGTTGCATCGGTGCCCGGCGTCGTCGCCCAGCCGCCTTTTTCGATCAGCGCGCGCTGGTCCCACGACGGAACCTTGCGGAATTCGATCAGCTTGGTTCCGAAATTTGTCTGTTGCTGGAATTTCTCGACGCAAATCGGCGTCAATACGCGGATCACCGCACTTTCGGCCCGCGCTGTCGCAACCTTCTCGGCGGTGCTGCCCGTAGTCCAGCCCATGTAAGAAAAGCCGACGACCGATATCGCCACCGCGCCGGCGACCACACCCAACAGCGCGGGCCTAACCGATTGACGAATGTCCATTGTTTTGCCTCGATTTCAGGAGAAAGTCTTTCTCCCGATGTTCAGATCGCGCCCCGGTTCGAGAGGGGGGTTTGCTGTCCGGCGAGGAACCTAGGACGACGCCGCACAAGCCACACGCGTTCCGCGGCCCAGAATTATGCACGGCAAACCAATCTCTCGGTATCTTATATGTGGATGCGTCACATCACTTACAAATAAAATTGTGGCAGAGTTCGATTTGCGAAGAATTTTCGCCAGATTTAATAACAGGATAGACAGTCAAAACTTCAGCCAATTCAGCCCGGCCTCGAAATTCGTTGGCCGCTTGACTCCGGTGAACGGCCTGTCAGGCTTGGCGCCTTCCGCCCCTGAGCCGGCACGAGGTCATTGATGAGCAGCGCGCACTATAGCAACATCCAGGTCGAGCGGCGAGGGGCCGTCGGCATCGTCACATTGAACCGGCCGCAGGCGTTGAATGCGCTCAATGCGGCGCTGATTGACGAACTCGGCCAAGCCTTCGATGACCTGGAGGGCGACACCGCGATCGCCGCCATCGTGCTGACCGGCAATGACAAAGCGTTCGCCGCCGGCGCCGACATCAAGGAGATGGTCGACAAGACCTACATGCAGGCTTACGCCGAGGACTTCATCACGCGCGGCTGGGAGCGGGTCGCGCAATGTCGGAAGCCGGTTGTCGCCGCGGTCGCCGGCTTTGCGCTCGGCGGCGGCTGCGAGATTGCGATGATGTGCGACATCGTGATCGCCGCCGACAATGCCCGCTTCGGCCAGCCCGAGATCAACCTCGGCACGATGCCGGGGGCCGGCGGCACGCAGCGCCTGCCGCGCTTTATCGGCAAGGCGAAGGCGATGGATCTGTGCCTGACGGGGCGCATGATGGACGCTGCCGAGGCGGAGCGCGCCGGCCTCGTCAGCCGCATCGTGCCGGCCGACAAGCTGATGGAGGAGGCGCTGGCGGTGGCCGAGCGCATCGCCACGCTGTCGACGCCGATCGCGATGATGGTCAAGGAATCGGTCAACCGCGCCTTCGAGACGACGCTTGCCGAGGGCGTGCGGTTCGAGCGCCGCCTGTTCCACTCGACCTTCGCCACCGAGGACCAGAAGGAAGGCATGGCGGCCTTCATTGCCAAGCGCAAGCCCGCGTTCCGCAATCGCTGAGGAGAATTCGTCGATGACCGGGGTCGTCATGGCGGTCAGCCGCAGCCCGACGCACAGCTTTTCGAAGCCGAACGCCGGCAGCATCCGTCTCGTTGCCGGGCTAGGGGTCGACGGCGACGCGCATCAGGGCGCGACGGTCAAGCACCGCTCGCGCCTCGCCAAATTCGGCGACACGCCCAATCTGCGCCAGGTTCATCTGATCCACGCCGAATTGTTCGACGAGTTGCGCGCCGCGGGTTTCACCGTATCGGCCGGGCAGATGGGCGAGAACATCACGACGCGTGGCCTCGACCTGCTCGGCCTGCCGGCCGGCACGCGGCTCCATCTCGGGTCGGAGGCGATCGTCGAGGTCACCGGATTGCGCAACCCATGCCGCCAGCTCGACAAGTTCCAGCCCGGGCTGATGGCCGCGACCCTGGCGCGCGACGACGCCGGCAATCTCGTCCGCAAGGCCGGGATCATGGGCGTCGTGCTGGAGGGCGGCGCGGTGCGCGATGGCGATCCGATCCGCGTCGAGCTGCCGCCCGAGCCGCACCCACCCCTTGCGCCGGTCTGAGCGCCGCGTCAGAAGCTGAGGCGGGTGCGGAAGATCAGCGTCGCGTAGAAATACAGCTCGGCGTCGAGCGCCCGCTTGATGTTGTCGGCGCGGCGGAAGCCGTGTCCCTCTCCGGCAAACAGCAAATAGCCGGTGGGGATGCCCTGATGGCGCAATGCCTCGACCATCATCTCGGTCTGGTTGGGCGGCACGATCCGGTCATCGGCGCCCTGGAAGAAGATGACCGGCCGGCGCAGCTTGTCGGCGTGCGTCAACGGCGAGCGCTCGCGGTAGAGATCGGCGCGTTCGGGATAGGGGCCGATCAGCCAGTCGAGATAGCGCGATTCGAATTTGTGGGTGTCGCGGGCCAGTGCGGCGATGTCGCTGACCCCGTAATAGCTGGCGCCGCCGCGGAACATTTCGCCAAACACATCCGCCCGGGCGAGCGATGCCAGAACGGTATAGCCGCCGGCGCTGCCGCCGGTGATGACGGCGCGCTCGCCGTCGGCGAGGCCCGCGGCGATGACATGGCGCGTTGCGTTGACGCAATCCTCGACATCGACGACGCCCCAGGCGCCCCGCAGCCGCTCGCGGTAGGCGCGGCCATAGCCGGTGCTGCCGCCATAATCGACATCGAGCACGGCGATGCCGCGGCTTGTCCAATACTGGATGCCGAGGCTCAGCACGGTCGAGGCCGAGGCGGTCGGGCCACCGTGGCATTTGACGACAAGCGGCGGCTTTTCGCCGTCGGGGGCCGCAAAATCGGGGTTGGCTGGCGGATAGTAATGCGCGTGGGCGGTCAGGCCGCTCGCGGTCGGGAAATCGACGATGCGTGGCACTGAGAAATAGCGCCGCAGCGCCGCGTCGCCGGCGGCCGGCGCCGATTGCCGCAATATGTCGACGGCGCCGTTCGCCGGGTTGATCGTGACGATCGCTGATGGGTCGGCGGGCGCGCCGGCGCGGCATACGATCCTGCCGCCGGCAATGCGGATCTGCCCGAAATCGGTAAACGGCGTGGCGATCGGCGTCAGCGTCGCGGCGGCGATGTCGAGCCGGGCGAGATGGTCGCTTCCCGCTTCCCGGTAGGTGCAGACGAGTTGGCTGGCCGACAGGAAGGCATAGGTCGACTGGCCGAACACCCATTGCGGCTGGCCGAATTCGGCCTCGCGCGGGCACAGTGGGCGTACGCCGCCGCCCGGCTCGCAGCGGTAGAGGTTCCACCAGCCGGTGCGGTCGGAGACGAAGTGGAGCACGCCGTCGGGCGACCATTGCGGCTGAAAGATCAACTCCGCCGCGCCGCCGGCGATCAGCCTTGGCGTGACGAGGCCGCCGTCCTCGGCGATCTCGGCCAGCCACAATTCGGTGCCGACCCACGGCATGTTCGGGTGGTCCCAGGACAGCCAGGCGAGCCGCCCGCCGTCCGGCGACAGCCTGGCCGAGGCGTAGAAATCGTGGCCCTCGGCCAGCACGCGCCCCGCTCCGGGCTGGCCTGGATCGACCGCGACCAGCGCGTTGTCGACCCCTCCGCCGTCGCCGTGCGCCTCGCGCACCCCGAGCCACCGGCCGCGCCGGGCGTCGAATGCCCCGTCGGCATAGCGCCAGCCGCCGGTCTCGGGCGTCAGAGGCGCGGGCATCTCGCCGGCAACCTGCCGACAGAGCCGCTGATCGGCGAAATTGCTGAAAAAGACGACGCCGTCCCCCACGCTTGCGGCGCCGCCGCCATATTCATGGACGCGGGTGCGCGCGCTGAACGGCGCCGGGGTGATGTCGGCGACGCCGCCGCCCGGGGTGCGGCGCACCACGACGTTGCGGCCGCCCTCGCTCGGCCGCCCCTCGATCCAGTAGATGTCGCCGCCGTCGACCAGGACGTCGCCGAGCCCGATCGACTCGCCGACGATCAGGTCGGAGGTGATCGGCGAGCGCCACGCGCCATAGGGCAGCGTCTCAGTCATACCGGGCATATCCCGCCGCCGCTCCCGATCGCCTCGGCGATGGCAATGAAGGCATTGGTGACATTGAGGATCACCGCCGGGGGAATCGGATAGCGCGCGCGCCCCGCAACCGCGTCGGCAAATGCCTCGAGGTTGACGCGCACCGTATCGACATGGGGCAGATGCCTCCGCTCGGGCTCGGCGCCGCTCTTGCGGATCACGATCTCGTTGCGGCTGACCGCCTCGGCCGACCCGTTGCGGCCGAAGGCGTGCACGCGCAGGAATGCCGGGGTCGAGCGCACCGCCGCCAAGGTGCCCCCGACACCGGAGGCGAACTCCAGCAGCACCGCGACGCTGTCATAGGGATCGGGCGGCGGCTTCTGCGACAGCATCTGCGCGTGGATGCGGTTGACAGGGCCGGCGAGGCGGACCAGCGCGTCGAGCATGTGGATGCCGGTGCCGGTCATGCCGCCGGCCGGCGTCTCCTCCAGCGAATCGCGCCATGCGGCGAAGCCCGCCGCGACTTCGTTGCTGAAATGCGCCTCGACATGGAGGAGCGTCCCCAATTCGCCGCTGTCGACGAGCCGCGCGACCTCGGCGAGGGCGGGAAAGAAGCGCTTGTCGGTGCCGATGCCCAGCACCACTCTGGCCGCCTGACAGGCGGCGACGGCGCGCTCCGCCTCATGCCGGGTCAGCGCCAGCGGCTTCTCGCAGAACACCGCCTTGCCGGCGGCGGCTGCGGCGATGATGCCGTCCACATGCTGCGAATGCGGCGTCGCCAGCACCACCGCGTCGATCCCTGGCTCGGCCAGCGCTGCCTCCAGCGTGCCGACGACGGTGAGGCCGTGCTTCTCCGTAAAATCGCGAACCCGCCCCGGGTCGCGGCTGACCGCATGGGTGAAGCGCAGCCGGTCGCTCTTGCCCTGCACCGAGGCGACCAGCGTCTGTCCCCAGCGGCCCAGCCCCACGATTGCCGCGTTGATCACGGGGCCGGCCCTCACTCGATCGTGACGCTCTGGTCGGAATAGTTGACCCGGACCGAATACGAGCCTTCGTTGACCGTCCAGCGTCGGATTGTATAGGTGCGCAGCCCAGCCTTGTGCAGCGGATCGGTGTCGGCGATCGCCCGCGCCGCCGCGAACGATTCGGCGCGGATCACGATCAGCCCGCCAGCGGGCGAACCGTCTTCCTCGGCCATTGGGCCAGCCGCGAACATGATCCCGGATTTCTCAAGCGTGACTTGATGCTCGAGATGTGCCGGCAACAATTCGACGATCTTCTCGCGCGGCGCCACCGGCGTCGTGTGGATTACAAAAAGCTGCTTGCCCAGCATGTTGCGCGTCATCTGCTGCGCTCGCTCGCTCGCCTCCGGCATGCCTAGCCCTCCTCCGTTTCCCAGGACGATCAGCGCGCAGACATCAGCAATCGCCGGTGGCTGACTGCGGCGGGCGCACCTCCTTGACGACCAGCCCCGAGCCTTCCTCGAGCGGCTCGGTCGACTCGATCTCGATGCCGAACCCGGCGAGCCCGACATAGGTGCGCGAGCGCGTGGCAAACAGCCGGATCGAGCTGATGCGCAGGTCGCGCAGGATCTGCGCGCCGAGCCCGACCTCGCGCCACTGCCGGCTGCGCTCCAGTTCGGAGGCGGTGCTGTCCTCGGCGATCCCGGTGGTCGGCACCCCGGAGGTGCCCTCGCGCAGATAGACGAGGACGCCGCGCCCGGCCGCCTTGAAGCGGGCGAGCGCCGCGTGGATCGGCTTGGCGCCGCCGAACACGTCCTCGATGACGTTGGCGCGGTGCAGCCGGGTCGGCACGCCGCGCCCGTCGCCGATCTCGCCGTAGACAAAGGCAAAATGGTGCACCTTGTCGAACGGGGTGACATACGCATAGGCCGTGAACTCGCCGGCCTCGGTCTCGATCTGGAACTCGGCCACCCGGGTCACGAGCTTCTCGCGCGCCTGGCGATAGGCGATCAGATCGGCCACCGAGATCCGCTTCAGCGCATGCTTTTTGGCGAAGGAGGAGACCTGCGGGCCGCGCATCACGGTGCCGTCGTCGTTGACCAATTCGCAGATCGCCGCCACCGGCTCGATCGCGGCCAGGCGGCACAGATCGATCGCCGCCTCGGTATGGCCCGAGCGCATCAAGACGCCGCCATCCTTGGCGATCAGCGGGAAGACATGGCCTGGTCGCACGAAATCGCCGCGCCCGGCATTGCCGTTGGCGAGTTCCCGGATCGTCGCGGTGCGGTCGTCGGCCGAGATGCCGGTCGTCGTGCCGTGGCGGTAGTCGACCGAGATCGTGAAGGCGGTGCCGTGGATCGCGTCGCTGTCGGCGACCATCGGCGCGAGATGCAGCCGGCGGGCGATTTCGCCCGTCACCGGGGCGCAGACGATGCCGCAGGTGTGGCGGATGATGAACGCCATCTTCTCCGGCGTCGTGTGCACCGCGCCGATGATCAGGTCGCCCTCGTTTTCGCGGTCGTCGTCATCGGTCACGACGACGATCTCGCCGCGGCCGAAGGCCTCGATGGCGGCGTGAACGGTGGACTGGGACACGGGCTTTATTCTCCGAAACCGTTTTCCGCGAGGAAAGACGGGTTTCCCTCGCGCAACTTCAGTATGGTCAACCGCCACAATATTGCACGCGCCGCGCCCGCGCGCGCTGTGCATTTCTCGAACACCCCTTGCCGCAGATCCATTGCGAGGTGCGCGAGCGGGTCCGGATCCGAGCCTCCGTAAAATTCGGCCAGGCGTTCCGCGACATCGCGCGGCGGCGCGTCGCCCGCCACGGCCTCGCGCTCGGCGATCGCCATCGCGGTGGCGACGAGGCGCAGGTCGCGCTGGCGCTCGGGCGGCAGCAGCGGCAGCAATTCGTCGAGCAACAGCGCTCGGCCAAGCGCGAGCAGGCCGGCGCCGCTCGGCAGGTCACGCATGATGGCGTAATTCAGCCGGCGCGCCGCCGGGGTCGAGCAGCAGCAACAGCTCCAATTCGCATTCGGTAGCGCGGCGGCCGATGATTGCGGTGGCGAGGTCGCGCGCGCCGCCGATCAGATGGCGATCGCTCTGCTGCAAGGCGATGACCGCCCAGCGGACATTGGCCAGCACCTCCCAATAATGCACCCGCTCGGGGTCGAGCCGCCTTCCGGACGCGGCCTCGTAGGCTTCATAAAACGGCGCGCGCGCCGCGATGCCACCGGCCTCGCGGTCGAGCCGGGCGAAGCGCCAGCCCTTGCAGCACAGCCAGCCGATATCCTCGTCGGGATCGCCCCAGCCGGCAAATTCCCAATCGAGGATGCCGGTCAGTTCGGCCCCCCGGGAATTCACCTCCAGCATGTAGTTGCCGGTGCGGAAATCGCGGTGGCACAGCACCGGAGAGAGCGGTTTCGGGATGTGGCTTTCGAGCCAGTTTATCGCCCATTCGAGTATCGGGCGTGGCCGGGGATGGCGGTCGAGATAGGCGCGGAAACCGGCGATATGCCGCGCCGCATCGACGGCCGGCAGAAAGGCGAGGTCGAGGCGCGGCGGGCGGACCGTCTGGATTTGCGCCAATTCCTGCCCGAGCCGCGCGGCGACGTGCGGCAGTAAGGGTTCGAGCGCGGGGTCGGTGGTGATCTGGCGCCCTTGCGCGGTGCCGGCCAGCCGGCGCATCACGAAAAACGGCCGGCCGATGATTGCGGGATCGGCGCAGGCCCATAACGGCTCCGGCACCGTGACCCCGGCGGCATAGACCGCCTGCAAGACGGCGAATTCCGCGGTCCGGCCGAGGCTCGACGGGATGCCGGTCGCCGCGTCGGTGCGTAACACGAGGCGCTGCGTTCCGGCAAATGGGCCATCGGCAAACGTGGCGTCAAAGCCCCAATTCTCCTGGATCGCGCCGCCCGACAGCAGCGCCATCCCGGCGATCTCGACCCGGCTGGCGCCGCTCGCCGCGGCGAGAAAGCGCGCCAGCGCCGCCGGGTCAGACCGCTCAAATCGCGGCAACGGCGTGGCCGCCATCGACCGCGAGGACCGCGCCGGTCACATAGGCGCTGGCCGGCGACGCGAGGAACAGCAACGCCCCGTCGAGGTCCGGCGCCTGGCCGATGCGCTTCAGCGGGATGCGGCCGATCAGGCGCTTGCCGGCCTCGCCCTGGAAATACTCGCGGTTGAAATCGGTCTCGATATAGCCGGGCGCCAGCGCGTTGACGAGGATGCCGTAGCGCGCCAGCTCCATCGCCAGCACATGCGTCAGGTGGGTCAGCCCCGCCTTGGCGGCGCAATAGGCCGGCACCTGGCCGATCGTGCGCGACGCCAGGATCGACGAGATGTTGATGATCCGCCCCGGCCGCTTCAGCCCGACGAGGTGATGCGCGAATTCGCGTGCCATCAGCCACGCGCCCTTGAGGTTGGTGTCGACGACGTAGTCCCAATCGGCTTCCGTGTGCTCGAACAGCGGCTTCGATACGACGACCCCGGCATTATTGACGAGGATCGACAAGGGCCCGAGCTGCGCCTCGGCCGCCGCGATGCAGGCGGCGACGCTGTCCTGTTGCGTCACGTCGCAGGCGATCGGCAGGCACTCCCCGCCGCGCCCCTCGATCTCGCGCGCCAGCCCCGCGAGGCGGTCTTCGCGGCGCGCCGCGAGCGCCACCTTGGCGCCGGCGGCGGCAAGCATCGCGGCGACATGCCGGCCGATCCCGCTCGACGCCCCGGTGACCAGCGCCACCTGTCCCGAGATGTCGAAGCTCGGCAGGGCCATCGCTGCGTCGCTCACGCCGCAACCTCCTTGGCCTGCTCGCGCAATGCGAATTTCTGGATTTTCCCCGTTGAGGTCTTGGGCAGCGGGCCGAACACGACGTTCTTTGGCACCTTGTAATGCGCTAGGTTGGCGCGGCACCAGGCGATGATGTCGGCGGCTGCGACCTCGTCGGAATCGGGCTTCAGCGTGACAAAGGCGCACGGTGTCTCGCCCCACCGCTCGTCCGGCTTGGCGACGACCGCGGCTTCCATCACCTGCGGGTGGCGGTACAGCACCTCCTCGACCTCGATCGAAGAAATGTTCTCGCCGCCGGAGATGATGATGTCTTTCGAGCGGTCCTTGATTTCGGCATAGCCGTCGGGGTGCATCACCGCGAGGTCGCCGGTATGAAACCAGCCGCCGGCAAACGCTTCCTCGGTCGCTGCCGGGTTCTTCAGATAGCCCTTCATCACTGTGTTGCCGCGCAGCATCAATTCACCGATCGTCGTGCCGTCGGCCGGCACGTCCTGCAGGGTCGCCGGGTCGGCGACGCGCTGACGGTCGAGCGTCAGGTATTGCACCCCCTGGCGCGCCATCTTGGTCGAGCGCTCGGCCAGCGGCAGGTCCGCCCAATCCTCCTGCCAGGCGCACACCGTCGAGGGGCCGTAGCATTCGGTCAGGCCGTAGAGGTGAGTGACGCGGAAGCCCATCCGCTCCATCGCCTCGATGACGGCCGAAGGCGGCGCCGCGCCGCCGGTCGCGGCCTCGACGACATGGTCGAACTGTCGTTTAACGGCGTCGGGCGCGTGCACCAGCATGTTGAGCACGATCGGCGCGCCGCACAGATGCGTCACTCGGTGGTCGGCAATCGCAGCGAAGATCGGGGCCGGATCGACCCGGCGCAAACAGACATGCGTGCCGGCAACGGCGGTGACGCCCCAGGTATAGGTCCAGCCGTTGCAGTGAAACATCGGCAGGGTCCACAGATAGACCGAGTGCCGATCGAGCCCGAAGGTGATCGCGTTGCCGAGCGCGTTCAGATAGGCCCCGCGATGGTGATAGACGACGCCTTTCGGATTGCCGGTGGTGCCCGAGGTGTAGTTGAGCGCAATCGCCGACCATTCGTCCTGCGGCGGCGCCCACGCCGCGTCGGGATCGCCCTCGCGCAGAAAATCCTCGTATTCGATGCCGCCGCCATCGCCAATGGGCAGTGAACGATTGTCGCCGGCGGCGATCTCGACGAGCGGCATCTCCCGGCCGAATTGGCGCAGCGCTTGGCGCGCCAGCGTGTCGAACTCGCGGTCGGCGATCAGCAGCTTGGCGCCGCCGTGGCCGAGGATGAAGGCGATCGAGCCCGCATCGAGCCGGTAGTTCAGAGCGTTCAGCACCGCGCCGGCCATCGGCACCGCGTAATGCGCTTCGAGCAGGGCCGGCACGTTGGGCGCCAGCACCGCGACCGTGTCGCCTTGCATGATGCCACGCCGCCGCAGCGCATCGGCAAAGCGCCGGCAGCGGTCGTAGAACTGGCCGTAGGTAAAGCGCCGCGCACCCCCGTCCGCCGCCGGGTCAGGCTCGATCACCGCCAGCTTTTCCGGGTAGATTGCCGCCGCGCGCGCCAGAAACCCGAGCGGCGTCAGCGCCGCGCTGTTCGCCGGGTTGCGCGCCAGATGCGGCGCATCGTAAACCTGCTCTGCCGGCGGCACCTTCATTCCTTTCGCGATCGGATCGGCCCCGTACTCCTTATGGCTGCGCAACCGACAGCGTCAAGCGACACGGCGACGGCGGGGGGCCGGGAGCGGCTCCTGCGCATCGATATCGTTGCCGATGTGACCTGCCCGTGGTGCTTCATCGGCAAAAGGCGGCTCGAGCGGGCGATTGCGATGCGGCCCGACCTCAGGGTCACGCGCGTCTGGCGCCCGTTCCAGCTCAATCCCGAAGTGCCGCCCGACGGAGTGCCGCCCGAGCTTTACCGGCAGCTCAAATTCGGCGGCGGGCGCTCGGCCGCACGGGTCCAGGTGGCGCTCGCGTCGGCCGGCAGGCGCGAGGGGATCGACTTTGCGTTCGACCGGATCCGGCATATCCCCAACACCTTCGATGCCCACCGGCTGATCCGCCTCGCCGCCGCGCAGGGCCGGGCCGACCATGTCGTCGAGGCGCTGTTTCGCGGGTTTTTCAGCGACGGGCTCGATATCGGCGCGCTCGATGTCCTGGCCGCGATCGCCGCGGCGAGCGGGCTCGACGGGCGGGCGGCGGGCGCCGCGCTCGCCGGCGGCACGGGGACCAGCGAGGTGCTTGCCGAGGAGCATCACGCGCGCAGGATGGGCATTGACGCCGTGCCGTGCTTCGTCATCGACGGCGACTATGCGCTGGCCGGCGCCCAGGAGGCCGAGATGTTTCTGCCGTTGTTCGATCTCGCCCTGACCCGGTAACTGGTCTCAGTCACCGCCGCTCGGCGAGGTCGATGCGGAAAACCAGCTTGGTCTTGCCGCCGGCGCCAAGCCGGCTGCCGCAAAGGACCCCGCCATTCGTCAGGATCACCCGGCGCGAGGCCTCGTTGTCGTCGTCGCAGGTGATCTCGACCTGCCGCAGCCCGGCTTTGCGCGCCACCGGCAGGATCAGCGCCAGCGCGTGCGTCGCATAGCCGCGTCGCCGCTTCCATGGCACCACGGCATAGCCGATATGGCCGGAGACATAGTCGGGGAGCGCGTCGGTCCCGGGGGTAAAGCGCAGATTGATGACGCCGCAGAATTCGCCATCGTCGAGCCAGAACACCTGCCCGGGCAGTCGCGGCACCTCGCGTCCTGCGGTGGTAATGGCCGTGCCGTCCTGCCGGGTCAACTCGGCAACAAAGCCCCGCGGATCGCGCCGCAGCCGCGCCAGATGCTCGGCGCTGGCGTCGCGCTCGGTATCGGGCGACCAGCCGGCGGCCAGCGCCGCCTCGTATTGCCGCAGCCTGTCGCCACTTGGCGGGAGCAGCCGCAGCTCCGGCCAGCTCACTTCACCGGCACGCACCGGCAATGCACCCGGTAGTGGTGCTTCTTGTGATGATGATAGCGATGCCGGACGGCCCGCCGGTGCGGCACCGGCGGCGGGGTGAAGGCGAGCGGCGGACCCATATAGGGCTGCAGCGGTGGCGGCGCCGGGGCTGCGTAATAGGCTGGCGGAAAGGGCGGCGGGACGCAGGCCGCCAGGGTGAGAACCGCGCAGAGCGCCAGAAGCCGTCGGATCGTCTTCTTCATTACCGTGTCGCCCTCGGACGTTGCCACGTTGCCCGGCGCCTAGAAGCTTATCAGCCGCGCGATGCGCTCGCGGTGCCAGGTGGCGTCGCCGAGCGCGGTCTCGGACGCCTTGGCCCGCTTCAGGTAGAGCTGCAAATCGTGTTCCCAGGTCATGCCGATGCCGCCATGCAGCTGGATGCCGGCGGCGCACACCTTGCGGCCGGCGTCGGAAGCGGCCGCTTTGGCCATCGAGGCCGCCATCGCCGCATCGGCCTCGCCTTCGTCGATCGCCCAGGCGGCGTAATAGGTCAAGGACTTGGCGTTCTCGATCTCGACCAGCATGTCGGCGCATTTGTGCTTGACGCCCTGGTAGCTGCCGATCGGCTTGCCGAACGCGACGCGCATCTTGGCGTAGTCGACGGTGATCTCGAGCACCCGCTGCGCCGCGCCGCACATCTCGGCCGCAAGCGCCACTGCGGCGCGGTCGATGACGCCCGCCAGCGGCCCCCAGCCCTGATGCAATTCGCCGAGCAGCGCCGCTGCCGGCAGCGCGACGTTGTCGAGCCGCACCTCGCACAATTTGCGCGTCTCGTCGACCGAGGGCAGCCGCTTGACCGCGACCCCTTGCGTGTCCTTCGGCACCAGGAACAGGCTGACGCCATCCTCCATCGTGCTGCCGTCGCGCGTGCGCGCCGCGACCACCAGCACGTCGGCGAGATGCGCGTCGGGCACGAACATTTTGCTGCCGGAGAGCAGGAACCCGCCGCCGGCCTCGCGCGCGGCGGTGGTGATGCCGGCTGCGTCCCAGCGGGCGTTGGGCTCGGTGACCGCGAGCGTCGCCTTCGCTTCGCCAGCGGCAATGCGCGGCAGCCACTCCTGGCGTTGTGCCGCCGAGCCGCACGTAGCGATCGCCGCGCCGCCGAGCAATACCGTCGCCGGATAGGGGCCGGGCATCACCGCGCGGCCGACTTCCTCCATCAGCACGACGAGATCGACGAGGCCGAGGCCGCTGCCGCCGTCCGCCTCGGGATAGGTGATGCCGAGCCAGCCCTGCGCCGCGAGCTGGCCCCAGAATTCCGGCGTCACCGCGTCGTCGGTCGCCATCATCTGGCGCACGAACTTGGTCGTGCATTCGCCGTCGAGGAATTTGCGCGCGGTGTCGCGCAACAGTTCCTGCTCTTCGGTAAAGCCGATATCCATGGCTGCCCTCCCGCAGCGCGAGGCTATGCGCAACCACTGGCGAGGAGCAAGGCTCGCCTGCGTTCAGAACGGGACGGTGCCTCGCACGACGCTGCGATGCATGATGCGGCGAAATCGATCGGCCTGGTAATTCGCGACGGCGCGGTGCAGCAGGCAGCGGTTGTCCCACATCACGAGATCGCCGATCCGCCAGCGATGCGTATAGACAAAGCGCCGCTGCGTCGCGTGTTGGAGCAGCTCGGCGAGCAGCGCCTTGCCTTCGACTTCGCGCAACCCGAGCACATGCGTCGCATGGTTGCCGAGATAGAGCGATTTGCGGCCGGTGTCGGGGTGGGTGCGCACCAGCGGATGGTCGACTGCCGGCTGGCTTGCGTCGAACGCCGGGCGAAAGACGACGCGCAATCCGGTAAGCCGCTGTCGCGTCGCTGCCGGCAATGCCTCGTAGGCCAGCGCCATGTTGGCGAATTCGGTGTCGCCGCCCGCCGGTGGCAATTCGACGGCGTGCAGCATCGTCAGCATCGGCGGCGCCGCGAGATAGGGCTTGTCGGTGTGCCAGTGGTAATTGGCGGCGCGCGAGGTCCGGAAGGCCGGGTTGCCGTTCTCGTCGAGATTGGACAGGACGTGCGCCACCGCGTAGCGCTTGGCCCCGGGGCGATGTTCGCCATGCGCCGCGACCTCGCCGAAATTGGCCGCGAACGCGAATTGCTGCTCGCGCGTCAGCGATTGACCGGCAAAGACCACAATGTGATGCGCGAGAAAGGCCGCCCCGATCGCGTCCTTCTGCGCCGCCGACAGCGGCTGCGCGAGATCGAAGCCGGCAAGCCGCACCCCGCCCGGCGGCGACAGCGGCTCGCCGACAACCTGCGTGCGCTCGTCGATCATCGGCGCCGTCGCCGCGACTACCCCCGCGGCAGGCCGAGGACGCGCTCGCCGATGATGTTGCGCTGGATCTCGCTGGTGCCGCCGGCGATGGTGTATTGCCGTGCGCCGAGCACCCGGTGGGCCCAGCGCGGCGCGTCCGGCACCGCCTCGGTCGGCGTCTCCAGCGTCGCGTAGGGGCCGAGCAGCGTCGACGAGAAATCGGCGATGCGGGTCGCCAATTCCGAACCGAACAGTTTGAGGATCGAGCCCTCCGGGCCCGGCGGCTCGCCGCGCAGCCGACGCGTCAGGCCGCGCAGCCTTGTCACCTGTAATGCCTTCGTCTCGATCATCAGCTGCGCCAATTGCTGGCGGATATGACTTTCGCGCCACGCCGGCTCCTGCCGGTTGGGGAATTGCTTGGCCAGTTCGAGCAGCCGGGCGATCTGCGCCGCGTGGTCGCGCCCGCCGGCGCCGCCGCGCTCGAACATCAACGTCGTCGTCGTGACCTTCCAGCCCTCGTTCAACTGGCCGACGATGTTTTCCTTCGGCACCGCGACGTCGGAGAAGAACACCTCGTTGAAATGCCGGTGGCCGTTGAGCAGGACCAGCGGGCGCACCTCGATGCCCGGCGTCTTCATGTCGACGAGCAGGTACGAGATGCCATGATGCTTCGGCGCGTCGGGGTCCGTACGCACCAGCAGGAAGCACCAGTCGGCGAAATGCGCGCCCGAGGTCCACACCTTCTGGCCGTTTACGACGAAGTGGTCGCCGTGGTCGACCGCGCGGGTCCGCAGGCTCGCCAGGTCGGAGCCTGCACCGGGCTCGGAATAGCCCTGGCACCAGATCTCGTCGGCGCTGAGGATCCGCGGCAGGTGGCGCTTTTTCTGCGTCTCGGTGCCCCAGTGAATGAGGGTGGGTCCGAGCAGGTTGAGCCCGCTCTGGCACGGCAGGATCGGGGCGCGGGCGCGGAAATATTCCTCGTCGAAGATCACCTGCTGCATGAAGCTGGCGCCGCGCCCGCCATATTCCTTGGGCCAGGAGATGCCGACCCAGCCGGCGGCGTGCATCTTCTTCTGCCAGGCGATGCGCTTTACCAGGATGTCGCGGTCGGGCGAGATGCGCTGGTCCTGCGCGTCCTCGACCTTGAGGTCTTCGGGCAGGTTGGCTTCGAGCCAGGCGCGGAATTCGGCGCGGAATTCGGCATGCTCGGGCGCGTCGGCGAAATCCATCGATCGTCCTCCCTCGGGCGCGATTAAGGATAGCCGGCTGGCGAGTTCGCGCTCAATGGCGCTGCCGACGGCGTGGCGCGGCGCCTCCCGGCGATCCGGTCTGGACCGGCCTCAACGCTACGTTATAACGTGTCGCTCGCCGGCCGCCTCGGGTAAGCGCCGGCGGCTCGGGAGCCGTGATGAAAACGCTGTTCGCGCTGGCTGTCATGCTCGCGGTGCTGGCATCCCCAGCGCCGGCGCGGGCGGCTGGCCCGGTCGCGATTGTCGCCGCCGAGAATTTCTACGGCGACATCGCCCGGCAGATCGGCGGGCCGGCCGTCGGCGTGACCAGCATCCTCAGCAACCCCGACCAAAACCCGCATCTGTTCGAGGCGAGCCCGTCGGTGGCGCGCGCCCTCTCGGCCGCCCGCCTCGTCATCGCCAACGGCATCGCTTACGACCCGTGGATCGGCAAGCTGCTGGGCGCGTCGGGCAACACCGCGCGCAGGGTGATCGTCGTCGCGGCGCTGGTCGGGGCCAAGCCCGGCGCCAACCCGCACATCTGGTACGATCCGGCGACGATGACGGCGCTCGCCCGCGCGTTGGCGGACGAACTGAGCCGCATCGATCCGGAACACCGGAAGGATTACGCGCAGCGCCTCGCGCGCTTCGATCAGGCGATGCGGCCGCTGCGCACGACGATCGCCGCCCTGCGCACCCGCCTGGCCGGGGTTCCGGCGACCGCCACCGAGCCGGTGTTCGGCTACATGTTTGCGGCGTTGGGGATGACGGTCCGCAACCGCCGCTTTCAGCTCGCGGTGATGAACAACACCGAGCCGAGCGCGTCGGATGTCGCCGCTTTCGAGGACGATCTGACGGCGCGCCGGGTGCGCCTCTTGGTCTATAACCGCCAGGCGTCGAGCCCGATGGCCGTGCGCATGGTGAAACGCGCCGAAGCGGCGCACATCCCGGTGGTCGCAGTCAGCGAGACCGAGCCGGCGGGCACGACCTATCAGGCATGGATGATGAGCCAACTCGATGCGGTCGACCGCGCTATTCCCCGATAGATGGCCAAACGGCCGGCGATGAACGCGATCGAGTTCCACGATGTCACCCTGACGCTCGCCGGCCGGGTCGTCCTCGCCGGCGTCAGCCTGGAGATCGCTTCGCGCGAGTTCGTCGGCGTGCTCGGCCCGAACGGCTGCGGCAAGACTACGCTGATGCGCGCTGTCCTCGGGCTGGTGCCGCCAAGCCAAGGCAGCATCCACGTCCTCGGCCGGCCGGCCGGGCGCGGCAACCCCGCGATCGGCTACATGCCGCAAGTGCACGGCCCGGTCGCCGGCATCCGGCTGAGCGGCTGGGACTTTGTCGCCAGCGCCTTCAACGGTCATCGCCTCGGCCTGCCGGGGCCGGGTCGGGCCGGCCGCGCCGAGGTGGCGCGCGCCCTCGACCTGGTCGGTGCCAGCGATCTGGCCCGCCGCCCGCTCGCCGAGATTTCCGGCGGCGAGCGCCAGCGCCTGCGGCTGGCCCAGGCGCTGATCGGCCGACCCCGCCTTCTGTTGCTCGACGAGCCGCTGATCAGCCTCGACCCGCACCGTCAGGCCGAGGTGGTCGCGCTGGTCAAGTCGTTGCAGGTCGAGCTCGGGATCGCCGTGTTGTTCAGCGCGCATGAGCTGAACCCGCTGTTGGGCGCGCTCGACCGGGTGCTTTATCTGGGCGGCGGCGCGGCGGCGCTCGGCACGGTCGACGAGGTCATCACCGGCCCGGTGCTGTCGCGCCTCTACGGCGCCGAAATCGAGGTGGTGCGGCTCAAGGGCCGGATCTTCGTGATGTCGGGCGGCTATCATGTCGAGCGCGAGGCGCATCGCCACGAGGCGCCGGAGATTCCCCGGCGAGACAGCGAGCGGAGGCGGACGCGCAATGCTGTCTTATGAGTTCATGCGGCATGCCTTCGCCGCGGCGGGCATCGTTGCGACCGTCGCCGGAACGGTCGGCTATTTCCTGGTGCTGCGCGGGCAGACGTTTGCCGGCCACGCGCTGGCACATGTCGGGTTTACCGGCGGCACCGGCGCCGTCCTTTTCGGCATCGCGCCGTTGTGGGGCCTGGTGCTGATGACGCTCGCTGCCGGGATCGGCATGGGCGCGCTCGGCGAGCGGCTGGCGCAGCGCGACGTGGCGATCGGGCTGGTGCTCGCCTTCGCGCTGGGGCTCGGACTGTTGTTTCTGCATTTCTACACCTCGTTTGCGACGCAGGCGACGACGCTGCTGTTCGGCAACGTCCTGGCGGTCGATCTCGCGACGATCTGGACGCTGCTCGCCCTCGGTGTGGCGAGCCTTGCCGTCCTGGCCGTCATCTCGCGCCCGCTGCTGTTCGCGAGCCTGCAGCCCGAATTGGCCGAGGCGCGCGGCGTCTCGCTGAGGCTCTATGCGGTGCTGTTTCTCGCGATCGTCGCGCTGGCGACCGCGGAATGCGCACAGATCGTCGGCGTGCTGCTGGTGTTTGCGCTGATGGTCGGCCCGGCCGCGGCGGCGCAGCTTGTGACGCGCAGCGTGGCGGCAGGGGTACTGCTCTCGGTACTGCTGGCGCTGATCGAGGCCTGGCTCGGCATTGCGCTCGCGTTCTACACCGACTGGCCGACCAGCTTCTGGATCACCGCGCTCAGCGTCGCAATCTACCTGATCGCCTGCCTGCCGTGGGCTGCGTGGCGGCGCGAGGCTGTCGCGCCCGGGTAAGCGTCAGGCCGGATGAAAACAGGCGGCGCAGGTGCCCTCGATCTCGACGACCGTGCTGCGCGGGTGGAACCCCTCGCGTTCGGCGACGTCTTCGAGAGCCTGCGCGGCGACCTGGTCCTCGATCTCGGCGACCGTGCCGCACTCGCGGCAGATCAGGAATTGCACCGGGTGGGCTCGGCCGGTCTCGGCGCACGCGACGAAGGCGTTGAGGCGCTCTATTTTGTGGATCAGCCGCTGCGCCATCAGGAAGTCGAGCGCCCGGTAGATCGTCGGCGGCACGGCGCTCTTGCGCGTTGCGCGCAGCCGGTCGAGCAGCTGGTAGGCGGTCAACGGGGCGTCCGCTTCGAGGATCAGGCTGAAGACCTCCCGGCGCAGCTCGGTCAGCCGGGCGCCCTGTCGCGCGCACGCCTGCGCCGCCTTGTCGAGCTCTGTCGCGACCGCCCGGCGCCGCTTCGCATTCATGTCGAACCTCGCGGGTGGCGTCCCGCTTGTTACATTATATCGCGCGGGTCGTCGCCGCCACGATGAAGCGGCCCAGCCGGCGTTTAGGCCGGTCAATGCTTGGCGGGTCCGCGTGTCGCGGTGAACAGGGCTTCGTCGCCAAGCTCTTCGCGGTGGCGGGCCTCGAGCTCGCGATAATAGCGGCGCAGCGCATAGGCCTCGCTGAGATACCCGAGGACGCGGCGGTCGCGCGGGTTGTCGACGACGGCGAGAACCTCGGCAGCCGAGGCGATGAACAGGTCGAGCGTCTCGCGCACCGGCTGTCCCGGGGTCAGGAAATGCTCGGCGCCGCGCGCGACGTCGCTCGCCGTCAGGCGGTCGCCGCGCGTCGACAGCTCGGTGCCGTGCGCCTCGACGAGGTCGACATAGCCCTCATACCCGCCGCTCTCGTTGACGACGAACACGCGGCGGCTCTCGGTGATCGGGAATTGCCGGCACAATTCGGCGAGCGGCATCGAGCGGCGGCACCACCGCGAAATCCTGCCGCATCAGTTTCGCCACCTGCAGGTCCTGCAGCCAGCCGATGTCGTGCGGGCTGTTCAGCGCAACGCCGCGCAGGTGAAAGCGCCACGTCGCGAACGAGTAGCCGAACCAGTGCCGCACAACCATCGCCGAGATCACGACGGCGACGGTCACCCCCATCGTCGCCGAGAAATCCGTGGTCGATTCGAGCACCAGAAAGATCATCGTCATCGGCGCCCCGACCACCCCGGCGGCAACCGCGCCCATGCCGGCAAGCACGAAAACCGCCTCGTCCGGCGGCGCCCACGGCACATAGCGATGCACGATCAGCGAGCACAGCGCCCCGTAGAGGCTGCCGAGATAGAGCGAGGAACTGAACATGCCGCCACGGAAGCCGCTGCCGATCGACACCGCCGACCCGATCAGCTTGGCGATGATCAGCCCGACCAGCACCCACAACTCGAACCCCGTCGACCCGGTCGCGATCATGTGCAGGATGCCGCCATGGCCGCTGCCGAGGATCTGCGGAAACCCCAGGGCGCAGATGCCGAGCACCAGCCCGCCGGCCGCCGGCCGTGCCCATACCGGCAGGGCCAAGCGCCGCGCACCCTGCTCGACATACGTGACGCCGACCATCGCGGCAATCGCCAGGGCGCCGGCGGCGAGGCCTACGACGGCGAGGATCAGGTAATGCGACGCGACCAGGTTGACCTGGGCGAACACAATGAAGATCGGCTGCTCCTCGAACAGGTTGCGGGTCACCAGCGTCGCCATCAGCGCGGCGACCACGACCGGGACCAGGGTCGCCAGCGTGTAGCTGCCGATGATCAGTTCGAAGGCGTAAAAGGCGCCGCACAGCGGCGCGTTGAACGCGGCGGCAATCGCCGCCGCCGCGCCGCAGCCGACAAAGTTGCGCAAATCGCCGCGCCGCAGGTGCAACATTCGGCCGAGGCGTGAGGCGATGCCGGAGCCGAGCTGAGTATAGGCCGCCTCCAGTCCGACCGAAGCGCCGACCCCGGCCGAAAGGATCGTCACGAAGGTCAGCCGCACGCTGTCCGACAGCGACATGCGGCCGCCGTGCAGCGCATTGGCTTCGATCGCGTCGACGATGTCGCGCGGCCGCCAGCGCCACAGCGCATAGGCAACCAGGCCATAGACGAGGCCGCCCAGGCTGGGCACGAGAAGGATCCGCCAGCCCGCGATCATCGCCGCGCCGCTGATATGCGTCTCGAACGGTACGCCGAACAACACATGATGGATTTCGGTCACCGCCGAGCGGGTCAGCTCGACGCCGAGCGCGATCACGACGCCCATCACGCCCGCCACCACGGTCAGCCCGAGTTCGCTGTCGCGGATGTTGTGGCGGGTGAACAGCCGGGCGCGGGTCCGCAGATGGGTGAGGAAGCGGCGCCGCGACGATAGGGCTTTTTCCTGGGCGACGCTCACCGCGCGATCCTCGCCGCGATTTGCCGGCCGAATCCGACAGCGACAGCCCGATGCAACGCACAACCGCGCTGTCGGGCAGCCGCAAGATAGGGGCCTAAACGATCTCCCGCACCAATCTATTCCGTCAGGCGCGTCGCCCGCGCTGCGATGCCGCAGCGCACAACAGCACGGCAAGCGGCCGGGATCAGCGCATCGTCGGCATCACGTACTCGGCGCCGGCGCGGATGCCGGTCGGCCAGCGCGAGGTCACGGTCTTGAGGCGCGTGTAATAGCGCACCCCCTCGCTGCCGTAGACCGCCATGTCGCCGAACAGCGAGCGCTTCCACCCGCCGAAGCTGTGGAACGCCATCGGCACCGGGATCGGCACATTGACGCCGACCATGCCGATCTGCACCCGGCTCGCAAATTCGCGCGCGGCGTCGCCGTCGCGGGTGAAGATCGCGGTGCCGTTGCCGTATTCGTGGTCGTTGACGAGCTTCGTCGCCTGCTCGAAATCGGGCACCCGCACCACCGACAATACCGGCCCGAAAATCTCCTCCTTGTAGATCCGCATCTCCGGCGTGACCTCGTCGAACACGCAGCCGCCGATGAAGAAACCGTTCTCGTAGCCCTGCAATTTGAGGCCGCGGCCGTCGACCGTCAGCTTGGCGCCTTCCTTGACGCCGAGATCGACATAGGAGCGCACCCGCTCGAGATGCTGGCGGGTGACGAGCGGCCCCATCTCGGCTTCCGGGTCGGTGCCGGGTGCGACCTTGAGCGCGCGCACCCGCGGCTCGAGCTTGGCGAGCAGCTTGTCGCCGATGCCGCCCACCGCGACCGCGACCGAAATCGCCATGCAGCGCTCGCCGGCGGCGCCGTAGGCGGCGCCCATCAACGCGTCGGTCGCCTGGTCGAGATCGGCGTCGGGCATCACCACCATGTGGTTCTTGGCGCCGCCCAGCGCCTGCACCCGCTTACCGGCCGCGGCGGCGGTCTTGTAGATGTACTCGGCGATCGCGGTCGAGCCGACGAAGCTGACCGCGGCGACGCCGGGATGATCGAGGATCGCGTCGACCGCTTCCTTGTCGCCGTTGACGACATTGAAGACGCCCGCCGGCAGCCCGGCCTCCATCAGCAATTCGGCGATGCGGACCCCGACCGACGGGTCGCGCTCCGACGGTTTCAGGATGAAGCAGTTGCCGCAGGCCAGCGCCATCGGGAACATCCACAGCGGCACCATCGCCGGGAAGTTGAACGGGGTGATGCCGGCGCACACGCCCAGTGGCTGGCGCACCGACCAGCTGTCGATGCCGCGGCCGACCTGCTCGGTGAACTCGCCCTTCATCAGATGCGGGATGCCGCAGGCGAACT
The DNA here is from genome assembly GCA_963746885.1 of uncultured Alphaproteobacteria bacterium. Lineage (GTDB taxonomy): Bacteria > Pseudomonadota > Alphaproteobacteria > ATCC43930 > CGMCC-115725 > DATARH01. The sequence continues at coordinate 274,435 of CAVVDM010000015.1, forward strand.
CGACGACTTCGAGGCCGCGGGTGATCTCGCCCTTGGCGTCGGACAGGACCTTGCCGTGCTCCTCGGTGATGATCGCCGCCAGCGCGTCCGCCTCGCGCTCCAGCAGCTCCTTGAACTTGAACATGACCCGGGCGCGGGTCAGCGGCGGGGTCGCCGCCCAGCCGGGATAGGCCGCAGCCGCGACGCGCACGGCGGCGTCGATCTCCGCGGCGCCGGCGAGCGCGACCCGGCGCGCCCGCTCGCCGGTGGCCGGGTTGAACACGTCGGCCCAGCGCCCGCTTGCCGCCTCGACCGACTTGCCGTTGATGAAATGCTGAACGTCGCTCATGCCCCTCTTCCCGCAGGCTGGAAACCGCATCGGTCCATCATAGCCCGGGCGCGCACGGCGGGCAGGAGATTTTCGCGACAGAACGTCCGCGTCTATAGACCCATGATCGCGGAATAGGCGGAAAAGGCCGTCCACACGAACAGCGTTGCCACTCCGGCCCAGTACACGACGCGATACATCGCACCCTCACTCATGCCCGCATCGCGGGCCCCACTTCCGGCGGACGCCACACCGGCGCCGCGCTTCCAGGCGGTGATACGCCGCCGTCGACGATTTCGTTCCCGCACCCGATGGCCGGCCGGCGGGGTTTCGCGCTTGCGCCGCGGCGGCTATGATGCACGCGAGGCGGCCGGCGAGGGCGACATGTACGACAACACGATCGAGATCGTCCTGCTGCTGCTGATCCTGGTCATCTACATGCTGCCGACCGTGATCGCGTATGCGCGCGACATCCCGCAGCGCCACACAATCACGGTGCTCGACATCGTCGCCGGCTGGACACTGATCGGCTGGGTGATCTTGTTCCTCTGGGCGATGATGGCCGAGACCCGAGCGGACGAGCTGTCTTGAGTCCGAAGGCAGCCTGATGGAACCTGGCTGATGCCGCCGATCAATCCCGCCGCGCGCATCCCGGTGACGGTGCTGACCGGCTTTCTCGGCAGCGGCAAAACGACGCTGCTCAATCACGTGCTGAAGCAGCCGGGCATGGATATGACCGCGGTCATCGTCAACGAGTTCGGCGAGATCGGGCTCGATCACCTGCTGGTCGAGAGCGCCACCGAGGATGTCGTGCTGCTCAACAGCGGCTGCCTGTGCTGCACCGTGCGCGGCGACATCGCCAACACGCTGACCGATCTGTTCGTCAACCGGGTCAAGGGACGGGTGCCGTACTTCACCCGCGCCGTGATCGAGACGACCGGGCTGGCCGATCCCGCTCCGGTACTGCACGCGTTGTTCTCCGACCCGATCGTCGCCGAGCGCTACATGATCGACGGCGTTGTGACGACGGTCGACGCGGTCAACGGCGCCGCCACGCTCGACCGCCAGGAGGAGGCCGTCAAGCAGGCCGCGGTTGCCGACCGGCTGATCCTGACCAAGGCCGACCTTGCCGCGCCCGATCTTCTGGCCGCGCTCGAGGCGCGCCTCGCCGCGCTCAACCCCGGCGCGCCGCTGCTCTATGCCGTGCACGGTGCGATCGACCCGGCGGAACTGTTCGGCCTCGGCCTGTTCGACCCGCAAACGAAAAGCGTCGAGGTGCAGCGCTGGCTGCAGGACGAGGCGGTCGCCGCGCACGACGACCACGCGGACCATCACGACGGGCACGGCCATCACGCGCATCACGACGTCAATCGCCATGACGAGCGCATCCGCGCCTTCTGCATCACCCGCGAGCGGCCGATGTCGTGGAGCGCGCTGTCGGGCTGGCTCGATTCCTTGGCGTCGATGCGCGGCGACGATCTGTTGCGGCTGAAGGCAATTGTCGCGATCGCCGATCGCCCGGATCAGCCGGTCGTACTGCACGGCGTGCAGCATATCTTTCACCCGCCGGTGCTGCTGCCCGCCTGGCCGAGTGCCGACCGCCGCAGCCGCATGGTGTTCATCACCCGCGACCTGCCGCAGGACATGATCGAACAGACCCTTACCGCCTTCGAGGCGGCTGACGAGCCGGTTTCGGCGCTGCGATCAATAGATTGAACGATCCGGAGGGAAGGAAAGACGCCATGGCACAGACGATGACGGTCAGCCCGATAGCGGGCGCGCTCGGCGCCGAAATAGGCGGGGTCGATCTGTCGCAGCCGCTATCCGACGCGGATATCGGCGCGATCCGCTCGGCGTTGCTCGAGCACCAGGTGATCTTCTTCCGCGACCAGCACCTGACCCCCGAGCAGCACCTCGCGTTCGGCCACCGCTTCGGCGAATTGCAGGTTCACGACTTCGTCGAGGGGTTGGCGGACAACGAGGAAATCCTCGAAGTCCGCAAGGAGGATTACGAGACGCGCAATTTCGGCGGCGGCTGGCACACCGATGTCAGCTATCTCGAGCGCCCGGCGCTGGGCTCGGTGCTCTACGCCCACGAGGTGCCGGCATACGGCGGCGATACGATGTTCGCCAACCAGCATCTCGCCTATGACACGCTGTCACCCGGCATGAAGGCGATGCTCGACGGCATGACCGCGATCCATAGCGCGCGGCGGCCTTATGGCCCCAACGCGGCGCGCGCGCAGGATTACGGCCCGTCGTCGATGCGGTTCAACTTCAGCAACTCGGCCGAAGCCGAGATCGAGCACCCGGTGATCCGCACCCATGTCGAGACCGGCAAGAAATCGCTCTACGTCAACCGCACCTTCACGATCCGCTTCAAGGACATGACCGAGGAGGAGAGCGCGCCGCTCCTCAGCTATCTGTGGGGCCATGCGGTGCGGCCGGAATTCACCTGCCGCTTCCGCTGGCAGCCGGGCTCAATCGCGTTCTGGGACAATCGCTGCGTCCAGCACAACGCGATCAACGATTATCATGGCCAGCGCCGGATCATGCACCGCGTCACGATCGAGGGCGAGCGCCCGGTCTGACCGGGTCCTGCGGGCGGCGAGCCCGCGCGGCTCACGATTTCGGCTGGGGCGCGCCGCGGGCGACGAGCTGCATCAGCCCGTCGCTCGCCGCGATCGCGATGCTGTAGGCGACATCGCCCCACGGCCCGTCCAGCAATCCGCGCGGGATGTCGTTTTCCTGGCCGACCGTGCCGATCTGCACGCCGTCGGCGCGCCGCACCTGCCAGACGATCTTGATGTGCTGCTTGTCGGGTTTGACCGGCGTCAGGGTGATCTTGCCGGCGACGTAGAGGTCGGCCTTGTCGCCGGACTTGACGATCGCGAGGTCCTGCCGCTGCAGCACGGCCGCGACAGCGGCGGCCAGCGATGTCGCGCCGTCGCCCGGCGCTCCGGTGATCTTTTCGACCGCGACTCGCACGCGGTCATCATGGCGCGCGGCGGCTGGCGCCTCGACCGGCGTGCTGTCCTGCAGCAGGCTCGCGAGTGCATCCGCGCTAAGTTGCGCCAACTCGTTGATCGGCCTGTCATTCCCCGAGGCCCAGTCGGCGGCCCTGGCAGCGACGTGCGCGGTGCGCTCGCCGACTACCCGGCCGTTCGGATCGTACAGCCGCCACAGCGCCGTGACGGTCGCCTCGCCCTCCGGACGCTCCCTCTGGATTGCCTCGCCCTTCTTTGGGTTGCGCCGGATCGTGTCGGCTTTGGCGGGTTTCCGCTTGGCCGGTTTGTGCTTGGTCGGCTTGCCTTTGGCGAGCTTGTGCTTGGCCGGCTTTGCCTTCTCCGCCGCGTGCTTGGTCGCCGCGTGCGGGTGTACGCTTGGGCGCGATTCGACGACGCGACCGTACAGCAGATAGCTGCGCAGGCTGGTCGTCCGGTCGCTGGCCGGGATGTCGTGCTTCAGCAGGGCGGCGGCCACCGCCGCGCCGAGCTTGGCCGCGGTGGCAGCCGGCTGGCCGACGATCGGTGCGATCGATACGCCGGCGCTGTCGGGCACCTTCACCAGCGAAGCGGGCGGCTTGTCGTCGGCAAACGGATGCGGCAGGGGCTGGCACCCGGCTGCGAGCAGGGCGAGCAGACCGGCGACGAGCCGACCGCGCTGGCGCGCCGCGATCATGACAGCGCGCAGGTCGCCAGCAGGCCGAGCAGGCAGAACGCGGCGAACAGGATCAGGTATGGCATCGGCGCAGGTATTCGGCCGGCGGTTATTCGGCCAGCGCGATCGCGGCGAGGCCGCGGCCGTAATCGGTCTCACCGCGCAGGCAGGCGCGCCGGTAGCTGAAGAACAGCGTCTCCTCGGCGGCGGTGTCGTGCGGCGTGCGCTCGATCGCCGCGAGACCGCGCCGCGCCAGGCGGTGCGCGATGTATCCGGGCAGGTCGAACATCGCATGTCCGTCGCGCGCCGCCGGCCGGAAAAAGCCGCCGCTGTCGGGATCGCCGGCAGAGAACGCGGCGGCAAATTCCGGCCCGACCTCGTAGGAGGACTGCGCGATGCACGGCCCGATCCCGGCGCAAATCCGTTCGGCCCGTGCGCCCAATGCCTCCATCGCCGCGACGGTGGCCTCCATGACCCCGGCGAGCGCGCCGCGCCAGCCGCCATGCGCGGCGCCGATAACCCCGGCCTCGGGGTCGGCGAACAGTACCGGTGCGCAGTCGGCGGCGAGGATGCCGAGCGCGATGCCGGGGACAGCAGTAGCCATGCCGTCGGCGCGCGGGTTCTCGGCATGCCGCCATGGCCGCGCGACGGTCATGGTGGCGGTGCCATGGACCTGATGGCAACTGACCAGCCGCTCCGCTGCCAAGCCGAGCCGCGATGCCGCAATCGCCCGGTTGCGCTCGACCTTGGTGGGATCGTCGCGCGAGCCGAAGCCGCAGTTGAGCGCGGCGTAGATGCCGTCGCTGACCCCACCCTCGCGGGTGAAGAAGGCGTGGCGGATGCTGGAGCCGCCGTCGAGCGCATTGAGCGTGATCATGATCCGGCCGTCATTCGATGGCGCTGTCGAACCCGGCGGGCACCGGCAGCCCTGGCGACGTCAACGCCAGAGCCTTGAACAAAGTGCCCATCTCGGCGGGGTCGATCAAGCGCTGGAGGCCGCTTTCCAGCAGAGCGCGCTGCGCCGGGGTCGCGCGGCCTGACAGCGCGGCAAGCCGCGCCTCGGCGCCCAGCGCCCGGAGGAATTGGCCCTGCGGCACCGGGCCGTGCACGACCGCGCCGGTCGCTTGCGCCGCCGCCGCGAACGCGGCGAAATCGACATGCGCGCTGAGGTCGGCACTGCCGGGCTCGGCGAGCACCGCCGCCGCTGCATGACGGCGCACCGCGGCCAACGTTGGGCCGGGCATGCTCGGGTCGTATCCGTAATCGACAAACAATGCGGCGCCGGGCTGCCGTGCCAGCCGCTCGCCGATGGTGGCGGCAAGCGCCGCCGCGGCTGGGCAGATTTCGACCAGGGTGCCGGGAGGCGCGGCGCGCAGCCGCTCCGGCACCAGCAGCGCCAATGCCGGGTTTTCCGGGCCGTCGGCGAAAACCAGGCGGCCATCGCCGTCGAGCGCGACGCAGCGCTCGCCCCAACCCGCGGCGCCGCGCACCAGCTGGCGGATCGGCAGCGCATCGAGAAATTCGTTGGCGACGAGCAATAGCGGGCCGTCCGGCAGCGCCTCGACTCCGGCGACGAAATGCGGCGCGGCGGCGGCGAGGCGTTGCTGCTGCGCCGCGCGCAGCACCGGGCTCGCCTCGACGAGATGGAGGCGCAAGGCCCGACGGAACGCGGGCAGCGATGCCGCGGCGCGCAGGAAATCACCCATCAGCGTGCCGCGGCCGGGGCCGAGCTCGGCCACGGTCACCGGGTCGGGCCGTCCGGCGCGCTGCCACCACTCGGCACACCACAGCCCGATCAACTCGCCGAAGATTTGGCTGATCTCGGGTGCGGTGGTGAAATCGCCTTCCCGGCCCAACGGGTCATGCCGCGCGTAGTAGCCGTCTTCCGGGTCGTGCAACGCGATCGCCATAAAGGCGGCGAGCGATAATGGCCCGTCATGCCGGATCCGCCGGGCGAGCTTGGCGGCGAGATCGGCCATCGGGCGCCCGGTCGGTCAGCGCATCGCGTCGGCGGCGTCCGGCTGGCGCCGCGCCCAGGCGATCAGCACGATCCCCGCGATCAGCAGCGGGATCGACAAGAGCTGGCCCATCGTGGTGCCAAACAGCAGATAGCCGAGCTGCACATCGGGCTGCCGGAACAATTCGCCCGACATGCGCGCGACCGCGTAGCCGGCGAGAAACAGGCCGCTGACAATCCCGGGATGGCGCCGGGCACCCTTGCGCTCGGCGACCAGCAGCACGAGAAACAGCAGGATGCCCTCGCACAAGGCTTCATAAAGCTCGCTCGGGTGGCGCGGCAATGGGCCGGCGCCGGGAAACACCATGGCCCACGGCACGTCGGTCACCCGGCCCCACAGCTCGCCGTTGATGAAATTTGCGATGCGCCCGAAGAACAGCCCGATCGGGATCGCCTCGCAGATGATGTCGGAGAAGGCAAAGATCGGGATGGCGCGCGCCCGGGTGTACAGCAGGATCGCGATGCTGACGCCGAGCGCGCCGCCATGGAACGACATCCCGCCATGCCACAAATAGAGCACCTCCATCGGGTGCTCGATGTAGTAGCCGGGCTTGTAGAACAAGACGTAGCCAATGCGCCCGCCGAGCACGACGCCGAGCGTCGCCCACACCAGGAAATCATCGACGTCGAGACGCGCGGCGAGACGCGGCGGGCGGTCGGCAAGCGCCAGGCAATAGCGCCAGCCGATCAACAGCCCGGCGATATAGGCCAGCGCATACCAGCGAATCGCGATCGTCAGCGGGCCGATGGCGAAGGGGGGGATCGCGAACGGGGCGTTGGGGTCGCTGAACGGGAACGGGATCGCGAAAAGCGGCATCGGGGTCGATCGTCCGCCTAGCAAAAGGGGCATTAAGGCCGCGGTCGTTATAAGCGGCGGGGGGTGCGCCGCCAAGCGCCGCCGGCTGGGCGATACCGTCGCAGGCTCGGCCCGCGCCCGGATGGGCTGGTACGTCTCGGCTCAGCCCGGCGGCGGGGGTGTCTCGGAGGCGGCCGCCGGCGGGTGGAACCCGGGCGGCCAAGTATCGTAGAAGCCGGGGATCACCGCCGTCTTCGAGACCGGGATCGCCTTATAGGCGGGCAATGGCTGGGCCGTCAGCACGCCGACGGCCGCGCCGAGCGTCGCGCCGGTCTCGGCACCGACCACCGCCCCGATCCCCGGGTTGATCGCAAAGGTGGCGCCGATCCCGGTGCCGAGCGCGGTGCCCAGCACGCTGCCGACCAGCGCGCGATCGGCCGCTTCCTGCGGATCGACGCGCGCGACCTGCGGCCCGGGCGCGTTGGGGCCGTAGATCGGGACACAACCGGATACCGCCGCGGCAAACCCGATCAGTGCCGCCCGAACAACCATCAGCCGCATCACGCCATCCCCTTTGCGCTCACGCCATGATAGCAAGGCGCGGGGCTTGGCGTCACGTCGGGATTGCGGCATCTGGGGCGCGCGGGAGTGGCGGCGCGGATGCGGTCCATTTGGCTGCCCCGTCGGGGCAGCCGAGCGGCGACCGAGGCCAAGTTGTTTTTCCAGTATTTGCTAAAATTTTAGAAGTGGTTTCAGCATTAGTTGCCAACGCTGCCTATTTTCCGACCAAAGAGCAACTCTTGCGTAATCATAACACCCTAAAACGTCAACTCGGAAAAGCACACCGAGGCTCGAGATTGATGCCGTCATTGGAAACGAGGCCCGAGGCCGGGCGGTCGAATCTGACGCAGCTGGCCGCCGCAAAGTTCGTCGAGAGCCACGGCTGCGACGCGCTCGGCATCCTCGCAGACCGGGCCGCAACGGCCGCGGAACGCGGTCACAGCATCGCCGCCAAAACGTGGCGCGGCATGGCCGACACCGCCGCCCGCCTGTTGCAGGAGGAAATGGCGGGGCTGTGCCGCGGCCTTTCCGGCGACTGATCGACCGCGTCTGACGCCCGATTGGGCGTTGCCATCGAATGCCGAATCCCCTTACGTCTTCAGCATCGTCATGGGAGGAGCGCTGATGGGCAAGCTCGAGGGGAAAGTCGCCTTGGTCACCGGGTCGGGCCGCAATATCGGCCGCGCGACGGTGCTGAAACTGGCCGGCGAAGGCTGCAACGTCGTCGTCAACGCGCGATCGAACCAGCAGGAGGCTGAAGCGGTCGTGCGCGAGGCCGAGGATATCGGGGTCAAGGCGCTCGCGGTCATCGCCGACGTCGCCAAGCGGGATCAGGTCGAGGCGATGGCGGCCAAGGCGCTGTCTGCGTTCGGTCGCGTCGACATCCTGATCAACAATGCCGCGGTCCGGCCGCACAAGCCCTTTACCGAGGTGACCGTCGAGGATTGGGAACACGTCAGGGGCGTCGTGCTCGACGGCGCGCTGTACCTGACGCGCGCGCTGATCGAGCCGATGGTCAAGAACCGCTATGGCCAGATCCTGTTCTTCGTCGGCGATGGCGCCTATTCCGGCCGCGGTGCCGGACGCGCCCACATCTCGGCGGCAAAGATGGGGCTGATCGGCTTGGCTCGGGGCCTTGCCTCCGAGTTCGCGCCGCATAACATCCGGGTCAACGTCGTCTCGCCGGGCAGCATCGATACCAGGCGGGACAATCCCGAATGGTATGGCGGGCGGCCACCCAACGCCGCCGGTATTCCGCTGGGTCGTCAGGGAAAGGTCGACGAGATCGCCGCGACCTGCCTGTTCCTGGTCAGCGAGGATGGCGGCTTCATCACCGGCCAGACGATCCACGTGAACGGCGGCGCCAACTATTACTGACCCCGATCGCGCGGCGTCAGGCGCGGGTCGGCTGGACAAACCGGCCCCCTCCGGGCCGCTCGCCTACAATTTGATGGTGACACGAAGGCCGATGATCAGGTCGTCGGCCAGCGGCGAATTGCCGAAAGGGCCGGGAATCCCGGCATTCGGTTTGACGACCAACTGGGCATCGGGCTGCAGGGTCAGCCAGGTGGTGATCGGCGCCTGATAGGTCGCCTCGATGACGGTCTCGCTGCCTGCGTAGGCCGAGCCGGCGCGGCCGAGCGAGACGAGGTCGCGGCTGTAGTTCTGCGCCGCCGGGCTGATGCCGAGATACGTGAAGGCAAGCCCGCCGATGTCGTCCGGCCGCGAGCTGAACGGCCCGCGCCAGCTCATCCCGCCGGCGATGAACAGATTGCTGAGATTGCGATCGCTCGGCCCGGCCATGACCTGGAGAAAGAGGCCGACGCCCTGATCCTGCGTGCCGGCGCGCCGCCACACCATCTGGTCGACGCTGCCATAGATGCCGAAATCGCCGGTATGCTGGCGCGCCAACCCCGAACTCGCCGGGTTGGCGAGCAGCCCCCCGGCGCTGTCGTAGCGCTGGTCGGCGAAATGATTGGAGGCATACCACGCCCCGAGCTTGTAGGTTGTCGGCAGGGTGTCCGGCGCCTCGGGATCGGGTTCATACCGCGCTTCGCCAAAGATCAGCGCGTGGTCGTCGAGCCGGAACGCGGTCCCGTTGCGGTCGCGGATCTGTGGGTCGCCCCGACCGGGCGGCGCCGGGTCGCCGGTATAGACGGCGCCGACCAGGGTTAGTTTTTCGCTCGCCTTCGCCTGAACGCGGACAAACGGTGCCGCCAGCGGATAATTAGTGCCGCCGGAGGGCAGGTCGGCCGCCGCCATGCCCGGAAAGCCGAAGCTCGCGTTGAGGAACAACGCGCCGTAAGCCGTGGTCATCATCTCGTCGTTGGCGCCCTCCTGCCCGAGCCGCAGCGATCCCCCGAACGGCAGATCCTGCTCCAGCCACAAATCGTACAGCTTGACGCTCGGCGTCACCTCGAGGTTGCTGACGAGTTGCTGGTTGCCGATAAAGCTGCCCGACGGTCCGTGCCCGTGGAAGTCGAAGGCGCTGACGAAAAACCGCGCACCGGTCCAGCCCAGCGTCTTGTCGAGATCGACGGCGAGGCTTGCCGTCGTCAACCCGTCATAGCTGAGCCCCCGCTTCCCGCCACCCACGAGGTTGGCCCACACTTCGCTCTGCTCTTGCAGTCCCGGCTTGATCCCGGCGAGGGGTTCCTTTTGGGGCGGCGCCGGCGCGGCAACGGGGGGCGGCGTAGAACCGGCCGACGTATCCGCCGCGGCGGCGGCATCCGGCGCCGACGCGCTCAGGGCCAAGCAGAAGATGGCCAAGACGAGGCCACGGCGCTCTCGCCGTACGTTGGACGGCACTTGGTGGCGAACGAGCATGAACATCGCCCTCAGGTAAACGATCGCGAGACGCCTGATAAGAGCGCAGATTCAGGCGCCCGACGCCGTGGAAGCCGCCGCCAAGCCGCCCGCCAAGGGGCCGGGGACTTGCTATGGCCTCCCCCCACGGGTAGCTTACGAAGACGACGATGGGGGCTGCATCGCCTCGGGCGTTTCGGCGGCGGTCAGCCGCAGCCAATGCCGGACAAATGGTAAGCGTCGTCGATCAGGAAATGTCAAAATGAGCGGATTACGGCAACTCGGGCTCGTGTTGTTGCTGAGTGCTGGATTTTCCACGGCTGTTGTGGCGCAAAACTCCCAAACCAATACCACGGGGACATCCCCAAACAGCGCGCCGAGCAACCCAAGCGGGCATAATCCGACCGGCACCGGGAATGCACCCCAAGTGACCTGCTTTGGTAGAGGCAGCGTCCTGACCTGTCTTGACGCGAGTGGAGGCCCGCCGTTTCAAGTTAATTGCTTCGGAAGCAGTCAATTTCAGAGCTGCTTTTCGTTTCAATCGGGCCAGCAATTCTCGCTGTCGAGTCTCGGCGCCGCGAACCCAAGTTCCGGCACTGGCTCCTCATCCACGACGAGGGGAGGCGCATCCGCACCATCTGGAAGCACATCGCCAAATTCTGCCGGAAGCACTTCCCTGACGCCGGCGGGCCCGAGCGCCGATCCGTTGAGCCCAACCTCGCAGTGAGCCGACCGCGTCTATCGCGCGTCTGCCCGTCCCGCGTGCTTCCGGTCGAGGGGCGGGAACGGTAGGCATCGATCTATTCGTTGGCGGATGATGGGCCCGACAGGGATTGTGAGGTGGACCCCGACAATGAGACAGTTGGAAGAGGAGGACGCTACTGTCGCCGCGACGCCGCACCCCAAAGCTGCACCGCGTCAAGGAAGCTTTGCGGTTGTCGGACAGCTCAGTTCAAGCTCCTTCTTCCGACATTCCCTTGCCCAAAAGGCCTCGCGCAACTGGGTTTCCAGACCACGTCGGACAAAAATATTCCATCGCTGACAGAGTCGAATAGTAGACGGAATTTCTCGGCTTCGGTAGCACTTGCTTTCTGGGCTATTTGACGCTGGTGGTATTCAGCCGCGAGGCGCGCATTGATACGATACGAGAACCATGTGAAGGTCGCTGCGGTACCGGTGATGAGTAGCCCTACGGCCATTACGATCCATGCCCGATCGTAGTTTGCAAACAATGGCGCATGGGGGACCGGAAAGACGGATCATGTCCCAACGCGTGCCGCCGAGATCCAGGCGACCGGTCCAATGCATTCCGGTTTCCAATTCGGCACGAGTGCGCGTTGCCGCGGGTGACGTCCGCAATAGCGACGAACGAACATGAAAGGCTGGTGTGTTAGGCCGGCACCGGGGTTGAGAAACTGTACATCCAGCCCCCGTGGCGAACTCACCCTACTCAAGCTGCTATCCAGCAGCTTTCCGGGCTCGAAGAGGCCGACCGGAAAACCGGCAAGACTACGTTCTCGCTCCTCGATGCTGCCGTAAGGCAAGCCTGGCAAATAAACCGGTGCTGTACCGCCTGCGGTTTTTAGGACACCGGATTAAAGCCTACGCGGCGATGGCGGCAGTTTGAAGCTGCTTTTCGCGGAATTGGGCTGGCGTGAGGAAGCCGTGGCGCTCGATCAGCCAGGTCGTGTTGTAGGTCTCGCGGAACGCAAGCAATGCTTGGCGCAGCTCCTCGGTGGTGTCGAAGGTCCGCACCCAGAGCAGGTTTTCCTTGAGGGTGCGGATGAACCGCTCGGCACAGCCATTGCCCTCCGGCGCGCGGACAAAGGCGGGCGAACTCTCGATGCCGAGGAAGGCGATCTCTTTCTGGAACTGGTGCGACATGTATTGCGAGCCGTGATCGTGGCGCACCGCCAGACCGCGGGCGAGCGCCTTGGCGAACCCGCCGAAGCGCTGCCGCACGCCCTGGCGGATCGGTTCCAGGGCCTGGAAGCGGGTCGCCTGCACAAACACCGCGGCCTGGCCTTCGCCGGTAGTCGTCGTCGTCAAGTCGGTGCCTCACATCGCGTCGAGCGTGTCGGGGATGATGGTGCCGTCGTGGTTGCGCGGTCCCCGCGGCGAGCCAACCCGGGTCGGCGCGAGCAGGTTGTGCTGGCGCATCAACCGCAGCACCCGGCGCAACGAGGTGCGGGTCCCGGCATGACGCAACCGTGCCCAGACCTTGCGATGCTGCCTCCAGATGCGGCAGACAGTGCCGTGGAGACCCCACGCGTGAAGGGTGCTACATCGCCACAGCCGGAAGTTCCCGATCAGGAAATTGCCCGTAGCGATGTAGCCCCCACGGATGCGGAGCCTACGGTGGCACCCGCTGCCGAGCCCACCCCGTGGCGTAGTGCGGATCAGCCCGGAGAAGTCCCTGTCGCTCGCCGATAGCGATTTCCTGGTGATGCGCCCCCTGGTCAACAAATATCGCAAGCTATCTGTGCAATAGGGAGCATGACCACCGCCGAGGTCATTGCCCGGTTCGATGACACCAAACAAGGGAGTAATGTGACAATGAGTATGCATGATCTTGTAGCCGCGTTGCGCGGTTTCACCAACGACCTCGACAACAAGGGGTTAGACCTGGATACGGAGAAATCGCGGCACAAGATGTTGCCGGTCCTTCGCCGGACGCTGGACCTCGATCGGGTTCCCGGCACGGTGATTGACGCCTATTCCACCATGATCACCGTGATCCTGGACTCGATTGATCGATCGAACGCCGATGAGCCGCTGACCGAACCCAATGCGCGCGGTGATCGCCGGGTTATCCGGCAGAGCGGCCGCTATGTCGTCGAGGTCTGGGACCATGGCGTCGCCGGGGTCAAATCTCCCGATGGCAACCTCTGCTGGTGCTATCACAGCGAACATCCAACACAGGCCGAAGCCGTTGCCGAAATGGAGCGGTGACCTTTCACCGCGCCGATGCTTGACGAGGAGAAGGGGGCTGGTTGTCGGGCCCCTTTGCTACGCTGCCCGTTGTGGCGTTTCAACCGCTGATGCCACGTCCCACTGGCTGCCGGCGGGGTCCCGAGGCCGTTCGGAGGCCCTCGAAGCGGGCCGGAGCGAGTCCTTATACCGACCTGAATAGGCGCTGACACGTTGACGCTAGACCGGGCGCGCCTCTCGAAAACGAGCGCGAGTCGTCCTCAAATCAGGCCGGTATTATCTCGGTCCTTAAAAGCCAGACGGAGCCGCCTGCAATCCCAGGAAATCCGCCAAAGTGACATGGTGTGACAAGGCCTCAAAAAGGCCGCTCTAAGCGGCCTTTTTGTCGTCTAAGTGATTGATATAATTTGGTAGCGGGAGAGGGACTTGAACCCCCGACCTTGGGATTATGATTGAGAAGAATTGGCTCAACACCACTCAACACGACCTCACATAGTCCCATGCGCTCCGGCCGTTAACTTAATGTATCTCTTGACTTATTATCGATATCCCTCCACATACCTCAACACGGGGACACACGGCTAATCCCGATCGTTTTGTGTCCCCAGCGTGTCCCCGGCCGATTTTATGAGCGGTTCCGGGGACACAGAAGCGCACGGGGACACGAAAATGCGAAAACAGCTTACAGAAGCGATGGTTACGAGATTGGCATCGCCGACCACGGGGCGGATCGAACTATTCGACGCGATCGTGCCGGGGCTGGCGCTCAGGGTGACGGCGACAGGGGGTAAAAGCTACACGGTGCGGGGCCGGGTGAAGGGCCAGCCAAATCCGCTGCGCATCACTCTCGGCGACGCCACGGTGATGAAGCTCACAGAGGCTCGGCAGGCTGCGTCCGACGCGCTGCGGGCGATGCGAGCCGGTGAACAACCCCGCCCGCCGAAGCAAGCTGCCAGCGAAGCGGCGGATCGCGAGCGCGTCAAGGAAGAGCGCGAGCGGCGCGGCACATTCGGGGCTGTCGCCGAGCGGTTCATCGCCGAGCATGTGTCCAAGCTCCGCGCCGAGAAACAGACTGCATCCGAAATACGGCGCTACCTGATCGGCGCATGGGGACCGAAGCCGATTTCTTCGATCACGGACGATGACGTGGGCGAAGTAATCCGGCAGATCGCCGAGGCCGGCAAGCTCGCTCAGGCTCGTCGCGTGCTGGCCCACGCGAAGCGCTTGTTCCGCTGGGCAGCAGCACCGGCCCGACCGCGCGACGAGCGCCTGAGGTTCAACCCGACACTCGCCCTCAGCGCCACCAAGGATTTCGACCTTCGGCCGACGCCGCGCCAGATGGCGTTATCGAGCGATCACGTTCGCGAAATTTGGACTGCCGCAGACCAACTCGGCGAGCCCTTCGGGCCATTTTTCCGGTTGTTGCTAATGTGCGGCCAGCGCCGCGGGGAAGTCGCCGAGATGACGTGGCCCGAATTGGACCTTGACCGGGATCACGTGTGGAACATTTCCGCGGCCCGGATGAAAGCGAAGCGCCCGCACGAAGTTCCGTTGAGCCAAGCAATGGTCGAGTTGCTGACCGAGCTACGGGAGCGTCGCGGGCCGGGCGACTTCGTGTTCTCAACCACGTTCGGCGAGCGGCCGATTTCCGGTTTCAGCAAGGTCAAGGCGCGGCTCGACAAGCTGATCGCCGACGCTCGCGAAGCGGAAGGGCTGCCGCCGTTGGCGCCGTGGACAATCCACGATATTCGCCGGGCTGTTCGTACCGGGCTCGGGGCCATCCCGAGCGTGCCGCATGACATCCGCGAGTTGGTGATCGCGCATGTGCCGCCGGCATTGGTGCAGACATACGATTTGCACGCCTACCGTGACGAGAAACGACAAGCCTTGACGCTATGGAGCGAGCGGCTTGCGCGCATCGTCGAGCCGCCGCCGGCCGGCACCAACGTTATGCCGCTGAGGGCCGTACGATGAGCGACGGGACCGACAGCTTCCGCGGGATCAATCCCGAAATAGCCGCGGAGATTTTTGAGAGGCTGGATGATCTTGAAGTCCCTGGTTTCGCCGGCCACAAGGATGATCTTATTAAATGCCTGCGAGATGCCTGTGCGTCGTGTGAACTTGAGGAGGCGACCGCATGGCAGGATATCGAGCGGACCGCGGTTTTGATGCGGACGATGAGGGCCATGGGCGGGGACAACCGTTTAATTCAGTTCGGGAGTGAAGCTCCGCCCCGAACGCCGCGGCGGCAGCTCCGCCAGGGAGCTGAACATCTCGCGGCCGATCTCGGCAATGCGCTGGCAGCGTTGGAGAAGATGTTCAAGCGCGAGCCTGATCTTGCGAGGGAATTTCTCGGCGCTTGGGCATGGAACGCAAATCGTGGTGCCGACACAATCGTAGATACCCAAGCAACGGCTGCCGAGGTTCAGCTCCCATACGACGGACTTGTTGCACTGAAAGCCGCGGCAGATCGGGTTGTGGAATGGCACCCAAAACCCCGCGCCGGACGCTTACCGGGCGCCGCGAAGCTTCCACCGGAAAATGTCTGTGTTCTGGCGGCTTGTTTTGAGAGAACGACCGGGCGGTTGGCTACGCCGACCGACACTGGGCCATTCTTCGTGTTTGTGCAAACGTTCGCGACTGCACTCAATATTGAGCTGAGTGACGATGGGCTGACTGCCGCGATCAAAAAAGGGCTGCGCCGCTTCAACGTCGAGAGGAAGTCGCTCGGCTGATCTTGCCGACGAGCAACTTCGCGCGACCATGGGCTAAGCGCGCTCGCCCATCCGTGCTGAAACCCACTCGTCAATCTCCTCAGCGACAAAGCGCACAGCGCAGTTGACTGCACCGCCGAGCTTCACCGGCTTTGGAAATTGCCGGGCACGGGCTAGGCGCATGACGTGTTCTGGATGGAAGCCGACCAGCTCGGCAACATCTCTCTTTGATAGCAAGCGGGGCAACTCAGCCTCCCGTCACAACTGACAACATCTCGTTTATGCCTCCGTGCGAGGCTAGCGTCAGGGTACCCAATCCCGCCCAAATTCGTGAATTGGGTACCGTGACCGAGGAAGGTGCCTGTGTGATCTTGTGCATACGAAATGCACAGGATATGGGAAGTGCCTCAGACAATCACCCTTCGCGCCTATTCCAAAAGGCGCGGTGTCATTTACGAAACAGCCCGACGCTGGTCAAGTCGGGCAGGCTCGGCTCGGTCACAACGCCGCCCTGGCAAACACCGGCCGTTGCTATTGGACATCTCCGAGTTGAAGCGCCGGGGGCTGTGGCCGGAGCTAGCGTCACTCGTCATTGACCGGCCTAAGCTCGAAGCGGTGATTGACGAAATGGTGTCGGAAAGCTGCCGCCGGCCGAACGGCTCGACGGACTGCACGCGATCCCAAATTCTTAACCGAATTGGTCGAGCCGCCCACTGGCCGGGAGAATAAAACGTGATCCCTTACTTCAAGTCTACCGAACTGATCGTCGTCACCGGCGAGCTGGCCTATACGGCAATTGACGCACTGCGGGGCGACGCTGCAACGGGCGGCATCCGGTGCACGCTGTTCAATGACTGCGTGTTGATCCACCCGTACAATTTCGCTCAGGTAATGCGGGAGACCGCGCGCGAAATCCACGAGCCGTCGATTGTTCGTCCGTTACCTCGCCGGGCGTCGGCCATGATCCGGCTCGCCGATCTGCACGTCATCGCGCCCGCGGACACTGACGAGCGGGTCTGGCTGATCCCGAGGGACGGACACGCATTTTCGCTCACCCTAGTCGGAGGCCATGATCCGGTGAAGTTCGCAGCACTACCGATGAGCCAAACGTTGAAATGGTGGGGGGCACTTCATTGACACCAGAATTGAAAATGCGCGTCGGGCGGTTTAGCTGCACACTGACGCTCGTCAACGGCACTGTCAGTTGTCAGTGGAAGCCGACCGTGCCGAAGGGGTTGAACGCGACCGAATGGCGCCAGTATCGCGCCGGCCGTGAGACCTTCCTCCGCACCGCCTTCCCCGGCAGAGACATCGTGGTTGTTGAGGTATAGCAGATGCCAAAGGCGTCCAAGCAACCACCCGATACCGCCCGCAGCGAGCCCGAGCCGTCAAAGGCCGGTGTTCTCAGCGGCGCGGAGCTGGGCGAACTCCCACTCGTAAAAGCCGCCGCTGAGGCGCGCGCCCGATGGCTGGCTACCGGGCGGGTGGCGTGGCTAACGGTGACATTCTTCCCGAGCCAGTTCGACCGCGAGCGGTTGCAGCTCGGCTATCAGGGGCTCGAAGATCTCGCCGAGGAAATCAAGGCGAAATCGGCGGCCAGCAAGGAGGCATTGCCCTTCGTCAAACTCGCCATGTTTGGGGATCAGCGCAGCATCAACGGCTGCCTGCGAACCAACTTCAATATGCGGATGATTACGGGCATCGAAGGCGACTATGACGGCGGGCAAGGCGTAGCGTCGCCCGAGGATGGTGCGCCTGTCGCCGAGGCGGCGGTGATCACCTTCGAGCAAGCTGCCGAGATGTTCCGCAAGGCCGGTGTCGCCGCGCTGCTCTACACGACGCCCTCGAATACCGACACCACGCCGCGCTGGCGGGCGTTGTGCCCCACCTCGAAGCCCTTGCCGCCCACGGAGCGGGACGGGCTGTGGCGCGCCTGAATGGGATTATCGGCGGGGGCTTTGCGGGGGAGAGCTGGACCCTGAGCCAAGCCTATTACTGCGGAAGCGTAGATGAGAAGCCAGTGCGGACGATCGTTGTGCCGGGCGACATATCGACCGGCGGCCGGACCTTCCCAGCATCGCCAAACCCGTCAATAGCGAACCAACCGAGCACCCCGAAGCCGATCCAGTTTCAAGTGCACCGATCAGCGTGGAGCGGCTGCGAGCGATGGGGGAGGCGTGTGTCGGGACGTGCGCCGATCTGCACTACCCCCAGCTGCGCACAGTTATTTGGGGCGTACTGCGCACCAATGTTAGCGGCGACGAGGATGGGTCGATCCGTGAGGAAGTCGCCCGCGCCATCTGGGATGCGAACACGGCCTCCGCGAGCCTGACCGACGAGAAATTCGACCAATTGGCGAAGGCGCCGCACTGGTATGCGAACGATACGGGACAGGTGATCGGGCCGGGGACGTTTGTCTATTACGCTAAGCTCGGTGGCTGGGAGGCGCTGGCGCCGGCATCATTGGAGGAACGGTACGGCGACCCGGCAAAATATGTCGGCACGACAGGTTTCATGCTGCCACTTGGCATGGACTGCTGCCCGAGCCGGTCAGGAGGACGCCCCCAAGCCCCGAAGCGGTGGCGCGAGCGGATGCCATGCTCGCCGCATGCCGACCTTCGCCCGAAGCTGTGGCACGGTTCGAGGCAGGGTGGGCCACGCGCCAGCCCTCGCCGGATGGTGTAGCGAGAGCGAACGCCGCCCGAGCGGAAGCGGTCAGGATGGGAGGCGCGCGATGAACGCCTCAAATTGCTTCCGCACCCCCGACAATGACAGCAATAACCTCGACACGCCGCTCCGCGACATTTTCATCGTGGGGGCGCGGCTCGCCGAAAACCTTGACGAGATCGAGGCCGCGCTGATCGAGCAGCAAGCCGGTATCTTCCAGCGCCACGGCACGCTTGTTTCTTCTGGTGCGACATCCTTGCGGTGCGCGAAGGCGAGGCGGTCGCGGGTTTCGGGCTGGGCGAAGTCAAGGCGACCGGGCTGATTGAGACTATCACCCGATGCGCCAATCTCCTTCGCTACGACGGGCGCAAGAAAGCCTGGATAGCCGACAAATGTCCGCGCGAACTGGCTGAGAGCTACCTCGCGCGTGGACATTGGGGACTGCGGCCACTCATGGGCGTCATCAACGCCCCGACGCTGCGCCCGGACGGAAGCTTGCTCGATCGGCCGGGGTATGACCGCGCCACGGGGCTTTTGTACGTGCCACAGCGGGGCTTGGTGTTCCCGGCGCTGCCCCCGCTTGCCGACGAAATCGACGCAATGGTTGCCGCCCGCGCCGCGCTAGGCACGCTTGATGAGTTGATCTGCAAATTCCCGTTCGCGTGCCCGGAGGCAAGATCGGTCGCGCTCGCGGCGTTCCTAACCGGGGTGGTCCGACGTTCGCTGCCGACCGCTCCCGCCTTCGGATTTACCGCGCCGGTCGCGGGGACGGGAAAAGGGCTCCTGAGCAACACGATCGCGGCCGTCACCAGCGGGCGGCGCCCGAGCCCGATTACCCAAGGGAACGAGGAAGAAACGGAAAAGCGGCTCGCCGGGCTGCTGATGCGTGGCGATGACGTGATCTGCCTCGATAACTGCACCGAGCCGCTCGGCGGTCAGAAGCTGCTATCGGTGCTGACTGAGGAAATCGCCGGGCTACGGCCGCTGGGTAGCTCCCACATGGTCGATTGCCAGACCAACAGCCTTTTCCTGATGAACGGCAACAACCTGACGATGCTGGGGGATATGTGCCGGCGGGTGCTGGTGTGCACGATCGATCCGGGGGTTGAGCATCCCGAGCGGCGGACCTTTGCGTTCAACCCGCAGGAAATGGCGAGCCGCGATCGTGGGCGCTACGTCGCCGCCTGCCTCACGATCTTGATGGCGTACCGGGCGGTCGGAATGCCCCGTCAAGCGGTACCGCTGGGTAGCTACGGGGAATGGAGCCGGCAAGTACGTGACGCGCTGCTGTGGCTCGGTGAGCCCGACCCATGCCTGACGATTGACGCCAGCAAGGCCAACGACCCGATCGCCGAGAAGATCACCGCCGTCTTTCATCATTGGGCCGAGGTTATCGGCGAAGGCGCCCGCGCCACCGTCAAGGACGTGATCGCCGCAGCGGGCAAAGCTTCGATGGAGGGCCACTCCGGGTTAAGCGATGCGCTGCATGACATCGCCGCCCCGATGGTGCGCGGGAGTGCCGATGCACGGGTTGACGCTCGCCGCCTCGGAGATTGGTTGAAGCGACACAAGGACCGGATCATCACCGGCCGGCGGATCGTGTTGGCGGAGCTTCGCGACGGAAATCGTCAATGGTGCCTCGAACGGGTGGGGGGCGTGCGATGACCGGGCTGATTGCCAGAAGTGGCTCAAGTGGCTCAAGTGGTTCTGTTTCCCTACCCCATTGGAAAATGGCAGGACAAATTAGAGATACGGGGTCAAATGAGAACAGAGCCACTTGAGCCACTTGAGCCACTGAACCCCATGCCCCGCCCGCACTCACTCGCCGAGGGAGAAAGCGGGCCATCTGGTCCTAGGGAAGCCAATAAAATCCGCGGTGTAGCGCCACAAGGCGCTTGCATCCCCGAGCCGGGCTTGGAAGTTGACCCCCGATTTTCGGGTCAAATAGGCACCTCCCCTGGTGCGACCGTAGAGACCGGCTCGCCGCTAACGCTGCTAACCCTGCTAACCGACGCTTCCCTCTACGGCGTAGAGACCGGCGCCGGCCTTGTACAGTGTAGTGCGGCGCGCTCTTCATCCCTGTTTCAAATCGGATCGCCCGACCTTGCCCCCGCGGCTGCGTTGCGGGAGCTGCGCGGGTGGGTACGCCACGGTGCGATCCGTTGTGGCCGGCCCGAGCCCGGCGTGGCTGCGGACAAGCTCGGGTCGGCGGCGCCCTCACCACGCCTCTAAACCGTAAGGAAATGCCATGTCGCTCATCGATAACCTGATGCCCCGCCGCGGCCGGCCGCCGATCCCGAATGGCCCGGAGCAAGCAGCGCAACGCCGCGGTAATTGCGCAAGTGGAGCGCGAGCTCGACGCCCTCAAGGCGGAGCATCCCGAGATTGCACTCGACACGTTCCGCTCTGTGGAAGGCGCCGAAGCCCGGCTCGCCGATCTAACCCGTGAAATGACGGAATTGGAGCGGCGCCTTGTCGATCTTCGCTCGGCACACGATGCCGCTGTCGCCGCGGATCAACGGATGTTCCGGCAGCAGCGGGCGGCGTTGTACGCAACCCAAGTCGCCGCGGTTCGTCGCCACCTCAAGGCGCGGGACGATGCCGCCGACAAACTGTCTAAGGCGCTCGAAACCGCGGCGGCAGCATGGGGCGACATGGTGCAGCATTCACGACAGGCGCGAGCCGCCAATCCGCCGGGCGGGACTTGGCCGGAGGGCAGCTATTGTGACACCGGCGGCTCGCATTCGCTCATCGTCGCGGTCGAGCGCGAAATGTGGCGGCTCGGCGGTCGCGTTGACGTGCTGCTGTCGGCGCCGATCCGGCACCACCCCCCTTCCCGGTGGAAAGCCTGTCAATCCGATCGAGCTTCACCCGTCGAAATGCCCGGTGCTGCCCGAGACGGTTCGGAAGGCAAGCGAGCATGTTATCGCCGCTTTGACCGGACGGGCGCCGGGCTGACCGATGCCTCGCTCGCAAACGAAAAAGGCGGCACCCCCGCCGCCCGTTCCGATGGTTCCCGCATGGCGACGGTCAACTCGGCTGTGCCCGCTTCCCGGCGGCGCCGAGCCCCGGCGCCGATAGATCGTCGCCCGGTTGACGCCAAAGCTCGCGGCCACGTCCTTGATCGTGGTGTCGGTATCCTCCAACAGCTTGCGGGCATGGGCGATTTGCTTGGCATTGAGCTTCGGCTGTCGGCCGCCCTTGCGCCCACGTGCACGCGCCGCGGCGAGCTCTGCGTGGGTGCGCTCCCGGATCGACTCACGCTCCATCTGCGCCAGCGCGGCCAGCACGTGAAAGAAGAAACGGCCAGCTGCGGTTGTTGTATCGATCCCCTCAGTAACCGAACGAAAGTCGATGCCCCGCTCGCGCAATTCCTCCACGAAGCCGATCAGGCTTCGCATGGAGCGGCCAAGGCGATCGAGCCGCCACACAATCAGGCAATCACCCTTCCGCACGTGCGACAGCGCGTCGGCGAGCTCTGGCCGATCGTCGCGGGCACCGCTCGCCTTGTCCTGAAACACCCGCTCGGCGCCAGCCTTGGCGAGTGCGTCGTGTTGCAGATCGAGGTTTTGATCCTCGGTGCTGACACGTGCATATCCGATCATCATGGCGTGGCGCTCCTATTCCGGCCGCAGAATGTGGGCGCATTCGAGAAGCTCGACGAGCCGGCGCGCCCATTGCTCGGCTTCGCGATCCTTGCCGCATTGTTTGAAAGCGAGCGCCTTGGCGAGCGCTCGGTTGACTTCGCTGCGATTGATCATTGGGCGATCCTCAGTGGTGTTGCAAAAACGATCTATAACCTAGTCAATCGCACAAAGAATGTCAACACGGGTTATGCAGCATCAAAACTGGCGATTTGCCGTCGCTTCGGATCGTCCGCGCGTCGTGCCGCACAATCCATCGTTTGTGCGACACCGCCCGCATCCTTCGATCCCCCAAGCGCTTCCTTGCCGGCGCCGCGACCCCCTCGCCCTTGCGCTGATGCCGGCTCGCTCGCGGTGGCCCACCCCACCCGCATTGATCTGGCCGCGCCTCGCTGCGTTCCCATCCTTTCCTTTGTAGTTCGAGCCGGCAAAGACCGGGGGTGGGGTGGGGGGTGGGGGCGCGCTCGGCGCTCATGGGTTGCTACTACGGAAGCCCTCTGTGCCGAGGCGGCAACTCGAAATCGACGTTAACCATTTCGGGGAGTTGGTGGCATGAGCCGCGCGGATCGCGAGCGTCAAAAGAAACAGCCCCCGCCGATTACGGCGTCACCCGGTCGTCCAAAAGGGCAGCGAGGCCGTCCGGTGACGCCGCTAATCCCGATCGATGAGGCAAGCCTCGGGCCGGCCATGTTGGCGCTGTCGCCGGGAATGCGCGCCTTCGTTTACGCCAAGGTCCACCTCGGGCTCACGAATGTGGAAGCGGGTAAGCTCGCCGGGTACAGCACTCGGAGCCCGAACAGTCTTGAAGTCCACACGTCGCAGCTCGCGCATCATCCCAACGTGCAAGCGGCCATCCTCGAAGAGGGCCAAAAGCTGATGCGGGCCGAGGGCGCCCGATCGATCCGCACACTCGTCGAGATCAGGGACAGCGCGACGGCCGACAATAGGGACCGCATCCGCTGTGCTGTGGAGCTGCTGAACCGTTCCGGCTTCCACGCCGTCAGCGAGAGCCACCATCACGAGCACGTCCACATGACCGAGGGTGAAAAGGACCGCCGCATCCTTGCTCTGTGCGCGGAGCTGGGGATCAGCGAGCCCGAAGCGCGCAAGATGCTGATTGCGCCGACAGAAATGCAGAAAAACGCCGCCGGCATCTACGAGCTGCCCCCACCCGAGCCCGCGCAGGAACCGACAGAGGAAGAGCGGCGCCGGGCCGTGTACCGGCAGCGCGAGAACGAAAATCGCCGCCGTCGCCGGCGCATGACCCCCGAGGAAGTCGCCGCCGACAAGGACCGCGCCCGCGAAGCGTGGGCCGAACGGCTGCGCTGCGAGCGTGCCGAGCATGAAGCTCGACGCGAAGTTGAACCCACCCCCATCGATGTAACCGAAGGAAGTCAAGATGCCTGACGAAATGAACCATGCCCGAGCCGTTGCCCGACGCCGCGAACTGGAAGGCGACGCCCTATTCCGCGAGCGATACCTGAAAGGGGACGCCGCGGCCCGATCAGAAATGAAAGCGCTGCTCGCGGTAATTGCCGGTGCGCCGGCCGCCCTGAGCCCGCGCGATGCGGCGTTCGCTCGACGCCGCGAACTGGAAGGCGATCCCGGTTTTCGCGAGCGCTACCTGAGCGGCGACGCCATCGCCATCGCTCAGATGCGGTCGCTCAATGCCGCGATCAGTGGGGAGGGTTGAGATGCGCAAGATCATCGCGACGGTTCCACGCCATGACGGGACGCTCGCCGCGCTATGCAGCGATGGCCGTCTTGTGGAGCAAGTGCGCAATCCAAGCGCAAATCGCGTGGCCTACCGCTGGGCGCCGGTTTCTGTAGATGGATTGGGCGCAACCCGGATCGTGCATCTGGCCGCCCACAGCTCTGGCCTTCTTATCGCCGTCGCCGCGGACGGCTCGATATGGGGCCAAGAGGCGACAGGCTACGTGGGCCGGCCGCCCTTCTGGCGCTCGGTGAGCGTGGACGGGCTCGACGCCGCATCAAGCCGCGCGGGAGGCTCGACATGAGCGACAACTCCCCCATGCGCATTGGCGACGCTGTGCGTGAGGCGATGTTGCAGCTTGGCGACGACAACCTCCGCGCGTCCTTCGCCGCACTCCTTGGTGAGACCCTGCCGCCGCAATGGCGCGTCAAGGTGGCCGCCTATTTGATCAAATCGCTCAAGGTCGATGCCACCAATTTCAAAGGCGCCGGGCTCGCCTAAAAGGACAGGGAGGAACTGATGAATTTCAGAGATCAAAAGCGCGAAGCGGATCGAGCCGCACGCCGCACCACCCAATCGGGGAAGCGGGATGCCGTGACGCAGGGCTCGCCTGATGAAGAGCAATTCCCGTCCGCGTGGCCCGACGCACCCGAGCCCGTCGCCGGTGTGGCGCGTACCTTGTCGCGGGGGTTGTGATGGCTGGATGGAAAGACACCCGCCTGTCGCTGTTGGAGCAGCAAGCACGGGCAAAGCGCGAAAACCGGATGCTGTCCTTCGCGCCGTATCCAAAGCAAGCCGAGTTTTTTGAGCTGGGCACCGTCAAGCGCGAGCGGCTGCTGATGGCAGGCAACCAGCTCGGCAAGTCCGAGGCCGGCGCATTTGAGGTTGCCTGCCATCTGACAGGCGAATATCCGCATTGGTGGCAGGGCCGCCGCTGGGATCGCGCCGTCCGCGGCTGGGCCGCCGGGGAAAGTTCGGTCGCAGTGCGCGATATCTCGCAGCGAAAACTCTGCGGTGCGCCGGGCGACGATGAGGCGTTCGGTACCGGCATGATCCCCAAGGCGCAGCTTGTCGGCAAATCGTCGAGCCACGGTGCCGCCGACGCGCTCGACACGATCCGGGTCACGCATAAGAGTGGCGGCACGTCCGAATTGACCTTCAAATCGTATGAGCAAGGCCGCTCGAAATGGCAGGGTGCGACGCTCGATTTCGTGTGGTTCGATGAGGAGCCGCCGCTTGACATCTACATCGAAGGGCTGGCGCGGATCGCCGCGACGAAGGGCATGTCCTTCCTGACGTTCACGCCGCTCAACGGCTTTAATCAGGTTGTGCCCCGCTTCCTGCGCGATGATAGCCCGCACGCTCGACAGGATCGCGCCGTCATTCGCATGGGGATCAAGGACGCGCTGCACTTCACCGCGGAAGAGCGCGAGGCGCTGATCGCCAGCTACCCGGCGCACCAGCGCGAGGCGCGGGCCAATGGCGTCCCGTTGCTCGGCAGCGGCGCCGTGTTCGAGGAAGTCATCGAAAGCGATATCAGCACTCGCCTCGCCCTATCCGAGGTGCCGGTGCATTGGGCGAAGCTGTGGGGCATCGATTTCGGCATCGCCCACCCGTTCGCCGCGGTCCTGATCGCATGGGACCGGGACGCGGATTGCGTCTATGTGCTGCACGCGGTCAAGCTGGCCGGCGGCATTCCGGTAAACCATGCTGCGGCGATGAAGGCGGTTGCCGCCGCGGTACCGGTCGCTTGGCCGCATGATGGTGCTGCACGCGAGCATGGCTCGGGCGAGCCGCTTGCGGCGCTCTACAAGGCCGAAGGGCTGGTCATGCTCCCGCAGCACGCAACGCACCCCAGCGGCGGCTATTCGACCGAAGCGGGCATCATGGAAATGCTCGGCCGGATGCGCGAAGGCCGGTTCAAGGTCGCATCGCACCTGTCGGATTGGTGGGACGAGTTCCGCGGCTATCACCGTAAGGATGGGTTAATCGTCAAGCTCAATGATGACCTGCTGAGCGCCACTCGGATCGCAATCATGGCTCGGCGTCATGCGCGTGACGGGCAGATCGGCTCTCGGGTGAGGCGGCGTGATCCCTCGCAACATGTGGCGATCAAGTGGGACGAGTGGATGAAGGACTTATGAGCGGAGCCGGGAGCGGCGACGAAACCGATGCGACAACACGCCACACCTACGCTAAATATGTCCCTCCTATCAATATCTTGCGACTATATCATTTTGCGTCAATGCCTACACAGGTTGCCTGTATAGGAAAAGATTAAGAGAAAAACTAAACGTGTCGAAGCAACGAGTTGCGGTTTTGGGAAATTCTCGCCTTAGTTGGCGTGACAGTGATTTTAACTGGTGCCATATATTGGAACTTTGACTAATGTCTTTGTTAGAAGAAAACGATTGGATCGCTCGCGTGGAGTTGGGTGACGGGGACGGTGAGCCGCCGGATGATGGCGGCGACGATGGCGACGATGGCCGCGACGAACTGCACGACCTACTTGACCGCGCTATCGACGCATTGGACCGGAAGGATTGGGAGAAAGCCGAGGGGTGGTGCGTCTGCTCTGCGCCGAGTTTACCGCCCGGCCGGGCATAAGCATGACGACGATCGAAGATGAGCGGCGCCGCGGCGAATTTATCGCCCGGGCTCGATCCTCTACACTGTAGACACTCCGGGGCCGTAGCCCCCATGCATGGGGACACACTCCGGGGACACGCTGCGTGGGTTACAGGGCGATGGTGTGCTATTCCGGGCTACCATAGAGCCAATCGAGCCGGCCATCGCCACGTCTTTTCGTGTGAAAGCGCTGCTCGCGCAAAAATTTCCAGGGCCAGAGCCAGGAATAGAAATCAACGCGTATGGATATATCGGCATAGTGAAGATTGCCACTCGTAAATATTTCACCTATCGGGACATTATATTTCTCATCTACGCTAAGTATGTCCCTATGCCATCGTTTTGGTACAAAATACGTCAAAATGTTATTACAGGTATTATGTTTCTTGCTGTCTGATTTAGGGTCTATTTCACATATTCCAAGAGATACCCAAACATCAGAGAGCGAAAACATGCTATTATTAGTGACGGTTACTATGATAGATAACGCATTGGCGATGTCTGTAGGACCGTTTATTGAGATTGATACACGAGGTATCAATGTCATGACTGCTACGATGCCACCAATAATCGTCATAACCGCTAAAAATATCCCCATGACCATGTCTCGCCGGCTGGGCGTCCTCGCGCGTGGTTTCTGCGACCCGTCACGGGTGGCTTTTGGCGTGAAATACCTCCTTTGATGCCGCTTCATCAGCGCGGTCTTTCAGTTCGCCTCGCGGATTGGGGGGATCAGGTAAGGCGCAGCTCGCCGGCGATTCGTCGTTCGTGGGTCCGACATGATCTCCAAAAGCGCACGAAATGCCATCGGACTACCCCTTCAAGCCTGTGTCCCCTGGCGTGTCCCGGGACGAAAAATGGGCCAATACCCTTGACCCATTTTTACCTCTATTCCCTTGAAAAAATTGGTAGCGGGAGAGGGACTTGAACCCCCGACCTTGGGATTATGATTCCCCTGCTCTAACCAGCTGAGCTACCCCGCCAGAAGGCCCCCGCATATAGGAGATGGGCGGCCTGCGGTCAAGCTTGAGCCCGGTCGGGCGGCGGCGCGGCGGCGCGGATCCAGCCGCCGCCGAGCACGCGGTCGCCGTCGTAGAGCACCGCCGCCTGGCCGGGTGCGACGGCGCCGGCTGGCGCATCGAGGATGAGTTCCGCCTTGCCGGCCGCGGCATAAAGCGTCGCCGGCACCGGCGGCTGCGCCGAGCGCAGCTTGGCGGCAACCCGCAGGCTCGCGCCGGCGGCGAGCGGCGGCCCCAGCCAGTTGACCTCGTCGAGACCGATACGGGTCTCCGCCAAGGCGCTCTTGGGGCCGACCACGACGCGACGGGTGGCCGCCTCGATCCGCAGGACATAGAGCGGTTCCGGCACGGCGAGGCCGATTCCCTTCCGTTGGCCGACCGTGAAGTGGCCGATGCCGCTGTGCCGCCCGAGAACGTGCCCCTCGGGGTCGACGATGTCGCCGGGCTCCCCCGCCTCCGGCCGCAGCCGGGTGACGAGCCCGGCGTAGGAGCCCTGCGGCACGAAGCAGATGTCCTGGCTGTCGGGCTTGGCCGCAACCGGCAGGGCGAATTCGCGCGCCAGCTCGCGGGTCTCGTCCTTGGCCAGCATGCCCAGCGGAAAGCGCAGGAAGGCGAGCTCGTCACGCGTCGTGCGGCAGAGGAAATAGCTCTGGTCGCGGGCCGGATCGCGGGCGCGGTGCAGTTGCGGCCCGTCCGGCGCCGCGATGCGCCGCGCGTAATGACCGGTCGCCAGCGCGCTGGCGCCGAGGTCGCGCGCGGTGGCGAGCAGATCGCGGAACTTGATGCGCTCGTTGCAGCGAATGCACGGGATCGGCGTCTCGCCGCGCCGGTAGCTGTCGGCAAAATCCGCGATCACCGCGGCGCGGAACCGGGCCTCGTAATCGAGTACGTAATGCGGGATCCGGAGCCGCTCGGCGACCCGCGCCGCGTCGCTTATGTCCTGCCCGGCGCAGCAGGCGCCCTTCTTGCCGGTCGCGGCGCCGTGGTCGTAGAGCTGCAGCGTGATGCCGACGACATCGAAGCCGGCATGCACCAGCAAGGCCGCAGTCACCGACGAATCGACCCCGCCCGACATCGCGACGACGACGCGGTGGTCGGCCGGGTTGCCGGCAAGATCGAGGTCAATCGACGGCAGCAAGGCCCATTGCCCAGAAATCGGCTTCGAGCCGGGCGGCCGTCGCAAAAGACGCCGCCAGAATGGGAATGCGACCCTCGCCGCCGCGCCGGGCGAACCCGTCGTCGAGCGCCGCTGCGGCCTCGCGTGCAAGGTCCTGGTATTCGGCGCCGGCATACATCGCGAGCCAATCGCGGTAGGGGTTGCCGTCGTGCCGCGTCGCCGGGTCGGCCATGCGCTCGGCGGCGATCTCGGCATAGCCGACGATGCACGGCGCCAGCGCCACTTCGAGGTCGAGCCGGTCGCCGGCCAGCCCGCGGTCAAGCACGAAGCGCGTGTAGGCGACGGTCTCCAGCGCCTCCGGCTCGGCCGCCATGGCGCCCTCCGACAGGCCCCAGCCGCGGCAATAATCGATGTGCAGCCCGATCTCGACATCGAGCGTCGCGGCCACCAGCGACTGCGCTCGGCGCATCTCGGCGAGCGTGTCGGATTTGTAGACCGCCAGCCCCCAGGCCCGCGCGAAGTGCAACAGGAACAGGTAATCCTGCACGAGATAGCGGCGAAACGCCGCCTCCGGCAGATCGCCGCTCGCCAACCGCAGCACGAACTCGTGGCGCGTGTAGGCGGGCCAGGAATCGCCGGCGGCGGCGACAAGCCGGCTGAACAATCCGCCGGTCATCGCTTCAGCTCAGCAGCAGGTTGCGGGTGCTTGCCGGCAGGCGCACGACAAGGCCGTCCAGCTCCTCGGTGATAATGATCTGGCAGCCGAGCCGCGAGGTGGCGGTCAGCCCGAACGCGAGGTCGAGCATGTCCTCCTCGTCCTCGCTCGCGTCCTTCAAGAGTTCGTACCACTCCGGATCGACGACGACGTGGCAGGTCGAGCAGGCGAGCGAGCCCTCGCAGGCGCCCTCGATGTCGATTTTGTTCTTGTGGGCGATTTCGAGCACGGAAAGGCCGAGCGGCGCATCGACCTCGCGCCGGCTGCCATCGCGCTCGACAAAAATCATCTTCGGCATCGCGCCGCCCGCCTACTGCGAGGCCGGCCGCGGCGCCAGATCCTCGGCGAGGATCGCGGCGGCGAGCGCCGGCGGCCCGCCGATCTGCTCGGCGGCGGCATCGATTTCGGCCCGCGCAGCGATACGCAGCAGCGTCAACCCGGCCGCCTCAGCGGCTCTCGGCAGAAGCGCCGCAAGGGCGGCATCGGGCGGCCCGGCCACGGCCACGACGGCATGCGTCACCGGCTGCGCCAATGCCCGCTCGGCGCGCAGCCGCGCGCCCTCGAACAGGCCCTGCCATTCCTCGGCGGACGCGGACAACGCCGGCACCGGCAGATCGAGCGCGAAGCCCTCGCGATCGGCGAGCACGATCGCATTGCCGCCGACCGCAATCGCCACTTCCGCCTGCGCGCCGCCGACATCGACGCCGATCGCGGCGCCCGGCATGTCGGGATCGACCGGCGAGCCGTCCGGCTCCTCGATCTGAAACAGCTTCATCGCCGTGCTATCGGATCACACGTGGAACGATTCGCCGCAGCCGCAGCGGCCCTTTTCGTTCGGGTTGCGGAAGACGAAGCCGGATTCCAGCTTTTCTTCGACATAATCCATTTCGGTGCCGATGATGAACATGATCGCCTTGGGATCGACGAGGACCGTCACGCCCTTGTCTTCGACGACCTCGTCGAACCGCCCCTTCTCGTCGGCATATTCGAGCGTGTAGCTGAGCCCGGAGCAGCCGCGCGAGCGCACCCCGACGCGCACGCCCGCCGACGGCTTGCCGCGCTGGGCAAGCAGCGCCTGGATACGCTCGGCCGCCGCGTCCGTCACTACCAAAGCCTGCTTCTGCGCCATCGTTCCCGTTCTCCCGGTCTCTCTGCCGCTGCGTCAACCCCTATGTAGTCGTCGCGGCGCCGTCCGTCATCCTTTGTTCGGCATGCAGGCGCGCCGCGGCATCGGCCAGCGCATCGACCGCGAAGTCGATGTCGGCCGCCGTCGTGAAGCGACCGAGGCCAAGCCGGATCGAGGCGTTGGCCAGCGGGTCGGCGATCCCGAGCGCGCGCAATACGTAGGACGGCTCGACCGTCGCCGAGGTGCAGGCCGAGCCCGTGGAAATCGCGATGCTCGGGCAGGCCGCTATCAGCTGCGGCGCAGTCAGGCCGGGAAAGGACAGGTTGAGGTTGCCCGGCAGGCGATGCTCGGTGTCGCCGTTGACCCTGAGGCCGCCGATGCGGCGCATCAGGCTGGCCTGCAGTCGGTCGCGCAACCCCGTGAGCCGCGGCGCCTCCGCCGCCATCTCGGCGCCGGCGAGCGCGGCGGCCTGCCCGAGCCCGACGCAGAGCGGGGTCGGCAGGGTGCCGGAGCGCATGCCGCGCTCCTGGCCGCCGCCGTCGATCAGCGGCACCAGGCGAACCCGCGGCCGGCGCCTTATATAGAGCGCGCCGACGCCTTTCGGGCCGTAGACCTTGTGGCCGGAAATCGACATCAAATCGATCTTCATCGCCTCGACGTCGAGCGGGATCTTGCCGAAGGCTTGCGCCGCGTCGGTGTGGAACAGAACGCCCTTTGCCCGGCACAGCGCGCCCATTTCCGCCAGCGGCTGGACGACGCCGATCTCGTTATGCGCCGCCATGACCGAGACGATCAGGGTTTGCTCGCTCAGCGCCGCCGCGAGCCGGTCGAGCGCCACGAGGCCGCTCGGCGCGACCGGCAGGTAGGTCACCGAAAAGCCCTCGCGCGCCAGCGCGGCGGCGCTTTCGAGCACGCATTTGTGCTCGGTCGCGAGGACGACGATGTGGTCGCGCGGATGGCCGCTCGCCGGCTGGTGTTCGCGGGCGAAATGCGCCGCGCCCTTCAGCGCCAGATTGTTGGCCTCGGTGGCGCCCGAGGTGAACACGATCTCGCGCGGGTCGGCGGCGATCAGCCGCGCCACCGCGGCGCGCGCCCGCTCGACCGCCGCCATCGCGTTCTTGCCGTAGACATGGCTCTCGCTGTGCGGATTGCCGAAATGCTCGGTGAAATAGGGCAGCATCGCTTCGAGCACGCGCGGGTCGAGCGGCGTCGAGGCCTGGTTGTCGAGATAGATCGGCAGCCTGTTGGGCGTGTCGCTCATGCCGCCCTCACCGTGTTGCGGGGGGAGAGCCGGCGGGCGAGCGCCGTCCAGGCATCGAGGAAATGGGCGATATCGGCCTCCGTCGTTGTCCAGCCCAGGCTGACGCGGATCGTGGCGGCGGCAATCGCGGGCGGCAGGCGCATCGCCGCCAGCACATGGCTCGGGCCAACCTTGCCGGACGAGCAGGCCGCGCCGGCGCTGACCATGACGCCGGCGAGGTCGAGCGCGATCACCTGGGTTTCCGCCATGACCCCGGGCAACGCGAGGGCGGTCGTGTTGGGCAGGCGCGGCAAACCGGCGCCGATCACCATCGCCTGCGGGATCGCGGCCAGCGCTGCCGCTTCGAGCCCGTCGCGCAGCCGGCGGACCCGGTCATAGGCGGCGATGCCGGCGGCGGCAGCCTCGGCCGCAGCCGCAAAGCCGGCGATGCCCGGCAGGTTCTCGGTGCCGGCGCGGCGGCCGCGCTCCTGGCCGCCGCCGCGGATCGTCGCGCGCGGCTCGACCTCCCCGGCCGTCACCAGCGCGCCGATCCCGGGCGGGCCGCCGATCTTGTGGGCCGACAGGCTGATCAGATCGGCACCGATCCCGGTCATCGCGAAGCGGCAGCTTGCCGGCGGCCTGCACCGCATCGCAATGAAACAGCGCACCGTGCGCGTGCGCGACCGCGGCAGATCTCGGCGACCGGCTGCATCACCCCGGTCTCGTTGTTCGCGAGCATGACCGAGACGAGGGCAGGACGCGGGTCGCTCGGCAAGGAGCTGCCGCAGCCGGGTCAGGTCGACAATGCCGTTATTGTCGACGGCAATCGGCTCGGCTGACGGCACCGCCTGCAACACCGAGCTGTGCTCGACCGCCGAGACGAGGATGCGCGCGCGCCCGGCGCCGTTGAGCGCGAGGTGATTGGCTTCGGTGCCGCCGCTGGTGAAGACGATCCCCGCCGGCGGAATGCCGAGCAACGCCGCCACTGCCTCACGGCCACGCTCCACAAGCTGCCGCGCGGCGCGGCCCCAGCGATGCACCGAGGACGGGTTGCCGCAATATGCCAGCGCCGCAATCACCGCTGCCTCTGCCTCGGGCCGCAACGGTGCGGTCGCGTTCCAGTCGAGATAGGTCTCGCGCTTATCCATAAAGGTGCCGGTCAGCGCGCGTTGGCGACGCGGTAGCTCTGGCGCTGGGCGAGGCCGCTGGTGCCGAGCACCCGCTTGTCGCACACGTCGCCGAGCGACACCGAACTTAGATAGAGGTGGATCTGGTTGCTCAACTCTTCCCACAAATCGTGCGTCAGACATCGGCTGCGGTCGCCGCGGCAGCCGATCGCGGCGCCGGGACTGCACCGCACCACCTGGATCGGCTCGTCGACCGCGAGAATGATGTCGGAAATGCGCGTCTCGTCGCGGTCGCGTGTCAGGAGATAGCCGCCCCCCGGCCCGCGCACGCTCTTGACGAGGCCGCTGCGCCGCAGCTTGGCGAACAGCTGCTCGAGATAGGACAGCGAGATCTCCTGCCGCTCGGCGATATCGGCGAGCGACACCGGGGTGCCGTTGCCGTGCCGCGCGAGATCGACCAGTCGCCATCACCGCATAGCGACCCTTGGTGCTGAGCTTCACGACACCGCCCTCATCTCCGGCTTGTCGGTGCTGCCGGGATCGGCTTCGGGATGGGCGCCCGCCCCGCGTTCGAGCTCGACGACGCGGGCGCGCAGGCTCTGCACCTCGTCGAGCAGCGCGTTCAGCGCCCGCGCGATCGGGTCGGGGATGTCGCCGGTAACTCCATAGGGCTCGAACGCCGGCCGCGCCTCGCCGGGCGCGGTGCGGCGAGCGACCTGGCGCGCCGGGTTGCCGACCATCGTTGCGCCCTCGGGCACCTCGCGCAGCACGACCGCGGCGGCGCCGATCCTCGCCCCGTCGCCGACCTTGAACGGCCCCAGCACCTGCGCGCCCGAACTGACGATGACGCCGTTGCCGAGCGTCGGGTGGCGCTTCTGGCCGGCCTGCTCGACCGAGGGCCGCGTGCCGCCGAGCGTGACGCCCTGGTAAAGCGTGCAATCGTCGCCGATCTCGGCAGTCTCGCCGACCACCACGCCGATGCCGTGATCGATGAACACGCGCTTGCCGATCGTGGCGCCGGGATGAATGTCGATCGCCGTCAGGATGCGCCCGAGATGCGCCACAAAGCGCCCGGCGAGATACCAGCGCCGCACCCACAGCCAATGGCCGAGCCGGTGGAACAGCAACGCCTGAAAACCGGGATAGCACAGCACGACCTCAAGCCTCGACCGGGCGGCCGGATCGCGGGCGAGGGTTGCGTCAATCTCGTCGCGCAGGTTTTTGAAAAGCATCGCGATCACTATGTTATCTTCTGGGCCACGAACGGGTCGCGCCGAGGCGCGACCGCATTCGTGGCGCTGAGACGAGCATATAATTGTCCTACTATTGCAATCAAGTATATGGCGACGGGATGGCCGGACCTCCGCATCATTCCACGCGCGACGTACCTGATTCAGCAGGTCGGAATTAAACCGGATTTGCCATGCCTGACGTGATCATCAACGGCCCGGAAGGGCGCATCGAGGGCCGCTACCACCATGCCCGCGGCGGCACGGCGCCGATGGCGCTGGTGCTTCACCCGCATCCGCTGCACGGCGGGACGATGAACAACAAGGTGGTCTATACGCTGTACCAGACCTTCATGCGTCGCGGGTTCTCGACGCTGCGCTTCAACTTCCGCGGGGTCGGGCGCAGCCAGGGCAGCTTCGATCGCGGCGAGGGCGAGCTCGCAGACGCCGCCGCGGCGCTCGATTGGCTGCAGGGCTACAACCCCAATGCGACATCCTGCTGGGTCGCCGGCTACTCGTTCGGCGCCTGGATCGGCATGCAGCTATTGATGCGCCGGCCGGAGATCGAGGCGTTCATCTCGGTGGCGCCGCCGGCCAACAACTACGATTTCACCTTCCTCGCGCCGTGCCCATCCTCGGGCTTGATCCTGCATGGCGAGCAGGACACCTCGGTGCCGCCCGAGGCGGTGCAGAAGCTCGTCCACAAGCTGTCGCACCAGCGCGACATCAAGATCGATTTCCGCAAGATCCCGGGCGCCGACCATTTCTTCGTCGACAGCTGCGAGGTTTTGGCGGGCCATGTCGACGGCTATATCGCGGCCGATGCGCGCTCTGCCGAACGAGCCGAAGCGACGGCAGCGCCCGGCCGCGGCCGCTGACCGGCGCGTCCGGGATCAGGCGTTCAGGGTTTTGCCGTTCAGGGTTTTGGCCGGACGCAGCGCAGGCCCGCCCACACCGCGGCAGCGATGCCGAACAGGGTGAGGCCGCCAAATATCAGGACGATGGTGTTGGCCGATCCGACCAGGCGGTCGCCGGCCGAGCCGACGATGTCGCCGGCGAACAGCAGCATCGGTGCCCAGACCAGCGCCGAGAACACATTGGCAAGCCAGAAGCGCGGCCGCGACATCTGCATGATGCCGGCGGCGAGCGGAATGACCGCCCGGATCGGCCCGAAGAAGCGGCCGATGAACACGCTCTTGCCGCCGTGGCGCTCGAAAAAGCGGATGCCGGTCGCCAGCAGTTCGGGATTGCGGGTGAACGGCCACAGCCGCGCGATGCCGCCGCCGAAGCGGCGGCCGATCCAGTAGGAAATTGAGTCGCCGAGGGTCGCCCCCAGGATGGCCCCGAGCATGATCGGCAGATAAGGCAAGTGACCGGTCCTGGCCAGGGCGCCGGCGGCGATCAGCAGCGTCGTGCCGGGGAACAGCAGGCTGATGAAGGCGAACAACTCGCCGAACGCGGTCACGAACATCACCGCAATCGCCCAGTTCTGATGCGCCGTGACGAATTCGAGCAGCGGCTGGGCGAGGTGTTCCATGCGTTCCGTCGTGGCGGGAGCCGGCCTTCCTATATGCGCTGCCCGCGCGCGGCGACAAGGACTACGGGGTAAGCCCGAGCCGTTCGAGGGCCGACGGCAGCTCGGTGAAATGGTCGAGCAGCGCATCGGCGCCGAGGGTTGCCGGATCGACCCGGGCATAGCCGTAGCGCATCATCACCAGCCTTACGCCGGCAGCGTGCGCGACCGCCGCGTCGTTCTCGCTGTCGCCGATCATGACGGATCGCTCGGCGCTGGCGCCCAGTTCGCCGAGCAGGTCGAGCAGATGGCGGCGGTCGGGTTTCTTGACCGGGTAGCGGTCGCCGCCGGCGACCCCGTCGAACAGTGCGGCAAGGTCGAGCCCGGCGAGTACCCGCTCGGTGGCGTGCTGCAATTTGTTGGTGCACACCGCGCAGCGGTAGCCGCGCTGGCGCAGCGCGGCCAGCGTCTCGCGCACCCCGGGATAGGGCCGGGTCAAATTGGTCGCATTCGCCTCGTAGATTTTGACGTAGTGAGGCAGCGCGGCATCTGCCTCGGCGGCGCTGCCACCGCGCGCCGCAAAGGCGCGGCCGAGCAGGGCCGGCACGCCGTCGCCGACCATCGGCGCCACCTCTGCGCGCGACAGCGGCGCATGTCCATGCTCGCGCAACACTTCATTAAGAGAATTGGTCAAATCTGGCACGCTATCTATCAATGTGCCGTCAAGGTCGAAAACCAGCAGCATCTCTACCATCGGATTAGCCCTGCATCGCCCTGGTCATATTCCGCAACAATCTGTGTGTTGGCAGAGTGGAAGGGGGCATGCAAGCCTAGCCGTGACGATCGTGTTTCGTTCCCAGCGAGAAGGTGCATGAGTCAATCTCGTTTCGCCGCGATCATCCTCGCCGCCGGCGAGGGCAGCCGCCTTAACTCGGCGCAGCCCAAGGTGCTGCACGAGGTTGCCGGCACGCCGATGATCCGCCACGTCGTCGAGGCATTGCGGCCGCTCGACCCGGCCGAAACGATTGTCGTGCTCGGCCGCAACATGGATGCGGTGGGCAGCGCGATCGCGTCGGAATGGAGCGTCATTCAGGACCCGCCGCGCGGCACGGGCGACGCCGTGCGCATCGCGCGTGCCGCGCTCGCCGACCGCCTCGGCGAGGGCGACATTACCGATATTCTCGTTTTGTTTGGCGATACGCCGCTATTGCGCAGCGAGACGATTGCCGCGCTGCTCGAGGAGCGACGCCGCCCGCCGCAGGCGGCAGTCGCGGTCGCCGGCTTCCGCCCGGCTGATCCGGGTCCCTACGGCCGATTGGTGCTGGACCGCGACGGTGGGCTTGTCCGCATCGTCGAGGCTCGCGATGCCAAAGCGGACGAGCGGGCGATCGGTTTGTGCAACGGCGGCATCATGGCAATCGCCGCGCGCCGCGCCTTCGACCTGGTGGACCGAATCGGCAACACCAACGCAAAGCACGAATTTTACCTGACCGATATCGTCGCGCTCGCCCGCCGCGAGACGATGTCCTGCCGGGTCGTCGAGTTGCCCGCCGAGGAGCTGCTCGGGGTCAATACCCGCGCCGAGCTGGCCGCGGCCGAGGCGCTGATGCAACAGCGGTTGCGTCAGCGCGCGATGGCGCAGGGCGCCACCCTGATCGCGCCCGAGACGGTGTTCTTCACCGCTGATACAAGGCTCGGGCGCGATGTCGTGGTTGAGCCGAACGTCATTTTCGGGCCGGGGGTCACCGTTGCCGACAACGTCAGGATTCGCGCGTTCTCGCATCTCGAAGGGGCGACGATCGCGAGTGGCGCAATCGTCGGGCCGTTCGCCCGGCTGCGCCCTGGCGCGGTGCTTGAAGCCGACGTGCATGTCGGCAATTTCGTCGAGGTCAAGGCCTCCCGGCTCGGCGCCGGCGTCAAGGCCAGCCACCTGTCCTATCTCGGCGACAGCGAGATCGGGGCCGGCACAAACATCGGCGCCGGCACGATCACCTGCAATTACGACGGCTTCAACAAGTTCCGCACGATGATCGGCGAGCGCGTTTTCATCGGCTCGAACACGGCGCTGGTGGCGCCGGTCACGGTCGGCGACGGGGCGATCGTTGCGGCGGGCAGCGTCGTCACCTCGGACGTGCCGGCCGACGCGCTGACGGTCGCGCGCGGCCGCCAGGTCGACAAGCCGGGACGTGCCGCCGAAATCCGCCGCCGGCTGCGCAAGGAGAGGGGCTGATGTGCGGCATCATCGGGATCATCGCGAAAAAGCCGGTCGCCGCCGAGCTGATCGAGGGGCTGCGGCGGCTCGAATATCGCGGCTACGATTCGGCCGGGATCGCGACGTTGATCGACGGCCGTATCGAGCGGCGCCGTGCCGAGGGCAAGCTTGCCAATCTGGCGGCGCGGCTCGAGCGCGAGCCGGTGCACGGCACGATCGGCATCGGCCACACGCGCTGGGCGACGCACGGCCAGCCGACCGAAACCAATGCCCACCCGATCGCCACCGACCGGGTCGCGGTCGTCCATAACGGCATCATCGAGAACTTCCAGGCATTGAAGCGCGAGCTAATCGGGCTCGGTTACACCTTTCACACCCAGACCGACACCGAGGCGGTGGCGATCCTGGCGACGCACTACCTCGGCGCAGGGCCTCTCGCCGGCGCAGGCGGTGGCGCGCACGCTGGCGCGGCTCGAGGGCGCCTTTGCGCTGGTGTTCCTGTTTGCCGGCGAGCACGATCTGCTTGATCTGCGCCCGCCGCGGCAGCCCGCTGGCGATCGGCTATGGCGACGGCGAGATGTTCGTCGGCTCGGATGCGCTGGCGTTGGCGCCGTTGACCCGCCGCATCACCTATCTCGAAGAGGGCGACTGGGCGGTCGTGACCTCGCGCGCGGTAACGATCTTCGACCATGCCAACAGCAAGGTCGCGCGGGCGGTGCGCGAGACCGCGCTGTCGGGCGCGCTGATCGGCAAGGGCAATTACCGCCATTTCATGCAGAAGGAGATCTTCGAGCAGCCGGCGGTGATCGGCGACACGCTGCACGCGCTGATCAACCCGGTGAGCCGCACGGTCGCCCTGCCCGACCTGCCCTTCGCGCTCGGCGACATCAGCAAGATCACGACGCTCGCCTGCGGCACCGCGCACCATGCCGGGATGATCGCCAAATACTGGCTCGAAAAGATCGCCCGCGTGCCCGTCGAGGCCGATATCGCCTCCGAGTTCCGCTACCGCGCGCCGGCGATGCCGCCGGGCGGCGCGGCGCTGGTCATCTCGCAATCGGGCGAGACCGCCGACACATTGGCGGCGTTGCGCTATTGCCGCGAGGCCGGGCAGAAGATCATCGCGATCGTCAACCAGCCGGAGAGCACGATCGCGCGCGAGGCCGATGTCGTCCTGCCGACCCTCGCCGGCCCCGAGATCGGCGTCGCCTCGACCAAGGCGTTCACGACGCAGCTCGCCGTCCTGGCGGCGCTGACCGTGGCATTGGCGCGGGCGCGCGGCACGATCGACGCCGACGGCGAGGCGGCGTTCGCCGGCCAGCTCTCCGAGATCCCGTCGCGCGCCAGCGAGGTGCTTGCACCACGACGAGCGCATCCAGGAGATCGCCGCCGAGATCGCGCTGGCCCGCGACGTGCTCTATCTCGGGCGCGGCACCGCCTATCCGCTCGCCCTCGAAGGCGCGCTGAAGCTCAAGGAGATTTCCTACATCCACGCCGAGGGTTACGCCGCCGGCGAGATGAAGCACGGGCCGATCGCCCTGATTGACGACAACGTGCCGGTCATCGTGCTGGCGCCGCCCGACGATCTGTTCGAGAAGACGCTGTCCAATGTCGAGGAGGTCATGGCGCGCGGCGGCCGCGTGGTGATGATCTCGGACGCCGCCGGCGTCGCCCGGCTCGAAGGCCGCTGCGCCTTCGGCATCGCCGTGCCGCATTGCGCCCCGTTCGTCGCGCCGCTGCTCTACGCGATCCCGATCCAGCTCCTCGCCTACCACGTCGCCGTCCTCAAAGGCACCGACGTCGACCAACCCCGAAACCTCGCCAAAAGCGTGACGGTGGAGTAGGGGGCTTTTCCGTCGATCCGCGCCAGGGTGGCTGCCTGTCGCGAAACCCACCGCAGTGGAGACGCCCATGACGACGGTCGACCAGCAGAAGATACGGCGCGCGCGGACCGGGCTGATCGCCCACGATCCGGCGCTGGCGCAGCCCGGATACACGCTGTTCGCGCCGATGTTCGGCGATGGCGCGGTCTATCTGATCGACATGGCCGGAGAGGTCGTGCATCGCTGGGCGATGCCTTACCGGCCGGGGCTCTACGGCTACCGGCTCGACAACGGCAACCTGTTCTATACCGGCAAGGTCATGGACGATCTCGGCCGCTTCGAGGCGTGGTCGCGCTTCAAGGCCGGTGCGGCGATGGAGGTCGACTGGCAGGGGCGCGTCTTGTGGGAGGTCAAGCATCCCGATCACCACCACGACGCGCGCAAATTGAAGAACGGCAACGTCCTGCTGCTGTGCCTGCGGCCATTGGCGGCGGACATCGCGCGCCGCGTTCAAGGCGGCCTGCCGGGCAGCGAGGCCGACGGGGTCATCTACGCCGACTACCTGCTCGAAATGACGACCTCCGGCGAAATCGTCTGGGAATGGCGCAGCTGGGAGCACCTCGATCCGGCAATCCATCCGATCACGCCGCAGGACCACCGCGCCGAGTGGACGCATGGCAATACCGTCGCCGAGACCGCGGACGGCAACATCCTCGTCAGCTTCCGCAATATCTCGACCGTCGTGATGATCGAACGGAGCACCGGCAACATCGTCTGGGAGCTCGGCGGCCCGCCGCTGGCGCAGCAGCACGACCCGCGGCCGCTGGCCAACGGCAACGTCCTCATTTTCGACAACGGCACCCATCGCCGCGACCATCCCGCCACCTTCTCGCGGGTCATCGAGGTCGATCCGCGCACCAGCGAGATCGTCTGGCAGTATTCCGACCAGTCGCTATTCAATTTCTTCAGCCCGTACATTTCGGGCGCGCAGCGCCTCGCCAACGGCAATACGCTGATCTGCGAGGGCGTGCATGGACGGATCTTCGAGGTGACGGGCGCGGGCGAGGTCGTGTGGGAATACATCAGCCCGCATTTCTTCTTGGAAACCGGCCGCCCCGGCCTCAACAACTGGGTGTTCCGCGCCTTCCGCTATAGCGAAGACGAGATCGCCGTGGCGCGCCGCAGTTGACGCCCGGCCGAGGCGGGCGCGGGCGGGCTACCGCGGCGGGCGGTTGACCGT
The DNA here is from genome assembly GCA_963746885.1 of uncultured Alphaproteobacteria bacterium. GTDB lineage: Bacteria > Pseudomonadota > Alphaproteobacteria > ATCC43930 > CGMCC-115725 > DATARH01. The sequence goes on from CAVVDM010000015.1 coordinate 315,240, forward strand.
GATGACGCGCCAGCCATGGCCCATGCCCGGCCCGTCGATATGGTCGATGCGGGTGACCGAGCAGTTCTCCATCGTGAACGCGAGACAGGCTTCCGGGTCGAGGCCGAGCGCGAGGCCCAGCGCGGCGCGGATCGTGCCGCCATGCGCGACCGCGATGATGTCGCGGCCACGATGCGCTTCGACGAGGTGATGGACCGTGCGGGCAACGCGCGCCATGACGTCGACAAAGCTCTCGCCGCCCGGCGCCGTGACATGCGCCGGGGCGTGCCAGAAGCGATGGAACTCGCCGCCGCGCGAGTGGCGGAGTTCGTCATAGGTGAGGCCCTGCCAGTCGCCAAAGCTCTGCTCGGCGAGGTCGGGCAGCGCCGGCGCGTCGGGGCCGGGGATCGGGTCGGGGCCGGGCAGCCCGGCATGCACGATGGCGCGCGCCGTCTCGTGGGTGCGGCGCAGATCGCTCGTCACCCAGGCCGCCTGGCGCGGCAACTGGCGGGCGAGGCCGCTGAACACGGCAGTGTCGGTGCAGTCGCACGGCATGTCCTTGCGGCCGTAGATGCGTCCGCCATGCTCGACCGGCGCGTGCCGCACCCACCAGAAGCGCGTCGTCGTCACGCCGTCGCCGGTATTGCCGGCGCCGATCGCCCCGGCGCTGAACGGCGAGATTTTGCCGACCGGGGTGTCAGGCGCACCCCCGCTCATTTCGCAGCCGCCACGAGCAGCATCACGATCTCTCCGATCTGCTGAAAAAAGCCGAGAACATCGCCGGTGTAGCCGCCGATCTGCCGCTGTGCAAGCATCGCGGCGAGCGCGAGCGCGAGCGCGCTCAGCACCAGCGCGATCCCGCCGGTTGCCGGCCCCATCACCGCCAGCGCGATCACAGCGCCGATCAGGGGCGCGGCGCTCGCCACCGCGAGGCTCGGGCGGCCGGCGGCGGCGCCAAGCCCGTCCGGCCGCGCCGGGTGGAGCAGCCGCATCAGCGCCGGCAGCGCGCCGCGCGAGGCGGCATGCGCGCCGATCAGCGCAAGCCCGGCATGGATCGGGTCGCCGATCGTGGCGAGCGCAGCGGCCCGCAGCCCGAGGCTCAACACGATCGCGATGGTGCCGAATGTGCCGTTGCGGCTGTCGCGCATGATCGCAAGTTTCCTCTCGCGATCGCGGCTGCCGCCAAACCCGTCGGCCGTATCGGCGAGACCGTCCTCGTGAAAGGCGCCAGTCACCGCGAGGCCGGTGCCGAGCGCGAGCAGTGCCGCCGGCGCGTCGGCGAGACCCAAGAGGCCGGCGGCGAAGAAGGCGAGCGCCGCGAGTGCGCCGACGCCGGCGCCGACCAGCGGAAACGCCCACCCCGCCGCCGCGATCGCGCCGTCTTCCGGCACCGCGACTCCGACCGGCAGGCGGGTCAAGACGGCGGTGGCGATCGCGAATTCGTCGAACGGCCCGCGTAGTGAATTCATGCGCGCGACGATAGCGGGTTTTGTTGCTACATGACATTGCCGCGCCTGCGGACGCAAAGATGAGCGACAACGGCTTGATAATCGACGAGGCGGAGCACGGCTACCGCCGCAGCCTGCCCGCGCTGACCGCATCCTCGTGCTGTTTGAAGGGCGCGACTTGAAGGGCGCGACGCGCGCGACGAAGGTGCTGCAGGGTCAGCTGCCGGCGAACCACCACGCCACCGTAACCCCGCCGGCGGCCAATACGCCGAGCCCGGCGGCCGGCGCGGCAGCCGCCCGTGCGCCGGCGAACGCAGCGGTGTAAGCGGCCTTAATCAGATTGTTGGATGAGGCAGCGATCAGGATCGCGGCGACGCCGGCGCTGACCGACAGCGGGGCCGCGCCGCCCGCTGCGATGCTGAGCACGAACGGATCGATGTCGGTGGCCCCGACGATCGCCGCCAGACCGAACAGGCCGGGCTCGCCGAAATGACGCCGCACCCAGGCAGAGGCCAGCGAGATCACGACAAACAGCGTGGCGAAGATCAATGCGGCGCTGAGTTCCAGCGGGTTGGCCGGAGGCTTGGCCGCAGCCGGCGCCGGCGCCGATGCGCGCGCTGCCCGATACCATGCGCCGGCGGCGAGCACGAGGCCGAGGATCGCCAGCCCGATCAGCGCCGGCGCCAGCGCCAGGGCGAGCGGCAGGTCGAACACGCCGATGACGATCAGCAGGCGCAGGTACATCACCGAGGTCGCCAGCATGATGCCGGTCTGCGCCTGCCGCAGCGTCGCCGGCTCGGCGCCAATGCGGCGCGCCAGCACCACGGTCGTCGCGGTCGAGGAATAGAGCCCGCCGAGCACCGCCACCCAGAGCCCGGCCCCGCTCGGCGCAACGTAGCGCTGCAACAGATAGCTGGCGTAGGAGACCGTGCACACGGCGAGCACCGCCAGCCACACCTGGTGCGGCGTGATCTCGGTGAGCCGGGTCACCGGCTCATTCGGCAGAAACGGCAGCACCAGGCCCGCGAGGATCAGGAATTTGCCGGCGGTGACGATCTCGCCGATCTCTATGCGCCGCGCCAGGCCGTGCAGCTGCTCACGGCCGGTCAATAGCAGCACCGCCGCGACCGTGACGCCGATCGCCATCCACGGCGGCTCGGCAAGGGCGATCGGCCCGAGGAGATAGGCGAGGACGTTGCAGATCGGTACCATCAGCCCGACATTGGGCCGGCCTTCCGGGTCGATCTCCTTGACATGCTGCCAGTAATAGCCGGTCAGCCAGGCTCCCAGCACCAGGAGGCCGACGCTCAGCGGGAAGAGATGCGCGGTGTCGAGCCGGTAGAGAAGCCCTCCCGTCAAGGCCAATAGTGGAAAGGTCCGCACCCCGCCGGGCCGCGCCTGCCCGCCCTGGGCGTGGAATTCCTCGAATGCCAGACCGAAGAAAAAGCCGAGACCGAGCAGCAGCAGAAACCCGGCGATCGGCGGCAGCGTCGTCATCAGCCGGCGGCGTGCCGCATGCCGCGCCACTGGCGCAAGGTCACGCCGCGGTCTTGGCGAGCCGGGCGGTGCGGTAGCTCATCGCCTGCCAAGCGAGGCGGCTGGCGAGGCGGCCGAGCCATCCGTTCGGGGTCAGGCCGACGGCCTTCAACAACATCGCCACGCCGCGCTCGACATGATGCGGCCGGTAGAGCGCGAAGGCGCGCCGCGCATAGGCCCGGCTGCACCGCCGCCGGTCGTAGGGAAGCTCGCTCTCATTGGCGGCGTAATAGGCGTAGGCGAGTTCGTCGTCGTCCAATTCGACGACCCGGCCGAGCGCAACCCGCAGCCGCCCGAGACGGCCGAGGTGCTCGTGCGCCAGACAGCGGTCGAGGTGCTTGTAGAACAGGCGATAATGGCGCAATTCGTCGGCGGCGATATGGCGGCAGATGTCGCGCAAGACCGGCTCGGCCGCCGCCTCGCGCAGCGCCGTGTAGTAGGAGCTGGTGCCGATCTCGACGATGCAGCGCGCCACCATCTCGCCCGAGCGCGAGCCGCGGCGCGAGCGGTCGCTGTCGAAATCGACCTGAAAGCCGGCCTGGAAGCGGGCAAAGGCGGCGGCGAAGTCAAATTCGGGGTCGGCCAACGCCGCCCAGCGGGCCAGCGCCACCCCATGCTGCACCTCCTCCTCGCCCCAGCGCCGCGCGGTCTGCTGAAACCCCGGGTCGTCGGCGAAGATGCGGCAAAGATGATGGGCGTAGGCCGCCCCGTTATGCTCGACAAGGCTTGCCGCCTTGACGATGCGCACGAGCTCGGGATCGAGCTTGGTGCGATCGAAGCACTGCCACGGGATGTCGTTGAGCTTCCACGATCCCATCAGGCGGTCCCCGGGGGATGCTGTAACCGATCTGTCTTATACACCACGCCGCGGAAAATCGCCCGTGCGCCGCGCCGACTTTACCGGTTGAGCTCGGTGATCGCCTGCAATTTGGCGCGGGCGATGTTCTGCTGGCGCTCCAGGTGACGCAACTCCGTCGCGAGGCGCTCGCGGTCGGTGCCGGTGGCGCGCGTGACCTGTTCGCGCAGGCTCGGCAGGTTGCCCTCGACTTCGGTCAACTCGGCGTCGAGAGCCGCGCGGTCGAGCAACTCGGGCGGCATCGCCTCGTCGGCCAGCACCGTGCAGCGCTCCGGCGTCACTTCGGCGATGCCGCCGACGATGAAGATGCGCTGGATGATCGTGCGGCCCTCGTAGATGTCGACAGTGCCCGGCCGGATCGTCGAGATCAACGGCGCATGGCCCGGCAATACCCCGAAATTGCCCTCGGTCCCCGGCACCACCACCATCTCGACCTCGGTCGAGACGACCAGGCGCTCCGGCGTTACCAGCTCGAATTGCACGCGATCGGCCATCGTCCTCAGGCCGCCTCGGCGGCCATCTTGCGCGCCTTGTCGACTGCCTCGTCGATCGTGCCGACCATGTAGAACGAGGATTCCGGCATCTCGTCATACTCGCCGGCGACGATGCCCTTGAAGCCCTTGATCGTGTCTTCGAGGTTGACGAACACGCCGGGGGTGCCGGTGAACACCTCGGCGACATGGAAGGGCTGCGACAGGAAGCGCTGAAATCTTGCGCGCCCGCGCCACGGTCAGTTTGTCCTCTTCGGAGAGTTCGTCCATGCCGAGGATCGCGATGATGTCCTGCAACGATTTGTATGTCTGCAACACGCGCTGCACGTCGCGCGCGAGTTGGTAATGCTCGTCGCCGACAACGCGCGGGTCGAGCATGCGCGACGTTGAATCGAGCGGATCGACCGCGGGATAGATGCCGAGTTCGGCAATCTGCCGCGACAGCACGGTCGTCGCGTCGAGATGCGCGAAGGTCGTCGCGGGCGCCGGGTCGGTCAAATCGTCGGCCGGCACGTAGATCGCCTGCACCGAGGTGATCGACCCCTTCTTGGTCGAGGTGATCCGTTCCTCCAAGGCACCCAGATCGGTCGCCAGCGTCGGCTGATAGCCGACCGCCGACGGGATGCGGCCGAGCAAGGCCGACACCTCGGAGCCCGCTTGCGTGAAGCGGAAGATGTTGTCGACGAAGAACAGCACGTCCTGGCCTTCCTCGTCGCGGAAATACTCGGCGAGGGTCAACCCACTGAGGCCGACGCGGGCGCGCGCCCCCGGCGGCTCGTTCATCTGGCCGTAGACCAGGGCCGCCTTGGATCCCGGGCCATCGGGCACGATGACCCCCGATTCCATCATCTCGTGATAGAGGTCGTTGCCCTCGCGGGTGCGCTCGCCGACGCCGGCGAACACCGAGTAGCCGCCGTGCGCCTTGGCGATGTTGTTGATCAATTCCATGATGATGACGGTCTTGCCGACCCCGGCGCCGCCGAACAGCCCGACCTTGCCGCCCTTGGCGTAGGGCGCCAGCAGATCGACGACCTTGATGCCGGTGACGAGGATCTCGGCCTCGGTCGACTGGTCGATGAAGGGCGGCGCCGCCCTGTGGATCGGCGCGCGCCGGGTGGTGTTGACCGGGCCGCGCTCGTCGACCGGCTCGCCGATCACGTTGAGAATGCGGCCGAGCGTCTCGGGGCCGACCGGCATCATGATCGGGTTGCCGGTATCAACGACCTCGGCGCCGCGCACCAGACCGTCGGTGGTGTCCATCGCGACCGTGCGCACCGTGTTCTCGCCGAGGTGCTGCGCCACTTCGAGCACCAGCGTGCGGCCGCCGTTGTCGGCATGCAGCGCGTTGAGGATCGACGGCAGCTCGCCATCGAAATGCACATCGACGACGGCGCCGATAACCTGGGTGATCGTGCCGACGATGTTGGTCGTCGCGGATTGAGCCATGTTCTGGTGATCCCTGACTTAGAGTGCCTCGGCCCCGGAGATGATCTCGATCAGTTCCTTGGTGATGACGGCCTGGCGCGTGCGATTGTAGTTCATCGTGAGCCGGTCGATCATCTCGCCGGCGTTGCGCGTCGCGTTGTCCATCGCAGTCATCCGCGCGCCCTGCTCGCTCGCGGCGTTTTCGAGCAGCGCCGTGTAGACCTGTACTGCGAGGTTGTTGGGCAGCAGCTCGGTCAGGATTTCCTCTTCCGAGGGCTCGAATTCATAGACCGCGCCGTGGAGGTCCGTCGTCTCGGCCGAGCTTCCGGGCTGGGCAAACGGGATCAGCTGCTGCGCCGTGACGATCTGGGTGATCGCCGAGCGGAAACGATTGAAGATGATCGTGCAAACGTCGAACTCGCCGGCCGCGTAGAGCGAAAGCACCCGCGTGGCGATGTCGCGCGCCTCGCCGAACGATATCCGGCGACGGCCGATATCGGTCAGGCTGTCGTGGATCAGCCGGCCGTAGTCGCGGCGCAGGCTGTCGCGTCCCTTGCGCCCGACGGTCAGGATCTTGACCGTCTTGCCGCTGTTGTCGAGGTCACGAATGCGGCGCCGCGCCTCCCGCAGGATCGTGGCGTTGAAGCCGCCGGCCAGTCCGCGATCGGAGGTCGCGACGACCACCAGATGGACGTCGTCCTTGCCGGTGCCTGCCAGCAGCGGCGGCGCCCCGGGCATCGCGGCCATGCGGGAGGCCAGCGAGGCGAGCACGCGCTCCATGCGCTGCGCATAGGGCCGCGCCGCCTCGGCCTGCTCCTGGGCGCGGCGCAGCCGCGAGGCGGCGACCATCTTCATCGCCGACGTGATCTTCTGCGTCGACTGGACGCTGCGGATGCGGACCCGCAGGTCCTTCAGGCTGGGCATAAGGGCCTACGCAAATGTCCGGGCGAAACCGTCGAGGAAATCGGTCAGCGCCTTCTCGGTGCCGGCCGACAGTTCGCGCTCGTCGCGGATCGCGTCGAGCAGTTCGGGCCGCTTGCCGCGCAGATCGGTCAGCATCAGCGATTCGAAGCGGCCGACATCGCGGATTTCGACCCGGTCGAGATAGCCGCGGGTGCCGGCAAAGATCACCACCACCTGCTCCTCGACCGGCACCGGCGAGAATTGCGGCTGCTTCAACAGTTCGGTCAGGCGCGAGCCGCGCGCCAGGAGCCGCTGCGTCGCGGCGTCGAGATCGGAGGCGAATTGCGAGAAGGCGGCCATCTCGCGGTATTGCGCCAGTTCGAGCTTGATGCGCCCGGCAACCTGCTTCATCGCCCGGATCTGCGCCGCCGAGCCGACCCGGCTGACCGACAGCCCGACATTGATGGCCGGGCGGATGCCGCGATAGAACAGATCGGTCTCGAGAAAGATCTGGCCGTCGGTGATCGAGATCACGTTGGTCGGGATGTAGGCCGAAACGTCGCCGGCCTGGGTCTCGATCACCGGCAGCGCGGTCAAGGAGCCGGCGCCGTGATCGTCGTTCATCTTGGCGGCGCGCTCGAGCAGCCGCGAATGCAGATAGAACACGTCGCCGGGATAGGCTTCGCGCCCGGGCGGCCGGCGCAGCAGCAGCGACATCTGGCGATAGGCGACGGCCTGCTTCGACAGGTCGTCGTAGATGATCAGCGCGTGCATGCCGTTGTCGCGAAAATATTCGCCCATCGCGCAGCCGGTGTAGGGCGCGAGGAACTGCAGCGGCGCCGGCTCCGACGCGGTCGCGGCGACGACGATCGAATAGTCGAGCGCGCCGTAATCCTGCAAAGTCTTGACGATCTGGGCGACGGTCGAGCGCTTCTGGCCGATCGCGACATAGATGCAGTAGAGCTTCTTCGACTCGTCGGTGCCGGCGTTGACCTGGCGCTGATTGAGGATGGCGTCGATTGCCACCGCGGTCTTGCCGGTCTGGCGGTCGCCGATGATCAGTTCGCGCTGGCCCCGTCCGATCGGCACCAGCGCGTCGATCGCTTTGAGGCCGGTCTGCACCGGCTCGTGCACCGATTTGCGCGGAATGATGCCCGGCGCCTTGACCTCGACCCGGGTGCGCGTCACGTCGGTGAGCGGCCCCTTGCCGTCGATCGGGTTGCCGAGGCCGTCGACCACCCGGCCGAGCAGGCCGCGGCCGACCGGCACCTCGACGATCGCGCCGGTGCGCTTGACCGTGTCGCCCTCGCGGATGCCGCTGTCCTCGCCGAAAATCACGACGCCGACATTGTCGGTCTCGAGATTGAGGGCCATGCCCTTCATCCCGTTCGGGAACTCGACCATCTCGCCGGCCTGGACCTTGTCGAGGCCGTAGACGCGGGCGATGCCGTCGCCGACCGACAGCACCTGGCCGACCTCGGCGACATCGGCTTCGCTGCCGAAACCGGCGATCTGCTGCTTGAGGATCGCCGAGATTTCTGCCGCACGGATTTCCATGTCAGTCCCTATCTAGCCGGTAGCTTTCATCGCCAGCCGCAGGCGCTGCAGCCGGCTGTTCAACGAGGCGTCGACCATGCGCGAGCCGACCTTGACGATCATGCCGCCGAGCAGCGCCGGATCAACCCGGATATCGACAGCCACCCGCGCGCCGACCACGCGGCGCAGTTGCTCCAGCAGGGCCGCCTGGCGGGCTTCGCTCAAGGGCTGCGCGACGGTGACCTCGGCGGTGACCTCGCCGCGCCGCTCGGCGAGCTTTTTCAGATAGGCCTCGATCATCGCCGGCACCGCGAACAGGCGCCGGTTGCGCGCGACCACCCCGAGGAAGTCGCGCGTCAGGTCGGACAATCCGGCGCGCGTCGGCGAGCGCCGCCACCGCCTTGCCCTGCTCGTCGCGCGACAACACCGGACTGCGCAGCAGGCGCACGAAGTCGCCGCTCGCCTGCACCATCGCGCGCAATTCGCGCAGATCGCCAGCGACCGCGTCGAGCGCGTGGCGCTCATCCGCGAGATCGAACAGCGCCGCCGCATAACGTTCGGCGAGGCCTGAAACGCCTGTTCCTTCGGATGCCAACGGAAGTCGGTCCCCAATCAGCGCGCCGGGGAGAGGACGGTCGCGACAAATTTGTTGCCGTGGGAATCTCGGGCGCAACCGCGCACTCGGGGCCGCAAAGCCCCGCGAAATCCGCGCGGTTCCTAACACAGTTGATTGCCCCGCGCAACCGCCGCCGGCGCGATGGGGAGACACGAAATTCCAAGGGTTTAACCACAACGCCCGGAAGCCCGCCGGCGCGCGGCGATAGCCGGCAGGCATCAGGTTGCAGCCCGCCACAGCGCCTCGACCGCGGCAATGGCGGCGCGCGTCAGGCGCGGGATGCGCGGCGAGAGCGGTCCCTGGAGGCGGCCATAGATGTGAAAGACGGCGGTTTGCAGCAGGATGCCCATGATTGCGGCGGCGGCTTCGAGCGGGTCCACGCCGGCGACGGCGCCGTCCCGAACGCCCGCTGCAACACTGTCGGCCACCGCATCGACCGGCGTGCGCCGATCGGCCGGGATGCGCGGCAGCAGGTCGTGCTGCGCCAGCAGCATGAAACGGAACAGGGCAGGGTCGCGGTCGTAGAGCGCGCAGAAATGCGCCACCATGGCGGCGAGCCGCGTTCGGAAATCGGGGTGTCGCGCGCGGATCTCGTCGAGTTCGGCACCGGTCCGCAGATAGGCGGTCGAGAACAATTTCCAGGCGAGATCCTCCTTGCCGGGATAATGCCGGTACAGCGCGCCCTGCGATACGCCGGCCGCGGTCGCAATCTCGCTGATCGAGACGCCGGCGACCCCGTGGGCGGCGAACAGTTCGGTCGCCGCCTTCTCTACGCGTGTCTTGATTCCGGTCGAACGCGGCATCGAGAAAATCATTGTGAGTGAACGTTCATTCATTTTATGCTCGTGCGAGCGATCAGTGCAACCCGCCGAGTGCGCGTTGCGCGATCCGCCCGAACGACCCGGGTGATCGGGAGGTTGTCGGCATGGATATCGAAGACACGTTGCCGGTTTTCGCCGTCGCGGCGTTGGCAATTGCGCTGAAGGCCGTATTCGATGCGCGCCGGCTGCGGCGTCGGCTGTCGGCGCTGGTCGAGAATTTCTTGCTGCTCAATCAGCGCGTGGCAAGGCTCTCCGAGCGTCTCGATCAAGGTACGCCGGCCGCCGCTGAGGTCGTTCCGCCGCCGGTCACCGAGACGCCGGCCGAGCCGACCGCCGCACAGCCGCCTGAGTTGAAGCCGGAACCTGCTCAAGCCGCGCCACCGTCGGTGCTGCAGCCGGCCGCGGCCGAGGGACGGCGTTGGGAACAGGTGTTGGTGGAGCACTGGCTGGTCTGGCTGGGCGGCGCGACGCTGGCGCTCGGTGGGGTCTTTCTGGTCAAGCTGTCGATCGATTACGGCTTGATGACGCCGCTCGTTCGCGTGGTGCTCGGCGCGTTGCTCGGCGTCGCGCTGTCGGTCGGGGCGGAGTGGGTCAAGCGGCACGATCCGTTGCAGGCCGGTGAGGCGGGCGGCGCCTCCTACGTTCCGCAGGCGCTGGCCGCCGCCGGAGCGGCTACGGTGTTCGCCAGCCTCTACGCGGCATACGCGCTGTACGGTCTGATCCCCGGCGGAGTCGCCTTCGTGCTGCTGGCGGCAACGGCGGGAGCGGCGGTTGCGCAGTCGCTGCGCCAGGGGCCGCTGGTCGCCGCGCTCGGGCTGGTCGGCGCGTTCGCCGTGCCGGCGCTGGTCAGCAGCGCAAACCCGAGCGCGGTGCCGCTGTTTTTATACCTCGCGGTGGTGACGGCCGGCTCGCTGGCCGTGCTGCGGCACCGCGCCTGGTTGTGGCTCGCCCTGTTGGCGCTTGCCGGCGCCATCGGCTGGGCATTGCTCTGGCTGGCCGGCGCCGACGATCCCGAGACGCCGGTGGTCGGCCTATACCTACTGATCCAGTTCGCCCTCTTTGTCGCCTTTCGCCACGGCATCGCCCGGGTCGCGTTCCTGGCCGGCATGATCGACACGCCGATCGTTCGGGGGGTCGTGCGCGCGGCCTTGTGGGCGATTGCGCTCGCGGTACTAGCGCTGGGGCAGGCCGACAAGTTCGGGACGACGACCCTGGCGGTCGCGCTGCTGGCGACGATCGGGATGATGGTGCTTGCCTATCGCGACAGCCGGCTCGACGACGCGGTCACGATCGCCGGGACGCTGGCGCTGACCCTGCTCGCCAGCTGGGCCTTGCCATTGCCGGTGTCCGAGATGGCGCTGGCGGTGTTCCGGGTGCAGCCCGATCACCTCGCCGATTTCATCACCGCCGCGATCCTGTTCACATTGCTGCTCGGTCTCGGCAGCTTCGTGCTGCTGCCGCGGGTCGCGCGGCCGGGCCGCTGGGCGGCGCCATCGGCGGCGGTGCCGCTGGTGGTGCTGGTCATTGCCTATTGGCGCCTGCAGAAATTCGAGCTCGACATTGCCTGGAGCCTCGCGTCGCTGGCGCTTGCCGGCCTCAACCTGGGCGCTGCGGCGTCGGTCGCGCAGCGCCGCGACGGCGCGATCGAGAACGAGATCGCGCTTGCGTCTTACGCCGTTGCCGTGCTCGGCGGCACGATCTTCGCCGCGACGCTGGCGCTCGGCGAGGCGTGGCTCACCGTCGCGCTCGCGCTGCACCTGCCGGCGATGGGCTGGATCGAGCGGCGCATCCGGCTGCCGGCGCTGCGCTGGCTCGCCCTCGGGGTCGCTGCCACCGTCTTGATCCGGCTGATTATCAACCCCTACGTGCTGAGCTACCCGATTGGTAACACGCCGATTTTCAACTGGCTGCTCTATGGCTATGGCGTGCCGGCCGCCTCGTTCATCGCCGCGACAAAAATGTTCGGACGCGACAAGGACGACGCGCTGGTCTGCGTGCTCGAAGCCGGCAGCGCCGTGTTTTCACTGGCGCTGTTGTCGCTCGAGCTGATCCATGCAACCTACGGGCGGCTCACCAACTTCCCGCTCGACGATTTCGGCGCCGGCGCATCGCTGATCGCCCTGTGGCTTGCCTTCGCCGCCGTGCTGCTGGCGTTGGGCGAGTACCGGCAGCGGCCGGTGCTGCGCTGGGGCGGCCGCCTGGTGCTCGGCATGGCGACCTCGACTGCCCTCGTCTGGCAGCCGGTCATGCTGTTGTTTGGGGTGGACGTCGGAAATCTGGCGATCTTCGACGCGCTGCTGTTCGCCGATATGGCGCCGGCGGTGATCTATGCGGCGATCGCCTGGCTCAACCCGTCGCGGCGCATTTTGCGCACGATCACGCGCGTACTGGCCGCCATGTATGCTTTCGCCTGGATCAGCCTGGAGATCCGGCACATCTTCCAGGGCCGGGTGGAGCTGTTCGCGTCGAGCGGCGAAGCGGAGTGGTACACCTATTCCGTTGCCTGGCTGTTGTTCGCCGGAATGGGGCTTGGGCTTGGGCTGCTGCGCCGCAACGCGTGGCTGCGCCAGGCCGGGCTGATCGGCATCGGGCTGGTGATCGCCAAGGTGTTCCTGTCCGACATGGCCGAACTCAGCGGCGTGCTCCGCGCCCTGTCGTTTATCGGTCTCGGCGCCGCGCTGATCGGCATCGGCTACGCCTATCGCCGCCTGCACCCGTTGCAGCCCGCGTCATAAGACCCTTGGTCATAAAAAGCCGTAGGGGTCGATATCGACCTGCAGGCGTACCGAGCCGCCGAGGCGAACCCGCCCGAGCCAGTCGCGCAGTACCGCCTGCAGATTGACGCTGCGTTCCGCCTTGACGAGTAACCGCCGCCGGTGCCGGCCGCGCAGGATGGCGAGCGGCGCCGGCGCCGGGCCGAGCACGCTCACCCCGGGCAGCTGCGGCGCGGCGCGGGCCAGCGCCCGGCAGGCAAAATCCGCGCTGTCGGGATCGGCGGCGCTGACGATCAGCGCGGCCAGCCGGCCGAACGGCGGCAGCCCCGCCACCCGCCGCGCGTCCGCCTCGGCGGCGAGAAATCCGTCGCGGTCGCCGGCCGCCAATGCCTGCATGACCGGCTGCTCCGGCATGTAGGTCTGGATCAGCACATGGCCCGGCCGCTCCTCCCGCCCGGCCCGGCCGGCGACCTGATGCAACAGCTGGTATGTCCGCTCCGCAGCGCGCAGGTCGCCGCCCGCCATGCCGAGATCGGCGTCGACCACGCCGACCAGCGTCAGCATCGGGAAATGGTGCCCCTTGGCGACGATCTGGGTGCCGATCAGCACGTCGTAGCGGTGCGCCGCCATCGCGTCGGCGAGTTCGGCGGCGGCGCGCGGGCCGGACATCATGTCGCTGACCATCAGCGCGACGCGGGCGAGCGGAAACCGCGCCGCAACCTCCTCGCGCAGCCGTTCCACCCCCGGCCCGCACGGCACCAGCGTGTCGGCGGCAAGGCATTCGGGACACAACGTCGGCACCGGCTCGGCGTGGCCGCAATGATGGCACATGAGCCGCCCGGTATAGCGGTGCTCGACCAGCCACGCGGTGCAGTTGCCGCATTGCAGCCGGTGGCCGCAGGCACGGCACAGGGTCAACGGCGCATAGCCGCGCCGGTTCAGGAACAGCAGAGCCTGCTCACCCGCTGCCAGCGTGTCGCCAAGGGCTGCGACGAGGGGCGTCGACAAAAACCGGCCCGGATCGAGCCGCTCGCGCCGCATGTCGACGAGCGCGATCTGCGGCAAGGCGGCGTTGGCGTGGCGGCGCGGCAACGACACGCGCTCGTAGCGGCCGCGCGCAATGTTGACAACGGTTTCGAGCGAGGGCGTGGCCGACACCAGCACGATCGGGATCGCGGCGATCGAGGCGCGCAACACCGCCATGTCGCGCGCCTGATAGGCGACGCCATCCTCCTGCTTGTAAGAGGGGTCGTGCTCCTCGTCGACCACGATCAGGCCGAGCTCGGCAAACGGCAGGAACAACGCCGAGCGCGCCCCGACGACGATGCGCGCGCGCCCCGTCGCGACGGCGCGCCACGCGTCTCGCCGCGCCGCTTGCGGCACGTCCGAATGCCATTCGGTCGGTGCCGTCCCGAAGCGTCGCCGAAAGCGGTCGAGCCATTGTGCGCCGAGCGCAATCTCGGGCAGGAGTACGAGCACCTGATGGCCGGCGGCCAACGCCGCCGCGATCGCCGCGAAATAGGCCTCGGTCTTGCCCGAGCCGGTGACCCCGTCGAGCACCGTGACGCTGAACCCGCCGGCAGCGGCCCGCGCGACGAGCCGTTCGGCCGCCCGTTGCTGGTCGGGCGAGAGCGGCGGCCCCGGCGCGTCCCATGTCTCAGCGGGCGGTGCCGGGTCCTCGCCCGGGAGCAGCAAGACCGCGACGTCGCCGGCAGCGAGCAGCCCGCGCACCACCCCGATGCCGCAGCCGGCCCGCCGCGCCGCTTCGGCGACCGAACAGGCGCCGCCGTCGCGCAGCGCCTCGAGGACGCGCCGCCGCGCCGCGCTCAACTGCTTTGCCGCATGTCCCCTCTGAGCCGATTCGGCGAGGGCTGCGAGGCCGGCCGGGGTTATCGCGCAGACGCGCCGCGGCGGCGGCGGCAACAGCGCCTCCGCGACGCTCATCGCCATACGTAGCACGAGGCCCGGCGCGGCCAGCGTGTAAGCCGCGACACGGTCGATGAAACGGCGCAGTTCCGGGCGCAGCGGCGGAGTCGCCAGGGTTTCGCTGATCGGCTTCAACCGCTCGGACGGGATTTCCCCCACCGCATCGCCTGCCCACACCACGCCGATGAGGCGGCGCGGCCCCAGCGTTACGCGGACGAAGCTGCCGGGCTCCGGCGGCTCACGCTCCGGCACGAGGTAATCGAGCGGCGCTGGCAACGGCAACGGCAGCAGCACCCGGACGCGCCCCGCCGCCTCGACGGCCTCGACTGGCGCGGCGCAGTTGGCACAGCGGTCGGGCGCAGCTACACTCATCCGGCGGCCGACACGCGCCGCTTATTGGCCGGCATCAGGAAGGCTGGCCGCCGAACAGGTCTTGGGTGTTGGTGAATGATCACGTCGTATCCCGCGCTGCACCGCCCTAGCTTTGCGCCTGTCGCAGAGACAAGGTAGCAACGTCGTGGTCGACCGCCCACGCGACAAGCCGCATGCCGAGCGCGATCCGCCGCCGCCCGAGGCCCCGGGCGGGATCGGCGGCCGCGACGTGGTCGCGTATCTCCGCCGGAATCCCGATTTTCTCGACCGCCATCCCGAGGCGCTCCGCCTGCTGCGCGCGCCAAGCCGCGAACTCGGCGACGATGTCTCCGATTTCCAGCAGTTTCTCGTCGAGCGGCTGCGCCACGACCTGGCGCGCGTCAACCTCGAACATCGCACCCTGATTGCCGCCAGCCGCGGCACTCTGGCAAGCCAGAGCCGGGTGCACAAGGCGGTGCTGGCGATTCTCGCCGCCCAGAGCTTCGAGCAATTGCTGCAGACCGTGACGACCGACCTTGCCGTGCTGCTCGACGTCGACATCGTCACGGTCGGCGTCGAAAGCACCGCCGCGCCGGTCGGTCGGCTTACCCTTCACGGCATCCAGCTGCTGCGGGCGGGAGCGGTCGATGCGCTGCTCGGCCCCGAGCGCACCGTGCTCCTCCGCGCCGACATGCCCGGCGAGCCGATGACGTTCGGCAGCGCCGCCGGCCTCGTTCGCTCGCAGGCGCTGCTTCGCCTCGGCTTCGGGCGCGGCGCACCGGTCGGGCTGCTCTGCATCGGCACAAGGGAGCCGCGGCGCTTCCATCCCGGGGTCGGCACCGAGCCGTTGACCTTTCTCGCCCGGGCGCTCGGCACCACGATCGCGCAATGGCTGAACCCGCGCGCCTGACCGGGCGCGCGGTCGAGAAGCCGTTTCCGGCGCTGCCCCAGCCGATCGCGCTGGCGCGGTTTTCTGCCGCCGAGGATTTGCACGGAGCGATCGCGACGTGGATGGCGTGGCTCGCCGGCGAGCGTCGTGCCTCGGCGCATACGGTGGCCGCCTACGGCCGCGACCTCGCCTTCTTTCTCGATTTCCTGACCGGGCATCTCGGCGAGCCGTCGAGCTTGGCGACGTTCGCCCGGCTGGTCCCGGCGGATTTCCGCGCCTATCTCGCGTTTCGCGCAGCCCGCGTCGAGCGTAGCTCGGTCGCGCGCGGCCTCTCGGTGGTGCGCGTCTTCATCCGCTTTCTGGAGCGGCGCGGCCTCGCATCGGGTCCGGCGCTTGCCGTCTTGCGGGCACCGAAATTGCCGCACGGCGTACCGAAGCCGCTCTCGGTCGGTGATGCGGCCGAAATGATCGATGCGCCATCGGGCTTCGTCGTCAGCCCCTGGCAAGCGAAGCGTGATGTCGCGGTGTTGACGCTGCTGTACGGTTGCGGACTGCGCATCTCCGAGGCGCTTGGCCTCAAGCGCGCCGAGGCGCCGCAGGGCGACCTGATCACGATCACCGGCAAGGGCAACAAGCAGAGAATCGTGCCGACATTGCCGGCGGTGCGCCAGGCGATCGCCGATTACCTCGCGGCCTGCCCGTATACCCTCGCCGCCGACGGGCCGCTCTTTGTCGGGGCGCGCGGTGGGCCGCTCCACCCGCGCCTGGTGCAACGCCAGATGGAGACATTGCGCCGCGCGCTCGGCCTGCCCGAGACCGCAACCCCGCATGCGCTGCGTCACAGCTTCGCGACGCATCTATTGGGTGGCGGCGGCGATCTGCGCGCGATCCAGGAGCTTCTCGGCCACGCCAGCCTGTCGACGACGCAGCGCTATACCTCGGTCGAGACCGAGCGCCTGTTCGCCGTCTACGACGCCGCCCACCCGCGGGCGCGCTGAGCGCACCAGCCTCAGATGTGAATCGCCCGCCCGTCGACCGCGAGGGCGGCTTCCTTCACGGCTTCACTCAGCGTCGGGTGGGCGTGGCAGGTGCGTGCGATGTCCTCGGCCGACGCGCCGAACTCGAGCGCCAGCGCCGTCTCGGCGATCAGCGTGCCGGCGTCGGGGCCGATGATGTGAACGCCGCGGACCCGGTCGGTTGTCGTTTCGGCCAACACCTTGACGAAGCCGTCTGTGTCGGCGTTGGTGCGGGCGCGCGGGTTGGCGCTGAATGGAAATTTGCCCACTCGGTAATCGACCCCGGCGGCCTTCAGCTCCTCTTCAGTCTTGCCGACCGCGGCGACCTCCGGCCACGTGTAGACGACCGAGGGGATCGCGTCGTAGTCGACCCAGGTCTGCTGGCCGGCCAGGCGCTCGATGACCGCGACGCCCTCTTCGGAGGCTTTGTGCGCCAGCATCGGCCCGCGGATCGCGTCGCCGATCGCATAGATGCCGGCGACGTTGGTTGCGAAACCGTCATTGACCGCGATCCGCCCGGCGGCGTCGCGCGCCACGCCGATTTCGTCGAGACCGAGGCCGTCGGTGAACGGGCGGCGGCCGATCGCGACCAGCACGACGTCGGCGGCGAGGCTGTCGCGCTCGCCGCCTGCCGCCGGCTCCAGTTGGAGCATGACGGCATCGTTGTCGAGGGTGCCGCTGACGACCCGGGTCGCCAGCCTGAAATCGACGCCGCCGCGCGTCAGCAGGCGCTGCAAGGCGGGGCCAAGCTCGCGATCCATGTTGGGCAGGATGCGGTCGAGGTATTCGATGATCGTGACCTTGGCGCCGAGCCGGGCCCACACCGAGCCGAGCTCGAGGCCGATATAGCCGCCGCCGATCACCGCCAGCCGCTCGGGAACCCGCTGCAGCGCTAGCGCCCCGGTCGAGGTGACGATCTGCCGCTCGTCGATCGCCAACCCCGGCAGCGGGATGCTTTCCGAGCCGGTGGCGATAATGATCGCGCCGGCCTCGACCTCGCTCCCGCCAACCAGCGCGACCCGGCCCGGCCCGGCGATGCGCGCTCTGCCCTTGAGCCAATCGACCTTGTTCTTGCGGAACAGGAATTCGACGCCGCGCGTCAGCGTCGTCACCACCTGGTCCTTGCGCGCCATCATCGCCGCGAGGTCGAGGCCGACCTCACCGACCTGGATGCCGTGCGCCGCGAGGCCGTGCCGCGCCTCGGCGAATTTCTCCGAGGATTGCAGCAATGCCTTCGATGGGATGCAGCCGATATTGAGGCAGGTGCCGCCGAGCGTCGCACGCGCATCAACACAGGCGACGCGCATGCCAAGCTGTGCCGCACGGATCGCCGCGACATAGCCGCCCGGGCCGGCCCCAATCACGACGACGTCGTAATGCTCGGCCATCGTCAGATATCGAACAGGAGGCGCGCCGGGTCCTCAACGCAGTCCTTGAGGCGTCCCAGGAACGTGACCGCCTCGCGGCCGTCGATGATGCGGTGGTCGTAGGTCAGCGCGACATACATCATCGGCCTGATCTCGACTCTTTCTCCCCCTGGGTCGCCGACCGCGATTGGGCGGCGCTCGATCTTGTGCATGCCGAGGATGGCCGATTGCGGCGGGTTGAGGATCGGCGTCGACAGCAATGAGCCGTAGACGCCGCCGTTCGAGATCGTGAAGGTGCCGCCCGACAGATCCTCGATCGTCAATCGGCCGTCGCGGGCCTTGTGGCCGAGCGCGGTGATCTCCTTCTCGATGTCGGCAAAGCTCCCGGCATCGGCGTCGCGCAACACCGGCACGACAAGCCCCTGCTCGGTGCCGACCGCTACGCCGATGTCGTAATGGTTCTTATAGACGATATCGTCGCCGTCGATCTCGGCATTGACCGCCGGCAGTTCCTTGAGCGCGACGATCACCGCCTTGACGAAGATCGACATGAAGCCGAGCCGCACGCCGTGTTTCTTCTCGAACGCGTCGCGCCAGCGCTCGCGCAGCGCAATCGCCGCGGACATGTCGATCTCGTTGAAGGTGGTCAGCATCGCCGCATTCTGCTGCGCCTCTTTCAGGCGCTCGGCGATGCGGCGGCGCAGCCGGGTCATGCGCACGCGGGTCTCCCGCGGCTCTATCTTCGGTTCCGGCGCTGGCGGCATCTCAGGGACGGGCGGCGGTGCGGGCCGGGCTTGCGCTGCGATCACGTCGCCTTTGGTCAATCGCCCGCCGGGGCCGGTCGCGGTAAGGCCCGCCACGTCGATGCCGCTCTCGGCAACAAGCTTGCGGACGGCAGGGCCGGCGCGATCGAGGATCGGGCCGGCGTCCGCGCGCGGTGCCCCCGGCGGGGGAGGGTTGGGAAGGGGGCTTGCGGCGGGGGGCTGAACGGCTACTCCATCCGAGATCGTCCCAAGCACGGCGCCGACGGGCACGTTGCTGCCGGCGGCGGCACGGATCTCGCCGAGGATGCCCGCTTCGGGTGCCGGCACCTCCAGCGTCACCTTGTCGGTCTCCAGTTCGACGACCGGCTCGTCGCGCTCGACCGGCTCGCCGGGCTGTTTCAGCCACTTGGCGACGGTCGCCTCGGTTACCAACTCGCCGAGGCTGGGAACCTTGATCTCAGCTGCCATCGCACCCCGCCCTACGCGGCCAGCGCGGCGTCGACGAGCTGCGCCTGTTCCTGGGTGTGCCGCTTGAACAGGCCCGTCGCCGGTGAAGCGGCCTCGGCGCGGCCGACAAAGCGCGGTCGCTTCGCGGCGATGTCCAGCCCGGCCAGCACCTGCTCGATGCGCCGGTCGACAAAGCTCCATGCGCCCATGTTCTGCGGCTCCTCCTGGCACCACACGATTTCGGCGTTGCGGTAGCGCCGCAGAACCTGCCCGAGGCTGCGCAGCGGGAACGGGTAGAGCTGCTCGATGCGAATGAGGGCGACCCGCTTATCTTCCTTGGCGTCGCCCTTCTCGGCGCGCGCCTTCGCGAGGTCGAAATACGCCTTGCCGCTGCACAGCACGACGCGGCGCACCTGATCGTCGGTCGCGATCGCCTCGGTCTCCTCGATGATGCGATGGAAGGTGCGGCCCGGCCCCATCGCATCGAGCGGCGACATCACCTCCTTCGCGCGCAGCAGCGATTTCGGCGTGACGATGACCAGCGGCTTCCTAAACTTGCGGCGAACCTGGCGGCGCAGCGCATGAAAATAATTGGCCGCGGTGGTCAGGTTGCAGACCTGCATGTTGTCTTCGGCGCACAGTTGCAGGTAGCGCTCGAGCCGCGCCGAGGAATGCTCCGGCCCCTGGCCCTCGTAGCCGTGCGGCAACAGCAGCACGAGGCCGCTCATGCGCAGCCACTTGGCTTCGCCCGAGCTGAGAAACTGGTCGATGATGACCTGCGCGCCGTTGGCGAAGTCGCCGAACTGCGCCTCCCAGATCACCAACGTCTTCGGGTCGGCGAGGCTGTAGCCGTATTCGAAGCCGACGACCGCGGCCTCCGACAACGGGCTGTCGATGATGTCGAACCGCGCCTGCCCGTCGCGGACATGGTTGATCGGGATGTAGCGCTCCTCGCTCTCCTGGTCGACCAATACCGCGTGGCGATGCGAGAACGTGCCGCGGCCGCTGTCCTGGCCGGACATGCGGACATGCGTGCCCTCGGCGCACAGAGTCCCGATTGCCAACGCCTCGGCGGTGGCCCAGTCGATCCCTTCGCCGGCTGCGAGCGCCTCCCGCTTCGCGTCGAGCTGACGGGCAACCTTGCGGTTGAGGCGAAAGCCCTCCGGCACGTCGACAAGCGCTTGCCCAACCTCGCGCAGAATATCGAGGGGCACGGCGGTATTGCCACGGCGATCATCGTCGGGCGCCGGCTCGAAACCGGCCCAGGCGCCTTCCAGCCAGTCGGCCTTGTTCGGGCGGTAGCTGGCGGCGGCGGCGAATTGGGTTTCGAGGTCGGCGACAAAGGCGCTCGCCAGACCCTCGACCTCGGCCGGGGTCAGCACGCCCTCGGCGACGAGCCGCTCGGCGTAACGCTGGCGGGTGGTCGGGAGGCGGGCGATCGTGCGGTACATCAAGGGTTGGGTAAACGCCGGCTCGTCGCCCTCGTTGTGGCCGTGCCGGCGGTAGCAGAACAGGTCGATGACGACGTCCTTGTTGAAGCGCTGGCGGTATTCGATCGCGGTCCGCGCCACCTCGACCACCGCTTCGGGGTCGTCACCGTTGACGTGGAAGATCGGCGCCTGGATGCCCTTGGCAACGTCGGACGGGTAGGGGCTGGAGCGCGCGAAGGACGGCGCCGTCGTAAAGCCGATCTGGTTGTTGACGACGACGTGGATCGTGCCGCCGGTGCGGAAGCCGCGCAGGTCCGACAGTTCGAGCAACTCGGCGACCAGCCCCTGGCCGGCGAAGGCGGCGTCGCCGTGCATCAGGATGCCGATCACCTGCTTGCGCTCGGCGTCGCCGCGCTGGTGTTGCTTCGAGCGCACCTTGCCGAGCACGACCGGGTCGACCGCCTCGAGATGCGACGGGTTGGCCGCGAGCGAGAGATGCACATTGCGGCCCCCGACCTCGCGGTCGGTCGAGGTGCCCAGATGGTATTTGACGTCACCCGAACCATGCACGTCGTCGGGATTGGCCGCGACGCCCTGGAATTCGGAGAAGATCGCGGCATAGGGCTTGCCCATGAAATTGGCCAGCACGTTGAGCCGGCCGCGATGCGGCATGCCGATGACGAATTCCTCGACTCCGAGCTCGGCGCCGCGCCGCAGGATCGCCTCCAGCGCCGGCATCAGCAACTCGCCGCCCTCGATGCCGAAGCGCTTGGTGCCGGTATAGCGCCGGTCGAGAAAGCGCTCGAAGGTCTCGGCCACGGTCAGCACCCGCAGCACCTCCTTCCGCGCGGCGTTGGTCAGGCTCGGACGGCTCTCGCGGTGCTCGAATTTCTGCTGGATCCACAGGCGCTCGCCCGGCACCTGGATGTGCATGTACTCGACGCCGACATGGCCGCAATAGGTCTCGCGGAGGATCGCGATGATCTCGCGCAAACTGGCACGCTCGCGCCCGAGCAGATTGTTGATGAAGATGTCGCGGTCGAGGTCGGCCTCGGTGAAGCCATAGCTGCGGTAGTCGAGCTCGGGGTGACGGCCGCGCCGCTCGAGCTTCAAGGGATCGAGATCGGCGTCGAGATGGCCGCGCACCCGGTAGGCGCGGATCAGGTTGAGGGCGCGGATCGAGTCGACCGCCGCCTGATGAAACGCCTGCGCGTCGACCGGCGTGGCCCGCGGGGCACTCGGCTCGACGAAAAGCGGCGGTAATGGGCGCGCCCATTGCGGCCCGGCACGCTCGGCCTTGAGCGCCGCCGCATCGTCGCCGACCTCGCCGAAAAACCGTCGCCAGCTCTCGTCAACCGCCTCGGGGTCGTCAAGGTAGCGGGTATAGAGCTCCGCGATAAAGCCGGCACTGGCACCGGACAGAAACGCGGATCGATCAATCTCGGGCATTAGGGACTCTGATCGCCTCCTCTGCTGTCGCGGCGCAACTCGCCGGTAAGACAATGTGGGGAGGCGATATGAAGATTCCTCCTAAAGCCTTCAACCCTGCAACACGCGTTTCATCGTCGTGCCGATAGCGGCGGGCGAGTCGGTGACCGTGACGCCGGCGCGCTTCAGTGCCTCCATCTTGTCGCCGGCACCGCCCTTGCCGCCGGCGATGATCGCGCCGGCATGGCCCATGCGGCGGCCGGGCGGCGAGGCGGCTCCGGCGATGAAGCCGACCATCGGCTTTTTCTTATTGTGAGTGCGCAGGAATTCGGCGGCCTCCTCCTCGGAGCTGCCGCCGATCTCGCCGATCATGACGATGGCCTCGGTCTCGTCGTCGGCGAGAAACATGTCGAGGACATCGATGAAGTCGAGCCCGTGGATCGGATCGCCGCCGATCCCGACGCAGCTCGATTGCCCCAAGCCCGCGGCCGTCGTCTGCGCTACTGCCTCATAGGTCAAGGTGCCCGAGCGCGACACGATGCCGACCCGGCCGCGGCTGTGGATGTGGCCCGGCATGATGCCGATCTTGCACTCGCCGGGGGTGATGACGCCCGGGCAGTTGGGCCCGATCAGCATGCTCCTGGTGCCGTCGAAGGCGCGCTTGACGCGCACCATGTCCATCACCGGGATGCCCTCGGTGATGCAGATGACCAGCTCTATCCCGGCATCGACTGCTTCGAGGATCGCATCGGCGGCATAAGGCGGCGGAACATAGATGACGCTGGCGGTGGCGCCGGTCTTGGCGCGCGCCTCGTGCACGGTGTCGAACACCGGTAGGTCGAGATGTTTCGTCCCGCCTTTGCCCGGGGTCACGCCGCCGACCATCTTGGTGCCGTAGGCGATCGCCTGCTCGGAGTGAAAAGTGCCCTGCGACCCGGTGAAGCCCTGGCAGATCACCGTCGTTGCGGCATTGACGATGATCGACATCACGCCGCCTCCCGCACCGCGGCGACGACCTTGCGCGCGGCGTCCTCGAAATTGTCGGCTGCCTGCAATGGCAGCCCGGATTGGCTCAAGATGCGGCGCCCGAGTTCGACGTTGGTGCCTTCAAGCCTGACGACGAGCGGCACATGCAGGTTTACCTCGCGCGCCGCCGAGACGACGCCCTCGGCGATGACGTCGCAGCGCATGATGCCGCCGAAAATGTTGACGAGGATCGCCTCGACATTGGAGTCGGACAGAATCAGCTTGAACGCGACGGTCACCCGCTCCTTCGTCGCGCCGCCGCCGACATCGAGGAAATTGGCCGGGCTGCCGCCATAGAGCTTGATGATGTCCATCGTCGCCATGGCTAGCCCGGCGCCGTTGACCATGCAGCCGATACTCCCGTCGAGCTTGACGTAGTTGAGCGCGTGGCGGCCGGCCTCGAGCTCGATCGGGTCCTCCTCGTCCTCGTCGCGTAACGCCTCGATCTCGGGGTGGCGGAACAGCGCGTTGTCGTCGAACGAGATCTTGGCATCGAGGGCAATGAGGTCGCCGGCGCCGGTCACCACCAGCGGGTTGATCTCTATCAGCGCGGCGTCGAGTTCGATGAAGGCGCGGTAGAGGGCGCTGACGAAGCGGACCAGCGCCCTGACCTGGCCGCCCGACAGCCCGAAGCCGAAGGCGAGGCGGCGGGCATGAAACGCCGACAGCCCGGACGCCGGATCGATCGCGATGCGCAGGATCTTGTCGGGCGCGCGTGCGGCCAGTTCTTCGATCTCCATGCCGCCCTCGCCGGCGCCGATCAGCGTGATCCGCCCGCGGCCCCGGTCAATCGACAGCGCGAGGTACAGCTCGCGGGCAATGTCGCAACCGGCCTCGACATAGACCCGCTTGACCTCGCGGCCGTCGGGACCGGTCTGGTGGGTCACCAGATTGTGGCCGATCAGCGCGCGCGCCGCGGCGGCGACCTCGTCCTCCGAGCGCGCCAGCTTGACGCCGCCCGCCTTGCCGCGCCCGCCGGCGTGGATCTGCGCCTTGACCGCCCACACCCGCCCGCCGAGCCGGTTTGCGGCGTCGACCGCCTCCGTGGCGGTATAGGCCACCGCCCCGGGCGGGACGGCGACGCCGAATTTCGCCAACAGCTCTTTCGCCTGATATTCGTGGATGTTCATCGCACCGCCTTGCAACCTGAGGGAAACGGATACGATCGCCCGCCAATCGAATTCGGCCGGTCTATACGCAAGTTCCCCGCGGTTCAACGCAATTGGCGTGCCTGGCTGCCGGCGCCTTGAGCGGCGCCTTGCGCTTGCCGGCAAGCGTGAAGAGTCGCACGCTGCTGCGAACGACAAGGCGAGCGGAGGGAAGCGCGATGAAGACGAGCCGAGAGCGCATTCTGACGACCCACACCGGCAGCCTGCCGCGCCCATCCAATCTGCGCGCGCTGCTGGTCAAGAAGGACCGGGGCGAGCCCTGCGACAAGGCCGAACTGGCGCGGCTGACGCGCGAGGCCGTCCTCGCGATCGTGCGTCGCCAGGCCGAGTCCGGCGTCGACGTCATCAACGACGGCGAGATGTCGAAGCCCGGCTATTCGACCTACGTCGCCGACCGTCTGTCCGGCTTTGCCGGGCACGCGCCGGCGAAGCCGCGCCTCGACACCGGGCCGCACCCGAATTTCGTGGCCGCCTATGCGCGGATGACCGGCGACAATGTCGCGCGGCGCGCCGTGTGCGTCGGCCCGATCACGGTGCGCGACACCGAGCCGCTGCACGAGGACATCGCCAACCTCAAGGCGGCGCTGGCGCAGGTGAAAGCCGTGGAGGGCTTTATGACCGCGGCCTCGCCGGGCCTCGTACCGGTGTTCCAGACCAACACCTATTACCCGACGCACGAAGCCTATGTCGAAGCGATCGCGGCGGCGATGCAGCAGGAATACGAGGCGATCGTCGCCGCCGGCTTCGTATTGCAGCTCGACTGCCCGGATCTGGCGATGGCGCACCACACCTCGTTTCAGGATTTGAGCGAAACTGACTTCCTGAAGCGCGCCGCCTTTCATGTCGAGGCGTTGAACCACGCACTCCGCAACGTGCCCGCCGAGATGTGCCGCATTCACATCTGCTGGGGCAATTACGAGGGGCCGCATGACCACGACATCGCCTTCGCCAAGGTCGCGCCGATCCTCATCAAGGCCAAGCCGATGGCGCTGGTCATCGAGGCGGCCAACCCGCGTCACGCCCACGAATGGACCGTATGGCGCGACCTGAAACTGCCCGACGACAAGATCCTGGTCGCGGGCGTGCTCGACACCTCGACCAATTACGTCGAGCACCCGGAACTCGTCGCCGAGCGGCTGTGCCGCTTTGCCGACATCGTCGGCCGCGAGCGGGTGATGGCCGGTTCGCGATTGCGGCTTCGGCACCTTTGCCGGCTACGGCAAGCTCGACCTCGATATTTCGTTCAAGAAGCTGCGGGCAATGGCCGAGGGTGCCGAAATCGCATCCCAGCGTTTATGGCACCGCAGCTAGACCCAGCCGGCAATAAATGCGTAATCTGCCGCCGAAGCGTTTTTCGGCAACCCGGGCTTGAGCCATCTCGCCCGTCTCACAGGAGGAAACATGGCTGAGATCAAAGGCGCTGACTTACTGGCGAAAAGCCTGAAAGAGCAAGGCGTACCATTCATGTTCGGCGTCGTCGGGTTCCCCGTCGGCCCGCTCGCCGATGCCGCCCAGAAGGTCGGTCTTCCCTATATCGGCATGCGCAACGAGCAGGCCGCGTCCTACGCCGCCGGCGCCGTCGGCTTCCTGACCGGCCGGCCGGGCTGCGTGCATCGTCGTCACCGGGCCCGGCGTCATCCACGGCCTCTCCGGCCTCGCCAACGCGCAGCAGAACTGCTGGCCGATGCTGCTGGTCGGCGGCGCCTCGGAGACCTACCGCAACGGCATGGGCTCCTTCCAGGAAGAGCGCCAGGTGATGGCGGCGACCCCCGTCAGCAAATGGGCGCATGCGATCGAGCACGTCCACCGCATCCCGTTCTATGTCGAGATGGCGGTGCGGCAATCGATTTACGGCCGTCCCGGTTCGACCTATCTCGATATCGCCGACGACCTGATCACCGGCGAATGCGACGTCGAGAAGGTCGACCAGGTCGCAAGGTGCCCGGAACCGCCGCGCACCCAGGCGATGCCGATGGATGTCGAGCGCGCGCTCGACGTGCTGCAATCGGCGCAGCGCCCGCTTGCCCTGATCGGCCAGGGCATGGCGTACTCGGGCGCCACCGAAGAGGTGCGTGCCTTCCTCGAGAAGACCCAGGTGCCGTTCGTGCGCACGCCCAAGGGCAAGGGTGTCATGCCGGACGACCACCCGCTGTCGGCGGGCGCCGCGCGCACGCTTGCATTGCAGCAGGCCGACGTCGTGTTCCTGATGGGCGCGCGGTTCAACTGGATCCTGCATTTCGGCCTGCCGCCGCGCTACGCCAAGGACGTGCGGGTCGTCCAGCTCGACATCTCGCCGGAGTCGATGCACCAGAACAAGCCGGCCGAGGTGCCGTTGCTCGGCGACGGCAAGGCGATCATGGCCCAGCTGAACCAGGCGCTGACCGGCCGCCAGTGGTTCCACCCGGAGGGCTCGCCGTGGCGCCAGGCGCTCGCCAAGAAGGCGGCCGAGAACGCGGCGATGATCGCGCCGCAGATCGCCGACAACTCCTCGCCGGGCGGCTATTACCGGCTGTTCCGCGACATCCGCGAGTGGCTGCCGAAGAATGTCGTCCTGTGCAGCGAAGGCGCCACCACGATGGATATCGGCGGTACCCAAATGCCGCTTGAGAACCCGCGCTCGTACCTCAACGCCGGCAGCTACGGCACGATGGGCGTCGGGCTCGGGCTCGTCGTCGCCTCCTGCGCCGTGCATCCCGACCGGCCGGTCGTCCACATCTCGGGCGATTCGGCGATCGGCTTCTCCGGCATGGAGATGGAGACGCTGTGCCGCTACAACATGCCGGCCAAGATCGTCGTTCTCAACAATGGCGGCATTGGCCCGGGCATGCCGGAGATCCCGTCGGACCCGATGCTCAACATGCGGCCGAACACGCTGATCTACGGCGCCCGCTACGACAAGATGATGCAGGCGTTCGGCGGCTACGGCGCCTATGTCGAGGACACCAAGGACGTGCGCGGCGCGCTCGACGAGCTGATGAACTTCCCCGGCCCCGGCCTCGTCAACATCAAGCTGAGCCAGGGCTCGCAGCGCAAGCAGCAAGCGTTCCGCTGGCATACCTGATCCCTGCTGTTACCGTCATGGCCGGGATCGACCCGGCCATCTACGAACTGGGGCCGGCCTGCGAGGGCCGGCCCCTTCTCTTCAGGTGGCAGGCACGCCGTTAGCCGCCAGCACCTCGTGTTCGCGCAGTTCAATGTGAGAAAACTCGACCTCGTCATCTCCAAAAGCCAAGTCGGCCGGGGGTGTTCCGAGATCGACGGCAGGATCGCCGCTTCCTCGACCCGCCCCTGACCTATGTGAGGGTGCGCCGCGACGTTCGTCTCGGTCGCGGCGATCATAGCCGTCAGCGGCAACGGCGGCAGGACACGACCAAAGGACCCTCTTGAAGCGAGGGCGGGCGGTCCAATTGCCAGCCTTCGAGTGCCCGCGCATGATAGGTGATAGAAGAGCCGGCCCCGGGCGAGGCATCGAGGGCCAGCGGCGGCGTCACGGCACGCTTGGAGGAGGAGAGCCAATGATCTGCGATGTACACGCGCACTACACGCCGAAGAATTTCAGCGCGTTCATGGGCGACCGGTTCGCCTCGCCCACCCATCTGCCGGTCAAGCGCGGCATGGCGCGGCATCCGTTCTCGGATTCGCCGGAGGACATCGAAGGCCGCTTCCAGCTGATGGACGAGGCAGGGGTCGAGAAACAGGTCCTATCGCCGAACCACCCGCCCTATCTGCCCGACGAGGCGGAGTGCGTCAAAGCCGTGCAGATGCTCAACGACGGCTACGCCGATCTCGCGCATCGCTATCCGAAACGGATCGCGTCCTACGTGATGCTGCCGCTGCCGCACATCGACGCGGCGCTGAAGGAGATGGAACGCGGCTTCGATCAGCTCGGCTGCGTCGGCGTCAACATGAACATCACTTGCCTCAATCGCTCGATCGCCGAGACCGAGTTCGAGCCGATCTACGCCGAGATGAACCGGCGCGGCGCGGTGCTGTTCGTCCACCCGGCGGGAAGCGGCATCTGCTCGCCGTTTATCGTCGATTACAATTACCGGGCGTCGGTCGGCACCTCGCTGGAGGACGCGACTTTCGTCCTGCACATGATCGCCAAGCAGATCCCGTACCGTTATCCGAATATAAAGTTCATCGTGCCGCATCTCGGCGGTCCGATCCCGATGCTGCTTAACCGCCTCGACCAGCAAGGCCAGAACCCCGGCGGCCACCCGAACCTTGCCGAGGCGCCGAGCGTCACCGCCAAAAAGTTCTGGTACGACACGGTGTGCTACGGGTCGAAGGCGGCGTTCACCTGCGCGCTGGAAGCGTTCGGGGCCGACCATCTGGTGACCGGCAGCGATTATCCGGTGCTGCAGGATTATGAAGCCTACAAGGAGACCTTTGCCTACATCGAGCGGTTGGGATTGCCCAAGTCCGATACCGACAAGATCCTGCACCACAATGCACAGGCGCTGTTTGGCTTCGACCACTGACGCCGTCGCCTCCGGGCGCCCACACGTCGCGGCGGTGACACCTTCCTTTTCCGAGAGGAATCAGCAATGGACGTAACTCCCGTTTCCCCTGGCTGCCTCGCCGGGATTCGCGTGCTCGACCTGACGCAATTCGAGGCCGGCACGACATGTACCGAGGCGCTCGCGTGGATGGGCGCCGACATCGCCAAAGTGGAGCCGCCGCGCGGCGAGGCTGGGCGCACCGGCTTTGGCGATGCCTACTACTTCATGATGTACAACGCCAACAAGCGGTCGCTGACGGTCAACTTGAAGTCGGAGCGCGGCTTGGGCCTGGTCAAGGAGATGGTGAAGAAGGCGGATGTCTTCACCGAGAACTTCGCGCCCGGCGCGGTCGAACGACTGGGACTCGGCTACGATGTTGTCAGCGCGATCAACCCCGGCATCATCTATGCCCAGATCAAGGGCTTCGGCGACGGCAGCCCCTACGAAAAGGGCCTGTCGTTCGACCCGATCGCCCAGGCTGCCGGCGGCGCGATGAGCATTACCGGCGAGAAGGACGGCCGCCCGATCAAGCCCGGCCCGACGATCGGCGACACCGGCACCGGCATGCTGATGGCGTTCTCGATCGTCAGCGCGCTGTTCGACCGCGCCCGCACCGGCAAGGGGCGCCGGCTGCAGGTGGCGATGCAGGATTCGGTCATGCATTACAGCCGTGGCGGGTTCATCGCACAGGCGCGCACCGGCAAGGCGGCACCGCGCCGGCCGCCTGCCAACAACCCGCCTGCCGGCACCTATCCGTGCAAGCCCGGTGGCCCCAACGATTACGTCTACCTGATGACCAGCCGCGCCAACCCCGAGCATTGGCCGCGTCTTCTCAAGCTGGTCGGCCGCGAAGACCTGATCGGCGACCCGCGTTACGACACCCCCGACGCGCGGATGAACTGCGAAGCCGAGGTCGAAGAGATCATCACCGGCTGGACGATGCGGCGCACCAAGCACGAAGCGATGGCCGAACTGAGCGCGGTCGGCGTTCCGGCCGGCGCGGTGCTCGACACCAACGATCTTGTTAACGAGCCGAGCTTCTACGAACGTGGCATCCTGCAGACGATGGTGCACGGCGAGCGCAAGATGGCGATGCCGACCTGGCCGGTGCGCTTTGACGGCGTCCCGACCGAGGTCAAGTCGGCACCGCTCCTCGGCGAGCACACTGAGGAGGTGCTAGCCGACTGGCTCGGCCTCGACGCCGATGCGGTCGCGGGCTTGCGCAAGGACGGCATCGTCTGACGCGCCGGCGACGGCCGGTCGGCTTCGTGCAGACACGGCATGGTTATTCCGCAAGGGGGACAGATGGCAAAGACCGCGCTGATCACTGGCATCAGTGGTCAGGATGGCGCGTATCTCGCAAAGCTTCTGCTGGAAAAGGGCTATCGCGTGTTTGGCGGCCTGCGCCGTTCGTCGAGCGGCACGACGCCGCGGCTTGAGGAGCTGCAAATCGCCAAACACATCGAGTTTGTCGATTTCGACCTGGCCGAACTGACCAACATCATGCGGGCATTGCAACGCGTCCAGCCCGACGAAGTGTATAACCTCGCCGCGCAGAGCTATGTCGGCGTCTCCTTCGAGCAGCCGCTCTATACGGCCGATGCCGACGGGATCGGACCGCTGCGTCTGCTCGAAGCGATCCGGCAAGTGGCGCCGTCAACCCGCTTCTACCAGGCGTCAACCTCGGAAATGTTCGGCAAGGCGCAGGCCGCCCCGCAGAACGAAAACACGCCGTTCTATCCGCGAAGCCCTTACGGTATCGCCAAGCTGTTCGCCCACTGGGCGACCGTCAACTATCGCGAAAGCTACGGCATTGGGGCCAGCTCGGGCATCCTGTTCAATCACGAATCGCCGCTGCGCGGCCGCGAATTCGTATCGCGCAAGATCACCCTGTCGCTGGCTCGGATCCGCCACCGCGACCTCGACGTCCTCGAATTGGGCAATCTCGACGCGCGGCGGGATTGGGGGTTCGCCGGCGACTACGTCGAAGGCATGTGGGCGATGCTGCAACAGGATTTGGCGCAGGATTTTGCACTTGCTACGGGCGAGGCCCATACGGTGCGGGCGTTCGTCGATGCCGCGGCCAATCACCTCGGATTCGACCTGGAATGGAACGGCGCCGGCCCGGACGAGCACGCCATCGATCGCCGCAGCGGCAAGCTTATCGTGCGGGTGAACCCGGCATTCTACCGTCCCGCCGAGGTCGAGGCGCTGGTCGGCGATGCGGCAAAGGCACAGGCGGTCCTCGGATGGAAGCCGAAGGTACGGTTTGTCGAATTGGTCGGCTTGATGGCGGAGGCTGACGACAGGCGGGTGCGCGACGGGCCAGCTTTCCGCGCCGCCGCGCGCGGCGGCGCGGAAAGCTGGCTCGATCACGATGTCGGCTAAGGGCCTGGAGACCGCCAAACCGTCACTTGGTGCGCCTGATCCGCTCCGGCCTGCCGACCGAGGCCTCGGTCGCGTACATTCTGGTCAGCAGATTACGCCTAGCCTTTGCCGCTTTACCGGCAAGCCCGGATCCTGCTGGCGCGAGGGATCGAGATCGACCGCTCGGTGCTGGCTCTCGGCGAAGCTCTGCTTGCGCGAGAGGCTCTGGGTCGATCGCGCGCGACGACAGTGCCCGGCGCGGCGGCACCGGCCCGGCGGCGGTCGTCGATACTATGCACCGGGACCTACGCAGCGGGACGCGGCGCCGAGCATGCCATGACGCTGCTCGCCTTCTATCACGGTATCGTGCAGTGCGACGGATATGCGGCCTACAAAGCAGGTGGCCCATCGCGGGGCGAGCCGGCAATGCCGTGATCCTGGCCTTCTACTGGAGCCATTGGCGGCGCCGGTTCTACGAGATCGCCAAGCCCGGCGCTGTGGCGCATCGCAGGGCTCTTACAAGAGCGAAGCACAGATCCGCGGCAACAGCGCCGCGGAGCGGCGCGCGGTGCGCCGGGCCGAAAGCAAGCCTCGGGTCGAGGATCTCAAGAGCTGGGCTTGGAGCTAGTGCGGCTCAGACGGAAGGTACAGGCAGGCGGCTGATTTTGGCGAGGATGTCGGGGGCGGGCTTGGTCCAGACGAAGGGCTTTGGGTCACGGTTGTGCTCATCGATATAGCGGTTGATGGCGGCCTGAAGGTCGACGATCGAGCAGAAGATGCCGCGCCGCAGGCGCTTTCGGGTCAGAGCGGAGAAGAAATTTTCGACAGCGTTGAGCCAGGAGCCCGAGGTCGGGGTGAAGTGGAAGGTCCAGCGCGGATGGCGGATGAGCCAGGCTTGGACCTTGGGGTGCTTGTGGGTTGCGTAATTGTCGAGGATGGCGTGGATCAGCTTGCCGGCGGGGACCGCGCGCTCGACGGCGTTGAGGAAGCGGATGAACTCTTGATGCGTGTGCCTCTGCATACAGCGGCCGAGCACCGCGCCATCGAGCACCCTGAAGGCGCCGAACAGGGCGGTCGTGCCGTGGCGCTTATAATCGTGCGTCAGAGCCAGCTGCAGCTAGTCGGGGTCGAGCCTCTCCGAATGCCGGCCGAACTGTGTATTCGACCACAATCCGCCGCGCGATGACTGTCAGGAATTTCGTGCGGTGGTTGGGCATGATGGGAGTAAAGGAGCCCGATGATGCCGCGACGGCTTTGCAATCCCGCTGGCGGGTGTCGCCGATGACCCAGCCTTGATCAAACCGGCGGCTCGGCAACGGACGGCTAACGCTTCCTCGGCCCCATGAAGGCGGTAATGACGCCGTGCAGTGTGCGCAACTCCTGCTCGGTGCACCCGGCGCGCTGAAACAGGTTGCGCAGGTTGCGGGTCATGCTCGGGCGCTTGTCGGGGTGGCGCAGAAAGCCGCTGTCGGTCAGCGCCTCCTCGAAATGCTCGAAAAAGCGGATCAGCTCGGCCTTGTCGGCCGGTCGGCTGTGGCCGGTGTGCAATGTCTCCGGCGGCGGCTCGGCGTGCGCGGTGAACCATTCGTAGCCGACCAGCAACACCGCCTGGGCGAGGTTGAGCGACGAGAAGGCCGGGTTGAGCGGCACCGTCAGCACCGTGTCGGCCAAGGCGATATGCTCGTTGACGAGGCCGGTGCGCTCCGGCCCGAACAGCACGCCGCACGGTTCCCCTGCCGCCAGGAAGCCGCGCATCTCGGCGGCGGCGTGGCGCGGCGTCACCTCGCGCTTGACCATGTAGCGGTCGCGCGCGGTCGTCGCGTAGACATGCGCGAGATCGCCGACCGCCGCCTCGACGCTGGGATAGAGCCGCGCGCGGTCGAGCACGCGGTCGGCCCCGCTCGCCGCCGCCACCGCCCGGTCGTTCGGCCAGCCGTCGCGCGGCCGCACCAGGCGCAGATCATCGAGCCCGCAATTCATCATCGCCCGCACCGCGGTGCCGATATTCTCGCCGAGCTGCGGCTCGACCAGAATAACCGCCGGCCCGCCGGTCACGCCATCGCGGCTACTGTTCGTCCCAGCCATCTTCGCTGCTGCCGACCTCCGGTCATTCCGGGGCGCGGCTGAAAGCCGCGAACCCGGAATCCAGGAACACTGGTCTCTGGAATATTGATTCCGCGTTCGCCGCTACGCGGCGCCCCGGAATGACAAAATCAGGCGGGTGGATCAATGGCGCCCAGTCGCGATACCATGTCGTCGTACCGTCGGGTCTGTCTTCAAGCGTGATCGCCTCGGCAGCTAGCTCTGCGCGGATACGGTCGGCATCGGCAAATCGGCGCTCGCGCCTTGCCTTTGTGCGTTCATCGACCCGTCGATTGATCGAATTAGTCTCATCATCGACATCGCCTTGCCGCCAAGTGCCTTGCAACAAACCGAGAAGCGCAGCTCCGCTTCTCAACGCGCTCTGCAAAGTGGCAAGCCGATCAGGATCGGTGGTCTTGTTGATCTCGCTCGCAAGCGAATGGAGCACAACCAGGGCCAATGGGGTGTTCAGATCATCCTCTAACGCCCCTACGACGCTCCCCGCCATCGATGCCTGCCCTTGTCCACTTGGCAGCGCCAGCACCCGGTAAAATCGATCCAGCGCTGAGCGTGCTTGACTGAGTTTCTCGTCGGTCCAGTCGAGCGGATCGCGGTAGTGGGTTGATAACAGGGCGAGGCGGATCGCTTCGCCCTCTAATCCTCGATCTGACCCTGCCTCCAAAAGCTCGTGCACGGTGACGAAATTGCCGAGGGATTTCGACATCTTGGTGCTGTCGACGCTGAGGAAGCCGTTGTGCACCCAGAAATTGACGAACGGTTTGCCGCCGTGGGCGCATTCGCTTTGCGCTAGTTCGTTCTCGTGGTGCGGGAAGATCAGGTCGAGGCCGCCGCCGTGGATGTCGAAGCTGTCGCCGAGATGGGCTTCGCTCATCGCCGAGCATTCGATGTGCCAGCCCGGCCGGCCGCGCCCCCACGGGCTGTCCCAGCCCGGCTGGTCGGGGCTCGACGGCTTCCACAGCACGAAATCGCCGGGGTCTTTCTTGTAGGGCGCGACCTCGACCCGGGCGCCGGCGATCATCTCCTGGCGGCTGCGCCGCGACAGCCGGCCATAGCCCGGCCACGAGGCGACGCAAACAGCACATGCCCCTCGGCGGCGTAAGCGTGGCCCTGCCCGATCAGCCGCTCGATCATCGCGATCATCTGCGGGATGTGCTCGGTGGCACGCGGCTCGACGTCGGGCGGCAGCGCGCCGAGCGCCGCCATGTCCTCGTGAAAGATCGCCGTCGTGCGCTCGGTCAGGGCCGCGATCGGCTCGCCGGTCTCGCGTGCCGCGGCGATGATTTTGTCGTCGATGTCGGTGATGTTGCGGACGTATTTGACGTGATCCGCGCCGTACTGGTGGCGCAGCACGCGGTAGAGCTGATCGAATACGACGACGGCGCGGGCGTTGCCGATATGGGCAAAGTCATAGACCGTCGGGCCGCAGACATACATGCGCACCATCTCGCGGTCGAGCGGCTCGAATGTTTCCTTGCGGCGGGTCAGCGAGTTGTAGAGGGCGAGCGGCATGGGCGGCGGCAGGCTTTCATGATCCGTCATCCGGCGCAGGCGGGGACGACATTGTCTTTGCGGGCTAGGTACTAAATTGCCTTGGCCGTGTTGTTGGCAAGGGCGACGAGCGCGTTACCGCCTCTCACGCGCGCTGCGGGCGGCGTCGCGGTAGGCCTGCATGCGCTGGCGCAGCCCGGGACGGCTCGCGCTTTCGACCAATGCCGCCATGTCGGCCTCGGCGTGGCGCGCCACCGTCAGGCCGAGGAGCGACGCGGCCGCGTCGCGCGTGAGGGCGTTGCCGCCGCTCGCGGTCGCGATCGCCTTGGGCCAGGACGGCTCGGGCGCGATGTCGGTGGCAAAGCCGATGGCGCGCGCCAACTCGGCGTCGAACGTGCGGTCTTCCAGCAGCAGCAGCCGCGCCACATCGTTGCCGACCCGGTCGGCGAGGCGCCTTGTGCCGAGCGCCACGCCGAAACGCCAGCCGGGCATGCGGAAGGTCGCCTCCGGTGCGGCGATGCGGTGCTGCGCGGCGCAGAACAGGTCGGCTCCGGCGCCGACTACCCGCCCCTTGGCGAGCGCCATGACCGGCACCGGCAATTCGTAGATCCGCTGCAGCAGCAGCTCGATCCGCACGAAGCGCAGCAGCAGATCGCCGTCGCTGGCCTGGTCGAGCCCCGACAGGTCGAAGCCGGTGCACAGATGCCGCCCCTCGCCACCGATTACGATCAGCCCGGCATCCTCGCCCGGCGCGCGCGCGATCGCCGCCAGCAGCGCCTCGACCGTCACCGCATCGAGCGCATTGCCGCGCTCGGGCCGGTTCAGGGTCAGGATCACCACCTCGCCCGCGCGTTCCTGGAGCAGCGTGTCGGCCATTCGCCTCTTCCGCGATAATCGCAAAGTCTAGGGCGGTCGCGCTGGCGCCGCAAACGGTGGCGCCAAGGCGTCGGCGGACGCACGCTTTGCTCGCCTCGGCCGGGCAAACTGCGCAATATCCACACGATAATGATTCGCCGCGCATAAACCGCCCGGGTTTGCCGGTAAATCCGCCCAGGAGGCCCGCCATGCCGACCACTGCCAACCCGTTTGCCGCCTTGCGCCTCGACGGCAAGATCGCCGTCGTCACCGGCGGCGCGCGCGGCATCGGCCGGGCCGCCGCGGCAAATCTGGTTGCCGCCGGCGCCGCCGTCGCCCTGATCGACCGCGACAGCACCGCCGCCGAGGCGACCGCGCGGGCGATCGCCACAGACGAACCGGCGGTCTCGGCGCACGTCGCCGATGTGACCGACGAAGCCTCGCTCCAACGCGCGTTCGCCACCGTGATCGAGCACCGCGGCGGCATCGACATCCTGGTCAACAGCGCCGGCATCGGGCTGCGCCACGCGGCGCTCGATCACCCGCTGGCCGATTGGGACAAGGTCGTCGCGGTCAACCTGACCGGGGTGTTCCTGTGCTCGCGCATCGCCGCGCGCAGCATGATGCACCGCGGTGGCGGCGCGATCGTCAACCTCGCGTCGATCATGGGGCTCTCGGGCGGCGGCATCTACCCCAACGTCTCCTATCAGGCGACCAAGGGCGCCGTGGTCAATATGACTCGGGCGTTGGCTGTCGAGTGGGCGCAATCGCGCATCCGGGTCAACGCGGTGGCACCGACCTGGGTGCGCACCGACCTGACCGCCGGTTTGCTCGACCAGCCCGGCATCGTGGAGCGGATCGCCGCGCTGACGCCGCTGCGCCGCCTCGCCACGCCCGAGGAGGTGGCCCACGCGATCCTGTTTCTCGCCAGCCCCGCCGCTTCGATGATCACCGGTCACACCCTGCCGGTCGACGGCGGCTTTCTGGCGCAATAGAGAATTGCGGCAATCGAACCCTTGCATCCCGCGCCGGCGCGGCTAGATTGGCGGCGATGATCCAGGTCAGGCCGGGTTCCGGCCAACACCGCGCGCGATTTTGGTACCGCTGGTACATGCCGGCGGCCTAGGATCGCGCACCCGCGTCGTTTTCCCGAAGCCGCCTCAGCAAGGCGGCTTTCGTGTTCTTGGGTCATCGGTCCCGAATGTCGCCGCAGCTGGAGCGGCCTCCACCAACAGGAGGTCACAGATGTCGCGCAGCAATTCCCTCGGCGATTTCGACGTCATCACCGGACCGCCGGCGAAAAGCCGGTCGCTTCCCCCCGCGAACCCGCCGCGTCCCGCCGCCGCAACCGCTAGGCCGCCGCTGGCGGAGCCCGCAACGGCGTCTGGCGATGCCGGCGCCGAAACGCGGCATTAGCGCTGCTCTGCGCCGCCGCGATGGACTTTGCGGCGTGGCCGCGGCTATCGTTGCGCACTATGCGTTACCGCATCGAGATGTCGCAAACTCGCAAGGGCTTCGCCCGGATCAGCTTCCCGGGCCGCATCATCGCGCTTGAGGCGACGCAGCGTGTCGGCCCGGTCTGGCTGGTCGGGGTGACCGACATGGCCGGCGAACAGGAGGGCTCGGTGACGGTGCGCGCCGACAGCGCCAGCGACGCGGTGTGGCGGGTGGCGCGCGCCACCGTCCGCGCGGTATCGCGATTGACCGACAGCCCGATCGAAGGCGAGATCAAGCCCAGTCCTGACGATTATCCCAACAACACGCGGTAGAGGAGCGAAATGGCCCAGAGCTCAACGAGCCCAACCAACGATACGATGATCTGGAACTTCAAGCTGCTCGGGCACAACACGCTCGACGGCTTCGGCGGCATGGGCGAAGGCATGTCGTTGCAGCTCGCCAAGGACGGACGGCGCATCCTGTGGCTGGCCCACGAGAGCGCGCCGAAGAACTTCACCGGGGTCGACGTCACCGACCCGCGCGCCCCCAAGATCGTCGCCCGCGCCGACCTGCCGCAGTCGCACATGCGCTCCAATTCGCTGGAGACGGTCGGCGACATCATGGCCATCGCCTACCAGACGAAGGATGTCGGGCTGCAGCCGGCTGGGTTTGAACTGTTCGACATCTCGGTGCCGGAAAATCCGCGCAGCATCTGCTTCGTCGACCGCTCCGGGCCGGCTTCGCGCGGCGTCCACCAGCTGTGGTTCGCCGACGGCGAGACCATTCACATGAGCTCCGGCGCCGCGGATTCGCGCCCGACCCACCCCAAGGACGATCAGTTCTACCAGGCCTTCGACGTGCGCAACCCGTCAAAGCCCGTCGAGATAAGCCGCTGGTGGCTGCCCGGCACGCAGCAGGGCGACAACGTCGCCCCGCCGAAGCGCCATCCCGAAGCCAATGACAGCGGCTTCCGCCCGCATAACACCAACGTCTATCCGCAGCGGCCGGACCGGGTTTACATGGGCTATCTCGACGGCGGCATGATCGTGCTCGACATCGCCGACAAGGCGCACCCGCAGATGGTGTCGCGCTGGGACTACCACCCGCCCAATGTCGGCTTCACCCATACCGTCGTGCCGTTCTTCGACCGCAACCTGCTGATCGTCAGCGACGAATGCACGCGCAACGACGGCGCCGACTGGCCGAAGCTGGTGTGGATCGTCGACAACCGCACCGAGGAGAACCCGATGCCGATCGCGACCTGCCCGATGCCGCCGGTCGAGACCTTCTCGCGCCGCGGCGGCCGCTTCGGCGCGCATAATCTGTGGGAGAACCTGCCGAAGGAAGGCTGCTGGAAGTCGGAACAGGTCGTGTTCGGCACGTTCTTCAACGGCGGCCTCCGGGCTTTCGACCTGTCGAACCCGTACCAGCCGAAGGAAGTTGCGCATTTCGTGCCGCAGGTGCCAACGCGCCGACCGGGGCGTGCCAGATCAACGACGTGTTCGTCGATGATCGCGGCATCGTGTTCTGCGTCGACCGCCACATCGGCGGCCTCTACGCCCTCGAAATGGATTTCTGAGGGTTTTCGCCGAAATCATTCCCGCGCTGGCGGAACGCCAGGGTTGCAGGCAAGCCGATAGCCCCCGCTTCGGCGGGGGCGAATTTTTGAGGGTGCCATCGTTTGGCGGACACCGAACTCTTTGCCGGCAGCGACGCGAGCCGGTTCGGGCGGCGGCAGCGCCGGCCGCGCGGCGCACGCATCCCGGTGACGGTCGTCACCGGGTTTCTCGGCTCCGGCAAGACGACGCTGATCCGCGAATTGCTGGCACGTCCTGAGGGCGCCAACACCGCCGTCGTCGATCAACGAATATGGTGAGATTGGCATCGACAACGCCCTGTTGCGCGCGTCGAGCGACGCGACGGTGCTGCTCGGCAACGGCTGCCTGTGCTGCACCGTGCGCACCGATCTGCAGGAGAGCCTGCGCACCCTGTTCGCCGACCGGGCGCAGGGCAGGGTGCCGAGCTTTCAGCGCGTCGTGATCGAAACCAGCGGCCTCGCCGACCCCGGCCCGGTGTTGCAGACCTTCGCCAGCGACCGCGCGCTCGGCGAGGAGTTTCACCTGCAGGGGCTGGTCACCGTGGTCGACGCGCCGGGCGGCGCCGGCAATCTCGAGCACATGCCCGAGGCGCGCCAGCAGGTCGCGCTCGCCGACCGCATCGTGATGACCAAGACCGATCTTGCCGACCCGGCTGCCGCAGCGGCGCTGACCGCGCGCATCCGGGAATTGAGCGCGGCGCCGATCGTCGCGGCGATCGACGGCGTGATCGACCCGCAATTCCTGCTCGAGGAAGGCCTCGACCTGCCGGCGCGGGTGGCCGGCCATGTGCATGACCACGCGCACGCCCACTCGCACGGGATCGACAGCTTCGCGCTGTTCTTCGATGGCGCCCTGCCGTGGCCGGTGTTCGAGCAGGCGATGGCGGTGCTGACCGCACTGCGCGGCACCGACCTGCTGCGCGTCAAGGGCCTCGTCGCGGTCGAGGGCTGCCGCGGCCCGGTGGTGATCCACGCCGTGCAGCACGTCGCGCACCGCCCGGTCGAGCTCGAGGACTTGGCCCGACGGCGACCGCCGCTCGCGCCTCGTCTTCATCACCCGCGACCTGACGCAGCAAACGGTTGAGCAGCTGTTCGCTGCGGTCGCTGCGGTCGCCGCATCCTGAGGCCGACCCCGCCCTTGATGTGAATCAGGGGCGGGCGCGAGACTTGCGTCTACGCTGCGCGTTCACACCTGCAGCTTCAGCCAAGGAGGATGGCCCGGTGATTGCGCTCAACCAGAGATTCGAAGATTTGGCGGTCACGCTCGACGGCGGGACGTTCCATGGCTGCACGTTTGTCCGCTGCCGATTGCGCTTCGGCGGGCTGGCGCTGCCCGACCTCGGCGGCAACAGCTTCGAAGCGTGCGAGTGGGATTTTGTCGGCCCGGCGCGCGACACGCTGGCCTTTTTGCAGGTGCTGTACCACGACCACGGCGGCACCGACCTGGTCGAGCGGATCTTCGCCCTCATTCGCGAGCGCCAACCGCTCGCCGGTATCGCCGTCGGGTGAGGCGGCTACAGCGCCTCCCATAACTGCCGGATGCGCTGCCGCTGCCGCATGTCGGGCAGACGGCCGAAACCGGATTTGAGGTCGTCCGCCATGTGCGCCGGGTTGGCGGTGGCCGGGATCACGGCGGTCACCGCCGGCTCGGCGATCAGATACTTGAGGAAGAGCTGCGCCCAGCTGGCGCAATCGAACTCGGCCGCCCATTCCGGCACGGCGCGGTCGCGCACCTGGCGGAACATGCCGCCGCTCTCGAACGGCTGGTTGACGATGACCGCGACGCCGCGGGCTGCGGCCACCGGCAATAGCCGGGTTTCGGCCTCGCGGCTCGCCAGCGAATAGCCGCACTGCACGAAGTCGATGTCGGGCTCGCTCTCGAGGATGCGCGCCAATTCGGGCAAGGAGCCGGTCGTGTAGTGGGTGATGCCGATATAGCGGACCTGCCCCGCCTCCTTCATCCGGCGCAATGTCGCGAGATGGGTGCGCCAGTCGAGGAGGTTGTGGATCTGGATCAGATCGAGGACCGGGCTCCGCAGCAATTCGGCCGAGCGGCGCATCTGCGCGATGCCCTGCTCGCGTCCGCTGGTCCACACCTTGGTCGCGAGAAAGACTCGCGGGCGCAGGCCCGTTTCGGCGACAAGGTCGCCGGTCACCGCCTCGGCGCGGCCGTACATCGGCGAGGTGTCGATCATCCGGCCACCGCCGGCAACCAGCGCTTCCAGGACGGCGCGTGGTTCCTGCCGGGCCCGCGCATCGGCGCCGACATCGAACACCTGCCACGTGCCGAGCCCGACCACCGGCATCGCCTCGCCGGAGGACGGGATCGCCCGGCTGATCATCGCAGGAGCGGACATCGCGGTCCCCATTCCTGGTTGCACAAACGCAATGGCACCGGCAAGACCCCGCAGCAGCAGGTCGCGGCGATCGATCATCCGGCCCCTTGTTCGAGACCGAGCATCAGGCTGAGGTTCTGCACCGCGGCGCCCGAGGCGCCCTTGCCGAGATTGTCGAGCCGCGCCACCAATACCGCCTGACGCCGCGCCTCGTTGGCATAGACGCACAGTTCAAGTCGGTTGGTGTCGTTGAGCGCCTCCGGCTCGAGCTTGCCGCCGGCAGCGGGCTCAACCGCCCGGACATATTCGCAACCGCGATAGAACGCGGCGAGGGCGTCATAGAGGTCGGCGCCGCGCGGTTCGCCCGGCAATGTGTCGAGATGCAGCGGCACCGAGACCAGCATGCCCTGGCGGAAATGCCCGACCGAGGGCACGAAGATCGGGCGGCGGCTGAGCCCGGCGTAAAGCTGGGTCTCCGGCACGTGCTTGTGCTCGAGGCCGAGCGCGTAAAGCTCGAAGGCCGGGCCGCCGTCATGATCATGCGCCTCGATCATCGACTTGCCGCCGCCCGAATAGCCGCTGACCGCGTTGATCGCGATCGGGTAGTCGGACGGCACCAGGCCGGCCTCGACCAGCGGCCGCAACAGGCCGATCGCGCCGGTCGGATAGCAGCCCGGGTTGGCGACCTTGCGCGCAGCGGCGATGTGCCCGACCTGGCCCGGCATCATCTCGGGGAAGCCATAGGTCCACGCCGGATCGACCCGGTGCGCGGTGCTGGCGTCGAGCAATTTCGGCGCATCGGCGCCGAGCCCGTCGGCCA
The DNA here is from genome assembly GCA_963746885.1 of uncultured Alphaproteobacteria bacterium. Classification (GTDB taxonomy): domain Bacteria; phylum Pseudomonadota; class Alphaproteobacteria; order ATCC43930; family CGMCC-115725; genus DATARH01. Next base: position 356,886 of record CAVVDM010000015.1, read on the forward strand.
ACGCCGCAGCCTCCTTCGCCGCATCGTCGGGCAGGCACAGCACGACGAGATCGACCTCGGCCATGATGTCGCGGCGCGCCGCCTTGTCCTTGCGCAACGCCGGAGGCAGGCTTTTCAACGTGATCTGCGGCAGCGCTTCGAGCCGGGTGCGGATGCCGAGGCCCGTTGTGCCGGCCTCGCCGTCGATGAACACGCTGGGCTGGTTGCTTGCCATCGTTTCGCTCCTTACCGAGAAACCTTGCCGGGCAACAAAAAAACCCGCCGGTGGCAAACCGGCGGGGTCCTGGCCTGTGTTACCTGGGCGCTGGTCAGCGGGCTTCAGGCAGCCCCGCGATGACCGGCTCGCCCCGCGCACAACGCCCGGGCCCGCCGCGCGTGCGGCGTCGGCGTCGTTCGCTGTAACGGGATGTCGACAACATGGCGTGAAAGCTAAGGGCGGCCGCTGCTTGCGTCAATGGTTCCTGTTGCCCACCCCTCAGGCGAGGCGCTCCCACAGCCCCGTCTCCTCATCGAGCCGGTCCTGCTCGATGCCGCGGAAATCGCCGTGCGAGACGATGCCGACAATCTTGCCCTCGTGCACGATCGGCAGGTGGCGGCAATGCGTGTCCTGCATCAGGCGCAGCGCCTCGATGGCGCTATGGCGCGGCGTCATCGTTTCGGGATTGTAGGTCATCACGTCGGCGAGCGTGGTCTTGGCCGGGTCGCGCCCCTCGGCGAGAACGCGACCGACCGCGTCGCGTCCGGTGAAGATGCCGACCAGCCGCTCGTCGTCCTCGGCCACCAGCACGGCGCCGACCCGGCGCTCGCGCATCCGCCGCGCCGCCTCCTTGACGGTCGCGTCCGGCGGAAACATCAGCGGGTCTTGATCACGGACGAGATCGGCCATCGTGCGCATCGCCAAATCCTCCATCCCCGATGCACAACCTAGAACGGGAAAGCCGCCCAGCCCTTGACCTGGATCAACCCCAGGCGGACGCGCATCCCAGGGCCGCCGACGCGTTGCGCCGCCGAATCGCGATTTACCGCGCCTTAACCGCGCTGTCGCATATTGTTACGATCGCGGCAGATCGCAGGGCGGGGCAACAGCATGGGCACGGCGAGCCGCCAGCAGACCGGGGTCGGAAAGGAACGACCATGATTGGCTGGGCGTTTCGACAATTGGCGATCCTGGGCGCCGTCGCGATGGTGCTTTACGCTATTGTCGAATACCGCCTGACCCAGCCGGCCGGCCCTGCGCCGGTCCTGGCGCCGGCCAAGCAAACGCAAGCAGCAGTGCCGGCACCGGCCTCAGGCGCTGTCCCCAACGCGCTGATCTTCCGGGCCAACAAGCAGGGGCATGTCGAGCTGAACGGCGTCGTCAACGGCACCCCGGTGCGCTTCCTCGTCGATACCGGCGCGACTTTCGTGGCGCTGTCGATCAGCGACGCCGCCGCCGCCGGGCTGAGCGGCAACGACCTGGTGTTCCGCGCCGCCGTCTCGACCGCAAATGGCCGGGCTCGCGTAGCGCCGGTGACGCTGCGCGAATTGCGCATCGGACAGTTCGCGGCCGACGACGTGCCGGCCGTCGTCATGGACAATCTGCCGATCTCGCTGCTCGGGCAGAGCTTCCTCAAGCGGCTCGATGGCTACGAAATGCGCGACGGGGTCTTGACCCTCAACTGGTACTGACCGTCGCGTCCGGCCGTTCCGCTCCTCCGCGGGGTCTCCTCTTGTTCGGGCACACCAGGGAGCGCCCTGCGGAGTGGGCGGAGCAAGTTGGCTGCGCCCCGGTCCCGGTTCGGGGCGGTGCATTTCTTGACAACAGCGGCCGATCCGTGCCGTGTTCGCGGCGCCCGCCGTCAGCCCCGGATGCCTCTGTGATGCACGCCTATCGCACCCATACCTGCGGCCAGCTCCGCCTCGATGATGCTGGCGCCACCGCCCGACTGTCGGGCTGGGTGCACCGCAAGCGCGATCACGGCCAGCTCCTGTTCGTCGATCTGCGCGACCATTACGGCGTCACGCAATGCGTCATCGACGTGTCGTCGGCGCTGTTCGGAGAAGTCGACGCGCTGCGCCTGGAGAGCGTCGTGTCGCTGACCGGGCAGGTGGTCAGGCGCTCGCCCGACACGGTCAACCCCAACCTGGCGACCGGCGAGGTCGAGCTGGTGATCGCGGAGCTTACGGTGCAGTCGGTCGCCGAAGCCTTGCCTTTCCCGGTCAACAGCGACGCCGAATATCCCGAGGACATGCGGCTGTCGCACCGCTTTCTCGACCTGCGGCGCGAGCGGGTGCATGCCAACATCATGCTGCGCTCCGAGGTCATCGCCTCGATCCGCCGGCGCATGCTCGCGCAGGGCTTCCACGAGTTCCAGACGCCGATCCTGACCGCCAGCTCGCCCGAGGGGGCGCGCGACTACCTGGTGCCGAGCCGGCTGCATCCCGGCACGTTCTACGCACTGCCGCAGGCGCCGCAGCAGTTCAAGCAGTTGCTGATGGTCGCCGGGTTCGACCGCTATTTCCAGATCGCGCCGTGCTTCCGCGACGAGGCGAGCCGCGCCGACCGTTCGCCCGGCGAGTTCTATCAGCTCGATTTCGAGATGTCGTTTGTCACCCAGGACGACGTGTTCGCCGCGATCGAGCCCGTTCTGCACGGCATCTTCGAGGAATTCGGGCAGGGCCGCAAAGTGACGCCGCCGCCCTTCCCGCGCATCACCTTTGCCGACGCGGCGCTGAAATACGCCACCGACAAGCCCGATCTGCGCAATCCGATCGAGATCAGCGACGCGACCGAGACGTTCCGCGGCTCAGGCTTCCGGATTTTCGCCGGCATGATCGAGGCCGACGCCAATGTGCGGGTGCGCGCGATCCCGGCCTCCGGGGGCGGCAACCGCGCGTTCTGCGACCGCATGAACTCGTGGGCGCAGGGCGAGGGCCAGCCGGGGCTCGGCTATATCTTCTTCCGCGACGGCGAGGGGGCCGGCCCGGTGGCGCGCAACCTCGGCCCCGAGCGCACCGCCGCATTGCGCGCCGCGCTCGGCCTCAATGACGGCGACGCGGTGTTTTTCGTGTGCGGCGTGCCCGCGGTTTTTGCGCCGTTCGCCAGCGCCGCGCGGACGCGGATCGGGCGCGAATTGGGGCTCGTCGAGGATGGCGCGTTCCGCTTCTGCTGGATCGTCGACTTCCCGATGTACGAGCGCAACGAGGAAACCGGGCAGATCGAGTTCAGCCACAACCCGTTCTCGATGCCGCAGGGCGGGCTCGATGCGCTCGAAACGCAGGACCCGCTGTCGATCCTCGCCTACCAGTACGACATCGTGTGCAACGGCATCGAGCTCAGCTCGGGGGCAATCCGCAATCACCGCCCGGACATCATGATCAAGGCGTTCGAGATCGCCGGCTATTCGGCCGACGAGGTCGAGGCGCGGTTTGGCGGGATGCTGAGAGCGTTCCGCTACGGCGCGCCGCCGCATGGCGGCTCGGCGCCGGGCATCGACCGCATCGTCATGCTGCTCGCCGACACGCCCAACATCCGCGAAATCGTCGCCTTCCCGATGAACCAGCAGGCCGAGGATCTGCTGATGCAGGCGCCGGCGCCGGTGCCGGCCGAGCGCCTCAAGGAATTGCACATCCGCCTCGACCTGCCGCCCGCGAAGCCGCGCTAGGCGATCCCGCTAGGCGATATCGAGCCCCAGATCGAGGATCGGGGCGCTGTGGGTGATCCAGCCCGACGAGATCAGGTCAACCCCGGCAGCGGCGATCGCGGGCGCGGTCTCGCGGGTGATGCGGCCCGACGCTTCGGTGACGGCACGGCCGGCGACCATCGCGACGGCACGACGCAACGTCGGCGGGTCCATGTTGTCGAGCAGCACCGCGTCAACGCCGTGGTCGAGCGCTTCAGCGAGCTGGTCGAGCGTATCGACCTCGAGCTCGATCTTGACGAGATGCCCGGCATGGGCGCGCGCCCGCTCCAGCGCCGCTCCGACGCCGCCGGCCAGCGCGACGTGGTTGTCCTTGATCAGCATCGCGTCGTCGAGGCCGAAGCGGTGATTGGCGCCGCCGCCCATGCGCACCGCCTCCTTTTCGAGGATGCGCAGGAGGGGGGTGGTCTTGCGGGTGCACACGATCTTGGCCTTGTGGCCGGCGATCGCGTCGGCCAGCGCGCGCGTCGCGGTGGCGACCCCCGACAGCCGCGACACGAGGTTGAGCGCGGTGCGCTCGGCGGCGAGCACCGGCCGTGCCCGACCGCTGATGCGCGCGACCGCCTGGCCGCGCTCGACCCGGCTGCCGTCGGCGCTGAGGCGCTCGATGGCGAGGCCGGGGTCCATCAGCTCGAAGGCGATCAGCGCCGCGTCGAGCCCGGCCAGCACGCCGGGCTGGCGCGCCGCAATCACCGCCACGATCGGCGCGTCGGCAGGAACGATCGCGTCGGTGGTGATGTCGCCGGCCCGGCCGAGGTCTTCCAGCAGCGCGGCGCGGACAATCGGCTCGACGAGCAGACGCAGCATCGACCCGCTCTCCGTCAGCCGATCGCCAGCATGCGCTCGACGGCGCGGCGCGCCTTGTCGGCGATGTCGGGGGCGACGGTCACCTCGTGCGTCATGGTTTCGAGCGCATGGCGGATGTTCTTGAGCGTGATCCGCTTCATGTGCGGGCACAGATTGCAGGGCCGCACGAAATCGACATCGGGGTATTGCAGCGCGACGTTGTCGCTCATCGAGCACTCGGTTAAGAGCACGACGCGGGCCGGCCGCTTCTGTCCGACGTAATCGGCCATCGCCGCGGTCGAGCCGGCGAAATCGCACTCGGCGACGACCTCGGGCGGACATTCGGGGTGCGCCAGCACGGTCACTCCCGGGTAGCTCTCGCGGAAGCTGCGGATGTCCTCCGGGGTGAAGCGCTCGTGCACCTCGCAATGACCCTTCCAGGCGATGATCTCGACCCGGGTCTGGGCCGCGATGTTGCGCGCCAGGTATTCGTCGGGCAGCATGATGACCTTGGGGACGCCCAGTGCCTCGACGATCTTCTTGGCATTGCCGGACGTGCAGCAGACGTCGCTCTCGGCCTTCACCGCGGCCGAGGTGTTGACATAGGTGACGATCGGCACGCCGGGGTGGCGGGCGCGCATTAGCCGGACGTCCGCCGCGGTGATCGACTCGGCGAGCGAGCAGCCGGCCTTCAGGTCGGGGATCAGCACGGTCTTCTCAGGGTTGAGCAGCTTTGCCGTCTCGGCCATGAAATGCACGCCGGCGAGCACGATGACCGACGCCTCGGTGCGCACCGCCTCGCGCGCTAGCGCCAGGCTGTCGCCGGTGATGTCGCCGACCGTGTGGAAGATGTCGGGGGTCTGGTAGTTGTGCGCCAGGATGACCGCGTTCCTCTCGCGCTTCAGCTTGAGGATCGCGGCGATGTCTTCGGCAAGCAGCGGCCATTCGATCGCCGGCACATGGCGCTCGACCCGGCTGTAAATCTCCGGCAGCGGCAGGGGGGCTGCGGGACGGCGGGTGACGGTCTCTAGCACGCAAAATCCTCCAGTTATGCTCTATATGAGCATTTGTAACGCCTAGAAAAGCCGGACGACTCGGCGTCCGGCCCGTGCTTATGCTGAACATGAGAATAAGGGCAAAAGCGACCGCGTCAACCCTATGTGACCGACCGATTACGCATGGCAGGGTGCTGCCACAGCCGCATCGGCGTTGCCGGCGCGATCACGCGCCGCGGCAGGCGGTTTGTTGATCGGCGCGCAGCGCGCGCCTATGTGCTGGCGCATGAGCCAGATCATCCAGGCCGAGCCGGCGCTCGTGCTGTTTTCCGGCGGACAGGATTCGACGACCTGCCTCGCCTGGGCGTTGGCACGCTTCGGCAGGGTCGAGACGATCGGCTTCGATTATGGCCAGCGCCACCGGATCGAGCTCGAATGCCGAACGCGAGTCGTCGAGCGGCTGCGCCGCGAGTTCCCGCAGTGGCGCGAGAAGCTGGGGGCGGACCATGTCATCGATCTCGGCGTCCTCGGGCAGATCAGCGACACGGCGCTGACGCGAGACAGCGTGATCACGTTTGCCGCAAGCGGGCTGCCCAACACCTTCGTCCCCGGCCGCAACCTGCTGTTCTTCACCTTTGCGGCGGCCGTTGGCTACCGTCGCGGACTCCGCCATCTGGTCGGCGGCATGTGCGAGACCGATTACTCGGGCTATCCCGATTGCCGCGACGACACGCTGAAAGCGTTGCAGGCGACCCTCTCGCTCGGCATGGAGCACCGCTTCATCATTCACACACCGCTGATGTGGCGCGACAAGGCGGCGACCTGGAGATTGGCCGAGGCGCTTGGGAATGAGGCTCTCGTCGAGATGATCCGCGAGGAGACGCACAGCTGCTATCACGGCGAGCGCACGCAGCGCCACGACTGGGGCTACGGCTGCGGCAGCTGCCCGGCCTGCGAGTTGCGCCGCAGGGGATGGGAAGCATTTACCCAGCAGCGCGCGCGATGAGCTACGCGGTCAAGGAGGTCTTCTACACGTTGCAGGGCGAGGGTGCGCTGACCGGGCGGCCGGCGGTGTTCTGCCGCTTTGCCGGCTGCAATCTGTGGTCGGGGCGCGAGGAAGACCGGGCCGCAGCCGCCTGCACGTTCTGCGACACCGATTTCGTCGGCACCGACGGCACCGATGGCGGCCGCTACCGCGAGGCCGCCGCCCTTGCGGAGCGGATTGCGGCGCTGTGGCCGCCCGGGGATCAGCATGGGCCGGCGCGTTTCGTCGTGTGCACCGGCGGCGAGCCACTGCTGCAGCTCGACCCGCCGCTGATCGAGGCGTTGCACGCGCGCGGCTTCGCGGTCGCGATCGAGACCAACGGCACGCTGCCGCCGCCGCCCGGGCTCGACTGGGTGTGCGTCAGCCCGAAGGCGGGGGCGCCGCTCGTCGTCACCGTCGGCGACGAATTGAAGATCGTCGTGCCGCAGCCGGGGCTCGACCCGCTCGCCTTTGCCGGGCTCGACTTCCGCCGCTTCTCGGTGCAGCCGATGGACGGGCCAGACCGCACCCGTCACACCGAATGGGCGATCGCGTTCTGCCTTGCGCACCCGCAATGGCAGCTCAGCCTGCAGACCCACAAGGTGACGGGAATCCGCTGAGCGCCAGAGCGAGAGACCGCGCGGCGAACGTTACAGCACCGCCAGCACCTTTTCCGGCGGCCGGCCGAGCGCCGCCTTGCCGCCCGAGACGACGATCGGCCGCTCGACGATGATCGGGTGCTCGACCATCGCCTGGATCAGCGCGTCTTCCGACAGCGCCGCCGGGTCGATCCCGGCCGCCGCAGCCTCCTTCTTGCGCACCAGCGCGCGGGCCGGCATCGAGAGCTGGCCGAGCAGCGCCTTCATCTGGGACGCGGTGTAGGGGGTCTTCAGGTATTCGACGATCTCGGGCTCGACCCCCTTCTCGCGCAGCAGCGCCAGGGTCTTGCGCGAGGTGTTGCAGCGCGGGTTGTGATAAATTCGCACCGGCATGGTCCGTGCCTCTTCGGGTATTCGCCTGCAACGGGGTAAGCTGTGGCGCGCTCCGATGCAAGACCCGAGACCGAACCGCGCGCCCTCGACAATACGGTGGCCCGAGACCACGGCGGAATGGACACGACAGATCACAGCGCGGGAACACGCGGCGACGCGCTGTTCGCGGCCGTCATCGAAGCGGCGCACGACGCGATCGTGGTGATCGATCGTGACGGCGTGGTGCGCTCGGCCAACAAGGCAACCGAGCGGATCTTCGGCTACAATGCCGCTGAGCTGATCGGCCGCAACGTCAGCGTGCTGATGCCCGAGCCTTATACGAGCGGGCACGACCGTTACCTCGCCGATTACCGGCGGACCGGGCAAAAGAAAGTCATCGGCATCGGCCGCGACGTCTCCGGCCGCCGCAAGGACGGCTCGGTATTCGCGATGTATCTCGCCGTCGGCGAAGCGGAAGTCGCGGGCGAGGCCATCTTTGTCGGTATCTTGCGCGACATCAGCGAGCGGAAGGCGGCGGAGCAGGCGCTACGCGACAGCGAGCTGCGGCTGCGCTCGATCCTCGACACCGCGCCGGACGGGATCATCGTCATCGACGAGAGCGGCATGATCCGGTTGTTCAGCCCGGCCGCCGAGCGGCTGTTCGGCTATGCGGGCGCCGAAGTGGTGGGGCATAATGTCAACATGCTGATGCCGGCACCCTACAAGGATGCGCACGATACCTATCTTGAACGCTATCGGCGCACCGGCCAGCGCCATATCATCGGCATCGGCCGGGTCGTCGTCGGCCTGCGCAAGAACGGCGAGACCTTTCCGATGGAATTGCAGGTCGGGCAGTTCGAGTTGGGCGGCAGCCGGTTCTTCACCGGCTTTGTCCGTGACCTGACCCGGCAGCAGGAAGCGCAGCGCCGCATCCAGGACCTCCAGGCGGAGCTGTTGCATGCCTCGCGCCTCAGCGTGACGGGGCAGATGGCCTCGACGATGGCACACGAGCTGAACCAGCCGTTGACCGCGGTGATGAACTATCTCGAGGCGGCGCGGCTTTTGCTGGAGCGCGGCCCCGAGGCGGCGGAGCGGGTCGGCGGGCTGATCGGGCGGGCGGTGTCGCAAGCCGAGCGGGCCGGCAGCGTGATCCGCCAGTTGCGCCAGTTCGTCAGCAAGGGCGAGACCGAGCGGCGCAGCGAGAACCTCAACAAGCTGGTCGAGGAAGCGCTCGCCCTGGCGTTGGTCGACGTGCGGCAATCGCGGATCCGCGTCAGTCTCGATCTCGACCACGATTTGCCGCCGCTGCTCATTGACGCCGTGCAGATCCAGCAGGTCGTGCTGAACCTGGTGCGCAATGCGGTCGAGGCGATGGAGGCGGTCGAGCGGCGCGAATTGACCATCACGACGCGCATGATCGCCGGCGACAACACGGCCGAAATCAGCATCGCCGACAGCGGGCCGGGCATCGCCCCGGCGATCGCGGGGCGGCTGTTCCAGCCTTTCGTCACCACCAAAAAGACCGGCATGGGGCTCGGTCTGTCGATCTGCCGCGAGATCATCGAGGCGCATCACGGCCACCTCACGGTCGCGGCGAACCCGTCAGGCGGCGCCGTGTTCCGGCTGACCCTGCCGCTGTCGGCAGAGGCGATGATCGATGAGGCGGGCGCGTGAGCGCCGAGCGGCTGGTCTATGTCGTCGACGACGACGAGGCGGTGCGCGAGTCATTGTCGGCGCTGCTCGAGGCGCGGTCCTACACGGTGCGGACTTTTGCGCTCGCCCGCCACTTTCTCGACGCCGCCCCGACCCTGCGGCCCGGCTGCCTCGTCGCCGACCTCCGCATGCCCGAGATGGACGGGCTCGAACTGCAGCATCGGCTCACCGAGAAGGCGTTCAACTTTCCGCTGATCGTCATCACCGGCCATGGCGAGGTGGCGCTCGCGGTGCGGGCGATGAAAGCCGGGGCGCTCGACTTTATCGAGAAGCCCTTTGCCGCCGAGGCGATCATCGCCAGCGTCGCCGCCGCGCTGGCGCGGCTCGCTGAAGCAGGTGAGGACGACCCGCTGGCAGCCGGGGCGGCGGCACGGCTCGCGCTGTTGTCGCCGCGCGAGCGCGAGGTGTTGCAGGGGCTGCTCGCCGGGTTGCCCAACAAGTCGATCGCCTACGATCTCGCGATCAGCCCGCGCACCGTCGAAATCCACCGCGCCCGGGTGATGGACAAGATGGGCGCGCGCAGCCTCTCCGAGCTGATCCGCATGAGCCTTGCCGCCGGCCTCCAGCCACGTCCCTGACGCCAGCCGCTACAGCGCGTGGCGCCGGGGCGTGCTAGCATGCGAGTGAACGCGTCGCCTACCGAAACAACCCTGCCGACTGGAGGACCCGCATGAACGACCTCGCCCCGGTGCGCCGAATCGCCCCGACCTCGCAGCCGATCAGCCCGGCCCGGTTTGCCCATTTCGTCTTGCGCACCGGTCAGTTCGAGCGGATGGCCGAGTGGTACAAGACGGTGCTCGCCGCGCGCCTCGTGTTCCGCGACGAGCGGCTGTGCTTCCTGTCCTATGACGACGAGCACCACCGCGTTGCCCTGATCCACATCCCGGGGCTGCAGCCGCGCGACCCGGACGGCGCCGGCACCGATCATGTCGCCTACGCGTATCGCGACCTCGGCGAGTTGCTGGCGACCTATCGGCGGCTGAAGGAGCACGGCATCCTGCCGCATTGGCCGATCAACCACGGGGTGACGACGTCGATGTACTACCGCGACCCGGACAACAACCGGGTCGAGTTGCAGATCGACAATTTCCCGACCGTCGCGGAGTTGCAGGGCTATTTCCAAAGCCCCGCCTTCGCCGCCAACCCGGTCGGCGTGACCTACGACCCCGAAGAGCTGTGCCGCAATTACGAGGCCGGGGTGCCGATGGCCGATCTGCTGCGCATTCCGCCGCTGCCCGAGGGCAAAACCCCCTGGGACATGCTGAGCCGCCATTAGCCGCATGGTAGCGGCAAGCCGCCGCGGCAGCGCACCCGACTGCCGCGGCGGCCTGCTTAGTTTGCATCTGGTTGGACGCGGCGCGCCGTGATGTCGTCAGCATGACCGGGGGGATCATGCCGAAGCTGTTTGTCGTGTTTTCCGCCCGCCGCCTGGCCGCGCTTGCCGCGATGCTGGTGGTGGCCGCCGGGGTATTTCTGGCGAGGGGCGGCGGGCTGGCGTCGTGGGCAACCAGCTCCCTGTCGGCGATCCGCACGTTGCTCGAACCGAGCGATTTTGCCGCCGAGCGGCAGGAGCTGAATTTTTGGCAGGCTGCGCTCACCCGACTCGACGCGGAATTGCAGCGCGGGACGGACGGTCCGGGGTTAGCCTCGCTGCGTGCCGAGCGCAATTCTGTTGTCGAGCGGATGCGCGAGATCGCAAAGCGGATACCGGAGAGCCGCATCCCAGCCAGCATCCGTCCGCTGCTCGTCGGGAAATCCCCCGCCGTGGCGAGCGCGCCCGTCGCCGCCCCGCATCCGGCGATATCGGCGGCGCCGGTGGTCGCGGTTGCAGCGGTGCATGTTGCGCCCCTTAAGGTAGGCCTGGGGCCGCCTGCCCCCGAGAGCGACGCCGCCGACCTGGTCTTTAGTCCGCCGGTGCCGTTCCCGGTCTTTATCGAAATCGAACGGCATCACGAGCGGCACCCGCACCCCCATGCGTCACCGCGGCCGGCCAACGCCGACGGAGCGAAGCGATGACCGCACCGGCGATCGCCGGTCAGGCCGCCTCCCGCTCGACCTCGGTCGAGAGCCGGGCCTCGTGGGTCGTCGCGCTGACCGCGCTCGGCATCTATGCGGTGTCGTTTGGCGCGCCGGTCATCACGGTGGTGGGGCTGAAGACGATCGCGGCCGAGCTCGGGGGCGGTCGCTCGGTGCCGGCGCTCGCCTGTTCGCTGGCGTGGCTTGGCTCGGCGGCGGGCGGCATCGCGATGGGTTGGCTGGCGGAACGCATCGGGGTGCGGTGGACCGTCATGGGCGGCGCGACGATGATCGGCGTGGGCTTGGCGGTCTCGACGCTCGGCGGCGCGGGGCCGCTCTATCTCGGGCACGGGCTGTTCATCGGGCTCCTCGGCAATGCGGGGATAAACGCGCCGCTCTATGTCTATGTCGCGCGCTGGTTCGACCGCCGGCGCGGCACCGCGATGGCGCTGATCTCGTCGGGGCAATACGTTGCCGGCATGCTGTGGCCGACGCTGTTCGAGCACGCCATCGCGTCGATCGGCTGGCGTCACACGATGCTAGTCTACGCGGTGTTCGAGATTGCGGTGATCCTGCCGGTGGCAGCGCTGATGTTCGGCCGGCCGCCGGATGCCGCCGCAGGCGCGGCCCTGGCGGGGCCGGCGCGCGGCGCACCGGTGATGGGATTGCCGCCGGTCGTCGTGCAGGGGTCTTTGTGCACTGCCGCGTTTCTGTGCTGCGTGCCGATGGCGATGCCGCAGGGCCATCTCGTCGCGCTGTGCAGCGACCTCGGCATTTCGCAGACGCACGGCGCGGCGATGCTGTCTCTGCTGCTCGGCTGCGCCTTCCTCAGCCGGCAATTCTGGGGCGTCGTCGCCGACCGCATCGGCGGGTTGCGCACCGTGCTGGCCGGCTCGGTGTGCCAGATCACGGCGCTGACCGGGTTTCTCTTGACCCAGGACGAGGCCGGGCTGTTCGCGGTCGCCGCCATCTTCGGGCTCGGCTTCAGCGGCATCATCCCGGCCTACGTCGTCGCGATCCGCGACCTGTTCCCGGCATCCGAAGCCTCCTGGCGGGTGCCGACGGTATTGCTGTTCAGCGGCTCGGGCATGGCGGCAGGCGGCTGGCTCGCCGGCGCGATCTACGACTATGCCGGGTTTTATGCGGCGGCGTTTGCCACCGGGCTCGTGTTCAATCTGGCGCACATCGTGGTGATCGGCACGCTGGTGCTGCGCCAGGGGCGCCGCACGCCGCGCATGGTTGCGCTGGCCGGGCGGGGCGCGGCGTAAGGTGGCGCGCCTCCTTCAGTCGGGAATAGCGAAAAATTTGCACCAGCCGGTCGGCACGATGTCGCCTTCCACCACCGTGCAGGCGTGCGGCGGCCGGAACAGAGTGCACAGCGCGCAGCTTTGCCCGTCTCTTGGGGCCGGTTGATAGCGCGCCTCGGCTTTGGTCACCTTGGCTTGCGCCGCGGCTGGCGCGGGCCGCAGCGCCGCGGCGAGAGCGATCAGCAGCAGGTCGCGGCGCGAGGCTCGCATCGCCCGATCACCCGCCCTGCCCCTGCGCCGCCCGGATGGCGCGCCATACCCGCTCGGGGGTCGCCGGCATCTCGAGGTGGCTGACCCCGTACTCGGCGAGCGCATCGACGATCGCGTTGATCACGACGGCGAGCGCCGGCGTCGTGCCGCCCTCGCCGCCTGAGCGCACCCCGAGCCGGTTGGTCGGCGAGGGGACTTCGCTGAGCGCGGTCGCAAGGTATGGGAACGTGTCGGCGCGCGGCATCGCGTAATCCATAAAGCTCGCCGCCAGCATCTGCCCGCTCGCGCGGTCGTAGTGGCAGTCTTCGAGCAATGCCTGGCCGACCCCCTGGGCGATGCCGCCATGCGTCTGGCCGTGCAGGATCATCGGGTTGATCGCGCGGCCGACATCATCGACCGCAGCATAGCCGACAATCTCGACGGCGCCCGTCTCGGGATCGACCTCGACCTCGCAGATTTGCGTGCCGTACGGGAAGCTGGCGACCGGCAGGGTCTGGTCGGAAATGCCCGCAAGCGGACCTTTGAGCTCGGATGGCAGGTCCGGTCGGGTGGCGGCCTCGCGCGCCACGTCGAACAGGCCGATCGTGCGGTCGGTGCCGGCGACGCGGAAATTGCCGCCGGCAAATTCGATGTCGGCCTCGCTCGCCTCGAACAGGAAGCCGGCGATGCGGCGACCCCGATCGATGATGTCGTCTGTCGCCTGGCCGATCACCGAGGTCGCGAGCTTCATCGAGCGGCCGGAATGCGAGCCGCCGCCGGCCATGACGCGGGCCGTGTCGTGCGCGACATAGTCGATGCTGTCGAACGGCACCCCGAGCCATTCGGTGACAAGTTGGGCAAAGCTCGTCTCGTGGCCCTGGCCCGACGACATCGTGCCCATCACCAACTCGACCCGCCCCTCGGGCTTGACCGTAATCTCGGTGCGCTCGCGCGGCGCGCCGGAGGTGATCTCGACATAGTTGGCAATGCCGATGCCGCGCCTGCGGCCCTGCCGGCGCGCCGCCTCACGCCGGGCCGGGAAGCCCCGCCAGTCGGCGAGGCCGAGCGCGGTGTCCATTGCCGCTGCGTAATCACCGCTGTCGTAGGTCAGGCCGAGCGGATTGGCGTAGGGCTGCGCCGCCGTGGGAATCATGTTGCGGCGGCGCAATTCGGTCGGATCGACGCCGAGCCGGTCTGCCGCCAGGTCGATCAGCCGCTCGATAACAAAGATCACCTCGGGGCGGCCGGCGCTGCGGTAGGGGGTGGTCGTGGCTGTGTTGGTGACCGCAGCACGGCCGCGCGCGTAGGCGACCGGGATGTGGTAGACGCTCGACAGCAGGCCGAGCCCCTTCTGCAACGACACATACGAGGCGGCCTGCGCCCCGAGATTGCTCAGATTGCTGCTGCGCACCGCGAGGAAATTGCCGTCTGCATCGAGCGCCAGCTCGGCCTCGACCGCGAGGTCGCGGCCCTGGTAGTCGGCGAGGAAATCCTCGCCGCGCTCACAGGTCCACTTGACCGGCCGCCCGACCCGCCGCGCCGCCCAGGCAATCAGCGCATATTCCGGATAAAAGAAATTGCGCGTGCCGAAATTGCCGCCCATGTCGCCGCACACGACGCGCACCAGTTCGGGCATGACGCCGAGCACTTGCGCGAGGTCGAGGCGCAGTTTGGCGACGCCGCGCCCACTGCCGGAATAAAGCGTATAGGCGCCGCTCGCCGGGTCGTATTCGGCGATCGTCGTGCGCGGCTCCATCGGCACGCCGGTGACGCGCTGGATTTGGGTGTCGAGCCGCACGACATGGGCGGCTTTCGCAAAGGCGGCGTCGGTCGCTGCCGCGTCGCCCGCCTCGAACGCGACGCACAGATTGCCGGGCGCCGCGTCCCACAGCAGCGGCGCGTCGGGCGCGAGCGCGTCGGCGGCCTGCGCGACGGCCGGCAGCGCCTCGTAGGTAACGGAGACAAGCTCGGCCGCGTCCTTGGCTTCGGCAACCGTCGCGGCGACGACGAGCGCGACCGGCTCGCCGACAAAGCGCACCCGATCGAGCGGCAGCGGATCGTGGCGCGTCGTAATCGGCGCGCCCGCGGTGAGCCGCACCGCGAGGTCGGGCGGCGCCATCAGCCCGGCATTGTGCGGGATCGCGCCGAGGCCGTCCGCCCGGCACTCGGCGCCTGCCAGCACGGCGAGGACACCCCGCGCCGCCCGCGCCGCCGTGCTGTCGAGCGCGGCGATGCGGGCATGGGCGTGCGGCGAGCGCACCACTACGGCGTGCACCAAGCCAACCGGTGCGAGGTCGTCGACAAACCGGCCCAGCCCGGTCAGCAGCCGCCGGTCCTCCTTGCGCCGGACCGGCTGGCCGATCCCCCCCGCCCCGTCCATCCGACCCTCGTTGCTAATGGGAGACGGCGCTGCGCGGGTTGAGGCTCTGGATGTGGCCGCTTTCGGTGCCGGCCGTCGGGTCGATCACGGCGTTGATCAGCGCCGGCTTGCCGGAGGCGAGCGCCTCGGTCAGGGCTT
Source organism: uncultured Alphaproteobacteria bacterium (assembly GCA_963746885.1). GTDB lineage: Bacteria > Pseudomonadota > Alphaproteobacteria > ATCC43930 > CGMCC-115725 > DATARH01. Next base: position 372,085 of record CAVVDM010000015.1, read on the forward strand.
TCGTCAGGCTCGGCGTATCGGTCACGTGATAGCCGGCCCCGCCGAACGCCTCGATGATCTTCTCGTAGTGCGCGTCGCGCAGGAGGCCGGTCGGCGAATATGGCTTGTCGGCCGGATCGCCGCGGTAGACGCCGTTATTGTTGAAGATGACCGTCGTCACCGGCAATTCGTAACGGCAGATCGTCTCGATCTCCATGCCGCTGAACCCGAAGGCGCTGTCGCCCTCGATCGCGACGACAGGCTTGCCGGTCACCGCCGCCGCACCGACGGCATACCCCATGCCGATGCCCATGACGCCCCAGGTGCCGCTGTCGAGCCGGTGGCGCGGCTTGTCCATGTCGATGATGTTGCGGCCGAAATCCAGCGTGTTGGCGCCTTCGTTGACGATATAGACATCCGGCTGGGTGGCGAGCGCGTTGCGCACGGCGCGCAGGGCCGAGGAGAAATTCATCGGGCTCGGATCGGCGTTTAGGCGCGCCGCCATGCGCTCGACGTTCTGCTGCTTGCGCTTGCCGATCTCGTCGGTCCACGCCGCCTGCCGCTTGATCTGTCCCGGCTTCATGCGCGGCGTTGAACGCCGCAAACACCGACTTGATGTCGCCGGCAACCGGCGCGGCGATCGCCCGGTTGCTGTCGAACTCGGTCGGCGAGATGTCGACCTGGACGAACTTTGTCGCCGCGTTCCACAGCGGCGGCCTACCGTGCGACAAGAGCCAGTTGAGCCGCGCCCCGGCCAGCACGACGACATCGGCGTTGCCGATCGCGTAGGAACGCGCGGCAGCCGCCGATTGCGCATGGTCGTCGGGCAGGAGGCCCTTCGCCATCGACATCGGCAGGAACGGAATGCCGGTTGTTTCGAGGAACGCGCGGATCTCCTGGTCGGCTCGGGCATAGGCGGCGCCCTTGCCGAGGATCACCAGCGGGCGCTGCGCACTCGCCAGCAGGTCGAGGGCACGCGTGACCGATTGCGGCGCAGGCGGCGATGCCGGCGCCGGGTCAACAACCTTGACCAGCGACTTCTTCGCCGTCTCTACGTCAAGCGCCGAGCCGAGCACCTCGGCGGTCAGGTCGAGATAGACGCCGCCCGGCCGCCCGGAGGAGGCGGCGCGGATCGCCCGCGCGATGCCGACGCCGATATCCTGCGGCCGGTTGACCCGGTAGGCGGCCTTGCAATGCGGCCTGGCGACGGCGAGCTGGTCCATCTCCTCGTAATCGCCCTGCTCGAGATCGACGATCGCGCGGTCAGAGGAGCCGCTGATCAGGATCATCGGGAAGCAGTTGGTCGTGGCGTTGGACAGGGCGACCAGCCCGTTCAGGAAGCCGGGGGCCGAGACTGTCATGCAGATGCCCGGCTTCTGCGTCAGATACCCGGCGATCGCGGCCGCATTTCCGGCCGACTGCTCATGCCGAAAGCCGATGTAGCGGATCCCTTCCGCCTGCGCCAGGCGCAGCAGGTCGGTGATCGGGATGCCCGCCACCCCGTAGATCGTGTCGACCCCGTTCAGCTTCAGCGCCTCCACCACCAGGTGAAAGCCGTCGGTCATGTCCACTGGCACGTCTGCGTCGCTCATATCGTTCACCATTCGAGGATGAGGGGTGGCCCTGGCGATAGGTTCAGCTCAGAGCCGGTAGCGGCACTCGACGCCGAGCGGTGCGGCGTGGAAGTCGCGCCGGTTGGTGTCGAGGTTCTCCAGATTGACGAACAGGCATTCGTCATGGACGAAATGCGGCCCGGCGTGCCAGGTCGCGACGTGCAATTTGACCAGGCAATCGCCCGGCACCCGGAAGGCGACGATGTCCTCGATCCGCGGGCATGCGTCGTCGCCGAGATCGCCCGGCGGCGCGACGCCGATCAGCCATTCCTTGCCGCCGAGCGAGCCCAGGCATTGCGTGACCCGCCGATGCCGCGCGATTCGGGTGAAGCCGAGCCCGACATGCGGCAGGTGCATGATCCACAGCCGCGGCGTGCCCTTGCCCCCGTCGCCCAGCACGAGCCTTGCCTCGCGCGGCGAGGTCTCGGGATCGTAGCCGGTCTCGACGCCCTGGCCGCCGACCCGCAGCGGCGCGATGACCTGGCCGTAGGGCGCAAACGCCTCGGGCGTCAGCTCTCCGACGTCCAGCATGTGCCGCGGCAATGTGCCTGCATCGTTCATCGTCGCCCCCTTGCCAGCAACCTTCGCAGCCCTAAGTGGCCGGGACTTGCGCGTCAACAGCAATCTGGCCGGCAGGGTGGATCGAGCGGCGCTTCTGCGCTCAATCGGTTTCGGGGTAGATTTCGCCGGCAACCGCCGCGACGGATCGGACCATCGATCCCGCCCGCCATCAGGGAGAACGCCATGCCCTCCACTGCCTCCGTCGAAGCCCGCGCCTATCCCCGCCCGCTGCCCAACCCGGAATGGCTCGGCAAGCTGCAGGAAGAGATCCTCGACCCCGCCTTGCCGATCGTCGATCCGCACCATCACCTGTGGGATCATCCGGGCAGCCGCTATCTGCTCGACGACCTGTTGGCCGACGTCAACTCTGGGCACAACATTGTCGCGACCGTGTTCATCCAGTGCGGCTCCGGCTATCGCACCAGCGGGCCCGAGGAGATGCGGGCGATCGGCGAAAGCGAGTTCGTCCGGGCCATCGCCGAGGAGAGCGACCGGCGCGGCAGCAAGACCAAAATTTGCGCCGGCATCGTCAGCTTCGCCGACCTGCGCCTCCCCAATGTCGACGCCGTGCTCGAGGGCCAGATCGCGGCGGCCGGTGGGCGCTTTCGCGGCATCCGCCACATCGCGGCAAACGATCCGGCGATTGTCGGCGCCTCGTCCTACGTGCCGCCGCCGGGGCTGATGGACGACCCCAACTTCCGCCGCGGCCTGAAGCGCTTGCCGGCCCACAACCTGACCTTCGAGGCGTGGATCTACCACCCGCAGATCAAGACGCTGACCGCGGTGGCGCGCGAGTGCCCCGACGTGAAGATCGTGCTCAACCATTTCGGCGGCCCGCTCGGGGTCGGCCCCTATAAGCGCGACGCGGTATTCCCCGGCTGGCATGCCGACATCAAGGCGCTGGCCGCCTGCCCGAACGTCTATGTGAAGCTCGGCGGCCTGGCGATGATCGTCAACGCGTTCGATTTTCACCTCGCGCCGTTGCCGCCCTCGTCGGGCGAGATGGCCAATGCCTGGCGGCCCTATGTCGAGGCCTGCATCGAGGCGTTCGGCGCCGGCCGCTGCATGTTCGAGAGCAATTTCCCGGTCGACAAGGGCGCCTGCAGCTACCCGGTGCTGTTCAACGCGTTCAAGCGGCTGGCGAGCGGCGCCTCGGCATCGGAAAAGGCCGATCTGTTCGCCGGTACCGCGTCACGCTTCTACCGGCTGGGGGTTTAGGAGCATGGATCTCGACCGCGCCGTCGCCCTGGTGACGGGCGGCAATGGCGGGCTCGGGCAACGCATCTGCCAGGCGCTGGCGAAAGAGGGCGTGCATATCGCCGTGATGTATGCCCAGAGCCGCGATGAAGCAGAGGGCGTCGCCCGCGACCTCGCCTCGCGATACCAGATCAACGCCGCCGCCTTCGCCTGCGACATCACCGACGATGCCGCGGTGGCGCGGGTGGTCGGCGCGGTGACCGGGCGTTTCGGCCGGCTCGACATCCTCGTCAACGACGCCGCCTACAACAAGGCGATCCCCTATGCCGACCTCGACAGCCTGACGATGGAGGTGTGGGACAAGATCCTCGCCGTCAACCTGACCGGGCCGCTGCGCCTGATTAAGGCGGTGGCGCCGGTGATGAAGGCGCAGGGACAGCGGCCGCATCGTCAACATCTCGTCGGTGTCCGGAATCGCGCCGACCGGCTCGTCGATCGCCTATGCCGTGTCGAAGGCGGGCCTCGTCCAGCTGACGCGCTGCATGGCGGTGGCTCTGGCGCCCGAGACGCTGGTCAACTGTGTCGCGCCGGGCTTGTTGGAGGGCACGCGCGCGACCGCCAATCTGCGGCCCGAGTTCATCCAGAACTCCGCCGCCACCTCGCTATTGAAAAAGCCCGCCGACAAGGACGACTGCGCCGACATGGTCGTCACAATGTGCCGCACCGAGACGATGACCGGCCAAACCGTCGTCATCAATTCCGGCCGCTATTTTCATTGAATGCGTTTGAGTGAAAGGCCCGCGTGAATGGACATCTCCGGCAAGACGGCCATCGTTACCGGCGCGGCGTCCGGCATCGGCCTGGGAATAGCGACGGCGCTCGCGGAGGCGGGCGCCAACGTGGTCATGGCCGACATCCAGAAGGCGGCGGTCGAGCAGGCGGCGCACGGCCTCTCCGGCACCAACAAGCGCGTCATGCCGGTGCGGATCGATGTGACGCAGGAGCAATCGGTGCTCGATGCCCTGGCCGAAGCGGAGCGCAATTTCGGCAAGCTCCATATCGCCTGCAACAATGCCGGCGTGCCGATGCATGGCACCCACCTGATCGACGTGGCGCCGGCCGATTGGCAATTCGTGATCGGCGTCAACATCTGGGGGATCATTCACGGCATCCGCCATTTCGTCCCCGCCATCCTGAAGCACGGCGAGGAAGGGCATGTCGTCAACACCGCCTCGGTGGCGGGCTTCCAGAACCGCCGCGGCACCAACCAGGGCCCGTATTCGATGAGCAAGTACGCCGCCCTGTCGCTGTCCGAAGCGCTGGAGCACGAGCTGGAAGGCAGCAATGTCGGCGTCTCGGTGCTGTGTCCCGGCCCGATCAACACGAACATCGCGCGCGGCGCCCGCAACCGCCCGGAGCACATGGGCGGGCCGCAGATCCGCGCCAGCGACGAAGTGGTGCTGGCCGAACGCCTCGCCATGACAGGTCTCGATCCGAAGACGGTCGGCGAGCGCGTCGTTGACGCGATCCGCACCAGGACGTTCTACGCCTTCGTCGGCGCCGTCCCCGCCGATGTCATCCGGGCCCGCCACCGCCGCATCGAGGACGCGCTGAACAGCAAGTGGGTAACGCATTACTGACAGAGGAGTTCACCGCATGACCGACGCCAAGCTCGCACCGAACCTGCCCGACTGGATGGTGCAGCACGCCAACCGCTACCTGTCGAGCGGCGGCACCGACGGGCACAACTACAAGATGACCCAACCGGGCCGGCCCGAACTGAACGTGCCGTCGCTGCTGCTGACGACAACCGGCCGCAAGTCGGGCGAGAAATTCATCTTCCCGCTGTTCTACGGCAAGACCGGCGACAGCTATTTCGTCGTCGCCTCGAAGGGCGGCGCGCCGCAGCATCCCGGCTGGTATCGCAACATCCTCGCCAACCCGGAGGTCGAGGTGCAGGTCGGGACGGCAAAGATCAAGGCGCGCGCCCGCACCGCCAGCGGCGCCGAGCGCGCGCGGCTGTGGCAAAAGGGGCTGGAGTTCTGGCCGCCCTACGCCGATTACCAGAAGAAGACCGAGCGCGAGATCCCGGTCGTCGTGCTCGATCCCGTCGGCTAGGCTTTGGCGACACGCACGACCACACTGGCGAAGGAGAAACTGTCATGCCGTTTTATCAGAAGGGCGACGTCCGCATCCGCTACGAGGAGGTCGGCAGCGGCTTTCCGCTACTGGTCACCCCCGGCGGCGGGTTGAACTCGCGGGTCAGCATTTGGCCGTCCGCCGTGATCAACGCGATGGAGGCGTTCAAGAGCGATTTCCGCGTCATCACGATGGACCAGCGCAACGCCAATGGCGGCGAGTCGTCGGGCCCGGTGCCGACGGAGAACGCGTGGGACGCCTTCGCCGACGACCAGCTCGGAGTGATGGACCATCTCGGCATCCGCGAATTCTTCTACATGGGCTACTGCATCGGCGGCTGCTTTGCCGGCAAGCTGTTGCAGCGGGCGCCGGAGCGCGTGGTCGCCGCCGTGTTTTGCCAGACCGTCGGCTATCGGCCGGAGGACCCGGATGTGATGTACCGCCACAGCACCGACAATTGGCTAGGCGATTTCAAGAAGCGCCGGCCCGAGGTATCGCAGGACACGATCGACAAATATTTCCACAGCCTGTGGCGGGCGCAGCCGGACTTCCTCTACAGCGTGCCGCGCGATTTCATCAGGAATTGCCGCAAGCCTATCCTGGTGCTGCCGGACGACACGCCATCGCACCCGCACCAGACCTCGGTCGACGTCGCCTCGCTGGCGCCCAACGCAGAGATCACGGTTTTCCCCTGGCGCGAGCCGCCGGAGCTGAAAGAACGCACGATCAACCGCGTCCGCACCTTCCTCAAGGCGCACGTGCCCGTGAAGGCGGCGGCGCAATAGGCCTTTCCGAAGACGTTGCGCCGGAGTTTCGCACGGACCACCTCCTGCCAGATTGGATGGGGCAATCCGTGCGAAACTCCTGCAGACCGTGTGAAAACGGTTGCGGCTGGGTGACAGCCTCGCCGGAGGGGGGCTCGCGCGGGCATTCGGCGGGCTTGTGCAAGATGATGCCGCGGTTTTGATTGGCGCATTGCCCTCCTGTCATCCTCGGACGGCGGCGATCATCCCTCCGACGCCGACGATATTGAGGGCACGCCGGAGATTGTAGACCAGTGCGGTGAGGCTGAACTCGCCGCGGACATTGTCGAGGCCGCGCATCAGGAAGGCGCCCTGGTTCATCCATTGCTTGATCGAACCGAACGGGTGCTCGACGGTCTCACGGCGCCGGTCGAGAAGCTCTGGCCTGGCCTTGAGGCGCGCGGCCATCCGGTCCAACACCGCCTCGTTCTCCAGGCGCGAGACCCGCCGCACGTTTGTCGTGCACCGCGCTCGTAGCGGACAGGCGGGGCAGGCCGCCGGATTGCTGTAGTCGATCTTTTGTAGATCGCGCGACTTGCCAACATGGTGCGGCGCGAGGGTTTGCCCGCCCGGGCAGATGAAGACATCCCGGTCCGGGTCGTAGCGGAACTCGTCCTTGCGGAAGAAGCCGTGGCGCACCGCCGGGCCGCGCTGCGGCTTGGGGACATGGGGCGTCAGGCCCGCCTTGTCGCACGCTTCGATGTCCTCGGCCTTGAAGTAGCCGCGATCGGCGACGACGTCGATCCGCTCGACGCCAAGAATCGCGCGCGCCGGCTCGGCCGTTTCCTTCAACAGGCCCATGTCGACGACCTGGTTGCTCACCGCCTGCTCGACGATCAGCTTGTGCTTGGCATCGACCGCGAGCTGCACGTTGTACCCGACCGCGACTTTGGTATGGCCGGCCATCGCCCGGCTGTCGGGATCGGTCAGCGATATCTGGCTCTCGCCGCTCTGTTCGAGTTCTGTCAGCAGCCCGCGGAGCCGATCACGCTTACCGCGGACCGCCTCGATCTTCTCGGCGAGGTTGTGCACGCGCGAACCGCCGCTGGTGCCCCCTTCGGCGGCATCGCCCTCGTCCAGCCGGCGCAGATAATCGGCCAAGCGCTTGTCGGCCGCGTCGATGTACTGGCGCAGCGAGGCGCGCGTGAAATTGCGGTCCTTGTTGTTGACTGCCTTGATCCGCGTGCCGTCGACCGCCAGCAATTCCCGGCCGAACAGGTCGAGCTGCCGGCACAGCAGCACGAACGCGCGGAATACCGAGCGGAAGGCCGCGTGGTTGTCGCGCCGGAAATCGGCGATCGTCTTGAAGTCCGGCCTCAGGTGCCGCAGCAGCCAGATCACTTCGAGGTTGCGGTGCGTCTCCGCCTCCAGCCGCCGGCTCGACCGCACCCGGTTCAGATAGCCGTAGATATAGAGCTTCAGCAGATCGCCGGGTGCGTAGCCCGGGCGGCCGGTCGCTTCCGGCACGACACGGGCGAACCCGAGCGCGGCGAGGTCGAGCCCGTCAATAAAAGCCTCGATGAACCGCACCGGGTTGTCGGCGCCGACGTAGTCGTCAACTGCCTCCGGCAACAGCAGCATCTGGTCGCGGTCGTGTCCGGTGATGTGCGTCATACCGGATTCTATCGCGACGCCTCAACCGCCGGAATCCTCTACGGCCGGGTTTTCACACGGTCTGCAAGATTCCTGCACACGACAACTTCGCGCCGAAGAACGAACCCGCTCGCGCGGGAGGGGAGCACGCGTCGCGGTCGGCGCAAATTCGACGAGGTGATGCGCAGTAGCGCGTGACGGTCGGGGCATCCGATCCCGAGCATCGAAGGTCCAGCAACCTTCAGCTTGGGAGAGCCCCGATGACCTCCGATACTTCACCTCAGCCCATCAGCCCGCTGCGGGCGCGCATGATCGAAGACATGAGCGTGCGCGGCTTCAAGGAGGACACGCGGCGCGATTATGTCCGCCAGGTGCGGGCATTCGCGGCCTTCATCGGCCGGTCACCCGACACGGCGACGGCGGAAGAGCTGCGCCTCTTCCAGCTGCACCAGACGCGCAGCGGCGTACAGCCGCCGAGCATCAACGGCGCGGTCTCGGCCCTGCGCTTCTTCTTCACGGTGACGCTCGACCGCCCGGATCTGGCGCGGCGGCTCACCGTCGTGCCGTACCCGCGGCGCATCCCGACGGTGCTCAGCGTCGAGGAGGTGACGTTGCTGCTGCAGGCGGCATCAGCGCCGAAGTACAAGGCGGCATTCGCCACCGCGTACGGCGCCGGGCTGCGCGTCTCGGAAGTTGTCGCGCTCAAGGTCGGCGATATCGATTCCGAGCGCATGCTGCTGCGCGTCGAGCGCGGCAAGGGGGGCAAGGACCGCCACGCGATGCTGTCGCCGCAGCTGCTCGGGCTGCTGCGCGTCTGGTGGCGGGAGGGGCGGCGGCGCAGCCTGCTGCTGCCGGGAGGCTGGCTGTTCCCCGGCCGCAACCCGGTCGAGCCGCTGTCGGCCCGCCAACTCTGCCGCGTTGTCCGCGCCGCCGCCCAGGCCGCGGGGATCACGAAGCGCGTCTCGCCGCACACGCTGCGGCATAGCTTTGCCACCCACCTTCTCGAGCAAGGCGTCGATATTCGCGTGATCCAGACGCTCCTGGGTCATGCCAAGCTCGACACCACGGCGCTTTACACCCGCGTCGCCAACACCACGATCCGGGCCGTCACCAGCCCGCTCGACCGGCTCGCACCGTTGATCGAGGGGCCGCGACCCGAGGCGTAGCCGGCGGCCGTGCGCCGCCCGAGGCTGGAGGTCGCGGACGTCTTTCATCGCCATGGGGCCGACTGGCGCCGCGCCAATGCCGGGCATGTGAGCCTGGGTCAGCTCCAGGTCATGTCGGCGATCGAGCAGTGCCGCTCGGCCGCGCTCGGCGGGCATGTCGAGCGCTGCGAGGATTGCGGTCACAGCCGCATCGCCTACAACTCGTGCCGCAATCGCCATTGCCCCAAGTGTCAGGGCGCGGCGGCGACGGACTGGCTTGCGGCGCGCGAGGCCGATCTGCTGCCGGTCGGCTATTTCCACGTGGTCTTCACGCTGCCCGCCGAGATCGCCCCGATCGCCTACCAGAACAAGGCAGTGATCTACGACCTGCTGTTCCGCACAGCCGCCGAGACGCTGCTGACGATCGCTGCCGATCCCCGGCATCTCGGCGCTCGCATCGGCGCCACCGCCGTGCTCCACAGCTGGGGCTCGGCAATGACTCACCATCCGCACGTCCACATGATCGTGCCGGGCGGCGGGATATCGCTCGACGGCACGCGCTGGGTACGCTGCAAGCCCGGGTTCCTCTTGCCGGTGCGGGTGCTTTCCCGCCTGTTCCGACGGCTCTATCTGTCCGCGCTCACCGACGCTCACGCCGCAGGCCGGCTGGCGTTCTTTGGCGAGATCGAAGGCCTGCGTCGTCGCCAGGCTTTCGCCGCTCATCTCGCACCGCTCAAGAAAAAGAACTGGTTCGTCTATGCCAAGCCGCCCTTCTCCGGGCCGGAAGCGGTGCTCGCCTATCTCGCCCGCTACACCCACCGCGTCGCCATCGCGAACCGCCGTCTCGTGGCTCTCGACGAGCGCGACGTGACCTTCCGGTACAAGGATTACCGCCGCAACGGGCAGGCCCGGTATCGCACCATGACCCTCGCCGCCGACGAGTTCATCAGGCGCTTCCTGCTCCACGTGCTACCGAAAGGCTTTCACCGCATCCGCCACTACGGGCTGCTCGCCAGCCCCGGCTGCAAGGCCAACATTGCACGCGCCAGGGAGCTGATCGCCGCCCCGATCCCAGAGGACGCGCCGACAGCAACACAGGACACAGCCGATCCGGGCGCCGCGCCCGATCATCGCCCGCCATGCCCTTGCTGCGGTGGCCGTATGATGATCATCGAGGTATTTGGGCGCGGCGGCGCACCGCGCGGCCCGCCCTCCGGCGCCGGGAGCGGGATTTGAAGCGATGACAATCCCTGTCGTCTGGTTGCAGCACCCATCCGCCGGAACTTCTCGTTCCCGGCGCCGTGCCCGTTTTATTCTGGCATCGGCAAGCGTTGGCAGGACATCACTGATCAGTCCCCGATCAGGCCCTCAGCGGCGCTGGCAAGGCCCGGTCCGCAGTCATCAGTGGCTTTCAGCTCTCGCCAATCTCCCCAAAACCATCTCCTGCCAACGCCGCTGCGCGACCAAATCCCCATAGACGGCCAACCGCTCGCCGCTCTCCCGCGGGTTCGTTCTTCGGAGGCTTTCGGACGCCGGCCCCTATACCGCATCCACTGCTCGCGCCCGGCCGGCAACCGAAACCCTTCCCGAAAAGCGGTCATCGGGACTGCCGGGTTCGACAATTTCGGGATCATGCTTCCGGAAATCCTACTTCAGAAACCGACCGTTAAGCGCTTAGCCCGTCCCCGGCGGTTCAAGAATGTCGTTACCTCGGAAAGGATTATCCGAAGTACTCCAGAAGAATTCTCCGATCGCTTCGCCAACCAGTCGATCCTTCAGGCGCGGACCTCCTTCCAACGTGCAGGTGCGATTGGACCGATTACCGCATAGCCCAAATACCCAGCCGGGTCGTGTCCCGAGGGGAACGTAGCCCGCCGCCGCCTGAACTCGCGGCGGTCGCTGCGGCGGGCTGCTTACCCACAGCGGTGGTCATCGCGGGTCTTCGCCAGGTTTCGGTTGAAGCCCTTCCACCGACCTGAGGATCCGAGGATGACCGACGAGATGATGAGCTTCAGGCGCTTTTGGAGAAGAGTTCGGACGCCGATCTGCTGCGCGAGATGATCGGGTTCGCCGCGCATCGCCTGATGGAGCTGGAGGTCGAGAACCTGACCGGCGCGCGCACGGCGCACGCAGCGCCGATCGGATCACGCAGCGCAACGGGTATCGCGAGCGCGACCGGGAGACCCGCCCCCGGATCAAGTCCGTGGGCTGAAGGCCCGTGGGACGGTCGAGCGGCGCATCCCGAAATTGCGCAAGGGCAGCTATTTTCCCGGCTTCCCGGAGCCGCGCCGGATGGCCGAGCCCTTCGACAAGCTCGGGAGCGCTGACGGCGGTGATCCAGGAAGCCTACATGCAAGGCGTCTCGCCCCGCTCGGTCGACGAACTGGTCCGTGCGATGGGGATGACCGGCATCTCGAAGAGCCAGGTCAGCCGACTGTGTTCCGAGATCGACGGCAAGATTGCGGCCTTCCTCGATCGGCCTCTCGGCGCCGCACCGAGGTCGTCGGCATCTTTCCCAACGACGCGGCCTTGATCCGCCTCGTCGGGACCATCCTGTTGGAACAAAACGATGAATGGGCCGTGCAACGGGCCCGCTACATGACCCTGGAAACCAGGCCTCCGTTGAGCGACGATCCCTTCGTCAAGCTGCCCGCCGTGGCCGCCTGACATAACCGGCCAGACCCGCCGGAAACCCGGAGCGACCCCGCGCTCCTACACCACGCCGAGGGGCACGATTTGCAAAGGGGGCAACCCCCGGCGATAAACGCTCGAGCGAACGAAAGGAGTGATGTGCGATGCCGCGGTTTCGTACCCTCGATGACCTGGACGTCGCCGGCAAGCGCGTGCTGTTGCGCGCCGACCTCAACGTGCCGGTCAAGGACGGCCACGTCACCGACGCAACCCGTATCGAGCGCCTCGCACCGACCATCGAGGCGCTCGTGCAAAAAGGTGCCAAGGTTGTCGTGATGTCGCATTTCGGCCGTCCGAAAGGGCCGGACCCGTCGCAATCGCTGCGTCCGCTGGTCGGGCCGCTGAGCCAGGCGATCGGCGGGCGGGCGGTGCATTTCGCCGCCGATTGCATCGGACCGCAGGCCGAGCGCGTCGTCGACGCGCTCCAGCCGGGCGAGGTGGCGCTGCTCGAAAACCTGCGCTTCCACCCGGAAGAGGAGAAGAACGACCCGGCTTTCGCGAAACAACTTGCGGCGCTCGGCGACCTCTATGTCGATGACGCATTTTCGGCGGCGCACCGGGCGCACGCCTCGATCGCCGCGCTGGCGCACCTGCTGCCTTCGGCCGCCGGCAAATTGATGCAGGCCGAACTCGATGCGCTCGGCGCCGCGCTCGAACACCCGCAGCATCCGGTCATCGCGCTGGTCGGCGGCGCCAAGGTCTCGACCAAGCTCGACCTCCTCAAATTCATCATCTCCAAGGTCGACCGTCTGGCAATCGGCGGCGCGATGGCCAACACGTTCCTGTTTGCCCAGGGCCAGCCGGTCGGCCGCTCGCTGTGCGAGCGCGACCTCGCCGACACGGCGCGCGCCATCCTTGCCGCAGCAAAGGAGCGCGGCTGCGAGATCATCCTGCCCGAGGATGCTGTGACCGCCGACAAGCTCGAAGCCGGGGTCCTGACCCGCACGGTCGACATCGACGCCGTGCCGGCGACGGCGATGATCCTCGATATCGGCCCGCAGAGCGTCGCCCGCCTCGGCGCCGCGCTCGAGGCCTCGCGCACGCTGGTGTGGAACGGGCCGGTCGGCGCCTTCGAGACGCCGCCCTTCGACCGCGGCACGGTCGCGATCGCCCGCAAGGTCGCCGAGCTGACCCGCGCCCACCAGCTGATGAGCGTCGCCGGCGGCGGCGACACGGTGGCCGCGCTCGCCGCTGCCGGCGTCATCGACGACCTCAGCTATGTCTCGACCGCCGGCGGTGCCTTCCTCGAATGGCTCGAAGGCCGCGAACTGCCGGGGGTCGCCGCGCTCGCGATACCGTGAGGCTGACGGCCCGGTATCGCCTGACGGCGGATTTCGGATAATTTAATTCGTCAACACGAGGAGGAAGTCGTCATGAAGGTCGTCACACTCAAAGACATCCCCGATCTCCCGGTGGAAGGCGCCGATCGCATCGCCGGGTGGACAGGACCTGTATCCCGCTCGCGTCAGACGATCATCGAGCCTGGAGGTTCCGCGAACTACAACTGCAGCGTCGTGAACTTCAGCCAGGGCTGCACGACGGGTTGGCACACGCACACCTGCGACCAGATCCTTGTCGTGACCTCGGGCTCCGGCATGGTCGCGGTCGAGGGAGGGACGCCGCAGGAGATCAAAGTCGGCGACGTCGTGCACATCAAGGCCGGAGAACGCCATTGGCACGGCGCCAAGGCCGACACGACAATGGGCCACATCACGATTACGGCGGTCGGCGGTCAGGCCAAATGGGGGTAGGCTGATATACCAGCAAGGGGCGGCCACCCGCGGGTCGCCCTTGCACCGCCGCCGGCGCCCTTCTCCAACCGAAGGCTGCGAGCAGTCTAATGGGATGATTCATTGCCCCGATGCCGCAAAGCCTTGTCACCGCCCCCCATCTTTTGCGATGAAGGCCCATGGGCCCCGATCGGAGCAGGGATGACGGCTTGTGCGCCTTGGTGACCCGGCCACGCGCCGAGGCGGCGACGCTGGCCGCTTCGCTCGCGGCGCGGGGGGTTTCGGCCATCATCGAGCCGTTGCTCGACATCCACTACCGCAGCGGGCCCGTGCCCGACCTCGCCGGGGTACAGGCCATTTTGTGCACCAGCGCCAACGGCGTGCGCGCCTTGGCGCGACTGTGCGACGAGCGCGCGCTGCCGCTGTTCGCAGTCGGTGAGGCCAGCGCGGCGCGGGCGCGCGCGGAAGGCTTCGCACGGGTCGCGAGCGCCGATGGCGCGGCGACCGATCTCGCCCGCTTGGTGAGCACGCGGTTGCGCCCCGCGGACGGGCCGCTGCTGCATGTCACCGGCAGCGTCGTCGCCGGCGATCTGGCCAGCACGCTGCGAGCGCGCGGCTTCACGGTCGAGCGGGCCGTGTTGTACGAGGCTCAGGTGGCAGCGGCGCTCAGCGAAGCGGCAAGCGAGGCGCTGGCGGCCGGCGGCATCGACGTCGCGCTGTTCTTCTCACCGCGCACCGCTGCGATCTTCGCGCAGCTGATCGAGGATGCGGGACTGGCCGAGGCGGTGCGGCCGGTGACCGCGATCTCGATCAGCGCTGCCGCCGATGCAGCGCTGCAGCCGATCGCGTTCCGCGCTCGGCATGTCGCCGCACGGCCGAACCAGGCGCACCTGCTGGCAGCGCTCGACCGCTTCGTAGCCGAGCGGTGCAACGCATGAGCGAGACTGGCCGTGAACCGCCCGCAGGCGCCAACGCGGCGGATGCCGCGGTCGCCGAGCCGGCGGCGGCGATGCCAGCACAGCCAGAAGCTGCTCCGGCGCCGCAGATGCCGGCCCGGGAGCGCCCGGCGCCCTATCGCGCGATCGCAATTGTACTCGCCGGCGCTCTGCTGCTGGGCGTCATATTGGTTGCAGCGGCACCGTTCTGGGCGCCGCTGCTGCCCTGGGGCCCAGCCGCCGAGACGGGCAAGCCGATGCTCGGCGCCCGCCTCGATCGGCTCGAATCGGCCCAGTTCGCGATGCAGCCGCAATTGCAGCAGGCGGCAGCCGCCGCCACAGCCGCGCTGCAGCGAATCGGCGCGCTCGAAGCGAAGCCGGCGGTCTCGGGCAGCGACCTCGCCGACCTGCGCCGGCAGGTAGCTGCGCTGTCGAGCGCTACGGCAGAGCTGGCAACGCGGGTTGCGGCGACCGACAAGGCAGTGCGCGCGCTGGCGACGCACGACACGACCGACGCCGCGCTCGCCCTGGTGCTGCTGCAGTTGCGTGACGCGATGCAGTCGGGGCGGCCGTTTATCCCGGAATACCAGGCGCTGGCGGCGTTGGCTCGGGATCGCCCGCAGATCGCCAAGGTCGCTGCGACGCTGGAGGAGCCGGCCAAGACCGGGGTGGTGACCCGCACGGTCCTGACCGCACGGCTGCGCGCACTGGCCGGCACGATCGCCACCGCGCAGGCGCCGCCGGCGGCGCCGAACTGGAAGGATGACGTGCTGCGGCACCTCGGCCGCCTCGTCACGATCCGCCGCATCGGCGGTCCGCGCCAGAGCGGACCCGAGCAGGCGGTTAATGCCGCCGAGCTGGCGCTGACCGGCGGCGATCTGACGGGCGCGGTCGGCGCGCTCGCCAAGCTGACCGGCGCGCCGGCCGAGGCGGCGCGTCCGTGGCTGCGCATGGCGCGCGAGCGCTTGACGGCCGAGGCGGCGCTGCACCGGATCGAGGCTGCGCTGAGCGCGCGTCTCGGCGAGGCCGGCACCCCGGCAGCAGGCGGATCGCCGCGCTGATGCGCGCAATCCTGGCGCTGATCCTGGTCGCGGCTGCGGTCGCTGGCGTCGCCTTTTTCGCCGGCCACCCCGGGCAGGTCGAGATCGTCTGGGAGGGCTGGCAGATCGACACCTCGGTCGGGGTCCTGGTCGCCGCCGTGGCGGTCGTGGCGCTGATCGTGGCATTGCTGGCGCTGCTGGTGGCGGCGCTGCGCCGGGTGCCGCGCAATTTCTGCCGCCGCCGCGCGGCACGACGGCGACGCACCGGCGAAGCGGAGCTGACCAGCGGTCTGGTCGCGCTGGCGGCTGGTCAGGCAGCCGCGGCCAAGCCATATGCACGGCGCGCCGAGGCATTGCTCGGCGGCACGCCGATCACGCTGCTATTGGTCGCCGAAGCGGCGCAGCGCGAGGGCGACACGGCAGCGGCGCGGCGCGCCTATACCGCATTGCTCGACCAGCCGGACGGCGAGTTCCTCGGATTGCGCGGGCTGATCGGCCAGGCAGTGCGCGAGGGCGACAACGATGCTGCGCGGCGCCTGGCCGAGCGCGCCTGGCGGCTGCGCCCCGATGCGGGCTGGCTGGCGGACAGCCTGCTCGTTTTGCAGGTGCGCGCCAGCGACTGGCGAGCGGTCGGCGACACGCTGGCCGACGCGGCACGGCGCGGCGCGCTTTCCGCCGAGCGGGTCCGCCATCACCGCGGCGTCCTGCTCTACGAACAGAGCCGCGCCGCTGAGCAGCGCGGCGAACCCCGCCACGCCGCCGGCCTTGCCGCCAAGGGGCAGGCCCTGGCGCCCGACCTCGCCGTGCTGGCCGACCAGCACGCCCGGCTGTTGCTTGGGCTGGGGCGACGGCGCGCAGCGAGAAAGGCGATCGAGCGCGCCTGGCGTGCCGCACCGCACCCCGATCTCGTCCGCCTCTATCTCGAGCTCGATCCCGACACGGGGCCGCTGGCGCGTGCGGCCGCGCTGCAGCGCTTGGCCGGGCGCAACCCGGAGGCAACCGAGAGCCATCTCGCGATCGCCGAGGCGGCGCTCGCGGCGCAGCTATGGGGCGAGGCGCGCCGTCATCTCGGGCTGGCCGCCGCGTTGCCGTCCGGCCCGTCGCGCCGGTTGTGCCGGTTGATGGCCCGGCTGGAGGAGCAGGAATCCGGCAACGCGGCGGCGGCGCGCGCGTGGCTCGATCGCGCCGTCGGCGCGCCGCGCGACCCGTGTTATGTCTGCCGCCGGTGCGGCGGCGAGAGCGCCGAGTGGCAGTCGCTGTGTGGCGAATGCGGCAGCTTCGACACGCTGGTCTGGCGCACCCCGCGCGATGGCTCCCGGGCGCTCGGCGGCGCGCCAATCCCTGCGGCGCCTCCTATGCTGCCGGCGCCCGACCCGCCCGGCATGCCGAGCGGCTTGGCGGCGACCGCACAATCGGATAATTAAGCGCCACAAGCTGGCGCCGATGATGCCCCGATAGCTCAGCGGCAGAGCAACCGCTTCGTAAGCGGTAGGTCGTCTGTTCAAATCAGACTCGGGGCACCAGCTTTTTCAATGATTTATCGGATCAAATGGGCGTGAAAGGAATAACGGGCTACCAACTGGGCTACCAGCTAGCGGATTTATTCCCCGGTCTGCAGGGGGCCGCCAGCCGCCGATATTGGATGGGCTGAGGATCTCGCCGTCGTTTTGGTAGCCCGGCAACCTTCCCCGCTTTCCTCGGCTACCGTGTTATGCCCAAACGCAGTCGCCAAAAGGCACAAACCCGAAACCCAATCGATAGAGTCCGGGGGCTCGCGCGGTGCCGTGCCCGCTGATGAAACCCGCTCACCCTCGCCTCCGGCCCATTCCTCGACCTGCTGATCCTGACGGAACTGCGGGCAACGCCTCTCCAGGCCGGCGAAGATATCGTCCGACGGCGCATCGGCGGACACCGGCAACGCCGCGGCGGCTTTTTTTCCCGCTCGAACCGACGGCCCAATGTGGTGTCGGCGCGCCACGCTTCGGGAAAGCAGTCCGGTTTGCGCGTCAGGCTCATAACCTGAAGGTCATAGGTTCAAATCCTATCCCCGCAACCAAATTTGCACGCTATTGCGACAATCTATATCCAACGCCCGAAGCCAACCCCGGCTTCGGGCATTTCTGTATCCGACAGGTGTCCGAAAACGGCTCGTCATCGGAGATGGTTCGGCCACGCTGGTTTCCGATACGGTATTTGCGGCTCAAGAGAACCCGGACTGCTCGAACTTAAGCGTCTTTGCATTCGCGTTAACGACATCGACGACGTCGGACGGAAAGTCGGCCGGAGCCTCCGCATCGATGTCGAGCTTCAACGTCACTTTGGTTCCGCCGATCCGCGATAGTTCGGCCACGATGGCCTGAGCGATTTGAGCGATTTGGAGCCCAGGGCGTGTCGCATCCAGCGTGATCACGCCAAAGAGGCGCCGCGGCCCGGTTGGCGACCCCGTAGGGTTCGGGGTGGGTTGGGCGGGCTCGCCGGGACTTGGTCCTCCGCCGCCCGGTGGAGATGTGACCGGCTCGGCCTGAGCACGGAGGAGCGGTTCGGCGATGTCGCGGCGGACGAGGACTCCGTCGCCGCGCAGGTCGACCGTGATCGATTTAGCCAGCGAGAGGCCCTCATACCTACCACTCACCGAATCCGAGCTGCGGGCGTAGGCGAAGGCGGGATCGGTGCTGCCGACCAGCTCCTCAATCGCGCGCGCCAAGACGAGTTCGTCGCGCACGCGCTTCATGTGCACGTACCGGGCTGTCCAATCCGCGATATCGCGGATGCGCAGATGCGGCTCGGCGCCGATCAACTCCTGCAGCTGGAGCCCAAGCACCGGCCCGCCGAGCTTGTGGGCGACGGCCTTCCCGGCTTGCCTTGTCGTATGCCGCGGCTGCGATTGGTTTGTCGCCGCCGCTGTTGAGGATCGTCGCGGCATGCAGCTCATAACCGCGTGATGGACTGCTCGTCTCCCCCGGTGCAACAATATCCTGACCAACCCGGTCTATGCCGGTGCCTATGCTTTTGGGCGCGCCGCGAGCAAGGTCAGCGTCGAGAATGGCCGCAAGCGCGGCTTGCGGCGGCCAATGTCCGAATGGGACGTGCTGCTCAAGGATCAGCACGAGGGCTATATCTCCTGGCGCGAGTTCGAGAGAACCCAGCAGGTCATTGCCGACAACGCGACCGGCAAGGGCAGTGCCACGGTCAGGGGAGCGGTGCGGCGCGGGGAGCTGATTCTCGCAGGGCTGCTGCGCTGTGGCCATTGCGGCCGCAAGCTATAATTCGGCTATGGGGGCAAGGCGGGGCGCTATTACTGCCGGGGCGCTCTGGTGAACCACGGTACCGAGCGGTGCATCTCGTTCGGTGGCTTGCGTGCCGATCACGCTGTCGGCTCGGACGTTCTGCGGGTCTTGAAGCCGCTCGGCATCGATGCCGCATCGAAGGCACTGGATGCTCAGACGAGCGAGACATCCGCTGCCCAGAGGCAACTCGAACTGGCACTGCAGCAGGCGCGCTTCTCGGCGGCACATGCCGGCCGGCAATATGATGCTGTCGATCCCGCCAATCGTCTGGTGGCCGGCGAGTTGGAGCGCCGCTGGAACGAGGCGCTACAGGCGGTGCACCGGATCGAAGACGAGATCGCTGCAATTGAGGCAAGGAAGCCGGCGCCTCTGGGCGAGGAGGAGCGGCGGCTCTTGATGCAGCTCGGTGCCGATCTCGAGCTTGCCTGGTCGCACCCGGCAGCGACAGCGGCGACACGCAAGCGGATCTTGCGCACGGCGCTGCACGAGATCGTCGTGCGAACCGACGGCGGCTTCATCGACATGGTCCTGCATTGGCAGGGCGGTGACCACACCGCGCTGAAGCTGAAGATGAATGGGGTGGGCAAACATCGCTGGACGGTGCCTGAGGATACGTTGTCCTTGATCCGCGAGTTGGCGCGCCTGATGCCCGACGAGCAAATCGCGCGGCTCCTCAATCGCGCAGGCAAGCCAACCGGGCGCGGCAACGGCTGGACCAAGGCGCGGGTCTGCTCGTTCCGCAGCCACCACGGCATTGCCGTCTATCGCGAGGGCGAGTGGGCCGAGCGTGGCGAGATAACGCTTGAGGCCGCTGCGCAAATCATGGGTGTGAGCGTCATGACGGCGTTGCGCATGATCCGCCCGGGCATCATCAAGGGGCACCAGAGCCGCCGGGGACCTGCCCCAGCGTTTTCTCGATCCAGGTCTTCAGCGCGGTGACGAGCGGCTTGGTATTCTGCTGCCGGACAGCCCGGCGCTGATCGGCGTTCTTGCCGCGGATTTCGGCCTCGATCCGGTAGAGCTCGGCGATCCGCGTCAGCGCCTCAGCGGCGATCGGCGCCGGCGGCGAGCGGGCGATGTCGAACCACTGCCGCCGTCAGTGTGCCCAACTTGCGTCAGGACAAGTCCTGGAAAGGGAGGATGGATGTGACCTGAAACCTTTCATCGTGACCCAGAGGGTTCGACGCCCTCCCGGTAAAGGCGGAGCCCGCCGGCCGGAAGCGAGTTCTTGCATGGGTGTGCGGCAACGCCGCTCGTGAAGCGTAGACAGCGGGTACTGAAGCCCTGTGGCACGAAATGGAACTGCTGAAGCCTTCGCCGTGTTGGGCGCGGGGGCAGCACCGGGAAATCCGCGATGGCCAGGATGACCGGTTCGGCCGGGGTCTTGGAACAGGGCAAAGGTACGGGAAGGGTCACCAGGGAACCTGAGAGATCCCGTTTATGCCCGTGTGGAAGCAGCCGGTCCCGGAGCGCCGGGTAAACAACGCTCCTGGCCTGACGACGCGCTTGGGCGTCGTCGGGAGCGCATTCGCGAGCACGAACAGCCAAGCACCTACGGAATCCTGAGGCGAAATCATAAGCCGAGGGACGTGCACGGCGGGATGTCGTCGCGGCTTCGTAGTACCAGGAAGGCGGGGAACCGGGCTCACCAGGAACCGCTGGAGGAAGGGGGCCGCCGCGCGCGTAGACCCATTG
>CAVVDM010000016.1:0-162015 GCA_963746885.1 uncultured Alphaproteobacteria bacterium
AGCGGGTTGATCACGATGCCGAAGTCGTTGACGCAGGGGTACTTGACGACCTCGATCATGCCGGTGTCGGGATCGATTTCGACCTCGGCGAGTGGCAGCCGTTCGGGGAGGCCGAGGGCAGGCCGTCGTTGATATCCGCACGTCGAGGATTGCGGCAGGTCTGGCGGAAATTCAACTCCGGCCTGGATCCGCGCCGCCAACTCCATGAGCCGACCGAGCGGTCGGTGCCGGCGATGACGAACTGCCGGCAGGAATTCGATGTCGGCTGCGGCCGCCTCCAGGACATGCGCGGCGATCTGTTTGCCGGCTCGACGACCTTCTCGGCCGGGCCGACGATCGCGTTGCCGCTGACGATCATCGATTTGGAGCCGCCGGTGCCGCCGCCGGCGATCAGCTCGTCGCTGTCGCCTTGCAACAGTCGGATGCGCCCGAACGGGATGCCGAGCCGGTCGCGAGGACCTGGGCGAACGGCGAGGCATGACCCTGGCCGTAATCGAGCGTGCCGGTGATGATCGTGACGTCGCCATTCGGCTCGAAGCGGATGCCGCCCATCTCGCGGCCGGGCGGGCCGGTCAATTCGAGATAGTCGCTGATGCCGCGGCCGCGCAGCCTGCCGCGCGCCCGGCTCTCGGCCTGGCGCGCCGGGAAGCCGTCCCAGTCGGCGAGCGCCACCGCCTTGTTCAACAGATTGGTGAAGTCGCCGCTGTCATAGGTCGTGCCGTTCGGGCTCTTGTACGGCATCGCCGCCGGCGGGATGTGGTTGCGGCGGCGCAGCTCGAGCTGGTCGATCCCCATTTCGCGGGCCGCGGTGTCGACCAGCCGCTCCATGTAGTAATTGGCTTCGGGGCGGCCGGCGCCGCGATAGGCGCCGACCGGGGTCGTGGTGGTGAACACGCATTTCGTGTTCACCTCGATCAGTGGCGTCTTGTAGACGCCCAACGTGTTGCGCTGCGCGTTGCGGGTCGAGGGCCCCGGCGCGCCGTAGGTGGCGCCGAGATTGCCGTAGCCATTGAGCCGCACGGCAAGGAAGTTGCCGTCGCGGTCGAGCGCCAGTTCGGCCGTCATCTGCGCGTCGCGGCCATGCGTGTCGGAAACGAAGCTGCCCGAGCGCTCGTCGGTCCATTTGACCGGGCGGCCCAATTCGCGCGCCGCATGCATGATGCAGAAATGTTCGGGATAGGTCGGCTGCTTCATGCCGAACGAGCCGCCGACCCGGTCGGTCAGGACCCGCACCTTGTCGCGGCCGACCCCGAGAACGCCGGCGATGTAGTTGCGGAAGCCGAAGACGCCCTGGCAGCCGATATGCAGTGTCCAGTGCCCGCTGGCTCGCGATCGTACTCGGCGATCGCCGCGCGCGGCTCCATCGCGTTGACGACGATGCGGTTGTTGCGCAGGTCGAGCTTGGTGACGTGCGCGGCGGCGGCAAAGGCGGCGGCGACCTTGTCGCTGTCGCCGTAATGAAAATCGAGCCCGACATTGCCGGGCACGTCGTCGTAGAGGAGCGGCGCGTCCGGCGCCGCGGCGGCGGCCGGCTCGCTCACCGCCGGCAGCGGGTCGACCTCGATCACGATTGCTTCGGCCGCATCCTTGGCGGCGGCGACGCTCTCGGCGATGACGGCGGCCACCGCGTCTCCGACATGCCGCACCTTGTCCGTCGCGAGCACGTGTTTGACCGGGCTCAGCATCGGCGTGCCGTCGCGGTTGTTCATCACCTGCCGCGGCGGCAGCGGGCCGATCCCGCCCGCCGCCAGTTCGGCCGCCGTGTAGACGGCGAGAACCCCCGGCATCGCCCGCGCCGCCGCCGTGTCGATGTTGCGCAATATGCCATGCGCATAGGGGCTGCGCACCATCACGGCATAGGCTTGGCCCGGCAGGCTGAAATCGTCGGAATAATGCCCCTCGCCGCGCAGCAGCACCGGGTCTTCCGAGCGCGGCACCGGCTGGCCGACCGCGAACCGGTCGTCAAACCCAAGCTCCGCTCGATCGATGTAATCGTCCATGTTACCTCCTCGCCCGAGCGCGCATCATGCCACTTAACGATCGCAAATCAGATGACGCCCTCCTCGGCGAGGCGCTCGACCTCGCTCGGGCTGCGGCCGAGCAGCTCGGTCAATACCCACATATTGTCTTCGCCATAGCACGGCGCGCCGCGATTGGTGAGGCCGCCGATATAGGCCGGGGTCTTGCTGAGCTTCATCGGCAATTCGTAGATCGGCCAGGTGCCGATCTTGGTGCCGGTGACCTCGGTCAGCCATTTCAGGTGGCGCAGCTGCGGGTCGCCGTCGACCCGGTCCTCGGAATTCTGGCACACCCCGGCCGGCACCCCGGCGCGCTGCAATTTCATCATGCAGTCCCAGCGGTCCTGGGTGCGGGTCCACGCTTCGATCGCCATATCGAGCGAATCCTGGTGCTGGAGCCGGTGCTCCAGCGTGCTGAAGCGGCGGTCGTCGAGCCAGGCGCCGTGCTCGGCCACCTGCGCCAGCGCCTGAAATTCGGCGTCGGTAAAGCAGGCGATCGCGATCCAGCGGTCCTTGCCCTGGCAGCGATAGGCGCCGTGCGGCGCCGCCTTCTTGTAGGGCGAGCGGTTGCCATAGCGCCGCCACACGCGCTCGTTGGCCGACCAGTCGAGGATCGTCGCGCCGGTCAGGAAGATGCCGCTTTCGCATTGCGAGGCGTCGATCCACTGGCCCTCGCCGGTGCGCTCGCGGTGATAGAGCGCGCCGAGCAATGCCAGCGCATAGCCGTAGGCGCCCATCCAGTCGAGATAGGAGTAGCCCCAGCCGACCGGCATCGCCGGCTCGGGCAGGCCCGACATGTCACCCTGGCCGCCAAACGCCGCCGCTACCGGCCCGACCGTGCGCATCCGGCCATACGTGCCGTGCGCCCCCATGCCGGATTGCTGGATGTAGATGATGTCGGGCCGGATCGACTTCATCACGTCGTAGCCGAGCCCGAGGCGCTGCAACACGCCGGGCGAGAACCCTTCGGCGACGACGTCGCACACCCGCACCATGTCCTTGGCGATCTGCAGCCCCTTCGGATGGCGGATGTTCAACGAGATGCCGCGCTTGCCGGCGTTCTTGTTGTTGAACTGGCCGCCCATGTCGCTGTCGCGCACCGGAGGGAGGGGGCCCGTCGCGGCGTCGCGCGCGGCACGGCCGCCGACCGGCGCCATTGCCGCCAGCCGCGTGTCGGGATTGTCCTTCCACTCGACCTTGTAGCTTTCCGCCCCCATCGCCGCGAGGAAGCGAGTGCCGCCGGCCGAGGCGAGAAACCACGCGAAATCGAGGATCTTCACGCCCTGCAGCGGGAACGGCTTGTTGTGCATGGCGGACAACGCGGGTTTTCGACCCGGCGCGGCTCGGCCGGCACGCTCGGCCGCCGCGCCGCCTCGGCCAATACCGCCTCCGTATCCTCGCCCAGTAGCGGCGCCCGGCGCCCGACCTGCCAGCTCGTCTTGCTGCTGAGCCACTTGCTGGTGGGATAGCGGAAGCTGCGGCCGTGCTCCGGGTGCTCGACATCGGCAAAGGTGTGGCGGGTCAGCCAGTGGGGGTCGAGCGCGTTCTCGTGCGGCTTGCGCAACGGCGCCCATAGGAGGCCGGCATCCTGCGCCTCGCGCCACGGCATGTCGGCAAAGGTCCAGGCGCGCACAAAGCGCTGCACGATATCGAGCATGTGCGCCCGCGCCTCGTCGCTGGCCGCTGTGCCGGGCACTTGGCGCGCCCGCAAATCCACGTCCGGCGCGGGCGGCTGGAGATCGGCCTGCGCGCCGTATTTCGCCAGAAGCGGGACCAGGTTCTTCAGGTCGCGCGCGCCCATGCCGTGGGTGATGAACCAGCGTCCGTCCTTGGTATGGCAGATGCCCGGGCTATGGTTCGGGTGCTCGCCGGCGTGGCGGTTGGTCATCCGCCACAGCGGTACCCGCCGCATGACCCAGTGCATGATGTCCTGCTCGGGGTTCTTCGACACCGCTTCGTGCATCGCGACCGAGACGTCCTGGCCCTCGCCGCTGCGGTGGCGGTGGATCAGCGCGGCGATGATGCCGGTCGCCATCTGCTCGCCGGCGATGTGATAGGCGTGCCAGATCTGCGGCGCGATCGGCGGCGTGTCGTATTCGAGGTTGGGGTCGGGGTCGTAGCCGCAATTCATCATGACGCCGCCGAGCGCCAGATGAATGAGGTCCGAGCCTTTCAAGTCGGCCCACGGCCCGTCATCGCCGAACGGCGTCATCCGCGCCGTCACCAGCGCCGGGAAGCGCGCCGCGAGCGCTGCGCGGTCGAGCCCCAGCGCCGTGTTCAGCGCGCCGCAGCTGGCATCGAGCAGGATGTCGGCGCCGGCCAGCAGGCGTAGCAGATGCTCGCGCCCTGCCGTCGCCTGCAGGTCGAGCACGACCGATTTCTTGTTGCGGTTGTAGTTCCAGAAATAGAGCGAGCGCTCCAGTCCCGGCTCATCATCGAGAAACGGGCCGAGCCGCCGCGTCGCGTTGCCCTCCGGCGGCTCGATCTTGATCACCTCGGCGCCGAGCCCGGCCAGCAGCAGCCCGGCATATTCGGCGCGCTCGTCGGCAATCTCGATGACGCGCAGCCCGGCCAGCATGCCGGGACCGGCATTGCCCATCATCTCGCCCGGTCCACTTGCGGGCATGCCGGTGTCGGACATCGCGCTGTTTCCTTCCACTTGGCGTTATGCCCGGTTGGTCGCGGGCGTGTTTGCGCAGACGCCGCGCATCGCAGATCGCCGGCGGCGGCCTTCCGGCGCGATTGTGCGATACCCAGCCTCATTGTCAACGCGACCGGCCGCATGGCTGGGTCGGCTGCCGCTGCGCCTTGCCGATGAGGCCGGCGCATCGCATCCTGCCGCCCGCAATCGTCGCCATGGGGGAATTGTCGCACAATGCCTGCCGCCGACCACGCCCGCCTGCGCCTTGCCGCGGATGTCGGGGGCACGTTTACCGATATCGCCGCCTTCGACGAGGCGACCGGCGCCTTGCGCCTCGGCAAGACGCTGACGACGCCGGCGCTCCTGGTCGACGGTATCGAGACGGGGGTCGGCAAATCGGGCGCCTCGCTGGCCGCGGCGCGGCTCGTGCTGCACGGCACCACGGTCGCGATCAACACGATCCTCGAGCGCTCGGGGGCGCGCTGCGGCCTCCTGACGACGCTCGGGTTTCGCGACATCTACGAGATCGGCCGGGTCAACCGGCCGGAGAGCTACAACCTCTTTTTCAAGAAGCACGTGCCGCTGATCGAGCGTGCCTTGCGCCGCGAGATCCGCGAGCGGCTCGATGCCGAGGGTCGGGTGCTGCTGGCACTCGACGACGAGGAGGTGCGCGCCGCGGCGGCCGATCTCGTCGCGCAAGGGGTCGAGGCGATCGCGATCCTGTTTCTGCATTCCTGCCGCAACCCGGCAAACGAGCGGCGCGCGAAAGAAATCATCGAAGCCGACCATCCCGGCCTCTTTGTCACCGCCAGCCACGAGTTGTCGCAGGAATATCGCGAGTTCGAGCGCACCTCGACGACCGCGGCGAACGCCTATATCGGGCCGCGCGTGCGCCGCTATCTGGCCGAGATGGAAACCCACCTGCGCGCCGCAAACTTCGCCGGCAGCCTGCTGATCGTGCAGTCGACGGGCGGGCTGTTCGATGTCGCCGATGCGCAGCGCGCCTGCATCCGCATGCTCGAATCGGGGCCGGCCGCCGGGGTTGTCGGCGCGCGGGTGCTGTGCGGCGCGATCGGCCTCGACAACGCCATCGCCTTCGACATGGGCGGCACCACCGCCAAGGCCGGCGTCGTGCACGGTGGCGAGGTGCTGATGACCGGCGGCGCGCTGCTCGGCGGCTATGCCACCGGATTGCCGGTACAGATGCCGATGATCGACATTCAGGAGGTCGGCACCGGCGGCGGCAGCGTCGCGCATGTCGAACTGGGCGGCGGGTTGCGCGTCGGGCCGGAGAGCGCCGGCGCCGTCCCCGGCCCGGTGTGCTATGGCCTCGGCGGCGAGATGCCGACCGTCACCGACGCCAACCTGGTGCTCGGGCGGCTCGGGGCCGAGCGCTTTCTCGGCGGCGAGATGCCGCTCGACACCGCAGCGGCGGCGCGCGCCATCGAGACGCGCATCGCCGGGCCGCTCGGCCTCTCGCTGAGTGCCGCGGCCGACGGGATTTTGCGGGTCGCGACGACCAAGATGGCGCATGTCGTGCGCTGGGTGACCACCGAGCGCGGGCTCGACGCGGCCGCCTTTGCGCTGATCGCCTATGGCGGTGCCGGGCCATTGCATGCCGCGATGGTGGCGCGCGAACTCGGCATCGCGCGGGTCGTGATCCCGCCGGCGCCGGGGCATTTCTCGGCGCTCGGCATGCTGGCGAGCGATCTGCGGCGCGATTTCGTCACGACCTGGTTCACCCCGCTCGCCGCGGCGCCATTCGCCGCAATGGCCGAGATCTTTGCCGAGATGGAGCGGCAGGGGCGCCAGGCGGTCGAGCGCGGCGGGGTCGCGCTCGACGCCATCACCGCCGCGCGCGCCGCCGACATGCGCTATGTCGGGCAGGAACACGCCGTCACCGTCGCATTGCCGGCCGAGCTGTTCGCCGCCGAGGACCGCGCCGGCATCAAAGCCTGCTTCGACGCCGTGCATGAATTGCGCTACGGGTTTTCCGCGCCGCACGAGGCGGCTGAGATCGTCAGCCTGCGCAGTTCGGTCACCGGCGTCCTCGACAAGCCTACGCTGGAGCGGATCGCGAGCGGCGGAGCTGCCCCGCCGGAGGAGGCGCAACACGGTGTCCGGCCGGTCTATTTCTCCGAAGCCCGCGGCGCCGTCGCGACGCCGGTCTACGATCGCGCCGCGCTGCTCGCCGGCAACCGGATCGCCGGGCCGGCGGTGATCGAGGAATACGCCTCGACGACGGTGCTGCACCCGGGCGACCGCGTCGCGGTCGACGGCTTCGGCAACCTCGTCATCGACATTGGACGGAGCGCGCCATGAACGATTTCACGCCTCCCCGCGCCGCGGCCACCGCGACTGCCGATCCGGTCACCACCGAGATCGTGCGCAACTGCCTGATCGCGGCGACCGAGGAGATGAAGACCAATCTGATGCGCACCGCCTACAACATGATCATCTACGAGGCGCTGGATTTCACCGTCGGGCTGTTCGACGCCGAGGGCAACATCCTGTCGATCGGGCTCGGCCTGCCGATGTTCATCCGCGGCATCGCCGACACGATCAAGGCCAAGCTTCGGCACTTCGGGCCGGACGGCATCAAGCCGGGCGACATTCTTCTGACCAACGACGCCTACATCACCGGCAGCCACCTCAACCACATGACGTTTTCCGTCCCGATCTTTCACGACGGGCATCTCGTCGCGTTTTCCGGCTGCATGGCGCACTGGCCCGATATCGGCGGCACGCTCGACGGCATCACCACCGACATCTTTTCCGAAGGCCTGCAATTGCCGATCCTCAAGGCCTATCGCGAGGGCGTGGCGAACGAGGAATTGTTCGAGATCATCCGCATGAATGTGCGCCTGCCGGAGCGGGCGATGGGCGATCTGCGCGCCCAGATCGCGGCGGTGCGGACCGGCGAGAAGCGGTTTCTCGAAATGATCGGCCGCTACGGCGTTGCCGAGGTGCTGGCGGCGATCGACGGCATCATGGCGCAGAGCGAGGCCGCCTCGCGCGCCCGCATCGCCGCGATTCCCAACGGCGTCTATGAGGCCGAGTCGTTCATGGACGACGACGGCGTCGCCGCCGGCAAGCGCATCCCGATCCGCGTCAGGGTGACGATCGCCGGCGAGCGCATGACGGTCGACCTGACCGACCTCGCCCGCCAGGTGTCGGGCTTTTACAATTCGGGCGAAACTGCCGGCCGCTCGTGCTGCCAGGTCGCGTTCAAATGCCTGACCTCGCCGCTCGACCTGCCGATCAATGAAGGTCAGTTCCGCGCGCTCGACGTGGTGTTGCCGCCCGGCCGCGTCGTCAGCGCGCTGAAGCCGGCGGCGATGCGCATGTGGATGACCTATCCGATGACGATCGTCGATACGATCTTCAAGGCATTGGCGCCGGTCATCCCCGACCGCGTGGCGGCCGGCCACCATGCCGATCTGATCGTCGGGCGGGTCAACGGCCGGCGGCCGAAGGACGACAGCTTCTACATCTATCTCGGCGGTCTCATTGGCGGCGGCTGGGGCGCCAAGCACGACAGCGACGGCATGAACGCGACGATCGCGATCAATGACGGGGACACCCATAACGGCCCGTCCGAGCAGGTCGAGGCAAAGTTTCCGCTGCTGGTCGAGCGCTATTGCCTGCGCCCGGATTCGGGCGGCGCCGGGCGCTATCGCGGCGGGCTCGGCACCGAGCAGGTCGTGCAGGCGCGCGCCGACATCCGCTTCAACGCCCAGATCGACCGGGTTAAATGCCGCCCCTGGGGGCTCTACGGCGGGCTCGCCGCCGCCGGCAACGGCGTCGCGGTCCATCGCTTTGGTGAGGACGAGCACCGCTTTCCGTCGGGCAAGGCATTCAATCTCGTGCTCAAGCCGGGCGATGCCTACATCCTGCGCTCGGGCGGCGGTGGCGGCTTTGCCTCGCCACTGGAACGGCCGCCCGAGGCGGTCGCCGACGACGTGCGCCAGGGCTATGTCACGCGCGAAGCGGCGGCCGAGCTTTACGGGGTGATCCTGATGCCGGGCGGCAACGTCGACGTTGCCGCCACCGCATCGCACCGGGCGGCGCTGCGTGCGGCCGGGTTGCCGGTCGATCCCCCCGACGAAGCGGCATCCGCTGAGCCGGCCCACCCGCACGATCACGCGCACGCCCATGCGGACTACGCCGAGCTGAGTGCCGAGGAGCGCCTCGTCGTCGCGCTGTCCGGCCGCTGCTGCAGCTGAGCTACAATTTCGGCAGCAGCGACGGCTGGTCGGGGTCGAGCTGCATGTCGAAGGCGGTCAGCAGCGCCGCCGTCGCCGCGTAATTGCCCATCAGCGCGACCAGATCGACCAGTTTGCGCCGGCCGAATTGCGCCAGCGCGCGGGCGAAGGTCGCCGCGCTGACGTTGCGCGTCGTGAAGATCTCGCGGCACAGGTCGATGACGACCGCGTCCGCCTCGTCGAGCGCGCCTGTGGCTCTGCGGTATTTGATCGTCTCGACGATGTCGGGCGCGACACCCTCGCGCAATGCCTCGGCTTCATGGGCGACCCATTCGAACTGGCTGTCGAGTTCGCGCGCGGTCGCGAGGATGGCCAGCTCGCGCAGCCGCCCGCCGAGCCCGGCTTCGTGCCGCAGATAGTGATTGAGCGGGCGCGAATGGCGCGACAGCTCCGGGCTGTGCAGCTGGATCCCGCCAGGGCCGCGCAGCCCCCGGAGCGAGCCACCCTGCGGGTCGGCCAAGCCGTCATAGACCGCCAGCGCCGCGCCGCTGAGGTCCTGCCGCCGCGGCAGCGGCAATCGGCAGCCCGATTGCGGGTCGACATCGTCAGGATACATCGCGCGCCTCCAAAAACCGTCGGCTTGCAGCGCCGGCTGTTCGTACGTACGGTGCGAGCGCAAGTCCGACTAGGTTGGATCACCCTAAAAGACGGGCCTCCCCCGAATTGGTGGGCAGTTTTCTAAGCTGCCTTATTCGCAGCGAAGGCGCTAAGGGGTTTAAACCGATAGGGCTTTGTCGTCCGACCCAGAATCGCGACAGGATAGCGCACCTTTGCAACCCTCGCTTGACAAATTAGCGTCATATATGAGACGCTAAGATTAACTGATAAAGAAATGTCGCACGAGAGCAGATGTCGCTTGAAGAGGAAAAGAGCGGCAAGGAAACATTCAGCTGATTGGGTTTTTTGTATTAGCGGGGCGCTGGCGTGAATCCTTGAATTCTACGCCGCAGATATAGAGCTTGATTGATTTGATCTGGATCAGAGTACCGCGGCCCTTACAATCCACGCCGCTTGGATCCGGGTAGGAATACCAAAAGAGGGATTCGTGCCCAAGAAATGACAATAAAGAGTTGTGAGAGAACTCAAGGGGAGAAACTATGAGACACCTGAAAATCTTGATCACGGAAGAATGTTGCTTGATAGCTACAGTAGTCAGAGCGTTTGTGCGAGAAACTCTCGATCCGGAAATCAAGGACGAGCTACTTGCCCTTGCCGATGGCTATGACTGGATGGCCATGAATGCCGCAACGGAGCATGAGACGTTTTTGAGACGCGGGTTCTTTTAGGTCAAAGGCCCGCCGGAGAATTTCGCCCCGCATTCGCCCGCGATAGCAATCGGATCGAGACTTCATCGAGATCGCGTCTTGAACGCGGCCTCAACGGCGCCGGAATTGGCCGGACCATTTTGATGCCGAGCCCGGAGACCCAGCCGGCTGGGGATTTGGTCCGTCCGCGCCCTACGGCGCGAAATATGCGATAATGACTGGATTCGGTTGACCGCAAACGGTCCTTGCTGGCGCGGGTCGGCCGACCGTGCGGCGACGAGTTCGATGCAAAAGCATTTCTGAAAGAGCATCCGCAATGTGCGGGGCAGGGGGACTTTTTGTAAAGCAAGCCCAGGCGGCCCTGGGCTCGATTTCCGTGATCTTTGCACCAAGAGATCCCGACGGCGTTGCTCGAGACGCGCGAAGGGGCGATCATGGTGCGAGCACTTGCCCGGAATATGGAGCAACGTCGAATTCTTATCCCGGGTGATGGGGGGACCGCGCATGGCGTGGCGCAGATCCGCCCGATCAGGATCCCCATTGCGGCTTCGATGGTGGCTTCGGCGACATGGGATTGATGCGTTTCCTGCGGCGGCAGTTCGGCGCGCCGGACATGGAGCCGATGCTGCCGCCGGCCCCGCCACCCGAAGTGCCGTCCCCCGTTCCCGAACCGGCTTTGCCGACGCTGCGCCGGCCGATCGTGTCGGCGCAGCGGCAGGGGAACGTCACGCAATCCGACGGCTCGTCGGCCGGCCAAGACATTCTGCGCTTCGCCGAACGCCGCGACACCCGGTTCGCCGTCGTCAAGGAGCCCGATGCGCGCCGTGAAATCCTGCGGCTGCAAGATGAGATCAACCACCTCAATCGCCAGCGCCGCCAACTCCGAGACGAACGCGACCGCTGGCAGCGGCTCGCGCGAGAGCTCGAAGATGAACTCCTCACGTTGCGCCGGGCCGGGCCGCGCGGCAGCGATAGCCCGCTGGCGGCGGCCGACCGGTTTCGCCGCGCCAAGATGGTGCTCGCACGCCTGACCCATCCCGATAGCAGCGGCCTGACCGGGATCGAGGCGAGCATCCGGGCGAAGCTGTTTCAGGAATTCTGGGCCGAGTTCGAACGCATCGAGGCAGAAACCACGGCCCGCCATGTGGGCGGTCGCCAGCCGGATATCTTCGCGCAGCCCCAATCGCGCCGATAATACCCGGGGCCGGGCGCCATCTTGCGGGGCCGCACGCACCCGCAACCGCGCGGATGATGCGCTCGCGCAGATCCCGCGACATTGCTGCCGGCAGGACGAGTTCCCAACCTACCACAACCGACTCGCTTGAATGATCCCTCCCCGATTCGGCGTATCCCTACCTGCTCTGAGTTGCCGATGCCGATCCGCCCGTCCCTGTGATACCGGGTGAGACGCAGCGGCATCCTTCTTGCGTCGACGACTCGCGCGCCGCGTCCGGCGTCTGCCCTCGGGTTGGGGCTCGGCTGGCTGAAGCGATGGTTGAATTCCCCGGCGGGCTTCGATAACCTCCGTGAGCGTGTCGTTAATGTTTGATTTTTTGTGAATGTTTTTCATCAACTTAAACAGATCGCATCGGTACCGACAGCTGAGCGATCGAGCGGTGCAGCATGCACTGTTTAGCCATGCGGATGATGGGGGCGGGGATTGAGGAGCGTCGCCGGGGGGGCGCGGTGGGTCGGCCGCAATCGGTGCGAATTGAGGGCAGCAACGTTACGGGGCGCCGACCGGGATAAGGTGTGCAGCGCCGCAGCACGCCGCCATGGTGCGGATCCGGGCGGCGCCGCCGGCTCGGCGGAAGTCAAGCTGACCGGTGCGGTTGCTTGACAGCACGGGGGCTGTCGCCCGAAAGAACCGCCAAACTGGTTTTTGCGGCCCGGGTGTGTAATGAAGGGGAGGCCGCGTGGCCAGCCGTCACCCACTTCCCTCGCCACGGAATCGAGTTTGCCTCAGCGCCATGAGTGACGGGTCGATCGCGATCATCGGCGCTTCCTGCCGGTTTCCGGGAGCCCCCGGTCTGGAGGCGTTCTGGGATCTGCTTATCTCGGGGACCGATGCGATTTCGGAGGTCGACGCGCAGCGTTGGTCGACCCGGTTCTACTATCACCCCACTCCCGGCGCGCCGGCGAAGAGCTACACGTGGTCGGCCGGTCTGATCGGCGGCGTCGATCAGTTCGAGCCGGCATTCTTCGGGATCTCGCCGCGCGAGGCGGCGCAGATGGACCCGCAGCAGCGCGTCCTGCTCGAACTGGTGTGGCATGCCGCCGAGGATGCCGGCATCCCGGCGACCAAGCTCGCAGGCAGCGCCACCGGGGTCTATATCGGCGCTTCCTCGACCGATTATCGCGACCTGCGCCTGGGCGACCCGGCGAGCGGCGATTCCTATTTCATGACCGGCGGGACGCTCAGCATTCTCGCCAACCGCATCTCTTATGTTTTTGACCTGCGCGGCCCGAGCCTGACCGTCGACACCGCCTGCTCGTCGTCGCTTGTCGCGTTGCATCACGCATGCGAGGCGATTCGCGACGGGCGCATCGCCTCCGCAATCGTCGGCGGCATCAACCTCCTGCTCGCGCCCTATCCGTTTCTTGGCTTCTGTCGTGCTTCGATGCTGTCGCGCCGCGGCCGCTGCTTTGCCTTCGATGAGCGCGCCGACGGCTATGTGCGCGGCGAGGGCGGCGGCGCGATCATCCTGAAGCCGTTGCAGCAAGCGCTCAGCGACGGCGATCCGATCCGCGCGGTGATCCTCGGCACCGGCGTCAACTCCGACGGCCGCACGATCGGCTTGTCATTGCCCAGCGAGGCGGCGCAGAGCGCCCTGATCCGGCAGGTCTATGAAAAGGCGGAGGTGACGCCCGACGATCTGGCTTTTTTCGAGATGCACGGCACCGGCACGCCCGCCGGCGACCCGATCGAGGCTGCCGCGGTTGGTCGGGCGCTTGGGCAGGCGCGCCGTGAGAAGCTGCCGATCGGTTCGGTCAAGACCAATATCGGCCATTTGGAGCCGGCATCGGGAATGGCCGGATTGATCAAGGCGGCGCTCGCGCTCGACCGAGGCATCGTGCCGCCGACGCTGCATTGCGAGGCGCCGAACCCCAACATCCCGTTCGACACGCTCAACCTGCGGTTGGTGCGCGGCGCGGAGGCGATCGCGCCCGGAGCCTGTGCCGGGGTCAACTCGTTCGGCTTCGGCGGCACCAATGGACATGCGGTGCTGGCCGCGCCGCCAAGGCCCGTAGCGCCCGCCCGGTCCGCCGAGAATGCGGCGCTGCCGCCCCTCGTGATATCGGCGCGGACCGAAGCCTCGTTACGCGTGCTGGCGCAAAGCTGGCACGACACGCTGTCGGCGGCTCCCGCCGAGCAGGCTGCCGCATTGTTGCGCGGCGGCGCGCGGCGGCGCGACCAGCATCCCGAGCGCCTCGTCGCGCTCGGCGCCGACCGGGCTGAGACCGTCGCCGCGCTTGCCGATTTCGTCGTCGGTGCCGACAGCCCCGGTGTGGTTACCGGCACGGCGGTGCGCGACGGAAAGCTTGCCTTCGTGTTCGCCGGCAACGGCGCGCAGCGGCCGGGGATGGGCCGTGACGTCTACCGCGCGAGCCCGGCGTTCCGCGAAGCCGTCGCCCAGGCGGATAGCGCGCTGCTGCCGGCGCTCGGCTGGTCGGTTGGCGAACTGATCGAGCGCGGCGTCACGGCCGAGCAATTGGCGCATGCCGACATCGCCCAGCCGCTGCTGTTTGCGATTCAGTTCGGCATCGTCACCGTGTTGCGCGGTCTCGGCGTCGAGGCGGCGGGCCATATCGGGCACAGCGTCGGCGAGATCGCGGCCGCCTGGGGCGCCGGCGCATTGTCGCTCGCCGAAGCCGCCCGCGTCGTCGTAGCGCGCAGCCGACAGCAGGAGCGGACCCGCGGCAATGGCCGTATGGCGGCGTTGGCGCTGGGCGGCGCGGCAGCCGGCGACCTCCTCGCCGAGATCGGCAGCCCGCTCGAACTCGGCGCGATCAACGCGACGCAATCGGTAACGGTCTCCGGCCCGAGCGAGGGGATCGACCGACTAGGGGCCGAGGCGCGGCGTCGCGGTGTCGCCTTCCGCGCCCTCGACCTCGATTTTGCCTTCCATTCGGCGGCGATGGACCCGATCCGCGACGATCTCCTCGCCGAACTCGCCGGCCTGTCGTCCGGGGTGCCGCAGACGCTGCTGGTGTCGACCGTTACCGGCAACGAGGTCGCGGCCGGTTTGCTCGACGCCGAGTATTGGTGGCGCAACATTCGCAGTCCGGTTCGTTTCACCGACGGTATGGCCGCGCTGGTTGGCGCCGGCTTTCGGATATTCGTCGAGATCGGCCCGAACCCGGTGCTGCAGGCCTATCTGCACGATGCGCTGCGGGCAGCCGAAGGCCAGGGCCGCGTGTTGCCGACCCTGTCCCGTAAGCAGGAGGGCGAAGACCCGTTTCCGGCGATTGCGGCGCGCTGCCATGTCGCGGGCTATGACATCACCGCGGCCGCGCAGTTTGACGGGCCCGCGGCGCTGACCGGCCTGCCGCTTTATCCGTGGCAGAAGGAACGCTTCTGGTTCGAACGCACGGTCGAGGGCTCCAACCCGGCCAACCCGCCCTTCGACCATCCGCTGCTCGGATTTCGCCAGGAAGGGCCGGTGCCGTTCTGGCTCAATCACCTCGATCCGGAGGTGCTGCCGTGGCTGGCCGACCACGCGGTCGAGGGCATGCCGGTGTTTCCCGCCGCGGCTGTCGTCGAGATGGCGCTCGCCACGGCGCGGCTGCGGCGCCCGGATGCGTCGGCCATCGAGGTGGTCGATGTCGAGCTGCGCCGTCCGCTGCCGTTCGACAAGGGACGGTCGCGCGAAATCCGCAGCGTCCTGTCCGGGGAAGACGGCGATTGGGAACTGAGCAGCCGCCCGCGCCTTGCCGACGAGCCCCTCACGGTCCACGCCGTCGCGCGGGTGGCGATCGCCGGCGAATACCAGCCGGCGCCGCTGTTCGGCGAAGCCGCAGCAAGCACCGGTGAGGTCGACGCCGCGACGCTGTATCAGCTCGCCGCCCAGCTGGGTCTTGATTACGGGCGCCAGTTCCGCACCGTCCGACATATCGAGCTTATGGGCGACCACGAGGCGCTGGCGCATCTCGACGCCTCGGTCATCGGCGAGCCGCTCGATCCCTACCTGATCCACCCGGCGCTGATGGATGGCGCGCTGCAGGGCCTGCTCGCGCTGATCGCGGGGCGCCACGGCGAATTGGACGGGGCGAGTTTTCTGCCCTGGCGCTTCGGTCGGGTGCGCGTCATCGCGCCGTTTGCGCGGGTGCCGCATCGGGCGCGCCTGCGGGTCACGCGCCTCGGCACGCGTTCGGCCTCGGCCGATATTGCGCTGTTCGACGACACGGGAGGCATTATCGCCGAACTGTCCGATTGCTGGTTCCGGCGGATCGAGCTGACCCGCCGAGCCCCGCCCGAAGACACCGCGCTGCGGGTCGATCTGGTTCCCGCGCCGCTGGCCGAGATGGCCGCCCCTCCCGTGCTCGATCGCCTTGACGAGATTGTGGCGCCGCTGGTCGGCGCTCCGGCAAACGCCACCGGCCCGCGTGACGAGCAAGCCCTGCTGCTCGATGCCTTGATGGCGTCGGTAGCGCTGCAATCGGTCCTGGGCGTCGTCGATCCGGATGTGCCGTTCACCCTCGAAGAGGTCATCGAGGCCGGCGTCATCGCGCCTGAGTCGGCGGCGTTGTTCCGATATCTGCTTGGTCTCCTCGCGCGGTTCGACGCCGCCTCCGAGGCGGACGGGGTGTGGCAGATTGCCGGCGCCAACGATCTCCCGGAAATCTCCGAGATCTGGCGCCTGCTGCTCGCCGACGCCCCGGAACTGGTCTCCGAACTCGCGCTGATCGCCGCGGCGGCGGAAGACATTCCGCGGCTGCTTGCCGATGGCCCGCGGCCGCCCGACGCGTCGCCGCTGCCGATGGTCGAGCATCTGCTGCACGGCTCGCCGGTCAGCGCTGCCGGCATCGACCTCGTCTGTGCCGCGCTCGCCGAGATCGCGGCGGGCTGGCCGCAAGGGCGGAAGCTGCGGATCCTGGAAATCGGCGCGGATGGCGGTGCTACCCGCCGCGTGCTCGATCGTCTGGCGCAATCCAAGGTCGCGCTCACGTACAGCGCGACCAGCCCCGATCCCGAGCAGGCGGCACGGCTGGGATTTGTCGTTTCTGCCGTTGCCGGCGCCAGCGCCAGCTGCTGGTCGCCGCGCGATGCGGCCGACGATCTCGGCGAGGTGCGCTTCGACGTGATCGTGTCGGTCCAGGCCGGCGCCCGGTTGCAGATCGACGGGGCGGCCCTGGCGCGCCTGCGCGATCTGCTTGCGCCGGGCGGCGTTTTCCTCGCCGTCGAGCCGGCCCCGAACACGCTGTGGGATGTCATTTTCGGCCGCTACGCCGGATGGTGGCAGAGCGCCGGCGATATGCCCGAGACGTCGCCGCTGCGCTCGAGCGAGGAGTGGCGCGGCGAACTTGCGATCGCCGGATTTGCCGATCTCGGAGCGACGCCGTTGGCGACCGGTCCCTGGCCGAGCTCGGTTTTCTGGGGCCGCGCACCGACTGAGCTTGCCGCCGCCACCGATGCGGCCGTGGTTCCCCGCCGGGTCAGCTTCATCGCGACGGCTGGCGACGCGGTGCTGCGCGAGCAATTGGTCCAGGCCGGTCACCAGGTGAACGAGACCAATGCGGAGGCGTTTGCCGCAGCCGGCGGTGATGACGCCGCCGAGGGCGAGGGTGCTGCAGAGGGCGAGGTTGCTCTCCTCGTCATCGGCGGCGGCGAGCCCGAGATCGAGCAAGCCGCGGAGCTGATCTCGCTGCTGGCCAAACTGGCCGCGGCTGCGGCGCGCCGGCATGTGCCGCTGTGGCTGGTCACCAGCGGCGCCCAGCAAGTGGCGAACGGCGGCGGCCTGGTCGGTGCGGCGCTGTGGGGCCTCGGGCGCGTTCTGATGAACGAGATGCCGCGGCTCTCGCTGCGCCTGATCGACCTCGCTCCGGCGATGACTCGGCCGAGCGCGCCGCCGCGATCGTCGCGCGAGTTGGCGACGGCGACCGAAGAGACCGAGATCGTCTGGACCGATGCCGGCCGCCATGTGCTTCGCCTGCGCCGCGGTTTGCCGCCGCGCTGGGCTACCGCCGCGGACCAGATCGCCCTGACGAGCGCGCAGCAGGGCGGGCTCGACGCCTTGGGCTGGCAGACGGTGGTGCTACGACCGGCCGGACCGGGCGAGGTCACGATCGATGTACATGCCGCCGGGCTCAATTTCCGCGACATGATGTGGGCGATGGGCCTGTTGCCGGAGGAGGCGCTGATCGACGGCTTCGCCGGCCCGACCTTCGGATTGGAATGCGCCGGGATCGTTCGTGCGGTCGGGGCCGGCGTCACCGATCTGGCGGTCGGCGATCGGGTCGCCGGCTTTGCGCCCGCCTCGCTGAGTACACAGGTGACGACTGCTGCTCATGCGGTGACCCGCATCCCCCCTGACACGAGCTTCGCCGCGGCGGCAACGATCCCCGTCGTGTTCGTTACCGCGGTCTATGCCTTGGGTACGTTGGCGAAGCTGGCGCCGGGCGAGCATGTGCTGATCCACGCGGCGGCTGGCGGCGTCGGCCTCGCTGCGATCCAATACGCCAAGTATCGCGGTGCGGTGGTCATCGCGACGGCGGGCTCCGAGGTCAAGCGGGCCTTCCTGCGCCTCGCGGGAGCGGATCACGTGCTCGATTCGCGCGACCTCGGCTTTGCCGACGCGGTGCGCGCGGTCAGCGGCGGCAGCGGCGTCGATGTCGTGCTCAATTCGCTGAGCGGCGACGCGATGGAGCAGAGCCTCAGCGTGCTGAAGCCGTTCGGCCGGTTTCTCGAACTCGGCAAGCGCGATTTCTACCTCAATCGGCGGATCCACCTGCGCCCGCTGCGGCAGAACGTTTCGTATTTCGCGATCGATGTCGACCAGCTGCCGGTGCAGCGCCCCGAGCTGGCGCGCGCGCTGTTGAGCGAAGTGTCCGAGGCGTTGCGCGAGGGCGCGATCCGGCCGCTGGCGCACCGCACTTTCGCGTTCGCCGCGATCGGCGATGCGTTCAGGCTGATGCAGGCCTCGGGACATATCGGCAAGCTGGTGCTGGTGCCCAACCGCAATGCCGGCGTCCGGTTACGCCAGGCGCCGGCGATCGAGCTGCGCCGTGATGGCACCTATCTTGTCACTGGCGGCATTGCGGGGTTCGGCTTTGCGGCGGCGCGCTGGCTTGTCGAGCATGGCGCCGGTTCGATTGCGCTGTTGGGCCGGCGCGGCGCGGCCACCCCGGGGGCTACCGAGCGGGCAGCCGAACTTGCCGCGCTGGGTGCCGAGGTTCGCCTCTATGCCGGCGATGTTGCCGACCCGTCCGGGCTCGCCGCGGTGCTCGACGAAATCCGCCGCAGCCAGCCGCCGTTGCGCGGCGTCGTCCATGCGGCGTCGGCGATCGCCGATGGGCTTGCCTCCGAACTCGACACCGCGGCGATCGCCGACATCCTGCGGCCGAAGCTCGGGGGTGCGATCCTGCTCGACCGGCTGACCCGCGCCGATCCGATCGAGCTGTTCCTGCTGTTCTCCTCGGCGACGACATTGCTCGGCGCGCCAGGGCAGGGGGTTTACGTCGCGGCCAATCTTGCCCTCGAAGCGCTGGCGCGGCAGCGGCGGGCGCAGGGCCGGCCGGCGCTGGCGATCGGCTGGGGGCCGATCGAGGATACCGGCTATCTTGCCGACCGACCGGAGACGCGCGACGCGCTGGCCCGCCGCCTCGGCGCCAAGCCGATGCCGTCGGCGCAAGCCTTGGCGGGGATCGCGGCCATCGCCGATAGCGGCTTGCCGGCGGCGGCGTTTGCCGAGACCAGCTGGAACGAGGCGCGGCGCTATCTGCCCATTCTGGCCGCGCCGCTGTTCGCCGAGATGCGCACCGATGGCGGCTCCCTGCCCGGCGACGACTCGCTGATCGAGCGCCTCGCCGGGCTCGACGCCGAGCAGGCCCTGGCGCTGCTCAAGACCGCCGTCGCCGAGGAGGCGGCGAACATCCTGCGGCTGCCGGCCGCTTCGGTCGATCCGCTGCGCCCGTTGTCCGAGATGGGGATGGATTCGCTGATGGCGGTCGAGCTGCGGCTGGCGCTGGAAAGCCGGTTGCGGGTCGACTTGCCGTTGATGTCGCTGGCCGAAGGGACGAGCGTCGCCTCGATCGCCCAGCGTCTCGCCAACGCCGTGACGTCGCGGCCGCAGGCGAACGAGTTGCTGAGCATGGCCGAGCGCTACGAGGTGGCTGGCGACGATCGGCTGGCCGCCGTGGCGAGCGCCGCCGATCCGTACGCCCCGACCGAGGTCAAGTCGGCCGCGGCGGAGTAGCCGGTGGCGACGGGACGCAATCTCTTTGGATTGTCGGCCCAGGCGAAGGCCCGGCTGATCGAGAAGCTGTCGTCGGCGGCCGCAACGCGACTGACGGCGACGCGTGCGCCGCCGCCGCAAGCTGCCGGCGGCAGTCGCGACGATGGCCGGCTTGACGTGTCGCAACTCGAGGCCTACCGCGAGATCCGCATCATCGAGGAGGCGGCGGATTATCTCGGCATCGCCGATCCGTTCTTTCGCGAGCATCAGGGGATCGCCGCCGCCGAGACCCTGATCGGCGATCGCCCCTACATCAATTTCGCGTCGTACAATTATATCGGCCTCAACGGCGATCCGCGGATTGCCGACGCGGCAAAAGCGGCGATCGACCGCTATGGCACCTCGGTCTCGGCCAGCCGCCCGGTCTCCGGCGAGCGCCCGATCCATCGCGAGCTCGAACACGCCCTGGCGCGCATCCACGGTGCCGAGGATAGCGTTGCTCTGGTCGGCGGACATTCGACCAACGTCACGGTGATCGGCCATCTGCTGAGCCGCAACGACCTGATCGTCCACGATGCGTTGATCCATAACAGCATCGTGCAGGGCGCCATGCTGTCGGGGGCGCGGCGCGCGCCGTTCCGCCATCTCGACCCGGAGGCGGCCGATAAGGTGCTGGCCGAGACGCGCGCGCGCCATGGCCATGCGCTGCTCGTCATCGAGGGGCATTACAGCATGGACGGCGACGTCCCCGACCTCGCCGCCTTTGTCGCGGTCGCGCGCCGCCACCGCGCCTGGCTGATGGTCGACGAGGCGCATGCTGTCGGGGTGCTCGGCGCACGCGGCTTCGGCTCGGCCGAGCGCGCCGGGATCGACCCCGACGAGGTCGACATCTGGATGGGGACGCTCAGCAAGAGCCTTGTCTCGTGCGGCGGCTACATCGCCGGCCGCAAGGAGCTGATCGACTATCTGAAGCGGATGGCGCCGGGCTTCGTGTTCTCGGTCGGCATGGCGCCGGCGGCAGCGGCGGCGGCGCTGGCCGCGGTCGAGATCCTCGAAGCCGAGCCGGAGCGGGTCCGCCGCCTGAACGAGCGGGCGGCGCTGTTCCTCAAGCTGGCGCGCGATGGTGGTCTCGATGTCGGCGGGTCGGTCGGGGCGGCGATCGTGCCGATCATCACCGGCAGTTCGATCACCGCCGGGCGGCTGGCGCAGGCGCTGTTCCGCCGCGGCATCAACGTCCAGCCGATCCTTTATCCCGCAGTTCCCGAGCGCGCCGCCCGACTGCGCTTTTTCCTGACCGCCGCGCACAGCGAGGCGCAGGTGCGCGAGACGGTCGACATTCTGCTCGAGGAGTCGCGTGCGGTGGCCGCCGAGCCGACCGACCTTGCCGCCGTGGCGCGCCATCTCGGGCGGCTGATGCCGTCCTCGACCTAGCGGCCTCCGCCATCGTCGGCGCGGCCGTTTGCCACCTGCGCGATAAACCGATCGACGATAACGAAATGGGTGCTCCAGCGCGGCGGCTCCCACCGGGCGAGGCGCGCCAGCTGCGCCGCGCGGCGCGGCGAGCGCGGCGCCGCGTAATCGAGGATCGCCGCGCGCCAAGCCGGGCCGTCGAGCGGATCGAAGAATTCGGGTACGCCGTCCCCCGTCTCGCGCAATGCCGGGATGTCGCTGCACAGCGCGGGCACGCCGAGTTCCAGCGCCTCGATCAGCGGGAAGCCGAAGCCCTCGGCAAAGGACGGCAGCAACATCGCACTGGCGCCTTTGAGCAGCGGTACCATCAGGTCATCGGGCAGCGCGTTGTGTTCGATCACCAGGCCGCGCAGGCCCGGGCAGCGGTCGAGCATATCGACGACATTCTCGGTCTCCCAGCCGCGCTGCCCCACCAGCACCAGGAGCGGCGTGTCGGTCGCCGAGCTCGCTCGCCATCTGCCGCCACAGATTGAGCAGCAGGAGATGGTTTTTGCGCGCCTCTATCGTGCTGACATAGACGAAATAAGGCCGGTCGAGCGGCGCCGCGCCACCGACGGGCGCGGCCGGGAGATCGGCACCGAATGGCGCGATCAGCACCGGCGGCGCGCGCCCGGCGCGATCGAGGTGCGGCTGCAGCGCGTCGCGCGTTCCGGTTGAATTGACGATTAGCGCATCGGCAAAGCGCGCTGCCGTCTCGATCCGGCGCAGGTGGTTTTCCGCCTGGCCGGGCTTGGCGTATTCGGGGAATTCGATCGGGATCAGGTCATGGATCAGGCAGACGAACCGCGCCGCGCTGCGCTCCTTTAGGCGCGCGATCACCCGGCGCTTTTCCAGGTGATGATGCGACACCAGTAGATAGAGCGGCGGCGCCGAACCGGTCCCCAGCCGGGCGAGCAGCGTGCGCTCGCGCCCCGCGAGCAGCGCCATG
Organism: uncultured Alphaproteobacteria bacterium; assembly: GCA_963746885.1. Lineage (GTDB taxonomy): Bacteria > Pseudomonadota > Alphaproteobacteria > ATCC43930 > CGMCC-115725 > DATARH01. Next base: position 21,983 of record CAVVDM010000016.1, read on the forward strand.
CGGGCTTGGCGCGCGATCCGGCGCACCTCGCGATCCTGTTGGACCGGGTCGCAGCCGCCGCGCCAGGCGGCGCCGATCGCGGCGACAAATTGCGCGGCGGCGCCGTGCGGCAGCAATGCGAGCCCGCCGGTCGGAGTCATCGCGGTGAAGCAGCCCGGTGCGTCGCTCGCGATCAAGTGTTCGGCGTAAGCGAGTTCGACGCGGTCGATGCCGGTCGGCGTTCCCCGCCCGGCGCGCGACAGCAGACGCGACAAGTCGAGCGCAATCATCGCGACTGGCCGATCATCGGGCGGCTGCAGATCGGCGCGGGATTGTCGCTAGGGCACCGAGCTCTTCACCACGATCCCGGTAATAACCGGCCCGGTCAGCGTATTCAGCAGGGTGAAGAATTTCTGCAATTCGTTCGATTGCGCATTGGCAACGTAGATGATGTCCTTGTCCTCCAACGGGAACCGCTGCGCGAGAAAATAGGATTTGGCGTCGCGCAGGTCGAGCCGGTACACCACTGGGGTATCGCCGTTCGGTCCGCTATGTAACTGCGGCCGGCCGAGAGCGTTGACGACGCGCGGCGGCTCGTAGCGGAAGAGGAATACCCCGGCCGGGTCGGAGCGCATGTCCTGCAGCCCGCCGGCCTTCCCCAGCGCCTCGACGAGCGTCATGTTCTCGGCGCTGAACGGGATCTGCGCGTTGCGGCCGGTCGCCCCGAACACGGTAAAGGATTGCGGCAGACGCACCAGCGTCAAGACGTCGCCCGGCTGCGCATAGATGTTCTCGGCCGGGTTCGCGACCAGCATCTCCATCGGGATTGTCGCGGTCACGCCGCCGCGCGTCAGCCGCACGAAGGTTTCGTAGATCGGGGCTCTCGCGCCGCCGACCGCCGCGATCACGTCGAGCAACCGATCGCCTTTAACCGACAGCGGCACCCGCTCGCCGTGCACGACCTCGCCGGTCACCGTGACGCTGTTCGTCAGGCTCTTGGTGACGGTGACGATGACCTGCGGTTGGATTGCCTTACCGGCGAGGCGGTTCTCGATTTCGCGCTGCACCTCCACGGGCAGACGCCCGGCGACCCGCACGCGCCCGGCAAACGGAACGGTGACCGCGCCGTCGCGGCCGACTACCTGTTCCGGAATGGTGACGCTGCGTGACCCGGTCGACAGGTGGTCGGAGGGAGAGGCGCTGAACAGGCCGCCGCCGGCAGCCTCCCAGATCGAGACGACGACGCTGTCGCCGACGCCGATCCTGGGCTGCGGCGGGCGGCCATATTTCTTGAACCGTGTGTGAAAGCTCTCGGGCGGTTCGGCGAGCAGCGCGGACACGACATTGTCATCGATATCGACCAGGTCGAACCGCGTCTGGTTCTTCTCGACCTCCTGGTGCTCGACATCCCTGACGGTCGGCCCGGCGGTCGGCAACGCCGCGCATCCTGCCAACAGCAAGGCGAGCAAACCCACAACCGCAAGCGCTTTCATTGCCTCCCGACTCTGGTTGCGCGAGGCCGAGAATGACCTGCTGGGTACGACCGTGCCGGCAGCATCCAACGAACATGCCTCTCCGGCTACGGCGGGCCAGTCGTGGGTCTCGCTCGCTAGGCTGAAATTCCCCTGCGCTGCCCGGCGCGGGCTGGGTGTGGCTCAGCCGGCTACAGCGCGCGCTACCGTGCCGGTTCAATCGCGCCTAGTCAAACCACTTGTAGGGCTGTGGCAATCAGGCGCTCGGCATAAACCCCCATCCAGCCGATCGGGTCGAGCCAGCCCTTCTCGTTGCGCGGCGGCTTGATCGCGCGGATATGCGCATCGGTGATCTCGGAGAGGTCACCGATCAGCCGCGGCGGATCGCCCTCGGTCGACCAGAAGAATTGGGTTATCCCGCTCACCTCATGCTTGGCGACGAGACAGTTCGGTGCTCCGCCGGCAGGGTTGTAAAGGCCGACAGCGGAGTAGCGCTCCTGGTGAGAGACCATCATCACGCCTTCCGTGCCGGGAAAAGCGTATTTCATCGCCGAGAACCAGCGACACAGCGCGTTGAGCTCCTGCTCGGTGAATTCGTGTTGGCCCGGCTTCGCATAAGCCGTGCCCTCCGCCGCAGGCCGGCGCGCTCGCACCATCGGCGGAAAAGGGATGATATTTGTCGTCTCAGACACTTTGCCCCCAAATCCAACCCCGCCGGCAGGCGGGTAGTGGCCCCATCTCTCCTCGCTCTCGGCATCGAAAGGCCGAACGTCCCCGCCCTGCACTGCCAATGACAGCCAAGCGAACCGAAAGCGCGAGTTGTTGTCGACTACTTTTCGAATTCCGAACCGTTACAGTCCATGGGCAGGACACGTGCGCAAGAATACAATCGAGCGCCAATTCGGAGTCAATTGAGCCCAGATGGGGGCGAGGCTTTTCGTGCTTGTTGTGCCCTTTCAGCAACAGTGATAAAAACGCTACATCTTGCAAAACCGCTGGTTTTGTTTGGGGCTTGGAGCAGTCGGCACGCTAGTGCGGCGGCTGCGCTGCAGGGGCGACCGGGACGATGGCGACCTTCACAATGCCGGCATCTTTCATGTGGAGTTCGTCGGCCGCGCGCGGTGAAAGATCAATCAGCAGCGACCGGCTGACCGGGCCGCGATCGTTGATTGTCGCGACGATCGACCGGCCGTTGGTCAGGTTCGTCACTTGCACCAGCGAATGCAGCGGCAAGGTGCGGTGCGCGGCGGTGACGTGAACCCGGTCGAGCCGCTCGCCGCTCGCCGTCTTCCGCCCGACATGCCAGCGGCCATACCACGCGGCAGATCCGACTTCGCGCCGCCCGATTACCCGCAGGGGACCGATATACTGGTCAGGGGGCGCATTGCGGGCAAGTTCTCGCGGAGCGAGCCGATCATGGCGGTGTGTCGCGCGGGCGACTGTCCGGCGCACGCGATGCCATCTGCCGTGCGCCTTGCTGCCGGCGCTTTCGCCCTTGACGGATTTCGATTTGACGCTTGGCCCCGGGTGGTGATGGTGATGTCCGGAATGGGCCTCTTTCGCCATGGCCGCGGCCGGTACAACCAGCAGCGCAAGAGAAAGCCCGATGGCCCTTGGCATCTTCATCCGCATCCATCTCCAATTGTGGCAGGGAACTCGGCGTGACAGGTGGGTAGACGGCGGCGACCGACCTGCGGCCCACGGCGTCGTTCGATAACGGGAGGGCGATTGCCTTTTGTCGCCCCTAGATGCTCGCAGAAACCCAAGTTGAACACGAGAAGTGCATCCCTACCCTAGTCAGCTACTCGTTGAGCTGTCAACCCGCTCTCGCATGAAACGTCGGGGTTGAATCAAGTCAGAATAAGATCTTGTTCGGTGATACTCTATTCATTCTCTCGCTGAATTTCGAAATAATAACGACAGCGTATTCTTTAGACGGGAGAGGCTGAGCAAATCATTTGCTGGTGTATGTGGTTGCACAGCAGTGCGCCGGTATGGTGGAGGCTCAGACCAACAATTTGTTGCGCGTCGGATCGCCGCAAGTGCCATATCTTGGGGTGGTGTGCGATTGTCCGGGCCAAATCTCAAAAAGGCAGCGCTATCTTCGCTGCTCGGGAATATTTTTGGCTCTGGTGTCAACGGGTATTTTTGCGCGATAACCGCCGCTGTCCGCCGATCGGTTTCGGCGTCGGTTTCACAGGGAAGGGGCTGGCAATGGCCGGACGCGAGCGTGCATTGATCGTCGGGGCGGGGGCGGGGCTGAGCGCGGCGCTTGCCCGTCGCTGTGCCCGTGACGGCATGGATGTGGTCCTGGCGGCGCGCGATGCGCAAAAGCTCGCCGCCCTCGCGCACGAGACCGGGGCGACTGCAATCGCCTGCGATGCGACCCGCGCCGAGGAAGTTGAGCGGCTGTTTGCCGCAGTCGACGCCGGCGGTGATCGCCTCGACCTCGTCGTCTACAACGCCAGTGGGCGGGCGCGCGGCCCGATCGTCGAGCTTGATCCCGCTGCGGTCGACACCGCGATCCGGGTCACCGCGTTCGGCGGGTTTCTCGTGGCGCAGCAGGCGGCGCAGCGCATGGTGAAGCAGGGGAGCGGCACGATCCTGTTCACCGGCGCCAGCGCCAGCGTCAAGGGCTACCCGCGCTCCTCCTCGTTCGCGATGGGCAAGTTCGCCTTGCGCGGCTTGGCGCAAAGCCTCGCGCGTGAGTTGCAGCCGCTGAACATCCATGTCGGGCACATCGTCATCGACGGCGGCATCGCGAAGGCGAGTGACCCGCGCGCCAACGAACGCGGCCCCGATGGGCTGCTCGATCCCGATGCGATCGCCGAAACCTACCTGCAATTGCACCGTCAGCACCGCAGCGCCTGGGCCTGGGAGATCGAACTGCGCCCCTGGGTCGAGAATTTCTGAGCAGGCAGGCTTTGCTGCGACGGTGCTGGATTTACTTTCTCTCTCTGTTTGAGGTGCGGAGACAAGGTCGCGATCCTCATCGGCGCCATGCTCATTGCCGGCGGCGTCTTACTTGCGGGCACCGGGCGGTGGACATCGGGTTGGGATTTCGGATTTGGTCGAGGTTGGCGTTGCGCGTGGCAAGCCGATAGCGAGCCTGTCTGCTTCAAAGAACACAAAACTGCGACAAAGCCGGCAATAGATTGACTCCACGAGCAATGCCGGCTATACGGGGCAACATGACCAACGCGTGCAACGAGCTGCGACTTACGATCTCGGCGTCCTAACCGACGTCGGTGTCCGCTCGTCCGTTCCCGCTCGGGAACTTTTCTTCGCGCTAGGTCTCATTCATGGCTTCGATGGTATCGGTTTATCGCTGCACGGCGCTGCGGTCGGACTGCCTGCGTCGACTTAGCACCGGCCGGGGGGAGTGAGCCCGCCGGCCGCGCCGCCATCCGACCATTGCTGCGACCGCCACCATTTACGCTCCGCCCGGCGGTCCGATCCCGGGAGTTCCACCATGTCCACGATGCCCATTCACAAATACCGCTCTTTCGCGCCGATCAATCTGCCTGACCGGCAATGGCCTTCGCGCGTCATCACCAAGGCGCCGATGTGGTGCTCGGTCGATCTGCGCGACGGCAACCAGGCGCTGGTCGAGCCGATGGGGCCCGAGCGCAAGCGCCGCATGTTCGAGACCTTGGTCAAGCTGGGGTTCAAGGAGATCGAGGTCGGGATTCCCGGCTGCCTCGGACACCGACTTCGCCTTCGTGCGCGCGATCATCGAGGAGGATCTGATCCCCGACGACGTGACGATCCAGGTGCTGACCCAGGCGCGCGCGGAGCTGATCGAGCGCAGCTTCGAGTCGATCCGCGGCGCCAAGCGAGCGATCATGCACCTCTACAACTCGACCTCGACCTTGCAGCGCCGCGTCGTCTTCGGGCTCGACAAGGCCGGCATCACCGACATCGCGGTCGCCGGCGCACGGCAGATCCGCGACCTCGCCGCGACGATGCCGGAAACCGAAATCATCTATCAGTATTCGCCTGAGAGCTTCACCGGCACCGAGCTCGATTACGCGGTCGATGTGTGCGAGGCGGTGATGGATGTGTGGCAGCCGACGCCGCAGAAGAAGGTCATCCTCAACCTGCCGGCGACGGTCGAGATGGCGACGGCCAACATCTATGCCGACCAGATCGAATGGTTCTGCCGCAATATCCGCAACCGCGACAGCATCGTGCTCAGCCTGCATCCGCACAACGACCGCGGCACCGCCGTCGCCGCCGCCGAATTGGGCGTGATGGCCGGCGCCGACCGGGTCGAGGGCACGCTGTTCGGCAACGGCGAGCGCACCGGCAACGTCGACGTCATGACGCTGGCGCTGAATCTGTTCAGCCAGGGCGTCGATCCCAGCCTCGAGATCCACGACATCGACGACATCGTCCGCACCGTCGAATACTGCAACCAGCTGCCGGTGCATCCGCGCCATCCCTATGCCGGCGAACTGGTCTACACCGCGTTTTCCGGCTCGCACCAGGATGCGATCAAGAAGGGCTTCGAGGCGCTCGAAAAGCGCAACGACAATCTGTGGGAGGTGCCCTACCTGCCGATCGACCCGAAGGATCTGGGGCGCACCTACGAGGCGGTGATCCGCGTCAACAGCCAGTCGGGCAAGGGCGGCGTCGCCTATGTGCTGAAGGCCGATCACGGGCTCGACTTGCCGCGCGGCCTGCAGGTCGAGTTCAGCCGGATCGTCCAGGAGGTCGCCGACCGCACCGGCAAGGAGCTGACCAGCGGCGACATCTGGTCGATGTTCAACGACACCTATCTCGGCAGCGGCGGCATTCGGCTGGTCGATTACAGCCTGTTGCCCGAACCGCGTCCGGGCGAGCGCCGCATCGTCGCGACGATCGCCGCAGACGGCGCCGAGCGGCGGATCGAGGGCGTCGGCAACGGGCCGATCGCCGCTTTTGTCGATGCGCTGAAGCAGGGTTGCGGCGTCGCGCTGACCTTTCTCGACTATCACGAGAACGCGGTCGGCAGCGGCGCCGACGCGCAGGCGGCCGCCTATGTCCAGATCCGCAGCCCCGGCGCCAAGGGAGCCGACGAAACGCTCTATGGCGTCGGCTTGGACAGCGATATCGTCACCGCCTCGCTGAAGGCGGTGGCCAGCGCTGCCAGCCGGACAGCGTCGCCCGCTCGCGGGAAATAAGCGGCGCGACGGCAGCCACGCACGCTAAGGGAGTCGTGAAGGATGTTTCTGCTGGTGCAACGAACCGACACGCTTCCGGAAATGCGCGCGATGATCAACACCGATCATGTCGTCGCCCTGATGCCGGGCGGTGCTACTGGCAGCGGCGGGGCGAAGACGAAGCTTTATTTGGCCAACGGCGACACCTGGGAGATCGCGCTGCCGTTTACCCGGGCGGCCAGCCTGTTCCGCGAGGAGACCGAGGCCGGCGCGTAGCCGCCGGCCTCACGCCACCCGGTCGCCCTGCTTGATCTCGACGGTGCGGTTGTCGACCGCCGGCAGCATCTGGCCGGGGTCGCGGGTCACCACGACATCGATAACCGTCGGGCGGTCGCGCTCGGCCATGCCGGCCGCGAGCGCGGGCGCCAGCGCCTCGGGGTCCTCGACCCGGATGCCGCCGACGCCCATCGCGCGGGCGACCGCGGCATAATCCATCTCGCTGAGGTCGGCGGACTGGTAGCGCCCGCCCATCATCGCGTGCTGCAGGGCCTTCACGTAGCCCGAGGCGGCATTGTTGATGACGACGACGGTCAGCCCCAGCGCGGCGCGGCGCGCGGTTTCGAGCTCGCCCAGCATCATGTTAAAGCCGCCGTCGCCGCTGATCGCGACGACCGGTGCCCCTGGCGCCGCCATCGCCGCGCCGATGCCGCCGGGCAGCCCGTAGCCGATCGAGGCAAAGCCGCGATCCGGGATGAAATGGCGGCCCGGCGTTTTGGTGTCGTAGAGCAGCCCGGTCCAATGTCCGGCAAAGCCGCCATCGGCGACGAGGATCGCATCTTCCGGCAGCGTGCGGTTCAGCTCGGTGCATAGCCGCGCCATGTGGATCGGCCGGTCGCGCGAGTGGAGGCGCGGCGCCGCCTCCTCGGCCCACGCCCTCATGCGTCCGGGGATCTCTCCGATGTAATCGGCGCGGGCTGCGCGGGCAGCCCGGGCGCCATTGGCGAGCGCCTCGGCGAGATCCTCAAGCCCGGCGCGCGCATCGCCCCACAGCGCCACCGCGGCCGGCTTGCAGCGGCCGATCTCCTCGGCGACGATCTCCAGGTGGATGATCGGGATGTGCGGCGGCGGCAGCGCGTAGCGCTTGGTCGCGATCTCGCCGAGCTTGCAGCCGACGACGAGCAGGCAATCCGACGCCTCGATCAGCTCGTTGGCGATGCGCGCATAGCGGCCGAACAAGCCGACATTCAGCGGATGGGTGCAGGCGATGCCGCCCTTGCCGCTCATCGTGTGCGCCACCGGGATCGACTGCGCCTCGGCCAGCGCCAGCAGCGCAGCGTAGGCCTGCGAGATGTGGATGCCGCCGCCGACCAGCATCAGGGGCCGCTTGGCGGCGGCGAGCAGCCGCGCGGCGTGGTCGATGTCGGCGCGGTCGGGGCGTATGCGCCGCGCCGGCGCCGCCAGCGTCGCCGGGTCGATGGCGAAATCGTCGGCGGTGAAATCGTGAACGCCGTGGCACACGTCCTCGGGCACGTCGAGCAGTACCGGCCCGGGTCGGCCGGAGGTTGCAACCGCGAAGGCGCGGCGGGTCAATTCCGGGATGCGGCTCGTCGCCTCGACCCGGATCAACTCCTTGACCGCGGGCCGCAGGATCTCGGCCTGGCGACATTCCTGCGTCATGTTCTTCCAGGAATGGGTGCGGTTGGTGTCGCCGGTAATGGCGACGATCGGGATCCCGCCATTGGTCGATTCGACAAGGCCGGTGACGAGGTTGGTCGCGCCGGGGCCGAGCGTGCCGTCGCAGATCCCGGGGCGACCCGTCACGCGCGCATAGGCGTCGGCGGCAAAGGCGCCGCAGCGCTCGTCGTTGATCAGGAAATGCCGCAGGCCGAGCTGCCCCATCGCGTCATAGAACGGCAGCAGCTGAAACCCGCCCATGCCGAACATCGGCCCGGCGCCGCTGAGGCGCAGCATTTCGGCGAGCGCCCGCCCGCCGGTCATCTGCCCTTCGGGGCGGTTCTGCCGGGTCGCATCGGCGGTGTTCGTCATGGCTCAGTCCTCCCTGCAAATGCGCGGCGCAGCATCGCGACGGCATCGCGTGCGGTCATGCCCGGCACCAGCCCGAGCGCGGCTGCACGCGCGTTGACCCGCGACAGGATGCCATCCTCGTAGGTCGAGCGCGCGTCGCCGATGCGAGCGCTCGCCGCCGACACGGTCGCGGCGGCAATGCCCCGGGCGTCGAGCGCCGGCAGGCGCGATACCCCGGCCTCGTCGACGCCGATCCCGGCATCGTTGTAGAAGGCGGCGCGCACGTCGTATTTGAGCGCGGTCTCCGGCCGGCCGCCGAGCAGCCCGCCATGCGAGCCGGTGACGACGATCGCGTCGCGATGCTCGGGCGATCACCAGGGAGGCCGAATCGATGGCCCAGACCTGCGGCGCCTCGGCGACCAGCAGAAACGCGGCTTCGAGCGCCGGCGGCGGCTCGCGTCGCACCGGCGCGGCCTGGCGCAAGGCTTTTGCCGCGTCGCGGCAGGCCATGCCCGGCCGGCAGCCGAGCGCCGCGGCAAGCGCATTGACGTGCGTGATGACGCCGCGCGCCAGCATGTCGGCGCCGTCGCCGATCCGCGCCGTGTCGTGCCCGACCGTCGCGGCGGGGATGCGAAGCTCCTGCAGATAATCGAGGCCGCCGATGCCGGCACGGTCGCGCCCCTCACCGGCATCGTTGAAGATCGCGGCGGCGGCTCCGAGCTTGGCCGCGAGATAGGCGGCATAGAGCCCGCCATGCGAGGCATTGACGACGACCGCGCCGGCGGCCTCGCCGCCCACCCGGGTGATGCTGTCGGCGGTGATGATCGGCGCATCGGCCATGGCTGGAACAACTCGCGGGGGATGCCGGCGCTCATCATGCCGGCACCGGGATGCCGGTAACAAGTCCCGCGGCTGGACGCGTCGGTGCCGTCCGTGCCAAGGTCACGGCCCCCGGGAGGCGGTCGCACATCGGCCGCTGCGGAGATGGCAGTGGTTACGCTCGAGCATATCGGCAAACGCTTCGGCTCCGGCCCTCAGATCCTGTCGGACGTGTCGCTCGCCGTGCAGCCGGGCGGGTTCTATTTCCTGACCGGTGCCGGCGGGGCCGGCAAGACCACACTGTTGAAGATCATCACCCTTGCCGAGAAGCCCTCGACCGGGCGGATGAGCCTGTTTGGCGTCAACCCCGCCGCGCTCGGCCGTGCCGCGCAGGCGGGGCTGCGCCGCCGCATCGGGATCGTCTTTCAGGATGTCCGGCTGGTCGATGAGCTGAGCGTGCGGGACAATGTCGCGCTGCCGCTGCGGCTCGTCGGCGCGCCGGAGCAACGGATCGGCGACAACGTCGGCGAGCTGCTCGCCTGGGTGGGCTTGGCGGAGCGGGGGGACGCGCCGGCGTCGGTGCTGTCCGGGGGGGAGCGGCAACGTGTCGCCATCGCGCGTGCGATCATCTGCCGGCCCGAGCTCTTGATCGCCGACGAGCCCACCGGCAATGTCGATGACGAGGTCGCGCTGTTGCTGGTCCGCGTATTCGAGCACATCAACCGCCTGGGCGCGACGGTCCTGATCGCCACCCACGACATCGCCTTCGCCGATCAGTTCGAGCATCAGCGGCTTCACCTGGAGCGTGGCACGCTGTCGGCGGCCGGTGCCGCTGTCGCATGATGATCGCGGACTGGTTCGGGACGGCGCGGCGCACCCTTCCGCTGGGGCGGGACGGAGCGTCTTCTTTCCTGCCCTGCGTGCTCGCGCTGATGGTTTATGTCGCCGGGCTCAGCGGCGTCATGCTGATGCTGGTGGGCGACACGCTGCGTGCCGCGAACCATTCGCTGGCGACGACGATGACCTTGCAGGTCCCGGCTGACGAGTTCGAACGGGCGGATCGAGACGCTGCTGGCCTTGCTGCATCAAACTCCGGGCATCGTTTCGGTGCATTTGCTGACGCCGGCCGAAACGGCGCATCTGCTCGAGCCGTGGCTCGGCCCCTCGGTGCCGTTCGCCGACCTGCCGATGCCGCGCCTGGTCGATCTGCGCACTGATCCCGCCAAAACGATAGACCTTGCGACCTTGCGCAAGCACCTTGCCTCGGTCGTTCCGGGGGCGCGGCTCGACGAGCATCGGGCCTGGCTGCAGGGGCTGCACGCGGCGGCGCTGCGACTTGACCTCATTCTGGCCGCCGGTCTCGCCGTCGCGCTGGCGTTGGTCGCGACGTCAGCTGCGGCGACGACCCGCAGCGCGCTGATCGCCCACCACTCGCTGATCGACCTTGTGCTTCTGCTCGGTGCCGCCGACAGCGCCATCGCCTCGCCGTTTGCGGTCCGCGCTTTGCGGCTGGGCTTGTTGGGCGGGGTGATCGGGTCCGCCGTCCTTGCGTTGACGATCGCCGCGCTGGGCAATGTGGCCGGCATCGTCGAGCCGGCCGTGCCGATCGCGGGCACGGGGGTTGCCGATTGGCGGCTGTGGGCGATCCTGATCGGCCTCGTCGTCGCTGCCGGGCTGATCGCGACGGCAAGCTCGTGGCTGACCGTGTGGCGCCTTCTCGCGCGGATGTCGTGAGCGGCGGTGCGCTGGCTGTCGACCCCGCCCCGCCGCCTGCTGGTGCTCGTTGCAGCCATTGCGGTGCTGTGGCTCGGCGGCCTCGCGGCCTTTGTCGCGAGCAGCCTGTCGATCGGTGACAGGCGGCTGGCCCCGACCGATGCGATCGTCGTGCTTACCGGCGGCCGCTTGCGCCTCGAAACCGGACTTCAGCTGCTGGCCGCCGGCCGGGCGAGCAAGCTGTTCATCTCGGGCGTCAACCAGCGGGTCGATCGCGAGGCGTTGCTGCGCGCGCTGGGGCCGTCAGCGCAGCGCGAGGCGTGCTGCATCGTGCTTGGCCACGAAGCCGCCGACACCTTGGGCAATGCCCGCGAGACGGCGAGCTGGATGCGCGCGGAGGGCTATAAGAGCCTGCGTCTGGTCACCAGCTGGTATCATATGCGGCGCAGCCTCCTGGAGTTCGAGCGCGCCATGCCGCAGATCGCCATCGTCGCGCACCCGGTATACGCGCCGCATGTCGAGCCGGAACGCTGGTGGGCCTGGCATGGCGCGGCTCTGCTGGTGATCGGCGAGTACCACAAATACCTGGCCGCCTGCCTGCGCTCGCTGTTCCAGACGGCATTTCCCACTCTGTCTGCGCCGCCGCCGATCCGGACCACCGCCGACCGCAGCGGTGCCACAGAGCACGGGCGATGAACCTGCTGCGCGCGCTCGCTTTCAACATCGCCTTTGTCGCGGTGACAGGGCTGCTGGGCGTGGCGGGATTGCCGCTGTTATTGACGCCGCGACGCTGGGTCATGGGGTTCGGCCGGTTCTGGGCGCAATGCGTGCTTGCGCTATTGAAGGCGATCGTCGGGCTCGACGGTGAGGTGCGCGGCCTTGAGCACCTGCCGCCCGGCCCCTGCCTGATCGCGATGAAGCACCAGTCGGCCTGGGACACGCTGATCCTGCCGATCGCGCTCGGCGATCCGGCGGTCGTGCTCAAGCGTGAGCTGTTATTGGTGCCGTTCTACGGCTGGTACGCGGCGCGCGCCGGTTCGATTGCGATCGACCGCCGGGGTGGCGCCGCGGCATTGCGCCATATGGTGGCGGCGGCGCGGCACGCTGCGGCGATGGGGCGCAAGGTCGTGATCTTTCCCGAGGGAACCCGAACGGCGCCCGGCGCGCGCCGCCTCTACCAGCCGGGGGTTGCCGCACTCTATCAGGCTCTGCAATTGCCGTTGGTGCCGGCGGCGGTCAATTCCGGGCTGTTCTGGGGCCGTCGCAGCTTCGTCAAGCGCCGCGGCCACATCACGCTCGCGTTCCTCGACCCGATCCCCCCGGGCCTGCCGCGCCGCCAGCTGATGCGCGAACTGGAAACCCGCATCGAAGCAGCCACCGCCACCCTGGAGCAGGAGGCACTTGGCGAGCGGGGACGACAAAACGAGAACGATGCGCTAAAATCGTTCGGCTGACCGGCCGAGAGGAAACCGTACAGATGCCCACCGTCGCCTCGATCTCGCAGCAGATCTGGGACATGAAATACCGGCTTAAGGGGCCCAGCGGCGAGCCGGTCGACAAGACAATCGAGGATACCTGGCGGCGGGTGGCGCGCGCCTGCGCGGCGCCGGAACAGGACCCGGAGCATTGGGCCGAGCGGTTCTACGCGGCGATGAGCGATTTCCGCTTTCTGCCGGCCGGCCGCGTCGTCGCCGGTGCCGGCGCCGGGCGGCAGGTGACGCTGTTCAACTGCTTCGTGATGGGGACGGTCCCTGACGACATGGGCGGCATCTTCGCGCATCTGCGCGAAGCGGCGCTGACAATGCAGCAGGGCGGCGGCATCGGCTACGATTTCTCGACGCTGCGGCCGCGCGGCGCCTACGTCAAAGGGGTCGGCGCCGACGCCTCGGGGCCGCTCTCGTTCATGGATGTGTGGGACGCGATGTGCCGCACGATCATGAGCGCCGGCTACCGCCGCGGCGCGATGATGGCGACCCTGTCGTGCGAGCACCCGGACATCGAGGCGTTCATCGAGGCGAAGCAGGAGCCCGGGCGCCTGCGGATGTTCAACCTGTCGGTGCTGGTGACCGACGCCTTCATGCAGGCGGTCGCCGAGGACGCGCCGTGGCAGCTCTCGTTCGGAGGTACGGTCGCCAAGGTCCTGCCCGCGCGCGAGTTGTGGGACAAGATCATGCGCGCGACCTACGCCTATGCCGAACCCGGCGTCATCTTCATCGACCGCATCAACCGCCGCAACAATTTGTGGTATTGCGAGACGATCCAGGCGACCAATCCGTGTGGCGAGCAGCCTTTGCCGCCCTATGGCGCGTGTCTCCTCGGCTCGTTGAACCTGGCGCGCTTCGTCGAGCACCCGTTCACCCCCGAGGCGCGGCTCGACACGGAGCGGCTGGCGGCGCTCGTCCCCGACGTCGTGCGCCTGCTCGACAACGTCATCGACATCTCGCGCTTTCCGCTGCCGCAGCAGCAGGACGAGGCGCAGCAGAAGCGCCGCATCGGGCTCGGCATCACCGGGCTGGCCGACGCGCTGATCCTGTGCGGCCTGCGCTACGGCTCGCGCGAGGCGGTCGCCGCGACCGAAGCGTGGCTCGCCGCGATCCAGCGCGCCGCCTATCTCGCCTCGACCGTGCTCGCCGCCGAGAAGGGCGCCTTCCCGCTCTATGACCGCGACAAATATCTTGCCGGCGAGACCGTCGCGGCGCTCGACGCCGATGTGCGCGACGCGATCGCCGAGCACGGCATCCGCAACGCGCTTTTAACCTCGGTGGCGCCGACCGGCACGATCTCGCTGTTCGCCGACAACGTCTCGTCGGGCCTGGAGCCGGTATTCAGCTTCCGCTACACGCGCAATGTGCTGATGCCGGACGGGTCGCGGCGCGAGGAGGAGGTGACCGACTACGCCTATCGCGCCTTCCGCCGTCTGAGGGGCGACGGCGTGCCGTTGCCCGACTATTTCGTCGATGCGCAGACGCTGTCGCCCGACGACCATCTCGTCATGCAGGCGGCGGTGCAGCGCCACATCGACAGCTCGATCTCGAAGACGATCAACGTGCCGGCCGACATCCCGTTCGAGCGCTTCCGCGACATCTATGCCCAGGCTTACGCGCTCGGCTGCAAGGGCTGTACGACCTACCGGCCGAACGAGATCACCGGCTCCGTGCTGGAGGCCCGCCCCGAGCGGCCGGCCGAGGCGCCACGCCCCTTGCCGCCGCGCCAGGCCGAATTGCCGCTGCCCGCCCCGGCGGCGGCGGCTGCCCGGCCGGCCGATGTCTACGAGGCCGGCGGCGTCGTCTACATGACGCAGCCGCTGTCGCGCCCGGAGGCCTTGCCCGGCCAGACCTACAAGATCACCTGGCCGGACAGTGAGCACGCGCTTTACATCACGCTGAACGACATCATCCAGGACGGCAGGCGACGCCCGTTCGAGATCTTCATCAACTCGAAGAACATGGAGCATTACGCCTGGACCGTGGCGTTGACCCGCATGATCAGCGCGGTGTTCCGGCGCGGCGGCGATGTGTCGTTTGTCGTCGAGGAGATGAAGGCGGTGTTCGACCCGCGCGGCGGCGCCTGGATGGAGGGGCGCTATGTGCCCTCGCTGCTGGCCGCGATCGGCGACGTCATCGAGCGCCACATGATCGAGATCGGCTTCCTGCCGCCGAAGCACAGCCACGCAGCGGAGCGCTCGGCGCAGGTGGTCAATCTGGAGGCGGAGCGGCCGCCCGTGCCCGCCCTCGGGCTGGCCGGGCCGCACCTGCGGCAATGCCCCAAATGCGGCGAGGCCGCCCTGATCCGCCTCGAGGGTTGCGACCAGTGCACCAGCTGCGCCTATTCGAAATGCGGCTAGGGCGACCGCCGCTCAACATCTTGTGGTGCAGCGACGGCAAGTAATACCTGACAGGAAAGGTATTCGCGAGCGGCCCTGCCACCGTGAACGCAAGTTAAGACGGGGTGAACTGCGGAAGATAGCGTGGAAATTAACGAGAATACTTCAGATTTACCTGAAACAATGCGTCATAATGGGGCTTATGCGGCAGGGAGGCGGGTGGAGACACTCTGGTGATGCACCATATATTGTCATTACGATCCGATAACGGACACCAAATTGCGGACATAGGCTTCTGTGCTGTTCTCTCTCTCAAACCGGCGAGCGGCCCCCACACCAAGTCGGGCGCGGAATTCATGGTCTTCTAATAGCCGGCAAATAGCTCCGCGCATCTGCTTGACATCGCCCATATCAACGAACAGAGCGTCCTGCTCGTCCGTGGCGTATTCCGCCGTAGAGGCCGTCCGAGTGATAATAACTGCCTTTCCGAGTGCGCTCGCCTGAAGTAGCACCATTTGCCCCGCCGATATGTTGTCTACGGAAAGCGGCACGACGACGAAAAGGGCATTTGCCAGCGCCTCGATATAAGCCATCCCGAAGCAGTCGCGAACCACCGTAATTTGGTCGGATAACCTGATCTGAGTCACCGGTATGGCAATATCACGAATAATCCGTAGCTTGCACGGCAAGCCGCGGATTGCTTCCGTAAGGGTTCGATAGTCCCTGCTGGAGCGTCCAGCGGTCACAATGGCGCCATTCTGGTTGCCTGCGGTGGCATAAGCGGCCATCAGCATCTCACGACCGTTCACAGTGGTGCCAAATGGAACGAAGACAAATCGGCATTTGACGCTTGGGAAATCCTTAGTGTAACGCTCTATCTCGGTACTAGAGTGGCAGACGCCAATATCTACCATAGAAAATATTAGACCATAATATCGTCGAAAGACGGGATTTTTGTATCGAGTAATGATGACTGTCTCAAACACGATTAAGGTCGGCAATCGTAGGATGTGCCGAAGGATTCCAAAAACTAGCGCCTCGACATCGGTGTTTACAATTACAGCCGCGGGCTTTGGAGAGCTTAGTACCAGCGAACGGACGGCGGATCGGAGGGCGAGCCAAGTCAATCGCGGATAGACGCTGAACAGCAGACCAAACACGGTCTTGTATTGGAGGTTAATTTTGGCGCTGAAAAACCGATGCGGTACCTGCAATCGGCGAAGCTCAGCGGCGAATGGCGTGTTCGTTACATCTGCGGCATAGTGGGGAAAGAAATGAAGCATCGGCGCGCCAGGCATCGAAGGGGGAGTTAGATGCCAACGTATCATACGGGCGGCGCGGGCGCGGAAGATGGGTCGTGATGAACTAGATTTTCCGTAAAGCGAATTATGCGGTTTTGGCCTGCCGGCTCAGGGCGGTCACGCGCATCTCGATCCGGTGCAACAGGCCGTCGCTGATGCCGAGCGTTTCGATGTGGCGCACCGTGTTGGCGAGGTAGTCGCGGCCCGAGCCGCGCCCGCCGACCGCGTGGGCTAGCAGCGCCGCAGCCTCGTCGAGCGATAGGCGGCCGGCGTAATCGGGCAACTCGCGGCGCACGACGCAGGCATATGCCGTCACCCTGCCGTCGCGCGTCTCAACCGCGACCCGGCGCATATGATAGACGCGGCCGGTCATCTCGCGGGCCCAGATCCGGTCGAGCGCCGCGCCGGCGTCGTCTGCCGGCAGGCGGTAGGCGATGCCATGGCACGAGCCGCCGCGGTCGAGCCCGAGCACCAGCCCCGGCCGCTCCGGCGTGCCGCGGTAGTCGCGCGAATAGAGACAGAAGCTGCGGTGGTAGCCGTACAGCAAGCCCGGCCGCGCCTCGTCGAAGGCGAATTCCGGGTTCCACATCAACGAGCCGTAGGCGAACATCCACACCGGCTCGACGCCGCTGCGGAGCGCCGCGATCGTCTCCGGCATCGGATCGACCGGGTAGATCGATACGTAAGCGTTTGCGACCTCGGTGCTTGTCATGCCCGGGAGCGCAGCGGGGTCACTCGTCCCACACCTGCTTCGGCATCGGCAGGTCGGCGAAATCCGCGGCGCCGAGCGGCCGGTCGGCGGCGATGCCGGCCATCCCGAGCAGCATCACCCATTGTCGCGTGTGCTGCCCGATATGCCAGGTCGCGCGCTCCTGCACCTCATGCAGCTTTTGCGGGCCGTAGTAGGTCTGGACCGTCGCCTGCGCCCCTCTGTCGGGCGTCGTCGCCCACCAGGTTTCGACCTTGGCCCTAACGCGCCGGCCGTAATCGGCGAGCGCCGCGGTCGATGCCATCTCCTCCGGGTGCTTGACCTCGCCCGGCAGGCCCTGGCTGAAGAAGGTGCCGGCGGCGACCTCGGTAAAGGCCTCGCAAATGCGGAACATATGATGTGCCAGCCTGCCATAGCTGCGCGGCCGGTTCGGCGTCAGGGTGGCGAGCTTGTCGTCCGGCATTTGCGGGATCATCCGCAACGCGGCGTCGATAAAGCGCAGCATGCGCTCGACGAGCTGCGCCGGCGTCAGCACCGGCCCGGCCTTCTCGTCGAGCTTCAGGAACTCGACGACCTGCGCGATGTTCTGCGCGAACACGAATTTGTCGCCGCGCGACAGCACCGGGATCGAGCGCGCGCCAAGGCGCTGCAACTCCGCCCGGCCGGCGGCGTCTTCGAGGATGTTGATCGATTCGAACTCGATCCCACGGATCGAGAGAAACTCCTTGAGTCTCAGGCAGCTGGTTCAGCCAGGCTGCCAGAACGCCTTCAATGGCGCGGTCTCGGGCATGTGCCACATCCTTTCCGCAACCGGATCGTAGTGCTCACTTAGCCATCCCGCCGTCGCCGCGTCAATCGCCGCAAATCACCCGCCCTGGCGGGGGCGACGGGCAGCTTGTATAACCCGCGGATGCGCCGTCCGAAGCGTCTCGGCCTTGCCATTGTCGTCCTGTCGCTCGCCCTGTGCGGCGCCTACACGGTGTTTTGGCTGGTCGCGGCCGGCCGCATCAAGGAGGGGCTCGCGTTGTGGGCGCAGTCACTGCAGGCCCACAACCTCGCCGCGTCGTGGCGCACGGTGGAGGTCGGCGGGTTTCCGTTCGCCTTCCGGGTCGAGTTGCACCAGGCGCGGCTGCGCGACACCGCCGCCGCGCACCCGTCGGAGCTGGACGTGCCGGTGCTGTCCGGCCGGGCGCGCCCGTGGAATTTCCGGGTGTGGCAGCTCACGGCCTCGGGCGGGCCGACTGCTAGCGTCGGCGCGCTCGGCGCGAGACTGACGGCACAGGCGGCAACCGGCAGCGTCGTCATTACCGACGACGGCGGCGCCAGGGCGTGGCTCAGCCTCAGCGCGCCCGTCGTCGACGCCGGTCTGCATTTTACCGCGCACGCGGCAAGCCTTTGGCTCGTGCTGCCGGAGCATCCACCGCTGACGCATACCGACCCGGCGATCGGGGTCGCTCTCGACCTGCGGGATGTGACCCTGCCGGTGCTCCCGGCCCCGCTGCAAAACCCAATCGACGAGATCGCTTTCGGGATTACGCTGATGGGGCAAATTCCCGATGCGGCGCCACGTCAAGCGGCGGCGTTGTGGCGTGATTCGGGCGGTACGCTCGAGCTCGACCATGTCGCGCTGCGCTGGGGAACGCTGGCGATCACCGGCTCCGGCACGCTGGCGCTCGATCGCGATCTGCAACCGATGGGCAGCTTTTCCGGGGCGGTCGAGGGCTACGACCGGCTGGTGGCCGTGCTGGTCGCCTCCGGTCGGATGCGTGCCCGCGACGTGCGCTTGGCGCGTTTGGCGCTCGCGATGCTGGCCAAGGCCGGGCCCGACGGAAAGCCGCAAATCGCGACCTCGTTTTCGATCCAGGACGGCGAGATGTATCTGGGGCCGGTCAAGCTCGGCCCGGCGCCGCGCATTGCGTGGGAGTAACCCCTAGCGCGAGGTCTCGGGTGGCGGCTGCGGCGCCTCGGCGCGCTCGTCCAGGCCGTAATCGCGCACCACCGCGGCGACTCGCAGCCGATAAGCGCGAAAAATGCCGGTGCGGCCGGCGCGCTGCGCCGCCTGATGGTCGTCATGGCGACGCCAGCGCTCGACCGCAGCTTCGTCGCGCCAGAACGACAGCGACAGGATCTTGCCCGGGTTGGTCAGGCTCTGAAAGCGCTCGACCGAGATGAACCCGTCGATCTGTTCGAGCTCGGACCGCAGCCGCGCCGCGATGTCGAGATAGTCCTGGCGGCGCTCGGGTTCCGCCTCGACCTCGAAAATCACCGCATGCATCGGTCCCTCCAAGGTCTCGGCCGAGCCTTATGCCTGCTTCGCCTCGATGATCGAGCGGCGGATGGCGCGGGTGCGGGTGAACCAGTCGTGCAATTTGTCGCCCTCGCCGCGGCGGATCGCGCGCTGCAGCGCCGTCAGATCCTCGTTGAAGCGTTGCAGCAGTTCGAGCACCGCCTCGCGATTGGCGAGAAAGATGTCGCGCCACATCACCGGGTCGGACGCGGCGATGCGGGTGAAGTCGCGGAACCCGCCGGCCGAAAACGCGACGACCTCGGACTGAAGGTCCTGTCCGAGTTCGGTCGCGGTGCCGACGATCGTATAGGCGATCAGGTGCGGCAGATGCGAGGTCACCGCCAGCACCTTGTCGTGGTGCTCGGCGGCCATCGTCACCACCCGCATGCCGGCCGCTTCCCACAGCGCGGTCACCTGCGCCACCGCGTGCGGCGCGGTCCCCGGCGGCGGCGTCAGGATGCACCAGCGGTCGCGGAACAATTCGGCAAAGCCGGATTCCGGCCCGGAATGCTCGGTGCCGGCGACCGGATGGCCGGGCACGAAATGCACGCCTTTCGGCAGATAGGGTTGCAATGCCTGGATCGCCGCGCCCTTGACCGAGCCGACATCGGTGACGATCGCGCCGTCGCGCAAGGCCGGCGCTATCCGCTGGCCGATCTCGGCATAGGCCGAGAGCGGCGTCGCGACGACGACGAGATCGGCGCCCGCTACTGCCGCGGCCGGGTCGTCGGTCGTCTCGTCGGCAATGCCGAGCCGGCGCACCGCCGCCAGGGTCTCGGCGCGGCGGGCGCAGGCAACGATCACGGTCCCGGGGCTGTCGCGGCGCAATACCCGCGCCAGCGACGAGCCGATCAGCCCGATCCCGATCAGCGCGACTCGGTCGAACAGCTTCTCGCTCATGCCGCCGCCATGAAATCGGCCAGCGCCGCCGCGACGATCTCCATCTCTTCGCCGGTGCCGATCGTGATCCGCAGATATTGCGGCAGGCCGTAGCCGCCCATCTTGCGGGTCAGGATGCCGCGCGATTGCAGAAAGGCGAACGCGGCGTCGGCGTTGCGACGTGGGTCGTCGGGGAAGCGCGGCAGGACGAAATTGCCGACGCTCGGCGTCAGCTTCAGCCCGAGAGCGGCGAGTCGCTGCGATAGCCACGGCTGCCAGCGCTCGTTATGGGCGCGGGCGCGGGCTACGGCGCCGACATCCTCGACCGCCGCGACGCCGGCAGCCAGCGCCGGGGCGCTGACGTTGAAGGGGCCGCGAACCCGGTTCATCACGTCGGCGATCGCCGGCGGGCAATAGGCCCAGCCGAGGCGCAAGCCCGGCGAGCGCATAGATCTTCGAGAAGGTGCGCAGCATCACGACGTTTTCGGCGCGATTGACCAGCGCGATCCCCGGCTCGTAGTCGTTTCGGTTGACGAATTCGGCATAGGCAGCGTCGATTGCCAGCACGACATGGCGCGGCAGGCCGGCATGCAGGCGCGCCAGTTCGTCGGCGGACAGATAGGTCCCGGTCGGGTTGTTCGGGTTGGCGACAAAGACGATCCGGGTGCGGTCGGTGACCCGCGCCAGAAAGCCGTCGACATCGTGGGTCAGGTTGCGCTCGGGGACGGCAACCGGGGTCGGCACCGACCGACATGGCGCCGATCGGATACATCAGAAAGCTGTGCCGGCTGTACAACACCTCGCTGCCGGGGCCGGCATAGGCGCGCTGCAACAGGCCGATCAGCTCGTCCGAGCCCGAGCCGCACACAATGCGCGCGGGATCGAGTCCGTGATGCCGGCCGAGCACCGCGCGCAACTCCGCCGCGCTGCCATCGGGATAGCGGTGGATCTCCTCGGCCAGCGCGCGGTAGGCGGCAATCGCCTTGGGGCTCGGGCCGAGCGCGCTCTCGTTCGAGGCCAGGCGGATCGGCCGCAGGCCGCCAGGCGCCTGCGAATCGCCGCCGACATAGGGTGCAATGTCGAGGATGCCCGGTCCGGGAACCGGGGCCGTTGCGGTGGTCATCGGTTCAGCCTCTTGCTGCGCCGGGGGCGGCGGCGCCGGCCGAGGGCGCAAATCCCGCGGGCCGCGAAGACATCAGCTCCGCCGCGGATAGCGGCATCGCATAACCGCCAAAGCGCAGCAGGCGATAGAGTTCCGAGCCGAGTTGCGCGCGAAACTGCTCGAGGCGCGGATCGGACATTGCGACGAAGCCCTCGATCTCGATCAGGGTATTTGCCCCTTCGGCGTGCTCGCACGACGCCAGGAAGGTGCAGACAAGGCCGAGCCCCGACAGGGTCGAGAACATGCGGCCGCGGCTAATGTCGAGGGAGTTTTCGGTGACAAAGAGGGTGCGGTCGCTGCCGGTCGGCTGCTCGGCGCCGCGCCCGATCGCCAGCGTGTCGCCGCCGTCGGAGCGGGCGTTGCCGCGCGCGCCAAAGGGCAGCCGCGCAATGACATGCGGCGCATTGTCGTGGGTCGACAACAGGTGGCGCCACCACGGGTCGGGGTCCCCTTCCTCGGGCATCGGCAGGACGCCGATCGCGGCCTGGCCCTCGGTCACCGCGCGGATCACCTGTCCGGTCGAGCCGTAGGCCAGCATCGGGGTGTGGCTGCCGTAATGGTCGCGCGCGATGTCCCACCAGCCCGGCGCGTCGGGCGGCGCGTAGACCGCGATCGTGAACGTCCCCTGCAGTCGCACGGTAGCGGCCAGCAATTCGCGCCACATCCGCACCAAGGTTGCCGGCGGCAATGCCCCGTGATTGCGTGAGATGAGCCGGCGGATGATCTCGGCCTCGCGTGCCGGCTGGTGCGCGGCGATCCCGCTATTGCTGCGCTTGTGCGCGGCGACGCGCGACACGATGTCTATTCGTTCGATCAGGAGATCTTGCAGCCTGTCGTCGATCTCGTCGATGCGTCGGCGCAACTGGTCGAGGTCGGACGGGGTATCTGACATGGTTTCGATCGCTGGGGGAACTGCGATAGTAGTAGAGTTGTGCATCCGCAAAATCAAAGAAAACGTTGACATGGCTGGCTCACGCTCCCTAGCTAAGCGCCCCCAATCCGGTATCGCCGGAAGCGGCGGATTTACACATTTGCCCCAGAGCTCCCGGTGTCTATCCTGACCGAACCTCGCTTGCGCCGTCCCGGCAGGGACTGGCCCGGCCATCACCTCGCGGTCGACGGGACGCTGCACCTCGATTGCGGCGTCGATCTCGGCCCGTTCACGATCGCCTATCAGACCTACGGCAAACTCAACCCGGAGCGCAGCAACGCGGTCCTGGTCTGCCATGCGCTTGACCGGCGACCAGTATGTCGCCGATCCACACCCGATCACCGGCCATCCCGGCTGGTGGACGACGCTGGTCAACCCCGGCGGCGTGCTCGACACCGAGCGCTATTTCCTGATTTGCGCCAATGTCATCGGCGGCTGCATGGGGACCACCGGGCCGAAGGACATCAACCCGGCGACCGGCGAGCCGTGGGCGCTCGACTTTCCGGTGATCACGATCCGCGACATGGTGCGGGCGCAAAAGCTGGTGGTCGACCATCTCGGCATCGAGCAGCTGTTCTGCGTGATCGGCGGCTCAATGGGCGGCATGCAGGTCCTGCAATGGGCGTCGAGCTACCCGGGTTCGGTGTTCGCGGCGGTGCCGATCGCCTCGGCGGCGCGGCATTCGGCCCAGAACATCGCGTTTCACGAGCTCGGCCGACAGGCGATCATGGCCGACCCCGATTGGTGCGGCGGGCGCTATCTGAGCCTCGGCCGCAGCCCGTCGCGGGGGCTTGCGGTCGCGCGCATGGCGGCGCACATCACCTATCTGTCGGAAGCGGCCTTGCACCGCAAATTCGGCCGCAATCTGCAGGATCGCAACGCGGTGACCTATGGCTTCGACGCCGATTTCCAGGTCGAGAGCTATCTGCGCCACCAGGGCAGCACTTTCGTCGACCGGTTCGACGCCAACTCCTATCTCTACATCACCCGGGCGATGGATTATTTCGACCTCGCGGCCGAGCATGGCGGCTCATTGCCGGCCGCCTTCGCCGGCCGTCAGCCGCGCTTCTGCATCATCTCCTTCACCAGCGATTGGCTGTTCCCGACGACCGAGAGCCGCGGGCTCGTCCATGCGCTCAATGCGGTTGCCGCCAATGTCAGCTTTGTCGAAGTCGAGACCGACAAGGGGCACGATGCCTTCCTGCTGCACGAGCCCGAGTTGTTTGCGACCCTGCGCGGCTTTCTGACCGGCTGCGCCGAGCACCGCGGGCTGACGCGCTTCTGGGCATGAGCGACGCTGCGCTTCCTCTCGCCGCCGCGCCGCAGGCAGCGCCCGCCGCCGCGCCCGGTGAGCTGCGGCGCGACCTGCGCCTGATCGCCGGAATGATCGAGCCGCATTCGCGGGTGCTTGATATCGGGTGCGGCGACGGCGCGCTGCTGGCCTATCTCGCGCGCGAGAAGGGGGTCGACGCGCGCGGTATCGAACTCAGCCAGTCCGGGGTCAACGCCTGCGTGCGCCACGGCCTGTCGGTGATCCAGGGCGACGCCGACCGCGACCTCGAGGCATTTCCCGACGGCGCCTTCGATGTCGTCGTGCTGAGCCAGACCTTGCAGGCGACACGCCAGCCGCGGCAGGTGCTCGAGGAATTGTTGCGCATCGGCAGGCGGGCGATCGTCTCGTTTCCCAATTTCGGCTTCTGGCGCATCCGGCTGCGGCTGTTGTGGCGCGGTCGCATGCCTGTCACCGAACTACTGCACAACGCGTGGTATGAAACGCCGAACATTCATCTGTGCACGATCCGCGATTTCGTCGCGCTGTGCGACGAGTTCGGCGCCCGCATCGAGCGCAGCCTTACCCTCGACCGGCACGGCACGCCGTTCACCCTCAACCCGCGCGGCAGCCTCGCCAATCTGTTGGCCGAGCAGGGCGTCTTCGTGCTGTCGGGCCGGCGCGACCGGGCGCCGAAGGGAGGCGCAGAGCCATGATCGTCGCCCAGCTCACCGACCCTCATATCGTTGCGCCGGGAGCGCTGCTCTACGGCCGGGTCGACACGGCTGCGTTTCTGTCGCGGGCCGTCGCCGAGTTGAACCGGCTCGACCCGCTTCCCGATGTTACGGTGTTGACCGGCGATCTGGTCGACCGCGGCGAGACCGTCGAATACGAGCATCTGCGCGCCCTGCTGGCGCCACTTGCCATGCCGGTCTTCGTCATCCCGGGCAATCACGATGCCCGCGAGCCGCTGCGCCGGGCGTTTGCCGGCGACGGCTATCTGCCGGAAGAGGGGTTCCTCCAGTTCGTGATCGACGACTACCCGGTCCGGCTCGTTGCGCTCGACACGCTGATCCCGGGCGACCATCGCGGCGCGCTGTGCGGTGAGCGCCTTGCCTGGCTCGAGCGCACGCTCGGCGCCGCGCCCGAGCGGCCGACGCTGCTGTTGATGCACCACCCGCCGTTTGTCACCGGCATCGACTTCATGGATCGTTTCGGGCTGCAGAGCGCGGGCGACCTCGCCGCGATCGTGGCGCGCCACAGCCAGGTCGAGCGCATCCTGTGCGGCCATCTGCACCGCGCAATCGACCGCCGCTTTGCCGGCACGGTCGCCGGCACCGCGCCGAGCACGGCCCACCAGATCCGCCTCAACCTTGTCCCCGACGCGCCGCTGCGCTTCATGTTCGAGCCGCCGGGCTATCAGCTTCACGTCTGGCGCGAGGATTGCGGCCTCGTCAGCCACACCGCAGTGGTCGGCGACTGGGACGGCCCCTACCCGTTCCGCGCGGCTTAGCGGACTCCCCCGGCGCTCAGGCCGATTGGGCGATTGGCTCGCGCGACATCGCCGCCTCGTTTGCCGCGGCCGCGTCGTCGTAAAGATGGCAAGAGACGACCCGGTCGCCGATCTCCCGCAGGATCGGCACCTCGCTGGCGCAGCGCGCCATCGCCTGCGGGCAGCGCGGATGAAAGCGGCAGCCCGAAGGCGGGTTGAGCGGGCTCGGCACCTCGCCGGGCAGGATGATTTCCTCGCGCCGCTCGTCGGGATGGCTCGGCAAGGCCGCCGAGAACAAGGCCTCGGTGTAGGGATGCTGCGGCGTGCGGGCCAGCGCGCGGGCCTCGCCGGCTTCGACGATCCGGCCGAGATACATGACCGCGATCTTGTGGCTCATATGCGCGACGGCGGCCAGGTCATGTGCGATGAACAGATAGGACAGGCCGAGCTGCTCCTGCAGATCGCGCAGGAGGTTGAGGATCTGTGCGCGGATCGACACGTCGAGCGCGGATACCGGCTCGTCGAGCACGATCAGCTTGGGCGACAGCGCGAGCGCCCGGGCAATCGCGATGCGCTGCCGCTGCCCGCCGGAGAATTCGTGCGGGAACAGATCCGCGGCATGAGCCGGCAGCCCGACCAGTTCGAGCAATTGGCCGACCCGCTCGCTCACCTGGGCGGCGGTGACCACCTCGTTGGTGGTCAGCGGCTCGGCAATGATCGCGCTGATGCGCATGCGCGGGTTGAGCGAGGCATAGGGATCCTGAAACACCGCCTGGACCGATTTGCGGTACTCACGGCGGCCGGCCTTGTCGAGCTCCAGGAGATCGCGCCCGTCGAAGCGCATCGTGCCGCCGGTCGGCTGTTCAAGCCCGAGCACGAGCTTTGCCGTCGTCGTCTTGCCGCAGCCCGACTCGCCGACGATCCCCAGCGTCTCGCCGCGGTCGATCGAGAACGAGATGCCGTCGACCGCGCGCACCACGCCGCGATCGCCGCCGAAGAAACCGCGGCGGGTCTGAAAATGCTTGGTGAGCCCCGTGGCTTCGATCACAAACATCACAATGCTCCGCTCGCCACCCGCAACTCGCCGGGCGTGGCAACCGGCTCGGCGAGCCAGCAGCGCGCCACCCGTCCCTCCTCGGGGATGACCGATGGCGGCGCCGCCTCGCGACAGCGCGGCATGGCCTGCACGCAACGCGGCGCAAACGAGCAGCCCGGCGGCAGCGACGCCAGGTTCGGCGGCTGTCCGTCGATCGCCGTCAGGCGCTGGTCGGGATCGCCCATGCGCGGGATCGAGTTGAGCAGTGCTTTCGGTATAGGGGTGAACGGGATTGTTGAATACCCGCGACACCGGCCCCGCTTCGACGACGCGTCCGGCGTACATAACCGCGAGCTGATCGCACATCTTGGCGACGATGCCGAGATTGTGGGTGATGAAGATCAGGGCGAGGCCGTGCGCCCGCTGCAGGTCGCGCAGCAGGTTCAGATATTGCGCCTGGATCGTCAAATCGAGGCTGGTGGTCGGCTCGTCGGCGATCAAGCAGGCGTGGCTCGCAGGAAATGCCGATGGCGCCGACGATGCGCTGGCGCATGCCGCCCGACATCTCGTGCGGGTATTGCGTGACCCGCGTCTCGGGCGACGGGATGCGCACCGCCTTCAATAGTTCGCGCGCCCGGGCCCACGCCTTGCCGCGGCGCGCGCCTTCGTGCACCATGATCGTCTCGGCCACTTGGTTGCCGATCGTGAACAGCGGGTTCAGCGACGCCATCGGGTCCTGCAGCACCATCGCGATCCGCTTGCCGCGCACCTCGCGCATCTCGGCGTCGGATTTCTGAACGAGGTCCTCGCCCTCGAACATCATCCGGCCGCTGACGATGCGCGCCGCCGGCGGCAGCACCCGCAGGATCGTCAGCGCCAGCGTGCTTTTGCCGGAGCCGAACTCGCCGACGATGCCGAGGGTCTCGCCGGCATAGACGCGAAGCGACACCTCGTCGACCGCGCGCACGACGCGCGTCCCCTGCGACGACACGTAATGGGTCGAGAGGTTGTCGAGCTCTAGAAGTGGGGCGGTGGTCATTCAAAGCTGCCGCAACTGAGGATCAAGCTTGACCCGGAGCCAATCGCCGAGAAGGTTGGCCGACAGCACCATCAGCATGATGCAGGAGCCGGGAAAGACGGTCAGCCACCAATAGCCGACCATCAGCCCTTGCTTGCCGTCGGCCAGCATCAGCCCCCAGGCCGGCTGCGGCGGCGGCACGCCGACCCCGAGGAACGACAGCGACGCCTCGGCCACGATCACGACGCCGAGCATCAGCGTGCCGAGCACGATCGCTGAGTTGACGACGTTGGGCAGGATGTGGCGGTGCATGATCGTCCATTTCGAGCAGCCGGCGACGATCGCCAGCCGGACGAATTCGCGCTCCTTCAACGACAGCACCTCGCCGCGGATGATGCGCGCATAGCGCGTCCAATAGACGGCACCGAGGATGATGACGATGTTCCACATGCTGGGGCCGACGATCGCTGCCAGGAAGATCGCGAAGGTCAGCGCCGGCAGCGCGAGCCAGGTGTCGGTGATCCGCATGACGACCTGGTCGACCCAGCCGCCGAGATAGCCGGAGAGAATGCCCAGGATGGTGCCGATCGCGCCGGCGAACAGCACCGCGGTGAACCCGACCACCATCGAGATCCGTGCGCCGAAGATCAGCCGCGACAGCACGTCGCGCCCAAGCTGGTCGGTGCCGAGCAGGTATTCGGTGCTGCCGCCGGCCAGCCAGAACGGCGGCTTGAAGCGTGCCGAGAGGATGCCGACCTCGGGATTGTGCGGCGCCAGCAGGTTGGCGAAGATCGCGAGGAAGGTGATCACCGCGAGGATGAATAGCGGGATCACCGGGTAGTCGCCGATCCGGATTTTGCGGATTACCGCCAGGCGCGGCGAGCGCGACGGAAGCCGGATGACGTCTGCGGGGATGCTCATGGCGTCAGCTCTCCAGTCGGATGCGCGGATCGATCAGGGCGTAGAAGATGTCGACCAACAGATTGACAACCACGATCATGATGCCGCCCATGATCACGACGCCCTGAACCACCGGGAAATCGCGGAAGGCGATGCCTTCGTAAAGCAGCCGGCCGATTCCCGGCCAGGCGAAAACGGTCTCGACGACGACCGCGACGTTGATCATCAGGACGAGGTTGATGCCGGCGAGGGTCAATACCGGGATCAATGCGTTCTTGAAGGCGTGCTTGGCGATCACCAGCATCTGCGGCAGGCCCTTGATGCGGGCCAGCTTGATGTATTCCGACCCAAGCACCTCAAGCATCGAGGAGCGGGTGAGCCGCATATGTGCCGCGGCGAAATACCAGCCGAGCGCGAAGGCCGGCATAATTATGTGGGTTGGTTCGCTGGAGCCGCAGATGGAAGTAAACGGCACGCATAACTGCCAGCCGCTGCCAGCACCCGAGGACGGCAGCCATCCGAGATAGACCGAAAAGAGCAAGATCATCAGCAGGCCGACCCAGAAGGACGGCATCGACAGGCCGAGCAGCGTGAACAGCTTGCCGAACTGTCCCAGAAGTGTCCGACGTGAACCGATGCGAGAATGCCCGCCGGGATGCCGATCAGCCAGCGAGAACAGCATCGCCACTGACGCGAGGATGCAGAGAGTTCCCCAGGCGGGAGATGTAAAGCCCCATCACCGGCACCTGGTAATAAAACGACTGGCCGAGGTCGCCGTGAAACAACGCCACCATGAATAGCCAGTATTGCACCCAGATCGGCCGGTCGAGACCGAACTGGTGGTGAATGGCGGCGATATCGCCCGGACTGGCCCCCGGCTCGACCAGCAGCGCCGCCGGGTCCCCCGTGACGCGGACGAAAAAGAAGATCGTCAGCGACAACAGGAACAGCGACACCATTGCATAGCCAAAACGCTTGGCGATATAGCGCTTCATGACAACCTCGACACCTGCTCGTGCCTTTCTCGATGCATCGGCGACGCGGTGGCGTCACGCACCCTTGATCGTGATGTCCTCGAAGGGCGCCGTATAGGCGAACCCTGGGATCGTTCCGAACGAGGAATGGCCGACCCGGGGCCCGGTGCCGCTGAGGAAAGCCAGCTGCCAGATCGGGGCGTAGATCGCCTTCTCGTAGGTGAGCTGCTGCATCTTATCGATGATCACGGCGCGCTTTTTCGGGTCGGTCTCGTCTGCCTGCTTCGGGTTGAGCTCGTCGATGTCGGGATAGCTGCCGTAGCAGAAGGCGCCGCCCTTGACGACGAACGAGGTGAGCCGCGTCGCCGCGTTGCCGAAAGCGGCGCTCGCCCCCTGGATGATGCCGCGCGAGTACCGCTTGTTCGAGTAGCCTGCGAAAAAGCCGGCCCGCTCGATCGGCTGCAGCTTCACGGTGATCCCGATTGCGGCAAGGTTGTTGATCGACACCTCGGCCATATTTGCGTAGGAGCTGTCGCAGTGCATCAGGCCGGCGTCGAAGCCGCCGGCATGGCCGGCTTCGGCCATCAGCTTCTTGGCCTTCTCCGGATCGTAGACCGCGGCGGGCGGCTGCCAGTAATCCTGGAATGTGTAGGGCACGATGCTGTTCGTGATTTTGCAGTAGCCGAGGAACAGCGCCTTGCTCATTCCTTCGCGGTCGATCGCCAGATTGGCGGCCTGTCGCACGCGCAAATCATGCCATGGCGATTTCGGGTCCCACTGCTCAGGGAAATAGAGCCAGTTCGGGCCCTGCAGGACGACCGGCTCGAGCTTGAGGCCCGGCGTCTTCTGCAGGTCCTGCGCCAGTTCGCCGCGGATCGAGTAGGCGATATCGACCTCGCCGCGCTTCAATGCGGCAAGCCGGGTCGACTCGTCGGGGATCACTTTCATCACGATATGCTGGACGGCAGGCTTCTTGCGCCAATAGCCGTCGAACGCCTCGAGCACCAGCTCGACCCCTGGCGTGAACGAGACGAACTTGTAGGGTCCTGCGCCGATCGGATGCTGCTTGAAGCCCTCGTCGCCGACCTTCTCGACATATTTCTTCGGCACGATCCAGCCGGCGCCGCTGGCGCTCGAGTAGAAGGTCAGGAAATCGGGCCACGCCTCCTTCATCTTGAAGCGGACATGCCGCGCATCGACCGCTTCGATCGAGGCCACTCGGCTTTTCATCACCGCGTGGGCCGCGCCGCGATAGCGCTCGAAGGAAAACTTGACGTCCTCGGCGGTTACCGGCTCGCCGTCGTGGAACTTGACGCCTTCGCGGATGACGAAATCGTGGGTGAGGTTGTCTTTGGAGGTCGACCACGACTCGGCGAGGCACGGCGCCTGCAACTTGCCCGGCATCGGCTTGACCATCGCGTCGTGGATTGCGTAGAGGACCATGTACGGCGTGATGAGCCCGAGCGTATCGGCCGGGTCAAACCAGGTCGGGGCCAGAGATACATGCACGGCCCAGGTCAGCTTGCTCGGCGAGCCGGCAGCGAGCGCCATGCCCGGAGCGGTGCCCGCCATCAAGCCGAGCGCACTCGCGGCCAGCAGATCGCGCCGCGTCATGCCCGACCGATCACCCGCCGGATTGATTTTCTTGCCGTCGTACGCTGCCGAACTCATGACGCCTCCATCCCATTCTCTGTTGTTGCGGTATCCCTTTGTCGCAGGGCTGACAGCAAATGTAGACCAGCCCCGCGACGCTGTCTTGGCAATTCTTTGGGGGCGTTCCTCTGCCGCAGGATCGCCCCGGCGCCCCAGACCGAGTTCGCCTAGGCGCCCTTCATCGTGATGTCCTCGAAGGGCGCCGTGTAGGCGAAGCCCGGGATCAACCCGAACGCCGACTGCTCGACCCGCGGACCGACGCCGTTGAGAAAGGCGAGCTGCCAGATCGGCGCATAGATCGCCTTTTCGTAGACAAGCCGCTGCATTTTCTCGAGGACCGCGCCGCGCTTCTTCTTGTCGAGTTCGTCAGCCTGCAGCGGATAGAGCGCGTCGATATCGGGATAGCTGCCATAGCAGTAGGCGCCCCCCTTGACGACGAACGAGGCCAACCGGGTCGCGGCGTTGCCGAAAGCCCCGCTCGCGCCGCGCAATGTCCCGTGCGTGAATTGCTTGCCCGAGTAGCCCGCCAGAAACCCGGCACGCTCGATCGGCTCCAGCCTGCTCCGGATGCCTACCGCCTGGAAATTGTTAACCGCTACGTTGCCGACGTTGGCGTATGAGGAGTCGCAGTACAACGGGCCGGAATCGAAGCCGTTCGGAAAGCCGGCTTCGGCCAGGAGCTTCCTCGCCTGGGCCGGGTCGTAGACCGCCTTGGGCGGTTGCCAATAATACTCGAACGTGTAGGGAACGATGCTGTTGGTAGTCTTGCACGCGCCGAGGAACAGCGCCTCGCTCATCCCGTCGCGATCGATCGCCAGATTGGCGGCCCGCCGCACGCGTAGATCGTGCCACGGTGATTTCGGGTCCCATTGATCGGGGAAGTAGATCCAGGTCGGATCCTGCACCACGACGGCTTTCAGCGTGAGGCCCGGCGTGCGCTTCAGGTCCTGCGCCAGTTCGCCGCGGATCGAATAGGCAATGTCGACCTCGCCGCGCTTCAACGCCGCGAGCCGGGTCGACTCGTCCGGGATCACTTTCATCACGATCCGCTTGACCGCCGGGGTCTTGCGCCAATAGCCCTCGAACGCTTCAAGCACCAGTTCGACGCCCGGATTGAACGAGACGAATTTATAGGGGCCGGCACCGATCGGGTGTTGCAGGAAGCCCCCGTCGCCGACCTTCTCGACATACTTCTTCGGCACGATCCAGCCGGCGCCGCTGGCTGTGGCGTAGAAGGTCAGGAAATCGGGCCACGGCTTCTTCATCGTGAAGCGAACGTGCCGTGCATCGAGCGCTTCGATCTTCGCCACCCGCTCTTGCATCAGCGCATGCGCCGCGCCGTGGTAGCGCTCGAACGAGAATTTGACGTCCTCCGCCGTCACCGGCTCGCCGTTGTGGAACTTGACGCCCTGGCGGACGACAAACTCGTAGGTGAGGTTGTCCTCCGATGTCGACCACGACTCGGCCAGGCTCGGCGAGTAGAGGTTGGTGGGCATCGGCTTCACCATCGCGTCGTGCAGCGCGTAGAGCAGCATGAACGGGCTGATGTTTCCGAGCGTATGGGACGGATCCAGCCAGGTCGGCGGCACCGACACATGGAGAGCCCAGGTCAATTGCCCGTGCGGCGCGGCGGCGCGGGCAATGCCCGGCGCCCCGGCGACAAGCCCGACGGCCGTTGCGGCAAGCAGGTCGCGCCGCGTCAACGCCGAACGGTCGCCCACTGCGCGGTGATCTTGCGAAAAAAGCTGATGATGCCTTGGTGACTTCATGACCCCTCCGTCCCGTTCGGCCCTTTGCAGCACGGCCTTGCCCCAACTGTAGACCAGGCCTGCCGCGAATGTCTCGGCTAATCGGGCAAGAAAGGGGACTGCGAGCCAAACCCGGCGCGGCCGGCTCGTTCCCGATGCTCTCGGAGGCGTCGCCGCCGGCCCTGAGGCCGGCGGCGTCGGCGGCTGTTATGCGTGTTTCATCGTGATGTCCTCGAAGGGGGCCGTGTAGGCGAAGCCGGGGATCAGGCTGAAGCCCGATTGACCCACGCGCGGTCCGACCGCGTTGATGAACGCGAGCTGGAAGATCGGCGCGTAGACCGCCTTCTCGTAAGTGAGCTGCTGCATCTTATCGAGGATCGCCGCGCGCTTTTTCGGGTCGAGCTCGGCGGCCTGCTTCGGGTACAGCGCGTCGATGTCGGGATAGCTGCCGTAAACCCACGCGCCGTCCTTGACGACGAACGAGGCCAGCCGGGTCGCGGCATTGCCGAAGGCGCCGCTGCCGCCCTGGATGATGCCGCGCTTGTATTCCTTGCCGGAGTAGCCGGCGAAGAAGCCCGCTCGCTCGACCGGCTGCAGTCTGGCCCGGATGCCGATCGACTGGAGGTTGTTGATCGCCACCTCGCCGACATTGGCGTACGAGCTGTCGACGTAATAAAGCCCGGCATCGAAGCCGTCGGGATGGCCGGCTGCCGCCATCAGCTTTTTAGCCTTGGCCGGGTCGTAGACCGCAGCGGGCGGCTTCCAGTAATACTCGAAATTGTAGGGGATGATGCTGTCGGTGATCTTGCAGAAGCCGAGGAACAGCGCCTTGTTCATGCCCTCGTGGTCGAGCGCAAGGTTGGCGGCTTGGCGCACGCGGAGGTCGTGCCACGGCGATTTCGCGTCGTACTGCTCGGGGAAGTAGAGCCAGAACGGAGCCTGGACGATCACCGGCTTCAAGGTGAGCCCCGGGGTGCGCTGCACCTCCTCGGCGAGTTCGCCGCGGATCGAATAGGCGATGTCGACTTCGCCGCGTTTCAGGGCGGCAAGGCGGGTCGATTCGTCGGGGATCACCTTCATCACGATCCGCTTGACCGCGGGCTTCTTGCGCCAATACCCGTCGAACGCCTCGAGGTCCAAGACCACCCCCGGATCGAACGAGACGAACTTGTACGGGCCGGCGCCGATCGGGTGCTGCTTGAAGCCCTCGTCGCCGACCTTCTCGACATACTTTTTCGGGACGATCCAGCCGGCGCCGCTGGCGCTCGAATAGAAGGTCAGGAAATCGGGCCACGGCTTTTTCAGCGTAAAGCGGACATGCCGCGCATCCGGCGTCTCGATCGAGGCAACCCGTGCCTTCATCAGCGTATGGGCGGCGCCGCGGTAGCGCTCGAACGAGAATTTGACGTCCTCGGCCGTCACCGGCTCGCCGTTGTGGAACTTGACGCCCTGGCGGATGACGAACTCGTAGGTGAGAGCGTCCTCCGAGGTCGTCCACGACTCGGCAAGCGAGGGGGCGTGCGGGTTGCCCGGCATCGGCTTCACCATCGCGTCGTGCAAGGCGTACAGCACCATGAACGGGCTGATGACCCCGAGCGTGTCGGCCGGATCGAACCAGGTCGGCGGGATCGAGACGTGGATCGCCCAGGTCAGCTGGTCCTGCGACGCCGCGGCTTGGGCGAAATGCGGCATGCTTGCGGCGGCAACGCCGAGCGCGGTGCCGGCTAGAACATTGCGGCGCGTGATGGGCGCACCGCGGCGCGCGGGCGCTCCCGCCTCCCAGAGGGGTAAAGCCATATCCTGCTCCTTCTGGCTCCTTTAGTGGAGCCTTGCGTTAATCGTAGGTCAGCTATGCACGGGAGTCCACCGGCAATTTTGCGATGCCTGTCACCGCGCCGTGCGGTGCCGGCGTGTAGACGAGCCGGCGGCGCGCCGCCCGCGCCGCGGTGGGCTTCGCATAGATCTGCTTGGTCGCCTCGACGAGGAGAACCCCGGCAAAGGTCGGGAACCAGCGTCGGCCGATCCGCTCCCAGGCGGGCGCCGAGCGCAGCATCATCCGGTGCCTGGACGGCGGGATGAACAACGCCGCTTCGGAACGGACCGGAGTGAACTGCTCGTCACGCAGCAATTGCGACAGCTGCGACATCGTGTAGGGGCGCCCCGAGCCGAATGGGGTGCGGTCGAGCCGGGCCCAGATGCCGCGCCGGTTGGGGGCGACGATCAGGACGCGCCCGCCGCCGGCCAGCACCCGCCAGATCTCCTTGAGCATCGCCCGAACTTCTTCGCTGGTCTCCAGCGCATGGACCAGCAACACCCGGTCGATCGAGTAGTCGGCGAACGGCAGCTCGCCCTCGTCGGCCAGCGCCACGACGTTGGCCGCATCGGGCGGCCAGTGCAGCACGCCCAATGACGCCGGCATCACCGCGATGGTGCGCTCGCTGCCCGGCGCCAGTGCCGACAGGAACGGGGTCGCATAGCCGAGACCCAGGAGCCGCATGCCGGGGAGGTCGGGCCACGCCCGCTGGATCGCCCGGCGAATCATCCGGCGCGCGACCTGCCCCAGCGCGCTGCGATAGAAATCCCTGAGGTCGACGACATCGGACGCCATCGCCGCAGCTTAGCAACACCGGCAAAGCGTTGTCATTGCGGGGAGCGCGGCAAGGCCGCACTCTGAGCGGCGAACGGTTCGACCCGAAGGAGGACGCGACATGCAGTTCGGCGCGGCGATGTTTTTCACCGACTACTCGATGAGCGCGGGCGAACTGGCCCAGGCGCTCGAAGAGCGCGGCTTCGAGTCGGTGTGGGCTCCCGAGCACTCGCACATCCCGCTGGCGCGCAATTCGCCCTTCCCGTCCGGCGGCGAACTGCCGAAGCAGTATTACGACGTGATGGACCCGTTCGTGACATTGACCGCGGCGGCGGCGGCGACCCGGACGATCAGGGTCGGCACCGGGGTCTGCCTCGTCGTCCAGCGTGACCCGATCCAGACCGCCAAACTTGTCGCTTCGCTTGACCAGGTGTCGGGCGGGCGCTTCCTGTTCGGCGTCGGCGGCGGCTGGAACGCCGACGAGATGGCCGACCACGGCACCGAGTTCAAGAGCCGCTTCAAGCTGATGCGCGAGCGCATCGAGGCGATGCGCGCGATCTGGACCGAGACGAAGCCTGAATATCACGGCGACATGGTCGATTTTCCGGCGATGATGACGGGGCCGAAGCCGGCGCAGAAGCCGCATCCTCCGGTCATCGTCGGCGGCATGTTCCCACAGGCGGCGCGGCGCGCGCTGCGCTACGGCGACGGCTGGATCCCGCATTCGCGACGGCCGCAATACGAGGACGTGACCGACTACTTGCCGGAGTTCCGCCGGATGGCGGCGGAGGCCGGCCGCGACCTGGCGAGCGTGCCGGTCACCGTGTGGGGCATCCCCGCCGACCTCGACCGCGTCCGCCGCTACGAGGACCAGGGGGTCGCCCGCGGGGTCGTGCAACTGGCCGCCGCAAAGGCGGATATGATCCTGCCGATCCTCGACCGCTGGGCCGACATCATCCGGCAGCTTGCGGCCTAGCCGCGGCAGGGCGGCACTGGGGGGCGGGGGAACGAGGCCGATGCGCCGATGATCCGCCAGATGATCCGCCAGATGACTCGTTCGGGCGAGCGCCGAGGCGCCGCCGATGCCTGAGCCGCCGCGGCTGCGCGTCGCGCCGGGCGAGCGGCCCCGCCCGCCGGGCTCGCGACCACGCCGTCCGCACACCCGCGGCAGCCCGCCGCAGCGCCCGCGCCAGTTCCGTGGCGCCGTGCTGCGGCTCGCCGTCCTGGCCTTCCTATGGGGCCTCATCATCGGCGGTGGCGCGCTCGCCTATTTCGCCTTCACGCTGCCCGACACCAGCCGGCTGGCCGTCGCCGAGCGGCGGCCAAGCATCACGATCCTGGCCGATGACGGCAGCCTGATCGCCAGCTTCGGTGATCTGTTCGGCCGGCCGCTGACGCTGAAGGAGATGTCGCCCGATCTGCCGAAAGCGGTGATTGCGACCGAGGACCGCCGCTTCTACAGCCATTTCGGCATCGATCCGATTGGCCTCGTGCGTGCCGCAGTGGCCGATCTGCGCGCTGGGCATGTGGTTCAGGGCGGCAGCACGATCACCCAGCAGCTCGCCAAGATCCTGTTCCTGACGCCCGAGCGCAGCTTTCCCCGCAAGATCCGCGAAACCCTGCTGGCGCTGTGGCTCGAGCATCGCTTCAGCAAGGACCAGATCCTCGAAATCTACCTGAACCGGGTCTATCTCGGCGCCGGCACCTATGGAGTCGACGCTGCGGCGCATCGCTATTTCGGCAAATCGGCCGCCCAGCTCAACCTGTTCGAGAGCGCCGTCATCGCCGGCTTGCTAAAGGCGCCGACGCGCTACAGCCCGTCGCGCGACCGCGCCGCTGCCATCGCCCGAGCGGCGCAGGTGCTCGACAATATGGTCGATGCCGGCGACATCACCGCGGCCAGCGCAGCCGCCGCGAAGAAGGAGGGTGCCGCGCTTCCCGTCGCCGCCCGCTCGGGATCGCGCTATTTCGCCGACTGGGTGGCCGATCAGATCCGCGACTTCGCCGGCGCCGACAACCGCGACCTGACGGTGCGCACCACGCTCGACCCGCGCCTGCAGCAAGCGGCGCAAGCAGCCGTCGGCAGCGTTCTTGCGCGCTATGGCGCCAGGGAGGCGGTGCGCCAGGGTGCGCTCGTCGCGATGGCGCCGGACGGCGCGGTGCGCGCGATGGTCGGCGGCCGCGACTATGCCCAGAGCCAATTCAACCGCGCGACCCAGGCGCAGCGCCAGCCGGGCTCGGCGTTCAAGCCGTTTGTCTACCTTGCCGGGCTCGAAGCCGGGCTGCGCCCCGGCGACCGCTTTGTCGACGCGCCGATCCGTGTCGGCAACTGGCGGCCGCACGACTATACGAACCGCTACCAGGGGGAGATGACACTCGCTCATGCGCTGGCGGAATCGATCAACACGGTCGCCGTCCAGGTCGCCGAGCGCGCCGGGATTTCGCATGTGATCGCGACCGCCAATCGGCTCGGCATTACCTCCAGGCTGGCGCGTGATGCGAGCATTGCACTTGGCACCGGCGAGGTGAACCTGTTGGAGTTGGTCTCCGCCTACGCCCCGTTCGCCAATGGCGGAACAGGGGTACTGCCCTACGGCATCAAGGACATTCGCGACAGCAGCGGCAAGCTCGTCTACCGCCGCGAAGGTTCAGGACCGGGGCCGGTGGTCGCCCCCGAATATGTCGGCATGATGAACGAGATGCTCGAAGGCGTTATCGCGCACGGCACCGGCAAGGCGGCGGCGCTGCCGCGGCCGGCTGCTGGCAAGACCGGCACGACGCAGGATTATCGCGATGCCTGGTTTATCGGCTATACCGCCGACTTGGTTGCCGGCGTGTGGCTCGGTAACGACAACGACGCACCGATGCGGCGGGTGACGGGCGGCTCCTTACCGGCCCAGGCTTGGCGCCATTTCATGCTGGCAGCGACTAGCGGCATGCCGGTGCGTCCTTTGCCGATCCCCGGGCCGATTCCCGCGACAAGCTCGGGGGTGCCGCTGCCCGCCGAAGAGTCGCCGATCGACCGGCTGTTCGGCTGGCTCAGCGGATCGCCGCAAGGCGCATCCGCGCCGTTGCCGGTCGATGCCGCGCGCTACCCAGGCCCGCCGGCGCGCAACTGAGGGGCGCGGCCGGCGCGGCCCTAGCGTTTGAACAGCGCCTCGGCGCCGCTGCGCTGCTTTTGCTTGGCGGCGATTTCGGTGCGAGCGCGGGCGATCTCGGCGTCGAGCCCGGCGATGTAATCTTCGAGTTCGGCGATGCCCATCAAGGTCAGATCCTTCAATTTCGCCGGCTGCCGCTGCGGCAGCAAATCCTCTTCGTCCACCGATTGCCTCCTCTCCCGCCTTCCCTCAGCCGGCGCGGCCTATTATATCGAACGCAAATGCGCACGTTAGCGCTTGTCATATCGGGACATTTGCCATGGCTGCTCCGTTGATGCCGAAAGCGACAGCCGTTTGGCTGGTCGAAAACACCGCGCTGACCTTCGAGCAGATCGCCGATTTCTGCGGCCTGCACCCGCTCGAGGTGCAGGCGATCGCCGACGGCGAGGTCGCGATCCAGATGCAGGGGCTCGATCCGGTCGCCAACGGACAGACCACCGCCGAGGAAATCGCGCGCTGCCAGGCCGACCCGGAGGCGCGGCTCAAACTGTCGCCGCAGGCGATCCCGCCGCAGCTCGTCAAGCACAAGGGTCCGCGCTACACGCCGATCGCCAAACGCCAGGACAAGCCGGACGCGATCGCCTACCTCCTGCGCAACCATCCCGAGCTGACCGACGCGCAGATCTCCAAGCTGATCGGCACCACCAAGCCGACCATCGCGGCGGTGCGCGACCGCACCCACTGGAACAGCACCAACATCAAGCCGCGCCATCCGGTCGGGCTCGGCCTGTGCACGATGGATGAACTTGATCAGACGGTCGCCCGCGCCTTGCGCGCCAGGGGGCTCCCGGCCGACGCGGAGGCCGGCAGCGAAGAAAGCGAGCCGCTCGAGACCGAATGACGCGGCCGCGCGGCCGCGCCGCCGGGGAGGATCATTTGGTCTGCGGATACCCGGCGCGGACCAATGCCGCTGCGATTTCGGGCAGGATCGCCGGG
This sequence comes from uncultured Alphaproteobacteria bacterium, assembly GCA_963746885.1. Classification (GTDB taxonomy): domain Bacteria; phylum Pseudomonadota; class Alphaproteobacteria; order ATCC43930; family CGMCC-115725; genus DATARH01. The sequence goes on from CAVVDM010000016.1 coordinate 60,999, forward strand.
TCGTCGATCGTCGCCGGCATGCGGTAGTCCGCGCCGTCGGCGATCGCGCGCATCGTGCCGCGCAGGATCTTGCCGGAGCGGGTCTTTGGCAGACGGTCGACGACGAGCACCGTCTTGAGGCTGGCGATCGCGCCGACCCGCTGGCGCACCAGGCCCATCACCTCGTTCTCGATCGCGGCGTGCGGCCGGTTGACGCCGGCTTTCAGTACGAGCAGTCCGAGCGGCACCTGGCCCTTCAGCGGGTCGGCGACCCCCATCACCGCGCATTCGGCGACATCGGGGTGCGCCGCCACGACTTCCTCGATCTCGCCGGTCGACAGCCGGTGAGCGGCGACGTTGATGATGTCGTCGGTGCGGGTCATCACGTGGATGTAGCCGTCGGCGTCAATGAGGCCGGCATCGGCGGTCTGGTAATAGCCGGGATAGGCGCTGAGGTAGGACTGCACAAAGCGTTCGTCCTGCTGCCACAAGGTCGGCAAGGCGCCGGGCGGCAGCGGCAGTTTGATCGCCAGCGCGCCGATCTCGCCGGGTTTCAACTCGTTCGCCTCGCCGACCGCATCGGCCTCCAGCACCCGCACGTCCCAGCCCGGCACGGCGCGGGTGCACGAGCCGTGCTTGACCGGAAGCTGCTCGATGCCGAGGCAGTTGGCGCCGATCGGCCAGCCGGTCTCGGTCTGCCACCAATGGTCGATGACCGGCACTTTGAGCTGCTCCTCGGCCCAGGCGACGGTCGGCGGGTCGGCGCGCTCGCCGGCGAGGAACAGGGCGCGGAAGCGGTTGAGGTCGTGGGCGCGGATCAGCTTGCCGTCCGGGTCTTCGCGCTTGATCGCGCGGAACGCGGTCGGCGCGGTGAAGAAGACGCGCACGTCATGCTCGGCGATGACCCGCCAGAAGGCGCCCGCATCGGGGGTGCCGACCGGCTTGCCTTCGTACATGACCGAGGTGCAGCCATAGATCAGCGGGCCGTATACGATGTAGGAATGGCCGACCACCCAGCCGACATCGGAGGCGGTCCAGAACACCTCGTCGGGCTGGATGCCGTAGATGTGGCGCATCGACCACGCCAGCGCCACCGCGTGTCCGCCATTGTCGCGCACGACGCCCTTGGGCACGCCGGTCGTGCCCGAGGTGTAGAGGATGTAGAGCGGGTCGGTCGCCGCGACGGAAACGCAATCGGCCGGACGCGCCGCCGCCTCAAGCTCCTGCCAGTCATGGTCGCGACCGGGCACGAGATCGGCGTGGCACATCGGCCGCTGCAGGACGATGCAGGCTTCCGGCTTTGCGCGCGCCTCGGCGATCGCCGCGTCGAGCAGCGGCTTGTAGGCGATGACCCGGTTGGTCTCGATGCCGCAGGACGCGGCGAGGATGACGCGCGGACGGGCGTCGTCGATGCGGGTCGCCAATTCGTGCGCCGCGAAGCCGCCGAACACGACCGAGTGGATCGCTCCGATCCGGGCGCATGCCAGCATGCCGATCGCCGCCTCGGGCACCATCGGCATGTAAATGAGGACGCGGTCCCCGGCCTTGACCCCAAGCCCCGCCAGCATCCCGGCGACCCGCGCCGCCCGGTCGCGCAGCTCGCGGTAGGTGAACCGCGCGATCGTGTCGGTGACCGGGCTGTCCCAGATCAGCGCGGTGCGCTCGCCGCGCCCGGCCGCGACATGACGGTCGAGCGCATTCCAGCACGTATTGAGCCGCCCGCCCGCAAACCAGCGATAGAACGGCGGCCGGCTTGCATCCAGCACCTTGTCCCAGCGCCGCTCCCAATCGATTGCCGCCGCTGCCTCGGCCCAGAATTGCTCGGGCTCCGCCAGCGAGCGGCGATAGGTCTCGGCATAGCCCGTCATCGCCTTCCTCCCGGTTGTCGCGGCGATTCTCCGCCACGCGGCCCGCGTTGCCAAGCGGCTCGACAGCAGCGCCGCGAATGGGGGAAGGTGAGCCTGGAAAGGCATCGGCATTGGGCGGGAGGAACCGATGGAACGGACTGCAACCTGCCATTGCGGCCAGCTCAAGGTCATTGCCACGGGCGAGCCGGATCGGGTGTATGTGTGCCATTGCAAGGCCTGCCAGCGCCGCACCGGCTCGGTGATCCACAACGGCAGCCGTTGGCTCAAGAGCCAGGTGCGGGTCGAAGGCGACGACAAAATCTACCCCCGCATGGCCCAGAGCGGGTTCGAGATCCGCTTTCACTTTTGCCCGAATTGCGGCAGCAACGTGTTCTGGGAAGGCGATCGCACGCCGGAATTCTACGGCATCTCGGTGGGGTCCTTTGCCGACCCGAATTTCCCGCCGCCGACCTGGGCGGTCTTCGAGGAGGACATGCATCCTTGGCTTGGCTTGCCGACCGTCGTCGAGCATTTCGCGAAGGGCCGCCCGCCCGTCGTAAGCTGAGGCGAGACGTCCGATGAATCCCTACGAGCAGGCCCTCGACAAGAACGCGGCCAACTTCGTGCCATTGTCGCCGATCGGGTTTCTGCTGCGCACCGCGGCGATTTATCCCGAGCGCACCGCCGTGATCCACGGCGAGCGCCGCTACACGTGGCGGCAGAGCCTCGATCGCTGCCGCCGCCTCGCGAGCGCGCTCGCGGCACACGGCATCGGGCGCGGCGATACGGTGGCGCTGATGGCGCCCAACGTGCCGGAAGCGTTCGAGGCGCATTTCGGCGTGCCGATGGCCGGCGCCGTACTGAACGCGCTCAATATCCGCCTCGACGCCGAGACGATCGCCTTCATCCTCAAGCATGGCGGCGCCAAGGTGCTGCTGACCGACACCGAATTCGCCCCGGTCATCGGCCGCGCCCTGTCGCTGCTCGACGCCAAGCCCCTCGTCATCGACATCGCCGATTCCGAAGGCCCCGGCGGCGAGCGGCTCGGCGCGCTCGACTACGAGGCGCTGATCGCCGCGGGCGACCCCGATTTCGCCGGCCTTACCCCCGGCGACGAATGGGATGCGATCGCCCTCAACTACACCTCCGGCACCACCGGCAACCCGAAGGGCGTCGTCTACGCCCATCGCGGCGCCTATCTGAACGCGCTCGGCAACATTCTTGTCTGGAGCATGCGAACGCACCCGGTCTATCTGTGGACATTGCCGATGTTCCACTGCAACGGCTGGTGCTTTCCATGGACCGTGACGGCGCTCGCCGGCACGCATGTCTGCCTGCGCCGGGTCGAGGCGGGCGCGATCTACGCCGCGATCGAGCGCCACGGCGTTACGCATATGTGCGGCGCGCCGGTCGTCATGAACATGCTGCTCAACGCGCGCAGCGCGACATTGCCGCATCCGGTTGCGATGATGACGGCCGGCTCGGCACCGCCGGCGGTGGTGATCGACGGCATGGAGGCGCTCGGCTTCAAGATCACCCACGTCTACGGCCTGACCGAGGTCTACGGGCCGTCGGTGATCTGCGCTTGGCATGACGAGTGGGACGCGCTGTCGTCCGACGAGCGGGCGCGTCTGAAGGCGCGCCAGGGCGTCCGCTACCCGGTGCTCGAAGGGCTGATGGTCGCCGACCCGCAGACGCTCGCCCCGGTGCCGCAGGACGGCGCGACGATGGGCGAGGTGTTCATGCGCGGCAACATCGTGATGAAGGGCTATCTGAAGAACCCGAAAGCGACCGAGGAAGCCTTCGTCGGCGGCTGGTTCCATACCGGCGATCTCGGCGTCGCCCACCCCGACGGCTATATCGAGATCAAGGACCGCTCGAAGGACATCATCATCTCCGGCGGCGAGAACATTTCGACGATCGAGGTCGAGGACGTGCTCTACCGCCACCCCGCGGTCATGGAAGCCGCCGTCGTCGCCCGCCCCGATCCCGATTGGGGCGAGACCCCGTGCGCGTTCGTGACCTTGAAGGAGGGCGCCGGCGCCGAAGCCGCCGACATCATCGCCTTCTGCCGCCAGCACCTGGCCCGTTTCAAGGCCCCCCGCCAGGTGATCTTCGGCCCGCTCCCCAAGACGTCCACCGGCAAGGTCCAGAAATACGTGCTGCGCGAGCGCGCGAAGGACGGAGGCTGAAGGGTATACGGCTCGCCGCCATCCACGGATGTCGGATAACGGGTCTTCTGGAAAATCACCGTCAAAGCCCGATCGTAGCACGGGTAGAGCGCTTCTGGTCGGTGTACCGAATTGCGTGCGGTGGTATCTGTCGCCTTGGGAGGGCGGCCGCTTTCTAGAAGGTGCCCCCGTGTTCCGCTAGAAATACGGGAGCGGGCGAACGACTGGCAGCAAGGGAAACAGATGCCGATCTCGTATGGTCGCTGGCAGTCATATCCGTGGAAGAACGAACTCGCCTTGCAGAGTGGGCGGGTCGCCATCCATTACGCGGAGATGCTGTCAGATGATTTCGAGGGTGAGCACAGCCCTATGGATATGCTGGACCGGGCGATCGTCCTAGCCTCCTTCACGATGAGGAGAATGTTCGAGAAACGGCTGGTTACCGACAAGCTTGCAGGTGAAATAATCGCCGTTCGCACGTTCCCGACAGCACACTCCGACGAATTTCGGCCTCCCTTCATAAGCGACAGCGGCCCTGCCTTCCGAAACTACAGCTTTGAGAAGGCCAGCACGAAATACCTGAAGATCAATGATGTTGCCAACGAGATCATCCACGCGTCTCAGCTTATGTTTGTCCACGATGAAGAGACGATCCCGACCGGATTGCTCATCGCGTCTGATTGGCACCTGAAAGACCGGCTGCTGCATTTGACGATCGAAGAATTCTGCGCCATGGCTAAGCTGGTTTTGGATGATCGCGTGACGTTCGGAAGCGATCGCTGGGATTGGAAGAGCGGCAAGGTTGATGCGCGCCGAGGTTAAATTCAATGAGGCTGACGAGCTGCCCGACCGAACTGGACTATATATGATAATATTTTTTATCACTGCCGCAGCAGAGGCAGCAAAAAAGCCGGGGAGGACTGTCGCCTCTCCGGCTTTTCGCTGGGCGTGCGCGCGAATGGCGCGCTTATTCTTTCTCCAGTTCGACGATCTCGTCCTTGATGCGGAGTTTCTGGCGTTTCAGATCGGTGATCGCGTCCTGGTTGGGGAGCGGACGATGGATTTCCTCATCGAGGGAGCGCTCGAGCGAAGCGTGTTTCTCGCGCAGCGCTTCGATGCGATCTTGCACCGACATTGCTAGTGTCCTCCTGCGACACGGTGACAGCGGCCGATCGTAACGCCGGGACGGCCATCCGGCCAGGGTGTGCACCCCTTTCATCGAGATAGGTTGCGTCATGTCAATTTACAGAGGCCGAGGCGATGACGCCGCCGCGAGGGAGGGGCGGGCATGCCGCGCCAGCCGGGCCGTCCGCGCCTGATCGTCGGGGTCAGCGGCGCTTCCGGCGCGATCTACGGGGCGCGCCTGTTGGAACTGTTGCTGCCGCTGCCGGTCGAGACGCATCTGGTGATGAGCCGCTCGGCCGAGGTCACGCTAGCGCTCGAAACCGATCTGAAGCCGGCCGATCTGCGCGCCCGGGCCGACGTCGTGCACGGGGTTGCCGATCTCGCGGCGCCGATCTCGTCGGGCTCGTTTGCGACGCTCGGCATGATTATCGTCCCATGCTCGGTGCGCAGCATGGCCGAGATCGCGACCGGGGTGACAACCACGCTGCTGACGCGCGCCGCCGACGTCGTGCTCAAGGAACGCCGGCGTCTTGTGCTGATGGTGCGCGAGACGCCGCTTCATACCGGGCATCTGCGGACGATGACGGCGCTCTCCGAAATGGGCGCGGTGATCGCGCCGCCGGTGCCGGCCTTCTATGCCAAGCCGCAGAGCCTCGCCGAGATGATCGACCAGACCTTGGGGCGCATGCTCGACCTGTTCGGGCTCGACGCCGGAACGGTGCGGCGCTGGGGCGAGCCGGCGGAGGAGGGGACGCGGCCGCTGCGCGCCAAGTCCGAGCGCGCCAAACCCGGACGCGGCTAGGCGCCGTCGACGCGGGCGACGATTGCGGCGAGGCTGTCGTGCCCTTCGCGGAACGGCGCGAGCGGCACCAGGATCAGCGTGCGCGTCCCTGGCGCCAGCGCTGCGAAATCGCGGACCAGGACGAACCGGCCGCCGATATCGGCGGCAAGAGGGATGCTGTGCTGCTGCAACAGGCCCGCGGAGTTCGGGGCCGGCACAAGCTCGACGATCGCGAATTCCTGCCCGTCCCAAGCGATCCGGCCGCGCGCCCCCGGCAGGCGCGACAGCCCGGCAAACACCGGCCCGGCCAGCGCGGCGACCGAGAAGGTCGTCTCGAACTGGAAGTGGCGGGCGATCGAGGCGCCGAACGCCGCCTCGGCGATGCGCAGCACGATCGGCATGCTCGGGTTGCGAGCGCGCGCGCCCAGCGCAATCTCGAGGTTCCGGCTGTCGACATTGGTCAGCGCGACAAGGCTGTGAGCCGCGCCGAGGTTGCACAGATCGAGCGTATCGTCGCGGCTGGCATCGCCGGTCAGCAGGTCGAACCCCTGATCGCGCGCCTGCTCGACCAACGCGGTGTCCGGGTTCCGCTCGACCACTACGATCGGCTTGCCGAACTCGAGCAGCAGGTCGATGACGCCGGTGCCGATGCTGCCGGAGCCGCACACGACGATGTGGCCGCGGCGGTGAACCGGGCGCAGCCCCTGCATGCGCACCCAATGCGCGTGGGTCAGCCGGGCCGAGGCCATGGCAATGAAGATGCCGGTAAGAACGGTGCCCAGCAGCATCAGCAGCATCGCGATGCCGATATCGGTCGCATTGTTGTGATTGGGCGTGATGTCGCCGTATCCGGTCGTCGTCATCGTGCTCATCACGAAATAGGCGGCGGTCAGCCAATTGCTGGCCAACGATGCGCGGAAATGCCAGGTGCCAACGGCGAACAGGGTCAGCGCGGCGGTTGCGAACGCGGCAATATAGGGGTCGACGCGCCGCCGCCGCCAACGCCGGCGCAGCAACTCGCGAAACCGCTCGACGAGCGGCAGCATCGCCGCGTCGGTCTGCCGCGGCGCCGACGCCAGCAGCCGTTCGACGGTGCCGTAAACCGTCAGCCGTGCCCCCGGTTCGATGGGCTGATCGCCGGCGAGATCGGTCGCGCCGTTGATCGCGACAACGCGCAGCCCCAGCGCTTCCTCGGCCTCGACAACGGTGTGCCCGGCGACGTCAGAGCGATCGGCGAGCCGCGAGGCAAAGCCCGTCAGCGGGCCGCCGCGCTCGGGAAATTGCAGGCCGCGGAAGCACGACGGGTCGAGCGCGGCCGCGGCGTAGGTCGCCGCCGAATGCCACGCCAGCGAGAGCACCGAGCAGTCGTGCAGGTTCTGCTCGATCTTGGCAGCGAGCGTGCGGTTGAACTGGCGCAGGACGATGCGGATGCGCGGGTTGGCGTCGCGGGCGCGCAATGCGACCTGCAGGTTGAGCTCCTCGTCGCGGGCCAGCGCCAGCAGCGAGACGGCCTGTTCGACCCCGGCGGCAGAAAGACCGTCCGGGCTGTCCGGCTGGCCGGCGATGAACGCCGCGCCGCAGCCGTCGACCGCGGCGGCGAATTCCGTGTCGGCCGGCCACAGCACGACGACGCGGTGGTCCTGCAACAGGCAGATGTCGCGGGCGGTGCTGAGCGCCAGCGCGTCGCCGCCGACGATGATCATCGTGGGCTTAATCGGAGCGGGCATCGAGCGCGCGCTCAGTCCCGGGCTGGGTCGCCGGGCGTTGGCGGATAGCGATGCTCGCAGCCGGCGGGATCGGCGACGATCCAGCTCCCCGGCCGCTCGCCGGGCGCCGCGGCGCTGGGGGCGAGCGGCACCTTGCCGTGGCCGCCCGGGATGTCGAGCACGTAGGTCGGCTGACACAGCCCGGAGACCCGGCCGCGCAGCGCGCCGACGAGGCGCTGCCCCTCCGCGATGTCGAGCCGGAAATGGCTGGTGCCGGGGGCGAGATCGGGATGATGCAGGTAATAGGGCTTGACCCGCATCGCGACGAGGCCGCGGAACAGGGCTTCGAGCACTGCAGCGTCGTCGTTGACGCCGCGCAGCAGCACGCTCTGCGACAATACCGGGATGCCGGCGCGAATGAGCCGGTCGACTGCCGCGCGCATCGCCGGGGTCAATTCACGCGGGTGGTTGGCGTGGATCACGACATAAACCGCCTTGTCGGCCGCCAGTGCGGCGACCAGGGCGGCGCCAGCGCGGCGCGGCGCGACGACCGGCACGCGGGTGTGAAAGCGGATCACCGCGACATGAGGGGTCGCTTCGAGCCGGCGCACGATCGCCGCAACCCGGCGCGGCGACAGCAGGAACGGGTCGCCGCCGGTGACGATGACCTCCCATATTTCCGGGTGCTGTTCGATATAGGCGAAGGCGCGGTCGAGCGCGGCCGGCGCCAGCATGCCGTTGCCCTTGCCGACCTGCTCGCGGCGGAAGCAGAAGCGGCAATAGACCGGGCACGTCAGGATCGGCTTCAGCAAGACGCGGTCGGGATAGCGGTGGACGATCCCGGGCAGCGGCGACCAGCGCGCGTCGCCGATCGGGTCGACCTGGTCGTCCGGCGCCGCCTGCAACTCGGCAGCGCTCGGCACAAACTGCGCCGCGATCGGATCGCCGGGGTCGGCGGGATCGATCAGCGCCGCCATGTCGTCCGTCACCGCCACCGCAAACCGCGCCGCCACCCGGCGCAACTCGTCGCGCCGCTCGGGTGCGACGAGGCCGCGTGTCATGAGGTCGTCGATCGCCCCGGTCATTCGGACGGGCCACTTGACAGCATAGATCGTCGATGCAATTTGTAGATGCATCTAAGCTGTGCCGGCGCAGCGCCGAAAGCCGCATCTCCCCCGGAGCGGAGTCCTGCGGTTCCTGCGGTAGGAGCAGCGCGCGTGGGAAGCTTTGAATGGGATCGGGCTAAGGAAGAACGGAACATTCGGGAGCGGGACGTTGATTTCACCACGGCTTCTCGGATTTGGGGTGGACCGGTCCTCGAAAAAATAGATGACCGTCGTGACTATGGGGAGACGCGCATCTTAGCGTTTGGCAAGCTCAATGAACGCCTGATGGCCGTCCTCTTTACCTGGCGGGGGTCAAATCGCCGGATCATCTCAGCTCGAAAGGCTAATCGGCGTGAGCAAAGGCGCTTCGAAGCAGAAATCGGCGAACTCAACAAGGCAACACGAGGTTGATTGGGCTCGCTTCGACGCGCTGACCGATGAAGAGATCGAGGCATCGGTCAGGAATGACCCCGACGCCCCGCCGATTGTCGACGACGAATGGTTCGCCTCGGCGACGCTTGTCATGCCGCGGCCGAAGGAGCAGATCAGCATCCGGCTCGATCGCGACGTGCTGGAGCATTTCCGGCGCTATCCGCGCTATCAGACCCGCATCAACGCGATCCTGCGCGCCGCGATGGAGCACGAGAAGAAGGCGGGTTGAGACCGCCTCACCCCGCGGCGATGCGGTCGTAGACGGCGCGCAGGCGGTCGCGGTCGCGGCGCGCGTCGGCTTCGCGCTCGCGCTGCTCGTCGATCACTTCGGCCTTGGCCTTGGCGAGAAAGGCCGGGTTTTGGAGCTTTTGGGCAAATTTCGCGAGGTCGGTGTCGAGCCGGCCGATTTCCTTGGCGAGCCGCGCCCTCTCGCGGCCGAGGTCGATCACGTCGCCGACCCGCAGGATCAAGGTGGTGCCCTCGACGACCGCGGCGACGCCGCCATCCGGCACCGCATCGACCGCTTCGATCCGCTCGATCCGTGCGAGCCGCAGGAAATGCTCGCGGTGGCGGTCGAGCCGTGCCGCGGCGGTCGGATCGGCATCCTTGACGAGGAGCGGCAGCCGCGCCGCAGCCGGGACGTTGACCTCGGTGCGGATCGCCCGGATCGCCGAGATCGCCGCGACCACCCAATCCATCTCGGCCGCGGCTTCGGGATCGTGCAGGTCGGGCATCAGGTCAGGCCACGCGGCGGCGATCAACATGCCGGCATCGTCGCCGGCGAACTGCCGCCACACCTCCTCGCTGAGGAACGGCATCACGGGGTGCAAGAGGTGCAGCAGCTGCGCCAGGACCCACGCGGTCGTCGCCTGGGTCTCGGCGCGTGCGTCGGCGTCCTCGCCCTGCAAGATCGGCTTGGTGAACTCGAGATACCAGTCGCAGAAATTGCCCCAGGCGAAGTGATAGAGGCGGTGCGCCGCCTCGTCGAAGCGGAAGGTTTCGAGCGCCGCCGTCACCGAAGCGGCGCACTCGCGGGTCGCGCCGGCGATCCAGCGGTTGACCGTCAGGCGGCACTGGCGCGGGTCGAAGCCGGCCACCGGCACGCAGCCGCTCATCTCGGCGTAGCGCGCGGCGTTCCACAGCTTGGTCGCGAAGTTGCGGGCGCTTTCGACGCGGCTCTCGGCGAGCTTGATGTCGCGCCCGGGCGAGGCGAGCGCCGCCAGCGTGAAGCGTAAGGCGTCGCAGCCGAAGCGGTCTATCAGGTCGAGCGGGTCGATGATGTTGCCGCGCGACTTCGACATCTTCTGGCCGCGCTCGTCGCGCACCAGCGCGTGGATGTAGACCGTGCGGAACGGCACGTCGCCCATGAAGTGCAGCCCCTGCATCATCATCCGGGCGACCCAGAAGAAGATGATGTCGAACCCGGTGACCAGCACGTCGCCCGGATAATAGCGCCGCAGCTCCGGGGTTTCCTGCGGCCACCCCAGCGTCGAAAACGGCCACAATGCCGAGGAAAACCAAGTGTCAAGCACGTCCGCGTCGCGCGTCAGCGACGCCGCGCTGCCATAGTGCGCCGCCGCCTCGCGCGCTGCCTCCTCCTCGCTTTCGGCGACGAACACCCTGTTGTCCGGGCCGTACCAGGCCGGGATCTGGTGGCCCCACCACAATTGCCGCGAGATGCACCAGGGCTGGATGTTGCGCATCCACTCGAAAAACGTGTTCTCCCACTGGCGCGGCACGAACTGGGTGCGGCCACCTTCGACCGCTGCGATCGCCGGCTTTGCCAGTTCGGCGGCGTTGCAGAACCACTGGTCGGTCAGCCACGGCTCGATCACCTCGCCGGAGCGGTCGTGGTGCGGCACCATCAACACGTGGTCGTCGACCTTGTCGATCAGCCCCGCGGCTTCGAGATCGGCCAGCACCGCCTTGCGGGCGGCGAAGCGTTCGAGGCCGCGGTATTTTTCCGGCACCGCGTCGTTCAGGTGCGCGTCGCGGTCGAAGATGTTGAGGGCTTCGAGGCCGTGCCGGCGGCCGACCTCGAAATCGTTGAAATCGTGCGCCGGGGTAATCTTGACGGCGCCGCTGCCCATCGCCGGGTCGGCGTATTCGTCGGCGACGATCGGGATCAGCCTTCCGACCAGCGGTAGCCGCACCGTTTTGCCGACGAGGCCGGTGTAGCGCGCATCCTCGGGATGCACCGCAACGCCGGTGTCGCCGAGCATCGTCTCGGGCCGCGTCGTCGCGACCACGATGTGGCGGCCGGGCGCGCCCTCTACGGGATAGCGGATATGCCACAGCGAGCCCTTGGTCTCACGGCTCTCGACCTCGAGGTCGGAGATCACCGTGTGCATGACCGGGTCCCAGTTGACGAGGCGCTTGTCGCGGTAGATCAGCCCCTCGCGGTAGAGCGTGACGAACACCCGCCGCACCGCCGCCGACAGCCCCTCGTCCATCGTGAAGCGCTCGCGGGCCCAATCGGGCGAAGCGCCGAGCCGGCGCAATTGCCGCGTGATCGTGCCGCCCGATTCGGCCTTCCAGGTCCACACCCGCTCGATAAAGGCGTCGCGCCCGAGGTCGCTGCGGGTCTTGCCCTCCGTCGCGAGCTGGTTGGCGACGACGATCTCGGTGGCGATGCCGGCGTGGTCGGTGCCCGGCTGCCACAAGGCGTCGCGTCCGCGCATGCGCTCGAAGCGGACGAGGATGTCCTGCAGCGTGAAGGTCAGCGCATGCCCCATGTGCAGGCTGCCGGTCACGTTGGGCGGCGGCATCATGATCGTGTAGGGCGGCTTGCCGCTCGCCGGGGCAGCGGCGAACGCGCCGGCGCGCTCCCAAACCTCGTATTGGCGGGTCTCCACCGCCTCGGGGCGATAGGTCTTATCCAGCATCGCCGAACCGTCCGTCAGCAAGAATCATTTCCAAAACATCCGCGATCGGCGGTCGTCCGCTCAGCCCGATGCGGCCGCCGGCGCCGCCGGCAGGTCAGGCGCATATCAGGACAGGGGGCGTCCAGCAGCCTTACACCGCCCCGGATTTCCTGACGATCCGGGCAATTTCTGCCTGGACCAGGCGTTCGACGATCGGCGGCAGGTTTTCGTCGAGCCAAGTCTGCAGCAGCGGCCGCAGCAGGCCTTCCACCATGTCTTCAAGCAAGCGGTCGCCGACCAGCGGTGGCGCGTGCGCCGGCCGAAGTTCGCGCGCCTCCGTGGCCAGCCGGGTGAAGGCGGCCGCTGCCGCGAATGACGCGGCGTCGGACACGAGGCCCGCGTCGCCCGCGCCATGCGCCTCAGGGCGCGGCGCCTCGCGGCGCTCCGGCTCGCGTTCCGGCGCCGCTTCGGCAGCTTCGGCCGCGGGCGGAGGTTCGGAGGGGTGCGGCGCGCGGGGCATCGAGGCGCCGATCGGCGCGAGCTGCCGCACGCTGCCGTCTTCGTTGAGCGCGCGGGTCAACTCCAGAAGGTCGTCCTCCGTGTTGTCCGCCGTCCTGCTGCCGCTCGCCATGCTGGCGTTGTCGGGATTCGAACTCGCCGACGCCGGCGTGCGCTCGTCTTCGGAGATCATGCGCCGGATCTCCGCGAGGAGTTCCTCCATCTCCAGGTCCGATGGGGATTTCGCATCCGACATGGCAATCGACCGTCCCGCTGGCTTGACCGCGGCCAAACTACGCAAGTTCGCTGCGGTTCGCCAGTAGCATGGTGGCTAATAGCGGGGTCGCCACCGGGATGGTCGCTAGCGGCGCTGGAGTGGCGGCGTCTACTGCTTGAGGCCGCCGCCGAACCCAAACCATTTGCCTTTGACCGCCTTGTAGTGACGATCCATGTCGTAGAGTTTGACCGGCAGCCTCAGGTCGGGCGCGATCAGCCGGCCCGTTGCCGCCGCCACATTGTACTCAGCCAGCGCCGCATCGTGTTGTGCGGTTACCAGCTGCGACTGGGTGGTAAACAGCTGCTGCTCGGCGATCAGCACGTCGAGCACTGTGCGCGAGCCGACCAGCGCCTCCTGCTGGGTGCCTTCGAGGGCGATTTGCGCGGCCCGCACCGCGGTGCCGAACGAGGCGATCGCGGCGCGCGCAGCCTGCAGTGTTTCCCAGTTTTGCGTCGCAGTCTGAACCGCTTGGCGGCGCGCGTCGTCAACCAGGCTGCGGCGCTGCCCGACGGTCTGCTGCGCCGCTCGAGTCTGCGAGTAGATCGAGCCGTTTTCGTAGAGTGGCATCACCAGTTGGGCGGTCACCGACGCCGAATCTTCGCGCGCGTTATGCAACGTGAAGGACGGGGCAAAGTTGCGATTGAGATCCCCGACGATCGAGATCTGCGGCAGTAGCTGTCCCTTGACGACGTCGACGTTGTCGCGCGCGGCGAGCTCGCTGAACGATGCCTGGATGACGCTCGGGTTGTCGTTGGCGGCGAGGGAAAGTGCTTCCTCCCGCGTCGCCGGCAGTACCGGCCGCTCGCGCGGCAGCATCAGTCGGCCCGGCGGATGGCCAACCTGACGGGTATAATCGGCCCGGCTGACCTCAAGCTGACCTTCAACATTAATGCGCTGCGCCGTCGCCTGGGCGAGCGAGGATTCGGCCTGCGCGACGTCGGTCCGCGTCACCTCGCCGACCCGGAAGCGGTCGCGCGTCGCTTCGAGTTGCTTCCGCAGGACCTGCTCGTTGTTGCGGGCGACCTCGACCAGCGTCTCGTCGCGCACCACATCGAGGTAGGCTTTCGCGACCAACTGGAACACCGAGGTCTCGACCGCCAGGGTCTGCGCGCGGGTGGACTGCACCACGTTGATGGCTTGTCGCGTCTGCGCCTCGGTGCGGCCACCACGGTAGATCGGCTGGTTGACCCGCAGGTCGAGTGATTTCGACGTGAAGCTGGAAAACAGGGTCGGGGTGCTGGCGCCGGTGGTCGGGTTAGGCTGCTCGAAGCCGCCGCGGGTATAGCCGGCCTGACCGGTGAAGGTCACGGTCGGACGCCAATTCGACAGCGCTTGCGGCACCTGCTCGTCGGTCGCGCGCAACGCTGCGCGTTGCGCCAGCAGCTGCGGGTTGTTGTTGTAGGCGTAGGCAAACGCTTCGGTCAGCGTCTGCGCCGAGGCCGGCGCAGCGAAGACGACCAGCATCGCCGCAACGACGGCTCGGCCCATGACCGTGCGCATCGAGCAACCGCGTCCTTGCCACCCCCTCGGCTGCGGCATCAACCCCTCAAAATACAAAACCGAGCTTCGCTTCGAAACCCGGGAGTAGCGGCGTTTGAGCATCGAATATAACCCGCTGCGCAATCGCCCCGCCAGTCCGCGTTAGCAGTGTGGCGCGCCCAATACATTCATGTGACCGCAAAACCACAGCCATGCGGCCGCCTTCGCCGAGCTGCCCAATGATCTCCGCCGGAATGTCGGCGACCGCGCCGCCGAACAGGATGACATCATAGGGCGCGCGTTGGCGATGGCCGAGGCGCAGCGGCGCCTCGACGTAGCCGACTGCGGCGATCTGGTGATCGACCAGGGCCGACCGGCCAAGCCGCGCCAGTTCGGCGTTTTCCTCGAGCGCCAAGACGCTGCGCCCGAGCAGCGACAGCAGAGCCGCCTCGTAGCCCACCCCCGCTCCGACAACGAGCGCCGTATCCTTCGGCCGAACCGTCAACGCCTGTAAGAGCCGCGCCGCGACCATCGGCTGCATCAGGTGGCGGCCGCCACCGAGCGGCAAATCGTCGTCGACATAGGCAACACCGCGCAGCGGTGCCGGTACGAACAGCTCGCGGTGCAGGCGCGCGAACGCAGCGACAACCCGCTCGTCCGTCAACTTGTTCGGACGCAGCTGGTGCTCGATCATGTTGAAGCGGGCGTCGTCGTAGACGGTCACCGCAGTCCCCCGCACGCCGGATCATGGATAACCCCGGCGCGGCCTTATATCGGGCTCCGGCAACAACCACAATCACCCGTGCGTGCCGCCGCGATCGCCGAGCGCGCGAATCGGCTGGCCCGGCGGCAGGCGCGCCAGCAGCTCCGCCGCTGTCAGTCCGAGCCGGGGGTGCCGCCACGCGGGCGCGATCTCGGCCAGCGGCGCCAGCACGAAGCGCCGCTCGTGCAGTCGTGGATGCGGCAGTGCAAGACGCGGCGTATCGCATTGCACGCCGTCATAATCGATCAGGTCGAGGTCGAGGGTACGGGCGGCGTTGCGCGCCGCGCGCCGGCGGCCGAAGCGGAGTTCCTGCGCCAAAAGCTGCTCCAAAAGCGCGGCCGGCGCCGCGCGCGTTTCGACAGCGGCGACGCCGTTGACGTACCAGGGCTGATCGGAGCGCGGCACCGGCTCCGACAGATACCAGCGCGAGTGTCGCACCACCGTGATGCCGATTGCCGCGACCTGCTCCAGCGCCGCCGTGGCTGTAGCCAGCGGCGAATCGAACTCCGGCGCCGCGAGGTTACTGCCAATGCCGACAAGGATCACGCCGGCCCGCCCCCGGTTGCACCGCCCTTGACGGCAAGTCTCTTGCGCATGACAATAACCAACATTGCTGATCTTGCTGGAGTTTCAGATGATCTTTTATCCGGAGGAACGGATTGCCATATTCATTGACGGTGCGAATCTCTATTCGGCGGCGCGGGGTCTAGCGTTCGATATAGATTACAAGCGTTTATTGGATTTGTTTCGCTCGAAAGGCCGGCTAATTCGTGCATTCTACTATACTGCTTTGATCGAAGATCAGGAGTATTCACCGATCCGGCCGCTCGTCGATTGGTTGGATTATAACGGTTATACCATGGTCACGAAGCCGACCAAGGAATTCACCGATTCGATGGGGCGCCGCCGCATCAAGGGCAACATGGATATCGAGCTGGCGATCGACATGCTCGAAATGGCCGAGCATATCGACCATGCGATCCTGTTTTCCGGCGACGGCGACTTCCGCCGGCTGGTCGAGGCGGTGCAGCGCCGCGGCGTGCGGGTATCGGTAGTGTCGACGATCCGCTCCACACCACCGATGGTATCCGACGATCTGCGCCGGCAGGCCGACAGCTTCGTCGAGCTGCAGGAACTGGCGCCGAGCATCATGCGCAACCACCATCCGCGCGACGAGGCGACGCGGTCGCGGAGCGAGCCGGTCGAGACCGTGTGACGAAAGGGCGCAGGACCTGACCGCCGATCCGCTCCGCGCGGTTCCCAGCCGCGATTGCCCGCTCTGCCCGCGGCTGGCCGCGTTCCGCGCTGCCCAGCGGCAGGCGCATCCTGATTGGTTCAACGCGCCGGTGCCGTCTTTTGGCGATCCCGCGCCCGCGTTGCTGATCGTCGGGCTGGCGCCGGGCCTCAGAGGGGCCAACCGCACCGGGCGCCCGTTCACCGGCGACTTCGCCGGCGACCTGCTTTATCGCACGCTGCTCAAATACGGCTTTGCGGCCGGCAGCTACGGCGCCGATCCGGCGGACGGGTTGGAGCTGCGGGGCGCCCGGATCATCAACGCGGTGCGCTGCGTGCCGCCGCAGAACCGGCCGGAGCCGGCCGAGATCGCCGCCTGCCGCCGGTTTCTCGTCGCCGACCTCACGGCATTGCCGCATGTCACGGCGATCCTGGCATTGGGCGCCATCGCGCACAACGCGGTGCTGGCGGCGAAGGCGCTGCGGCGCGCTCCCTACAAGTTTGCCCACGGCGCGCTCCACCTGCTGCCGGACGGCGTCGCGCTGGTCGACAGCTACCATTGCTCGCGGCTCAACACCAATACCGGCAAGCTTACCGAGGCGATGTTCGAGGCGGTGATCGCCGGCCTCGCCGCGCGGCTGGCCGCCTGACGCTCACAAATCGCGGGCGCGCATGATGCGGGCGCGGCTGCGCTGCCAGTCGCGATCGCGCTCGGCGGCGCGCTTGTCGGCCTTGCGCTTGCCGCGGGCGACGCCGAGCTCGACCTTGGCGCGACCGCGCGCGTTGAAGTAGATCGCCAGCGGCACCAGGGTTACGCCTTCGCGGCGGATCGCGCCGAGCAGCCGGCCCATCTCTTTGCGGTGCAGCAACAGTTTGCGCGGCCGGCGCGGCTGATGGTTGAAATGGGTCGCGGCCTTGTATTCGGGGATATTGGCGTTGATCAGAAACAGCTCGCCGCCGTCCTCGCCGGCATAGGCTTCGGCGATGCTGGCGCCGCCTTGGCGCAACACCTTGACCTCGGTGCCGTGCAACACCAGCCCCGCTTCGAGCGTGTCCTCGATCAGGTAGTCGTGGCGGGCGCGGCGGTTCAGCGCGGCGTAGCGATCGGTCGCCCGCATTGCGGACCCCTAAATGCCCGGCGACCCCGGGGGCGTCACCCGAGGATCCCGATAAGATGGCCGGATTCGCCCGGCCATCGCGAAAGAAAGCGGCTAGTTGATCAGGCCGGCGCCGCGCATCGCGGCGCGCACCCTCTCCTGCGTCTCCGGCGTCAGCTGCCACAGCGGCTGGCGCACCTCCGGGGTGCAGCGACCCAACAGCGAGGCGGCGTATTTGACCGGCGTCGGGCTGGTCTCGGTGAACAGCGCATCGTGCAGCGGGATGAGACGCTCGTTGATCCGCCGCACCGTCGCCACATCACCCTTCTGCCAGGCTTCGTGCATCTGCGAGCACAGCGCCGGCGCGACATTGGCGGTGACCGAGATGACGCCGTCGCCGCCTTGCGCGAGATAGGCGACGGCGGTCGCGTCCTCGCCTGACAGCAGGCAGAACTCGCCGTCGATCTCGACCTTCATCCGCAAGGGGCGTGCGAGGTCGTTGGTGGCGTCCTTGACCCCGACGATGTTGGGCAGCTTTGCCAGCCGCGCCATCGTCGCATTCGACATGTCGACCGCGCAGCGCCCGGGGATGTTGTAGATCACGATCGGCAGATCGACCGCGTCGTGCACGGTCTTGAAATGCTGATAGAGCCCCTCTTGCGTCGGCTTGTTGTAATAGGGGCAGACGATCAGCGCCGCGTCGGCGCCGGCCTTCTTGGCCATGCGCGTCGCTGCGATCGTGTGCGCGGTCGAGTTGGAGCCGGTGCCGGCGATGACCGGCGCGCGGCCCTTCGCCACCTCGACGGTCAGTGCGATCAGGCGCTCCTGCTCGTCATGCTCGAGCGCCGGCAATTCGCCGGTGGTGCCGCACGGCACCAGCCCGTGGGTGCCCTGGCCGAGCTGCCAGGCGACGTGCTCCTGAAAGGCGGTTTCGTCGACCGCGCCGTCGCGGAACGGGGTGATCAACGCGACAAGCGACCCCTTGAACATGATTTTCCTCCCGGATCCAGCGGCGATCCAAGCGCCACGATAGTCCCCACCGCGGTGCGCTTCAACAGCATGGATCCGGCGAGCCGCAGGTCGCCTCGTCCGTCGGGGGCGAGGGCCGATCGAGAGTATCAACTTGCCATCGCGCCGGAAATCCGTTGAGACTGCGCCGGCGCCGCCTGAGCCGAAGGAGAGGCCGCTTTTGTTGCGGGTGTTCCGCGTCTTGCTTGTGTTGGTAGGGGCGCTCGGGGGAGTTGCCGCCCTTGGCGCGACGGCCCGCGCCGCCGACAGTGCGGGCGTGGCGGCGATTGCCGCCGCCCGTGCCGGCGACTGGGGCAAGGCCTATGCCGAGGCGCGGCAAAGCCGCGATGCGTTGGCGGTCAAGGTCGTGCAATGGCTGGACTACACCCGCTCCAGCCCCGACGGCAAATTTGCCGAGATAGCCGGCTTCATCGATCAAAATCCCGAATGGCCGTTGCAGAAGACGCTGCGTCGGCGCGCCGAGTCGGCGTTGGCGAGCGAGAGCGACGACACCGCTGCGAAATGGCTCGAACGCCATCCGCCGGTCAGCGGCGCCGGCAAGATGCGCGCCGCCCAGATCCTGATCGACCAAGGCAAAACTGCGGCCGGCATGGCAGGGGTGCGCGCGGCGTGGAGAGATGGCGATTTCACGCTGACCGACGAGCGCGGCATCCTCGCGCGTTTTTCCGCAATGCTGCGCCCGGAAGATCATTGGCAGCGGCTCGACCGGCTGTTGTGGGACGGCGAGACCGATGCCGCGCGCCGCATGCTGCCGCTGGTCTCAGCCGACTATCAGGTGCTGGCCGAGGCGCGCCTCGCGCTTGCCGCCAATTCGCCGACGTTCAACAAGCTGCTCGCCAAGCTGCCGGCCCGGCTGCACACCGATCCCGGGCTCGCCTTCGAGGAGGCGCGCTGGCAGCGCAAGCGGGGCAATTACGACGCGGCGGCGGGGCTGCTGCTCGGCCACCCGAACAACCCGGTGCGGCCGGCGGCATGGTGGAGCGAGCGGCTGATCGTCGCGCGCCAATTGCTGGCCGGCGGCAATCCCCGGCTTGCGTACCGCCTCGTCGCGCACGAGGCGTCGAGCGACGAGACGGCTTACGCCCGGGCCGAATTCCTGTGCGGCTATATAGCCTTGCGCTTCCGTAAGGACCCCGCGCTCGCGTTCGATCATTTCTCCCATGTCCTGGCGCGGGTGACGAGTCCCTACGCGCGGGCGCGTGCCGCCTATTGGGCCGGGCGTGCGGCGCAGGCGGCGGGCAAGCCCGATCTGGCGACCAAGTGGTTCACCGCCGGCGCCGACAACATCGCGACGTTTTACGGCCAGCTTTCGGCCCATCAGCTCGGCCGCGACGCGCCGCCGCATCCCGTCCCCGAGCCGCGCCCGAGCAGCTACGAGCAGGCCCGCTTCAATGGTCGCGAACTGGTGCGCGCCGCGACGCTGTTTCTCGCCGCTGGCGACCGCGAGCATGCCAAGACCTTCCTGCTGGCGATGGCGCATCTGGCGAAGCGGCCGCTCGACTTTGCAATGCTGGCGTCGCTTGCCGAATCCTACGGCCGGGTCGATCTGGCGATTGTCGTGGCGCAGCGCGCCGTTGCTGCCGGGATGCCGCTGATGGTGCATGGCTATCCGGTGACGGCGCTGCCCCGTGGCGAAGGTGCAGAGCGCCCGCTCCTGTTGGCGGTTGTGCGGCAGGAAAGCGCCTTTGCCCCGGACGCGACGAGCCGGGCAGGGGCGCGCGGGCTGATGCAGCTGATGCCGGCCACCGCGAGGGGGGTCGCGGGCAAGCTGCAGCTGCCGTTCTCGCTTGACCGGCTGACCTCCGACGGCATGTATAACGTGACGCTAGGCCGGTCGTATCTCGACAAGTTGATCGCCGATTTCGGCGGTTCCTATGCACTGGCAATCGCTGCCTATAATGCCGGCCCAGGCCGGGTGCGCCAGTGGCTGCACGAATTCGGCGATCCGCGCGGCCACGACATCGGCATGGTCGACTGGATCGAGATGATCCCGTTCGGCGAGACCCGCGCCTATGTCCAGCGGGTGCTGGAAAACCTGCAAGTCTATCGCGGACAGAGCAACAACAACGCCGCCGCCTTCTCGCTGGTCGCCGATCTCGCCCGTTGACGCCGCGATGCGGGTGACGTCGCCGGTCAGGCCGTGCACAATGGCGCAATGCGCTTTTTACAGGACCCTGCCTTGTCCGATCTGACCCCCAGGGTGGAGCTGACGGCCCCCGATATCGAGCCCTATCGGGCGGGCAATACCGGCGTCGACTACGTCACCACCTTTGCCGCATCCGAGGCCGGTCCGAACGTGCTCGTCTGTGGTCTGACGCACGGCAACGAGATCTGCGGCGCGATCGCGCTCGACCTTCTGCTGCGCGGCGGGGTGCGTCCGCGCCGCGGTCGGCTGACCCTCGCCTTCAACAACGTCGCAGCCTACCGCGAGTTCGACCCGCGCTATCCGATCGCGTCGCGCTACATCGACGAGGATTTCAACCGCCTGTGGCACACGGCGACGCTCGACGGTCCGCGCCGCTCGATCGAGCTTCAGCGGGCCCGGGCATTGCGGCCTTTCGTCGACGCCGCCGATTTTCTGCTTGACCTGCATTCGATGCAGTACGCCACCGCACCGCTGATGCTCGCCGGCCTGCTGCCGCGGTCGCGCGATTTGGCCCGGCGCATCGGCATCCCCGAGCTGATCATGTGCGATGCCGGACATGCCGCGGGGCCGCGGATGCGCGACTATGGCGGCTTTGGCGACCCCGCTTCGGCCAAGACCGCGCTGCTGATCGAAGCCGGCCAGCATTGGGAGCGCCGTGCCGCCGAGGTGGCGAGCGACGTGACGCTGCGCTTCCTCGTCGCGCTCGACATCGTGACGCGCGACGATGTCGCAACGCTCGGCGGGCCCGATTTCGCCGCCATGCCGCGCCAGCGGGTCATCGAGGTGACCGAGGCAGTGACGATAAGCAGCGATCGCTTCGACTTTGCCGGCGATTTCCGCGGGTTAGAAGTATTGGCGGCCAAGGGCACGCTGATCGGCAAAGACGGCGGCCGCGAGGTGCGCACGCCTTACGACGATTGTGTGCTGATCATGCCGTCGCGGCGCCTCGTCAAGGGTCAGACGGCGGTGCGTCTCGGACGCTACGTCGACTGAGCGCGCCGCTCGCCGCATTGCCGCAAACCGCGCCCAAGCGAAGCTTTCCGCCGATCGTCGGTGCGGACCCGCTGCTGCTGGTGCTCGGCACGCTGCCGGGCGAAGAGTCGCTGCGCCGGCAGGAATATTATGCGCATCCGCGCAACCTGTTCTGGCCGATCATCTGCGGCCTGTTCGATATGCCGGCGCCGGTGCGTTATGCCGAGCGGGTCGAGTTTGTCGCCACCCGGCAGATCGCGCTGTGGGACGTCTGCGCCAGCGGCGAGCGCGTGGCCAGCGCCGACGCCACGATCCGCGCCGAAGTGCCGAACGCGATTGACGCGCTGATCGAGCATCATCCCGGGATTCGTGCGGTTGCTTTCAACGGCAGCGGTGCCCAGCGGCTCTACGACCGGCATTTCACGCGGCGTCCCGGTCTCGGGTATCTTGTGCTGCCCTCGACCAGCCCGGCCCATGCGCGGCTCGGCTTTGCGGAAAAGCTCGCCCGGTGGAGCGCCTTGCGCGACATCCTGCGCGGCGGCTGAACCCCGTGGGGTTGCTATCGCCGCCGCGCCTCGGCGGCCGGCACGGCTTCCAATAGCGCGGTGGTGAGGCGGTCGATCTCAGCAATGAGGCGCTGGAGATGAACGGCGCCGTGCTGGTGCAGTTCGCCGGCGGTGATGTGTTGCAGCGATGCCGCCAGCTCGCTGAGTTGGGTGCCGCCGAGATGCGCGGCGGCATGGCGCAATGCGACGAGGCCGCGGGCAAACCGCACGGTGTCGCCGGCGGCGACGGCCTCCGCGATGCGATCCGTCAGTTGCCGTGCATCGGTGCGAAAGGTGTCGATCACCTCGCGCAGAAAGCCGGGGCCGGCGCCGAGGGCGCACAACCCGTCGATCAGCCGCATATCGAGCGTGGCCGCCGCTGCCGGCTCGGGCGAGAATTTCGGATGCGCCGCGATCGGGGTGATCCGCTCGCCGGCGGATTGCGGCGGGGCCGCCACAGGCGCCGCCACCACCGGCGCCGTCGGCCTCTCCGGTGGGCGCGGCGCGGCCTCGGCGCTCGGCATCGTGCGGTCCGCCTCGAGCGGCAGCGCATAGAGCGCGTGGGCAAGCAGCCGCTCGGTCACCGGCAGCGGGATGAGGCCGTCGAGTTCACCCTCGTCGACCTCGCCGAGACTGGCAAGCTGGGCTTCCTCGGCGATCAGCAGAACGAACGGTGCGGCGGTGCCGAGCCGTGCCGCGTGATGGGCAAGGCTGAGCGCCGACAGCAACTTGCCGCGGCCATCCGCGATCACGACCGGCCGCATGCCGTCGCCGTAATGGGACAATTCGTCGAGCGCGGCATCGGCGCCGCCCGGCCAGCGCGGCTCGGCATTCCACACCGCGAGCGGCTCGGCCAGGTCGCGCGCGAGGTTATCGTCCTCGGTCGCGATCAGCACCGGCCGGCGCCCGAGATCGAGGACTGGCGCCGGTGCGCCTGCCTCGATCCCCAGCGGCAGGGTTGCCTCCAGCCTGACACGGTTGCCGGCCGACCGGTCGATGGCAAACACGCCTCCCACTGTCGCGACCAGCCGCTGAACGAGTCGGAGTGCCAGCGGGATCGCGGCGGGCGGCAGACCCGGGTCGCGATAGGGGCCGAGCCCGTCGACCCGCAGGCGCAGATCGATCCGACGTGCGTCACCGGCACTTGCATCGAGCGAGACGAGCACTGTCGTCGCGTGCACCTCTGCGACGGCATGGCCGGCGAGACTTTGCAGGATCCGCGCGACGGTCTGAGCGTGGCCGCGCAGCCGATGCGGCAGCCGCGGCTCGACACGCCAGCGCAGGCCGATCCCGTTCTCCGCCGCTTTTGCCTGCACCGGCAGCAGGCTGTGCTTGACCAGCGCCCGCAGGTCGAAGGTCTCGATCGGCGGCGCGAAGGTTCCGGCCTCAAGCGCCGCGAAATCGAGAACGTCGTCGTTGAGCGGCGAAGCTGCCGGCTGGGCCGAGCGCGCGGCCGCCGAGCCGCGCAGCATTTCGGCGATCAAGAGGAGAGCATGCTGCCGATCGGCCTCTGTACCCGCCGCCGAGGCCAACGCGCGGATCGCGCCGGCGACAAATGCCGGCAGCACGGCGAGCGCCAGCGTCAGCCCGGTCGCCAGCACCGGCTGCAGCCGCCATGTGTCCGTCGACACCACAACAACGAGGAAACCGGCGACGCTCGCGGTCGCGGTCGCCAGCAGCGTCCCAAGGCCAAAGCGCAAGCCGGCGTAGAAAATCTCGATCAGGTAGAGCGGATACCAGCCGGCCACCTCGCTCCCGCCGAAATGCAGGAACGCCGACAACAGCGCGATGTCGAAGCCGATTGTACCGTAGCGCCGCAGCGGCGAAGCGGCGGGCCAAAGCATCACGCACAGCAACAGGGCCCAGGCGGCCACCAGCCCCGGCGCGGCAACCGTGGCGCACTCGATCGCCGTGTCCCCGAGCGGGGTCAGCGCGAGCGCGTAGCCGAACAACAGGGTGGCGACGAAGACCCGCAGCACCGCGTGCTCGGCCTCGCCCGCGGTCTGGGTGGCGAGCGCGACAATGCGGCGGAAGCCGGCCAACGCGGTCGCGATCGCGACCGCGGCCGGCGCCAGCACCAGGAGCGCTATCAGCGCGCTCGCAGCAAGCGGCCGCCACAACAGCGCGTTGGTCGCGGCCACCCAGGCGACGGCCACCGGCGACAAGACGCCGGCGGCCGACAAGCCGATTACCGCCGCAATAAGACGGCGGTCCGCGCCGTCGTCGGCGACCGCAGGGGTTCCGGCAGCCACCACGGCGGATCGTTCGTCCCGGCCCTGCTGCGTGATCCATGCGAGCAGGTTGTGGTGCAATCCGGACAAGAGGAATGCCTAGGCCCGGCCGACCGCGCGGATGCCGCCGCCTACGACGTCGGCAGTCGGCTGCGAGCGCTCGCGCGGGAAGGTCACGGTAACCGTGGTGCCGACACCCTTCGTGCTGTGCATCGTCAGGGTCCCGCCGTGCAACTCGGTCAGCCCGATCGCCAGGGGAAGCCCGAGACCGGTGCCGTCGTGCTTGCGCGTCCAGGTGCTGGCGACCTGGCCGAAGCGGGTCATCGCCAGCTTTACCTCGACGCTGTCCATGCCGATCCCGTGATCGATGACGGCGATCGCGACCGCGCTCGCGACATTGCGCAGCACGATTTCAATCTGGCTGCCGGAATGGCTGAATTTGATCGCGTTGACGAGCAGGTTGAGCACGATCTGCTTCAGCTTGCGGGAATCCGCCCACAGCTGCGGGATGATGCCCTCGCGACGTAAAGTCACCTGGATGTTGCTCGCCCGCGCCTTGGCTTCGGTGAGCTGGATCAGATCGCCGATGATCTTGACCGGGTCGATCACCTCTTCGGCGAGGTCGAGCTTGCCGGCCTCGAGCTTCGAGACGTCGAGAATGTCGTTGATCAGCCCGAGGAGATGTTCGGCGCTGACCAGGATGTCGCGGGCGTAGCCGACATATTTCGGGGTCCCGACCGGGCCCAGCATCTCGCCGGCGATCACCTGCGAAAACCCGATGATGGCGTTGAGCGGGGTGCGCAGCTCGTGGCTCATATTGGCGACGAACTCGGTCTTGGTGCGGTTGGCCAGCTCGGCCTGGTCCTTGGCGGCGATCAGGTCGATCTCGGTGCGCTTACGCTCGGTGATGTCGACAAAGACCGTGACGACCATCGCTTCCTCGCCGTCCTCGGCATGGAACAGCGCCTTGCTGGTCAACAGCACGCAGGCGTTGCCCTCGCGGTCGACAATCTCCTCCTCGGTCGAACCTGCCACCGCGTTGCCGGACAGCAGGCGCTCGTCGCCGTCCATCAGGATCCGGGCCAGCGGCCCACCATGCGCCTCGGCCGGACGTTTGCCGATGATGCGGCCGGCAGACATGCCGACGAACGCCGCAAACAGCCGGTTGACCAGGAGATAGCGCCCGTCGCGTCCGGTGACGCAGATCATCCGCGGTATGACGTCGATCAGCCGCAGCAGCGTCTCGTACGCCTGCCGCGGTCCCTCTGCGTAGCGCCGGTCTGCCTCGCTCGCCGGCTCGGGGATTCTGGTTTGGTCGGCGCGATGCTGATCGACCACAGGTGGGGGCGCAGGGGCATGCTGGCGGCGTAGCTGGCTGTGGGCGCGGATCGCGAAATCGCGTTGATCTACCGGGATCAGGATGTGATCGGCGGCGCCGGCCTCGCGCGCGCGTTCGATACAGTCAAGGTCCTGATCGGAGCCGACCAGCATCACCGGAACCGTGGCGCAACCGGGCTGCGCGTGCAGCCGACCGATAAACCCCGTCGCCTCACCCTCGACCCCCGCGGCGGCAAGAAGAATCAGGTCGGGGCAGGCCCGTGAGCAAAAGCCAAGCGCCGTCTCCGCATCGGCAAAGCCCCGCGCCACCATGCCGTCGCCAAGTGAGCAAGCCAATCGCTCGAGAATTTTCTGATTGGTGACACTGTCATCGACGATGACCACCAGCTGCGACGGCACACGCCACTCCAAAAGCTACGCCATTACCTGAGATTGTATAGAGCAACGGGAAATTCATACATCCGTAGGGATAAAGATGCTGAAAAATCGGGCATTTACAACGCGTTGCCAGCGTGGCGCTAAACCGGGTCCTGCGGCCACGGGTGACATGCGGCGGCGGTGATTCGCGCGGCCCTCACAAGCGATAGAAAATCTGGGCATTTTTCCAAAAAAAGCGGTCGCGGTCGGCGGCTGAAAGATGGCGCAGCATAAGGCTCATCGCGGCAACCAGCGCGCCGTAGCCGATCCGCAGCCCGGCCACCGGGAAGTTGGTCGCGAATATCGCCCGTTCGATGCCGAAGATCGCCAGCGCATCCAGCACGATACGGCGGTTCGACTCGTAGTCCCACACCTGGTCCTTGAGACCGAACTCCGAAACCTTGACGCAAACGTTGGGCTCGCGGGCCAGCACCTCCATGCCGCGGCGCCACGCGGCCAGCCCCTCCGCGCTGCGGTTCCACGGAAAGCCGGTGTGGTTGAGCACGATCGGTGTCGCGGGAAAGGCGCGCGCCACCGCAGCGGCCTCGTCGAGATGCCAGAACGGCACCCGCAGATCCCAGGAGAGCCCGTATTTCTCCAGCAGGGCAAAGCCGCGCAGCCACCGCTCGTCCTGCATCGTGCCAGGCGCGCCCGGCGTCGATGCGGTCGGGCGAAGGCGCGGTGACCGGCTTCGAGCGGATGCCGCGCACCAGCGGAAAGGCGGCCTGGGCGGCGATCACCTCTTCGGCATCGTCGGTATCGAACCAGGCATGCGCGACGATCGCGCTGGGGAAGCCGTATCGCTCGTGGATCGCGGTGATCCAGCGGGTTTCGCCGACCTGATCGGCACGGTCCCATTCCGCTTCGCAATGCACCGTCGTCAGCACATTGTGGCCGGCAGCGTCGCGGACGATAATCCTCGGGCAGGTAGTCGCGGCGCAGCGCGCTGTCGTCGCCCATGAAGAAATCATGCCGTGGCTCGCCGATCAGGTTGGGGATGCTTGCGCTGGCCGCAGATCCCACAGATGATGGTGGGCGTCGATCAGCGTGACGGCGTCCGGCGCGTCGTTCCAGCGTCCATGGATCGTGTTCAACGCGGTCCCTCCAAAGCGCTATCGGTGTATGGTGGCGGCGACGACAAATCGGGGCAATCGGCGATGAACCACACTTACGAGACGCTGCGGGTCGACGACAAGGGCGACGGGCTCGTGCTGCTGACCCTCAACCGGCCGCAGGTTGCCAATGCGATGAACACGCAGATGGGGCACGACCTGCTGGCGTTTTTCGACGCGGTCAACGCCGCGCCGCTCTCCTATCGCTGCATCGTCGTGACGGGGGCGGGCGACAAGGCATTCTGCGCCGGCGGCGACCTGAAGGAGCGCCTCGGCATGTCGGACGAGACTTGGGCCGCGCAGCATCTGTTGTTCGAGCGGATGATCCGCGCCTTCATCGGCTGCCCCGTGCCCGTCATCGGTGCGGTCAACGGCGCCGCCTATGCCGGCGGGTGCGAATTGGCGCTGTGCTGCGACTTCCTTTATGCCAGCGAGAATGCCCGCTTTGCATTGACCGAGGTGACTCTCGGCATCATGCCGGGCGCCGGCGGCACGCAGAGCCTGCCGCGCGCGGTCGGCGAACGGCGCGCCAAGGAGATCATCCTGACCGGCCGCCCATTCTCGGCCAAGGATGCCTTCGATTGGGGCATGGTCAACCGGCTGTGCGCCCCCGACAAGCTGCTCGACGAGACGCTGGAAACCGCCCGCCGCATCGCCGACAACGCGCCCATTTCGGTGCGCCAAGCCAAGCATTCCATCCATTACGGCCTGCAGATGGACCTCGCCAGCGGCATGATGCTCGAGATCGAGGCGTACAACCGCATGGTCCCGACCGAGGACCGCCGCGAAGGCATCGCGTCCTTCAACGAAAAGCGCAAGCCGCGCTTCAAGGGGCGGTAGGGTCGCCGCCTCCGGCTCGCCGATGTCGAAACCGACGTCCTGAATATCCTCTACGAACCGGTGATCGACCGGGCGGAGGGGCACGGTCTCGGCGAATATTACCCCCCCGACTGGCTGGCCCAACGCCCCCGAACAGGTCGCGGACAGAAAGCTGGCGGTCGCCGGGGGCGCCCCGGCTCCGCAGGAGGGCGCCGAGCTAACGCAGATCGCCGCACAGGACGGGATTTAGTTTAATCCTTTCGCCCACCCGCATTTAATCCTTTCGGCCGCATTTAATCCTTTCGGATATCCACCATTATGCCGAATTGCGGACATGCTCCCTATTAGCACAGTCTGCGTCAGGATGTCGCATAACCGCTCCGGTCGACAGAAGAAGCGGTTCTGATCGGCGAACAGGCGTTCCCGACAGACGAGGAAACAATCCGGGGAGCTACGCCCAAATGGGCAGGAGACACTAAACACCTCAATTGAAAAGGGGGATGAGCCGATGAGTAAGCGATTTTCGACCGCTGTTGTGGTCACAGGCTTGGCCGCTGCACTCTCTGCGGGCCTGATGCAGGCGTCTACGAATGCGTTTGCAGAGGGCGCCAATTTCGCGCCGGTCGGGCCGCCGCAAGCGGTCAGCCGTAACAGTCTTGTCTTACCTACACGCCCATTACTCCGCTTCAATCGACCCGCGATTCCTAAAAATGGCGGCGTCCGGGTTGGGCAGAGCTTCGATGGAATCGACTTCCTCGGCTCGAATTGTGGTTGTCTGCCGCCCGATACCAACGCGGCTGTCGGCAACGGGTTTGTCGTCGAAACCGTGAATGTCGAAATGCTGGTTGCCGACAAGAACACGGGGATTACCCTGCTCGACCAACCTCTTGCGACATTGTTCGGCGCGCCGTCCGGCGGCGACCCATACGTGGTCTACGACGACAATGCCAACCGCTGGTACATTTCGGCATTCGACAGCACGGGCGCGGGATTGTTTCTTGCGGTCTCCAACGACGGCAACCCGCTACACGGTTTCCAGACGTTGCACCTCACCGACGTTGGCGGCTTTCCCGACTACCAGAAGCTCGGCTTCAACAAGGACGCGATCTTCATTTCGTACAATGACTTCGGTTCGACCGCCGCCGCGACGATCGCCTCGATCGACAAGGCGGCGGCGTTGGCGGGAACCCTGAGCTATTTCGTTTCCGTACCGAAGTTTCAGTTCCGGGCGATGCCGCCTGCTCAGATGCATCATGATGTCAAAGGCGGTGTCGAGTGGTTTGTTTCCACTGATGGCACCGAAGCCGGCGGCACCACCCTTCGGGTCACGATGATGACCAACTACCTCAGCAACAACCCGACGTTCACGTATACGTCGTTGCCGGTTGCGGAGTACAGAAACGCTACGACAGCCGATCAGCCAGGCGGCGGCAGTGTCACAACCTTCCCCAACACGACAACCACGCAAGTGCAGTACGACAATGGGTTCCTGGTGACCGCGATGGCGTCCGCTACCGCGTCTGACGGGTTCCTCTATCCGAAAGGCCTGTACTACAAGATCAATGTGAACGGCGCACCCCACGCATCCCCGAGACTGGTGTCCCAGAATGTGATCGATCCCGGGCCAGGCGTTGCCGTGCAGATGCCGAGCGTCGCCGAGGATCAACAGGGCAATCTGGGCCTGACCTGGATGGAGTCGTCTGCTACCGAATATCTGTCGATGTGGGTCGGCAACCGCTATGCGAGCGGGGCATTTGCCGCCCAGCCCGTCGCTCCGGGGGGCGGCTTCTTCGTTGCCAGCTTCCGGATCGGTGATTACAGCACAATCGTCGTGGATCCAAGCGACGGGAAAACCTTCTGGGCAGCGAACGAGTACATCGGGAGCAACATCAACGATATCTGGCGGACCCACATCGCGTCCTTCAAGGCTCTGCCGCCAGTCGTGGCTACCAACGCGCCGTAGCAGGAGCGACAGCAAGGGGAGGAGGGCGCCCTCCTTCCCTCCCTTGCATTTACTGGCTTCGACGCTTTGCCGGACACGCAACCTGCGATTTGCCGTTGCTCAAGTCGCCCGAAGGGTCGATCCTCCCTCGCTGCGAACCGGAATCCGATGGCACCAAGCGCCGGGCAATGGCGCGCGCGGCATTTCGACAAGGTGAGGCCGGCGCTGTGCCGCAGATCGACCGCCTCGTCGCGCAGCTTCTCGATGGCGAGACGGGTTGAGGATCGCCAATCTCGCGCTCATCGCCTAATTTGGCCCATAATATCGATATATGCTGCAATCCGCGGCGGTGGCGGGAGCAAGCGGCTTTGCTGTTTTGCTTTTCGGCGAGGAATGAATCGAGGATTTCCAATGTGGTGCGCACCCGTTCGCTGTAAATCCGCTGTATAAACAGCGAATGGGTCTATAACCCGTTGATGTTCCTTGCTGTCGCGCGGCAGGTGTGGCAGCGCGATCAGCGAGGGAAGGGTCACGAAGCCTGCGGTCGCTGGTGACCGAGACGCCGAGCGGGCACCGCTGAATTTGATGGAGGGTTGGGGTGGACGGCAACCTGGCATCCGTGAAAACCGATCTGACGAAGCAGCTTGCCGAGCGAGCGGCGGCCGCGACCTATGACGCGCTGCCCGAGGCGGTGCGGATGTTGGCGCGGCAATGCGCGCTTGATTATCTGGGCGTCGCACTTGCCGGGGCGAACGACCCGCTCGTCCACATCCTGCTCGACGAGCTGGCGGAGGCGGGCGGCCTGCCGCAAGCCAGCGTCATCGGCCATGCCGCAAGGCTGCCGGTGCTGTCGGCCGCGCTGGTCAACGGCGCCATCGGCCACGCGCTCGATTATGACGACGTCAACCTGGCGATGCCGGGTCATCCGTCGGTGGCGATCCTGCCGGGCCTCCTGGCGCTGGCCGAGCAGCGGCAGAGCAGCGGAAGCGAGGTGATTGCCGCTTTTGTCGCCGGCTACGAGACCGCCTGCCGCATCGGCTCGGCCCTGAAGCCCGGGCATTACAATCTCGGCTTTCATGCCACCGGCACGGTCGGCGCGTTCGGCGCCGCGGCGGCATGCGCCCGGCTGCTCGGGCTCGACGCCGGGGCGACGGCGCGCGCGCTCGGCATCGCCGGCACGCAGGCGGCCGGGCTCAAATCGCAATTCGGCACGATGTGCAAGCCGTTCCACGCCGGCAAGGCGTCGCAAAGCGGTCTCCTGGCGGCGCGTCTGGCGGCGCGCGGCTTTTCCAGCCGGCCCGACCTCGTCGAATGCGAGCAGGGCTTCGCCTTGACGCACGGCCCGGATTTCTCCGCTGCGGCGGCCCTCGCCGACCCGCCGGGCGGGTTTCACATCCTCGCCAATCTGTTCAAGTATCATGCCGCCTGCTACCTGACGCACGGGCCGATCGAATGCGCCCGGTCGGTGCGTGGGCAGGTGGTGCGCGAGCGGCACGGCGTCAGCCCGGATCAGATTGCGCGCGTGACGTTGACGCTCGACCGGAGTTGCGACCGGGTGTGCAACATCCCGGCGCCGACCGACGGGCTCGAAGCCAAGTTCAGCCTGCGCCAGACCGTGGCGATGGCGCTCGCCGGGGTCGATACGGCAAGCCTCAGCGCCTACAGCGCGGCGACCGCCACCGACCCGGCGCTGGTTGCGCTGCGCAGCAAGGTGGCGCTCGATTTCCGAGATGACTGGCCGCAGGCTGCTGCCGAGATCGAGGTTGCGCTGGCCGATGGCAGCGTGTTCCGAGCCGGCCACGACGCCGGCGTCCCCAGTGCCGACATCGCCGCCCAGGGCGAGCGGCTGGCTGCGAAATTTGCGGCGCTGGCCGAGCCGGTGCTCGGCGCCGGCCGCACCCGTGAATTGCGTGCGATGATCGAGGGCCTCGACAGCCTCGCCGATGTCGGTGCCGTCGCGCGTGGCGCCGCGCGGTCCTGACGGAGATAACAACGTAACAACAATGTATAATACAAGTATTTGACATTCCTGTTGTGATATAATTATGTGAACCACGCTCCAGGCGCGGGAATTCCCGCGCGACCTCCCGGAGGACAAGCGTGGCTCGCACCGACAGCATTTCCAAGGCAGAGGCAGTCAAGCAGCAGAGCCGGCAATTGCGAGGCAACCTGGCGCGCGATCTCGCCGGCGGCGAGGCGCCGTTCGACAATGCCGGCTACAGCCTGCTCAAGTTTCACGGCGTCTATCAGGGCTACGACCGCGACAGCGCGACCGAGCGCAAGCAGCGCGGCGACGACAAGGTGTGGCAGTTCATGGTGCGTGTGCGCATTCCCGGCGGGCGCCTCACCGCCGAGCAATACCTCGCGCTCAACTCCCTCGCCGACCGCCATGCCAACGGCTCATTGCGCATCACGACGCGGCAAAGCATCCAGTTCCATGGGGTCGTCAAGCGCGGGCTTAAGGCGGCGATCGCCGAGATCAACCAGTCCCTGTTGACGACACTTGCCGCCTGCGGCGATGTCGTGCGTACCGTGACGGCCGTGCCGGCGCCGCGGCGCGACGCCGTGCACCGGCGGCTCGACGACGACGCCCGCCTTCTATCGACGCACCTGCTGCCGCACACCGGCGCCTATCACGAGATCTGGGTCGACGGCGAGAAGATTGAGCAGGAGGCACCGGACCCGCTCTACGGCGAGCGCTACCTGCCGCGCAAATTCAAGATCGGCCTCGCGATCCCGGAGGACAACACGATCGACGTGCTGACCAACGATCTCGCGATCGTCGCGCTGTTCGAGGACGGGGGCGTTGCAGGGCTACAATTTCCTGCTCGGCGGCGGTCACGGCATGACGCACAACAAGCCGGAAACCTATCCGCGGCTTGCCACCCCGGTCGCCTTTGTCGAGCCGGGCGACCTGCTCGACGCGGCGGCGGCGGTGGTCAGGCTGCATCGCGACTGGGGCGACCGCGGCAACCGTCGCCACGCCCGCCTCAAATACGTCATCGCCGAGCGC
Organism: uncultured Alphaproteobacteria bacterium; assembly: GCA_963746885.1. GTDB lineage: Bacteria > Pseudomonadota > Alphaproteobacteria > ATCC43930 > CGMCC-115725 > DATARH01. Next base: position 93,921 of record CAVVDM010000016.1, read on the forward strand.
GGGGAGGAGTGGGCTCGCGAGCGCCTCGCCGCGGATCTCGGCAAGCCGCTGGCGCCGTGCCGCGCGATGCCCGAGTTCCGGGTGCCGGACCATCTCGGCTGGCACGAGCAGGGCGACGGCAAGCTCTACCTTGGCATCCCGGTGGCGAGCGGGCGGGTCGCCGACGCCGGGCATGTGCGGCTGCGCAGCGCCCTGCGCGACATCGTTGCGCGCTTCAGCTGCGACCCGATCCTGATGCCGAGCCAGGACATCATCCTCAGCGAGATCGACCCCGCCGACCGTGCCGCGATCACCGCGCTGTTGCAGGCGCACGGGGTGCGCCCGGCCGAGGATCTGCTGCCGGTCGAGCGCTGGGCGCTGGCCTGTCCGGCCCTGCCGACCTGCGGCCTGGCGCTGACCGAGGCGGAGCGGGTGCAGGGCGACATCGTCGGCGCGATCGCGGCGCGGCTGAAGCGCTGGGGGCTGGAGCGGGAGCGGCTCAGCATCCGCATCACCGGCTGCCCCAACGGCTGCGCCCGGCCCTATAGCGGCGATATCGGCATTGTCGGCCGGGTGCCGGGGTTTTATTCGCTTTATGTCGGCGGCGATTTCGAGGGCACCCGGCTCAACACCGCGATCGCCGAACGGCTCGACATCGACGAACTCGCCGACGCGCTCGACCCGCTGTTCGCGCTGTTCGCCGCCTCGCGTGCCGAGGGCGAGGGCTTTGGCGATTTCTGCCACCGCGTCGGTGTCGGCGCGCTGCAGCAGGTCGTCGCCGGCGTGCGGCGAAAGGCGGCGTGAGCGCCACAATTAATTTGCTCGTCCCGCCAAACACGCTCTACTAGGCCCCAGGCAGCCGTTTCTTGGGCGAGGTGGGGCATGGGGATGGTCGTCGCGCTGATGGCGCAGGGCAGCATGGGGTCGGGGGTCGGCAAGCGGCTGACCGAGAGCGGCGCCGAGGTGCGCACATTGCTGGTTGGGCGCAGCGCCAAGAGCGTCGAGCGGGCCCGCGCCGCCGGCATGAAGCCGGCAGGCGGCGAGCGCGACATGCTCGAAGGCGCCGATTTCTTCCTGTCGATCCTGCCGCCGGGCGAGGCCGAGGCTATGGCGCGCGCACCTCGCGCCGGTGCTGTCGTCGCTCGCCGAGAAGCCGGTCTATGTCGATTGCAACGCGGTCAGCCCGCAGACCGCGACCCGGATCGCCGCGATCATCGCGCCGACCGGCGCGCCGTTTGTCGATGCCGGCATCATCGGCGGCCCGCCGCGGCCGGGCTATGGCGGCCCGGCGATCTACGCCTCGGGGGAGGCGGTCGGTCAGACTGCCGTACTGCGCGACTGGGGGCTCGACTGGCGGGTGATCGACGGCCCGGTCGGCGCCGCCTCGGGGCTCAAGATGTCCTATGCCGGGATCACCAAGGGCATCACCGCGCTCGGCTCGGCGATGATGCTCGGCGCGGCGCGCTTCGGTTGCGCCGAGGCACTGGTCGCCGAATTGTCGAAAAGCCAGCCGGACATCTTCAAATATCTCAGCGCCAGCATTCCGCGCATGTACGACAAGGCCTATCGCTGGGTCGCCGAGATGGAGGAGATCTCCGACTTCCTCGAAGCCAATCCGGCGTCGCACGACATTTATGCCGCGGTCGCCCGGCATTACAAATTTCTGGCCGCCGCCGAAGCGGAATCGCCTCCCGCCCCGGACAACGCCGTCAAAACCCTCGACCGGGTGCTGGGCCGGTAGCGACGCACCCGGTCGGCGTCATCCCCGGGACAAGCCCGGGGACGACGCACCGGGGCGCTACGCCGCCTTCAGGAGGCTGCGCAGCACGTATTGCAGGATGCCGCCGTGGCGGAAGTACTCGACCTCGTCGAGCGTGTCGATGCGGCAGGCGACCGGCTCCTCGCGCACCCCGCCGCCTTCGTCGTGGATGCGCAAGGTCAGCATCATCCGCGGCTTGAGGCCGGCTTCGACGCCGACAATGTCGAGCGTCTCGGCGCCGGTCAGCTTGAGGGTCTGCCGCGTCACCCCGTCGCGGAACTGCAACGGCAGGACGCCCATGCCGACCAGGTTCGAGCGGTGGATGCGCTCGAAGCTCTCGACGATGACTGCCTTCACGCCTAGCAGCAGCGTGCCCTTGGCAGCCCAGTCGCGCGACGAGCCGGTGCCGTATTCCTTGCCGCCGAAGATGACCAGCGGCACGCCGCGCTTCTTGTATTCCATCGCCGCGTCGTAGATCGGCATGACGGTGCCGTCGGGCATCAGCTTGGTCATGCCGCCCTCGACGCCGGGCACCATCTCGTTGCGGATGCGGATGTTGGCGAAGGTGCCGCGCATCATGATGTTGTGGTTGCCGCGGCGGGCGCCGTAGGTGTTGAAGTCGCCCGGCCGCACCTGATAGCTGATCAGGAACTCGCCGGCCGGGCTGTCGACCTTGATGCTGCCGGCTGGGGAGATGTGGTCGGTGGTGATGCTGTCGCCGAAAATCGCCAGTTCGCGCGCCCCGTGCACGTCCTTCACCGGCCCCGGCTCCTTCGGCATGTTCTCGAAATAGGGCGGGTGCGCCAGGTAGGTCGACGCGTCCTGAAAATCGTAGGTGAGGCCGGGGGTGCTCGGCACCGCGCGCCATTCGGGCGGGCCTTCGAGGACGTTGCCGTAGCGCCGCGCGAAGCTCTCGCGCGTCACCGAGGACGCGACGGTGTCGGCAACCTCCTGGTTCGACGGCCAGATGTCGCGCAGGTAGACGGGCTTGCCGTCGCTGCCCTCGCCGAGCGGGTCGGTCGTCAAATTGGCGCGGATCGAGCCGGCCAGTGCGTAGGCGACGACGAGCGGCGGCGAGGCGAGATAATTGGCGCGCACCTGGGCATGAATGCGGCCCTCGAAATTGCGGTTGCCCGAGAGCACTGCGGCGACCGCCAGATCGCCGTCGTCGATCGCCTCGGAAACCGGCTCCGGCAGCGGCCCCGAATTGCCGATGCAGGTGGTGCAGCCATAGCCGACGAGGTTGAAGCCGACCATGTCGAGATACTGCTGCAGCCCGGCTTTTTCGTAATAGTCGCTGACCACCTGGCTGCCCGGCGCGAGGCTGGTCTTGACCCAGGGCTTGGCCTTCAAGCCCTTCTCGACCGCCTTCTTGGCGAGGAGCCCGGCGCCCAGCATGACGCTCGGGTTCGAGGTGTTGGTGCAGCTGGTGATCGCCGCGATGACGATGTCGCCGTCGCCGAGGTCGAAATTCTCGTTATTGACGCTGACCCGCCGCGGCTTGTCGCGGCCGGCGAGACGCGGCAATTCGGCGTCGAACGATTTTGCCACGCCCGACAGGGCGACCCGGTCCTGCGGCCGGCGTGGCCCGGCGAGCGACGGCTCGACGCTGGCGAGGTCGAGTTCCAAGAGGTCGGTGAATTCCGGGTCCGGCGTCGTTGCGTCGCGCCACAGCCCTTGCGCCTTGGCATACGCCTCGACCAGCTTGACCCGCGCCGGGTCGCGCGCGGTGATCGTCAAATAGCGGATCGTCTCGGCGTCGATCGGGAAGAAGCCGCAGGTCGCGCCATATTCCGGCGCCATGTTGCCGATCGTCGCGCGGTCGGCCAGCGCCAATTCGCTGATGCCGGGGCCGCAATATTCGACAAACCGGCCGACGACGCCGCGCCGCCGCAGCATCTGGGTGATCGTCAGCACGAGGTCGGTCGCGGTGGCGCCCTCGGCCAGCTTGCCCACCAGGCGCACCCCGACCACCTCGGGGACCAGCATCGAGATCGGCTGGCCGAGCATCGCCGCCTCGGCTTCGATGCCGCCGACCCCCCAGCCGAGCACGCTGAGGCCGTTGACCATCGTCGTGTGGCTGTCGGTGCCGACGAGGGTGTCAGGGTAGGCGATCGTCTTGCCGTCCTCGTCGGTCGTCCACACCACCTGCGACAGGTATTCGAGGTTGACCTGGTGGCAGATGCCGGTGCCCGGCGGCACCAGCCGGAAATTCTCGAAGGCGTCCTGGCCCCAGCGCAGAAAGCGGTAGCGCTCGCCGTTGCGCTCGAACTCGCGCTTGACGTTGGCGGCGAAGGCTTGCGGGTTGCCGAAATTGTCGATCTGCACCGAATGGTCGATGACCAAATCGACCGGTGACAAGCGGGTTGATCTTGTTGGGGTCGCCGCCGAGCGCGATCATCGCCGCCCGCATCGCCGCGAGGTCGACGACCGCCGGCACCCCGGTCAGATCCTGCATCAGCACCCGCGCCGGGCGGAACGCGATCTCGCGGTCGGAACGCTTGGCCACCAGCCAGGCGCCGAGCGCCTTGATGTCGTCGACCGTCACGGTGCGGCCGTTTTCCAGCCGCACCAGGTTTTCCAGCAGGATCTTCATCGAGAACGGCAGGCGCGACACGTCGCCAAGTCCGGCCGCGCTCGCCGCCGCCGCGAGGCTGAAGTAATCGTAGCGCTTGCCCTCGACGTCGAGGGTGCGGCGGGCCTTCAGGGTGTCGTGGCCGGTGACGCTCACGGGAATTCTCCTCTCGATATTCGGGGCTTCTGGCCGGGCGGCGGGGGGCTACGATACTCCGCCGGCCGGCTCAAGCAAGATCGGCAAGCAGGCGGGCGGTTACGGCGCGGCGTCGAGTTGCGCCCGGCCGCGCTCGGTCAAGGCGAGATGTCCGTCGGCGGTGTGCCGCACCAGGTCGTCGCCGATCGCGTCTTCCCACGCGCAGTTGAGCGGGCAGGTGCTGCCCCAGGCGTCGCGCATCTCGGCATAGCGGCGCGGCCGGGCGGCCAGCCATTGCAGGAATTGCCGGGTCAGCAGCTTCGCCTCGCTCGCCATCGTGCATCCTCCCCTCGTCATCCCGGCGCGCCGGTTGAGCGATGGACCCCGGCTTTCGCTCGGACGACAAGCTAATTGCCGAGCAACCGGTTTGTCCAATATACGCCGGTTTGTCGGCTTGGTGCAGCGCAGCGCCGCGTCACTGTAAAGGACAGAACGGGAGGTCGGACGATGGCGACGCGCAACCAGATGCTGAACGGCGGGCAGGTGATCGTCGATTATCTGATCCGCGAGAAGGTGCCGTATGCGTTCGGCCTGTGCGGCCACGGCAATATCGGCTTCATCGACGCGCTCTACGAGCGGGCCGACGAGATCAAGACGATCTCGACCCATCACGAGACCGTGTCGGGCTTCATGGCCGACGTCTATTACCGGGTCAGCGGCCAGCCGACCGCGACCTTCACCTCATGCGGGCCGGGCTCGGCCAATCTGCCGGTCGCGCTGGCCAACGCCTATCTCGATTCGGTGCCGTTCCTCGCGGTCACCGGCAACATCCCAACGAGCCAGTTCAACCGCGGCGCCTTTCAGGAGCTCTACCGGCAATACCAGGCCGATTTTCCCGTCGACCGTGCGGGCGATGTGCAAGCGGGTGTTCCAGCCGACCCGCGGCGAGCAGGTGCCGCTGGCCATCCGGCAGGCGTGGAAGACGATGGTGACGGGGCGGCCCGGCCCGGTCGTGCTCGACGTGCCGTTCGACATCTTCAAGGAGGACGCCGCGCCCGAAACCCCCGATCCGCGCGAGTGGAGCGCCAACATCTCGTGCCGCTGCGGCGCCGATCCCGAGGGCGTGGCGCGCGCCGCCGAGATGCTGCTTGCCGCCGAGCGGCCGGTGATCCTGGTCGGGCAGGGGGTGCGCTACGGCGGCGCGGCGGCCGAATTGCTGCGCCTCGCCGAGCGCCTGCAGATCCCGGTCGGCGCCTCGGCCAGCGGGCTCGGCGCGATCGACACCAACCATCCGTTGTCGCTCGGCCTCGTCTCGCGCGGCGGCCTCTATCAGGCCAATGCCGCGGCCCGCCAGGCCGATGTGCTGCTGGCATTGGGGGTGCGCTTCGACGACCGCACCTCATCGTCGTGGCTGCAGGGCTATTCGTTCACGATCCCGCCGACCAAACTGATCCATGTCGACATCGACCCCGACGAGATCGGCCGCAACTACCCGGTGGCGCTCGGCCTGATGGCCGACGTGCGCACCTTCCTGCGCCAATTGCTGGCTGAGATCGAGGCGCGGCAGGCGCCGCAGACGACGCCGGCGCGGCAGGCGTGGCTCGCCGCGATCGCCGGCTGGCGACGCGAGTGGGAGGCGCTGGTCGCGCCGGGCTATACCGATGACGCGACGCCGATCAACCCGCAGCGTGCTGCCCACGAGATCGATCGCGCGCTGCCCGAGGATGCGATCCTGGTCAGCGACATCGGCGTCCACCACAACTGGCTCTTGCAGTTCTGCAAGCCGCGGCGGCCCGATTCGCTGATCGGCTGCATGGGGTTCGGGCCGATGGGCTTTGGCGTCGCCGGCGTGCTCGGCGCCAAGCTCGCCGCGCCCGAGCGGCCCTGCGTCTCGGTGTGCGGCGACGGCGCCTTTTTCATGCACGCGAATGTGCTAGGCACCGCCGTCGAGTACGGCATCCCGGCGGTGTGGGTGGTGTGGAACAATTATTCCTATGCGTCGATTCGCGGCCTGCAGCGCGGCTATCTCGACGGGCGCGAGCTGGCGACCGAGTTCCGCCATCCCGAGACGGGCGAACGCTACAACCCGGATTTCGCGGCTCTTGCCCGCTCATGCGGCGTCGCGGGCGTGCGCATCGACCGCGCCGGCGATCTCGGCGACGCGGTGCGCGCCGGCATTGCCAGCGGCAAGCCCTATCTGATCGACGCCAATATCAGCGCCGACCTCAACCCCGGCGGCGCCGGGGTGTGGGAGTTGCCGGGCCTCGGCCAGAGCCGGCCGGCGATCGGTGGCCGCTTCGAGCCCTGATGACAGAACCGGCGGCGCGTCCCATATGATCCCATGCCAGACGGTCGGATGGCCGCTCTCCGCCCGGGTTTGCCCTTGGGTGGGGGGAGGAAAGTCCGGGCTCCACGGAGGCACGGTGCCGGGTAACGCCCGGCGGGGGAAACCTTAGGGAAAGTGCCACAGAAACACACCGCCGAGCCCATGCCGTCCCACCGGCTTGCCGCGTGGGACCCTATGGGCGGCAAGGGTGAAATGGTGCGGTAAGAGCGCACCGCGCGGCCGGCAACGGCGGCGGCAGGGCAAACCCCACCGGGAGCAAGACCAAGTAGGAGCGGCAGGCACGGCCTCAAAAACCGTGCCGGGCGGGCCTTCGCGCCGCCGCTCGGGTCGGTCGCGCGAGGCGTTCGGCGACGAGCGTCCCAGATGAATGGCCATCCCCGCTTTCGGGCGGGACAGAACCCGGCTTACAGACCGTCTGGCAGCGCTCTCCGGTTTTCGGCATTCGCAAGATTTTGTGCTTGCGGTCTCCCCATGACACTACGAGTATGTACTTGACAGGTTCCGCTGCCCGTGCATTGGCATGCAGCGCCGCATCGTTTCGCGTCCGTGTTGAGTCGTTGCGCCGTCCCGTCCTCTATAGAACATTATAAGAACTTTGCGTCGCGTGCTTTGTCCCGACTTTTGTTGCGGATGCCGTGATGTGGCCGAGTCTTCCCAAAGCTGAACATTTGGAATCGCGAATTTTTACTGAAAAGGCATTGACGCCCATGTCAGCCCATGATATCCCATCTTTACCCATGGGCGAGCACCATCGTTCTGGGGGGAACTCGATGGTGTTGCTACCGGGCCTGCCCCTTGCCGGACGCCTGTGGGGGAGCGTTGGGGGAAGCAAGTGGAACTGTTTCTTTCCACTTATGTGAACAAGGTCGACCGCAAGGGGCGAGTTTCAGTGCCGGCGACCTTTCGCTCCACCCTGGCGACTCACCGCCAGCCTAATCTGGTCATTGCCTTTCCTTCCTTTCGGGCGCCGACGGTCGAATGCACCGGGAGCGACCGGATGGAGGAGATTCAGGAACGCATCGAAAGCCTCGAGCAGTTCTCCGAAGAGTACGAAAACCTGGCGCAACTCTTCGCCGATGCGCATCCTCTGACGGTGGACGGCGAAGGCCGCGTCATTCTGCCAGAAAAACTCAAGGAACACGCGCATATTGCCGGCGAGGTCGCGTTTGTCGGGCTCGGTGCGATGTTCCAGCTGTGGGATCCGGCGCGTTACGAAGAGCATCGTGCCGCGGTGCGCGAGCGCGCGAGCCGCCAGGGCACAACCTTGCCGCCCCGCAACGGCGGGCCGCGGCGGCCGGCATGGCCGGCATGACAGAGCCGCAGTCGCCGGGCGATGCGGGCCAATCGGCGCCGCAAGCGGCTGCGGCCGATTCCTCGCCTGACCACGTGCCAGTATTGCTCGATGCGGTGCTGGCCGCACTCGCGCCCCACGACGACGCGGTCTACGTCGACGGCACGTTCGGCGGCGGCGGCTACAGCGCGGCCTTGTTGGCGGCGGCGCGCTGTCGTGTCGTCGGCATCGACCGAGATCCCGATTCGGTGCGGCGGGGCGCGGCGCTTGCGGCGCGGCATCCCGGGCGGCTGACGCTGATCGAGGGCCGGTTCGCCGACATGGCGCGGCTGGTCGGCGACGCAGTGCCCGGCCCGATCGCCGGGGTGGCGCTCGATCTCGGGACTTTCCTCGATCCAGCTCGATGATCCGAATCGCGGGTTTTCGTTCCGCCTCGACGGGCCGCTCGACATGCGCATGGGCGGCGATGGGGAGAGCGCGGCGGATCTTGTCGCGCGGCTCCCGGAAGGCGAGCTGGCAGCGCTGATCCGCGCACTCGGTGAGGAGCGGTTTGCCCGCCGCGTTGCCCGGGCGATCGTCGTCGCGCGGCAAAATTCGCCGATCCGCCGCACCGGCGAGCTGGCCGAGATCGTGCGCGGCGCGATCCCGACGCGCGAAGCCGGCCGCGATCCTGCCACCCGCACATTCCAGGCGCTGCGCATCGCGGTCAACGACGAGCTCGGCGAGCTCGATCGCGGGCTGATCGGCGCCGAGCGCCTGCTGATGCCGGGCGGCCGGCTCGCTGTCGTCGCGTTCCATTCGCTTGAGGATGTCCGGGTCAAGAGCTTCCTGCGGCTGCGCAGTGGGGCGGCAGCCGTGTCGCGCCATGCCGCGCCGCCGCCGGGCGTGCCGGCACCGAGCTTCCGGCTGCTGAGCCGTCGGGCGATCCGCCCGAGCGCCGCCGAGATTGCGCGCAATCCGCGGGCCCGCTCGGCCCGGCTGCGATCGGCTGAGCGCACCGCTGCGCCGCCCCGTTTCGAGGGGTCGGTCGCCGGGCGAGCGCAGCCGCGGTCCACCGTTGGAGGTGCGGCACGATGACCAAACTCGGCGCCGCTTTCTGGGTGGGCCTCGTGCTGACCAGCGGCTTCACGACCTACAAGGTCAAATACGCGGTCCAGGACATCGAGGACCAGCTGCTCAAGGCGCGCCAGGAAACCGTCGCCGACCAGCAGGAGATCCGGGTCCTGACGGCGGACTGGGCCTACCTCAACCAGCCCGAACGGCTCGCTGCGCTGAACAACCGGTTCCTCCACCTGGTTCCAATCAGCGCCAAGCAGCTGCAGCAGAAGATCACAGATATTCCGTTGCGCGCGCCGGCCGCGGCTCCCGAAATGCTGGTTGCGGCAAACTCTGCCGCGCCGACCCCGGCGCCTGAGGCAGCGCCACCGACCCCGGCGGCGGCGCTGCCGATTACCCCGGTGGCGTATCGCCTGCCGCCGGCCGTACCTGCCGCTCCGATTCAATTGGCCAAGGCCGAGCCGACCGGCCGGCCGAACTCGCTCGATGCGCTGATCGCGCAGATCGCCGAGGCGCCGTAATGCCGTCACCTCATCGTCTCGACGAGAATCCCTGCCGGCCGCGCCATTTCCGGCCGCCGCCGCCCTGCGCGCCGGTAATTGCCGACGAGCGTGCCACCGCCACGCTCGAGACCTGCCGCACTCGCCTGGTCGCGACCGCGGTTCTGTTCGCCTTTGTCTTCATTGCCCTGGCGCTGCGTCTGGTCGAAATCGTGCTGGTGTCGGGCGGTAGTGCCGATGCGGCTGTCCACCGCCCGCGAGCGGTCGCCCCGCCGCTGATGCGCGCCGACCTCCTCGACCGTACCGGCCGGCTGCTTGCGACGACGCTCGAGAGCCCGTCGCTGTATGCCGACCCGCGCAAGATCATCGATGCCCGCGAGGCGACGCGCGCCATCATGTCGGTCTTGCCGCAGCTCGATCCCAAACAGCTCCTGGCCAAGCTGACCTCGGGAAAGAGCTTTGTGTGGATCAAGCGGCGGTTGACGCCGCGCCAGCAATACGACGTCAACCGGCTCGGGATTCCCGGGCTGCAATTCCAGCGCGAGGAACGCCGGGTCTATCCGCTCGGCGATCTGGCGGCGCATGTGGTCGGCTTTTGCGGGATCGACAATAACGGGCTAGCCGGCATCGAGCGGTCTCTCGACAGCCGAATCAAGGCCAGCTCCGGGCCGGTTCAGCTGTCGCTCGACGCTCGCGTCCAGTTCATTCTGCACGAGGAGTTGACGAAGGTTATCAGCGATTTCAGCGCCAAGGGCGCCGCCGGCATCGTCATGGACGTGCGCACCGGCGAGGTCGTCGCGATGGTGTCATTGCCGGATTTCGACCCCAACCATCCCGGCGTTGATCAACCACAACCTGCCACCGGCGGAGGAGAAACAGGAAAAGGAGCGCACCTTCAACAAGATCACGCTCGGCGAGTACGAGATGGGCTCGGCATTCAAGATTTTTAATACCGCAATGGCGCTCGATGCCGGCACCGCCACGATGACGAGCGTTTACGATGCGATCCACCCGATCCACATCGGCCGCTTCACGATCACCGATTACCACGGCAAGCATCGGATGCTGAGCGTGCCCGAGATCTTCATGTATTCGTCGAACATCGGCTCGGCGCGCATGGCGCTGCAGGCGGGCGCCGAGCGGCAGCGCGGGTTTTTGTCTCGTCTCGGTCTGTTGAAGCCGGCGCCGTTCCGTTCGACAAGGTTTCGAAACCGCGCTTCCCCAACCCCTGGCGCGAGGTCAACGTCATCACGATCGCTTATGGTCATGGCATCGCGGTCAGCCCGTTGCAGGTCGCAACGGCGACGTCGGCGATCGTCAATGGCGGCATCCTGCACCCCGCGACGCTCCTCAAGCTGCCGCCCGGCAGTCACGCCGGCCGGGCGAGCGGGTGATTTCCCCGAAGACCTCGGAGCAAATGCGCAAGCTGCTGCGGCTGGTCGTCGAATACGGCACCGCACGCTTTGCCGAAGCGCCGGGCTATGTCGTCGGCGGCAAGACCGGCACGGCCGAAAAAAACCAGGGCGGGCATTACGAGCTGAAAAAGCTGATGTCCGATTTCGTCTCCGTGTTCCCGATGCAGGATCCGAGGTATCTGGTACTGACGTTGGTCGACGAGCCACACGGGACCAAGGCAACGCATGGCTACGCCACCGCCGGCTGGACGGTCGTGCCGGCGACCAGCCGTATCATCGAGCGCATCGCGCCGATCCTCGGTGTGCCGCCGGTCGACGAATCATCGCCCGCGATCGTTCAGGCCCTGGCGGTGAGAAGCTTGCAGGGCAAACGGATTGAAGCTTACTGACCTGACGGGTCCAGCCGCCGCGCCCGGTCCCGCCCGCTCCGGGCCGCCACTCCTCGCCGATCCCGAGATCGTCGGCCTGACCGCCGATTCGCGCCAGGTGAAGCCCGGCTTTTTGTTTGCCGCGTTGCGCGGCACAAGCCAGGACGGGCGCGCCTTTGCCGGCGACGCGGTCGCAAGCGGCGCGGTGGCGATCCTGACCGATGACCCGGCGGCGCTCGCGCTCGACGACGACGCAAGGCGCCGTGTCGCGGTCATTGCCGACGCCAACCCGGCGCGCTGCCTCGCTCTCCTCGCGGCGCGCTTCTACCGGCGCCAGCCGGCCACCGTCGTCGCGGTCACCGGGCACCAACGGCAAGACCTCGGTCGCCCATTTCACGCGCGAGATCTGGACCGCGACAGGCGTTCCGGCGGCAAGCCTCGGCACGCTCGGCCTCGTATCGCCGCAAGGCCGCCGCGCCGGGGCACTGACGACGCCTGACCCGGTCGCCCTTCACCGCGATCTTGCCGCGCTGGCGGCGGACGGCGTCGAGCACGTCGCGATCGAGGCGTCGAGCCATGGCCTGGCGCAGTTTCGCCTCGACGGCCTGACCGTTCAAGGCGGCGGCGTTCACCAATCTGACCCGCGACCATCTCGACTATCACGGCGACATGGAGTCGCTACCGCGCCGCCAAGGAGCGCCTGTTCGCCGAACTGATGGCGCCCGGCGGCGCCGCGGTCCTCAACGCCGACAGCCCGGAATTCGCCCACCTTGCGGCGCTGTGCCGCGCGCAGGGGCATCGCATCATCCCCTATGGCAGCGCGCCGACGGCCGATCTGCGAATCCTCGATCGCGTGGCACGGCCGTTCGGGCAACGCCTCTCGGCATCGCTGTTCGGCAAGCGTCACGACATCGAGTTGCCGCTGGTCGGCGCCTTCCAGGCGATGAACGTGCTGGCGGCGCTGGGGCTCGTGGTCGCGACCGGCGTCGGCGCTGGCGGCCGTGCTGCCGGTCCTGCCGCAGTTGTGCGGCGTCCCCGGCCGCCTGCAGCCGGTCGGGGAGAGCGCCGCCGGCGCGCCGGTCTTTGTCGACTACGCCCACACGCCCGATGCGCTGGCGACGGTGCTCGCCGCGCTGCGCCCGCACGCCGCAAGGCCGCCTCGCCATCGTATTCGGCGCCGGCGGCGACCGCGACCGCGGCAAGCGGCCGCTGATGGGACGCGTCGCGGCCGACAGGTGCCGATCTGGTCTATGTCACCGACGACAATCCGCGTGGCGAGGAGCCGGCGGAGATTCGCCGCGCGATTCTCGCCGCAGCGCCGCGCGCCGGTTGAAATCGGCGACCGGCGCCGAGCGATCGCCGCGGCGATCGGCGAATTGCGCCGCGGCGACGTTCTGGTGATTGCCGGCAAGGGCCACGAAACGGGCCAGATCGTCGGCCGCGACATTCTGCCGTTCGACGATGCTGTGGTGGCCCGCGAGATGCTCGCCGCGGGGGACCGCGCGTGATCCTTAGCGGCGGGTTGTCCCCCACTTGCGATATCGCTATGCGCTACCTCTCCCGGTCGCGCCGGCCATTTCGACGAGCCGCTGTGCCCGCCCGCGACAGCCGACGAAACATGACCAAATGCTGTATCTGTTCCTCTATCCGCTTGCCGACCAGTTCCATGCGCTTCAACCTGTTCCGCTACATCACCTTTCGCATCGGCGGGGCGGTTCTCACGGCGCTCCTGATCAGCTTTGTCTGCGGCCCGGCGATCATCGCCTGGCTCAAATCCAAGCAGGGCGACGGGCAGCCGATTCGCGGCGACGGCCCGCCGGGGCATCTGGTGCGCAAGAAGGGCACGCCGACGATGGGCGGGGTTCCTGATCCTGCTCGCGTTGAGTGTGTCGACGCTGCTGTGGGCCGATCTTGCCAACCCCTATGTGTGGATCGTGCTGTCGCTGACCGTCGCTTTCGGGCTGATCGGCTTTTTCGACGATTACCGCAAGCTGACGCGACGCTCGCATCATGGCCTGTCCGGCCGGGTCAAGCTGTCTGATCGAGATCGTTCTGGCGGCCGGCGCCTGCGTCGTTCTCGCGTTGGTCATGCGCCAGCCGCTGGCCAATACGATCGCGGTGCCGTTTTTCAAGACCGTGCTGCTTAACCTCGGCTGGTTCTATCTGCCGTTCGGCGTTCTGGTCATCACCGGCGCTTCGAACGCGGTCAACCTGACCGACGGGCTCGATGGGCTGGCGATCGGGCCGGCGATGATCGCGGCCGGTTCCTTTGCCTTCATCGCCTATCTCGTCGGCAACGCGGTCTTACGCCAACTACCTGCAGCTGCACCACGTCGCCGCGGGCCGACGAGCTGATGGTGTTCTGCGGCGCGATGGTCGGGGCGAGCCTCGGCTTTTTGTGGTTCAACGCACCGCCCGCCAGCGTCTTTATGGGCGACACCGGCTCGCTGTCGATCGGCGCCGCGCTCGGCACGATCAGCGTCGTCACCAAGCACGAGCTGGTGCTGGCGATCATCGGCGGGCTGTTCGTGCTCGAGGCGGTGTCGGTGATCGTGCAGGTCGCCAGCTTCAAGCTGACCGGGCGGCGGGTGTTCCGCATGGCGCCGCTGCACCATCATTTCGAGCAGAAGGGCTGGGAGGAGTCGAAGATCGTGATCCGCTTCTGGATCATCGCGCTGATCCTGGCGATCGCCGGGCTTGCGACACTGAAGCTGCGGTGACGCGATGATCGTCGTCGACGGCTTTGCCGGACGCCGCGTCGCCGTTTTGGGGCTGGCGCGCTCGGGTCGCGCCGCCGCCCGTTCGCTCGCCGCCGGCGGCGCCGAGGTCCTCGCCTGGGACGACAATGCGAAGGTGCGCGAGGCCCTCTCCGGCGAGATCCCGCTGTGCGACCTCGCCGCCGCTGACTGGCGAGACGTCGCGGCGCTGGTGCTGTCGCCCGGCATTCCGCACAGCTTTCCCGCGCCGCATCCGGCCGTGCTGCGAGCCCGCGCGGCCGGGGCCGAGATCATCGGCGACATCGAATTGCTCGGGCGGACACAGCCCACCGCGCGCTATGTGGGGATCACCGGCACCAACGGCAAATCGACGACCACGGCGCTGATCGGCCATATTCTCGCCGCCGCCGGGCGACGGATCGAAGTCGGCGGCAATCTCGGCACGCCGGCGCTGTCCTTTGCGCCGCTCGATGCCGACGGCATTTACGTGCTCGAATTGAGTTCGTTCCAGCTCGAGCTGATCGCCAGCCTCGCCTTCGATGTCGCGGTGCTGCTCAACATCACCCCCGACCATCTCGACCGGCATGGCGATATGGCCGGTTATATCGCTGCCAAGCGGCGTGTCTTCGCGCATCAGGGCGCTGGCGCGACGGCGATCATCGGCATCGACGACGCGATCTGTCGCGATCTCGCCGAGGAATTGCGGCATCGCCAGCACGGCCGAGTGGTGCCGATCTCGGCGGCGCAGCCGGCGCCAGGCGGCGTCTATGTCGATGCCGGGTGGCTGGTCGACGCAATGGGCCCGCGGCCGGTGCGCGTCCTCGACCTCGCCGAGGCCGAGCGGCTGCCGGGATCGCACAACTGGCAGAATGCCGCCGCCGCCTATGCTGCGGTGCGCGCGGTCGGCGTCGCTCCCGAGGCGGCGGCGGCGGCGATTCGCTCGTTCCCCGGACTCGCGCACCGGCAAGAGCTGGTGGCGAGGATCGATCAGGTACGCTACATCAACGATTCGAAGGCAACCAACGCGGATGCGGCCGAAAAGGCGCTGGCGTGCTATCAGGCGATCTATTGGATTGCCGGCGGGTTGCCGAAAGCCGGGGGGATAACCTCTCTGACACCCTATTTCGGGCGGCTGCGGCACGCCTACCTGATCGGCACCGCAACGGAGGAGTTCGCGGCGACGCTCGGCAGCTCGGTTCCCTTTACGCGGTGCGGCGATCTCGCCACGGCGCTGGCGGCGGCGAGCGCACAAGCGCGCCGGCGACGGCGCGAAGGAGGCGGTCGTGCTGCTGTCGCCGGCCTGCGCCTCCTATGACCAGTTCGCCCATTTCGAGGCGCGTGGCGACGCCTTTCGCGAGCTTGTCCTGGCACTGCGCGAAGAGGACCGGCGGCGATGATGTTCGCGCGCATCGACCAGCGCCCGGTGGCGCGCTGGTGGTGGACCGTCGACCGCTGGACGCTCGGCGCGCTGGTCCTGCTGATCGCCTTCGGCGCGGTGATGAGCCTGGCGGCGAGCCCGGCGGTGGCGGTGCGGCTCGGCTACGCGCCGCTGCATTTCGCCGAACGCCAGATCGCGGCAGTGCCGGTGGCGCTGGCGATCATGATCGGCGTGTCGCTGCTGCCGCCGCGGACGATCCGGCGCGTCGCGTTCATCGGCTTTGCAATTGCCTTTGTGCTGCTGATCCTGACTTTTTTCGTCGGCGTCGAGATCAAGGGGGCGCGGCGCTGGATCAGCTTGCCGGGCATGGCATTACAGCCGTCGGAATTCGTCAAGCCGACCTTCGCGATCGTCGCCGCCTGGCTGTTCGCCGAGCAGAAGGAGCGGCCCGCAATTCTACGGCCGCACGATCGCGATCGTGCTGTTCGTCCCGCTCGTCGTGATGCTGCTCAAGCAACCAGATTTCGGCATGGCGGTCGTCGTCGCCGCGGTGTGGTTCGCGCAGTTCTTTATGGCCGGGCTGCGGCTTTACTGGGCCGGCGCCGGAGCGATCGGCGGGCTGGCCGGGCTGGCCGGCGCCTATCTGTGGATTCCGCACGTGACCAGCCGGGTCAACCGCTTTCTCGATCCGGTGCCGGGCGAGAACTATCAGGTCAACCGCTCGCTCGAGGCCTTCGCCAATGGCGGGGTGTGGGGCCGCGGGCCGGGCGAGGGGACGATCAAGGACGTATTGCCCGACGCGCACGCCGATTTTGTCTTCGCAGTGGTCGGCGAGGAATTCGGGATCATCGTCTGCATCCTGATTGTCGGGATTTTTGCGTTCATCGTGCTGCGCGGGTTGTCGCGGCTGTTGCAGGAGGGCAACCTGTTCGTGCTGCTGGCGGCGACCGGGCTGTTGATCCAGTTCGGGATGCAGGCGGCCATCAACATGGCGTCGACGCTGCACCTGATCCCGACCAAGGGCATGACCTTGCCGTTCGTGTCTTATGGCGGGTCGTCGATGCTGGCGCTGGCGTTCGGCATGGGCATGCTGCTGGCATTGACCCGGCGGCGGCTGGGCGGGGCGGAATTGTGAGCGCCGCCCGCGGGCCGAACGCCAGACTTTCCTTCGTGCTCGCCGCCGGCGGCACCGGCGGACATCTGTTTCCGGCGCAGGCGCTCGCCGAGCAGCTTGTTGCGCGCGGCGCGGCGGTGCACCTCGCCACCGATCGGCGCGCCGATGCCTTCGCCGCCTCGCTGCCCGGCGTCGACGTCTCGATGGTATGGGCGGGGCGGCTCGGCGGCGGGCTGCTGCAGACCGCCTGGGGCCTGGTCGGGATGGCGGTCGGCGTCGTCCAGGCGCACCGTCTGCTGCGCCGGCTCGATCCCGAGGCGGTGGTCGGCTTCGGTGGCTATCCCTCGCTGCCGACAATGCTGGCGGCCAGCCAGCTCGGCGTTCCGACCGTGATCCACGAGCAGAACGCCGTGCTGGGACGCGCCAACCGCTTCCTTGCGCGGCGCGTCAAGCGGATTGCCACCGGTTTCGCGGACCCCGCGGGCCTGCGTGCTGCTGCCCGCGACCGCGCGGTGCATACCGGTAACCCGGTGCGGCCGGCGGTGCGTGCTGTCGCTCGCATCCCATACCAGCCGCCGCAGGCGGGTCAGCCGATCGAGCTGCTCATCCTCGGCGGCAGCCAGGGTGCGCGCATTTTTGCCGATGTCGTGCCGGCGGCGCTGGCGGCGCTGCCGCCCGAGCCTGCGGACGGCCTTGCGCGTCAGCCAGCAGGCACGGCCCGAGGATTGCGAGCGCGTCACCGCGCAACTGGCGCAGGCGGGGGTCGCGGCCGAGGTGCAAAGCTTCTTCACCGATGTTCCCGAGCGGCTGGCGCGGGCCCAGCTGGTGATCTGCCGGGCCGGCGCCTCGACCGTCTCCGAGCTGGCCGCCGCCGGCCGGCCGGCGCTGCTGGTGCCGTATCCGCACGCCACCGACGATCACCAGATGGCCAACGCCCGCGCATTCGCCGCTGGCGGCGCCGGCTGGGTGATCCCGCAAGCGGCGCTCAGCGCGCCGATGCTGACCAATCTCCTCGCCGAGCATCTTGCCGACGGGGCGGGGCTGGCGCTCGCGGCGGCGCAGGCGCGCGGCTTTGCCCGCGACGACGCGGCCGAACGGCTGGCGGCGCTGGTTCTCGGCCTGTTGCCGAGCGTCGGCTCACCCGCCGCCAATTTGGGGGAGCGCGCCGCATGAGGTCGCTGCCCGATTCGATCGGCCCGTTGCATTTCGTCGGGATCGGCGGCATCGGCATGAGCGGCATCGCCGAGGTATTGCACAATCTCGGCTATAGGGTGCAGGGCAGCGACCTCGCCGAGAGCGCCAACACCCGCCGCCTCGCCGGCCTCGGCATCCCGGTCATGATCGGCCACACGGCCGCCAACCTCGCCAGCGCCGAGGTCGTCGTCATTTCCTCGGCCGTCAAGCCCGACAATCCGGAGGTCATGGCGGCGCGGGCGCGCCGCCTGCCGGTGGTGCGCCGCGCCGAGATGCTGGCCGAACTGATGCGGCTCAAATGGGCGATTGCGATTGCCGGCACCCACGGCAAGACGACGACCACTTCGATGATCGGCGCGCTGCTCGAAACCGCCGGGCTCGACCCGACCGTGATCAACGGCGGCATCATCAACGCCTACGGCACCAACACGCGGCTCGGCGCCGGCGACTGGATGGCGGTCGAGGCCGATGAGAGTGACGGCACCTTCACCCGCCTGCCGGCGACGGTCGCGGTGGTGACCAACATCGACCCCGAGCATCTCGATTTCTACGGCGACTTCGCCGCATTGCAGCAGGCGTTCGAGACCTTTGTCGGCAACATCCCGTTTTACGGCTTCGCGGTGCTGTGCATCGATCATCCGGTCGTGCAGGGCATGATCGCGCACCTGTCGGAGCGGCGGATCCTGACTTATGGGTTCAGCCCGCAGGCCGATATCCGCGCCGTCAATCTGCGGCTCGGCGGCGACGGCAGTCATTTCGATGCCGTGATTGCCGATCGCGTCACCGGGCAAGGGCGAGTGTTCGGCAATCTGTTCCTGCCGATGTTCGGCGAGCACAATGTGCAGAATGCGCTGACCGTGCTGGCGGTGGCCGAGGAACTGGGGCTTGAGGATGCGGTGGTGCGCACGGCCCTGCGCAATTTCGCCGGGGTGCGGCGGCGCTTCACCCGCACCGGCGAATGGAACGGCGTCGCGGTCATCGACGACTACGGCCACCACCCGGTCGAGATCGCGGCGGTGCTGAAGGCGGCGCGGTCGATCGTCGGCGGCCGGGTCGTCGCGGTCGTGCAGCCGCATCGCTACACGCGGCTCGCCGGTCTGTTCGACGGGTTCTGCACCTGCTTCAACGATGCCGACATCGTGCTGGTCGCCGATGTCTACGCGGCCGGCGAGGCGCCGATCGCGGGCATCTCGCGCGATGCGCTGGTTGCCGGGCTCAGCGCGCACGGCCATCGCCATGCCCTCGCGCTGCCGCAGCCGCAGGATCTGGCGCCGATGCTGCGCGAGCTGATCCGGCCGGGCGACATCGTCGTGTGCCTCGGCGCCGGCTCGATCACCAACTGGGCCAACAGCCTGCCGGACGATCTCGCCCGGCTCCCCGACCCGACCCGCGCAGCAGGGTGGCGTGACGACGGCGCGGCAACACCGCACTGTTGCGGCGGCTGCCGAAGGTGCGCGGGCGGCTCATCGCCGATGCGCCGATCGGGCCGATGACCTGGTTCCGCGTCGGCGGGCCGGCCGAGGTGCTGTTTCGCCCGGTGGACGCGCAGGATCTCGGCGGATTTTCTCGCGGCGACGCCGCGCGACATCCCGGTAACGGTGATCGGCGTCGGCTCGAACCTGCTGGTGCGCGACGGCGGCATCCCCGGCGTGACGATCCGCCTCGGCCGCGGCTTTGCCGAGATTGAAGCAGGTGTTGACGAGGTCAGCGCCGGAGCCGGCGCGCTCGACCTCAACGTCGCGCTGACGGCGGCGCAGGCCGGGATTGCCGGGCTCGAATTCCTGTCGGGCGTGCCCGGTACGATCGGCGGCGCGCTGCGGATGAACGCCGGCGCCTATGGCGGCGAGGTCAGGGACGTGCTGATCCACGCCGAGGCGATCGACCGCGATGGCGTCGATTCACCGACTTCCCGGCACGGCGATGGGGCTGTCCTATCGCCATTGCGGCGTCGATCCGGAGTGGATTTTCACCAGCGCGGTGTTGCGCGGGCAACGCGGCGATCCGGCTGCCGTCGCGCAACGGATGGCTGAGATCCAGGCGGCGCGCGAAGCCTCGCAGCCGATCCGGGCGCGCACCGGTGGCTCGACCTTCGCCAACCCGCCCGGGGGTCAGGCATGGCGGTTGATCGACGCAAGCCGGCTGTCGCGGCCTTCGCCGCGGCGGCGCGATGGTGTCGGAAAAGCACACCAATTTCTTGATCAATACCGGCGACGCGACCGCCGCCGATATCGAGGAGCTCGGCGAAGAGGTGCGGCGCCGGGTGCAGGCACGCTGCGGCATCCTGCTCGACTGGGAGATCCGTCGCATTGGCAAGCGGCTGCCGGCACTTGCGGGGGTGGCATGACGAAGCGCGCCGCCCGCACCGCACCTGCGCTGCCGCCGCGCCGGCGCCGCCGTGTCGCGCGGGCGTTGCGGCGATCCGGCCGCTGGGCGTTGCCGATCGTGCTTGCGGCCGGGTGCGCGGGCGGGTTCGTGCTGAGCCGCTCGCCTGTCGGCCAGGCTCTGCTGACCACCGTCGAGGATCGCGCGTTGATGGCGAGCGCGGCGCTCGGTTTCGTCGTCAACGATATCGAGGTCGAGGGGCGCACCACCACCGAAGCCGCCACGATCATGGCGGCGCTCGCGGCCGATCGCGGAACCCCGATCCTCGCGGTCAGCCCCGCTCGGGCGCAGCGTCAGCTCGAAAGCCTGCCCTGGGTGCGCTCCGCGGTTATCGAGCGGCGCCTGCCGGACACACTCTACGTGCGGCTGGTCGAGCGTCATCCGCTCGCGGTGTGGCAGCATGACGGCAAGCAGGAGCTGATCGATCATCACGGCGAGGTGATTCCGGTCAATAATCTCAGCCGTTTTGCCAAGCTGCCGACGGTGGTCGGGGCGGATGCCCCGGCCCACGCCGCAGCGCTCCTGGCGATGCTGGCGAGCGAGCCCAAACTGGCGGCGCGGGTCACCGCCGCGGTCCGGGTCGACGATCGCCGCTGGAACCTGCGGATCGATCATATGATCGACGTGCTGCTGCCCGAGGAGGACCCGGCCGGCGCCTGGGCCCGCCTCGCCGCGCTCGAACGGCAGGACAGCGTCTTGCAGCGCGACATCCAGGCCGTCGATTTGCGGTTGCCCGACCGGCTGGTGCTGCGCGTCAACAGCGGGGCGGTCAAGGAGGCGGCGCCGGCGAAGAAGGCGCACATATCCGGGAAGAGCACATGAAAAAGAGCGCCGCTCCGGCAGCAGCGCCCCGCAGCAAGGGCAACGGCAACGGCAACGGCAAGGCCAACGGCAGCGTGCCGCGCCCGCGGCCCGCACCGGGGCGGCCGCGCGGCAGCCTGATCGCGGCGCTCGACATCGGCACCACCAAGGTGTGCTGCTTCATCGCCCGGGTCGAAGACGAGCCGCGCATCCTCGGCATCGGGCACCAGATCGCGCGCGGCGTGCGCGGCGGCGCGATCATCGATCTCGACGCCGCCAGCGAATTCGATTCGCGGCGCGGTGCACGCCGCCGAAGAAATGTCCGGCGAGACGATCGAGCGGGCCGTCGTCAACCTGTCGGGCGGCTATGCCGCCTCGCGCATCGTCAAGACCGAGATCGAGCTCGGCCGGCGCGAGATCAGCGACAACGACATGCGGCAGGTGCTGGAGCGCGGCTATCGCATGCGCGACGCACCGGACCGGCAGGTGATCCATTCGATCCCGGTCGGCTTCTCGATCGACGACAGCCGCGGCATTCTCGACCCGCGCGGCATGGTCGGCGAGCGGCTTGGCATCAACATGCATATCGTCACCGCGGCGCGGGCGAGCGTGCGCAACCATACCGCCGCGGTCGGACGCTCGCATCTTGACGCCGAGGCGCTGGTGGTCAGCCCCTATGCCGCCGGGCTGGCCTGCCTGGTCGAGGACGAGACCAATCTCGGTGTCACGATCATCGACATGGGCGGCGGCACGACGACGATCGGGGTGTTCTTCGGCGGCAACCTGATTTTCGCTGATGCGGTGCCGGTCGGCGGCACCCATGTCACCAACGACATCGCCCGCGGCCTGTCCACCCCGCTGGCTCACGCCGAGCGCATGAAGGCGCTGTTTGGCAGCGCTATTGCGACGACGCTCGACGAGCGCGAGACGATCGCCGTGCCGCAGATCGGCGAGGAGGACGAGAACCACGTCAGCCATGTGCCGAAATCGCTGCTGGTCAGGATCGTCGCGCCGCGCCTCGAGGAGACCTTTGAGCTGGTCCGCCACCGAATCGAGGCGAGCGGCTGCGACAAGATCGCCGGCCGCCATGTCGTGCTGACCGGCGGCGCCTGCCAGCTGCACGGCGCGCGCGAATTGGCCGGGCTCATTCTCGACAAGCAGGTCAGAATCGGCCGGCCGACCCGCATAAAGGGTCTCGCCGAAGCGACTCATGGGCCGGCCTTTTCCACCGCCGCCGGGCTGCTGCATTTTGCGCTTTCCGAGCGCGCCGAATCGCCGCGCCCGACGCGAATCACCCACAGCGGGATGTTCGGGCGAATGGGGCAATGGCTGCGCGAGTATCTGTGAGCTTGCTTGGCTTTTTCTTTGGCTCCGGCTACTCGTTGGCAGGAAACTAGTTATTATCCGGTGGCGCCATCAGGGGAGCGCGAACGGAAATCGGGCCGGACAGATCACAGCCGCGCAGGCGGGGAGGGCGATAGCATGATCAATCTCAGCATCCCGAAAGACGAGCAGGAGCTTAAACCCCGCATTACCGTCGTCGGGGTCGGCGGCGCCGGGGGGAACGCGGTCAACAACATGATCCGGTCGAACCTGATCGGCTGCGAGTTCATCATCTGCAACACCGACGCGCAGGCGCTGCAGCTGTCGGCCGCGCCGCGCAAGATTCAGCTCGGTATCGGCGTTACCCGCGGGCTCGGCGCCGGAGCGCGCCCCGATGTCGGACGCGCCGCTGCCGAGGAGGCGGTCGACGACATCCTCGAATCGATGCAGGGCTCCAACATGGTGTTCATCACCGCCGGCATGGGCGGCGGTACCGGCACCGGCGCGGCTCCGGTCATCGCCCGCGTCGCCCGCGAATCGGGCATCCTGACGGTCGGCGTCGTCACCAAGCCCTTCCATTTCGAGGGCATCCACCGCATGCGCATCGCCGAAGCGGGGATCGACGAGCTGTCGCAATACGTCGATACGCTGATCATCATCCCGAACCAGAATCTGTTCCGCATCGCTAACGAGCGCACCACCTTCGCCGACGCCTTCAAGCTGGCGGACGACGTGCTGCATTCCGGCGTGCGCGGGGTCACCGACCTGATGGTGATGCCGGGCCTGATCAATCTCGACTTTGCCGATATCCGCACGGTGATGAGCGAGATGGGCAAGGCGATGATGGGCACCGGCGAAGCCGAGGGCGAACGGCGCGCGATCGACGCCGCCGAGGCCGCGATCAACAACCCGCTGTTGGAGGACGTGTCGATGAAGGGCGCGCGCGGCGTCCTGATCAACATCACCGGCGGCACCGACATGACCCTGTTCGAGGTCGACGAGGCGGCCAACCGCATCCGCGAGGAGGTCGACCCCGATGCCAACATCATCTTTGGCTCGACCTTCGACGAACAGCTTGCGGGCCGCATGCGCATCTCGGTCGTCGCCACCGGCATCGACGCCGAGTTGGATCAACAGGGTCAGGCGCGCCCGGCGCTCGGCGGGCGCAGTGCCGGCGCTGAGCCCGCCCTGCGCGAGACGGGCTCGGGCTACACCCAGCCGATCCTGACGCAGAACGCCGCCAACCGCCGCCGCCCCGGGCTGAGACGCCGCGCGCGGGAGCGCGGGCGGAAGCCCCGAGCGAACCGGTCCCGCCTAACGCGGAGGCTGCCGAGAGCGCGGCGGTGCGCGGCGGCGCGTTCATTGCGCCGCGCCCGGTTGATCCCGGCCCGGCCCGGCCCGGCCCGGTTGCCCAGCCGATGGCTGGCCAGCCCCTGGGTGCTCAGGCCGCGGGTGGCCAGTCGGCCGCCGGCAACTCGGCGCGCGATGTCCCGCCGCGGCCCAAGGGCCGGGTGCCGAGTCTGATCGAGCGGGTCACCGGCGTCGGCCGCGCCCGGCCTGCGGCGCCGGTGGCACCCCGCCCGGTCACGGCGCCGGCAGCGACGCGGCCGGCCCAGCCACGGCTCGCCCCGCTCGAGCCGGAGCAGCGCCCGGCCGCCAGCAAGGAAGACGACCTGCTCGACATCCCGGCTTTTCTGCGCCGCCAGGCGAATTGAGGATGCGCGACACGACGACCCCCGCCCGCAAGTGGGCGGGGTTTGTCATCGTGCGCCCGGGCAGCCGGCCTCGAACTGCCAGATTTAGTGCCTGCGCAGCGGCGGACCTGCAACAATCAGTAATAATGTTTGATTTGTGACCGCGCATCGGCAGCGCTAGTTTGCGCGCCGGGATCGTTTCATTGTGAATGTCGGGGTATGTTGGGGGAAATGGGGATTGCGCCGCAGCGGACCTTGCGAGCCGCCGTGTCATGCCGCGGCATCGGGCTACATTGCGGCCAGATAGTGGCGATGACGCTGCGCCCGGCGGGGCCGGAAACCGGCATCGTGTTTCGCCGGCTCGACGCCGGCGCGGAAATCAAGGCGCACTGGAACAATACGAGCGAATCGGCGCTGTCGACCGTGCTGTCCAACGGCGAGGGCATCCAGATCGCGACGATCGAGCATCTGATGGCGGCGCTGGCCGGCAGCCGGGTCGACAACGTGGTGGTCGAGCTCGACGCGCCGGAAGTGCCGATCATGGACGGCAGTGCGGTGCCGTTTGTGCAGCTGATCGAGCGCGCCGGGGTGGTCGAGCAGGATGCCGTGCGGCGTGCCGTCAAGATCCTGAAGCCGATTCGCGTCAGCGAGAACGGCTGCTCGGCGGC
Source organism: uncultured Alphaproteobacteria bacterium (assembly GCA_963746885.1). GTDB lineage: Bacteria > Pseudomonadota > Alphaproteobacteria > ATCC43930 > CGMCC-115725 > DATARH01. Next base: position 118,617 of record CAVVDM010000016.1, read on the forward strand.
GCTGTTGCCCGAGCACGGCTTTTCGATGAGCTTCGAGATCAATTTCGACAATCCGCTGATCCGGCAGCAAGGCATCTCGCTGACTTTCGAGCCCGAGACCTTCAAGTTCGAGTTGGCGCCGGCGCGTACCTTCGGGCTGCTCGACGACTGGCCGCGCCTCAAGGCGGCCGGGCTGGCGCGTGGCGGTTCGCTCGACAACGTCATCGTGATCAGCGGCGACCGCGTTCTGAACGAAGGGGGGTTGCGCTTCGCCGACGAGTTTGTTCGGCACAAGCTGGTCGATGCGCTGGGCGATCTTTATCTCGCGGGCGGCCCGATTATCGGGCATTTTTGCGGCGTGCGGTCGGGTCACGCGCTGACCCGCCGGCTGCTGACGGCGCTGTTCGCCGACCGCGACGCGTGGTGCGAGACCACCGTCATCGAGGCAACTGGGCTCGGCGCCGTCGCTTGGTCCGACGCCAGGCGTGTCGCGCGCGCCTGAGCCGGCCGGGCATTTCGGGGTTATTGGCGGAATCGCGGCGTGCGGGCGGCTTATCGCCGACCGCACGATCCATGCTATAAGCCACCGGGAATAGCGGTTGGGGTTCTGTGCGCCGATGCGTCCAATGTTATTGCCGCGGCTTGCTGCCGTCGGGTTGCTGTTCGTGCTCGCGGCCTGCGGCGGCAACTCGAAAAACCAAGCCTATATCGAAAAGCCGGTCGACGATCTCTACAACAAGGCGATGGACGCGCTTGTCGAGGAGAACTATACGCAGGCAGCCACTACCTTCGATCAGGTTGAAAGCCAGCATCCCTACTCGGCTTGGGCTACGAAAAGCCAGCTCATGGAAATCTATGCGCTGTATCAGGACGGAAAATACAACGATGCGGTAATCGCCGCGGATCGCTTCATCACATTGCATCCGGGCCACCGGGATGTAGCCTACGCTTATTATTTGAAGGCGATCTGCTATTACATGCAGATTGTCGATGTCGGCCGCGACCAGAAGCTGACGCAGCTCGCCTTAAAGGCGCTCGAAGAGGTGGTGCGCCGCTTTCCCGACAGCAAATATGCCCGCGACGCCAAGCTCAAACTCGACTTCACGCGCGACCATCTCGCCGGGAAGGAGATGGAGATCGGCCGGTATTACCTGAAGCGCCAGGAATACCTTGCGGCAATGAACCGCTTCAAGCGGGTCGTCGACAACTACCAGACGACGACGCATGTCCCTGAAGCGCTCGAGCGGCTCGTCGAGTGCGATCTCGCGCTCGGCCTCAACAAGGAGGCCAAGGAAAACGCCGCGGTGCTCGGCTACAACTACCCCGGCAGCCACTGGTACGGCGATGCTTATGCGCTCGTTAACGGGAAGAGCCTGCCGGCGACGGCCAGCGAAGGGTGGTTCAGCCACTTCGTCAGCGGCGTGTTCTGAGGGGCACATTAAAAAAACTTAATTTCAGCTTGCCCGCTCGCTGATCTATGTCAGCGCGTCCGCGGCGCTGCGACGCGGCGCGCGGCGCGTCAGGCGCAATCATGGATCGGATCGGCCATGAAACGATCGGGGAGGATCTCGGGGATGTTGCGGCGGCTGCTCGGCGTGTCGTTCGTTTTGGTGCTTGCAGCCGGAGCGGCCAATGCCGCCGATCCGGCTGGCGGCGTCACCGGCCTGTTCCTCACCACCAAATATCCCGCGCTGACCGTCCGCGCCGGCGAGACCACGACGATCGATCTGTCGGTGCGCAACTTCAAAGTGCCGCCGCAACTCCTGCAACTCGGCGTTCCCGAAAAGGCGAGTGGCTGGAAGGCGACGATCCTCGGCGGCGGCCAGCCGGTCGGTGCGGTCGAGGTCACGCCCGATGCGGAGGAGAGCCTGCAATTGCGGCTCGAGCCGCCGTCCGGGGTCGGTCACGGCGACTATCATTTCACGGTCGAGGCCAGGAACGGCCAGTACGACGAGAAACTGCCGATCACCGTCATCATCGGCGCCGAGGTGCCGGCCAAGCTCAAGCTCACCACCAACTTTCCGTCGCTGCGGGGCACCGCGACCACCTCGTTCAAGTACCGGGTGACGGTGGATAACGACAGCGGCCGCAATGCCACCATCAACCTCAGCGCCGACGCACCGCAGAACTTCCAGGTCAACTTCACCGAGGCCTATGGCAATCAGCAGATCACCTCGATCCCGATCGACGCCGGCAAGTCGAAGGATATCGACGCCGCGCTGACCTTTCCGCGCGAAACCAAAGCCGGCGACTACAAGCTTGTGCTGCACGCCAAGACCGCGGCGGCAAGCGCCAGCCTGCCGGTCCGCCTGACGATCGTCGGCCAGCCGAAGCTCTCGGTATCCGGCGAGGGTGGGCGATTGTCGGGCGAGGCCTATGCGGGCAAATCCAGCCAGATCACCGTGGTGCTGAGCAATGACGGCAGCGCGGCGGCGCACGATGTCAAGCTGAGCGCGTCGAGCCCGGAAGGGTGGAAGTCGAGCTTCGATCCCAAGACCATCCCGCAGCTTGCCGCCGGTGCAACGCAGGAGGTCAAGGTGACCATGACGCCGTCGGAAAAGGCGATCGCCGGCGACTACCAGACGACGATCAGCGCCAGCGGGGCGGGCGGGCTCTACGAGTCCGCCAATTTCCGCATCACCGTGCTGACCTCCACCCTGTGGGGCGCAATCGGCATCGGGATCATCGCGATCGCGCTGCTGGTCGTGGTGTTTGCCGTCGCCCGTTTCGGCCGGCGGTGAGCGCGCCATGCCGGCCGAGGTGGTCATCAAGGCAGAGGGCCTGACCAAGCGCTATGGCGCCAATCTCGCGGTCGACCATATCGATTTCGAGGTCCGCGCCGGCGAGATCGTCGGCATTCTCGGGCCGAACGGCTCGGGCAAGACGACGACGATCCTGATGCTGCTCGGCCTTACCGAACCGACGGGCGGGCATGCCGAGGTCGCCGGCTTCGACCCGCTGCGCGACCCGCTCGAGGTCAAGCGGCGGGTCGGCTACCTGCCCGATCAGGTCGGGTTTTACGAAGGCCTCTCGGCGCGCGACAACCTGACCTACACCGCCCGCCTCGCCGGCCTGCCGCGCCATGAAATCGACGCGCGCTTTGTCGACGCGCTGGCGCGGGTCGGGCTCGCCGATGTCGCGCGGGCGCGGGTCGGCACCTTCTCGCAGGGCATGCGCCAGCGCCTCGGTCTCGCCGAGATCCTGATGAAGCGGCCGAGCGTCGCGATTCTCGACGAGCCGACCACCGCGCTCGACCCCCATTCGACGCAGGAATTCCTCGCCATGATCCGCGGCCTCAAGGCCGACGGCACCGCGGTCCTCCTATCCTCGCACCATCTCGACCAGGTGCAGAGCGTGTGCGACCGGGTCGCCCTGTTCAACCGCGGCCGCATCGCGCTGTCCGGCTCGGTCACCGAACTGGCCGGGCGGGTGATCGGCGCCGGTCATGTCATCGACCTCGAGGCGCGCGGCGCCGGCATCCCCGACCGGCTGGCCGCGGTGCCGGGCGTCGTTCGGGTGCAGGCGCTCGGCGGCGACCGCTACCGGGTCGATTGCCAGCGTGATTTGCGCGCCGAGATCGCGCGCAAGCTGGCCGCCGAGGTCGATCTCCTGGGGATCGATTTCGCTGCCCCGAGCCTCAACGAGGTCTATACCCGCTATTTCGAGGAGGCCCGCAATGCTGCCCAGTAGGGGCCGCGACGGCCATCGGCCCCAGAGAAGTCGGCGCGGCTCGCCGTGGACCGGGCTCGGCGCCGTCGTCGCCAAGGAGACCGCGGACCATCTGTCGAGCGCGCGCATGCGCATCCTCGAAGCGCTCGTCTTCCTGACCGCGATCGCGGCGGCCTATCAGGCGATCCGCGCGATCCGCGCGACGATCGGCGAGAGCCCGTTTCTGTTTCTGCGGCTATTGACCCTGTCGCAGGACCCGTTGCCCTCGTTCATCTCGCTATTGGGTTTTCTGATCCCGCTCGTTGCGATCGCGCTAGCCTTCGATGCGGTCAACGGCGAGTTCAACCGCCGCACAATGAGCCGCATCCTGGCCCAGCCGATCTATCGCGACGCGCTGCTGCTGGGGAAGTTCCTCGCCGGGCTGCTGGCGCTGACGATCGGCCTCGTCTCGCTGTGGCTGCTTGTGCTCGGCCTCGGCCTGTTGCTGTTCGGCGTGCCGCCCAGCACCGAGGAGACGGTGCGGATGCTCGGCTTCCTCGTCGCGACGATTGCCTTCGGCGGGGTGTGGCTGGCGCTGGCGCTGCTCTTTTCGGTGCTGTTCCGCGCGCCGGCGACGGCGGCGCTCGCGGCGCTCGGCGTGTGGCTGGTGTTCTCGCTGTTCTGGTCGGTGATCACGCCGCTCCTCGCCAACTTGATCTCCGGGCCGCCCGAGGGCGTGTTCGGGCCGCGCCTCGCCTTTCTGCACACCCAGCAGATCATCGACCGGCTGTCGCCCAACACGCTCTATGCCGAGAGCGCGCTCGCCCTGTTGCACCCGGCGACCCGCGCGCTCGGGCCGGTGCTGATCAGCCAGTTGCAGGGCGCGCTGCTCGGCGCGCCGCTGCCGGCGTCGCAGAGCTTCATCCTGATCTGGCCGCAGCTGACCGGGCTCGTCGCGGCAGTGATCGTGATTTTCGTGATCGCCTACATCGCCTTCCAGCGCCAGGAAATCCGCGCGTAGCGCGGCCCACCCTCCGACTGCCGCAGCGCGAGGTGGGATTATGGTATGATTGGGCAGCATGCTGCTCGGCCTGACCATCCGCGATGTCGTCCTGATCGACCGGCTGTCGCTGGCCTTTCGGCCGGGGCTGTGCGTGCTGACCGGCGAGACCGGGGCCGGCAAGTCGATCCTGCTGGACGCGCTCGGCCTCGCTCTCGGGCGGCGGGCCGACGCGGGTCTGGTGCGGCCCGGCGCCGAGCAGGCCGTCGTCATCGCCGAATTTGCCGTCGCGCACGATCACCCGGCCGCGGCGATCCTGCGCGAGGCCGGCATCGCCGCCGACCTGGCGGGCACGATCGTACTGCGCCGCCTCGTCGGCGCCGACGGGCGCAGCCGCGCCTTTGTCAACGACGAGCCGGCCAGCGTCGGCCTGTTGCGCGCGCTCGGCGACAGCCTCGTCGAGATCCAGGGCCAGGGCGAGCAGCGCGGCCTCTTAGACCCGGCGACCCACCGCGCGCTGCTCGACGCCTTTGCCGAGCACGCGGTCGCCCCTGATGCCCTGGCCGCTTCTTGGCAGGCATGGCGGATGGCGCGCGAGCGCGCCGCGGAGGCCGAACGCCACCTCGCCGACAGCCGGGCCGAAGAGGATCTGCTGCGCCACAACCGCGCCGAGCTCGATGCGCTGGCCCCCGAAGGCGACGAGGAGGAGCGGCTCGGCGCCCGCCGCGCACTGATGCAGAACGCCGAGCGTCTCGGCGAAGCCATCGCCGAGGCCATCGCCGAGATCGATGGCGACGGCGGTGCGCAGCAGGCGCTGGCGCGCGCATTGCGCCGGCTGGAGCGCGCCCGCGACCGGGCGCAGGGCCTGCTCGACAGTGCCCTGGCCGCGGCCGAGCGCGCTGCCGACGAAACTGCCGAGGCGCTCGAGGCGCTGTCGCAGGCCGCGCGCGTGCTGGAGCTTGACCCGCGCGCGCTCGAGGCGGTCGAAGAGCGCCTGTTTGCGCTGCGCGCGCTGGCCCGCAAGCACGGCGTCGCGGTCGCCGACCTGCCGCGTTTGCGCGAGGCGCTCGCCATCCAGCTGGCCGCGATCGACGCCGGTGAGGATGATGTCGCGGCCCTCGCCGAGGCGGCATCCATTGCGCGCGACCGCTTCATCGCCGCGGCGCACGCGGTCTCGCACGCGCGCGAGCGCGCCGCACATCGGCTCGACGCGGCAATCGCGGGCGAGCTGAAGCCGCTGCGGCTCGACAAGGCGCGGTTCCGCACCGTGCTGACGCCGCTCGCCGAGGCGGACTGGAGTGAGCATGGCGTTGAGCGGGTGCATTTCGAGGTGGCGACCAATCCCGGCGCGCCGTTCGGCCCGCTGGCGCGGATTGCCTCCGGCGGCGAGCTGTCGCGCTTCATGCTGGCGCTGAAGCTGGTGCTCGCCGGCACGTCGTCAGTGCCGACCCTGATCTTTGACGAGGTCGACAGCGGCATCGGCGGCGCCGTCGCCGCCGCGGTCGGCGAGCGCCTGCAGCTTCTCGGGGCGCGGCTGCAGGTGCTGGTCGTCACCCACTCGCCGCAGGTCGCGGCGCGCGGCGCGCATCACTGGCGGGTCGCCAAGGCGCAGGCGCAGCGCGCCACTGTGACCCGGGTCGAGGAACTGGATGCCGATACGCGACAGGAGGAGATCGCGCGGATGTTGTCGGGCAACGTCGTGACCGCCGAGGCGCGCGCTGCCGCGGCGAGCTTGATCGCGGGGGCGCGCTCGTGAGCGCGAAGATCGGGAATGAGGCCGCTGCCGATGCGGCGCGTCCGGTCGAGCTGCTGACCGAGGAGGAAGCGCAGGCCGAGCTGGCTCGCCTCGCCGGCGAGATCGCGCACCACGACCAGCTCTATTACGCCAGGGACATGCCCGCGATCAGCGACGCCGCATACGACGCGCTGCGCCGGCGCAACCAGGCGATCGAGGCGCATTTCCCCGAACTGATCCGGGCCGACAGCCCGTCGCGCCGCATTGGCGCCGCGCCGGTGGCGGGTTTCGCCAAGGTCACCCATCGGGTGCCGATGCTGTCGCTGGAAAACGCCTTCGACGAGGGGGACGTGCGCGATTTCTTCGCCGGCATCCGCCATTTTTTCCGGCGGCCGGAAGATCTCGCGCTGGTCGCCGAGGACGCGATCGAAATCATGGCCGAGCCCAAGATCGACGGGCTCTCCGCCGCGTTGCGCTACGAAGCGGGAAGGCTGGTCGCCGGCGCGACGCGCGGCGATGGCGTCACCGGCGAGGACGTGACCGCCAATATCCGCACATTGCCGAGCGTGCCCACCGTGCTCGCAGGCAAGGATTGGCCCGAGATCGTCGAGATCCGCGGTGAAGTTTATATGGAGCGCGCCGGGTTCTTCGCGGTCAACGCCGAGCGCGAGGCGGCCGGCGAGCCGGTCTTTGCCAATCCGCGCAACGTCGCCGCCGGCTCATTGCGCCAGCTCGACCCGGCGGTTACGGCGCGCCGGCCGCTCAAATTCTTTGCCTATCACTGGGGCGAGGCGAGCCGACCCTTTGCCCGTACCCATCAGGAGGCGCTGGCGCGCTTCCGCGAGTGGGGCTTTACGGTCGACCGGCATTCGCGCCTGTGCCGCGGTGTCGCCGAGGTGCTGGCCTATTACAATGACATCGCCGAGCGGCGCGGCACGCTGCCCTATGATATCGACGGTGTCGTCTACAAGGTCAACGACCTCGCATTGCAAAGCCGGCTCGGCATGCGCAGCCGGGCGCCGCGCTGGGCCCTGGCGCACAAATTCGCCGCCGAGCAGGCGCAAACCGTGATGCGCGACATCATGATTACTGTCGGCCGCCAGGGCGCCCTGACCCCGACCGCGGTGCTGGAGCCGATCACGGTCGGCGGGGTCGTCGTGCAGCGCGCGACCCTGCACAATGCGGACGAGATCCACCGCAAGGACGTGCGGATCGGCGACACGGTCGTCGTGCAGCGGGCCGGCGATGTCATTCCGCAGATTGTCGGCGTCGTGCTCGACCGCCGGCCGCCGGACGCCAAACCCTACGAATTTCCCGACCATTGTCCGGTGTGCGGCAGCCTCGCGGTGCGCGAAGAGGGCATGGCGGTCTGGCGCTGCAGCGCCGGGCTGATCTGCCCGGCCCAGGCGGTCGAACGGCTGAAGCATTTTGTCGGGCGCGACTGTTTCGATATCGAGGGGCTCGGCGCCAAGCACATCACCGAATTCTGGGAAGATGGCCTCATTCGCCAGCCCGGCGACATCTTCCGGCTCACGGCCGAGACGATCGCGCCGCGCGAGGGCTGGGGCGAGGTCAGCGCGGGCAAGCTGATCGCTGCGATCGCCGAGCGTCGCCATATATCGCTCGACCGCTTCATCAACGCGCTCGGCATCCCGCAGGTCGGGCAGGCGACGGCGCGCCTGCTGGCGCGCCATTATCGCTCGTTCGCCGCGTGGCGCCACGCAATGGAAGCGGCGCGGGACGAGGGCAGCCCGGAGCGCGCGCACCTGCTCGACGTGCATGGCATCGGCGCGGATATGGCGGCCGACATCATCGGCTTCTTTGCCGAGGCGCATAACCGCGAGATCCTCGACGATCTCGCCCGCGAGGTCGATGTGATCGACTATGAAGCACCTCAACGTGCTGCCTCGCCGCTCGCAGGCAAGACGATCGTCTTTACCGGCAGCCTCGAGTCGATGTCGCGCTCCGAGGCCAAGGCGCGAGCCGAGGCGCTCGGCGCCAACGTCGCAAGCTCGGTGTCGTCGAAAACCGATTACGTGGTGATCGGCGCCGATGCGGGGTCGAAGGCGACGCGCGCCGCCGCGCTGGGTGTCTCGATGCTTGACGAGGCCCAATGGCTCGACCTTGCCGCCGGCACCGCCCGCTGACCCCCCGATCAATCTAAAGGATAGTCGCGGGTGCGGCCGGACAACCTCTTCGATCTATTCGAGATCGACCCGGCCGCGACGGTCGTGCCCGACAGCGCGCTGGCCGGGCCGATACTCAAAAGCGGACCCCTGCTTGTCGAATTCGACGAGACCGCTCCGCTCGATCCCGGGCGTGCCACGGAGGAGTTGCCGGCGCCGGCGCCGGTGCGCCGCTCGCGAATGCTGCCGCTCGGGCTCGCCGGATCTCTCGGACTCCACTTGCTGCCGCTGGTTCTGCTATTGAGCTGGAACCGCGCGCCCGCCGAGATTGACCGCCCAATCCCGGTTCAGCTGGTGATCGAACAGCCGCCACCACCCCCGCCGCCGCTGCCGCCGGCCCCCGAGGAAAAGCGGCCGCCTGCGGGGCGGCTGGCGTCCGTGGCCATGGCCGAGACCGCTCAGCCGTCGAAGAGCAAGCCCGTCCCGTCGCCGTCGCCGACCAAGGTTGCCGCGCCGCCGTTGCCGACCAAGGTTGCCCCGCCGCCGCCGCCGACCAAGGTTGCCGCGCCGCCGTTGCCGACCAAGGTTGCCCCGCCGCCACCGACCAAGGTTGCCGCGCTGCCGCCGCCGCCGGATCTGGTATCAGCACTGCCCAAGCCCGCTCCGACCCCCGAGCCTATTGCGGTGCCACCGCTGCCCACGCTGGCTCCACCGGTGAGGCAACCGCCAAAGCGCGCTGCCGTGGCGCGCCTCGCGCCGGACCGCTCCCCGGAGCAGCACATCGGGCGAGTGCCCGGGCCGGACGCGACGCGCGACGAATACCTCGCTTACTGCATGAGGCTGCTGGCCCGTTATAGCGAATTGCTGCCGCACTCGGTGCTTGCCGGGCGCAGCGGAGTGACGGTCGTCCGCATTTTGGTGCTCGCCGACGGCACGATCGCGCGCATCGCGATCAAACAAAGCTCGGGCTATCCGGACATCGACCGCCGGGCAGAACGGATGGTCGCCGCGGTTCGCCGCTTTCCGCCGCTGCCGCAATGGTTCCAGGGCCAGCGCATGTCGCTGGATTATCATCTGGCTTTCAACGGCAGCCTGCCGGAGCATTAGCGCAGGTTACCCGACGGGAATTTGTGCGTGCGGCCGAACGCCCCGCCCGAAGAGTTCGAGATCGGCTTCGCGGCGATTTGGCCGGCCGAGGATTCACGCCTGGAGCCGGCTCCCCCGACGGGGCCGCTGTGGTTCGAGTTCGAGGAGTTCGAGCGCCCGGAGCCGACGATCGCGCGCCCGGAACCGGGCAAGGGGCCACCCGTCGAGTTTGCGGAGGCCGAGCGGCTCGATCCGGAACGGACCGGGGAGGACCCGGATGACCAGCCGCCCGCGCTGCGCCGGCGCCCTGTCGCGATCAGCCTGCTGGGCTCGCTCTGCGTCCATCTACTGCCGCTGATCGTTCTGATCGCCGGCGGCACCGCGCCTGCCGCAACATCCGGGGCGATCCCCGTGCAGCTGGTGATCGAATATCCGCCGGCGCCGGCAGCAACAGCGGCGTCCGGCGAGGCTGTACCGGAAACCGAAACGACGAGTAACGCAGCCCCGCAGCCCGGTGCGCCGGCCGCTGCCGCAGCTTCTCCCCGAGTGCCGCAGGTCGCGGCTGCCGCGACCGCGGCGTCACTTCCCAAGCCCGCCCCACCGCCTGCCGTAAGGCGTTCCCGGGCCGCGCACAGAAGCCGCCGCCCGCCGCCGTCCGTCACGGCGGCTGCGTCTGCTCTGCCGCCGGCCGAAACAGCGTATCAGCCGCCGCCACCGGGGCGGGCGGCGGGCTCGGCCATGACGGGCGAACAGTATTTCGCCTACCTCGTCACGCTGACGCGGCGTCACTTCGACCTGCTGCCGCTGAGCCTGATCGGCGGCCGCCGCGGCACGACCAAGGTTTCGGTGCTGGTGCTCAGCGACGGCACGATTGCGCGAATCGGCATTGCGCAAAGCTCGGGCTACCCCGACATCGACGCGCGGATCGGGCGCATGGTGGCCGCGGTCGGGCATTTCCCGCCATTGCCGTCAACCTTCAAGGGGCCGAGCACCGAGCTCGATTTATCGCTGCGCTTCCCCGACGCGCTTCAGCGATAGGATTGCCGCCGATATTACACCGTGGGAGCCGCGTCGCCGCCAAGCCAGTCGAGCGCGGCGCGCAGCCGCACCACCTCGCCGATGACGATGATGGTCGGTGCTTCGATGCCTGCTCCTGCGGCGCCGGCGGCAGCCGCTGCCAGCGACGATACGACGACGCGCTGGGCCGCTGTCGTCGCCTTGCTGACGATCGCGAGCGGCTCGTCGGCGGCTCGCCCGGCCGCGATCAGGCGCGCCGCGATGCGCGCCAGGTGGGGCAACGCCATGTACAGCACGATGACCGGCGAGCCGCGGGCGATCGCCGCCCAGTCGACCCGCTCCGGCACCGCGCCGCCGCTGTCGTGCCCGGTGACAAAGGTGACGGCGGAGGCGATGTCGCGATGCGTCACCGGGATGCCGGCATAGGCGAGGCCGCCGATCCCGGCGGTGATGCCGGGAACGATGCGAAACGGGATGTCGCGCCGCGGCCAGCGCCAGCGCCTCCTCGCCGCCGCGCCCGAACACGCAGGGGTCGCCGCCCTTGAGGCGCAGCACGCGGTGCCCGTCCCGTGCCAGCCGGATCAAGCGGGCCGAGATGTCGGGCTGGCGCGGCGACGGCCGCCCGCCGCGCTTGCCGGCCGAATTCGAGCGCGGCGCCGGGCCGAGCCAGGTCGAGGATGCGGGGGTCGACGAGCGCGTCGTAAACGACGCTGTCGGCATGGTCGAGCGCGTGCAGTGCCAGCGCCGAGAGCAGCCCCGGATCGCCCGGCCCGGCGCCGACCAGCCAGACGCTGCCGGAAGCAAAGTCCGGAAGCTGGAGACGCGCGCTGTCGATCACGCAGCAACCCTATAGAAGCCCTACGCCCAAAGGTAGTCAGGGGCAGCCGTTTTGCTAAGATCACCCATGGCTCGGGATCAGACGGTGCCGCTGCGGCGCGGCTGGACCACCGGCGCCTGCGCCGCGGCAGCGGCGGGCGCGGCGTTTGCCCGCGCTGTTGACCGGCCATTTTCCCGACCCCGTCACGATCCGCCTGCCGCGCGGCCAGCGGCCGAGCTTTCCGCTGGCTCTTGCCGAATACGATTGCGGGCGCGCCCGTGCCGGCATCGTCAAGGATGCCGGCGACGATCCCGATGTGACGCATGGCGCGCTGATCATCGCCGAGCTTGCCTGGGCGGCGCCCGGTTCCGGCATCGGGTTCCGCGCCGGCGCGGGGGTCGGCACGGTGACCCGGCCCGGCCTGCCGCTTGCCGTCGGCGAGCCGGCGATCAACCCGGCGCCGCGCGCGATGATTCGTGAGACGCTGGCCGACCTCGCCGAGGCCAACGGCGCGCCGCCGCCCAACGTCACCGTGACGCTGGCGATCCCCGGCGGCGAGTTGCTTGCCGAGAAGACGATGAACGCACGACTCGGCATTGTCGGCGGGCTGTCGGTGCTCGGCACCACCGGGGTTGTCGTGCCCTATTCCTGCGCCTCGTGGATTCATGCGATCCACCGCGGCATCGACGTCGCCCGCGCCGCCGGAATCGATCACCTCGCCGCCGCCACCGGCACGACATCGGAGCGGGCGGTGCAGCGCCTCTACGAGCTGCCCGAGCAGGCGCTGATCGACATGGGCGATTTCGTCGGCGGCACGCTCAAATACCTGCGCCGGCATCCGGTGGCGCGGCTGACATTGGCCGGCGGGTTTGCCAAGTTCGCCAAGCTCGCCGCCGGCCACCTCGATCTGCATTCGAGCCGCAGCCGGGTCGACCCCGCCGCGCTCGCTGGCCAGCTCGCTGCCCTCGGGGCCGATCCGGACGCCGTCGCCGCCGCGTCGCAGGGGGGCAGCGCCGCTGCGGTGCTCGACCTTGCCGGCCCGCGCCGGGCGATGCTCGCCGAGACGGTGGCGCGCCAGGCGCGCGAGGTGGCGCTGGCGACGCTGTGCGGCGCGACGGCGGTCGAGGTCGCGATCGTCGATCGCAGCGGCGATATCATCGCGCATGCCGGCGGGGCGCTGCGATGACCGGCCGGCAACTGCTGATTCTCGGCGGCACCGGCGAGGCGGCGGCGCTGGCGCGTGGGGCGCTCGCCCGCTTCGGTGAAGCGCTGACCGTGACGACGGCGCTGGCCGGCCGCACCCGCCACCCCGGCCCGATCACCGGGCAGGTGCGGATCGGCGGCTTTGGCGGGCCGGCCGGGCTCGCCGAGCTACCTGATCGATCACCAGATCGACCGGCTGATCGACGCAACCCACCCGTTTGCCGCCAAGATCTCGCGAACCGCCCGGTTTGCCGCCGAGCGGACCGGAGCGCCGCGGCTGCTCCTGTTGCGCCCGCCCTGGCGCCGCCAGCCACTCGACCGCTGGATCGAGGTCGACAGTATCGAGGCTGCCGCGCTGCTGGTCGGCCGGGTCGGCCGGCGCGCTTGGCTGACGGTCGGCAGCGGCGGGATTGCAGCCTTCGCCGCGACCACCGGGGTGCGCTTTGTCGTGCGCCTGATCGAGCCCCCGCGAGACGCGCTGCCATTGCCTTGGCATCAAATCGTGCTCGGGCGCGGGCCGTTCAGCGTGGTCGAGGAACTGCACACGCTGCAGCGCCACGCGATCGATGTCCTGGTGTGCAAGGCGAGCGGCGGGGCGGCCACCGAGGCGAAGCTGATCGCGGCCCGCGAGCTGAGCATCCCCGTCATCATGGTGCGCCGCCCGCCGCGCGAGCCCGGCCCTGCCGTCGAGACCGTGGAGGCCGCGCTCGACTGGCTCGCCGGCCTCGATCGCCCGACCCAAGCGAGGATCCCGTCATGACCGCTGGTCCGGTCCGGCTTCTGGCCGCCGTCGCCCTGGCATCGCTGTTATGGGGGCCGCCGGCGCGCGCCGATATCGCGCTGTTCGGCACCTATTGGGACAATATCGCGCGCGCCGCCGCGCAAAACGACGCCGACCAGGTGCGCCAGCTTCTGGGAAAAGACCATAGCCCCAACCAGGAGGATGAAAACGGCCGCACCGGGCTGCACATCGCCGCGATGAACGGCAATCTTCAGATCGCGGCGATCCTGATCAAGGCCGGCGCAAATCTCAACGCCCGCGACAAGCTCGGCAACACGGCATTGCACTACGCCACCGACCGCAACCAGGTCGACATGGCGCAGCTCCTGCTCGATGTCGGCGCCGAGGTCGATCCGCAGAACCGCAACGGCATGACGCCGCTGATGCTTGCGGCAAGCCGCGGCAATATCGAGATCGTCCGAGCATTGCTCGCCAAGGGGGCCAACCCGCGGCAGAGCGATTTTACCGGCCGCGACGCGATCGGCTGGGTCGGGCAGAACCACCACACGGCGATCGTTCAGATGCTGGAACGCGCCAGCCCCAAGCGCTGACCCCCCTAAAGCCGCAGTTGGAGAGACTTATGCCCGAGCCGATGGCTCGCCTCGACGAAATCCGTGCCCTGATGGCGCACCTGCCCGGCCCCGACCTCGATGCCGGCAGCGCGGCGACGAGCCGCGAGCGCCAGCTTACCAAACCCGCCGGCGCGTTGGGCCGGCTCGAGGAATTGGTATCTGGCTTGCCACCTGGCAGGGGCGCCACCCGCCGCGTGTCGACCATCCCCGGGTTGTCGTGTTCGCGGCCAATCACGGCGTCGCGGCGCGCGGCGTCTCGGCCTATCCCGCGGCGGTGACGGCGCAGATGGTGCAGAACTTCATCGCCGGCGGCGCCGCGGTCAACCAGCTGTGCCGCATCGTCGACGCCGATCTGCGGGTCTACGAGATGAACCTCGACACCCCGACCGGCGACATCGTCGACGGCCCGGCGATGAGCGAGGAGGAATGCGCCCACGCGATCGCCTACGGCATGATGGCGGTCGAGCCCGGGATCGACGCGCTCGCAATCGGCGAGATGGGCATCGCCAACACGACGGTAGCGGCAGCATTGTGCCTGGGGCTGTTTGGCGGCGACGCGGCGGACTGGACCGGGCCCGGCACCGGCGTCGCCGGCGCCGCGCTCGACCGCAAGCGCGAGGTTGTCGCCGCTGCGGTCGCTCGACACCGGCCAGCAGCAGGTGATCCGTTCGACGTGTTATGCGGGCTGGGCGGGCTCGAATTTGCCGCGATGGCCGGGGCGATCCTGGCGGCGCGGATGGGGCGGGTGCCGGTCGTGCTCGACGGGTTCTGCGCCGGCGCTGCCGCGGCAGTGCTCTATGCGGCCGATCGGCAGGCCCTCGACCATTGCGTCGCCGGCCACGTCTCGGCCGAGCCCGGCCATCGCCGCCTGCTCGACAAGCTTGGCAAGGCGCCGCTCCTCGACCTCGGCATGCGATTGGGCGAAGCCTCGGGCGCGACGCTGGCGCTGTCGCTGCTCAAGGCCGCGGCCGCCTGCCACGCGGGCATGGCCACCTTCGCCGACGCCGGCGTCAGCGGCCCGGGCTGAGCTATTCCCCCATCTGCAACAGGGCGCCGCGGCGGCGGGCGTCGCGGAAGGCGATGAAGAAGATCGCCGTGCCCGCAACCAGCAGGACGAGGTCGAGCGCCACCGCGCTGAGGAAATAATCGAGGCGGAAGGTGTGCTCGAACAGCACCGCGCGCATGCCCTCGAAGACGTGGGTCGAGGGCAATGCCCAGGCGACCGGCTGCAGCCAGGACGGCAGGATGCTGACCGGGTAATAGACGCAGCTAAGCGGCGCCAGCGCGAAGATGACGGTCCAGGCGAGGCTCTCGGCGCCCAGGCCGTGGCGCAGGATGCCGCCGCAGATCGCCAGCCCCAACGCCCAGCCCATCACCATCAGCACCGCGATGAAGGCGATCAGCGGCGGCCCCATGTCGAAGATCGAGTAATGGTAAAGCGGGATCGCCAGCAGCGTCGCCGGCACGATCCCGATCGACGCCCGGATCACGCTCATCGCCAGCAACGACAGCACCCACTCGTAGGGCCGCAGCGGCGTCACGAACAGCTGGCCGAGGTTGCGCGCCCACATCTCCTCGAGAAACGACATCGACAGCCCGAGCTGGCTGCGGAACAGCAGGTCCCACAGCATCACCGCGGCGAGCAGGACGCCGAAGGCCTGCGCGACATAGGAGCTGTTCTGGCGCAGGAACTGGCTCATGAAGCCCCAGATCATCATCTGCAGGGTCGGCCAGTACAGCAGCTCGATCATGCGCGGCCACGAGCTCTGAGCATGTAGAGATAGCGCAGCAGCATCGCCCACACCCGCGCCGGCGAGAACATGCGCTTCGCCGAAATGCCGGATCTGCGCGGTTGCTCACGCGACCGGCTCCAATGCCGATGCCGTGGTTGTGTCGCGCGCGATGTCCAGGAACACCTCCTCGAGATTGCTGCGGCCGTAGCGGTCGATCAGCTCGTCCGGGCTGCCGCGGTCGACGATGCGCCCGGCCTTCATCATCAACACCTGCGAGCACAGCCGCTCGACCTCGGCCATGTTGTGCGAGGCCAGCAGGATCGTCGCGCCGCTGCGGGCGCGATAATCCTCGAGATAGCTGCGCACCCAGTCGCCGGTGTCGGGGTCGAGCGAGGCGGTCGGCTCGTCGAGCAGCAGCAGCTCGGGCTCGTTCAGCAGCGCCTTGGCGAGCGCGACCCGGGTCTTCTGGCCGGACGACAATTTGCCGGCCGGGCGGTCGAGCAGCGGCGCGAACTGCAGATCCTCGGCGAGCTGCGCGATGCGTTCGGCGCGCCGCTTCAGTCCGTAGAGCCGGGCGTAGATCGCCAGGTTCTGGCGCACGGTGAGCCGATGCGGCAGGTCGACATAGGGCGAGGAGAAATTCATCCGCGGCAGTACGCGGTAGCGGTGCCGCAACACGTCCTCGCCGAACACCTGGATCGTGCCGGAGGTCGGCAGCAGCAGGCCGAGCAGGATCGACAGCGTCGTCGTCTTGCCGGCGCCGTTGCCGCCGAGCAGCGCCGCGGTGACGCCGCGCTCGACGGCAAAGCTGATCCCGTCCACGGCAACGGTGCTGCCATAGTGCTTGACGAGATGGTCAACAAGGATGACGGGTTCGGGCATCCGCCCTATATGGCCCATCAGCAGCGGATCGGCCAGGGGAGCCGACGTGCCGCCGACCCGAACCGGCCGGCCCACAGGAGACAACCCGGTGAATCTCGCCAATCTGAGTGCGCTCCCCGAGCCGCGTGTCGCTTTCGACCGGATCAGCCTGCGCCGCCTGGTGCTGATCCGCTGGGTCGCGATCGCCGGGCAGGCGGTGACGCTGCTGATCGTGCATTACGCCTTCGCCTTCCGGCTGCCGCTGGTGCCGGCGCTCGGTGTCGTCGGCTGCTCGGTGATGCTCAATCTGCTGATCATTCTCAATCGCCGCGCGGCAACCCGGCTCGGCGAGCGCGAGGCGGCGCTGTTCCTCGGCTACGACCTCGTCCAGCTCGCCGCCCTGCTCTACCTGACCGGCGGGCTGGAAAATCCGTTCGCGATCCTGATCCTGGCGCCGGTAACGGTCGCGGCGACGGTGCTGTCGCGGCGCCCGGTCATCGCGCTCGCGGTGTTTGCCGTCGCCGTCATCACGGTGCTGGCGCTGTGGCACATGCCGCTGCCGTGGCGCACCGTGCCGCTGTTGTTTCCGCCGCGAGCTGGTGCTCGGGCTGTGGACGGCGCTGGTGCTCGCGACCGTGTTCATCGGCGGCTATACCTGGAGCGTCGCCGAGGAGGCGCGGCGGCTGCGCGACGCGGTCGCCGCGACGCAGCTGGCGCTGGCGCGCGAGCAGCGGGTCTCGGCGGTTGGCGCATTGGCGGCGGCGGCGGCGCACGAGCTCGGCAGCCCGCTGGCGACGATCGCGGTCGTCGCCCGGGAGCTGGTGCGCGACCTGCCGGCCGGCTCGCCGCATGCCGAAGACGCCCAGCTGCTGCTGAGCCAGTCCGAGCGGTGCCGCCAGATCCTGGCGGAGCTGGCGCATCATCCCGACGAGGAGGGCGCCTCGCCCTACACGCGGCTGCCGATCTCGGCACTGGTCGAGGCCGCCGGCGCCCTGTACCACGACCCGCGCGTGCGCCTGATCTTCGCCACGACCGGCGAGCCTGCCGACCGACGAGCCGCTGGTGCGGCGCAGCCCGGAGATCATGCACGGGCTCAACAACCTGATCCAGAACGCCGTGCAGTTCGCCCGCAACGAGGTCAGCGTGACGATCCATTGGGACGAGACGGCGGTCACCGTCGAGATCGCCGATGACGGGCCGGGCTTTCCGGCGCATCTGCTCGGCCGGCTCGGCGAGCCGTATCTGTCGACCCGTGCCGGCGCCTCGAACCATATGGGACTCGGCATCTTCATCGCGCAAAGCCTGTTGGAGCGCAGCGGCGCGCAGCTGACCTTCGATAATCTGATCGAAGGCGGCGCAGATGTTGTCATTTCGTGGAACCGTGCCAATTTGGAGGCAGTAACGCGACCTGATGCCGCGGCGACGATTGGACGCAGGCGGGGCGCAGCGCGGCAATGAGAGGCAAACGGTATGAATTCAACGATCGACCCCATCACACGACCGGCACCGAGGCCGAGGCCCCGCCGCTGCACGGCCTGCCCGAAACCGACCGGACGCTGCTGATCGTCGATGACGACGCGCCGTTGTGCCAACGCCTCGCGCGTGCGATGGAGCGGCGCGGCTTTGTCGTGTCGACCGCCGACACGGTCGCCTCGGGTATCGCCGCCGCGACGGCGCACCCGCCGGCCTTCGCCGTGGTCGATCTGCGCCTGGGCGATGGCAGCGGGCTCGAGGTCGTCAGCGCATTGCGCAGCGCGCGGCCCGGCGCCCGCATCGTCGTGCTGACCGGCTACGGCAACATCGCCACCGCGGTCGCGGCGGTGAAGGCCGGGGCGGTCGACTACCTGCCGAAGCCGGCCGACGCCGATGCCGTCGAGCGCGCGCTGCTGGCCCGCGAAGGCGAGACGCCGGAGCCGCCCGAAGACCCGATGTCGGCCGACCGGGTGCGCTGGGAGCACATTCAGCGGATCTTCGAATTGTGCGACCGCAACGTCTCGGAAACCGCGCGGCGCCTCAAAATGCACCGCCGCACCCTGCAGCGCATCCTCTCCAAGCACGCCCCGCGGAACTAGGCTCGCGGAACTAGGCGAGCGAGCGAAATCAGGCGCCGGCGCGCTCGAACGATACCGCGCCGGTGTTGGCGCCGCAGAGCAGTATCGCGACCCGCTCGTCGGGCGCGCGACGGTAGCGACCCGAGAGAAGAGCGGCCATCGCCGCCGCGCCGCCGGGCTCGGCGACGATGCGCAGCACTTCCCACAACCGGCGCTGCGCCTCGCTGATCGCCGCGTCGGGGACGAGCACGACGCGTTCGACGAAGTCGCGTGCGATCGGGAACATCAGCGCCCCGACCCGGCGCGGCGCCAGCGAGTCGGCAGCGATCCCGCCCGCCGGCGCATCGACCGGCCGGCCGGCGGCAAAGGCCGCGTGCAGGGTCGGTGCGGTCTCCGGCTCGACCCCGATGACGCGAACGCCCCCGCCGAACCAGGCGGCAATGCCCCCGATCAGCCCGCCGCCGCCGACCGCGACGAGCACTGTATCGATCTCGGGCAGGTCGGCCTCGATTTCGAGCCCGACAGTGCCCTGGCCGAGCAGGGTTTCCGGCTGGTCATAGGCGTGGACCGGCAGCGCGCCGGTCGCCGCGACAAATTCCTCGCTGGCGGCGAGCGCGTCGGCATAAACCTCGCCCCCGACGATCAATTCGGCGCCATACGAGCGGATGCGTTCGAGCTTGGCGGGCGCGGTAATGCGCGGCACGAAGATCGTCGCGGGCACCCCGAGCCGCCGCGCCGCATAGGCGACGGCGGCGCCGTGGTTGCCGCCCGACGCGGCGGCGACGCCGGCCTCTGGCACCTTGCGGCGTCAGCAGGTTGGCGAAGGCGCCGCGCGGCTTGAACGACCCGGTGTGCTGCAGAAATTCAAGCTTCAGCGCGACCGGCTCGCCGGCGAGGCCGAGATCGGCCGCGTCGATGCGGATCACCGGGGTGTGGCGGATAAAAGGCCGGATCAGCCGCTCGGTCGCGGCGATCTGCTCGCGATCGATGGGGGCGGGCGGAAAGGTCGAGGCTGGCATCGCCGCGATTATAGATCAACTCCCGGGCGCCGGGTTGCCGAGCGTGGTGGGCCTCGGCTAAAAGTCACAGCAACGCCGAACCGAGGTATTGCCATGGCCGAAGCAGAGGGCGATGCGACGATGCGGCCCGACAGCACGCTCGATGCGACCGGGCTGTTGTGTCCGCTGCCGGTGCTGAAGGCGCGCCGCGCGCTGCGGGCGGTGCCGGCCGGCGGCATCCTGGAAGTGCTGGCGACCGATCCCGGCGCGACCAAGGATTTCGCGCATTTCTGCCAGACCACCGGCTGCACGCTGCTCGAATCCGGCGAGCAGCCAGGCGGCGTGCTGCGGTTCCTGCTGAAGAAGCCGGATTGAAGGGAGAATCGCGATGGCGGCGTTGATCACGGCACCCCGGCTCCTGTCGATCGGCGGCGGGGCGCTCGGCGAACTGCCCGGGCTGCTCGCCCGGCTTGGCTTGGCGCGGCCCCTGATCGTGACCGACCCCTACATCGCCGGGTGCGGCATCCTCGACCGGGTGACGGCGCTGCTGGACGGAGCGCAGATCCCCTGGTCGGCATTCTCCGACACGGTGCCGGACCCGACGACCGAGGCGATCGCCGCCGGCGTCGCGCGGCTGCAAGCGGGCGACTATGACAGCCTCGTCGCGGTCGGCGGCGGCAGCTCGATCGACACCGCCAAGGGCATGTCGGTGCTCTACGCCAATGGCGGGCAGATGCGCGACTACAAGGTGCCGAACGAGATCCCGCTGATGGGGCCGCCGATCGTCGCGATCCCCACCACCGCCGGCACCGGCTCCGAGGTCACCCGCTTCACGGTCGTCAGCGACACCGAGACCGACGAGAAAATGCTGATCGCCGGGCTCGCCTGCTGCCCGACAGCGGCGATCGTCGATTACGAGCTGACCTTGACGATGCCGCTGCGCCTCACCGCCGATACCGGCATCGACAGCCTGACTCATGCGATCGAAGCCTATGTCAGCCGCCGCGCCAATCCCTACACCGACGGCCTGGCGAAAAACGCGATGGGCCTCATTGCCCGCAACATCCGCGCCGCCTGCGCCCAGCCCGACAACCGGGCCGCGCGCGAAGCGATGATGCTCGGTGCGACAACGGCCGGGATGGCGTTCTCCAACGCCAGCGTCGCGCTGGTGCACGGCATGAGCCGGCCGATCGGCGCTTTCTTCCATGTGCCGCACGGGCTGTCGAACGCGATGCTGTTGCCCGCGATCACCGCTTTTTCGGCACCGGCGGCGCTCGAACGCTATGCCGATTGCGCCCGCGCGATGGGGGTCGCCGAGGAGGGCGAAGGCAGCCAGAGCGCGGTCGCCCGCCTGCTGGACGAATTGCGCGCGCTTAATGCGGAGCTTAAGGTGCCGAGCCCGCGCGCCTACGGCATCGACCGCGCCCGCTACGATGAATTGCTGTCGGTCATGGCCGGGCAGGCGATCGCCTCCGGCTCCCCCGCCAACAACCCGCGCGTGCCGACAAACGACGAGATCGTCGACCTGTACCGACGGGTGTACGAATAGCCCCGGGATCGGCTTTAAGGACGAGGCAGGATCAGTCCAGCTTGAGCTGGATCTCGTCGCCGACGAGGCGCACCGGATAGGTCTTGATGTCGTCGGTGCAGGGCGGCGCGGTGGCGTTGCCGTTCCTGACGTCGAAGCGCCCGGCATGCAGCGGGCATTCGATCTCGCCCTTGTCGAGCCAGCCGTCTGACAATTTGGCGTAAGCGTGGGTGCAGATGTCGTCAGTCGCGAAGATTTCGCCGCCGAGGTCGTAGAGCGCGATCTCGCGGCCGGCGACGACGACGCCGAGGACATCGTCGGCGCCGAGATCGCCGCGGTCGGCGGCCTTGACCCAGCCCTGTTCGTCGCTGCTCATGGCTCCTCCGCGGTTCAGGCCGTCGTGTCGGGCGAGAATGCCTTGAAGGCGATGATTGTGAAGGTGTCCTTGACGCCGGGCAGCGTCTGCACCTGCTCGGTCACGAAATGGCCGATATCGGCGCTGTCGGGCAGATAGCATTTCATCAGGAGATCGTACTGGCCCGATGTCGAATAGACCTCCGAGATCTGCTCGACGTCAGTGACCGCGGCGTCGGCGACGTCGTAGGCTTTGCCAAGGTCGCATTTGACCATAACAAAGATGGTCTTCATCCGAGCCTCCTGCGGCGCCGGTGACGCGGTTCGTCAGGCGTCCGCGGCAATTTTCAGCGGGCGTGCGAGAAACGCCGGGAGATGGTCGCCGAAGCCGACGACCTGATGTTCGGCCGGTTCCGGGTCGCGTGCCCGTGCCGTAGCGGCCGGCCGTGCCGCAGCGGCAAACGCCACCACGGCGGGCGCGGCGTTGTCAACGCGCGGCTCGATCGGGGCGCCGCGTTCGCGCGGTTTGCGCGCCCGCGGTTTGTGCTCCTGAGGGTTGTACTCCTGCCGGGCCGGCTCCGACGCGTTGTCGCGCGGCTCATCGGCGCGGCTCCTGGGTGAACGCGCCGCTGGGCGCGCCGAGCGCGGCGCGGCGCGTTCCGGCGTGCTGCGCGTGCGGCCGCGGCGGCGGCGGTCGCCGCCCTCGAAATCGAGTTCGGCGGCGGCGATGCCGGCAACCCCTGTTTCCGGGATGTCCCTGCCGATCAGCTGCTGGATCGCGGCGATCATCTTGCCGTCTTCGGGCGCCGCCAGGGTGAAGGAGCGTCCGGCGCGTCCGGCGCGTCCGGTGCGCCCGATGCGGTGGACGTAATCCTCGGCGTGGTGCGGCACGTCGAAATTGAAGACATGCGACAGGCCCTGGATGTCGAGGCCGCGCGCCGCGACATCGCTGGCAACCAGCAGCCGGATCTCGCCGGCGCGGAAGCGGTCGAGGGTTTCGGTGCGCTTGGCCTGCGCCATGTCGCCGTGCAACGCCGCGGCGTCGAGGCCGTGGCGCGACAGCGAGCGCTGCAGGATGTCGACTTCGGTCTTGCGGTTGCAGAAAATCAGCGCGTTCTTGACGTCTTCGCTGGCGATCAGCCGGCGCAAGGCGTCGCGCTTGTCTTCCGGCGCAATGATGACGAGCGATTGCTCGACGGTTGCGGCCGGCGACGCGGGCGGCGCCACCGAGATCGCGACCGGCTCGTTGAGGAACGCGTCGGCGAGGCGGCGAATCTCCGGCGGCATCGTCGCCGAGAAGAACAGCGTCTGCCGGTTCTTCGGCAACAGGGAGACGATGCGCTCGACATCGGGGATAAAGCCCATGTCGAGCATCCGGTCTGCCTCGTCGATGACGAGGATGCGCACGTCCGACATCAGGATCTTGCCGCGCTCGAACAGGTCGAGAAGCCGACCTGGCGTCGCGATCAGCACGTCGACGCCGCGGTCGAGCTTGCGTTCCTGGTCGGCAAACCGCTCGCCGCCGATCAAGAGCGCCGTCGACAGCCGGTGATGCTTGCCATAGGTCTCGAACGCCACCTCGACCTGCGTCGCCAATTCGCGCGTCGGCTCGATGATCAACGAACGCGGCATGCGCGCCCGGGATCGCCCGGCGGCGAGCTTGTCGATCATCGGCAGGGCGAAGCTGGCGGTTTTGCCGGTGCCGGTCTGGGCGCAGCCCAGCACGTCGCGGCCTTGGGCGACGACGGGAATGGCTTGCTGCTGGATCGGGGTGGGGGTGGTATAGCCGGCGTCTGCAACTGCCTGAAGAATCTCAGGCGAGAGTCCAAGTTCAGAAAAATTCATTGAGAAGTTTTTGCCTTACCCAAGGTTTAGGGCGGGCACATTGCCCGAGCCTTAATTGGGGATGACCCTCCGAAAGTCAATGTTTTTCGCTGTTTCCGTTATGTGACAGCGACAGAGGAGGTCTCCCGAAAGGAAAGCTGTCGGAGCTAGCGGCGGCGAAACTGTGGCCGCGGCACCATCGGCGGCGCGCTGGTGTCCTTGTGGCGGAAATTGATCCGGCCTTTGGTCAGGTCGTAAGGCGTCATTTCGACCGTGACGCGGTCTCCGGCAAGGATCCGGATCCGGTTCTTTTTCATCTTGCCGGAGGAGTAGGCGAGCGTTTCGTGCCCGTTGTCGAGCCGCACCCGGAACCGTGCGTCGGGCAAGAGTTCCATCACGGTGCCTTCGAATTCGATTAGGTCTTCCTTAGCCAATGAGCACTCCCAGTAAGGAAAGGGGCGCCGTGGCGCCCCTTGGCAACCGACGGCTACGCCGGGTGCAGATTGACCGCCGACACGCGGCCGCGTTGGCCCTGCTCGAGCTCATAGGTCAGCTTTTGGCCTTCGTTGAGGCCGTCCATGCCGGCCCGTTCGACCGCCGAGATGTGGACGAAAACATCGGGGCCGCCGCTTGTTGGCTGGATAAACCCATAGCCCTTCTGGGCATTAAACCATTTGACCGTGCCGGTCGCCATTAGCCAGAACTCCAGTTGGTAGCAGGCCGACACACGTCGTGCGTCGGATCGGACGTCGGTTGGATCGGGAGACACGGTCCCGCGCTCGCGGGCGAGCACCGGCAGTGAAGCCGAACCCAAACGGGTCGACGGCCGAGTAGGTAAGCGGAACCGCGTAGCAACGCAAGGTCTGCGAACGCATGTCCGGGTCGTTTTTAGAGAACCCGTCGCCAAGCGCCGGCTGTAGCCCGCTCAGCGCGTTTATCCTCCGGCTAGGCGCGGCGGTACGGGCGACCTACAATTCCGCTCTACCGGACGATCGTTGCGACACGTATACGTTGGGAGCGTAGGCATGCCTTGCCGCTGGTATATCGACGAATGCAGCGCAACCCGCATCTCCGGGTGGATCGACGACGACGGACCGGTCACGGCGATTGATATAGCGGTCAATGGCCGTCGCGTCGCGACGCTGGCGCCGACCGCCTATCGCAAAGACCTCGAAGAAGCGGGGATGGGCGACGGAAAGCGGGCGTTCTCCGTCCCGATTGCGCGCTTCCTTGTCGAACCGGTCAATCGGGTGTCGATCAGCCGGGAGGGGGAGGTGCTGCATTCGGCGACGGTGATGTCGGCCAGCGCGAGAGCCGCAGGCATTGCGCCAGCGGCCGCCGCGTCGCCCGCCGCGGGCGTGGCGCGGGGAGGTCGTGACGCGAACACCGTCCCGCTGCTGACGGGCGACATGCATCCGATTCACCGGGACGTGACCACCACCGAGGAATGCGATTTCTATCATATCGTCGAGTTGCCGGACGGAACGACGACCCGCGGGCAGTGGGATTTGCGCAAAACCGCCGACGCCTATCTCGGCAATGTCGATTTCGCCGGCAAACGCGTGATCGAGATCGGCCCGGCCAGCGGGTTTCTGTCGTTTCACATGGAGCGCCGCGGGGCGCGGGTCGCCGTGATCGAGCCGCCGATGGAAAGCTTCTGGGACTTGGTGCCGCAGGCGGCAGTAAATCTCGACGAGACCCGCCGCTCGTTCGGCAGGCATATTCAACGCGTCCGCAATTCGTTTTGGTATCTCCATCATTGCTACGAGAGCAGCGTCGAATGTTATGAGATCGACGCCTACCACATTCCGCCGCAGCCCACGAAGTTCGATATCGGCGTCTTGGCCTCGATCCTGCTGCACATATCCTCGCCGGTGCGGATGCTCGAATCGGTGGCTTCCGTGGTGGCCAACGAGATCGTCATCGTTGAGCGCTATTTCCCTGAGCTGGCCGATCAGGCGGTCTGCCGCCTCGTACCGACGGCGGCAAACCGATCGCTGGAGACCTGGTGGGAATTCTCGCCAAAATTCTTCGAGCAATTCCTGGCTGTGCTCGGCTTTTCGAACGTGCGGATAACCCATCACCGCCAGCAATTTGCGACGATCGATCAGGAATGGGAGATGTTCACGATCGTCGGCACCCGCTGAGCGGCCTCATAGATCGAGGTCGCGAGCGAAGCGGGCGTTTTTCTGGATGTAGTCGAAGCGCAATTCGGGACGCCGCCCCATCAATGTCTCGACCAGCGTCTCGGTGCGCGCAAACCCCTCGCCGGGGGTTTCGATCGCCGCCGGGTCGGCGCGCGGCGGCAACGTCACGCGCAACAGCGTGCGCTGCGCCGGGTCCATCGTCGTCGCCCGCAGGTAGCGCGCCGGCATTTCGCCCAATCCCTTGAAGCGGCTGATCTCGACCTTGCCGCGGCGGTTGAACGCAGTTTCGAGCAGCTCCTCGCGATGCGCGTCGTCGCGCGCATAGAGCGTCACCTCGCCCTGGGTCAGCCGATAGAGCGGCGGCAGGGCGAGGAACAGATGGCCGTTGTCGACCAGCTTCGGCATCGCCCGGAAAAAGAAGGTCATCAACAGCGAGGCGATGTGGGCGCCGTCGACATCGGCGTCGGTCATGATGATGACCCGCTCGTAGCGCAGCGCCTCGTCGCGGTATTGCGTGCCGCTGCCGCAGCCGAGCGCCAGCACGATGTCTCCGACCTCCTGGTTGGCGTGCATCTTGTCCGCCGAGGCGCTGGCGACGTTAAGGATCTTGCCGCGCAAGGGCAGGATTGCCTGGGTGTCGCGGTCGCGCGCCTGTTTTGCCGAGCCGCCGGCGCTGTCGCCCTCGACCAGGAAGATCTCGGTGCCGGCGGCGCTGGCGCGCGTGCAATCGGCGAGTTTGCCGGGCAGCCGCAGCTTGCGGGTCGCGCTCTTGCGCGCCAGGTCCTTCTGCTGGCGGCGGCGCTGCCGCTCCTCGGCGCGCTCGGCGATGCGGTCGAGGAGCGCCCGGCTGGTCGCCGGATCGGCGCTCAGCCAGTGGTCGAAATGGTCTCGCACCGCGCTTTCGACCAGCCGTGTCGCCTCCGCCGAAGCGAGCCGCTCCTTGGTCTGGCCCTGGAATTGCGGGTCGCGCAGAAACAGTGACAACAGCATTGCCGCGCCGGGCGCGATGTCGTCGGCGGTTGCCTGGGCGATGCGGCGGTTGCCGGTCATGTCGCCATAGGCCTTGATGCCGCGGGTCAACGCGTTGCGCAGCCCGGCCTCATGGGTGCCCCCTTCCGGCGTCGGGATCGTGTTGCAATAGGAGTGGCAGAACGCATCGTCCTCATCGTCGGGCCACACCACGGCCCATTCGATGCTGCCGCCTTCCGGGAAATCGGCCTGGCCGAGAAACGGCCGCGGCGTCAGCAATTCGCGCCCTTCGAGGCTGGCGGCGAGAAAATCGCCGAGTCCGCCCGGAAAGTGCAGCCGCGCCTCGGCGGGCACGCCCTCGGGGCGCGGCACCGCCGGGTCGCAGCGCCAGCGGATCTCGACGCCGCGGAACAGATAGGCTTTGGAGCGCGCCATCCGATAGAGCAGCGCCGGGCGGAACGCTGCGTCGCCGAAGATCTCCGGGTCGGGATGAAAGCTCAGCGTCGTGCCCCGCCGGTTCTGCACCGGACCGCAATCCTCGACCGGGCCGAGCGGCACCCCGCGGCTGTAGCGCTGGCGCCACAGGCGGCGGTCGCGCGCCACCTCGACCTCAAGCGTATCCGACAGGGCATTGACCACCGAGACGCCGACGCCGTGCAGTCCGCCGGAGGTCTTGTAGGCGCTGCCGCCGAACTTGCCGCCGGAGTGCAGCATCGTCAGTATGATCTCGAGCGCCGATTGGTCGGGAAAGCGGGGATGCGGATCGACCGGAATGCCGCGGCCGTTGTCGCGCACCGTAACGGAGCCCGCGGCACCGAGCTCCAGTTCGATGCGGCTGGCAAAGCCCGCCACCGCTTCGTCCATCGCATTGTCGAGGGCCTCGGCGGCGAGGTGGTGCAGGGCGCGCTCGTCGGTGCCGCCGACATACATGCCGGGGCGCCGACGCACCGGCTCCAAACCCTCGAGGACCTCGATATCCTTTGCGGAATAGCTGTCGGCCGGCGGCGGCGGGAGCGTGTCGAACAGGTCTGCCATGGTGCGATTATAGGAGGGCTTGCCCGCGGCGCAAGCAGGATGCAGTATATATTTAAGCGTCGGCAACAATATGTTGGGTGATGACCCGGCAGAAGTTACGATGATGATGACCAACGAGCGCAAAATTTGGGAGGCCGCGATCCTGCTGGTGCGCCGGCACGGCAGCAAGGCCGCCGTGATCGCCGAGCGCGAGGTGGAGCGGCTGCGCGCCAGTGACGACGAATTGACCTGCGTCGTGTGGTGCTGGATCGCACGTTCGACCGCCGAATTGCTGCGTCCGGTGCCGCAAGCCGGCGAGCGGGTGCATTAGCCGAGCGCTAGGCTCGGGTCGATCATCGCACAATCCACATCCGCCCGCTCCTGACGGACCGCAAGGTTTGCGGCAACGCCTCTTCACGACAGGCTCGCGGCGCGCAATATAGTGCATCGGATACAACCGCGGTCGGCGAGGCAGGCGTATGGCAGAGGGCTTTCTGGGGCGTTTGGGCGGCCGTGGCGCAACACCGAAGCAGGAGTTCGAGGTGTCGTTCGATGACGCCGAGTGGCGCCGCCGGCTGAACCCCGAGCAATATCGCGTGCTGCGCGAGCACGGCACCGAGCGCGCCGGGACCAGCCCGCTCGACAAGCAATACAACGCCGGGATCTATCACTGCGCCGGGTGCGGGCAGCCGCTGTTCGACGCCGGCACAAAATTCAACAGCGGCACCGGCTGGCCGAGCTTCTGGGCGCCGGTCGACGACGCGTGTTGAGACGCACACCGACCGCAGCTTTTTCATGGTGCGCACCGAGGTGCACTGCCGCCGCTGCGGTGGGCACCTCGGCCACGTCTTCGAAGACGGGCCGCCGCCCACCGGGCTGCGCTACTGCATGAACGGCGTTTCGCTCACATTCACGCCCGGGCGAGGCGGCGCCGGGCGCGACCGAAACGCCTCCGGACAAGGACGGCGCTGACAGTCTCCGTGCGGATGGCGAGGCGAGCGGCGGCTAAATAGCGTCGGTGCCGCGCTCGCCGGTGCGGATCCGCACCGCCTCTTCGATCGGAACGACAAAGATCTTGCCGTCGCCGATCTTGTCGGTGCGTGCGGCGGCCTGGATAGCCTCCACCGCACGCGCAGCCAAGGCGTCGTCGAGGACGACCTCGATTTTGACCTTGGGCAGGAAGTCGATCACGTATTCGGCGCCGCGATAGACCTCGGTATGACCCTTCTGTCGGCCGAAACCCCGGACCTCGCTGACGGTCATGCCGGTAATGCCGATCTCGTGCAATGCGGTCTTTACCTCATCGAGCTTGAACGGCTTGATGATCGCCTCGATTTTTTTCATCGCCTCACCATCATAGAAGAGGGCCGCGGCGCCTGCGCGCCTCGTCGAACTCGCAGGAAATGTGCCAAGGGCCCGTGGACGCCTAGAATACCACGCCCGTTTCCAGCAGGAAGCGGCCTTGGGTGTGCGTGTTGCCGGCAGCGCCGAAGCCGAGCCCCGCGGTGGCGCTGTAAAGCTGCGTCACCGATGCCTCGCCGCGCAGGAAGAACAGGCCGCTCTGCCAGGTCGGGGTGAAGGTGAAGGACATTGCCGAACTCCCCGGGCCGTAGCCGAGCAGGCCCGTGCCCGTTCCGGCGCCGCTGGAGTCGATATACTCCCAACGCCCGGCCAGATTGATGTTATCCGTAACCTTGTAGTTGGCGAGTATCGCACCGCCGATCGTCGATGAGTCGTTGATCACACCAAGCGAGGCGTCAGCTCCGACATGGGTGTATTGGATATAGGGCGTGATGGTCCACGGCGCGTTGGCGTAGGTATAGCTCGCTTCGACGATCGTGCTGTTGTTCTGGGCCACCGGTGTCGCAAAGCCGGTCGCGGTGTTGCGGCTGAGCGCGCCGCCGCCGGTGACGATCACCGAATTGGCGCTGTCGATCGTCCACGCCGCGGAACCGGTCAGCCAGTTGTATTTCCCGGAATAAAACCCGTCGTTCAGGGATAGCGACCAGGCGAGCGGGCCGGTGGTCAGGTTGGCCTGGACGCCCCGATTGACGATGTTTTCCTGGAACCACAACAGGCCGCGCTCGATGTTCATGTTCTGGAACGTGAACATGTACTCCGCACCGATCAGGGTCGGTAGCTTGCCGCCCTGGATCGAGAAATTGTCGTTGAACGCGATCTTGCCCCAGGCGACTGGCAGTCCGCCGAAGATTCTTGGTCGAGGTGGGCATGTCGGTGACATTCTTATAAGGACGTACCGACCACGGGCAGCGCATAGACGCCGGGCTCGATAAAGAACTGGAATAGCCCGGAGGTGGTCTGCAGCGTGGCCTGGGCGTTAGCCAAATCGAAATCCCAGGAATGGTCGACGCCCAGCACCGGGTCGGTCTGCGCCAAGCCGAGAGCGCTTGCCGCTCCGGTCACGTACATCGGGCCGAAAAACGGCGTGACGTCGAGGTGCATCGGATCCGGGTTGGCAACCAGCGGTCCGGACATCGCCGGCGTCGTCATCGCGGTCGGCCCCGCCGGTGCGCGCCGCTGGCGCCGGTGCGGCGGGCGTCGCGGCTGGCGGGGGCTGCTGCGCAAGTGTCGGCGACGCCGTTCCGAGCTGCCATGCCGTCAATGCGAGCAAGGATACGGTGCCGACTCGAAGTTGATTGGTAAAAATTCGCGTCATCAGGGATGTCCCTTGGCAGCTAGAGGTGACTGCGGTGCCGGAGGCGGCTCCGCAACTCTTCGATCATGGGCTGAGTTCTCTATTACCGTTCGAGTTGCAGAAAAAGCCGGAATGCGAGCTCTGGCGCGGCGTTTGTTGGCCGCTTTGGCAAAACTGCCGCACACAGCTTAAAAATGGAGCAGGTTTTGCGAGATCGGCCGATCAGACCATCGGCGGTCTGACCGGCCGCCGCGCCCTCTACGGGACGACTTCGCCGTGCAGCGCGAGATCGAGCCCGGTGACCTCGGTTTCGGTGTCGACCCGCAGCCCGATCGCCATGTCGATGATCTTGAGCAGGATCAGCGAGACGATCGCATCGTAGGCCACGACAACGGCGATTCCGTAGAGCTGGACGATGACCTGATGCGGATTGCCGTCGATCAGCCCGCTGTGGCCGTCGCTGATCGCCGACACCGCGAGCACACCGGTCAGGATCGCGCCGATTGTGCCGCCGACTCCGTGCACGCCGAACGCGTCAAGGCTGTCGTCATAGCCGAACAGATGCTTGAGCCCGGTGGCGCCCCAATAGCAGCCGATGCCGCCGGCGATGCCGATGATCAGGGCGCCGCGCGGGTCGACGAAGCCGGAGGCCGGGGTGATCGCCACGAGACCCGCGACCGCTCCCGAGCAGATGCCGAGCACGCTGGGTTTGCCCTTCAATACCCACTCGACAAACATCCAGGTCAATGCCGCGGTCGCGGTGGCGATCTGGGTCACGGCCATCGCCATGCCGGCGCTGGTGCCCGACGTCACCGCCGAGCCGGCGTTGAAGCCGAACCAGCCGACCCACAGCAGCGAGGCGCCGATCATGCTGTAAACCAGGTTGTGCGGCGCCATCGGCTCCGTGCCGTAACCGCGCCGCTTGCCGAGCATCAGGGCGCACATCAGGCCGGCGACGCCGGAATTGATATGGACGACGGTGCCGCCGGCGAAATCGAGCACGCCGGCGCTCGCCAGGAACCCGTCGCCACCCCACACCCAATGCGCAACCGGGGCGTAGACCAGGATCGACCACAAGCCGATGAACCACATCAGCGCCGAGAATTTCATGCGATCGGCCACCGCGCCGCAAATCAGCGCCGGGGTGATGATCGCAAAGGTCATCTGAAAGCACATGTAGACCGATTCGGGGATCGTCTTTGCCAGGTCGTTGACCGAATTGAGGGTCATGCCGATCAGCAGGAACCGGCTCATGCCGCCCACAAACGGGCTGCCGTTGGTAAACGACATGCTGTAGGTGACGACCGTGTACAACACCGTGACCAGGCAGGTTATGGCGAAGCTCTGCATGACCGTGGCGAGCACGTTCATCTTGCGCACCATGCCGCCGTAAAACAGCGCCAGGCCGGGAACGGTCATCATCAGCACCAGCGCGACCGACGTCATCATCCACGCGGTGTCGCCGCTGTCGATCTTCGGAGCCGCCGCCGCGGCGGCGGCCGCTGCGGGTGCCGCCGCCGCAGGTGCGGTCGGTGCCGGGGTCTGCGCCAGCGCGGCAACTGTCCATAAGGACAGCAGCAAGACAGCGAACAGCGCAGGCCGCCCGTAACGAAACAGGGATCTCATTGCCGTAACCCTCCCAATGACCGAGCCGTTGCGATCCCGCCCGCGACGACAGCGTCGGGCGGCCATGCCGCTGTAAAACCCAAGAATCGTGCCAACTCGGCCCGCCGGGAGGGCGGACAGCCTGCGGCGTTCGGTCCCGCAATGGGCGACGGCGGTGCGACCGGGCTAAACCATAAAGTAGAGACCGGCGGCAGGGCTGGGCGTTGGAGGTTCGGCGCCTGAAATTGCAGGTGCGGCATCATCGCTGCGAGTTTTATCCGCACCCGGGCTGAGCAAACCGGATCGGGGGGCCGTGCCAGGCCGGGCGGATTTTGCTGATACGTTGCTAAATGCCTAAATTTTGATCAACAATCTGGCGCTGCCTTGTTTAGCACCGCAGTTGCGCAAAACGGTGTTGCAGAACGCACATGGCCGGCCCTGAGGCCGGCCATGTTTCCCGGGCGCGCGCCGCCAAGCAGCGGCGGCGCCAACTGCGGAGGCCGCAGCTACACCGAGTAATACATCTGGAACTCGATCGGGTGAGGCGTGTGCTCGAAATTGTACACCTCCTCCCATTTCAGCTCGATGTAGCTCTCGATGAAGTCGCGGGGAAAGACGTCGCCTTTGGTCAGGAAGGCATGGTCGTTCTGCAACTCGGTCAAGCGCCTCGCGCAGCGAGCCGCACACGGTAGGAATGTCCTTCAATTCCTCCGGCGGCAGGTCGTAGAGGTTCTTGTCCATGGCTTCGCCGGGATGGAGCTTGTTCTGGATGCCGTCGAGCCCGGCCATCATCATCGCCGCAAACGCCGAGATACGGGTTGGCGGCGGGGTCGGGGTAAGCGCACCTCGACACGCTTGCCCTTCGGGCTGGCGACGATCGGGATGCGGCAAGAGGCCGAGCGGTTGCGCGCCGAATAGGCGAGCAGCACCGGCGCCTCGAAACCGGGGATCAGGCGCTTGTAGCTGTTCGTCGTCGGGTTGGTGAAGGCGTTGATCGCCTTGGCGTGCTTGATGATGCCGCCGATGTAGTAGAGCGCGGTTTCCGACAGATCGGCGTATTGATTGCCGGCGAACAGCGGCCGCTCGCCCTTCCAGATCGACTGGTGCACATGCATGCCCGAGCCGTTGTCGCCCTTGATCGGCTTTGGCATGAAGGTCGCCGTCTTGCCGTACTGGTTGGCGACATTGTGGACGACGTATTTGTAGATCTGCATGCCGTCGGCGCTCTTCACCAGCGTGTCGAACTCGGCGCCGAGCTCGTGCCTGGCTTGGCGCCACCTCGTGGTGGTGCTTTTCGACCTTGAGCCCCATGTCGAACATGATCGACAGCATCTCGGCCCGCAGGTCGCTCTGGCTGTCGACCGGCGGCACCGGGAAATAGCCGCCCTTGATCGGCGGGCGGTGGCCGGTATTGCCGTCCGGGAATTTCTTGCCGGTGACGTAGGGGCCTTCCTCGCTGTCGATCTCGTACATCGCGCCGTTCATCTTGCTTTCGTAGCGCACGTCGTCGAACACGAAAAACTCGGCCTCGGGGCCGAAATACGCCGTGTCGCCGATGCCGGTCGACGACCAGATGCTGCTCGGCCTTCTTGGCGATCGAGCGCGGGTCGCGGCTGTAGGGCTGCCCGGTCAGCGGCTCGTGCACGTCGCAAAAGATGATCAGCGAGGTCTGCGCCGCGAACGGGTCGAGCACGGCCGTCGAGCAATCCGGCATCAGCACCATGTCCAACTCGTTGATCGCCTTCCATCCGGCGATCGACGAGCCGTCGAACGTCACCCCGGCATTGAGGAAATCTTCGGTGATCGTGCGCAGGTGATGGGCGAGGTGCTGCCACTTGCCGCGCGGATCGGTGAACCGGAAGTCGACGTACTTGACGTCGTGCTCCTTGATCATATCGAGGACTTTTTTCGTATCGGCCATCGCACCATTCCGTTCGCTGGTTGAAGTTCTAGGGGAGGTTGCTCGCTACTGGCGCGCTCGCCGGCTGGCAGGATCGCCGGTTCGGGGGCTGCGCCGCCGCTCTCGTCGACAAAACACGCCGCCGCGGACCCGTCAGAGCGGCCCGAACACACGCATGCCCGCGCCTCGCGGTCATTCGAGGGCGCCGTCAAATCGCATCCGGGCCACGCTCGCCGGTGCGAATGCGGATCGCCTCGTCGATCGTGGACACGAAAATCTTGCCGTCGCCGATGCGTCCGGTGTGGGCGGCCTGCTGGATCGCCTCGACGGCCCGCTCGACCATCGATTCCTCCATCACCACCTCGATCTTCACCTTGGGCAGGAAGTCGACCACGTATTCGGCCCCGCGATAGAGCTCGGTATGCCCCTTCTGCCGGCCGAAGCCCTTGGCTTCGGTGACCGTAATGCCCTTGATCCCGACCTCGTGAAGCGCTTCCTTCACCTCGTCGAGCTTGAACGGCTTGATGATCGCCTCGACCTTCTTCATCGACATCCACTCTCTGATGCGCGCGGCGCCGCTGGTGGCGCCAGACAGAGCATAACCCATGCCACAACTGCATCGGCGATGATGAAAAATCGCCGGCGCCGCGTTTCTGCCTATCGATTAGACATAATTTGCTGGTTAGTGCCTAGATTTTAGTCTCTTGCGCAAGATCATCGCCGCGGCAGATTGCCGAGGAAGCCGCGGATGCGCTCGATCGCCTCGGTGATCGCCGCGAGCGTGTTGGCGTAGGAGAAGCGCACGTAATCCTCGCCGAACGCGCCGAAGCTGGTGCCGGCGATCGTCGCCACGCCGGTCTCGTCCAACAGCCGGCTCTGGAAGGTGCGGGCGTCGTAGCCGGTCCCGGAAATGTTCGGGAACGTATAGAAGGCGCCGCCCGGGTTGGCGCAGCGGATGCCGGGCAGGCCGTTCAGCGCGGCGACGATCACCTCGCGGCGCTCGGCGAACGCCTTGACCATGCGCTCGACCGGCTCGCGCGGGCCTTCGAGCGCGGCGATGCCGGCATATTGCGTCGCCGCATTGACGCAGGAATGGCAGTTGATCGCGAGCCGCTCGGCCGCCGGGAACAGCGCCTCGGGCCACACGCCATAGCCCATGCCGCCAGCCGGTCATCGCGTAGGTCTTGCTCCAGCCGTCGAGCAGGATCAGGCGGTCGCGCAATGACGGATAGCTGAGCAGGCTGACGTGCTCGGCGCCGTCGTAGAGAATCTCGCTGTAGATCTCGTCGCTCATCACCGCCACTTGCGGGTGCCGCTCGAGCCCGGCGACGAGCCGATCGAGTTCGGCGCGCGGCACGACGCCGCCGGTCGGGTTGGCCGGGCTGTTGATGATCAGGAGGCGGGTCCGCGGCGTGATCTTGGCCAGCACCTCCTCGGCGCTGAACGAGAACCCGGCGCTCTCGTAGAGCGGCACCGGCACCGGCGTCGCGCCCGAGAAGCGGATCACGCTCTCGTAGATCGGGAAGCCCGGATTGGGATAGAGGATCTCGGCGCCCGGCTCGCCGAACATCATGATCGCAAAAAACATCGTCACCTTGCCGCCGGGCACGACCAGGACCCGGTCGGGCGACACCTCGACCTTGTGGCGCCGCCACAAATCGGCGGCGACGGCGGCGCGCAGGGGCGGAATGCCGTTGGCCGGGGTATAGCCGTGATGGCCGTCGGCGAGCGCCTTGCGCCCGGCCTCGACGATGTGGTCGGGGGTCGGGAAATCGGGCTGGCCGATCCCCAGATTGATGATCGAGCGCCCCTGCGCTGCCAGCGCGTTGGCCCGCGCCAGAACCTCGAAGGCCGTCTCGGTGCCGAGCACCGCCATGCGGCCGGCCATCTGCAACATGCGAACTCTCCCTTAGCCCTGCGGGCACGCAATTGCCGAAATTAGCGCCACCCGAATTTAGCGCCACTAAGGCGCCGTGGCGATGACGAACAGCCGCGGGTAGGGGAGCAGCACCTTGCCGTCGACGCGCACCGGAAACGCCTCGGCCAGCAACGCGGCGTAGCGGTCGAGAAATTGCTCTTTTTCCGCCGCGTCGAGGCGGGCGAGAAACGGCCGCAGCCCGGTGCCGTGCAGCCAGGCGATGATGGCCGGAATCCCATCCATGACCTGGATGTAATTGGTTTCCCACAGAATGACGCGGCGGCAGAGCGGCGCGAGGCAGTCGTAATAGAACTCCGGCGGCTGGACCGGCGAGGGGTCGCGGGCATCGGCGAGGCGGTCGCGCCACGGCCCCTCCGCGGCGACCTGCCGCATCAGGGCGTGCGTCTGGAAGTCGTGATTGCGCGGCATCTGCACGGCGAGCGCGCCGCCCGCGGCGACCCCCGCCATCAGGCGCGGCAAAAGGCGCGGGTGATCGCCGACCCATTGCAGTGCGGCGTTCGAGAACACGAGGTCGTACGGCGCGGGCGGCGACCATTCGGCCATGTCGCCGGCGACAAAGTCGATCCCGGGGTGGTCGCGGCGCGCCGCCATCAGCATCTCGGCCGAATTGTCGAGCCCGGTCAGCGCCGCCTCCGGCCAGCGCTCGCGCAATAGCGCCGTGCTGTTGCCCGGTCCGCAGCCGAGATCGACAATCTGCCGCGGCGCCGCGAGGTCGAGCCGCGCCAGGAGGTCGAGCGCCGGGCGGGTTCGCTCGTCGGCGAAGCGAAGATATTGGCCGGCGTCCCACGCGTGCATTGGCCTGTCTCCCTGATCCGGCGCCATTGTTGCCCCGGCGGCGCTGATCGCAACCGGTTTGCGTCGGCCCGCGTCACACAAATTCGGCTCTGCCGTCGGGAGCGATCGCGAAGCCGCGGTGTTTGGGTATGCAGCGGAGGGTGCAGGCGCATGGCGGAGCCGGCAAAGACCGTTCTTGTCGTCGAGGATGACCGCGATGTTCGCGAGGTCGCCCTCGCCGTGCTTGAGGGGGCGGGCTATCGCGTGCTTGACGCGGAGAGCGGCGATGACGCGCATCGCCTGCTGCTGGCGCATCCCGACCTGCGGATCGACCTCTTGTTTACCGACGTCGTGATGCCGGGGCGGCTCGACGGCATCGACCTCGCCAATGCGGCGCGCTCGCTGCGCCCCGGGCTACCCGTGCTCTATGCCACCGGATTCGCCAATCTGGTGCGCGCCAACCGCGACCGCGATCTGCAGGGGCTGGTGCTGCACAAGCCGTATCGCCCGGGTGAACTGCGCCACGCCGTCGTGACCCTGCTCGACGGAGCCGACTGAGCCGAAGGCGTTTCCACACGCCGCCGGCGGACGGTAATCTTCTCGTGACATGATCCGGGGGGACCGCCGATGCCGATCATCGACGACAGGGTGGGCCGGCGCGGCGGCAGAGCAGGCGGCTGGCGCCGGGCGGCGTGCGGTGCGGCGGCCGTGATCGCCCTGCCGCTGTGGCTCGGCGCCTGTGCGCAGCTGATGGGAAAGCCGCCGGAAAGCGCCGCCGCGAGTCCGGCGCCGAGCGCCAAGGCGCCGATTACTGTGACGATGCCGATTACTGCGACGAAATTGCCCGCGCCGGTTGCCCTCGCGCCAAGAATGACGGGCGCGCCCCCGATACCGCCGCCGGCCGCAGCGCCACCGCCGCCGGCCGCCCAGCGGCCGGTGCCGATCGCCGCCACCGCAGCGCCGTCGTCGGCCTCCGCTCCGGCGGCCTGTCCGCCCGGCATGGTCGGCATGTGGAGCCGTGACGTAACCGGCACCCCGGTTTACATCTGCCGCCATCTACAGCCGCGGTCCTGACGAGTCACCCGGCGCGCAGGTATTGCACCGCCTCGTCGCGGCGGAACAGATAGAGCAGGAGACGCAGCGCCTCGCCGCGGGGGCTCGTCAGGCCGGGGTCGCGCTCCAGCACGAGGCGGGCGTCGTCATGCGCGACCGCGATCAGCGCCTCGTGCCGTGCCAGATCGGCGAGCCTTAGCGTCGGCAGCCCGCTCTGCCTGGTGCCGAGCACCTCGCCGCCGCCACGCAGCCGCAGATCCTCCTCGGCGATGCGAAAGCCGTCCTCGGTCTCGCGCAGGATCGCGAGGCGCTGGCGCGCGACCTCGCCGAGCGGTGCCTGATAGAGCAGGAGACAGGTCGATGGCCGCTCGCCGCGGCCGATGCGGCCGCGGAGCTGGTGCAGTTGCGCGAGCCCGAAGCGCTCGGCGTGCTCGATCACCATGATTGTCGCGTCCGGCACGTCGATGCCGACCTCGATCACGGTTGTCGCGACCAGGAGGTCGATCCCGCTGCCGCCGTCCGAATCGGCGAACGCGGCCATCGCCCGGTCCTTCTCGGCGCTTTTCATGCGACCGTGCACCAGCCCGACCCGGCCGGGCAACAGCTCGGCGAGCGCGCGGTGACGCTCCTCGGCAGCGGCGACATCGGCGGTCTCGGATTCCTCGACCATCGGGCATACCCAGAACACCTTGGCGCCGCCGGCGAGCGCCCGCGCGATCGCGCCGGTCACCTCGTCGGCGCGGTCGAGCGGCACCGTGCGGGTGTCGACCGGGCGGCGTCCCGGCGGCTTTTCGAGGAGGCGCGACACGTCGAGATCGCCATAGGCGGTCAGCATCAACGTGCGCGGGATCGGCGTCGCGCTCATCAGCAGCGTGTCGGCGTCATGCCCCTTGGCGGTCAGCGCGAGACGCTGCTCGACCCCGAAGCGGTGCTGCTCGTCGATGACCGCGAGCGCGAGGTCGCGGAATTCGACATCCTGCTGCAACAGCGCGTGGGTGCCGACGACGATCGGGGTCAGGCCGGAGGCGAGGCTCGCCAGCATCGAAGCGCGCGCCCGCCCTTTCTCGCGCCCGGTCAACAGGCCGATCTCGACCCCGGCGGGCGCCGCAAGCCGCGGTCAACACCTGGTGGTGCTGGCGCGCCAGCACCTCGGTCGGCGCCAGCAGGGCCGCCTGGGCGCCGCTCTCGACCGCGATCAGCATCGCGAGCAGCGCGACGACGGTCTTGCCGCTGCCGACATCGCCCTGCAGCAGCCGCATCATCTTGTGCGGCGCTTTCATGTCGCCGGCGATCTCGGCCAACGCCTGGCGCTGGCTGATGCGTCAGCGGGAAGCCGAAACCGGCCTCGACGCGCGCCTGCAAGGCGCCGGTCCCGGCCAGCACCCGGCCGCGCCGGCGCCGCCTGGTGGCGCGCACCAGCGCCACGGCGAGCTGGCTCGCCAGGATCTCGTCATAGGCGAGGCGCTCGCGCGCCGGGCTCGCGGGGTCGAGATCGGCCGCGTTGTGCGGCGCGTGCACCGCCGCGATCGCCGTGCGCCAATCCGGCCATTGGCGCCGCGCCTGCCAGGCCGGGTCGAGCCATTCTGGCAGTGCCGGGGCGCGCTCCAGTGCGGCGGCGACCGCCCGCGGCCACGACCCGCGAGGCCAGCCCGGCGGTCAGCGGGTAGACCGGTTCGATCGGCGTCACCCGCTCGGCCTCGCTCGGCGGCACGACATAGTCGGGATGCGCGATCTGCGGCAGGCCGCCATAATATTCGACGCGGCCGCTGACGATCCGCTCGGCCCCGACCGGCAGCAGCCGCTCGAGGTAGTCGCCCTTCACGTTGAAATAGACCAGCGTCAACGTGCCGCTGCCGTCGCTGCATATGACCCGGTAGGGGCGGCGGCCGAGCCCGGGCTGGTGGCGCTCGACCGTTGCCTTGAGCGTGACGACTGCATCGGGCCAATCGACCGGGTTGAGGGCGCCGATCGGCGGCGCGGCGCGGCGGTCGACCAGCCCCGTTGGCAGGTGCCACAGCAGATCGACGACGAGCGGGCCGGCGGCCCGCTCGATCAAGCGCGCGAGCTGCGGCCCGATGCCGGGCAGCGCCGTCACCGGCGCAAACAGCTTGTCGAGAAGGGCGGGGCGCATGGCTGCTACAGATGCCTGCATTTGCCGGCTGACGCAGCCGCCCAGCATGGCTATATCCGGGGCGTCATGCCAGCCCCCCGGCCAACTCCACCCATATCCACCGACATCCGCGCGCAAGCGGCTGCTGTTCCGCTCGTGGCACCGCGGCACGCGCGAGGCCGACCTGATCCTCGGCTCGTTTGCCGATGCCCATCTCGCCGGGTTCGACGACAGACGGCTCGAGCAATACGAGGCGTTGCTCGATCATGCCCGACGCCGATCTGTTCGACTGGATCGCCGGGCGGGCTGCGCCGCCGCCGGAATCCGATACCGAAGTCACCCGCCTGCTCCTCGCCTTCCGCTATTCTGCGCGCGCGACGTGACGCCGCTCGCGCGATCTCGCCCGCTCCCTCGCAGAGGCCCCGCGTGCCGTCACGCTGTTCGGCGCGCCCGAGGGGCATGACGCAGCGACCATCGGCGGCCTCGTGCGCGACGGCGCCGCGGCGATCGTGGCTGCACGTCTGCCGTGACGATGGCCGCATGGCCAGCTTTGCCGCCGCGCTCGGGTTCTTCTACCCCGGGCTCAAAATCCTGACCTTCCCGGCCTGGGATTGCCTGCCCTATGACCGCGTCTCGCCGAACGGCGAGATTGTCAGCCGCCGCATCGACACGCTGACCCGCCTTGCGGCCGGCGAAGCGCAAGCCGCTCGTCGTGCTGACAACGGTCAACGCGCTTGGTGCAGCGCGTGCCGCCGCGCCGGCTGTTCGACGGGCGGATCCTGACCCTCGGCCCCGGCGGCCATATCCCGCTCGACCGGCTGCAGAGCTTCTTCCGCAACAACGGCTACAACCGCACCGACACGGTGCGCGAGCCCGGCGAGTTTGCGGTGCGCGGCGGCATCGTCGATCTCTACCCGGCCGGCGCGGCCCAGCCGATGCGCCTCGACTTCTTCGGCGACACGCTTGAAAGCCTGCGCAGCTTCGATCCGCTGACGCAGCGCTCGGTCGGCCCGCTCGACCATTTCGTCTTGCGCCCGGTCAGCGAGGTCCTGCTCGACGACACCGCGATCCAGCGCTTCCGCTCACGCTACCGCGAGGCGTTCGGTGCGGTCGGCAGCGACGACCCGCTCTATGAGGGGGTCAGCGCCGGGCGCCGCCAGGCCGGCATGGAGCACTGGCTGCCGTTCTACTACGAGACGCTGGAGACGCTGTTCGACTATCTGCCGGGGGCGGGGGTGTCGTTCGACTACCAGGCCGGGGAAGCGCGCGCCCACCGGCTCGAACTCGATCGCCGATTTCTACGCCACCCGCAAGAGCATGAGCGGCCCACGGAGCAATGCCGGAGGCAGCGCTGGGCGCAGCACCGCGCCGCTCTACCGCCCGGTGCCGCCGGCGCAGATGTTCCTCGACGAGGCGGAATGGCGGGCGGCGCTCGCCGGCCGCGCCGTCGTCCAGTTGTCGCCGTTCGCCGCATCCGAGGCCGAGCGGCGATGCCTTCGATGCCGGCGCCCGGCCGGCCCACAATTTCGCCGCCGAGCGCGCCGACCCGAAGGTCAACCTGTTCGACGCGGTGCGCGACTATCTCGCCGCCGAGCAGAAATCCGGCCGGCGCGCCGTGATCGCCGCCTACAGCGAGGGCTCGGCCGACCGGCTCGCCACGGTATTGCGCGAGCGCGGCCTCAGCGAACTGCGCCGGGTGGCCGACGGCAATGCGCTGGCCAAGCTGCCCAAAGCGGCGACCGGGCTCGCGATCCTGCCGCTCGAACAGGGCTTCGCTCACCGACGCGTTCGTATTGCTCGGCGAGCAGGACATCCTCGGCGACCGGCTGGCGCGGGTGCCGCGCCGCCGCCGCAGCGTCGACGAGTTCATCACCGAGGCGGCGAGCCTGGCCGCGGGCGACCTCGTCGTCCACGACGAGCACGGCATCGGCCGCTACGAGGGGCTGGAGACGATCGACGTCGCCGGCGCGCCGCACGATTGCCTCAAGGTGCTCTATGCCGGCGACGACCGGCTGTTTGTGCCGGTCGAGAATATCGAGGTGCTGTCGCGCTACGGCTCCGGAGGATGCCGGGGCGCAGCTCGACCGGCTGGGCGGCGTCGGCTGGCAGTCGCGCAAGGCGCGGGTCAAGCAGCGCATCCGCGAGATCGCCGGCGAGCTGATCCGCATCGCCGCCGAGCGCCAGCTGCGCCCGGGCGAAACCCTGACGCCGCCCGAGGGGCTTTACGAGGAGTTCGCGGCGCGCTTTCCCTATCCCGAGACCGAGGACCAGCTGCGCGCGATCGAGGACACGCTGACCGACATGGCCGCCGGCAAGCCGATGGACCGCCTGATCTGCGGCGATGTCGGCTTCGGCAAGACCGAGGTGGCGTTGCGCGCCGCCTTCGTCACGGCGTTTGCCGGCGGTCAGGTCGCCGTCGTCGTGCCGACGACCCTGCTCGCGCGCCAGCATTACCGCACGTTCAGCCAGCGTTTCGCCGGACTGCCGCTCAGGGTCGCGCAACTCTCGCGCCTCGTCGCGCCGAAGGAGGCGAAGCAGATCAAGGCCGAGATCGCCGACGGGCAAGATCGAGATCGTCGTCGGCACCCACGCGCTGCTCGCCAAGGACGTGCATTTTCAGCATCTGGGGCTCGTCATCGTCGACGAGGAGCAGCATTTCGGCGTCTCGCAGAAGGAGCGGCTGAAGCAGCTCAAGGCCGACGTGCATGTGTTGACGCTGACCGCGACGCCGATCCCGCGCACCTTGCAGCTGGCGCTGTCCGGGCGTGCGCGAGATGAGCATCATCGCGACCCCGCCGATCGACCGCCTGGCGGTGCGCACGTTCATCACGCCCTACGATCCGGTGGTGGTGCGCGA
Source organism: uncultured Alphaproteobacteria bacterium (assembly GCA_963746885.1). Lineage (GTDB taxonomy): Bacteria > Pseudomonadota > Alphaproteobacteria > ATCC43930 > CGMCC-115725 > DATARH01. The sequence goes on from CAVVDM010000016.1 coordinate 160,954, forward strand.
GGCGATCCTGCGCGAGCGCGACCGCGGCGGGCAGGTGTTCTATGTCGCGCCGCGCATCGCCGATCTCGACGAGGTGCGCGAGGAATTGCGCAAGGTCGTGCCCGAGATCCGCGTCGCGATGGCGCATGGCCGCATGGCGGCGAGCGAACTCGAAACCGTGATGACCGCGTTCGACGAGCGCGCCTACGACCTGCTGCTGTCGACCAACATCATCGAATCGGGGCTCGACATCCCGACCGCCAACACGCTGATCATCCACCGCGCCGACATGTTCGGGCTGGCCCAGCTCTATCAGCTGCGCGGCCGCATCGGGCGCAGCAAGGTGCGCGCCTATTGCTACCTGACGCTGCCCGAGAAGAAGAGACTGGCGCCGACCGCGCAGCGCCGCCTCGAAGTCATGCAGACGCTCGACACGCTGGGCGCCGGGTTCCAGCTGGCGAGCCACGACCTCGACATCCGCGGCGCCGGCAATCTGCTCGGCGACGAGCAGTCCGGCCATATCCGCGAGGTCGGCATCGAGCTCTACCAGCACATGCTGGAGGAGGCGGTGGCGGCGGCCAAGACCGCCGGCGGCGCCGATGGCGTCGGTGGCGGCGAGGCGCCCGAGGATTGGAGCCCGCAGATCACGGTCGGCACGCCGGTGCTGATCCCGGAAGCCTACGTCGCCGATCTCGGCGTGCGGCTCGGCCTCTACCGGCGCATCGCCCAGCTCGGCAATCGGCGCGAGCGCGACGCCTTCGCCGCCGAGTTGATCGACCGCTTCGGCACATTGCCGGCCGAGGTCGAGAATCTGCTGCAGATCATCGCGATCAAGCGCGACTGCCGCGAGGCCGGGGTCGAGAAGGTCGAGGCCGGGCCCAAGGGCGCGGTCGTCACGCTGCGCGGCAACCGCTTCGCCAACCCGGCGGGGCTCGTCGAGCTGATCCAGAAGAACGCCGGCACATTGCGCCTGCGCCCCGACCACAAGCTCGTCTACCTGCGCAACTGGGAAGACCCGGCGGAGCGCCTCGCCGGGGTGGCGCGGCTGATGCAGGCCCTCGTCAAGCTCGCCCGCGCCGGCAC
>CAVVDM010000017.1:0-160056 GCA_963746885.1 uncultured Alphaproteobacteria bacterium
CATCCTGCGCGAGCGCGGCGCGATTCACGAACGCAACTACGTCGAACATCTGGCGGCAGCCGGTCTGGAAGCCGTCACGATCGACGGCATCGAAGTGACGGACGCGGCCGTTGCGCAAACGCTCGCCGCAATGACGAAAGGCGTGCCGGCGATCGTGCAGGCCGCGCTGGCGGGCAACGGGTGGGTCGGGCGCGCCGATATCCTTCGCCGCGTCGAGAAGCCGGGCGCGCTCGGCGCGTGGTCCTACGAGCCCGTCGATACCAAGCTCGCGCGTGAAACGCGGGCGGGGCGTCTCCAGCTCTGCCTGTACGCCGATCTGCTTACCGGCATGCAGGGATGTGCGCCCGAAGATTTGTACGTCGTCGTGCCGTGGTCGGAATTCGTCCCGCAGCGCTATCGCTACGCCGACTTTGCCGCCTATTTCCGCAAGGTGAAGCGGGGCATGCTGGCATCGCTTGCGGTCGGAACGCCGCAGGACGCGTATCCCGATCCGATCGAGCACTGCGAAATCTGCCGGTGGCAGGTACCTGCGACAAGCGCCGCCGGGATGACGATCATCCCTGCCTCGTCGCCGGCATCTCGAAGATTCAGATCAAAGAACTGAAGCAGCACGGCGTAACGACAGCGGAAGCCCTGGCCGGATTGCCGCTGCCCTTGCCGTGGAAGCCGGGGCGGGGCGCGGCGGAGTCTTACGTGCGCATCCGCGAGCAGGCGCGGATGCAGGTCGAGGCGCGCCAGAGCGGCGAGCGTAAATTCGAGCTGCTGCCGGTCGAAGTTGGCTTCGGCCTCACCCGCCTTCCCGAACCGTCCGAGGGCGACGTGTTCCTCGATCTCGAAGGCGACCCGTTCGCCGGTGAAGGCGGGTTCGAATATCTGTTCGGCTACCTGTTCAGCGGCGAAGACGCCAACCCCGAATACCGCGGTGAATGGGCCCTGTCGCGGGCCGATGAGAAAAAGGCGTTCGAGGATTTTGTCGATTTCGTCATGACGCGCTGGGAGCGGTTTCCCGGCCTGCACATCTACCACTACGCGCCGTACGAGCCCGCGGCGCTCAAACGCCTGATGGGCCGGTACGCGACGCGTGAGGAAGAACTGGACCGGATGCTGCGGGCGAAGCTGTTCGTCGACCTCTATCAGGTGGTCCGCGGCGGCGTCCGCGCCAGCGTCGAGAGCTATTCGATCAAGAAGCTAGAGGCGTTTTACGGTTTCGCGCGCGATACGGACCTCGGGGATGCGAACGCGGCGCTGGCTAAGCTCCAGGCCAGCCTCGAACTGGAAGACATTCCCCCCATCGACGGTGGTACCAGGGCGACGGTGGTCGGCTATAACCGGGATGACTGCCGGTCGGCCGCCCGCTTGCGGGACTGGCTGGAGGAGCTGCGCGGCGGGCTCGTCGGCGCAGGGCACGGACGTGCCGCGCCCGATCCCCGGCGACGGCGCCCCAAACAAGGATCACGGCGTGGCTGCTCAAGGTAGGCGCGCTGATCGAAAGGCTGACCGCCGGCATTCCCGCCGATCCGGAAGAGCGCAACGACGAGCAGCGGGCGCGCTGGCTGCTGGCCAATATCGTCGACTGGCATCGCCGCGAAGAGAAGGCGGTGTGGTGGGAATATTTCCGGCTCGCCGATCTGTCGGTTGAGGATTTGCTTGAGGAACGGGCCGGGCTCGCGGACCTCGCTTTCGCGGGGACGGTGGGCGGAACGGCTAAGGCGCCGGTGCACCGTTACAGCTTCGCGCCGCAGGAAACCGAGCTGCGCGGCGGCGAGGATCTGTATAACGCCGGCGGGACCAAGCTCGGCAAGGTCGAGGCGATTTCGTTCGAAGATCGCACCGTTGACATCAAGAAGCGCCAGGACAGCGCCGGCCTGCACCCGCAGGCGGTGTTTGCGCATACCTATGTCGGCGCGGAGGTCATCGCGGAGTCGCTGGTTCGCCTCGGCAAATATGTAGCGGAGCACGGCGTACACGGCGAAGGGCCGTACCAGGCCGCGCGCGATCTGCTGCTGCGCGTGAGCCCGCGCGTCGACGGGCAGGCGCTGCACCGTGAAGGCGAGACGGCGGTGGCGGCGGCGGTGCGGCTGTGCGGGCACCTCGCGGGCGGCGTCCTGCCGATCCAGGGACCGCCCGGCGCGGGAAAGACGTTTACCGGCGCGCGGATGATCTGCGAGCTGGTGCGGCAGGGAAAGAGCGTCGGCGTCACCGCCAACAGCCACAAGGTGATCCGCAACCTGATCGACGAGACGATCAAAGCCGCAGATGAAACCGGCGTGGACGTGCAGTGCTGCCACAAGGCGGATGACGTCGAGCCGGCGCAGCACCGCCTCACGTTCGCAAGACGCAGCGAAAATTTGATCGGCGCGCTCGGCCGCGGGGTGTCGGTCGGCGGCGGCACGGCTTGGCTGTGGTCGCGGCCGGACGCATTCGAGACGCTCGACGTGCTGTTCGTCGATGAAGCGGCGCAGATGGCGCTCGCGAACGTGCTGGCGGTTTCGCAGGCGGCAAAGACGGTCGTGCTGATCGGCGATCCGCAACAGCTCGATCAGCCGACGCAGGGCAGCCATCCCGACGGCTGCGCCGTTTCGGCGCTCGATCACATTCTTGCCGGCGCTCACACGATCGCCCCGGACAAGGGGCTGTTCCTTGAAGAGACGTGGCGGCTGCACCCGGCCATCTGCGCGTACACTTCCGAGCTTTTCTATGACGGGAAGCTGCGCTCGCGGGACGGACTGGACAGGCAGGTCATCAAAGCGCCGGGACCGGTGAACGGCTCGGGGCTTCGCTATCTGCCGGTCGTCCATGCCGGCAATCAGAACAGCGCCCCCGAAGAAGCGGAAGCCGTGGCCGGGCTTGTCAAAGCCATCCTCGGCAGCAGGGCCACCTGGATCGACCGGGACGGCACGGAGCGGGCGGTAACGCTCGACGACATCGTTATCATGACCCCCTACAACGCGCAGGTGTTCGAAATCCAGCAGCGCCTGCCGGGCGCGCGGGCAGGGACGGTCGATAAATTCCAGGGCCAGCAGGCGGCGATCGCGATCTATTCGACCGCGACATCGAGCCACGCGGACGCGCCGCGCGGCATGGAATTCCTTTACAGCCTGAACAGGCTCAATGTCGCGACATCACGGGCAAAGTGCGTATCGATCCTGATCGGGTCGCCGCAGATTTTCGAGGCGGAATGCAAAACGCCGCGGCAGATGCAACTCGCCAACGCGTTCTGCCGGTATGTCGAGATGGCGGAAGAAATCGCCATTCCTGCGGTGCAGGGATAGGGCTCATACCGGAAGGGGCATGCCCCAGAATGACAAGGCAACGCTTTGCCGCAGAGTAGGAGTCCGCCGCAATCGCCTTAATGCCGGCGCCCGCTGTTTATGTGACGCCGAGAGCCTTAAAGACGGCGTCGACCGGATCGCTATAGAACGATGTCTGAAATTTCGCAAAAAGCTCGCCGGGGACCGTCTGTATGTCGCCGACGCTCGCCATCGGCAGCAAAATGCGCTTTGCGCCGCTATCAAAGGCAAGTTGGAGGCACCCGGCCAGATTTTCCACCGGAATAATGCTGCCACCGAGGCTCATATCTCCCAAGAACGACCAATTGCCCTTGTAACGGCTTTTGCAGAATCCCCGAGCAAAAGGCGACAAAGCCGGCAAAGCGTCATAGTACGTGTCGGCCCAGTGTTATGCATCTCGACGGAATGCAGATGAAAGTCGTGATCTCCAGCCTTTGCGGTGCCGCTGACCCGCGACAGATTGGCCTTGAAATAATCGAAGGCAACACGAAGTGCTTCTCTAGCCGACGCGTTCGAGCCAAGCCCGGAAGTTGAAAGCTTGCCGTTGCCCGCGGTCGTTTGCGTTTCAAGCCGGTAAAGGCCGAGGTGTCCGGAACTGCCGCTCGCAATCGTGTGCAGAACGCCAGGCTTCAGCAGCTCCATCAGGGATGAGGTGTCCGCCGCCCTGCTCAGGCACGCCCACAAAACGTTCTTCGCGCGACTCCTGATCGATATAGGAAAAATGGACGTCATAGAATTCCATCCCGCCGATCTTTTTTAGCTGTTCTTTAACGCGGCGTCGGGCTTCCAGCGCATACTCCAGACAGCGGCGTACCGCCTCCTTGTCGAACTCGCCATGCGGATAAAGTAACTTGAGCAGGCCTGAGACCGTTCGCCTTACGGCGATCGTATCCCGCTGATTTAGATTGTTACCAAGCTTAAAAAAGCGATCGATGGCATCGGCGAAGGTATGCTTGCGCATCTCCCGCATAAACTCAGCGAGATAGTCAGTGATTAGGCCGTACCGGTTGGTGAAAAACTCGGGTCGCATCTTTGGCACTTCCCAGCCTGGGATGTAGGCGTGGAAGCGGTCGAAGAAGGCTGAGTCGATCATCGTCTCGGGAAATGGCGCCAGGAGGTGGCTTGTCTTGACCAGCGTATCAACGGGCTGGTTGATGTTGCCGATAAAGACCATGCTGGCAGAGGCCGAAATGGCATCACGACCGCGCGCGAACGAACCGGACGCCATGTAGTCCTTCATGATCTGCACGCCGTCCTTGTCCTTGAACGAAATGCCCGCGACCTCGTCGAAGGCGACGAGGTCCCACATGCCCACAAGTCCGACCAGGCGGCGGCCCATGTTGTAAAAGAGATTGGCGACCGTCGTCTGCCCGCCCGAGATCAAGATGCTGTTTGGGCTACATTCTTTGTAGATATGGCTTTTGCCCGTGCCACGCGGCCCAAGCTCACAGCAATTGTAGTTATTCTCTACAAAGGGGATCATACGCGCCAGAAGATGCCACTTCACCCGCTGATCGAGAACCGACGGCTCCATACCTACCGAGCGCAGCAGGACATCGATCCACTCTTCCTCTGAGAACGCTTTTCGCGCCTCGAAGAATTCCTCCATGTCCATGCCCGGCATCTGAATCGGCTTAAGATCGCCGATCGAGAACGGCGAGCCTTTCTGGCCCTCTTCATGAAAGTAGTGAACGGTGATGATGCACCAGATGCCGCCAACCAGAAGCTTCTCATACCGCTTCACGTCATCCGGCAGAGACTTCGGCGTCCTTGATGCCAAGATTGGAAAGAAGCGCCTCATAGGTATCGCGCTTTTCGTTCAGGTGACCGTGACCTTGTCGATCACCTTGAAACTGCCACGCTCCTTGATCTTCGATTTGATCTTCTCCGCCTCATCGGGCCGCACATAGTTCTCGGATAGGATCTTTTTGACGGTCTTCATACCCTCCTCGATGATCTCATCATCGTCAGATGCGCAGTACATGCCGAGCAGATACTCAAGCACGTAGACGGGGACGTTTGCCCCTTCTTTCAGGAGCTTGGTGAGATCCTTCCGGACGACCTTGCCCGCAAAATGGCGGTTCAGAAGGTCGTCAAGGCTATTGTCCACTATCAGTTCAGAAGTCATTGTCGAATGCCAAGTCTATGGTTACGTCCATCCGCGCTTCCTCGACCCCTGTCTCGGCATTGCGAACGATCAGTTGATATTGATTCTTCTTGCTGAAGGTGCGGCTCGCAAGGGTCAGCCAGACCTCTTTGCGCCACTCGTTCATATCGCTCGAAGCGCTTTCGAACGACAGCGTTTCCACATTGGTGATCGGCTCGTCGCCTTCATAGATCGCAAGCTTCACCTTGAGCGGCTTCACCCGCTCTGAAACGGCTTCCGTTTGAATAAGACGGAAGCGGTAGCGGCTGGTGGTGATCTTGATAGTTGGCACCGAGGACGCTGATGCCGACATGGCGCGTGCGCGTTTTTGCGGCGCTCTTGCCTTTGAGCTGGGTGACTTGAATGACAGGCACGGCGATTTCTTGCGGCATGGCTCCGCCATGCACGAAGCGCGAGCCGCCGACAAAATGAAACCGGTTTGTGCCCTCGTAGGAACCCAAAACTCCATATCGCCGGCTGCGCCTGCCGTGACGGCGGTTGCGCCGTGATAGGCGCCCGGATGATCGGGCAATGAATTGCCGATCAGGTATCGCTTCTTCGAAATCACGGTACCCGGCGGCTTGTCGGCAATCGGGTTCTTGTCGGTCGCTGTCGGCGCGCTTTCCTGAAACAGAAAACCGTGATCGGCCGTCACAAGAACGTAGTTGCCATTCAGATTATTGACGATGCGGGACACCAGGCTGCCGAGCTCGTCGATCGATGTGCGGACCGCACTGAAGGTCTTGTCTTCGTTGCCCCGGTCGGCCGTCTTGTCGATCTGGTCGTGGTATATGTAGACGACCCGATACGGCTTGATGAACTCACGGCCATCGAGCTTGTTCATCGCCATGAACTTTTCCGCATCGATGGCCACGCCATTAACGGATTCCAGAATCTTCTGCCGATTGGCAAGTCCGCTCGTCGGGCGGCCATCGATGAGCACGGCGCCGTTCGCATCATAGGAGAGCGCATCCGTGCGGCAGCAGGCTCGCCATGCCCAAGAGCGGTATATGACGGCAAGTACCCCAAGCTGGGGCATGAGGGAGGCCGTGAACCGATAACGGCCATTGAGCTCATCGGTAATTCGCGTGCGGCTTCAAACCGGAACGCATCGCTGATGATGACAAACACCCGGCGGTCATCGGCTTCATCGAGCCGTGGTTGCACATAGCGCTTGAAGAAATCCTGCTGTGCGCTGCCACCTGACAGACGCCAGCTATTCGAGAAGGCCGCCGCCTTCAAGCTGCTCTCCCCATCGCAGCGCGAGGCCTGCGAGATACCAATTGCCATAGACGTCTTCGATCCGCTCGCGCAGAGACTTGAGGATGTCCCATCCGGCGGCTTCGGCAAAGTCGGCGGCTTCGCAGAAATGCCTGATAGAGCTGATCGAACCGGAACAGCTCACCGACATAAGCATCGAAGAACGCTTTCGGATCGGCATGGGCAAAGCCGTCGGCATAGCGGTTGCGCAGATCGAAGAAGGATGAAGCCGCCATCAGGGCGGCATAGACCTGCGAGAGCGCCGCGCGCGGCGCGTCCGCGGTTGAAGGCAGTTTGCTGTTTGCCCAGTAGCCATTCTGGCGCCGGATGGCGATATCGCGCACCGCATCAACATTGATCGTGTCAGCGGTCTCGATCACCCGATCCCGAAGACGGCTTGCGATGTATTTTTCGGTCGGCAGGAAGGTACGGGCATCGCGCAGCTGCTCGATTTCCAGATCAGCTGAGATGCTCGCCAAGCTTCACCAGATCAGCGATGACCGAGGAAAGCGCATCATAGCTGCCATGAAACTGCGCGCTGTCGCGCCACTGCCCCATGCAGACGACGGCGTTCGCGGCGCCGGATTTCGGGAGCATGAGATGGGAAAGCGCCTGCGGGACATGGTCCGTCGATGCCCCGCGCAAAGTCGGTGACCATGAGGCGCATGAGCAAGGTCTTCAGAGAGCGGATCGTCTTCCCGGTAGCCGAAAGTCTCCTGCATCATCCGCCAGAAACTCTCGGTCAGAGCGTATTTCTCGAACTCCTCCCAGGATGCCGGCGCAGCCTCCAGATCATCGGCATCGAGTGTATGCAGAAGCGCCCTGACAACCGTGAAGACATCGGTCTGATCGGCCTTGAGCAGCGACGCCATCAAGGCGCGATCGATGGCATCTTCCGTGTCATCGGGCTCAATGAAGCGCGCTGCTCGCGCGAGCCGCTCCTTGCTGGCAAAAAATTTCCCGCGCGCCGCAATGTGGTCGCGCAGACTTTGCTGCATCAAGCCAAGCTCGCGCAGGATCATGGTCGAGCGGTCGGCAGCAAAGGTCTCGGCGTAAAGCCGAATGTCGAGCAGCCAGTCTTCTTCGGTGTCGGCAATGGCCCCTTCTCATACGAGCAGGAACGGCTGCCCCGGATTCTCAAGCTCGATTTCGGCCTTGAGCGCAAGCATCGGAATCTCGTCGACACGCCGAAGTTCCGACGCCATCAAGATCAAGCGCCGGCAGCATCTCCTCGAACTCGCCGTCCTCGTCGCGCCAAAGGACGATGCGCGATCCGTTGGCAAAGAGACGGTCGAGATTTGATTTGATCTGCGCGCTATCCATCATGCCTCACACAGATCCCGCAGACGGGCTCTTGCATCATCCAGCGGAATCTTCGGGCGCGGCTGACGCGGATCGAATCCTCAATACACGTTCAGGGGTAATATCTAGATCGCCACGCCCGAGCCGCGGCGAGAGCTGCCGGAGATCAACGAAACGGACTGCCCCCTGATGATCGGGTTGATCGCGTTGTCCAGGTGGATCAAAAACATGCGGTCTATCGCCAGGGCAGCCTCCAACCAATCGTCATCATATTTTCTTAAAGCATGGGCGAGATGGTTTCGGATCGGCTTCGAATAGCCGTTCCAAAGGGCCCAGAGTTCTGGCAGACCGCGCTGCGTCGCAATTGTTGATGGCCAGTCATTCTCGAAGAGACGATCAAAATAGGTGACGAAATTGCCTTGCCCATGAGTTTGCCCGAACGTGATATGACTTTCATCCATCCATGATTGGGCGCATTTGTAAGTAACTCCCTCTCGGCGCAAACCAACAAAAATGATCCGTCGCAAGGCCGCCTCGCACGCCGCATGGGTCGTCAGGAGCCAATCGGATTTGCGAAGATAGGACGCATGCAGCCTGGCTGTGATGTGTGGTCTCTTTCTCCGCCACACGTCCCACTGCTGCCTGACCTCAGGCCATTCCGATGCTGACAAGGCCTGCTTATTCATCATCCTCGCTTTGCCTGCCAACGATGATATTCTTCTCTGCCAGCAGATTTCCAAACTTGCCATAGTTGATTTTCACGCCATCATCGAGATCGAGCGCGATGCGCTGATCAGCATAGTGGCGTAGCTCTTCATCGAACGCGCGCAGCTCTTCGAGCTGTCTGGCCATCAAATCCCTTTCCTTTTGCGCCTTGGTACGCGCCGCAGACGACGGGGCGGACGCAATATCGTCAGCCAGCTGATCAATCCGCGCCGCCATGCGACTTTGCAGCGGGGTCACGTACTCCATCCGCATGCGCGAAAGCGTGCTTTCGTTGTAGCGGTGAAGGTAAACCAGACACTCAAAGGCTTTCAGCTTGCCACTGGAAAACAGCCAATAAATTGGCCGTTTCTTGTAGGTCTTCAAATGATCCTTGTAAAAGCTCTTCGCAAAATAGGCACGGATCGCTTTCTGCGGCTCGTCCCCGCCACTTGGGGCCAGGCTCTCAGCAACAAAAGCGAGGTTCTGCATCACGGTGTCTGGCGACCATGCGACCCTCAGAAACACCTCGAATCGCACGGCAGCATCATCGTCAAACCACTCGCTCTCGGTGACCGGAATAATGCTATCATCATCGGCAGGAAAGTCGCCATAGCGCGACGGATCAAAGCCCTCATTTCCCGCATGAGCATAGATCAGCCCTGGCTCAGCCAGGCTATATCGCCCCATCATACAACCAACGGCATAAGAGGTGAGCTCGCGCATCGTATCAGCGCGCAATCGGTCCTCCCGATCGTCGTCAGTTAGATCACCACCGTACCTATAGTGTGGATTGCGGGTGAGCGTGATTTCGCTAGACAGAAGAATCGGGCTTAATTCCTGTTGAAGACCATAAGCTTCGATAAACGTGCGGTTATTTTCTTCTTCCAGCCTGCGTAGCTCGTCGCAATTAAGTTTCCATTCATTACGAGATGCGAAATAGCTATCTGACAATGTAATCCTCCGTATTTTTGGCTCAAGAGGCGCTATCCGATGGAACTCCCAAGAAGTTTCAACCGAGTCCCAATCCGCCTTAGCTAGAGCGATCGCCGATGTGACGGTTTCGGTCACTCTTCTTTTTTTATCTCTCATCACATCTTCTAGCCAAGGCAGACTACCGATATTGCCGACTTGAAAATTTAATGTAGGATTTATGGCGCTCAAGAAATATGTAGCGAGACGAGATGTTAGGTATCCAAGAACAAACTCGATTTCATCACGATGTGGGAAGATGCTGGAGCCGCCAACGTCAAATAAGCAACCGGGAGGCGTATAACGAACTCCAAAATAAGACGAACTTATGAATGACCACGTCGCACCGGGCTGGAAAGCAAATTGTGTATTCTGAGGCCGAGATCGAAGTTTGCCATTTTCGTCAAAGAAATGTTTTATCCTATGTCCATCATTTTCCCAATCAACCAAATACTCTCGATTTCCGTACCATTTGCGATACTCGCCGCCCTTGTTATATGGAAACCATCGACAACCACTTCGCGCTGCGGTTTCAATGTCTGTCGCGTCAAAATCAATTGCTTGGTTCGAAACCTCGAACCAGAGCCGCAGGAATTGGTCGTTGTCGGCTGTGGCTATACCCTGCTTTGGCTCCGCGAGCGAAGATAGCGGCACGCTCCTTCTAAATATGTCGACGGAATTCTTTCCAATCCAATAGGCCACCGCGCCTCCAGGTATTGCTTTGAAATCAGCGATCTCGCTCACGAACGGGGCAGCCACACGGAACCGGTTTTCCAGTTCATCGTTTGACGCTACGCTTCCGGCCTTATCGAATAGGCGATAGAAGCATCCTTTAAAATGATCCAGGCGGCCTCCGCGAATGGCTATTGAGTTTGACCCAAAATCGGACCCAAAGACGCCTCGGCCATTGTGGACAAGCGACTGAATGTGGCTAGTGGTATAGACGAGATCGCGAAAATCTTCGAATGTGCTCAGAAACATCCAATTTGGAATGGTAATAAAACTAGAAATTCCGTACGGAGCGCTTTTGCGTATTCCCCACTCCATGAAACATGCAAACAAATCTGGTTTTGATTTGGGATAGTTGCCATCGACCCACTTTTTGAGAATGGGGGGATAGAAGCGTCCGCCCATATACGGTGGGTTCGCCACCACGGCGTCGTATTGCTTTGCCAGCAATTCCGCCTGCTCGACCAGCGGCCGCAGCGCCAGCTTCGCATTCTGCTGAAACAGCCCATCCCGCTCATCCGGCGTCGACCATCGCGCGCAGCGCCGGCAACGCCTGCGCAATTTCATCGGGGACGGTGATCAGGGAACCGAACGTCTTGCCGTCAGCGAAGAGATCGATGAGGCCCTTAATGGTATCCCGTTCGACGTCACTCTTTGTCTCGGCCGCCAGCGTCGGCTGCGCCAGCGTGTCGGGCAGAAGATCACTGCTCGGCACCAGCTCGAACCGGCCCTTGGGCAGAAGCGCCCGCGCGATCTCGTCGGCATCCAGCCCCTTGCTGTCCTGGATCGCCATGACATGCATGACGCGGCGGATTGTCCGGCGAGAGGATGCGGCGGTCATCAGCCCGTGCGCGCATCAGCAGAGCAAAGCCTGCCATCTGCGCGGCGCGGTCATCGATATCGAGGCCGAAGAGATTCTTCTCCAGGATCAGGCGCGGCACATCGCGCAGCGGATAGCCCCGCTCCAGATAGATCGCCTTGAAGAGATCGTAGGCTTCGACAAGGATGTGTCCCGAGCCGCAGGCCGGATCGATCAGCGTGAGCTCCTCGGGATTGAGCTCCTTCGGCGTGATCTCGGCGAGCTGGCGCTTCACCTCCTCGGTCTGCTCGGCCGGCTCGATGTAATATTCCATCTGCGCCTTGAGGGCGCTGTCCGGATAGGTCGCCAGCCACTGCGCGCCGAGCGAATTCTGGACCATGTATTTGACGATCCAGTTCGGCGTGAAGAGCTGGGTCGCCGCCGGAATGTCCTCCGACTTCACGACCTTGCCGATGACCTGGTCCTTCTTTTCCGAGATATAGAACTGGTAGAGCCAGCCGACGATCTCGATCTCCTGCCAGTCGGCTTCATCGATCGCCGTCACCAGCTTGCGGATCAGCGAATCCGTGTGCAGCAGGTTGTCCGGCAGCAGGAGCTCGGTTTCATCGTCGATCTTCTCGAACAGGAACGGCATCGCCCGATGCAGCGCGTTGCACTGCGCGATCAGCAGCAGGCGATAGAGCTCGGCGTCCTTGGTGCCGTCGAGCTTGAGATCAACGACCTTGGAGCGATTCGAGCCCTGGAAGATCGAGATGCTCGGCGTGTTCGAGAATCTCGGGCAGCGCCTTGCCGGAAGGATGGCTCAGAACGCGATAGCCGTGATCGAGATAGCCGTGCAGCTCCATGAAGCGGATGGCGAGCAGCCGGTTGAACCAGGTGTAGGCGACTTCCTCCATCGTCTGCTCGAAGCCATGCAAGCGCGATGCGATCCAGCAGCTTCTGACGTTGCTCCCCGATGCGCTTCGGATAGGCATCGGCACCAATGATGACGAGATCGCCTTGTTCTTGCGCCGGAACTGTCTTGCTCTTGGTGATGCCGAGTTTCGCGGCGCGGGCGGTCACGGCCGCGATAAATTCACGGCGGGCCTTGGGGGCATAGGATTTGAGCGCATTTCGATTGATCGACATATTCCTCAAGCGCCCCTAACGGATTTCTATGCGTTCATTGTTTTCAATCGCGTCTTCGAGCTCCTTGCGAAGCCGATCGATGAAACGCATCGACGTCTTCGTGCGTCTCGAGATAAGCGCCCCAGCAAGGCGCATCGGCTGGACGATCCGCCTCTTCTTGGCCGGCGGCTTCTGAACCTGCGGCTCGATCCGGTCCGCCGGCCTGACCCGTTACCGCTGCTCTGCCGGGCGGAACCGGGGCCGGTTGCTGGGCAGCCTTCTCGATTTCCGCGAAGGCCTCGTCGGCGGCATCGCGTGCCGAAGACTGGAGCTGGTAAATGTGGGCGATGCTGGTCTCGGTATCGACACGCTTTCTGAGCGCCTGGACAGGAAGAAGGCAGCGATTGCGCAGCTCGGGCGCCGCGCCGACGTCGTCGAGCTCGCCCTTTACCTTGGCTATGAAGCCGTCGATCAGGGCGATGGCGTGATCGCGTCTTTCCTGCACAAGGCGATTGTTGATCTCGCCGACGCGGGCAATGAGCTTGTCCGCCTCCTTGATCAACCCGTAGGGCGCTTCGGCAGAAAGAATTTCCTCGATGCGCTTCAGACCCGCCGCCGCATCATCATCTTTGACCAGTTCATAGCGATTGAGGTCGAACGCCTGCCGGGCGCTGCGCAGCTTTTCCCAGGCCGGCTTCTGGGTCTCGTAAAAATTCTGCAGCTCGGCAATTGAATCGGCAAGGTCCAGAAAATCGTCCTTGTACTCGATGAAATGCCCCAGGAACTGATAGCTATCCTGAATGGCGAGCGCCTTGGCGATCATGCCTTGGGCATCGGCAATGGCCGCCGAGCCGGGATAGTTGCCGGTATCAGCCAGCGGCTTCCATGAATTCAGATTGCTCTGCCAGCTTCCCAGTGCGGCGCGAACATGGGCGTTCAGCGCATCCTCACCGTCCGGCGCGATCGTCTGGAAGACATCCTTGGCGATGGCCCGCACCTTTTGCAGGCTGTCGCGATCGACCGTCTGGCGCTTGACGACTGTGACGCGCCGCCATTTATTCGGTCCATCGATCGCGCTATAGATCGCATCCGGCGTGAGCGTGCCGCCATCGCTGACAAGGCTGAGCTCTCCCATCATCACGAGCCGCGCGACCAGCAGCACGGTCTCCCAATCGTGCCATCCGTACGGCCTGCGCCCGAAGCGATCCTCCACCAGGTCATAGAGCACGACCTTGTGGCTCTTCGAGGCCATCAGGCTCACATAGTTCAGTACCTCCTTAAGCGCCTCGGCATTGTGCGACGCCGCCTTCCAGTCCGAGCCCATCGTCGGGCGGCGCTGAACAGGACGGACCGGATTTCCGCCTGAGGATTGCTCGCCGGATGCTTGAGAAAGCCCAGCTTGGGGAAGGTGTTCTGAACGAGATAGCCGAGGGCGTCGTCGACGGCCGCGCCCGCTGAGCCGGACGGCGTTCCGCGCACCTGGCCGGCGGCATAATATTTCGCCTCGCGCATCAGGCGATCGATCAGGGATTTCAGGCGCTCGCGCCGCTCACGATTCTCTTCCTGCCGTTCACGCAGGATCTTCAGAGTCGTCGGCGTCGCGGTGCCGTCATGTTTGCGCTTGATATATTTGTCAGTCTGCAGATAGGTGCGCAGTTCGCGCGCCAGCGCTTTGTCGTCGTCAAGCCTGATGACGACCTGGCCGTCATCCATCGTGCTTTGCGTGATGCAGCGCGCTTCATTGAAGGTTTCGTATTCCTCGCCGAGGGGCGTGAGAACCGAAACGGCAAGATCGCCTTCGGCCCTGCTGCCATAGGGATGCAGGTCGCAAAACCTGGTGACGCCAAAATCCTTGTTGTTGAGCGGATAGCGGTATTTGCGCAGCGAGCCGAGCACCTCGTCAAAGACCAGCTCGCCAAGGAACTTGCGTCTCTTCGCCGGCATTGAGATCGACATCCTTGATCTCGCGGCTGATATCGCGCTCTTCGTTGGTCAGGAAGAAATAGTCTTCGCCGTTGCGATTGACCAAGGTCTCCTTTTCAAGCCGCTGGAGGCTCGCTTCGATCTGATTGCGGATCGCGAGGCGATCGGCATCGATCTCGATCGATGAACAGCGTGACCAGATTTTCGACATTGCCGGTGATTTCATCGACGTAGCGGATCAGGAACAGCGTCTTGAGCACCAGCTCATCGAATGGCTCCAGGCTCGGATTGGACTTTGACGCTCTCAATCGCGCGGCGGACGACGCCTTCAAGAAAACTTTCGATTGCCGGGTAAAAGCGATAGAGCGGAACCAAGACACCGATTTCGTCGTCAGCAACGTCGAGGGCGCCGGTCTGGAACGCGTCGAGCATGGAGCGCTCGCCTTTGGCGAGGTGTAGCCCCGTGGCGCCGTATTTGCGGCTGCTCTCAAAAATCTTCTGAACCAGCTGGAACTGATATGGTGCGAACGGATAGTCGGCGATAAAATCATCTTTTCCGGCATAGGGCCTGAAGGTCATGCCGGTATTCTTGAAACTCAGCTGGTTTTTCAGGATATCGGCTTTGGCATCGTAAACTTTGCCCAAGGGCAGTTTTTGCGTCATCGACTTTGGCAAGAAGGCGCTTCTGGATCACTTCATCGGCGTTGGCACCGGAGAGCGAGAGCCGGATCCGGAACCGCCCCTGGATCTTCGAAAAATCATTCGATTTCGATGCGCGCAGCTCCCCAAGAACCGCATCCATGTCCTCCTGCGAGGTCACAACGATCCAAGCGCGGCCGTTGCACGCCGTACCGAGATTCTCGGTGATGGTCTGAAGATTGAGCATCAGATGGGTGTCCTGGCCGATAAACTGGCCGATCTCGTCCACCAGGAACACGATCCGATGATCGGGGCCTTTGCTATCGTAGATATTCCTTTACCCATTTGGCAAAGTTCTCGACTGACAGGCTGAAGTCCGTTCGAAAGCGCTCAAGCCACGTGTCCGCGTCCTTGATGTCTTCACCTAGGATCTTGGACAAACGCGGCGGCGAGCGCTTCTCCGTGGAACTGATAGGCGTCTCGTTCCAGGTCCCAATCGATGTCGAATTCCTGTGCCAGTACGCTCTTAAATTCTTGCAGTTTTCCCTTTCCTGCGAGGTGGCGCTCCATGTGAGCGATATGGGGATAGTCGCCGCATATCCGAGCCGCTCATTGAACACCTTGAGGAACACGCGCAGAATGACATCCCGGCCATCGGCATTGCTCGCCTTGCTATCGATGTTGAAGAGAATGACATCGACATTGCTGCCGACGGCGCGCTTGATGTCAGCGGCGAGCATCGGGTCCTGAATTTTCTCCGAAAAAAAGTCGATTGCCTTCCGTGTAACGCTATCTTTGGTCACCTCTCTGTTTTCGAGAAGGTAGGAAAGGATCTTGATGAAATGAGATTTGCCGGAGCCGAAAAAGCCCGAAACCCAGACACCGACTTTGCTGGCCACATCGGGATCGCGCGCGTTGTCGATGGCGTTGAGATAGGCCTCAAAGAACTTGCGCAAATGAATGTCAAGCTCTTTGGTGACGACATATTCATCGAGCTCCTGCCAGACCGATTCTGCATCAAACTGCTCGGCCTTGATTACGCCGTTGATCGGTCGATTAATAGGTCTTTCAAAAAGGGCTCTGATGTTCACGTGAGTTTCTCCAATCAATCGACCAGCCGGAACGCTCGGTAATAGGGATTATCCTTAAGCATCCCGAATAGCCGCAGGCTCTGCCCGTCATATTTGCCGGGGATAGAACAGCACCAAAGGCGTGCTGCCCATCAGGGCATGTAAGTTATTCAGAAGGTTGTGCGTCCGTACCAGTGGGTAGGCGGCGCCTACTCCAGAAACGAAAATGATATCGTGATCCTCCGGCGGTGCCGCCTTGACGAGCACGTTGGCCAACCGCGTCGCATCAAGCGGCGCTTTGAGCGCTGCGAGCGCAGCGTCGTTACCCTTAGCTCGCTGAAGAGCGACCGCCTTGTCGAACAGCCCGCGCTCTCTTAGATAAGCAAGGATCATTTGCCACAGATTTACGTGTTTGATTCGCAGACCTGGCCGCCGCCTGGGTATTTGGGACAACAGGAATGAAATATGTTCGCGCACAGCAAGCTCATGTTCTGGCGCGTAGTCAAATGCGTAGAAGGGGATTTCGTTGCCAAGCCCACGTCCTGAAAGGAACTCATCGGATGTGACCCGATCGAGGATTTTGTTAAGACGGGCGGTCAGATCGCTCATAGCACTACCTGCATACGTTCGATAACAAACTGTTCGCTGTGCTCACGCAGATAGGCTATTACCACCGATGACAGCTGCACGGGCTGAAGGAGATAGTCCTTCGTATCAGCTATGAAACCGACCTCCTTGAGAATCTGAAAAACGCTGTCACCAAGCTTGTTGACCGTCGATTCATTCCAGATCGGCATAGCCGGGTCTTGATTCTGTAGATGTTCAATGAACTGCATCCATAGTCTGCGAGGTAGATCATGCTTGAAAGTGCGAAACTGCTCCCGCACGACCTCGTCCATAAACGCGCCGAGCAGTGGGCTGTGTTTGATCGCCGCCGCAAAGAGAGCGTGCGTTGCAGTCTCTTTCGAGCCGTCGCGAACCAACCGCCACAAGTCCGGGACCCATCGTCGTCAGCCGAGCGCGGAGCAGGGTAGCCTGCCGCATCGCCGTGGCAGGCGAGCGCTTCTGGAGCACGTTCGCCTCTTCAATCGCCTGCTTCCATTGCTGGGGATCGACATCGTCGAGCAGCAGGCCAGCGATGATGCGACTTTCCTGGAGCTTCAGTGATCCGCCGGCGATATCGGCTTTGAATTTAGGCTCGGTCTTATCTGACAATTTCTTGTATGGACGATCGGATCGAGACGGCGAGCAACGCCGCTTCGGCTCGAACTTTGTGATATTACCCTTCTTTTGAAAGGAGCTAGCCATTGCGCAGCCCCGTGTCGGCAGGCGGTGCCGCTTCCGAGATGCCGGGATCGGCGGTGGTTCCCTCAGATCTTGCTGAGACATATGCCCGCATAAATTCTCGCAGCACCTGTGCCGCAGGCCTATCTTGCGCCTTGCAAGCCGCAATGAACTGCTCCCGAAGCTCCTTCTGCACCCTTATGCGAAGACCGACATCTTTCATCTTCGTAAGGTAGCCAATGGATACACATTTGGGTAGGAAAATCTCAGGTTATCCCGCACTTAGGCGAGTCTCCGTAATCCCATCGTGCGAATTTCGCGCGGCGGGCCTCATCGATCGGGTTTGAACCCCGGCTTACCCTTACCGCGCGGCCGCAATGGACGGCTGCCGGCTAAGGACCCTTGATCACACGAACTCTTGTGCCGGGGTGGCCGGGTGTCTGAATCACCGCCGCTGCGGCCGTCCCCAGCGCCGGACGCGGCGTTGAATTCCCGGTCCAGTTCGGGTCTGCGCCTGCGCGGTTTGCGGCGGAGAATTTTCTCTTCGGCAGCGGGGGCGGGACTGTCCGCGCCGCCGCCTTCACCGCTGTCATCGCCTCCGCCGCTTGCCGCGTCGTTGAAGGCGCTGAGCAAGGCGAGAACCTGCCGGTCTCTTCGGTTCCGATCCCGCCGTTCGCGGCGGCGGCGAGTTGCTTCATCGGCGGCGGGCGCGGGCGCATTAGCGCCGCCGGCCTCGCCGCTTTCATCTTCGCTGCCACCTGATGCGCGCGCGAACGCCTGGGTGAGCCGAATATGCCCGTCCTGCGCCGGCTGCTCCGCGCTACGCTCGAATTCCCGCGCCAGCGGCGCCCGCGATCGCCGCGCACCCGTGCCGCCGCTTTCCTTGAGGGCAGGGGCCAGAAAAGGCATGTGAATATGCCGGGCATTGATCGCCTGCCGCCGCGCTCTCAGCGCGGCGGTTTCCAGTGTTTGACACTCGCGCCGCTCGATCTGGCCCAGCGCCCGCAACCGGCGCTGTATGTCGGCGGCCCGTAATTCATGGCGGTGGGCGAGGTCATCGCGCTCATGCTGCTGACGCTGGCTCAGCGCCGCCCGCAAAGCCAGATACGCACCGTATCGTTTGCGGTCGCGATAGCGCTGCACCTTCCTGGTGATGAGCGCGACGCCGGTGACCCGTCCAAGGAAGGCGGCAAGGCCCTTCGGCTTTCGCCGCGCGCGCTCAAGCCGGATGCGCTTGCCTTCGGAAAGGTAGGCGGATTTCAGCTCCCGGCGTGCGGCCTGCTGCGCGGCTGCAAGCGTCGCCCGTTCTTCATGCTGTTGCTTGCGCAAGGCCGCCATCTCCCGTTCGGCGGCCTGCCGCCGGGCCGCCTGCGCGTGGATAAGCACCGTGGCCTCATCGGGTTCCGTCCGCGCGGTTTCGAACGCCTCGATCAGCGTGCGGCGCTGCGCGGCGATTTCCTGCGCCCGCTCGGCAGTCGGCAGCTTGCCCGGCACATAATCCGGTCCCAGGAAGTCGCGCACATGCCTTGCGCGTACGGCCGGATCGTCGATCAGCCGCGTCAGCGCCGTCGTATGGCCGTAAGCATCGACCAGCACGACGCGGGTTCCGTTGCGCCCTTGCGCGAGGATATAGCCGAGATCGGCAAGCGCGCCGACAAAGGCGCTGCCGGTATCGCTGCGCCGCCAGGCATCGCTTACCGCCGCCATGCGCTCTTCGTGGCTGATGCCGGTCTGCTTTTGCTTCACGCAGTCATAGGCGGAGAGTTGGCGGTTGCGGCGCTGCCCGGCCTGCTGCCGCTCATAGCCCGGCGGCAGGGCAAGGCCGTGATCGCGGGCGAACGTGCGCGTCACCGTCATCATCTTCTCCTTGAAAAAGGACAGCGGCACGGCCCGCTTGTTCTGCACGTCGATGCGCGACCAGACGACATGGCAGTGTTCGCGCTGCCCGGCCGTGTTCGTCCCGCTTGATGTGGAAGACGATGGCGCGCGGTTGCTCCGCGAGGCCGAGCGCGGCTTCGGCGCGGCCGATGTAATCGAGATATTGCTCGCGGGTCAGCCGGCCCTGCCGCTCGTCCGGATTGATCGACAGGCTGCACAGATATTGGCGGCAGCGGGTCAGCGCCTCGGCGATGGCTTCCCATTCGGCCAGGGCGCCATGCAGGTCGCGCGCGACGGCGCCGCGCACCTGCGGCAACTCGACTTGCTCGTTGTCGTGCGCGTTCATCAGGTGGGTCGCGAGGTCCTGGCCGCCGCCGCGTTGCGAAGCGAACGGGATCATGGCGCGCGCCCCATCAGGGTGATCAGCGCGGTGCGGATATCGGCCAGATCCTCCTGCACCGCCTCGATCGAAAGCGTGCTGCCGTCGGCGCCCACAAGCTCGATCTCGCGGAGTCGGTCGTTGATGGCGGCTGTGCGGGCGAGAAGGCGGGCGAGCGCTTGCAGCTCGTCCGGCCGATGGCGATTACGGCCGAAGATCGCTTCCGTAATGAAGGCGTTGGTCGAAAGCCCGGAAGCGGAAACGCGCGCATGAAACTCCTCCGCCAGGCCCCTCGGCGGGCGGTAAGAGATCGGCGCCGGGCGCCGATTTTGCACGCGTTCATCGGACATGGCCTCCTTCAGGCACGGCGCGTGACCGCAAACCTTCCTCCAAGGTTTTCCTGCTCAACACGCGCATCCCGTGCCCGAGGCCGTCGCCAGGGGTGCAGGGGCTTCCCCTGCCGGGGTCCAGCCGGCGGACGGCTGGTCTGGTTTCCAAAGGGCACGAAGGCTCTTTGGCGTCAGCCCGCCATAGCCGGAGGCGGGGGCGGGTCGAAGCCGGTGGCGAAACACCGGTCGTGGTTCAGGGCGCGAAAGCCCTGATCGATGGGCGTCCAGAGGGAGAAGCGAAATCTCCCTTTGGTCCATGGGTCCAGGGAGAGGGACATCGCCCTGGCCGTGATGCAACGGCGGATACGTTGCCCTGGGGGGTCCGCGGGGGATGGGAAATCCCCCCGCAAGGTGGGCGTGGTAGTACCAACGCACACCTTGTATCAACCCGCTTTCTAGGATGGCGCTCGCTATACCTCAGTATAGCTCGCGAACGGTAAACGGCAACTTAAGATAGGTATTGAACAGGGAAGGCCGCAGATCAAAATCGCCAACGGGAACAATGACAAGGAAGAAATTCTTCGTTTTCGTATTGCCGCATAAAAGATAGTTATTTCTATTGACCACATCCTTTGGTAGAGTGTATTATGAAAATATATACGACAAATTCATTTTAGGAAATTACGATGAAAAAGAAGCACTTTAGCACAAGCGGCCTTACAATCAATTACGCGGAGCTTGGGACAATCAGCGTTGACGAGTTCCGTGATGCCGTCATCGAGGACATAGAGGCCCTGAAAGACCTCTACAATATTCGGTTCGTCAAAGCGCCGCGCCTGCGGATAAACGCCACCAACGAGTATGGCGAGCCGGTTAGGGTCGTCCGCCCCACGGGCGGCGGGACGATCGATTACATGGATACGCACCATTACCGGCCGGCCTGCAAGGACTACGATCTGTAAGTGGCGGGCGAGACGATGGCTGATTGGGGACCGAATGATTTCATGGGGAAGATCGCAATCCGCGCGCGACCTGTAAAGCTGCCTCATGTCTTCAATCGGAGTTCGACCGTAGGAACAGCGCCGGTAACCGATGAACAGGTCCTGGATGCGTATCGAACGATGGCACAGATCGTATCCCTGCACGGCGACACATACTTGCCGATATTCATCCGCCTTCACGCAGAACTGGAATCCCGGAAAAGTGAAAAATCCATGCTCAAAATTGCCCAGGAAGTCGCGGGATTCGAACCCGGCCGGTAACAATCCATCTTCATACATTTCTTCATACAAAATTACATACACGGAAAAATTCCTAAAGATAAATATTTGAAAACGCGCAATAATTTTCACCGCTTGAAAGCGTTGGCGTCCGTAGGGGACGCCACATAATTCCATCAGAAAAACAATATAGCATTGAAAATCAAAGGAAAAATTTATTTTCTTGTGAGACTCGTCGAATTGGGTCATAATTATTACATACAAAATTACATACAAATTTACATTCATGGCGAATTACATAGTACGAAGAGGCCTTTGGTATCATTTCAATAAGCGCGTGCCCCAAGCCCTGAAGGAACTGGAGCAACGCGACTATGTTCAGGTCACGCTGAAGACGAAATGTCCGGATACCGCGGCGCGGCGTGCCGCCATACTCAATGAGTATGTTGACGCCTACTGGTCAGATATCATCGAAAACGGCCCGGACAACAAGGAGCTGAAATTCAAAAGAGCCATGCGGATGGCGGAGTTGCACGGCTTCCGTTACAAGCCTGCCACGGTGATCGCGGACGAGGATTTGCCGCAGATCATCCGGCGGGTCGAGGCCGTGCGGAACTACAAAGACGATGAAGGACAGGTCGAAGCGATCCTCGGCGGCGCCGGCGAGCCGCAGCTCTTGGTTTCGGAAGCACTGAACGAATTCTGGGACTATGCCCGGCACAAGACGTTGCACAAGAACGATGAGCAGATCAGAATCTGGCGCAATCCGCGCAAGCGGGCAGTGAACAACTTTATCGAAGTCGTCGGCGACAAGCCGGTGCAGGAGGTCAGGCGCGCCGATCTTCTTGAACTGCGCGATTGGTGGATAGACCGGATGGAAACCGAAGGAGTTTCCGCGAATACCGTCAACAAGGAAGTCGTGCAGTTCCTCCGGGAATTTCTGTCCACCGTCAACGACAATCACGAACCGGCGCTCAATCTCGATATCGAATCCCTGTTCAAAAAATTGCGGCTCGCGCCTGATGAAGAGACACGGCCGCCATTCAGCACTCCTTCATACAGGACGTGCTGCTCGATCAGAAAAAGCTCTCCGGCATGGATGAGGACGGACGCCTGTTGATTTGCGCGCTTGCCGATACCGGGGCCAGGCCGCGGGAGATCGTCACCCGCACCGCCGATGATATCGTTCTCGATGCCGAGGTGCCGCACATCAAGATTCGGCCGCGGGTAAAGGTGATTGGCTCGAGAACGGCGAAAGTCGAAAGAGGAAAAACGGCGCCCAGCACACGCGATATTCCGCTGGTTGGGGCCGCGCTCTACGCCTTTAAGAAAAGGCCGGAAGGATTTAGCCGTTATGCCGATAACGTCAACTCATTCACATCGCGCGTAAACAAGTTCCTCCGCGAAAACGATCTGCTGCAATCGGAAAAGCATAGCCTCTACAGCCTCAGGCACTCGTTCCAGGATCGCCTTACGGCGCTCGAAGTCGGCGAGCGCATCGATCACGAGCTGATGGGCCATGCACTCAGGCGGCCACAATACGGCGATGGTCCGACGCTCGAACACAAACGCAAAGTCCTGCTGAAGATGGCGTTCACGGTCGAAGAATAGGACGGCGATCAACAAACGCCGGCGTGTCGCCATCGTCCCCGCGGTCCAAGCTGGCTACGTGGGTTCGATTCCCATCACCCACTCCACCAACAAAAATAATCACTTACCTGACAATTACGAAAACAAACCGGCGATTTTGGCCGTTTTTGCCACAAAAACTATGTCTCCGGAAACCCGCAGAAATCCGCCTTTGTCCGCGTCGGCCCGTTTCGGCTTGTGGCAAGATTATGGCGAATCGGTTCTGCGCATTCGGCCCGGCTTTTCAAAGCCGGATAATGCGCGGAGAAAGGAAGGGATCGGACTGACCGCCGCCAGCCTATCGCGGAGCTCCGCGATTTGATCGGGCAGCCGCCGCTTGCATTCGACAAACAGCGCAATTGGGACGCCCGGCTATGCGCTCGCGCACGCCTTGGGCTGAATCGCGGGAGGGGGAGGCCGCTCCCGTTCGCGCAGCGCATGTGGAGCGCCGTCGGCGCGCGCTGCGGACCTGTCACAGGCACGCGGTAAATGGGCGCCCGCGCTACGATCCTCCGCGCGACAGCGGCGCTTACGCTTACGTGCCGGAACTGGCCTACAGGCAATCCTGCCGGGTGCGCGCTTCCCGTTACGATCACGTGCCTGATGAAGCGCTCATGGTGTCGCCACCACTTTTTCGGCAGCGAGCCGTGTGATCGCCGCGTCATCGAACCCAAGCTCAGCAAGGATTGCGCGGCTATGTTCGCCGATGTGCGGCGCCGTCGACATCGCCGCGTCGGTCTCGGCCGAAATACCTGGCGTGCGCGGCACCTTGAAAGCCGGCATATCGGCCGGCGTCACGTCGACCGCGCCGCCGGTGGCGACGATATGCGGGTCCGTCAGCCAATTGTCGAAGCCGTTGATCCGATCGGAAAGGACATCGGCATCGCGCAGCACCCTGAGCCAATGCGCCGTCGTCTCGCGCGCGAAGATCGCGCCGAGCGCAGCGAAAATCGCCGGGGAATTGGCAGCGCGCGCGGCGAAACTGTTGAAGCGCGGGTCGCTCGCCAGTTCGGGTGCGCCGAGCGCCGTCACCAGCCTCACGAAATCGGCCTCGCGCAGCAGCGCGATCATCACCCAGCCATCCTGGGTGCGATGGGCGCCCGATGGCACGTTGACGATTTGCGGGTTACCGTTTTCCAGCACGTGCTCGGCAAGCTTGTGACCAAGGATCGCGGCAGCGCTCTGCGTGAGGCTCAAATCGAGCCGAGCCCCCTTGCCGGTGCGCTCGCGCGCAAAGAGCGCAACGCCCAGCGCCTGCGCCGCGTAGAGCCCGGTCAGCGCATCGACGATCATCGCGCCGACGCGGTGCGGCCCGCCGTCATTGCCGATATTGACGGCGGCGAGTCCGGAAAACGCCTGCGCCACGGAGTCGGTGCAAGGCAGCCCGATATGCGGCCCCGCCTGACCGAAGCCGCTGACCGAGACATAGAGCAGGCGCGGGTTGAGTACGCTCAGCGCTTCGTAGCCGAGACCGAGCCGCGCCGCGACGCCGGGGCGGAACCCCTCGATCACGACATCCGCGCGCTTCGCCAGAGCGAGCGCGATGTCGCGGCCCGCCGGCGCGCGCAGATCGAGCGCCAACCCGCGCTTGCCGCGGTTGAAATGCGCCGACATCGCGGTGTGGTCGCCATAGCGTTTGCCGAGTCCGCGCGACCAATCGCCGGTCGGCGGTTCCAGCTTGACAACATCGGCACCGTGCATTGCCAAGAGCATCGCGCAATAAGGCGCGGCGATCCCCTGGCCGAGATCGAGCACCTTGAGTCCGGAATAGGCGCCATCGGTCATCCCCGCACCCTACTGGCGGCCTGACCAAATCGCCACACTTTGCGCTGCGGCCTGCTCGGCGCGCCGGGCGATCTCAGCTAACATGCCGCTCTGCGCGGCGGGTGAAAATTTCGCCGCGATAATTGTTGTGAGCGGCCTCGTGCACCGGATCACGACGACGGCACGCCCAGCTCCCAGCCGGGCAGGCCCTTGAGAATTTGGTCGGGGTTCTTGACCGGAGTGATGTGGCCGTAATGATCCTCGATCATCTTGACTGACGTGCCCATCTGCTTAGCCAGGAAATATACGTCGACGCCCTCGGTCAGGCGGAAGGTCGCGTAGGTGTGCCGGAAGCAATAGGTGCTGCGTCGGCTTCCCGAGGAGCTGTGGAGCAGTTCCGATTCGGTGAGCAGCGCCTCGATCAGCGAATGGTACAGCGTGCGCGCCGCCGCCCCCTTGTCGTTGGTGAACACGAAATCCTCCGGCTCCGCCGCCTTGCTGAGGGCGCGAATGCGCTCAAGGTAGGTGGCGACGTTCGCCGCGGCGACCAGCGTGCGGAATTTCGCCTTGCCGCGCACGGCCAGGCGCACGACGGTCCGCTCCTGCCGGTCGGTGTGGACCTCCACATCGCGCCAGCGCAGGTTTTTCGCCTCGGCGGGGCGCATCCCGGTGTTCGTCATGACCAGCACGAAATTATACGCCATCTGCCGGTACCAGCGGTTGCTCTCGGCCCGCGCCTCCCTGATCCAGCGGCGGGCGAAGGTGTGCAGCTTGCGGTATTCAGCCGGGGTGAATTCCTCCCGGCGCGCGTGGCCGACGGGGAGCTTGCCGCGGAAGACCTGGCTGTCGCGGATGTAGCTCTTGCCGGCGGCGTACCGCATCACCGAGCGGAAGGTGTTCATCTCGTCGCGGATCGTGCCTTCGCTGACCAGGCCGCCGGAGCGGCCCTTGCCGTTCCTCTGGCGCCAGACGGGATAGGATTTCCAGCGGTCCTCGCCGATCTGCGTGATCTGGACATTGCCGACATAGCGGCTGAGCTGGGTGCGAATGTGGGAATCCATCACGCGCCAGCGGTGATGGGTGATCTGGCCGATTTCGGAGCGCTCCTTCTGGAAATCGGAGAATTCCTTGGCGACCTGGCTGAATTTCCGGTCGAAGACCGGCATCTCGTTCCTGATTCGAAAGCGCAGCTCGGCGTCCTGATCGTAAGCCTTGTCGCGCGCCTCGATCGCGTTCGCGGTGGCGAGCGCGACGGTCTTGTACTGCGCGCTGCCGGGGAGCCTGACCCGGCAGTACCAGCGGCGATGCTTCACGTCGGCGCGGCGGAAGATGACAAGACCGGGCTTTAGCTCTTCGGTGTCCAGCATGAACCCCATAGCGCGGATTCTCCGGCCGATCTGTGCAGAATCTGTGTACGGGCTTCGCCGTAAGCCTTTGGATTATCGCAGCCTGTGCAGCGACTGTAAAGGCCTACATGGATCATAAAATATAGTAATATCAATATGTTATAACAGTACGTGTATGACATAGATGTACTGATAAGACGGCATCTATTTGAATTCCCTGGAAAAATGTGGCCGGATTACCGGCCTTCCGGAAACGGTCCAGATCGGCCGAGGGGACGTAAGAACCCATACCCCGCCGATTGATCGGCAATCCGGCCCCTCAACATGACCCCTATGTCGGCCAGCGGGCAAGATGGCGCAAGCCTTCACAAAGCATTGCTCCCCCCGAAGACAGAACGATCCTGCCGCAGACCGCAAGCGGCGGGCGCTTCACCCTGGCGGCGCCGATGCCGGGAAAGATCGTGGCGAGCGCGCACGCCGCGACCGGCTTTGGCTTCGATGTCGCGAGCCACCCGTCACGCCAGCACGGCTGCGGAGCGACGCGAATCCGGCACTCTTGCTTGCGCAGCGCGGTCTGCGATGAGATGTTCGCAACCTATCCGGAATTCTGTGCGCGCGTGTTCGGAAGGAAGCAGGCAACGTGAACGACGTTTCACCGATCGCCGAGGGCAAAGCCCTGGCGCAAGGCCCCGGCGCCCTCGCCGGGATCAAGATCATCGACCTGACGCGAGTGCTGGGCGGCCCCTACTGCACGATGCTGTTGTCCGACCACGGCGCCGACGTGATCAAGCTGGAGCCGCCGCAGGGCGACGAGACGCGGGAGTGGGGCCCGCCCTTCGACGATGCGGGCGACGCCAGTTACTTCATCGGCATCAACCGCAACAAGAAAGGCGTCGGCCTCGATCTTGCCAAGCCCGGCGGCCGGGCGGTGCTGCTGCGGCTGCTCGAGGATGCCGACGTGCTGGTCGAGAACTTCAAGCCCGGCGGCATGGAAAAATGGGGCCTCGGCTACGAGGACGTGCTGTCGAAGCGTTTCCCCCGGTTGATCCATTGCCGCGTCTCCGGCTTCGGGGCCGACGGGCCGCTCGGCGGCTTCCCGGGCTATGACGCGGTGTTGCAGGCGATGGTCGGGTTGATGTCGATCAACGGCACCGAGACCAGCGGCCCGACGCGGCTCGGCAACCCGATCGTCGATATCGCGACCGGCCTGTTCTCGGCGATCGCGATCCTGATGGCGCTGCATGAGCGAGAGCGATCGGGCAAGGGGCAATTTTGCGACATGACATTGCATGACTGCGGCATGGCGCTGCTGCACCCGCATGCCGCCAATTTCTTCCTCAGCGGCAGACGGCCGAAGGCGACCGGCAACCCGCATCCCAATCTCGCGCCGTATTCCAAGTTCCAGACCCGGACCTGCGAGATCTTCGTGGCGGCCGGTAACGACCCCGCTTTCCGCAAGTTCTGCGAGTTGCTCGGCATGTCCGAGATGGCGAGCGATCCGCGCTTCGCGACCAACGGCGCCCGCGTCGTCAATCGTGACGCGCTGGCCGAGGCCTTGAATGCGCGCTTCGCCAATGAGGATGGGCATGAGTTGACCCGGCGCCTGCTAGAGGCCGGCCTGCCTGCCGGGCCGGTGCTCTATGTCGATGAGGCGATGGAAGCCGCGCATACCGCGCACCGCAAGATGGTGACCGAACTCGGTGCCTATCGCGGCCTCGGCACGCCGATCAAGCTGTCGCGCACGCCGGGCGGTACAAGGAGCGCGCCGCCGCGCTTCAACGAGCATGGCGAGGCGGTGCTGCGCGCGCGTGGCTTCTCCGACGCAGAGATCGCCGGTCTGGCGCGCGACGGCGTGCTGGTGCAGAAGCGCCGCAAGTAGCGCTGGCCCGACGGCCGTTGGCGGCGGGCACGGCATTTGTGGCCAAGAGGGCCCGCAACACCGGATCGCGTCTGTCAAGGTGCCGGCAGGTGGCGGGAAAAGCGCCTATAATTCCTCAGCAACGCACGCCGCCCATCCCCTCCGGACGCGAACCTGCCAGCCCCTCCCTCCCCCCCCCCCCCCCCCCCCCCCCCCCCCCCCCCCCCACACAATCAACCGGCCGCGCTACCGCAATGCCTTTCGCGAGCAGACCCTGGACGAGCTGACGCACGCGTTGCGCGCGACGCGCGAGGACCCCTCGATCGCCTGCGCCGTGGTGACTGGCGCCGGCGACAAGGCGTTCTCGGCCGGCGGCGACTTCCATGCCATGATGAAGCTCAACCGCGCCAACGCGCACATGTGGAACGACCGCATGCTCGGGCTCGCCATGACCATCCGTGGCCTGCCGATCCCGGTGATCGCGATGGTGCATGGCGCGTGCATGGGCGGCGGGCACGAGCTGGCGCTGTGGTGCGATCTCGTCATCGCCGCCGATGACGCGGTGTTCGGCCAGACCGGCGCCAAGGTGGGCGCCTGCCCGACGGTGGGCGCGACGCAGTACCTGCCGCGCATCATCGGCGAGCGCCGCGCACGCGAGATGATCTTCCTGGCGCGGACTTTCACGGCGGCGGAGGCGGTCGAGATCGGCCTCATCAACAAGGTCGTGCCGAAGGCGGAGCTGCTCGCGGCGACGCAGGAATGGTGCGAGCGCCTCCGGGCCACAGCGGCCAGACGCTGCGCGCCACCAAGAAGTCGCTCAATCACGAGTTGGATGAACTCTACGCCTCCTGGCAACAGGGCATGGAACTGCTGGCCCACATCTGGGGCAGCAAGGAGAGCCTCGAGGGCATGCAGGCCTTCCTCGATAGGCGCAAGCCCGACTTCCAGCGCTTCCGCCTGCGCGACAAAGCAGTGCTCGACACCTATCTCGACGACCTCGCGAACGACCGCAACCAGGCGCCGGACGCACCGCGTTGAGGACTGCCGCGATGGCAGAGGCCGCGCAGCGCTCCCTGCGCGGGGCGTCGGCAGAGATCGAACGCGGCGGGTCTCTCACTATGGTCTGCGTGCGGTCCCCTCAATCCCTGCCGGTCCGCGCTGCGCCGCGGTGGGTCCGCGGTCGCCATGGCCGAGCCGAGTGGCAGGTGCACGCCCTTGATTGGGTTCGCATAGGGGCCCGGGCCCTCCTTCTGCCGCACCAGGACGATGCAATCGAGGTCGGCCGGCTTGCGGCCGGCAAGCGCGTCGTCGAGCCAGTCGGCGAGATAGCCGTAGAACATCGTGCCGCCGAAATTCTCGATATTGCGCGGCACATGGAAGTCATTCTCGACGACCGACAGTTCGCGCGGCTTCGGCACCTTTTCGTAGACCGCCAGCACGTCGTCGAGCGGCGCCAGCGGATCGTACTCGCCGACCACCTGGAGCGACGGGCAGCCGACCTGCCGGGCGAGCGCGTCGAGCGTCATCTTGTCGGCCATCGCATCGAATGTGGCCTCGTCGTGGATGCCGGCCATGTACATGAAGACCTGCTTGAAGCGCGGTGAGGCCTGTTCGAAGATCGCCTGCTTCGGCCCATAGCACGCCGCCGCCGTCGCGATCGCCTTGACCCGCTTGTCGATCGCCGCGATCTCCATTCCCCAATACGAGCCAAACGAGAGCCCGAGACGCCGATGCGCTCGGAATCGACCTCCGGATGGGTGACGAGCCAGTCGATCGCCGCCTTGCCGGCCCGCGGTAGTTGTCGTCGGTCACACGGATCTTGCGGATGCTGCTGGTCCCTGACCCGGCCCATCGATGGCAGGCAATTGAGGCCGCGCTCGGTGAACGGGTGATTGAATCGGATCGGAGAATCGCCTCCTTGGTCATGTCCATGCCGGGATGAAAAGCACGGTCGGCGCCTTTGGCCTCCCGGGCAGCATGTGAAGGACCCCCTGGAGGTAGATTGCCCTCGAACGGGATCTCGACCGGCTCTATCGGGTGGGGGGCGTATTCCATCGACCTTCTCGAAGCACGCCGAGCTGCTTGCCGTGCAGATAGATCTTCTCGGCGTTGTCGTCGGCAAAGATCGCGTGCTGTCCCTCGCGATACGCCTCGCTCGCGCGCCAGTAGAGTTCGGCCTGCCGTGGCATGGTGGCCGGCCGACTTGGCGGCGCGGGCGATCGTCTCGGTGTGCCGCGCGTGCTTCTCCATGATCCGCGGGATCATCGCGTAGGACTTCACCTCCGGCGGCACGGCGCGCTGATCGTAGGCGAAATTGATCACCCGGCCCGTGGTCTTGACCATGTGGTCGAGCACCCACTGCTGGTTGTCGCGTCGACGCTCGGTCTTGATCGTCATGGGGGGTCTCCTGCAATGAAGCACCGCCGGGCTTCGACGCTTCAGGCCGCGCCGACCTCCAACGATGCGGCGATGGCAGCTACCGGTCCTCCGTCGGCGCAGCGTTGATCTGGATCAATCGCACGGTCCGGCCCCACCTCTAGACTGCGAATTGGTTATCGAACGACCGCAGCGGCGCGTTCCGGGGTGTCGGCGATTGCGGTTGGCTCGACGCACCCGAGCGAACCGGGTGAGCGATATGGTTGATCTGCAACTGAGCGCTGAACAGCGGGCGATCCGCGACACCGTGCGCGATTTCGTCGCGCAGGAAGTCAAGCCGTTCGCGCTGAAGCCGGAGAACCTCGAACCCTTCGAGCGGAAGCTGCCGATGGTGCTGCTCGACAAGGCCGCAGAGATCGGGCTGCGTATCCTGGCCTTGTCGGAGGAAGCGGGGGGTGCCGGTGCCGACGCCCTGACCTGCTGCCTTGCCGCCGAAGAACTCGCGGTC
Organism: uncultured Alphaproteobacteria bacterium; assembly: GCA_963746885.1. Lineage (GTDB taxonomy): Bacteria > Pseudomonadota > Alphaproteobacteria > ATCC43930 > CGMCC-115725 > DATARH01. The sequence continues at coordinate 30,532 of CAVVDM010000017.1, forward strand.
GGCGATGTCGACTTAGCGAGCGTGCTCGCTGAGACCTCGGTTCTGGGCGGCCTGCTGTTCGACCGCCTGATGACGCCGGCGCAACGCGACCGCTTCCTGCCGCGCTTCCTCGAGGACGGCCGTTGCCACTTGGCGCTGGCCGATCACGAGCCCGGCGTCGATGCCGCTCTCGGCGTCAACTACCACCGTGCGATCGCAAACAGGGCCGCCATTGCCACAGCGGCGGTGCGCACGCCGAATGGCGATTGGCTCGTGAACGGCGTCAAGGACCGGGTCGCCAATGCGCCTATCGCGCAGCTCTTTGCCATCGAGGCCAGGATCACGGCTGCGGAGCATGACGAAGACGGCGCGGTCCTGCTGCTGGTGCCGCGCGAGGCACCCGGGCTCAGCGTGCGCGAGGTCGCGCGGGCCGACGCACACGGGGTAAGCGGCGAACTGGTCCTCAGCGACTGCCGCGTGCCCGGCGACGCTCTCGTGGGCGCGGCATCCATCGGGCGTCGCCCGCCGGTGGCCGAGGCGATCAACCTCGGCATCGGCCGGGCCGCCTACGAGGCGGCGCTCGACTATGCCAAACTGCGGGTGCAGGGCGGACGCCGCCTGATCGAGCACCAGGCGATCGGCACCCGGCTCGCCGAGATCGCGGTGCGACTCGAGGCGGCGCGCGCCATGATCTGGCAGGCAGTCTGGGCGTCGGACCACCCCAATGCGGACGCCGAGCGCTGCCTCGACGATCTGCCGCTTGCCTCCGCCGTCCGGGTGTTCACCGCCGAAACCGTCGACCGCGCCGCCAAGGATGCGGCAGAATGCTTTGGCGCGATGGGCGTGATGCGCGACATGCCGCTGCACAAATACGTGCATGACGCCCGGGTCTGTCTGCATGCCGGCAACGGCAACAGCGAGGCAAAGCTGCAGATCGCGGAAGCCTTGGCGGGATACTCGCGCTCCTAGGAGGATGGGGCGATGGACTTCTCACTGAACGACGAGCAGCGCAGCTGGCAGATGAAGGCGCGCAAGTTCGCGCAGCAGGAGATCCGCCCGATCTCGCTCGCGCGCGACCGCATCGCCGATCCGCGTCAGACCTTCGACTGGGAGCTCATCCGCAAAGGCTCGCAGCTCGGCTTCCGCACCGCCGTCGTTGCCACGGAGCGGGGCGGCCACGGCATCGACTTCGTGACCCAGGCCCTCGTGATGGCCGAACTCGCCCGGGGCGACAGCGCCGTCGCCAAGACCTTCAGCCAATGCTGGAAGTGGAGCCACCTGATCGCCCAGGCCTGCACCGAAGCGCAGCAGCGGCGGTTTCTCGAGCCGTTTCTCGCCGACGATACCTACCTTCTCGGCTATGGTGCGACCGAACCGACCGCCGGCTCGGACAACCGACTGCCGCCCGAGGACGATCCGAAGGCGGGGATACGGCTGCGGGCCGAGCGCCGCGGCGACGCGTGGATCCTCAATGGCGACAAGGTCTTCATCGCCAACGGCAGCGTCGCCAAGCTGTTTTTCCTGAACGTACGCACCGATCCCCACGTCCCGCTCGCTCACGGCACATCGATGTTCCTGGTGCCGGTCGGGACGCCCGGCTTCCGCGTCGGCAAGGTCTTCAACAAGAGCGGCTGGCGCTTCTACCAGAACGCCGAGCTGATCTTCGAGGACGCGCGGGTGCCGCACGCCAATCTGGTCGGCGAGGTGAACGGCGCCATGCGGCGCAGCGGCGGCGACGCCTCGGGCGATCTGTTCGGCGATCTCGAACTTGCCGCCAATGCGCTCGGCGTCTGCGAGGCCGCCTGCGAGCAGGCGCTCGACCTCGCGCGGACCCACACGCAGGGCGGCAAACTCTTGAGAGACCAGCAGCTTGTCCAGTTGAAGCTCGGCCGAATGGCAATGCTGACCGAGGCGCTGCGCAGCTATGTCATGCGCGTCGCATGGGAACATGATCAGCGGATGCCCTCGGCCAACGCCGGTCTGGCGATGAACCTGTCGACGGATATCATCGAGGAGGTGACCGAGCTCAATCTCGATCTCCACGACGCGGCCGGTTGCGCCATGCACCCCGCCGCCGACAAGCTGGCGCGCGACTCGTTCATCTGGCGCCATCTCGCGGGCGATAGCGTGCAGCGCATGAAGATCGCAAGACGCCTGCTCGGATAGCCGGGAACGCCCTCGGCCGGTCCCCTAAAATCCCAGCGCCAGCTTGTCCTGGCATGCCGGCGGGTTAGAGGGGCGGGCCCATTCCATTTGTGGAGATGTACGTAGGCAGATCCCCTATATCTGTCGGTTGCGGGCGCGGGCGAGCGAGCCAGTGCGCCAGCATTGGGCAGAGGCCAGGGAAGCATCAAGAGAGAGGTCACTACGCCATGTCAAATATGCCAAAAGCACTCGTCGATCCCGAATGGCTGGAAGCCCACCTTGGCGACCCCATGGTGCGCATCATCGCGCTCAACTCGACCGACAGCAAAAACTTCGATGCAGGCCACATTCCGGGTGCCGTTTTTTGGGATTGGAAGGACATGCTGTGGGACCCGCTGAGGCGAGAATTCCCTGATGCCGGGACCTTTGCCAAGCGTTGCACAGACGCGGGTATCAGCAACGATACGACCGTGGTGTTTTATGGCGATCCAGCGATTCAGTTCGGCACCTATGGTTGGTGGGTGTTCAAATACTGTCGTCACAAAGACGCCCGCGTGCTCAATGGCTCACGAATGCGCTGGGAGCGCGAAGGGCGTCCGATTACGGCCGAGCGCACCAAAATTCAGCCGGGCCGCTACGCACCTAATCCTCAGGCTCCCAATGCCGACATGCGTGCCAAGCGGGACGACGTTCTGGCCGCCATTGAGCTCGGGGATGCCGTCATTCTTGATCACCGATCTCCCGAAGAATACAGGGGCGAACGACTGAGCCCGCCGGGCTCGCCAAACCACGGGGCTGAACGGCTTGGCCACATTCCTGGTGCCAAGCCCCTTTATTTTGAGCACTTCCTCAGCGAGGACAGCTCGTTCAAATCAGTCGGTGAAATTCGTGCCCTGTTGCAAGAGTGCGGAGCTACGCCGGATAAGAAGATCATTTCATATTGTCGACTCAGCCACCGAGCTACCCTGGCCTATTTTGCAATGACGCAACTACTCGATTACACCAACGTGCGGAGCTACGATGGCTCATGGACAGAATGGGGTAGTATCGTCGGCGTGCCGATCGAGCGTTAGAGCCGATCCAGAAAGAAATTGGGTCGGATGAGTCGGTTGTGATTCTGTCGTGCTGGGAGTTGAGGAAGGCACCCAGGTGGACAGCAGAACATCGTCGGATGGCGGCTCGAACGGGTCTGCGGTATTCCAGCGACCTGACCGATGGCGAATGGGCGTTGATCGAGGCGATGATCCCGCCGGCCAAACGCGGCGGGCCTAAAGCCACCTGCCACATAAGGTCATCAACTAAAAACTCCTGCATTCTTTCGGTCGGAAACCGCCGCGCCAAACAGGCGACATGTTCCAAAACCGGCGCCCGGATTGCTCCCCAATCGGCAGGCGTCATTTTGAGTCGTGCCAACGCCAGCGACAACTCGGCATAGGCCGCCGGGGCGTTGCCGAGATAGATCGCCCGAGAGGCGGCTCGCTGCGCTGGGTGAGTCGCCGGAAACGAATTCGCCAGGCTGGCCTCGGCCACGCCGCGCATACCGACCACCCGGACCTTGGGGCCCGTTCGGAAACATAGACGCGGGTCGGTCCAGCCATGTCGGGTGCGACGGCGCACATCATCAACCGGCGCACCCGGTTGGGATGGCGGATCGCCAAGAGCGCGCCGACGAGCGAGCCAAGGGCTGCGCCGATCACATCGACTGGCTTGGTCAACCGCAGAGTCCGGAGAAAGCTATCCAAATCATCGGCGACATCGGCCAGAGTGAACGCCCCCGGCAGCTTCTCCGAGCGGCCGGCGCATCTGAAATCAGCCGCGATTACCCGCCGGTCCGTTGCCAGCGAGGGGACCACGTCGCGCCAGCTCTCGCTGCTGCCGCCCAGTTCGTGCAGCAGCAAAACCGGAACACCGCCGATCCCGGCGTCCTCGAAGAAGAGGCTGATCCGGCCGGTGTCGAGGGATGGCATGGGCGTCCTCAAGGCCAACTCGGCAGGATCGAATTCGGTTTTCCAGGGGGGGGGCCGTAAGGTGCTGATATTGTTCTAATTCAGGCCGCGGGCTGGCAAAAAACGGCATTGTTCCTCAGCGGCTTCGTTGAGGTGAAAGGACGGGTCTCAATCGCCCACCAGCGGGATCACCTCACTGGCGAAGCGTTGCAGGCGCTCGATACTCTCGGCGATGGACTGGCCGCGGAAGTCAAAAATCAACTCGTGGACGCCGATAGCTGCGAAGGTGCGGATGTCGCCGGCGATGTCATCCGGAGCGCCGGAGAAAGGCCGGCGGGACCCGTCCGGCGATGGGATGCCGGTATCGTACAGCGGCGCCTTATAGGACACCGTCAGCGCCGAGAAATCGCGTCCCTCGGCGTCCGTCAGTCGCTTCAACGTGTCCAGATGTGCGTGCATCTCTTGAGGCGGTAACGGCGAGGCCGCGATGGCACCGACCGGATGCCAGCCGTCGCCATGCCGGGCAGTGCGTCGCAGGGCGGCGCGGGAATGCCCGCCGACCCAGATCGGCGGGTGCGGCTTCTGCACCGGGAAAGGTTCGCAGCGAACATCGGAGTAGCGATAGAACCGGCCGTTAAAGCTGGCGGGCGACTGGCGCCAGAGTTGCTTGAAGATCGTGATCCATTCATCGGTCACGCGACCGCGCTCGCCGAAGGCAGGGCTGTCCAGCGCCTCGAACTCTTCCTGCAGCCAGCCGGCGCCGACGCCTAACGTCAGCCGGCCACCGGACAAGACATCCAGCGAGGCCGCCATCTTCGCGGTCAGCACAGGATTGCGATAAGGCAATACCAGCACCGAGGTGACGAGCCGCAGTCGCTCCGTCGCACCGGCCACCACCCCCAGGATGGAGAAGGTCTCGAGCGCGTCTCCCGCGCTGGGATGCTTACCATCCACCGTGTATGGGTAAGGGGACTGGCTCTCGACCGGGAAGACGATGTGGTCAGCGACCATCGCCGAGTGCATGCCCAGTCGCTCGCCTTCGCGTGCCAGGGCGAGGACGCCCTCGCGCGTCGCCGTCGGGCCGCGGGTGGGCAGGTAGAAGCCGTAGCGCATCGGGTGGGCTCCCTATTTGACCGCTCTCGCCTTATATTAACCTGACGAAGCGACGGTCAGCGGACGCCAGGTTAGCCGCCGGTCCAAGGCGTTCGCAATGGGTCGTGGCGCCGGAAGGCTGGCGGGATCCGGGGTGGGGCCGGCCCGTTGTCAGCCGCCATCCATCACCTGATACCGCAATACGCTGTGAAAGGGGATACAACATCAGCTCCTGCGCACTCCACCTCCTGCGCCGGCTCAGCTTGCCGGGAGCAGCAACGGCCCTTCGGTCGCGAGTTTTGCGGGCCAACGCAACTGGCCGCCTGCCGTAGATGAGACATGGGAAACCGTAGCGACCGTTTCGGCCGGGACAAGGCCAGCCAACGCCGGCAAAAGATCCGCGCGCAATCGGGCATGGCGCCGCCCGAGCCCATCGCGTTGAAGCGCGGCGATGTCGTCGTTTGGGATCACCACGAAGGCGTGGTTTCGAGCATCACCGGCGACATGGTCGATGTCCGTGAGGACAGCGCGGCCGGCCGCGTCTGGCGGCTGCCGGTCACGGGGCTGGTGCGGCGGCAAAATCGTTAGTGTCGGTTCTCCCTCTGCGCCGGTCAGTGGACCCGGCCGGGGACAGGCTGATGACCGCGAAATGGTGAGCGCTGGTCGTCCAAGGTGATGGCGACGGCAGCTGCTGCCACGCCGTGCTGCGCTGCGAGCGCGTAGATAAACCCTTCGAGAGCTTCGGGATGAGCAACGGGCGGGACTGCTAACCGCGTCTGTTTGCCGTCGCTCGCGATGAGGAGGACTGAAACGTCGGCGGTCCCATCACCGTGTAGCGTGATTTCGGCGCTGATGCGCTGATTTGTCGGAGCTGTCATCGCTATCTCCGTCTCGTCTTCCCTGGACCGCTGCCAAGGACTACGGATCTCTGATGGACAGAACGGTTTTGTTGGATTCCGAGACCCGGACGATCTTGTAACTGCGGTCCTGGCTGGCCGATGCGGAGCGATCAAACCCGATGGTCAGAGACCAGACCATCAGATGATCGTCATACAGGAAGCCCTCCAGGCGGACATCTCGGGGTACGTCGGCGGCGAAGGAATCCTCGATCTGTTGCTTGGCGACGGCAACCGCCCCTTTCAAATCCATGGATCATCCCTTGCACAAGTCGCCCGACCGGATCACGACGCGCGTACGTCGATTTCATAGCAAGACCCGATCCCTAACGGCGCTTCCTTTTGCGATGCATCGCCAAGCTCGGCACAACCGGGCGATCGTCGTGGTCGCGCGGATTGTGGCCGCCGCGCCCGACATTCACCAACATCGCGCCTTTCGGCATCATCGCGAAGGTTCGGGCGCAGAAGATACCCCTGGTCTCGCGGGCAGCACCAGCGGCGGCGCCTTCGCCATCATGCGGTAGCGGAGAAATCGGACGCGGCGTTCCTCCGGCCCGAACGATGCGGGTGCGGCGCCACTGGCAACTTGCCTGCGCCGCTTGATGACCTGGAGAGTCGTGGTGGAAGCGCAGGACGTGCATGACGAGGATTCGGTGATCATCGGAGCGCCGCCGGCCCGCTCCAGCCTTGCAACTCGCCGGGATTTCGGATAGCACGCAACTAGCATGCAGCATCTGCTGTGCTCTTGAGATAGCGTGCATGGCTTCGCCTATGCTTGCGGATCTATATCTTTGAAATTACTTGGTTTCTGCAACCTTGCCAAGGTTGGGATCGTGGGTTCGAATCCCATCGCCCGCTCCAGATTAATCAACATCTTTGGGTGGGTGCGTTCCAGAGCGAGCCCGGCTGGCACGACTATCTGCTCTTCTGCGAATATGCCCACCGTGACAATGCGCCGGCCGCGACGCCAGCGTGACCGAACGCTTCGGCCAGCTCGACGCTCCCGCGCGCCGCGCGATCGTCGGCCGAGAAAAAGCGAGCGCAAGGAGGCAACCGCTATGAATTCGGCGCGCTATCCGACGCTTTTCCAGATCAACGCCCGCGTTTGGCTTCAGCGGCTGTCCGCCGAGGCGGGGCGGCGGATCACTCTGGCCGACATCGACGAAGCCACGCTGGATGCGTTCGCGGAGCATGGCTTCGACTGGGTCTGGCTGCTGAGCGTCTGGCAGATCGGGACCGCCGGCCGTGCCGTCTCGCGCAGCAACCCGCAGTGGCGGGCTGAGTTCGAGACGGTGCTGCCGGACCTGACCGAAGCCGATATCTGCGGCTCCGGTTTTGCGATCACGGCCTACAGCGTCGGCGAGTCGCTGGGCGGCGAGGCGGCATTGGCGGATTTTCGCGCGAGACTGGCCAAGCGCGGCATCAAGCTGATGCTCGACTTCGTGCCCAACCATACCGCCCTCGACCACCCCTGGACGCGGACCCATCCCGACTATTATGTGCAGGGCGACGAGGTCGCGCTTTCCGGCGCCCCGCATAATTTCACGCGGGTCGAGACCGACGCGGGACCGCGAATCCTGGCCTATGGCCGCGATCCTAATTTTCCCGGTTGGTCGGATACATTACAGCTCAACTATGCTAATTCCGAGTTGCAGGCGGCGCGCATCGAGGAACTGAACTCGATCGCCGGCAAATGCGACGGCGTGCGTTGCGACATGGCCATGCTGCTATTGCCCGAAATCTTTCAGCGGACCTGGGGCGTGACGCCGGAGCCATTCTGGCCGAAGGCGACTGCGGCGGTGCACGCCCGGCATCCCGGCTTCACCTTTATGGCCGAGGTCTACTGGGACCTTGAATGGACCTTGCAGCAGCAGGGCTTCGCCTATTGCTACGACAAGCGGCTCTACGACCGGCTCAGAGACGGCGCGGCCAAGCCAATCCGCGACCACCTGTTCGCCGGCCTCGATTATCAGGACAGGCTCGCGCGCTTCCTCGAAAACCACGACGAGCCCCGGGCGGCAGCCGCGTTTCCCTGGCCGCAGCATCGGGCGGCGGCAATCATCACGTTTCTCTCGCCCGGCCTGCGCTTTTTTCACCAGGGGCAGTTCGAGGGAGCCCGGGCGCGGGTGCCGGCCCATCTCTGCCGCGGACCGGCGGAACCGACGAACCCGCAGACCGCCGCGTTTTATGCCAAGCTGCTGCATGTGCTGAAGGAGACCGGCAGCTTTCGCGGCGGTTCCTGGTCGCAGATCCTGCCGCAACCGGCATGGCCGGGCAACGCGACCGCGGACGACTTCGTCGCCTGCGCCTGGAGCGGCGAGAACGGCGGCAGGCATGTCGTCGTGGTCAATTACAGCGACCACCAGGGGCAATGCCGGCTGCCGCTGCCCTTCCTCGAATTTCGTGGTCGGCAAGTGCGCCTCGCCGACGTCATCGGGACCGAGACGTACGATCGCGACGGCACTGAGCTGATCGACAACGGCCTCTACATCGATCACAGCCCCTGGAACTTCAACGTGTTCGAACTGCGCGCCCCTCAGGATTGACGACGCCGGCCCGGCAAACCGCGCGGACTATGGGATCAGCCGCCGCCAATGTGGTAACGTCGCGGCTCACTGGATTATCGAGCAGCAACGTCATCACGTGCATCGACGGGGGGAGAGACCATGGCCTACGAAGGCATGATTGCGGAGACCATTTCGATCAGCGGCGACAAGAGCGAGCCGATCTCGGCCTATGCCGCGCGGCCGTTGGGGGCGGGCCCGTTCCCGGGCATCGTGCTCATTCATCATGCGCCGGGCTGGGACGAGTGGTACCGCGAGACCACCCGCAAGTTCGCCCATCACGGCTACGCAGCGATCAGCCATAACCTCTATCACCGCGCTGGCGAGGGCAAAGCCGACGATGTCGCCGCCAAGGTGCGCGCCGAGGGCGGCGTCCCCGATGCGCAGGTCATCGGCGACACCGAGGGCGCCGTGCAATGGCTGCGCATGCAGCCCTGGCTCAACGGCAAGGTCGGCGTCATCGGCACCTGCTCGGGCGGCCGGCAAACCTTCCTGTTTGCCTGCCACACCAAGAGCATCGATTGCGCAGTCGAGCTGTGGGGCGGCCGGGTGGTGATGAGCAAGGAGGAGCTCAACCCGAAGCAGCCAACCGCGCCGATCGAGTTCACCAAGGGCCTGTCCTGCCCGCTGCTCGGCCTGTTCGGCAACGAGGACCGTTCACCGACCCCGGAGCAGGTCAACCAGCACGAGGCCGAGCTGAAGAAGCACGGCAAGAACTACGAGTTCCACCGCTACGATGGCGCCGGCCACGGCTTCTTCTATTACGACCGACCGATGTACCGGGTCGAGCAGGCGCTGGATGGGTGGAAGAAGGTGTTCGCCTTTCTCGAGAAACACCTGTCCGCGTAGTCAGGCATGTGCACGTCGATCGTCGAGATCGTCGAGGCGGCCGGCGCCGGCAAGATTGGTGACGGGTGGATCGATCTGACCCACTCTGTGGTGTCCTACGACCACCCGCACCACGCTCTGCTGGAAGAGGCCATCACCATCGATTTCGTGAACCGCGCGCTCGGACCGGGCGCGCGGGTCGCGGTCGAGCTCACCCTGGAGGCGGCCAAAGAGCTGAGCGGCGTGCTCACCCGGGCAATCGCCGCGGCCGAGATCGAGGAAAGCGGCCGGCTACGCAACACGTAGGGCCGGCTTTGCGGTGGCCGATCCTGCGCTACCTTGCCTGCGCGAATTCGGACCGGCCATCTGGGTGAGTGACGGCCGCTGACCCCTACGGGTCAGTCATACCGCAACGGATTTACGACGGTGGGGCGCAACGGATCGCCAACACGGTGATGTCGTCCGCCTGCTCGGCATCGCCGACAAACCGGCCGACCGCGTCGAAACACGCGTCGACGACCGCTTTGGCATCGTCTGCCGGCGCGCTCTCCAACGCCGTGGAAACGCGGCGTTCCGAATAAAGCTGGCCCGCCGCATCCTGCGCTTCGGTCAGCCCGTCAGTGTAGAGCAAGAGCACCGCGCCCGGCTCCAGCCGGTCACGGTCGATCGGGAACGGGAAGGCGTCAAGAATGCCGAGCGGCGGCCCGCCTTCGGTCTCGAGTTGGCGCAACGCCCCGCCGCGCCGGACCAGAAACGGCGCGTTGTGGCCGGCACTGGCATAGATCACCTCGCCCGATCGGGTGTCGACGATCCCGGCAAACGCCGTCACAAACATGCCGTCGCCGCCGCCCATTTCCAGGCCCGCGGCAGCGGTTTTTGCATTGGCTTCGATGATGACCTGATCGAGGTTGCATTGATGCCGCTGCACCGCGGCGCGGACGACCTGCAGCGTCATCTCCATGAACAGGGCTGCCGGAACGCCTTTGCCGGAAACGTCTGCGATGATGAAGAAGAGGTGGTCGGCGTCAATCAGCAGGTAATCGAAGAAATCGCCGCCGACCGCACGCGCCGGCTCGATACGGGCGTAGAGGTCGATGTCGGCGCGATCCGGGAAGGCCGGGAACCGGTGCGGCAACAGGCCGAGCTGAAGATCGTGCGCGGCAGCAAGCTCGCCCTCGGTGCGCGCCGTCAGCTCGCGTTCGCGGGCCAGCTCGGCCGCGAGCCGGCGTCGTGCCGCTTGCGAGGAACGCAGGTGACCGACCAGCATGCCGCCCGAGGTGAGCAGCGCGACGATAGCGGGATAAATCCCGTCGATCAGCCACCCGGCAAAGCGGAACAAGGCGAATTCGCCACCGATTGCGGCAGCGGCGATGCCGAGCACCGCTGCGGTGGCGAACCGCGTATTGTCGTAGCGCACCACACCGATGACCGTTAATCCGGCGAGCAAAACGGCCGCGAGATCGAGCCAGGGCGCATAGGCGGGGCGCCGCAGCAGGGCATTGCCGAGAATGGCCTCGATCAGCTGAGCGTGCAGATCGATGCCCTCGGTAAGCCCGAGCGGCGTGAACTTGCGGTCGACGAGCCCGAGACCCGTGACGCCTAGCAGGACGATCTGGCCGTCGAACTGACTGGGGTCGAAATCCGGGCTGAGCACTCTTGCGGCGGAGACATAGCGGGCCCGCGGCAGCCCGAAATGAAGATAGGCGCGGCCATGCCCGTCGGTCGGGATCGTCAGCGGCCCGAGGGCCACGTTCTCGATCCCGAAAAAGCCGGTTTTGATCGCGATTGACGGGATGCCCGCGGCAACTTTGATGACCTCGAGGCCAAGAGTCGGGATCAATTGACCCTGCACCAGCGTGAGCAGCGGCACAGTGCGCACGACGCCGTCCTCGTCCGGCTGGCTGGTAAGCGCGGCCTCGGCGCGTGCCGAGCGGCTTATCGCAGGCAAGGTCCGGATCATCGACGCGTAGGGCGCGAGGTAGGGACGCGGGTCGCCGCCCAGCTGACGGACCAATACGGCCCGGCGCGACGCGGCGTCGGCTCGCGGCGAGTCGTCGCTGGGTCCCTCGCCCAAAACGGTCGGCAATGTTGCAAACGCCTCGCCCAACCGGTCGTCGCTGGACGGCAAGCGCGCGAGTGCCGCCGCGACCGGGGTCGGCAGGCCGGGCAAAATCCGCGCTAGCTGCGGCGGTGAAAACCGGTCGGGCTCCGGAAACAGGATGTCGACGCCGAGAGCTGCCGGCTTGCCGGCGGCGATACGCCGGACCAGATCGGCGACGAGGGTACGCGGCCATGGCCATTGGCCCAAGCGCTGCAGGCTCTGTTCGTCGACCGTGACGACCTGCACCAGGGTTGCCCCCGGCGCCAGTGGCCACAAGCGCTGCTCGATATCGAAGCCGCGAGCGCGGGTCTCGCGAAGCTGTGCCGGATCGACGAGGTACACCGACGCCGCAAGGGCGAGCACGACCAACGCAATGACGCGCCCCGGCGCACGCCACCAGCGCAGGAAGGCCGCCAATGTCTATCCTTCGGGGCTAGCTCGCAGCGTCCCGAACGCACGTCACGCCTGCCCACCTTCCGTTTGAGCGCGTTTCGTCAGATCGGCCGGCGCCGGGGTTTCGTTCCAGGAAGCCGTCGCCTCCTCGATCGAGCCAAATATCTGAACGACATGCTGAAAGCGGGCGATCTGAAAGATCTCCTGAACGATCGGATGCAGCGCCGCCACCGCGAGGCGGCATTCCTTCCGTTGCCGGATGGCCTTCATCAGCGCGTGCAATCCCGCGCTCGAAATGTAATCGACCTCGGCAAAGTCGACGATCACGCCGCTCGTCCCGCTGCCGACGGCGTCCAGCAATCTCGCAGAGAATTCGGGGCTCGTCGAACCGTCGATCCGACCGCATGGGTGCAGCACGAGAACGTTGCCGACTTGCGACTGGCCGATTTCCATCGGCGGTTTCCCTCAAATGCTCGATATCGCCCGACTATGGTCGGCGCGACCCGGCATCGCAAGCGATCATCGGCCCCGATCGGCGAGCGCGGCGTTTTCGGCGGCGGCGTGTCGCGTTCGCAACCGATGGGCTCTGCGGCCCTTCATGGCGCCGACGCTGCACTCGCATCGCGACAGCGACCGCGTTAAAATCGCGGCTGCTGCCTGTTCGGCGCTACAAGGGAAACTCGGCGATGACACGGTGGTTGGCCCTGTTTGTGCTGCTGCTCGCCGCGGCGGCACCCGCTGCGGCGCAAGAGCAGCCAATCGCGCAAGTCAACACCGCGACCGGCACGGTGAGCGTTGTCCGCGCCGGCCAGCACCTCGCGCTCAAGATCGGCGACCCGGTCTATCGGAAGGACGTTATCGAAACCGGCCCGAACAGCAGCGTCGGCATTACGTTCATCGACAACAGCGTGTTTTCGACCGGACCCGACAGCCGCCTGGCGCTCGATCAATTCCACTTTGATTCTAACAATTTCCAGGGCGACATGCTGGCCAAGCTGCAAAAGGGCACATTGTCCGTGGTTTCCGGCGACATCGCCCGCAGTTCGCCCGGCAAGATGAGGATACAGACTCCGACCGCGATCCTCGGTGTCCGCGGCACGACGTTTGCGGTCGAGGTTCATTAGGAATGCGTCGTGCGCTATTGGCGCTTGCCGACGCTATCGGGCGCCGCTCGTATACCTCGATCGCCGCCTTCACATTGCTGGCGTGCGCTGCGGCGTTCACCACAGCTGCCGGGCAGGAATCTCGGAAGACCGCGCCGGGAGGCGCCGAAACGCACGCGGTCTCGCCGGAACCGCCCGGTGCCGTCACCCCGGGGCACCCGGTGCAGGTCGACGGCTTCCGGTCGGCTCGTTGGGGCATGACCGAGGCTGAGGTTAAAGCGGCCATAAAGAAGGATTTTGGCACCCATACCGACAAGGTGCGCGGTGAGCACAACCAGGCGCAGCGCACCTCCGCCCTCGCGGTGACCGTGAACAACTTGATCGAGGGCGCCGGCCCGGCCCAAGTCGATTACGTCTTCGGCTACAAGACGAAGCGGCTGATCCAGGTCAATATCGAATGGGGGACGCCGGTGGACGCGCGAGTCGATGCGGAGAGCGTCGTCGCCGCGGCAAACGAGCTGCGCGACTACCTGATCGGCGCCGGGTATGATCCGAAGACCGTCGCGACAAACCTGCGGCTCCCAGATGGCGGCATCATCGTGTTCCGCGGGCAGGATGGGCAGCGGCACACGACCCTGTTGCGCCTGGTCGAGCTTCCCGCAAAGCCAGATCGCAAGGGCGCCGCGGCCAAGGAACCGCAGGTCGCGCTGTTCCTCTCCTACGCGCTCGACGCCGAAAGCCCCGACATTTTCCGTCTGAAGAAGGGTGAATTCTGAGCGTACGGCTGTGCCTGTTGCCCCGGTTTGGCTGCGCAACATTTACAATCCAACGCTTCCCGATTAGGTTGTGCGAGCCGGCCTGCCGTGTCCACGTTCAGGGGAGTTCTCCGAGCTCGGGTCGGCGAAATAACGGGCCTCGCAACGCCGCTATCGGGGGATCGCGATTCGCCTCGCGGGTATCAGATTGGCGCTGGCGATCGTCGGTGCGGCGCTTGCCGCAGCGCCGATTCCTCGCGCCGGTGCGCAGCAGGTCATCGCCCCAAGCCGCGTAACGCCGCGAACATTGCGGCCTACCCCGCCGCCGGCCCCGCCTATCGCGCTACCCGGGCCGCCGGGCCTCGCCGCGCCGGCGAACGCGGAAAAGCTCTCCGTGCGGGTCGGCGGGGTCGAAGTCGCCGGCACCTTCCCCGGGTTCCGAAGCGAGACGGCGGCGCTGCTTGCTTCGCTGACCGGCAAACGCGTGACGGTCGCGCGGATTTACGAAGCGGCGGACGCGCTCGAGCACGCCTATTCGGCGGCCGGCTACTTCCTCGCGCGCGTGGTCGTCCCGCCGCAGAAGCTGGTCGATGGCGGGACGCTGCATCTCACCGTCATCGATGGCTTCATTGAACGGGTCGACGTCAAGGACGTGCCGGCGCGCCAGCGCCGGGAGGTGGCGGCGCGAATGGCCGCCGTGGTCGGCGAGCATCACCTGATGCTGGCCGAGATCGAGCGGCGGCTGCTGCTGGTCTCAGACATACCCGGGCTGCGGCTGCGCAGCACCCTCGCGGGCGGCAACACCCCGGGGGGAACCCTGCTCGTGCTGCAGGCAACGCAGAGCTACGCCACCGGCACGATCGGCTTCGACGACCGTCTGCCCGCATCGCTCGGCCCCTGGGCGATCAACGCATCCGCCGCCCTCAACAGCGTTCTCGGCTTCGGCGAGCAGGCCTATGCCTCGGCCCAATCGAGCCCCGATGTCGGTCCGGCACGGCTGCGCCTGATCGGCGGTGGCGTCACCCTCCCGATCGGGCCGGACGGCTTCAGCGTCAATCCCGAATACACCAAGTCGATGGCGCGGCCGACCCCGGCCGCAGGCACCCCGGCCACCACAGGCGATTTCGAGCGCTTTGCGCTGCGTGCGAGCTATCCTGTGATCCGTACCCGCACGGGGAACCTCGCGCTGCAGGCCAGTCTCGAATGGATCAACGAAAACTTGGCCCCGATCGGCTTTACGACCGATTTCTACCGAGACGATTACCAGGCGGCGCGGCTGCGCGCCGTCTACGGGTTCCTGCTTGCGCCCGGCGTGCCAATGCAGCTCACCGGCGCGCTATCGCGCGGTCTCGGCGGGCGCACGGCGACGAGCACGCTGCCGCTGTCGCGGCAAGGCGCCAGCCCGGATTTTACCGCGGCCATGTTGGAGGTCAGCGTGCAGCATGCGCTGCCGGCCTCGCTGCTGCTCGCCGTCACCGGCCGGGCGCAAACCAGCTTCGATAGCCCGCTGATGCTGGCCGAGCAGGTCTCCCTGGATGGCGTCGACGCGCTGTCGTCCTTTGCTGACGGCACGTTGAGCGTCGATCAGGGGGTAACCCTGCGGATCGAATTGAGCCGCCCGTTGACGCTGACGATCGCCGGCCAGGGCATCGGATTTTCGCCATACCTGTTCGGTGCCGGCGGCTGGGGCGAATTGGTCATGCCGACCGTGGTCGAGCACCGTGACATCGGCGCCGGTTCGGCCGGCGTTGGGCTGCGCACCGACGCCGGCATCGCCGGGCTCATCGGCAGTTCGCTCGCCCTTGAATTCGCCCGCAAGTTCTCCGATCTGCCGACCGTTCCGGACGGTTACCGTGCCAACATCTCGCTCGTTCTGAGATTCTGATGGCAGCGGCAGGATCCTTCTGCAAGACCCGCCGAGCGAGGCCGCGCGTGCCCCCCAGCGCGAGCCGCGCTGCCGTGACGATCCTCGTTGCGATCGCGATCTGGGTCGGCCACGGCGTGGCGCGGGCGCAAAGCGTATTACCGAATGGCGGCCAGGTCGTGGCAGGCAGCGCGACAATCGGGGCTCCCGTTGGCGGCGCGCTCGCGGTCACCCAGACCTCGAACCGCGCCGTCGTCAACTGGAACGGGTTCTCGATCGGCCAGCCCAATAGCGTCACGTTCGCGCAGCCGAGCAGCTCTGCAGCGATCCTCAACCGGGTCACCGGCGCCACCCCGTCAACCATCGCCGGCCAGCTCAGCGCCAACGGCCAGGTGTTTCTCGTCAACCCCAACGGCATCGCGCTCACCAAGACGGGCGCGGTCGCCGTGGGCGGCGGGTTTGTCGCCTCGACGCTCGCCATCGCCAACAGCGACTTCATGGCCGGCAACCTCGCGTTTTCCGGCAACGGTGCGTCGGCAGCGGTAACCAACGCCGGGACGATCACCGCCGGCCCGGGAGGCTTCGCGGCGCTGATCGGCGGCACCGCCGGCAATTCCGGCATCATCCAGGTACCGCTGGGCAAGGTGGCGCTGGGCTCGGGAGAGCGCGCGACGCTCGATCTCAACGGCGACGGCTTCATGCAGATCGCCGCGCCGACCAGCGCCACGACGGCGCAGGGCCAGGCGCTCGTCAGCAATTCGGGGCAGATCGCAGCGCCGGGCGGCACGGTCATGCTGCAGGCGGCCACCGTTGCGACGGCGATCCGCGATGCCGTCAACATGTCGGGCGTCGTCGCGGCAAACTCGGTGTCGGGCCACAATGGCGCGATCGTGCTCGGTGCCGGGCCGGGGGGCACTACCGAGGTCACCGGCAAGCTCGACGTCTCGGCACCAGTCTCCGGCTCGGTCAATGGCGGCGCCGTCACGGTCAGCGGCGCGCAGGTCAGCGTCGGCGGCAATGCCGTCATCGATGCGCGCGGCGCCCGCGGCGGCGCCGTCCTGGTCGGCGTGACGGCACCGGGCGGGATCGGCAAGGCGGCACAGACAACCATCGCCCCGGGCGCGCAGATCCTGGCGAGCGGCAATCCCGCGATGGCCGGCTCGGGCGGGCACATCGAGACCTCGGGCGATCAGGTCAGCTTTGGCGGCGCCGTGATCGACGCCGGCAACGGCGGCTCGTGGCTGCTCGACCCGACCGACCTGACGATCGACGCCGCCGCCGCCGCATCGATCAACACCAGCCTCGGCAACGGCACCAACGTCACGCAGCAGACCAGCGCGAGCGGATCGGGTGGCGCCGGCGACATCAACCTCGACGCGGCGCTCGCCTGGAGCACCTCGGCGACGCTGACCCTGTCGGCCTACAACAACATCAATATCGCCTCGACGATCACGATCAGCGGCGCCGGCAAGCTGGTGCTGACCACCGACAATGCAAGCGCCAACCCGAACGCGGCGCTCAATTTCGAGATGGGCCAGGGCAACGCCCTGTTCACCGGCGGGGCCGGGTCGGGCGCCGGCCTGACGATCAACGGCGCCGACTACACGCTGCTCTACGACATGACCGGCGTCGAGAGCATGAACAACGCGTCCGTTCATTTCGCGCTGGCGGTGCCGATCGCCAACGCCGGCAGCTTTGGCAGCGTCCCCGTGCCCTCGTTCGCCGGTACTTTCAACGGCCTCGGCAACACGATCGCGAACCTGACGATCAACGACAGCACCGACGCCAATGTCGGCTTGTTCGGGCAAAACAGCGGCAGCATCGCGAATTTCGGCCTGGTCGGCGGGTTGGTCGCCGGCGGCGGCAACGCCGAAGTCGGCGCGCTCGCCGGGCTCAACACCGGCACCCTGACCAATGTCTACACAACGACGGCGATCAGCGGCGGCAACAGCGCCGACGTCGGCGGGCTGGTCGGCCGCCTCGACGGAGGCACGATCAGCAGCGCCTATGCAACCGGGATGGTCAGCGGTGCATCGGGCGCATCCGTCGGCGGCCTGGTCGGGCACGACGACGGCGGCGCGATCACCAATGCCTACGCGACCGGCGCGGTCAGCGGCGGATCGGGTTCGCTGGTTGGCGGGTTGGTCGGGCAAGGTGACGGCGGCTCGATTACTGACGTCTATGCAACGGGAGCGGTCAGCGGCGGATCGGGTGCCAAACTTGGCGGCCTCGTCGGCAACAACAGCGCCACGATCAGCAACGGCTATTGGGACACGACGACGACCGGGACGAATGCAGGCGTCGGCGGCGGCAATGGCACGACGACGGGACTGAGCACGGCGCAATTGTCGGCCGGGTTGCCAACCGGCTTCTTGCCCTCGGTGTGGGGCAACGCCAATAACCAGACGACACCTTACCTGCTGGCAAACCCCGGGCCGGTCTATGTCGGCAGCGATGCGTTCCTGTCGACGCTGATCACGACACCCGCTCAGCTGCAAGCGATCAACGACAATCTCTCGGGCGACTACGCACTCGCCAACGATCTCGACATGACCGGCGTCCTGTTCGACCCGATCGGCGCCGCAAGCGGCTTTTCGGGCACGTTCGACGGGCTCGGCAACGCGATCGCCAACCTGACAATCAACGACGGCAGCGACACCAATGTCGGTTTGTTCGGACAGCTGAGCGCCGGCGGCATGATCAAAAACGTCGGGCTGATCGGCGGCTCCGTGATCGACCCGGCCAGCGTCCCCAATGTTGGCGAGCTGGTCGGGCTCAACACCGGAACCATCACCAATGCTTTCGCGACCGGCACGGTGATCGCGGCAAATGCCGGCCCCAGCAGCGGAGTTGGCGGGCTGGTCGGGCTGAACAACCCCGGCGGCACGATCACCAACTCGTACGCAACAGGCGTGGTCGTTGGCGGCGACGGCGTCAATATCGGCGGGCTGGTCGGCATCAACCAGAGCACGATCAGCAATGCCTATGCGACCGGGGCGGTCACCGGCGGCAATAACGGCGCCTGGGTTGGCGGGCTGGTCGGCGAAAACGACCCTAATGCGACGATTACCAATGCCTATGCGACCGGGAAGGTCAGCGGCGGCAGCGGCAGCCTCAACGATATCGGCGGGCTGGTCGGGTTCAATGCTGGCGTCATCACCAACACCTACGCCGCCGGCGCGGTCGTTGGCGGCGGCGGCGGCGCCAGCGTCGGCGGGCTGGTCGGGTTCAACGGCGGCACGGTCACAGACGGCTACTGGAACGAAGACCGCGCCGGCACCGGCAATATTGGCGTCGGGTTCGGCAGCAGCGCAGGGGTGAGCGGATTGAGCGCCGCCGGCATGTCACCGTTCGCGGCGACATCCTATGGCGGGTTCACGTTCACCAACACGGGGGGGACGCAGAACGCCTGGATCATCGTCGACAGCAACGGCACGTTGAACGGCAGCAGCGGCGGCACACTGCCGATGCTCGCCTTCGAGTTTTCGACGAAGATCCAGAACGCGCATCAACTGCAATTGATGGCGGTCGACCTCGGCGATAGCTACACTCTGGCGCGCAATATCGATGCCTCGGCCACCGGGTCGAGCACCGGCGCCACGACCGGAACCGACGTGTGGGGCCCGGGCGGCTTCGTCCCGGTCGGCGGCAACGCCGTCGGTGATTTCACCGGAGTCTTCAACGGCGCCGGCAACACGATTGCAAACCTGACCGTCAATGCCGACGGCGCCACCCCTGCCGACCAGTTTTATGCCGGGCTGTTCGGGCACAGTGCCGGGACGATCGAGAATGTCGGGTTGCTCGGCGGCTCGGTCACAAAAATCAATGGCGGCGGCGGCGACGGCATCGGCGCCCTGGTCGGCTACAATGACAGCAGCAACGGCACGGTCAGCAACTCCTACGCGACGACGGCGGTTGACTGCGCCAGCTGCAGCAATATCGGCGGCCTCGTCGGGTTTAACGACGGCACGCTAACCGACGCCTACGCCATGGGCGCGGTCCGGGGCGGCGGCAATGCCGGCGGCCTCGTCGGGTTCAATGGCAGTAGCATCATCGACGCTTACGCCACCGGCCCGGTCATCGGCATCGGCAATCTCGGCGGGCTGGTCGGGTCCAATGCCGGCACGATCACCGACGGCTATTACGACGCCGGCACAACCGGCCGGCCGCTCGGGACTCAGGCCGACGGCTCGGTCGGCGAAACGACGGCGGCGCTGCAGGCCGCGCTCCCGACATTCGTAAACCCGGGCAACTGGGGCATCGTCCCCGGCGAGACCTACCCCTATCTCGCCTACCAGTTCCCGGGCAGCGCGCCGCAGGTCATCTCGGGCGTCGTCTACACCGGCAGCAACGAGAACAGCGCCGCGGCCGGCGCCGGCATTGCCGTGTCGGCACTGGTTGACGGCAGCGCGGTCAACTCGGCTGAGACCGCCGGCACCGTCGCGACCGGAGCCAACGGCTATTACTACTATCTGCTCGCGCCGGGCACGATCCCCGCCGGCGGCAACGTGCTGACCTATGTCGATGGCGCGCTGCAGGGCGCCGCCCTCGTCGACCAGTCGACCGGCAACGCGAACGCTGCTGCGATCTACGCCAACACGCTGCACATCGTGACGCCGGCCGCGACGTATTCGACGGTGCAGTCCGATCTCGCCGCGGCCGTAGGGAACAGCGCGACGGCAGCCAATCTGGTCAACGGGCTGGCCAACCTGACGATCGACGCCGCCAGCTCCTTCACGATCGACCAGTCGATCTCTTATCCGAACGGCAGCGTGACGCTGAATTCGCCCGGGACAATTACCGAGACGACAGGCGGCGCCATTGATCCGACCTCGCTGCTGATCCTGTCGGTCGGTTCAGTGTCGCTGACCGGAGCGAATACGGTCGACCTGCTGGCGGCGCAGATTACCGGGCCGGGCTCGAGCCTCACCTTCAACGACACGGCGACGAACCTGGCGATCGATACGGTCGGCGGGGTGGCCGGGATCACGACCAACGGCGGCGCGGTAACGCTGTCGACCACCACCTCAGGCAACATCACGCTGAATCAGCCGATCGCGGCGGGAGCGGCGGGGGTAATGCTGAACTCGGCCGGCACGATCAGCGAGACCACGGGAGCCATCACCGCAGCGACACTGAGCGGCAATTCGGTCGGCGGGGCCAATTTCGGTCCCAATTTCGGCCAGGACAACAGCGTCGTTAAGTTCGGCCCGTTCAGCGACAGCGGCGGCGACATTACGCTGGTCAACGGACAAGACTTGACCGTGGTCGGCCCGCTGAACACGACCGGCAACCTCTTCCTGAGCGCCAACAGCAACAGCAAGGCGGACCTGACGCTGTCGAGCACGATCGCGGGAGCCGATGTCACGCTGTTCGCCAACGGCAACATCATCGAGACGGCGGGCGGCTCGATCACCGCGACCAATCTGGTTGCGACGACCCAGTTCGACACCGGCGGCGCGCTCACGCTCGACCAGCCCGCCAACGTCGTCACGGGCGACGTCACGCTGACGTCGGCGACCGCGGACACCGACCTCGGCATCACGCTCGCCGCCGGGGCGATCAGCTTTGACGACCAGAGCGGGTTCACAATCGCCAAGCTGACAAACGGCGGCCCCAGCCCCACCGCATTGCCGTTCGAGATCGGCATCGCGACGGCCGGGTCCATCACGGCGGTGGCGGGCGGCGATCTCGCGATCGGCGCGACGGCTTCGGTGACGGGCGGCCCGGTTGCCCTGGCGACCACCGGGAACTTCGTCAACGCAGCTGGCTCGGCCGCGGTTTCGGCGGGAGCAGGCGACCGCTGGCTGATTTATTCGAAAGCCCCGGCCGGCGACACCTTCGGCAATTTGGATAGCGGCAACACCGCGGTTTGGAACGCGACTTTCGCAAGCTTGCCGCCGGCCAGCGTCAACCAAGCCGGCAACCGCTACATATTTGCGTTGCAGCCGACTCTGACCATCACCACCACCAATCTCGCCAAGACCTACGGCGACGACGACACGGCGGCGGTCGCCAACGCCTTCAGTGTGAGCGGCCTGCAGGCGGGCGTCGCGGGCGCGTTCCTCAGCGACACGCCGGCCAGTGTCTATACCGGCACGCCGGCAGTCGTCTCCTTGGGTGCGCCGGCAACCGCAAATGTCGCCGGCAGCCCATATGCGATCACGGCGTCTACCGGCTCGCTTACGATAATCGACGGTTATGTTGTGTCCTTCGCGAACCAGGGCAAGCTGACCGTGACCCCGGCGGCGTTGACCATCACCGCCTCCGACCAGAGCAAGATCTACGGCCAGACCCTGGCACTCGGCACCACCGCGTTCGCCGCCAGCGGCCTGCAGAACGGCGACACGGTCGGCGGCGTGACCCTGGCCAGCGCCGGCGCGGCGGCCGATGCCGGGGTGGCCGGCTCGCCCTACCCGATCGTGCCCGCGAACGCCACCGGCGCCGGCTTCGACCCGGCCAACTACGCGATCACCTACGCCAACGGCAAGCTGACCGTGACCCCGGCGGCGTTGACCATCACCGCCTCCGACCAGAGCAAGATCTACGGCCAGACCCTGGCACTCGGCACCACCGCGTTCGCCGCCAGCGGCCTGCAGAACGGCGACACGGTCGGCGGCGTGACCCTGGCCAGCGCCGGCGCGGCGGCCGATGCCGGGGTGGCCGGCTCGCCCTACCCGATCGTGCCCGCGAACGCCACCGGCGCCGGCTTCGACCCGGCCAACTACGCGATCACCTTCGCCGACGGCAAGCTGACCGTGACGCCGGCGGCGTTGACCATCACCGCCTCCGACCAGAGCAAGATCTACGGCCAGGCTCTCGCCCTCGGCACCACCGCGTTCGCCGCCAGCGGCCTGCAGAACGGCGACACGGTCGGCGGCGTGACCCTGGCCAGCGCCGGCGCGGCGGCCGATGCCGGGGTGGCCGGCTCGCCCTACCCGATCGTGCCCGCGAACGCCACCGGCGCCGGCTTCGACCCGGCCAACTACGCGATCACCTACGCCAACGGCAAGCTGACCGTGACGCCGGCGGCGTTGACCATCACCGCCTCCGACCAGAGCAAGATCTACGGCCAGACCCTGGCGCTCGGCACCACCGCGTTCGCCGCCAGCGGACTGCAGAACGGCGACACGGTCGGCGGCGTGACCCTGGCCAGCGCCGGCGCGGCGGCCGATGCCGGGGTGGCCGGCTCGCCCTACCCGATCGTGCCCGCGAACGCCACCGGCGCCGGCTTCGACCCGGCCAACTATGCGATCACCTTCGCCAACGGCAAGCTGACCGTGACGCCGGCGGCGTTGACCATCACCGCCTCCGACCAGAGCAAGATCTACGGCCAGACTCTGGCCCTCGGCACCACCGCGTTCGCCGCCAGCGGCCTGCAGAACGGCGACACGGTCGGCGGCGTGACCCTGGCCAGCGCCGGCGCGGCGGCCGATGCCGGGGTGGCCGGCTCGCCCTACCCGATCGTGCCCGCGAACGCCACCGGCGCCGGCTTCGACCCGGCCAACTACGCGATCACCTACGCCAACGGCAAGCTGACCGTGACCCCGGCGGCGTTGACCATCACCGCCTCCGACCAGAGCAAGATCTACGGCCAGACCCTGGCGCTCGGCACCACCGCGTTCGCCGCCAGCGGCCTGCAGAACGGCGACACGGTCGGCGGCGTGACCCTGGCCAGCGCCGGCGCGGCGGCCGATGCCGGGGTGGCCGGCTCGCCCTACCCGATCGTGCCCGCGAACGCCACCGGCGCCGGCTTCGACCCGGCCAACTACGCGATCACCTACGCCAACGGCAAGCTGACCGTGACGCCGGCCGCGTTGACGGCGGGGCTTATCGGCACGGTTGGCAAGGTCTACGACGACACGAACGCCGCGACCCGACTATCGCCGGGAAATTATATGCTGTTTGGGGTAGTGGGTGGCGACAACGTCGTGCTTAACGACCCCACCTCAGGCACCTACGCCACGGCCAATGTCGGCAGCGGCATCTCGGTCAGCGTTTCGGGGCTGGCGCTGAGCGGGAGCGGCGCCGGCAATTACATCCTGACGAGCGGCTCAGCGTCGGGAAATATCGGGACGATCAGCCCGGCACCGCTGACGGTCGCGGCGAGCAACCTGTTGCGCGGTTTTGGCGAGGCCAATCCGCCGCTGACCTACAGCGTGATCGCCGGCACGCTGTTCGGCGGCGACATGCTGACCGGCGCGCTGGCGACGACTGCGACGCAGGTCAGCGCCGGCGGGCTGTATCCGATCACTCGGGGGACGCTGGCGGCGCCGCCAGATTACGTTTTGACTTTTATCGCCGGCGCGCTGACCGTGCTGCCCCCCAGCGTCGGCACCGGCCCGACAACGTCCGTCCTGGCAACCCTCGTTCACGCGATCCAGCCGGTGCAGCCGGGCCAGTCGACCCAACAAAAGCCGGGATCGCCGGAGGACGTAGCCCTGGCGGCGATCGCAGCGTCGCGGGCCGGTTCCTGCAACGCTTCAAGCCCGCCGCCGGCGCTATTCGTGGTGCTGCCGAGCGCAACCGGCAAGAAGATCGGCGGGATCGTCGTCACCAATGGCAAGACCGAAACGGTTCTCGATCAGTCCTTCGCTGCTGCCGAAACACGCGGCGGCGCTTTGCGGCCGTGTCAGGTGTCGAAAACCGCGATTGATGCGACGTTCCGGCGGGCTGTGATGGCGCGGCCGATGCTGCCGCATCATTTCCGCCTCTATTTGACCGCCGACCACGGTCAGCTAACCCCCGAGTCGCTGCTCCAGTATCGCGCAGCGCTCGCCGATATCGCTCGGCGGCGGGCGTATCAGGTCGAGGTGATCGGCTACACCGATAGCCTCGGCACCCTCGCCGACGACCGGCGCCGCTCGCTGGCAGAGGCGTCGGCGATCCGCAACCGTCTGATTCAAGACAAGATTGACCCGGGCAAGATCACGATCACGGGCCGCGGCAAACTCGACCCCCTGATCCCGACCGCCGACCAGGTTGCAGCGCCACGCAACCGGCGGATTGAGATCTGGGTCCGCTGATCTGGCCGGCATCAGATGCGCGCCATATCTTTCTGGGCATGCGGGCCTATCACGTCGAGTTCCACATGCGAAGCCGCCTGGCGCCGATCCTCTGCGACGACCATGATCGCGCCGCTGCTGCCGCCAACCGCCCATCGATCGTCGCCCCCGCCGCACCATCCCCGGCGGCGCAGCACAAAGTAGCGACCCGCCACAGCGATGACGGCCTGCCGGTGCACAGCTTTCTCGGCCTGCTCAGCGACCTGGCCACCCTTTGCCTCTTTAGACGGAACTTTTCATTATTGAGCCCTATAAGCGATTGATTTTGTCCGAGAGCGGGTTGTTTTCGGCGGCCTGCGCGGTGCGTTGCAGCAGGGACATCGGTCGAGGCTTTTGGCAAGCGCGACGGTGAGGCGTCGACGCATTGTGGCGATCGGGTTCGGGATATGCCGCTCGGGCCGGATCGGCGGCGCCTCGGGGTCGGTAATCGCCGGGAACGGCAGGTTTCTGGAGGATCGCGGCGGCACCCGGTCCTGAGGGGGGAATCGCCTCCCGCTCGGAGATCAGGAAGCCGTAGGCGGCGGCACAGAGTGGCGTGATGGTGGAAGCCGCGCCAGCCGCGGCCCTCGTAATGGCCAAGGCCGAGTTCCTGCTTGAGTTCCTGGTAATCGCGCTCGATCCGCCAGCGCAGCTTGGTGAGATCGACCAGGCGTTCGAACGGGGTGTCATCAGGGAGGTCGGCGAACCAGTACTTGGTCGGTTCCCTCTCGTCCGGCGGCCGTTCGATCAGCAGCCATTCTTCGGGGCGCGGCTCGGCCAAGGCTTGGTCGCGGTGGGCGGCGCGCACCCGCACCCTGGCAAAACGCGCAACGGCAACGCCCGGTCAGCGACTTTCTGACTCAGTAAGACTAGGACCCACCACCGGAGAAATCGCCATGTCCTATCCATTCTCGCCTACGCGGATCACTTTTAACGGCTTCGGTCGCGACGACAGACTTGCCCACTGGGTGAGGTTTCGCACGGACGCACCTGACAACCGATTTTTCATGTCGCCGCTGCCGATTTAAATACGGGAGCATTTGAGCTATGGCGGCGCCTCGCCGAGCTTGGGGTCATTCTAGACCAAGCCGATAAGAGCAAATTTCTGAAAAAATTGAAGGAGCGCTCCCGTAATCATGGCATCACCTTTAAGGTGGTGCATGTGCCTGGGTAGAGACCGATGGGCTATGTTATTCAAACCCAGGTCTTGGCGCTCTGTCGTGCCTGATCGAGCGTGATTTCGCCGATCTCGATCTCCGCAAGTACTGCGTGAGCGGTACTCTGGAGCAATGGCAGGATCAGGTTCTTTCGCTGTGTGTCGGCAACTCCCGACTGATGTTTGCTGTCATGTGTGCCCTCGCCGGGCCGTTACTTGAAATCCTAGGTATCCCCGGCTTCGGCGTTCAGTTTTATGGCGATTCGTCAATTGGCAAGACGATTATCCTTATAGTTGGAGGGTCAATCTGGGGATGTCGCGTTGGCACCAGCGCCCATTTCGGCTTTACCGAGAGCTGGGCGACTACCCCGGAGGGAGTAGAGCGTTATGGCGCGATCCATAACGATGGGTTCTTGTTGCTCGAGGACGCTCAGAAGGTTGGTTATGATCGTGACATTGGGAAGCTGGTTTCGACTTTCATCATGCGTTTGGCTGACGGCGTAACCAAGAATCGCTTGCTGACCGTCGGTGCTGGTGGCGATTGGCGTGTGGTTTATTTCGGCTCAAGCAACCCGCCGTTAACCAAAATCTTCTCCGCCGCGGGCTTGGAGTTCGACGACGCATACCGCGTCCGCTTCCCCGATATTCCAGGCGACGCCGGTTGTGGCCTGGGGGTGTTTGAAGACATCCACGGTCGGGAAGGTGCCGCGACATTCGCCAAAGAGCTGCGCGCCCGGGCGTGTCCAGACTTCGGCGCTGCCAGCCAGGCGTTGCTGGAGCGGTTGGCTCATGATCGGCATCACCGCTTCGGTTGGCTGGTTGCTGCGCCGCGCCGCGCCATGGCGCGCTATCGCTCGCTAGCTCCAGTCGGTTCCGCTGCCGACGGTCGCATCATCGAAGCCGACCTTCCCCTTGGTCTTCCCCCGGCGGTGACCCGCCTTGTCTTCGGCTCGGCCATAGCGCGGGCCGCACAGCCGCGCTGCATCCTCCTCCATCATGGTGGCCAGGGTGGCGATGCCTGCCGTCAGGCAGAAGCGCTCGACGCTCGCTCCAACCTCCCGCCAAGCCTCTTCGTCGATTGCCACCGGGATGACGGCGGACCGATGTGGTAGATTCCTTCATGGCGTTGCTCTCCTGCGTGGATTCAGCACCCCGAGCCTACTGGCTCAAGGTGAGCAACGCCTGCCTCCCTAATTCAACATCGACCGGGACATCCCCGCGTTCATGTGCGGACGCGCCCACAGATCCCATGAGGGCGAGCGGTGGGCAATTATTGTGTCCGCCGGTGAGCACTCTCTGGAGGATCCGCGGTCATGGCACAGACGTCAGAAACACTTTCCCATCCGATCGCCCTCGATTACGAAAGCACGCGCGTGCTGGCGATCGAGCTGAGCAATACCAGTTGGGTTCTCGTGGCCCAGGTCCCTGGTCTGGCGCGGGTCAAAGCGAAACAAACAATTGAGCCGACGGCCGAGGCGCTGCTGGCAGCCATTGATGGCTACCGTCGTCGAGCCAGGGGGCCAGGCGAACGGTCGAACGGGTGGTCGCCACCTACGAGGCCAGTTGGTCGGGGTTCTGGTTGGCGCGCTGGTTGGCCCGGCGGGGTGTCGAGACGCATGGCTTCGGGGTGAGCCACGCGTGTGCTCAATGGTGCCAATCCCCGACGAAGCCGACGAAGATGAGCGCCGGCGCGTCCGGGAGCGGGAGGACCTGGTGACTGAGCGGGTCCGCCTCGTCAATCGTATTGGCGCCGTGCTGGCGACACTGGGGTGCGTGACTACGATGCTCGACCGCCTGTGTTGGTTTGCGCGCAGATCGCCGAACTGGAGCGAGAGCGCGACGCGCTGCTCGATGAGGAGGCTCCCGGCAAAGCGGAGGAAATGATCCAACAACTCGCCGGGCTACGCGGCATCGGTGTGCAGAGCGCCACCGTTCTTGTCCGGAAGGCGTTCGTGCGCGAATTCGCCAACGGCAAGGCGCTCTTGCGCCGGGCTCACGGCCACACCGTTCAGCAGCGGGGGGACGGAGTGCGAAACCGCGGTGGCGCGGATCGTCGGGCTGGTGAAGACGCGCATCCCGCAGCGCTTCGGCCTCGACCCCATCCGCGACATCCAAGTGCTGTGCCCGATGCCTCAATCGAACATCGAAGCGTCTTTCATCCTGCCATTCCCCGGAAGAGCGGCCCACACTGGAGGGATACCGTCGGACCAGGGCAACCGTTATGGGACGATCGGGCAGCGGTGGGCCATTTTCGCCAACGGCGACGACGGCCCATGCCCGATATGGTTGAAAAAGTCGG
This sequence comes from uncultured Alphaproteobacteria bacterium, assembly GCA_963746885.1. Lineage (GTDB taxonomy): Bacteria > Pseudomonadota > Alphaproteobacteria > ATCC43930 > CGMCC-115725 > DATARH01. The sequence continues at coordinate 58,697 of CAVVDM010000017.1, forward strand.
TCGGGGAGCCGCACCGCTATCGGCCCGAAATAATGATTCACCACCGATAGCAGTGATGAACTAATATTTCTCACTGAAAGCTCTAACCGATCGATAGTTTCCCACCACTTGACGTTGTCGGGCAACTTGGGACTTTTTCAACGAAATCGCCCCTTTCCGGACCTTGCGAAACTGAACTGAGAGGCCGCTGGGACGGTAAGAATGCGACATTCGCCCCGGATTTTTGCGCCAGCCACCCGTCTGTCGCGCCGAGCGATGACCCAGCGTGCGAAATCCTGATCAGGCGGCGAAATCCGCATCGATCGGCGCCCGATCTGCCTCCGGTAGCCCGGCCCCGAGCAACCGCGCGAATTGCTCTGCGGGCACCGGTCGGCTGAAATAATATCCTTGCGCCTCGTCACAGTGGTGGGCCCGGAGAAAATCCAACTCTTCCAGCGTTTCCACGCCCTCGGCGATGACCCGTAGCCTCAGGCTTTGGCCCATGGCGATCACCGCGATCACGAGGGCCGTCTCGGGGGGAACTTTGGTGATCTGACGGACAAATGACTGGTCGATCTTGAGCGCGTCGAGCGGAAATTTTTGCAAGTAGCTCAAGCTGGAGTAACCCGTGCCAAAATCGTCGAGCGCCAGCCGTACGCCTCTTGCCCGCAGCGCATCGAGGGTCGGTATCGTGGAGGAGGTGAACTTCATCAGCACGCTTTCGGTCAGCTCCAATTCGAGAAATCGTAGGTCGAGGCCCGCCTCTTCGGCGATTGTGAAGACAGTTTCTGCGAAATTTTCCTGTTTAAACTGTATGGACGAGACGTTCACCGCTGTGCTGTCCAGGGACAAGCCGGCATCCAACCACGCGCGGGTTTTCTTGCAGGCTTCACGAAGCACCCAGCTGCCGATCGGCACAATAAGCCCGCAATCTTCCGCAACCGGAATAAATTTCGCCGGGGAGATCGACCCCCGAATGGGATGCGTCCAACGCAGCAATGCTTCCGCGCCGGTAATTTCGCCGGTTTTGAGATTTATCTTCGGCTGGTAGTGAAGCTCCAATTCCTGTCGTTCCACAGCGCATCTCAATCCCTCCTCGATGAATTGACGTTCCACCGCTTGGTCGTTCATCATGGGCCTGAAAAACTGATAGCTCTGACGGCCGTTGTCCTTTGCCTGATACATCGCGGTGTCGGCGCTCTTGATCAGCGTCTCCGCATCGAGGCCATCGTCTGGGTAGACGCTCACGCCAATGCTTGTCGTGATGTGAAGATCATGCCGGTCGATGGAATGAGCCTCGGCCACCGCGCTCAGCAATCTCCTCGCCATGATGGCAGCATCATCCGGCCGTTCGACTTCGGAAAGCAGCACGACAAATTCATCGCCTCCCTGCCGGCTTACCGTGTCCGCCGAGCGCACGCTATTAGTGAGGCGCGTTGCGATCGATTGAAGAAGTTTGTCGCCGATCGAATGTCCGAGCGAATCGTTGACGCGTTTGAAGCCATCCAAATCCAAAAACAATACGGCAACTGCTTTGGTGTGTCGTGCCGCCAGGGCAATCGCCTGCCCAATTCGGTCGTTCAACAGCGTTCGGTTGGGCAAACCAGTCAGGAAATCGTGCTCGGCTAAGTATACGGCGTTGATCTGGTTTGCCGCGCGACGGTGGATTTCGCGGATCATATAGGCGGCGAGGCCGAGCAGCAGCACGGTCGCGAAGAGGCCGAGAGCGACGATGATGGTTGTGCTGGAGCGCCAATCGGTAAGCCATCGATCACGACTCAAACCCACGGTGATGATCAGCGGATAGCTGCCGACCCGGGTGTAAGCAAACATTCGAACGATGCCGTCGACCACGCCGGCCCGCGTATACGAGCCGACGGCGTTGTTGCCGAGTGTGTCCGGGATTGGCTGCCTAGCGAGCGAGGCGCCGATGCCTTTGCTGCCGTCCGGACTGTCGGCGCTGAAGCGGGCGCGAATACGGCGGTCGAGCCCGCTCAACGTCATGACGCCGTGCGGCCCCAAATCGATATATCGTGGTAGCCTCGTGAGGATTCTCGGCGGGATCAGGACGGCAACCACCCCAAGGTAGGTACCGTCGGTCGCCTCGACCCGCCGCGCGATCGGCAAAACGGATGCGTGGACCAGTCGTCCGAAGACCGTCTGGCCGATGTATACGCCCTGGGCTTGATTGGGCGATTTGCCGTCGGCGCCGACGCGAAAATAGTCTCGGTCGCTGAGGTCGATCGGGCCGGGATGGGGATCGAAGGTCGCCGCCTTCAGCTTGCCGTCGGTTCCGACGATAACGGCCCGTTCCAGGCCGAGCGAGACCAGCGCGCTGGTTTTCCCCCAGGTGTACAGGTCGAAGTTCCCGCGATCGCGTCGCATCCCGTCGGCTATCAGACTCATATCGGCGTCGACCACACGCAGGAACGAGGCGACTTCCTCCCGGAAGCCGATCGCCAGATTGTCGCCCGTCAACTGGGCGTCATCGAGCGCGTGGCGACGCGACGCGACAACAGAGCTGGCGATCCCAGCCCAAATAATGACAAGCAGGGCACCGATGGCGACGACGATGATCAGGATCGTCAGTCGGACGCCGTAATCCGCAGCTTTGGCCGGCAGCATGGCCACCTCAGCCTCCTCGAAGGTTCAACCCATCGGCAATCATAGGGAGCAAAACACCCATTTCTGCCATTGGCGTGCACAACCGGATCGGATCAGGTGGGTGAAAATTCGCCCACCGAGACAAGCGCCCTGGAACGGCAGACGGCCCATTTAAGCGACAGGAGGGGGCGGCTACCTTGAGGCCCGCATGACCGGCTTTCTCGCCGCCAAGCGCATGGGGGGCCTTCCGGAAAATATGTGCCATCTCAAATCATTGCACCGGTTTCGCATCGAGGGCGTCGCGCAGCACCTGCGCCAAGTCATTCTTGCTGTAGGGCTTGCTCAATAGCTGAAATTTTTCCAGGAACGCCTTGTCATGCTTTGTCCGGACATCCGGGAAACCGGAGGTCAGCACGATCTTGAGCGCGGGCCAGCGTTCAAGCGCCACGCGCGCCAGTTCGACGCCGTCGATACCACCTGGCATGACGATATCGGTGAGCAGCAGATCAACCGGTTCGCGCCCTAACAATTCGAGCGCCGCATCGGCGCGCGCGGCCTCGACAACGCGGTAGCCAAGATCACGAAGCTGACGCACGGCGATGCGGCGCATGGCGAGTTGGTCTTCGACGACCAGTACGCATTCGCCGGCGCCGTGGGCGGCGGCCAGGGGATCATCCGAAGCTGCCCCCGCCGCAGCGTCGTCATATCTGCGCGGCAGATAGAGCCGGAAGGTGGTTCCCGCTCCCTCTTCGCTGTAGACGCTTACATGACCGCCCGATTGCCGCATGAAACCGAACACCATGCTGAGGCCGAGACCGGTTCCTTTGCCCGGGTCCTTGGTGGTGAAGAACGGCTCGAAGATATGGGCCACGGTTTCGGGCGCCATGCCGACCCCGGTATCGCTGACCTCGATCAACGTATAATCACCGGGCGTCACTTCGATGTGCGTCTCGGCGTAGTCGGCGTCGAGCCGAGCGTTGCTGGTCCTGATCACGAGATGACCGCCGCGCGGCATCGCGTCGCGGGCATTGGTCGCAAGGTTTGCCAGGGCTGATTCAAGCTGTGCCGGATCGGCCGTGACCGGCCAGGTCTGCTCGCCAAGATCGAGAGCAATCTCGATGTCCTCTCCGAGCAGCCGACGCATTAGCGTCATGGTGTTGGTGATCAGGTCATTGACCTTGATGCTTGCCGGCACCAGCGTCGACCGCCGCGCAAAGGCCAGCAAACGCCTTGTCAAATCGGCGCCGCGCCATGCCGCTTCGTGCGCTTCTCCAAGCAACTCGGACAATTCCTTATTGCCACCGAGGCGCTCGCGAGCCAGGTCGAGGTTACCGATAATGACCCCGAGCAGATTATTGAAATCGTGAGCCATCCCGCCCGTCAGGTTGCCGATCGCTTCCATCTTTTGCGCCTGCCGGAGTTGCGCCTCGGTGCGCTCGCGCGCGCCGTGTTCGCGCAAGGTGGTGACGCCGAAGGAGAGCGCGGCAGCCAAATCCTTCAGCCGGTCCAACTCCACCGCATTGAAGGCATTGGTCTCCGCCGCGTAGATGGTGAGCACGCCGAACGGGGCGCCGGTAACCTCGTTGAGCGGCAGCGCGGCGCTGGCGACGAAGCCGCGCTCCAGCGCCGCCGTCCGCCACAACGCGACGCCCGGGGTCATAGAAAAGCTCTGGTTGACTTGAACCCGGCCGGTCCGGCTCGCGGTGCCGGTTGGTCCCCGCCCGCGCTCTGCATCCAACCAGGTTATTTGGGCGCTCTCAAGATATGCCGCGATGTCATTACCCGCCCAGGCAACCGGACGTATCGTCGTGGTCCCGTCGTGATCCGCGAGCCCGATCCATGCGCCTGCGTAGCCGCCGATTTCGACCGCGATGCGGCACATCTCGGCGTACAGCTCCGCCTCAGCTGTGGCATGGACCACCGCTTCATTGGCGGCGCTCAGCGTCCGCAGCGCCCGCTCTCCCTGCATGCGCCCGGTGATGTCGCGGGTTACTGCGAGCCCGACAGGACGGTCTCCAAACGACATGGAGCTCAACGAGATCCCTGCCCACAGGAAATGGCCGTCGCTTGCCTTGCAATGCCAGTCGAACCGTTGGGGTATGCCGGAGCGCGCCTTCTCCAGCCGTTCGATCACCCCATCCCGCGTGTAGGGTGGAACCCCCGTCGAAAGCGCTTCGATATCGCGTCCGATGAGTTCTTCTCGTGTATAGCCGTATATTACACACCCAGCGTTATTCACGTCCTCGAATTTACCTGTATCTAAATCGACTAAGAACATTCCATCTCTCATTGACTCGAACATAGAGCGAAACTTATCCTCACTTTTTACCAAATCATTATTTAATTTTTTGCACTCTGTAATGTCTCTGACATTGCATTGTATGATATCATTTCCAGATTCATTATAGATATTGCTGACGAACTCCGCATCGACGTGGCGCCCGTTTTTGGCTCGGAGCGGCAAATCGTCATAACGGATGTAACCCGTTGCTTGCAATTCCTCGAACCGGGCCCGGCTCAATGCCGTGTCCCTGAACGGCCCGATCTCCCAGAGCGCCTTGCCAAGGTATTCCTCGTGCGAGTAGCCGAGCAGTTCAATCAGAAACGGGTTGACGTCGAGGATCGACCCCGTGTCTGAATTGAGGATCAGGATGCCATCCCTTGCGGCCTCGAAAAGCCGCCGATAGCGCATCTCCGATCGCACAAGTGCTACTGTTGCCTGTTGCATGGATGACATCCATTTCCGAGGAAGCGGGGCGTGCTAACGCCCTTAAATTTATAGATATAACCTGACGTAATTTAGGCTTATTTGCCGCTAGCAATTTTATTCATACATATTTATTTGGCTTATGCGGGGGTTCGTGGGACTTTAGTGCTGTGATATTCGCGGGCGATTTTTGGTATGCGATCCGCAGCGACCGGCCGGCTCAGAAAATATCCCTGAGCCATATCGCAGCCCATTGCGGCAAGGCTGTCGAGGGCGGCTTCATCCTCGACACCCTCGGCCACGCTTTTCAATTCGAGCTTCCGCGCCAGGTCGACGACAATCTCGGCGGTCACTCGACAGCCCTTGTTCTTCGTCATTTGCATGACAAAAGAGCGATCGATCTTGATCTCCGAGAATGGCAGCCGTTGCAGTTGCACGAGTGAGGAATACCCGGTTCCGAAATCGTCGATGGAAAGCCTGAAACCCTTGAGGCGCAGGCGCGTTAAAACATCCATCATCTGTACCGCCTCGCGCATCGCGCCGGTCTCGGTAAGCTCAAGGATCATCGATCCCGGAGAGCTTCCCGCATCGCGGCAATGACGATCCAATCGCTCAGGCAGCTCGCGTTCCTCAATATCCCGCGCCGAGATGTTGACCGCGACCTCAAGCGCGAGATTGTCGCGCTGCCAGATAACAGTTTGCTTTGCAGCCGTGACGACCGCCCAATCGGTCAACCGATGAATGAGGTCGGATTGTTTATCCAGGCGAGCGGCGCCTGGCAAAACGACCGCACGCACGGCGTTCAGTTCCGGGCTTCGTTTTTGAAAGCGATGCCGCCCACGACGACCGAGGGGATCGAAAAGTATCTCGGCTCGGGCATGATCCGCGGCATTGGTCCAGTCTATGTGAAGAAGCTGGTACGCACGTTCGGCGAGGACGTGTTCGAGATCATCGAGCAGGAGCCCGGCCGCCTGCGCGAGGTGACCGGGATCGGACCAAAGCGCGCCGAGCGGATCATCGCCGGCTGGGCCGAGCAGAAGGTGATCCGTGAGATCATGCTGTTCCTGCGCAGCAATGGGGTCGGCACGTCGCGGGCGGTGCGCATCTACAAGACCTACGGCGCTGATGCCGTTCAGCTGATCTCTGAGAACCCCCATCGCCTCGCTCGGGACATCCGCGGTATTGGCTTCCTGACCGCCGACCAGATTGCGGCCAAGCTTGGCATCGAGAAGACGGCGCTGATCCGCGTTCGCGCCGGTATTTCCTTCGCGCTTGCCGAGGCGATGGACGACGGCCATTTGCGGCTTGCCGGCAGACGAACTCGTTCCTCTGGCGCAGAAGCTGCTGGAGGTTCCGCCGGAACTGGTCGAGACGGCGCTTGGCCCCGAACTTCAGGACGGCGCGGTGATCGCCGATAACCTCGACGACCGGCGCTGCGTCTTCCTTGCGGATACTGCAAGGATTCAACGTTGATGGCATAGCAGTGATGTAATACCGGCCTGAATAGGCGGCGACACGTTGACGCTGGGCCGGGCGCGCCTCTCGAAAGCAAGCACGAGCCGTCCTCAAATCAGGCCAGCATTATAGAGGCTTAAGAGGATGCATCCCGTTTGTCCACCAATACTCCCCATCCTTGAACAGGACGCGGATGCATACGGGGGATAATGCCCCCTCATATGGGGGATGTCCCGGTCGATGTTGAATTAGGGAGGCGGGCGTTGCTCACCTTCAGCCAGTAGGCTCGGGGTGACCTTCCCCCGGAAAAGTGGACACCGGGTTATGCGGATTTCGGTCGCGGCGGGCGGCGTCGCGATCGGGATATTCGCGGTGGTGGACGAGTTCGGCTTTCAGCGTGCCGCAGAAGCCCTGCATCGGCGCGTTGTCGCAGCAGTTTCCCTTGCGGCTCATCGACGGGACGATGGCGGCGGCCCGCAGGATATCGCGGTAGTCGCCGGCAGCGTACTGACTGCCGCGATCGGAATGATGGATCAGGCCCGGTCCCGGGCGGCGGCGCTGGATCGCCTTCGCCGGTCGGGATGTCGGTAATATCGGCCAACCAGACCCCGGCCTTCGCCGGGGCAGGCTCTGGTTGGGCCGGTCGGCCGCAAAATTCCGATCGAGCAGGTTTGCCGCCACCGGCAGGGAATGCTTGCTGTCGGTTGTGCACACCCGGTAGCGGCGCCCGAGCCCGGATACCGTGCCGGCGCATCAACCGCTCGACTCGCTTGCGGCTGACGGTTTGGCCCTCGGCCGGCAGCTCGGCATGGATGCGCGGCGCGCCATATCGCTCCCGGTGGCGGGCATGAACACCGACGGCGCAGCGGCGCGGGCCGCTCGGCGCGATGTCGGACGACGCGCTGACGACCGCGATCCCCGGGGCGATCGAGGGCATCCTTGCCGCCAGCCCGTTCCATGGCGAGGGGCATCGCAAGGTCTGGGCACGGTTGCGTCATGCCGGGACCCGCACCTCGTTGCGCCGGGTGCTGCGGTTGATGCGCCAGCACAACCTGCTCGCGCCGACCCGGGTTGGCTCGCCGCGCGGGCCGCGCAACCACGACGGCACCATCATCCCCGACACGCTCGACGCGATGTGGGGCACCGACTTGACGACGACGACTACCGGCGAAGGCCAGGCCGCGGTGTTTGTCGCGGTCGATCATTGCTCGGCCGAATGCGTCGGCATCCACGCCCACGCACGCACGGCGACCCGCTTCCAGGCCCTGGAACCGATCCGCCACGGCGTGCGGCAGCGCTTCGGCGGGTTCGCCAAGGCGCTCGCCCGCGGTCTGGCGGTGCGCCACGATCACGGCTCGCAATACATGTCGCACCAGTTCCAGAAAGAGATCGCCTTCCTCGGCATCGAGAGTTCGCCCGCCTTTGTCCGCGCGCCGGAGGGCAATGGCTGTGCCGAGCGGTTCATCCGCACCCTCAAGGAAAACCTGCTCTGGGTGCGGACCTTCGACACCACCGAGGAGCTGCGCCAAGAATTGCTTGCGTTCCGCGAGACCTACAACACGACCTGGCTGATCGAGCGCCACGGCTTCCTCACGCCAGCCCAATTCCGCGAAAAGCAGCTTCAAACTGCCGCCATCGCCGCGTAGGCTTTAATCCGGTGTCCTAAAAACCGCAGGCGGTACACGGTGAACCCAATCGCGCAGGGTCTGTCGGTCCATCCCCGCCAGCCGCGCCGCACTCGCCCGGTCCATTCCCTCCAGCGCATTGGCAAGCGCGATCAGACGCGCGCTGACCCGACTGTCACGCGCCCGCCGTGCCCGCCGGCGCAACGCGTCTGGAGCAACATCATCCCGGATCGCCAGAGCAGGAATTGTGGGTCTCCCGTCCTCAACCACAAATTCTGCTCTCCGATTGAACGTATGGCCTGCCCCGTCCGCAAGGGTGATTGTCGTCCGGCTCTGGTCAGTCTGCATCAACGTATCCGGTCTCGGGTTGTGTTCCCGGCCAAGATGGAGATCCGCGCAGCCTGATCCTCATCATCACAGCGGCCTCGGGGGCCGTTCAATATTCCAGGTTCTCAAGCTGCCGTTCGACTGTCAGGCCATCTTCCTTTCACCACACGCAGACTTCGGCAACCCGCCGGCGTCGCTATTCGACGCGAGCAGGCAATCTCCTCAGGCCGCCGCTTCGCATCCGGCCTCATAAGTGCAGCCGCGCGCCAGCACCGCCCGGGCGATGCGCGCCAGCTTGTTGGCCAGCGCCACGACGACGATGTTTTTGTGCGCCCGTTCCAAGAGGCCGCGCGCCCACCGGCCAAGCGGCGTCTCGCGCTCGACCAGATGCGGCAGCACGGCCCGCGCGCCATGGATCAGGTTCTTGCGAAGATAGCGTTGCCGCGCTTGCTGATGCCGAGCAGGCGCGGTTTGCCGCCGGTCGCCATCTGGCGCGGCACGAGGCCGAACCAGCCATGTCGCGGCCGCGTGCAAAGGTTCGAGCGTCGCCGACCGCGGCCGCGTTGATTGTGCCGATCCCGGGGATCGGCGTCAGGCGGCGCACCGTCTCGTCGTTTCGGGCCATCTGGACGAACTCTGCGTCAAAGGCTGCGATGCGCTCGTCGAGCGCACGCCATTCGCTGCGCAAGTCTTCAATCTGCGCCCGGATGCGCCGGCTTAGCGCCTCGGGTCCATCCTCGTCGGCAAAGACCGAGAGCTCCTCTTCCAGCTTGCGGCGGCCCTGCGGCACCACAATCCCACGCTCCAGCAACAGCGCCCGCAGGTGGTTGATCAGCGCCGTCCGCTCCGACACCAAGCGTTCGCGCGCCCGATGCAGCGCCTGGATATCCGATTGCGCCTGGCTCTTCATCGCCACAAACCGCATCGTCGGGCGTGTCGCCGCTTCCGCGATCGCCTCCGCGTCAAGATCGTCGTTCTTCTGCGCCTTCACGTACGGGCGCACATACTCCGGCGACATCAGACGAACCTCGTGCCCCTGCGCGGCGAACACGCGAGCCAGATGATGTGCGCCGCAGCACGCTTCCATCGCCACGATGCAACCCTCAAGACCTTTGACGAAGCTCTCCACCGAACTCCGCCGCATTCGACGCCGCAAAACAACTCGGCCCGACGCATCCAAACCCGCCACGCTGCAGGAGTTCTTGCCCAGATCAATGCCAATAATGACGATGCCCATCGGCGCGCTCCTCTTTATCCAACCAGCCACGAGCCTAACGGTTCGCGGCAAGAGGGGCGGGCCATCCCATAATCAAACTCAAAATCGAAAATACTGCAACTGCTGCCACCGCACCGCTCAGGCATAACCATGGCTGGCAGCCCGCAGCCGAGCTAACAATCGGAACCACAACGTGATGGAAATGGCTCCATCCGGTGGAAAATACCGGAAAGCACCGCCATCGGCATGAGTACGGCACATGAGATTCACGGGTAAAAATCGCGGGATTGTTGCGGGGTAGACCGCTCTATGAGGGGTTTATAGCATGCCTGTTACGCAGGGTTTGACTTTGGCTCACGGGACGTTGAAGCCGGCCGTCCGACAAAAAGCACTAAGGCGTTTGCAGGGATGGTCGGACAAGGTCGTTCGACATGGGAAACATGTTGATCGCTCGCGATTCGGCTTGTCGGGTTTGCCGGATCCGTTCCCGACCCACATAATCACGGGCTCCGCCAAACGATTAACGCGGGGTGTTGCAGGAATTTGACTTCGATCTATATTCCCGGTCAACAGATGAAGGGGTGAACGAATGGCTGAGGAAAATTTTGCCGATTTTATTGCCCGGGACCGCGAGAGGCTGCATGCCGAACGGGAAAAGATCTTCAACCTGCAGCACGAACTGCAAACCAAGCTCGATGAGATTAATCGCGAGTTCGCGGCAATCGACGCCTACGAAGCCGCCAAGGCGGGCAAAACCGTCCGCCAACCGGCGGCGCGCGGTCCACAACGGGCTCGCCGCGGCAGCAAACGTGAGCAGTTACTGGAGCTGATCAACCAGCACCCCGGCGGCTTGGCACGCAAGGACATCCTGGAGCGTATGGGGCTCAAGGGCGACAAGTCCGGCGAAATGTCGGTTTCCAACGCACTGACGGCGTTGACCAAGGCGAACCAGGTGGTGCGTCGCGATGGTCTGTATTTCGCGGCCTGAGCCGGTTGCCGGCAGCGGCCACTGGCGGCGGCGTGCCCTGCTGCTCGGCAGATCAGCCGTGCAAGGAAGCTGCGATGAGGGCTGATGAGCTTACCGTTGAGTTCGGCATTGCCGGCGTCCTCGGTTTCGTCGACACGGCGCAAGGGCTGGTCAAGGGTGTGATTTCGCTGGGTGGTATGGCCGGCGAGTTCTACCTTCAGGGAGCGCAGCTAACCGGCTGGCAGCCGGCGAACCAGCGGGCGGTCCTCTTCACGAGCCCCAGCAGTGCGTTTGCACCCGGAAGGGCGATTCGCGGTGGCATCCCGGTCATCTTCCCGTGGTTCGGGCCCAACCGGCAAACCCCCGCGGCGCCGCAGCACGGCTTCGCGCGTACCGCACCGTGGCATCTCGACAGCGTCGAGGTCGCCGGCGAGGACGCGCTGACCCTCACTTTTGGCCTCGCCGACGCGGATGCCGCATCGGCGTTCTGGCCGGAGCCATTCCGCGCGACTTACAAAGTGACCTTCGCGCAGGGCCTGTCGTTGCAACTGGCCGTGCAAAACCGCTCGACCCGTCCGATCTTTTTCGAGGAGGCACCGCACACCTACTTCGCGATTTCCGATATCTCTCATGTCGCGGTCTCCGGCCTCGAAGGCACGACCTATATCGACAAAACCGACGCGGCGAAGCGGAAGCCGCAGACTGACCCGCCGATATCTGTCACGGCCGAGACCGACCGCATCTATCTCGACACGCCGCCTCGGTGTGCCATCGAGGATCATGGGTGGCACCGCCGCATCGTCATCGAAAAGGATGGAGCCGCATCAACCGTGTTGTGGAACCCGTAGGCCGAGAAAGCGGCCGGGATGAGCGATCTGGGCGACGCCGTTTGGCGCAACATGATTTGTGTGGAGTGCGGCAATATCGCCGATAATCAGGTGGAATTGGCAGCTGATCACGAACATCGGATGGCGATAACGATCTCACTTCATGCCGAGCCGTGAAAGATGGCGTAAGCGGTGGGCGCGATGGCCCAGTTCATCGCCGCGAAATCGGTGTGGCTGCTAACGCTGATCGAACCGAGCGTCATGCCTCGCCCGCCGGGCAACAATGGGGCGAGCATCGTGCCGGAGCGCGACAGGCTGGAGCTCACCAGGTTGATATGTCCACCGGGACATGACCGCCATGGAGCGACAGGTCAGCGGTGCCAGCTTTTCGAGCCATCAGCTTTCGTCTGCCCGCGGTTTTTGTCGGGAGTGTGCAGCTGCGCTCATCGGTTCCTGGATTGTTCTCTACGGGCATGCCAGCGCCAGCTTGTCGTGTCGAGTCGCTTCACAGGCGTCCGTGGCGGCATGCGGCGCCTGTATCCGCCGATGCGGTGTCAAAACAAGGATGGCGAGCAGCGACAATCGACGGGGCGTCTGGCACGCATCCTGACGGCCGATTCTGCACTGACATCCGACCATCGGCCGAATCGATCTGCAGGCCCCAGCAGGGGAACCGGTGGTCCGTTGTGATGCGCAGGAAGCGGCAGAGTAGCGCCGATAGCGGCTGTTCATGCGCCGTCGCTCACAGTGCACCTGATCGATACCTCCAGTTCCCCCAGTCAGAACGCCATTAGTGCTAGTCCCCTAACCGATCGTTCCTTAAAATTCGCATCGCTTCTGCACTAGATTGAACAACGGCTTGAACACCGGTCCCCATAATCTCCCGGGGGATTACTCGGCAACGCGCGTCGATCTGAGCGACGATGCGATGTTCTGGTACGCCAACGAATATAATACGACGAGGGCTCACGCCTTCTCATGGGGCACGCGAATCGCGTCGTTTACGGTCGGCACCTGCCGGTAATCTTCAGCGCGCTCAGCCATGCTCTCTCCGCCTGCGTGCCTGCGTGGCAGCGCGAGCTGCCGCGGCAGCTCGCGTCTGGATGCTTTCGCGCCAGCCGCCCTCCTGGCGGTCAGGCGCGGTATTTGTCGATTGCTGCCTGGTCGAACTCAAGGCCGAGGCCGGGGGCGGTGGGCATCAGCAGGTCGCCGTCGACCGGCGTTGGCACCGCTTTCCACAGCGGGAACAGGCGCGGCATGTATTCGACGGTCAGGCCGTTGGGTACCGCGCCGACCAGATGCACATGGATCTCCGGCACGCCGTGGCTGACCACCGGCAGGTTGAAGGCTTCCGCCATGCCGGCGATCTTGAGCCAGTTGCTGATGCCGCCCGAGCGCACTTGGTCGATCATCACGATGTCGACCGAGCGGGCCTCGACCATGTGGCGGAACGGCACGATGCCGTAGAGGTATTCGCCGCCGGCGACCGGCGTCGACAGCGCATCGGCAACGCGCGCGAGGCCGGCGAAATCGTCGGCCGTCGTCACGTCCTCGAGCCAGAACAGGCCTACCCCGGAATCTTCGACGCGACGGCCGATGTCGATCGCCTGCTCGGGGCGCCAGCGCTGGTTGATGTCGCACATCAGGTCCATGTCGGGGCCGACCGCCTGGCGAATGAGGCGCGCCTGCTCGACCTCGCGGGCCGGCGAGGTAATGCCGGGCAGGCCGAGCTGCATCTTGGCCTGGCGGTAGCCTTTTTCGCGCAGCCTGCCGGCCGCCGTCACCGCCTCCTCCAGCTTGAGGCCGCGCCGCAGCGCGCCCGAGGCATAGGTGCGGATGCGGTCGCGCCCGCCGCCCAACAGCTTCCATAACGGCAGGCCGAGCGCCTTGCCTTTGATGTCCCACAGTGCGACGTCGATCGCCGACATCGCCAGCATCAGGATGCCGGAAGGGCCGGACGCGCCGGCCGCGTCGCGCAGCTTCCTGGCGATCGCCTCGATGCGCAGCGGGTCCTCGCCGATGGCGAGCGCGCCGAGTTCGTCGACAGCGTGGCGCAGGGTGCGAGTTAAGGCGCCGCCGAAATAGCAGACGCCGAGCCCCTCGATCCCGTCATCGCTGCGCAGCCGCAGCCAGACGATCGGGTTTTTCCCGTTCGGGTTCTCCGAGAAGCCGGCGAGCGGCTCGTCGTTCGGCAACAGGACGATACCGGTCTCGAACGATGCGATCTTCATGGCGCGTCCCCTCCGCTGAAATTGTCGAGCCTGTCTCAGGCGACCTGTAGCGCCTGCAGGACCGGCAGGCGCCGCTCGACGAACTCGGCGGCCTGCGCGCTCAATGCGTCGAGGGTCGCCGTGCGATCGTCGAGCGGCTTGCCGTCCTTGAGCAAGCGCTCGCCATGACTTGCGAGCAGTTCCTCGGTGCCCTGCGCCAATTCCTCGGCGGTGGTGCGGCCCAGCCGCCGAGCCAGCAGGAAAAGCTGATGGAAGCGCGGCACGGGTACGCCGCCGCCGGTCACCGGGCTGGCCAGAAACTGCACCTCGTTGCTGGCGCGCGCCCGCTCGGTCGCGTGGCGATTGAAGGCGTCGGCCGGCGCCCGGGCGCGCTGCTGCATCGCCGGTTCCTGCACCGGCGCGAGGTCGCCCTTGCCGGCGAGAACCATCACCGCTTCGCAGATTGCGGCGAGCGTCAACTCCGCCGGCTTCACCGCCCGCTCGATGTCGCCGACGCTGTACACTTGGCCATCGGCCAGAACGTCGAGGATCGGTTCATAGACGCGCGGCGCCATCTCGCGCGGGCCGAGCGCCCCGGTCGCGGTCAGCACGATCTCGCGGCGCGGCGAGGTCAGGATGACCTGCTGGGCTCTCAGCCGCTCGCCCTGCTCGATCGGCGACAGGCGGCGGGCGCCCTTGACCCAGTAATCGCGGCGGAATTGCTGGTTGACCATGCAGTCGCGGACCGACTGGCGGAAAATCGGATCCGGGATCTCGGCGATGAAGCGCTGCTGGTCGGTTGTCAGGTTCAGCGGGTCGATATGATCGAAATAGCCCGCCGAGCCGGCGTAGCCGAGCTTGGCCGCGGCCAGTGTTTTCGCCATGTCGGCGAACGCCGTGGCATGCCAGTCGCGGTTGAAATATTCGTGAGCCACGTAGAGCCGGTCCTGCCCCTTGATGCGCTTGAGCCGCTCGCCGAGCGTCGGATTGGCGACCGCGAAGCCCGGGTTGAGGGCCAACAGGCGCTCGGCAAACTCCAGCGCTTCCGCGATCCGGGCAAGCGTGCCGCGGCCCGAGGCCGTCATGATTTCGGCGTGGTCGGCCAGCAGGTGGCGCAACGGCAGCGTCGCCGAATGGCCGGGCAGGCAGTTGTAGCTGACATAGGCGACGCCGCCGGGCTTCAGCTTGCGGCGAATGAAGTCGACGATGATTTGCTGGTTGTCGCCCGATATCCAGCTCCAGACGCCATGCAAGCCGATGTAGTCGAAATCCGGAAGGTCGCCTCGGCCGCAGAATTCGGCGAAGGACTCGTCGAAAAGCTGCGCGCCGTCGCCCAACTCCGCCGCCAGCGAGCGGGCGAAGGCCGCCTGTCCCGGGTTGAAGTCGGTGCCGTACCAGCTGGCAGCTGAAGCGGCGGCGTGCAGGTTGATGCTGACGCCGTGGCCGAAGCCCAGTTCGCAAGCGGTTTCGATCTCGGGCGGCCGCAGTCCGGCATTGAGGAACGGGATTGCCAGGCGAACCGGGTTCAGCTCGGGGTAATAGCCGAAGGTGTAATTAACGTCGGCGATATAGCCCTCGGTCCAGTCGCTCACGCGGCGGCTCTTCCCGCAATATCAGGCGCGATAGCGGTCGAGCGTTGCGGGATCGAATTCGAGGCCGAGCCCGGGGGCGGTCGGCATGACGAGTTCGCCGTTCTGCTGCACCGGCACCTCCTTGAACAGCGGCACCAGCCACGGCATGTACTCGACGGTCAGCCCGTTGGGGACCGCGCCGATCAGGTGGACATGCACCTCGGGGATCAGGTGGCTGACCACCGGCAGGTTGAAGGCTTCCGCCATGCCGGCGACCTTGAGCCACTGGGTGATGCCGCCGACCCGCACCAGGTCGATCATCGGCACGTCGACCGAGCGCGCCTCCATCATGTGGCGGAACGGCACGATGCCCCAGACATATTCGCCGCCGGCGACCGGGGTCGACAGCGCGTCCGCGATGCGCGCGAGGCCGGGATAGTCGTCGGCGGTCGTCACGTCCTCGAGCCAGAACAGGCCCACTCCGGCATCCTCGACCCGGCGGCCGATATCCATCGCCTGCTCCGGCCGCCAGCGCTGGTTGATGTCGCACATCAGCTTAATGTCGGGGCCGATCGCCTCGCGGATTTTGACCATGCGCTCGACTTCCTTGGCGGGCGTCGTCTCGCCCGGGAGCGCCATCTGCGTCTTCATCTCGCGCCAGCCCTTGTCCTTCAGCGTCGCGGCCGCCTTGACCACGCGGTCGAGCGAGAGGCCCCGCATCAGGGCGCCGGAGGCATAGGTCGGCACCCGGTCACGTGCGCCGCCGAGCAGCTTCCACAAGGGCAGGCCCGCCGCCTTGCCGCGGATGTCCCACAGCGCGATGTCGAGCGCCGACAGCGCGAGGTTGTAGACGCCGCCGGGCCCGGCCGAACCGCCGGCGGCGGTCTTCAGTTTCGCCTGCACCGCCTCGACCAGCAGCGGGTCCTCGCCGACGCACAGCGCGCCCAATTCGTCGATCGCATGCGCCAGCGTGCGGGTCAGCGCGCCGCCGAAATAGGCGACGCCCAGCCCCTCCGCGCCGGCGTCGGTCTGTACCTGCAGGGTGACGATCGGGCGCTTGCCGTTCGGGTTCTCGACAGCGCCGGCCAGCGGCTCATCGGCCGGCAACTCGACGATCTGGGTCTTGGTCCCGGTAATCTTCATTGCATCACCATGCTGGGTTCGGCGGCAGGGGCACGCCCGCACGGTGATGTTAGGGAATTCGCCGGCGACATGCAAAAGCCGCCGCATATGCCGGTCGGCTGCGGCGTCTTGACCAATCGATGCCGTTCCGGCATAGGCGGTGGCGGCGCCCGGCCCAGAGGATCAAACGCGGCGCCCGGGATGCCGGATGACGCACATTTCCGCCGGTTCGACGGGTAACCCATCCGCCGCTGCAGACACCTTTCCGAAGATGCTGCTGGCGCATGCACGGCTGCGCCCGCAGCATCCGGCGATGCGCGAGAAGGGCTACGGCATCTGGCAGAGCTGGAACTGGGCCGAAATCGCCGCCGAGATCGAGGCCTTGGCTGGTGGGCTCAAGGCGCTCGGCTTCGCGCGCGGCGACAAGCTGGCGATCATCGGCGACAACCGGCCGCGGCTCTATTGGGCGATCGCTGCAACGCAAGCCCTGGGCGGCGTGCCGGTGCCGGTCTACCAGGATTCGATCGCCGACGAGATGGCCTTTGTCCTCGACCACGCCGAGGTGCGCTTCGCGCTGGTCGAGGACCAGGAGCAGGTCGACAAGCTGGTCGCGGTCAAGGAGCGCTGTCCGCTGCTCGAAGCGGTGATCTACAGCGATCCGCGCGGGCTGCGCCACTATGCCCAGCCTTATCTGCATCCCTATGACGGGGTGCGCGACGAGGGCCGCGAATTCGCGCGCACGCACCCCGGTTTCTTCGCGGCCGAGATCGCAAAGGGGCAGGGCGGCGACACCGCGATCATCCTCTACACCTCGGGCACCACCGGGCGGCCGAAGGGCGTCGTGCTCAGCTTCGGCAACCTGATCGCCACCGCCCGCGCAGCGATCGCGTTCGAGGGTCTGACCGACCGCGAGGAGGTGCTCACCTACCTGCCGATGGCGTGGATCGGCGAGCATATCTTTTCCTATGTGCAAGCCTATTGCGCCGGGTTCTGCGTCTCCTGCCCCGAAAGCGGGGCAACGGTGATGACCGATCTGCGCGAATTGGGCCCGAGCTACCTGTTCGCGCCGCCGCGGATTTTCGAGACGATCCTGACCCAGGTGATGATCCGCATGGACGACGCCGCCTGGGTCAAGCGCCGGGTGTTTCAGTATTTTCTGCGGCTCGCCCGGCGCGTCGGGCCAGCTCTGCTCGACCGCAAGCCGGTCGGGCTTACGGATCGGGCGCTTTATTGGCTCGGCAATCTTCTGGTCTACGGCCCGCTGAAGAATGCGCTCGGCATGAGTCGGGTGCGCGTCGCCTATACCGCCGGCGAGGCGATCGGCCCGGACCTTTTCCAGTTTTATCGCTCGCTGGGCATCAACCTGAAACAGCTCTACGGCATGACCGAGAGCTCGGTGTTTTTGTGCATCCAGCGGGACGGCGCGGTGAAGCCGGCGACGGTCGGGCCACCGATCCCGGGAGTCGAGATCCGCATCGCCGAGGATGGCGAGGTGCTGTTCCGCAGCCCCGGCGCGTTTCAGTCATATTACAAGAACCCGGCGGCGACGGCCGAAACGAAGGAGCCGGACGGCTGGGTGCACACCGGCGACGCAGGATTTCTCGACGCCGACGGGCAGCTGACCATCGTCGATCGTGCCGGCGATGTCGGCCATCTCGCGGGCGGCGCGCTGTTCGCCCCCAAATTCACCGAGAACAAGCTCAAATTCTTTCCCTACATCAAGGAGGTCGTGGCGTTCGGCGACGGCCGGGATTTCGTCACCGCGTTGATCAACATCGACCTGGAGGCGGTCGGCAACTGGGCGGAGCGGCGCGCTCTCGCCTACGCCTCGTATCAGGAGCTGGCGGCGCACGAGCCGGTCTACGATCTGATCGAGGGCTGCATCGAGCAGGCCAACCGCGAGCTGGCCGCCGAGCCCAGCCTCGCCGCCTCGCAGATCCGCCGCTTCCTGATCCTGCACAAGGAGCTGGATGCCGATGACGGCGAACTGACGCGCACCCGCAAGGTGCGCCGCCGCATCATCGCCGAGCGCTACCGCAGCCTGATCGAGGCGCTCTATTCCGGCGCCGAGACCGGGCATATCGAGACCGAGCTGACCTTCGAGGACGGTCGCCGCGGCGTCATGCGTGCCGACCTTGTGATCCGCGACGTCGCGACCGTGCCGTTGCCGCGCGCGGCGTCCCAAGCGCAGCCCGCGCGGCGCGAGGAAGTCGTCGCCTGATGGTGGACAGCTGATGGCGGGCAGGAAGATCGGCGACGCGATCCTCGACGCCGAGACGATCAGCCTCGCGTTCGGCGGCATCCAGGCGCTGAGCGAGGTCAGCCTTGCGATCCGGCAGCACGAGATCCTCGCGATTATCGGGCCGAACGGCGCCGGCAAGACCTCGCTGCTCAACGTCATCAACGGCTTCTATCATCCGCAGCACGGCACGTTGCGGTGGAAGGGCAAGGTGCGCCGCCGCCTGCGCCCCTATCAGGCGGCCGAGCAGGGTATCGCCCGCACCTTCCAGAACGTCGCGCTGTTTCGCGGCATGTCGACGCTCGACAACATCATGACCGGGCGGCTGACGCGAATGCGCCGCAACCTGTTCTGGCAGGCGATCCACAAGGGCCCGGCCGAGCGCGAGGAACTCGAGCACCGCGCCTATGTCGAGCGCATCATCGATTTTCTCGAGATCGAGGCGATCCGCAAGGTGCCGGTCGGCCAGCTTGCCTACGGCTTGCAGAAGCGGGTCGAACTGGCGCGCGCCCTGGCGATGGAGCCAGAACTCCTGCTGCTCGACGAGCCGATGGCCGGGATGAATGTCGAGGAGAAGGAGGACATGTGCCGCTTCATCCTCGACGTCAACGATGAGTTCGGCACGACGATTGCCCTGATCGAGCACGACATGGGCGTCGTGATGGACATCTCCGACCGGATTGCGGTGCTGGACTATGGCCGCAAGATCGCCGACGGCTCGCCCGACGAAGTGCGCGCCGATCCGGCCGTTGTCGCCGCCTATCTCGGGCAGGAGGGGTGAGGCGCCGCCGATGGACATGATCACCGCAGTCTTCGTCACCCCGTTCGCCAGCATGTGGGACAACCCGGCATTCGTACTGGAGGTGGTGATCGGCGGGCTGCTGTCGGGCGTCATGTATTCGCTCGTCGCGCTTGGCTTCGTGCTGATCTACAAGGCGTCGGGGGTGTTCAACTTCGCCCAGGGCACGATGGTGCTGTTTGCGGCCCTGACCTTTGTCGGGCTGATCGAGCACGGCATCCCGCCGCCGCCGCGTTCGTGATCGCGGGCGCGGTCATGGTGCTGCTCGCGGTCGCGGTCGAGCGGCTGATTTTGCGGCGGCTGGTCAACCAGGAGCAGATCATCCTGTTCATGGCGACGATCGGCCTTTCCTATTTTCTCGAAGGTTTCGGCCAACTCGTCTGGGGCGGCGACGTGCATCCGCTCGATATCGGCATCCCGAAGGCGCCTTTGATCATCGAGGGCGTGCTGGTCAACCAGTTCGATCTCGTCGCGGCGGCGGTGGCCGGCTCGCTGGTCGCGGGGCTGGCGCTGTTCTTTCAGCGCACCGCGATCGGCCGGGCATTGCGCGCCGTTGCCGACGATCATCAGGCGGCGCAATCGGTCGGCATCCCGCTGCGCTTCATGTGGGTCATCGTGTGGTCGGTCGCCGGCATCGTCGGCCTCGTCGCCGGCATTCTGTGGGGCAGCCGGCTCGGCGTGCAGTTCTCGATTGAGCTGGTGGCGCTGAAGGCATTGCCGGTGCTGATGCTGGGCGGCTTTACCTCGGTGCCGGGTGCGATCGTCGGCGGCCTCATTGTCGGGGTCGGCGAGAAGGTGGCCGAGGTATTCTGGGGGCCGGCCTTCGGCGGCGCGATCGAGGACTGGTTCGCCTACGTCCTGGCGCTCGTCGTCCTGCTGTTCCGCCCGCAGGGGCTGTTCGGCGAACGCATCATCGAGCGGGTATAAGCGGTGATCTATCGCGAGGTCGGCCAGTTCAAGGCCAGCTACGCCGCCGACCAGGCGATCTTTCCGATCCGCCAGGACCGCTGGGGGGCAATCGCCGCGTTGGTCGTCGCGTACCTGGTAATCCCGGCGATCGGGTCGGAATACTGGCTGCTGACGATCATGATCCCGTTTCTCGTCTATGCGCTGGCGGCATTGGGGCTCAACCTGTTGACCGGCTACGCCGGACAGGTCTCGCTCGGCACCGGCGGGTTCATGGCAGTCGGCGCGTTTGCGACATACAAGCTGGCGACCTCGTTCCCCAGTCTCAACATCGCGGTCATCCTGATCTTGGCCGGGCTGGTCACCGCGGCAGTCGGCGTGGCGTTCGGCTTTCCGAGCCTGCGGATCAAAGGCTTCTATCTCGCGGTGGCGACGCTCGCGGCGCAGTTCTTCCTGATCTGGCTCTTCAACAAGGTGCCGTGGTTCTACAATTACAGCCCGTCGGGTGTGATCAGCGCGCCGCCGCGCGCCGTGTTCGGCCAGGTCTACGTCACCGGCGCCGAAGCGTCGCCGCGCGCCAAATACCTGTTTGTCCTGACTATCGTCGCCGTGCTGGCGCTGGTCGCGAAGAACCTGGTGCGCGGTCGCATCGGGCGGATGTGGATGGCGATCCGCGACATGGACATCGCCGCCGAGATCATCGGCATCCGCCCGCTGCGCACCAAGCTCCTGGCCTTCGCGGTCAGCTCGTTCTATTGCGGCGTCGCCGGCGCGATGTGGGCGTTCATCTACACGAGCGCGGTCGAATCCAGCGCCTTCGAGATCGACCGTTCGTTCCAGATCCTGTTCATGATCATCATCGGTGGTCTCGGCAGCATTCTCGGCTCGTTTCTCGGCGCCGCGTTCATCGTGCTGCTGCCGATCTTTCTCGAAAACGCGCCGCTTCTCATCGGGCTGGAGATTCCGGTCAATCTGGTGACCAATCTGCAGTCGATGATTTTCGGCGCCCTGATCATGTTCTTCCTGATCGTCGAGCCGCATGGGCTGGCGCGGCTGTGGCAGATCGGCAAGGAGAAGCTGCGTCTCTGGCCGTTCCCGCATTGACCTTGCCGCGACCCGAGGGAATATTGCGGCCATGGGCTCGCAGCCTGGTTTGGCAGCGGGAAGAACGGGGGAGGAATGCATGAGGCAGGCAAGGATCTTGCTGGCGGCACTGGCGATCGCCGCGTTCGGCGTCGGCGCCGGCACCGCGATGGCGCAGAACGAGCAGTTCATCCCGCGGCTGGTCTACCGCACCGGCCCCTATGCGCCGAACGGCATCCCGTTCGCCAACGGCTACGCCGACTATCTCGACATGATCAACGCCCGCGACGGCGGCGTCGGCGGCGTCAAGATCACCTACGAGGAGTGCGAGACCGGCTACAACAACGACAAGGGCGTCGAGTGCTACGAGCGCCTGAAGAACAAGGGGCCGACCGGCGCCAGCCTCGTCGACCCGCTGTCGACCGGCATCACCTACGCGCTCATCGAGCGGCGCCACAGCCGACAAGATCCCGGTCATCTCGATGGGCTACGGCCGCGCCGATGCCAGCTATGGCGCGGTGTTCCCGTATGTCTTCAACGTTGCCGGCCACCTACTGGTCGCAGGCGACGACTTCGTCAAATATGTCGGCCAGCAGATGGGCGGCATGGCCAAGCTCAAGGGCAAGAAGATCGGCCTCGTCTATCATCGACATCGCCTATGGCAAGGAGCCGATCCCGACGCTCGAAAAGCTGGCGCAGAAATACGGCTTCACCTTCCTGAAATACCCGGTCGTCGGCGCCGGGCATCGAGCAGTCGGCGACGTGGCTGCAGATGCGGCAGCAGCGGCCCGACTGGCTGTTCATGTGGGGCTGGGGGGTGATGAACTCGACCGCGATCAAGGGCGCGGCCTCGGTCGGCTATCCGATGGACCATTTCATCGGCGTGTGGTGGTCGGGGGCGGAGCCTGACGTCGTGCCGGCCGGCGATGCCGCGAAGGGCTACAAATCCGGCACGTTCCACGGCGCCGGCCAGAACTTACGGCGTGATCCAGGACATCCTCAAATACGTCTACGACAAGAAGGGCGGGCACGGTCCGCGCGACAAGGTCGGCGAGGTGCTCTACAACCGCGGCGTCATCAACGCGATCTACGACCTCGACGCGATCCGCACCGCCCAGGGCAAGTTCGGCAAGAAGCCGCTGAAGGGCGAGCAGGTGCAGCGGGGGCTACGAGCACCTCAACATCACGCCGGACCGCATCAAGGCATTGCATGCCGACGGTTTGCTGGTGCCGGTGCACCTGTCCTGCGCCGACCACGAGGGCACCGGCAAGGTCCGCATCCAGCAATGGGACGGCAAGCACTGGCACTTCGTCTCCGACTGGATCGAGTCCGATCGCGCCATGGTGCAGGCAGATGTACAAGGAGTCGGCGCTGAAATACGCCAAGGAAAAAGGCATCACCCCGCGCGACTGCTCGAAAGCGATGTGAGGCGCAGCGTGCCGGCTCGCATTGTCCCTGCCACTTCCCTTGCGGCAGCCGCATGAGCGAGCCGGCGGCGCCGCTGCTGGCTGTCAACAATATCGAGGTCATCTACAACCGCGTCGTCCTGGTGCTGAAGGGGGTGTCGCTGGCGGTGCCCGAGCGCGGCATCGTCGCGCTGCTGGGCGCCAACGGCGCCGGCAAGACGACCAGCATCAAGGCGATCTCCAACCTGCTGCGGGCCGAGCGCGGCGAGGTGACCAAGGGCACGATCACCTTCGCCGGCGCGCGCATCGACCGCAGCGACCCCTCCGACGTGGTGCGCCGCGGCCTCATTCAGGTCATGGAGGGGCGGCACTGCTTCGCCCATCTGACGGTCGAGGAGAATTTGCTGACCGGCGCCTATACGCGCGGCGACGGCCGCGCCGCGGTGGCCGCCGATCTGGAGCGGATGTACGGCTATTTCCCGCGCCTCAAGGAGCGGCGGCGCTCGCTGGCCGGCTACACCTCGGGCGGCGAGCAGCAGATGGTGGCGCTGGGGCGGGCCTTGATGGCGCGGCCGCGCCTGGTCTTGCTCGACGAGCCCTCGCTCGGCCTCGCGCCGCAGCTGGTCGAGGAGATCTTCGAGATCGTCGCCCGGCTCAACGCCGAGACCGGGGTCGGCTTTCTCGTCGCCGAGCAGAACACCAACGTCGCGCTGCGCTTCGCCAGCTACGGCTACATCCTCGAAAACGGCCGGGTGGTGATGGACGGCGCCGCGGACGCGCTGCGCGAGAACGAGGACGTCAAGGAATTCTACCTCGGCCTCTCCGCCACCGGCCGCAAGAGCTACCGCGACGTCAAATTCTACCGCCGCCGCAAGCGCTGGCTGGCGTGAGGCGACGGGCATGAAGCTCGGGGTGCTGCAATTTTTCAGCTGGCCGGAGCGGCGGGTCGCGCTCGCCGAGGTCTATGCCCGCGCCTTGCAGCGCATCGAGATCATGGACAAGAGCGGCTATGACGCGGTGTGGCTAGCCGAGCATCATTTTAGCAGCTTCAGCGTGTGCCCGTCGGTGCACATGATGGGCACGCTCGCTGCCGCCCGCACGACGAGGCTGCGCATCGGCACCGGCGTGTCGCTGGCGCCGTTCTATCACCCGCTGCGGCTGGCCGAGGAAGTGGCCTTGCTCGATCAGTTGTCGGGCGGGCGGGTCAACTGGGGCGCCGGGCGCGGCTTTGCCCGCGTCGAGTTCGACAATTTCGGCGTGCCGCCCGAGGAAAGCACGTCGCGCTTTCACGAGGTGGTCGAGATCGTGTTGCGCGCCTGGACGCAGGAAAAACTCAGCTTTGCCGGCGCGCATTTCCGCTTCGACGATGTCGAAATCCTGCCGAAGCCGCTGCAGCTTCCGCACCCGCCGGTGTGGATGGCCGCAACCTCTGAGGCGGCGCTCGACTGGGCGGCCGGGCGCGGCTTCTCGGTGCTGATGGACCCGCACGCCGCGCACCAGGATATCGGGCGCAAGCGGCGCTTTTATGCCGAGCGGCTGCAAGCGGCCGGGTTTTCGCTCGCCGGGCGCGACCTGCCGGTGGCGCGGCTGCTGGCGCTCGGCGCCACCGAATGGCGCGGCGGCGGAGGTGGCGCGGCGCGGTGCCCAGTGGATCGTCGACTCGTATTTCGGGGCGCAGCACCGCCCGGTCGGGCTGACCGACCCGGCCGCGCCGGGCAGCGACCCGGTGCAGCGCTATCTCGACGAGGTGATCCTGCACGGCACGGTTGACCGGGTGCTCGACGAAATCCTGCGGCTGCGCGAGACAATCGGCCTCGACTATCTGCTGTGCGCGCCGCTCAGCCACGAAACCTTCCTGCTGCTGACCGAAAAGATCCTGCCGCGACTGCCGTGAGCCGGTTCCTGCATATCGCAGCGGTTCTGTTGATCGTCGTTGGGGCGGCACAAGCGGCCCCGGGGGCGTGGTCGCGGGCGCGGCGGGTCACTGTGGTGACGTCCGAGTACCAGTTCTCGCCGGCCCGGCTGACCTTCAAGCGCGGCGTCGCCTACCGCCTGCACCTCGAAGACCGCGGCAAGGAAATGCACGAATTCCACGCGCCCGCATTCTTCAAATCGGCGCGGCTCGGCAATCCGGCGGTGCTCGACGCCGACCGTACCGAAATCGTGCTGCATCCCGGCGAGGCGAAGGATCTTTATTTCGTGCCGTTGCGCGCCGGGCGTTTTCCGCTGATCTGCCCCGACCACGACTGGACCGGCATGACCGGCGAGAT
Organism: uncultured Alphaproteobacteria bacterium; assembly: GCA_963746885.1. Classification (GTDB taxonomy): domain Bacteria; phylum Pseudomonadota; class Alphaproteobacteria; order ATCC43930; family CGMCC-115725; genus DATARH01. Next base: position 84,011 of record CAVVDM010000017.1, read on the forward strand.
CACCGTGCGCTGACCGCGGCGCGGCGTCATGGCCGGGGCGAGCCCGGCCATGACGATTGCGACAAGTGCTAGTTCGACAGCCGATAGAACTTGGCGGCGTTCTCGCAGGTGATCTTGTGGATCTGCTCGGGCGTCAGGCCGGCGAACTGCTCGTCGATGTATTTTGTCGAATTCGGGCCAGATGCCGTCGGTGTGCGGATAGTCCGAGCCCCACATGATCGTCTCGAGCCCGATATCGTCGATCAGCTTGGCGCCGATCGGGTCGAACTGGAAGGTCGCGCGGCACTGGCGGCGCCAATATTCGCTGGGCTTCAGCTTCATCAGGTCGCGGAAGCGGTCCTCGAACTCGAAATCCATGCGGTGCAGCGCATAGGGGATCCAGCCGACGCCGCTCTCGCCAAAGCCGATGCGCAGGTTCGGGATGCCGCTCGAACACACCGGCGCCCATCATCCCGCCATGATGTGGACGAGGCCCATCTGGAACGCCGAGACGCCGGTGAACATCGCGGCGCGCCGCACCTGCCCGGTCAACTCGCGGCGCGCGCGGCCGTCGGTCGTCGGGAAGGTGTGGAAATGCAGCGGCAGGTCGACCATCGGCGACCGCCTTCCACAGCGGCTCCCAATCCGGGTGCCACATCGGCTCCATGTCCCACGAGCACGACAGCTCAAGCCCGCGCAGCCCCATCTTGGCGGCGCGGTGGACTTCCTTCACCGCCGCGTCGATATCGCCGTAGGGCAGGCAGGCGAGGCCGATCTGGCGGTCGGGATAATGGCTGCAGAATTCCTTCAGCCAGTCGTTGTAGATGCGCAACACCTCGTTCGAGGCTTCCATGTCGTTGAGCTTGGAGGCGGTGCCGAGCACGCCGTAGATGACCTCGGCGTCGACCCCGTCCTCTTCCATGTCCTTGAGGCGCAGATGCGGGTCGCGGGCGCGGTACTTGCCCTTCTTGGCGTCTTCGTAGAGGCCCGTGCTCGGCCATGATGTCGACGCGGTACGTTCTGCCCGGGGACATACTTGGCGCCGCCCGGTCCGACCCCGTTGACCAGCCCGAAATTGGCGCCGTTCCTGGCGACCCATTGCGGCCCGTCCGGCCCATCCTCGACATAGGGCATGCGCTCCTCGCAAGTCGCGCCGCGCGTTCTCGACGAACAGTTCGGGCGGCATGCAGGGCATATCGAGATGGCAATCGGCCGAGATGCGCTTGTAATGCATGGCGCAGTCCCTTCGGGCTAGATGCGCTGCCGACAGTTTAGCGCGTTTGGCAAGGTATTTGGCAATGCCGGGTTTGCATGGCTAAGCGTCCGCGCATCGCCCGCCAGATGCGGTCGCTGGTCGCCGGCATGTCGATGTTGCGGACGCCGAGCGGGGCGAGGGCGTCCATCACGGCGTTGACGATGGCCGGCAGCGCGCCGACCGTGCCGGCTTCGCCCGCGCCCTTGGCGCCGAGCGGATTGCGCTTGGTCGGCACCGGGTTGCTCTCGATGTGGATCGCCGGGCAAGGCATCGGCGCGCGGCATCGCGTAATCCATGAAGCTGCCGGTCAGCATCTGGCCGGAATCGCGGTCGTAGACGACCTGCTCCATCAGCGCCTGCCCCAGCCCCTGCATGACGCCGCCCATGATCTGGCCCTTGAGCCCTACGGGGTTGACGACGGTGCCGACATCGTCGACCACGACGTAGTTCAGGATGTCGAGTTCGCCGGTTTCGGCGTCGATCTCGAGTTCGCAGACATGGCTGCCGTTGGGGAAGGTGAAGTCCGCCGGCGCGAAGGTGCCGGTCTCGAACAGCCCGCCTTCGAGGCCGGGCGGCAGGGTGGCGGCGCGGAAGGCGGCGCGCGCCGCCTCGGTCAGCGTGATGCGGCGGTCGGTGCCGGCGACCGCGAAGCTGCCCGTCGGCGAACTCGATGTCGGCCTCGGCCGCTTCCAACAGGTGGGCGGCGATCTTCTTCGCCTTGGCGATGATCTTGTCGGCCGCCATCCACAAGGCCGAGCCGCCGATCACGGTCGAGCGCGAGCCGCTGGTGCCGATGCCGAACGCGACCCGGTCGGTGTCGCCGTCGATATACTGGATGTTGCCGGGGTCGAGGCCGAGCTTTTCGGCCAAGACCTGCTTGAAGGTCGTCTCGTGGCCCTGGCCCTGGTTCTTGGTGCCCATGAAGAGTCGTCAGATTGCCGCTCGGGTGAAAGCGGATCTCGGCGAATTCCTGGCCCGGTCCGGCCGCCTTCTCGATCGGGTTGGCGAGGCCGATGCCGCGCAACTTGCCGCGCCGCCGCGACCTCGGCGCGCCGCGCCGGGAACCCGTCCCAATCGGCTAATGCCAGCGCGCGCTCCTGGTTGGCGAGAAAATCGCCGCAATCGTAATTGAGGCCGAGCGCGGTCTTGTAGGGCAGCTTGGCGTTGGGGATCATGTTGCGGCGGCGCAGGTCGACCGGATCGTCGTGCAGCGCGCGCGCCGCGTCGTCGATCAGGCGCTCGATGACATAGGTCGCCTCGGGCCGCCCGGCCCCGCGATAGGGCGCGGTGCCGCTGGTGTTGGCCATCACCGCCAAGACCGAGACATGCGCCGCCGGGATGTCGTAGACGCCGGTCAATGTGCCGACATTGCCGAAGGTCGCCAGCAGGCTGCGCTCCGAGGAGACGTAGGCGCCGACATTGGCAAGAGTCTTGACCCTGAGGCCGAGGAACTTGCCGTCGTCATCGAGCGCCAGCTCGGCTTCGCTGATGTTGTCGCGGGCGTGCTCGTCGGCGAGGATCGCCTCGCTGCGCTCGCAGGCCCAGCTGACCGGCCGGCGCAACTTGCTTGGCCGCGAGCAGCACGAGGCGGTGCTCGGGATATTGCCAGCCCTTGGTGCCGAAGCCGCCGCCGACATCGCCGGCGATGACCCGGATGTGGCTTTCCGGGACCTTGAAGATGCGGGTCGCCAATGCCTGCCGCACGCGATGCGGATACTGCACGTCGGCATAGAGCGTGAAGCGCTCCTCGCCCGGGTCCCACACGCCGACCGCGCCGCGCGGCTCCATGAACTGGGCATAGACGCGGTTGATCACGTATTTGCGCCGGACGATGTGCGCCGCCTGCCGGAAGGCGGCGTCGGTCGCGTCCTTGTTGCCGGCCTCGAACAGGTTGGAGATGTTGTCCGGGCACTCGTCCCACACCGCCGCCTTGCCCGCCGCGGCCTCGGCGGTGTCGGTGACCGAGGGCAGGATTTCGTAATCGACCGCGACAAGCTCGGCCGCGTCCTTGGCCTGCGCCAGCGTGTCGGCGACGACGAAGGCGACCGGCTCGCCGACAAAGCGGACCTGCTCCCGGGCGAGACCGAGATGGGCGCGCCAGAACATCGGCGAGCCGTCCGGCCGCTTGCGCTGAAACGGCACGCCCATCGTGCCGAGCCCGGCAGCGGCGAGGTCGTCGCCGGTGAGGATCAGGGCGACGCCCGGCGCGGCGAGCGCGGCGACGAGATCGATCCCGACGATGCGGGCATGCGCGTGCGGCGAGCGCAGCACCACGCCGTGGGCCTGTCCGAACAGCGCAACGTCGTGTTGAAAATGGCCGTTGCCGGTCAGCAGGCGCTTGTCCTCGAAACGCCGCACCGGCTGCCCAATTCCGAACTGGCCCATGACCCGATCTCTCCGTAAGCTGCTGCCGCCTATTCTACGCGGTGGCCTGCCGCGCGGTACACAGAAGAGGCGCGCGCCTCTCCCGCAGCAGGGGCGAGGGACAAAAAGGAGGGCGGGATGGAACGCATCGAATTGGGCGGGGTCGCGGTCGAGGCGGAGATCGTCGGGGCCGGGCCGCCGCTGCTGTTCCTGCACGGCGGCGATTATATCGCGCAGAACCGCCCGTTTCTCGACCGCTTGGCGCGAAAATTCCGGGTTGTCGCGCCGCGCCATCCGGGTTTCGGCAACACGCAGCGCCCGGCGTGGTTCCGCAGCGTTCACGACATCGCCTACCTCTATCTCGATCTGATGGACCGCCTCGACCTGAAGGACGCGACGCTGGTCGGCGCCTCGTTCGGCGGCTGGGTCGCGCTCGAGCTGGCGGTGCGGTCGCAGGCGCGGCTGGGGCGGCTCGTGCTGATCGACTCGCTGGGGGTCAAGTTCGGCGGGCGCGAGGAGCGCGACATCGCCGACGTCTATGCGCTGCCGGCCGACGAGGTGTTGCGCCGCAGCTTCGTCGATCCGGCCCGCGTCGTTCCCGATTACGCGGCGCTCGACGATGGCGAACTGATGGCGATCGCGCGCGACCGCGAGGCGACCGCGCTCTACGGCTGGAAGCCCTACATGCACGACCCGGCGCTGGTCCATTGGCTGCACCGCATCACCCGGCCGACCCTCGTCTTGTGGGGCGAACAGGACGGCATCGTCGCGCCCGCCTATGGCGAGAAGCTGGCCGCGGCGCTGCCCAACGGCCGCTTCGCGCGGATCGCCCAGGCGGCGCATTACCCGCAGGTCGAGCAGCCCGAGCAGGTCGCCACCGCGATCGAACATTTTGCGCAGGAGAATCGGCCATGATCAGGCCAAGGGAATGCAGGCCAATGGGATGCAAGTCTGGCAATTCAGCGAGATGGCCTATCACCCGGCGTGGCCGCAGCTCGGCGATTCCTACCGGGTGGTGATCCCGAGCCGGCTGTTCGACCCGAAAGTCGGCGCCGATCTCTACCACCGCTATCTCGACGAGTGGGCGCTGTGCGACGAGCTCGGCATCAACATCATGACCAACGAGCACCACGCGACCGCGACCTGCGCCAATTCGGTGTGCACGATCCCGATGGCGATCCTGGCGCGCGAGACGAAGAAGGTGCGGCTGCTGGCGCTCGGCATGCCGATCGGCAACCGCAACGACCCGATCCGCGTCGCCGAGGAATATCTCGATCATCGACGTGATTTCGCGCGGCCGGCTCGACATGGGGTTCGTCAAGGGCGTGCCGTACGAGATCTCGCCGGCCAACACCAACCCGGTCGACCTGATCGAGCGCTTCTGGGAGGCGCACGACCTGATCCTCAAGGCGATGACCAGCCATGACGGCCCGTTCAACTGGGAGGGCACGCATTTCCAGTATCGCTCGGTCAATGTCTGGCCGCGCCCCTACCAGGAGCCGCACCCGCCGGTGTGGACGCCGGTCGGCAGCGAGGGCAGCGCCAGCGAGGCGGCGGCGCGCGGCATCACGATCGGCGTGCTGAATACCGGCTGGGTGCGCACCCCGGCGATCTTCGAGGCCTACCGCAAGAGGGCGGCCGAGGCTGGGCCGCGAGCGCGGCCTCGACAAGCTCGCCTACATGGCGCTGATCGGGGTCGGCCGGACGCGCGAGGAGGGCTGGCGGCGGGTCGACCAGATCCTCGACTACAGCCGCACCTCGGGCATCGTCGCGCCGCAATTCCAGAACCCGCCGGGCTACATGTCGGCTGCCGCCAATGTCGGGGCGCTGAAGGCGGGCGGCGCCGGCGCGGCGCGCGCCACACGGGTGCAGACCAAGGACGGCAGGCCGATCAACGCGCGCACCGTGACGGTCGAGGAGGCGATCGACGCCGGCCTCGCCTTCGCCGGCACGCCCGACGACGTGTGGGAGCAGCTCAAGGCGTTCTACGACCATGTCGGCGGCTTCGGCCACCTGTTGATGATGGGCCAGGGCGGCCTGATCAGCCACGAAGACACGGTCGACAACCTGACGATGTTCTCGAAGGAGGTATTGCCGCGGCTGGCGGAACTGGGGTGATTTCCCGTCAATCCGCGCTGGCCGGCGCGGCGGCGGGCTTGGGGCGCAGGCGCAGCAGCAACAAGAGCGGGATCGACAGGAGGACGACGAACATCATCAGCGCGTAGTCGTCGATATAGGCGACCATCGCCGCCTGGCGGGTCACCTCGGCGTTGAGCGCGGCGATGCCCGAGGGGCTGGTCAGGCTGAACGGCAGCCTGAGGAACGGCGCCTGCATCAGCGGATTGTCCGGGCGCAGGTGCTCGACCAGGCGCGAATGCACGACCTGGGTGTTCTGCGCTGAGCAATGCCTCCAGCACCGAGATGCCGATGCTGCCGCCGAGGTTGCGCATCAGGCTGCGGATCGCGGTGCCCTGGGTCATGATGCTGCGCGGCAAGGCCGACAGCGCGATCGTGTTGAGCGGCACGAAGGTGCAGCCGAGCCCGAACCCCTGCAACAGCCCGGACACCAGCACCGGCGACATGCCCATGCCCAGCGAAAACCCGGTCATCTGCCACAGCGACACCGCCGTCACCGTCAGCCCGGTCAGGATGATCAGCCGCGTGTCGAAACGGTTGATCAGCCGGCCGACGACGAACATCCCGATCATCGTGCCGATGCCGCGCGGCGAGGTGATGAGCCCGGTGATCATCACCGGGTAGTTCATCAAATGCTGCAGCATGGTCGGCAGCAGGGCCAGCGTGCCGCTCAGGATGCCGCCGATCAGGAACATCAGGATCGTGCCGGTCGCGAAATTGGGGCTCTTCAGCAAGTCGCGATTGAGGAAGGAGCGGTCGGTCGCGGTCGCGGTGTGGATGGCCAGCAGGTAGAAGGCGACCGCGGCGATCGTCGTCTCGGTCCAGATTTCGGTCGAATGAAACCAGTCCTTCAGCGCGCCGCGGTCCAGCATCAATTGCAGGGCGCCGACCCCGAGGCTCAGCGTCGCGAAGCCGAAAAAGTCGAACGGCTCGCCGTGGGCGCGCCGCGTGTCATGGATGAAAACGAGAATGCCGAGCGCCGCGATGATCCCGACCGGCAGGTTGATATAGAACACGAAGCGCCAGCTGTACTGGTCGGTCAGCCAGCCGCCGAGGGCGGGGCCGGTGATCGGCCCGAGCATGACGCCGATCCCCCACATCGCCATCGCCTGCCCGTGCCGCTCCGGCGGGTTGATCTGGAACAATACCGATTGCGACAGCGGCACCAGTGCCGCGCCGCAAACCCCCTGCAACATGCGATAGATCACCAGCTGCGTCAGGCTGGTCGCGCTGCCGCATAGCGCCGACGCGAAGGTGAAGCCGGCGACCGAGATCAGAAACACGTACTTGATGCCGAAGCGCCCGGCGAGCCAGCCGGTCAGCGGCATCATGATTGCCGCCGTCACGATGTAGGAGGTCAGGACCCAGGCCGCCTGGTCCTGCGAGGCCGATAGGCTGCCCTGGATGTGCGGCAGCGCCACGTTCGCGATCGTGTTGTCGACGCCTTGCATGATCGTCGCCAGCATGATCGACACGGTGATCGCGGTGCGGTTGGGGACGCCGCTGCGCTCGTCGCCTCTCACCCGCTCGGCCCCTCGCTTCGCCCGCTTTGCCCGATTTGCGGCGGCATCCTAGCACCCAAACCGCGATCACCCGGCACGCACAGCAAGAGGCGCGTTGCCTGTCCAGCGCCGGACGCAGAACGGGGGTCAGTTCAGAAGCGGATTTGCGGTCCGACCAGCACGCTGTTGCTGGTGTAGCCGTAGAGCGACAGGTTGGATGACGCGATGTCGCGCTGCAGCTGGACAACGATCGAGACGTTGCTGCTGACCGGGAAGGATTGCGTGAGGCCGAAGCGCCAGTGCCGGTCGAACCGCGTGGAGGACGAGAAGAAGAGCTGCGGGTTGCTGTTGGTGTTGCAGCACGGGTCGGCGGCGTCGTAATCGGCCCAGCTGTGGCCGATAAAGAGCGTTGTCTCCCACGGGAAATGCAGGGTGCCCGTCGGGTCGTCGTACTTGATCCGGTAGGAGAGGGCGCCGGCGTAGGTTTTGTTGCCGTAATAAGCGAGCCGGGTGTCCTGAGCGAGAAAGTCCAATTCGAGGGTCAGTTCGGAGGCGGGGTGTGCGGTGATCGGCTTGCTGACGAACAGCGAAACCAGCTTGTCGCTGCCATTGAGGCCGCGCGACAGCGGCCGATCCGGGGAGTCGTTGAAGTTCTTGCCGCGAAACTCAAAGACCGATTTGAGCCGGATATCGTCCCAGACCAGCGCGGTAGCCTCGCCGCCGACGCCGAACGTGTGAAAGTACTGGTCGCCCCCGAGACTGACATCGTTGGCGATCAGATACGATTTGAGTGAGGCGTCGCCGACCCCGGCCACCGGGTTGGTAAAGTTGAAGCGCGGCCCGGCGGTCAGCTCGGTCACACCGAGGTCGAGGCGGGTCACCGAGCTGTAATGGTTGGCGAAGCCGGTGCCGAGGATTTCTAGCGCATCGTGCTGCTGGGTGCCGAGATCGTAGCTGTAGAGCACCGAGCCGGTGGCAAAGAAGTTTTCGTCGGCTTTTTTGACGAATTGACTATTCAGCAGTACGTCGCCGATCGGTGAATGCACCAGCGATGAGCCTGGCGCCAGATTGGCGTCGGATTGCCACTGGCCGCCCAGCATGAAGAAGCCGCTGAAACGCTGCGGCGCGCTGAGGTCCTTGATCTGCGCGAGATAGGTATGGATGCGCTCTTTCACTTCCGCAGGCGGGTTTGCTGCCAGCGCCTTGTCAAAATAGGTGCGGGCGATGGCGTATGATCCCATGCGAAAATAGAGCGCGCCAAGTTCGAGCTGCACGCGCGCTAGCTTGGGGTTGAACAGCAGCATGCGCTCGAGCGCCGAGACTGCCGCCTCGTTGTCGCCGAGCTTGGCCGAGATGTCGGCATAGGCGAAGGTGACGTCGAGGTTTGCCGGGTTGCGCAGCATCTGCTGGAACAGCGCTTCCTTGCGCGCCTGGAACTGGGCACGTTCGGCGGCGGTAAGCTCCTGGGCGGACGGCGTGCCCCCCAGCAGCCCGAACGCAACAAGCATCGCTGCCGGCAGCACGAACCAGCGGCGCAACATCGACAGCGACTTGACCAAATGCCCCGACAAGGCCGACACCCCACCCCCGAAAGCGCAGCCGGACCGCACAATGCCGACAAGGTTAGCTAACCCGCGGTTGTTTCGCAACGAATGTCCGGCATCCGTGAATAATCTCTTAGAAGTGTCGCCAAGATCGCACACTGCGTGCCAAACAGCGCCAGTGCAATTGGCCGACGGGACTTGATGCGGGGGACCGACCCGGCGCATCTTTGGCCGTGCAGCGACGCCGAACCGAATTGACCGGACGGGGCGAAGGAGGCAGTCAGGTGGACGGGCCGTTCTACGACGCGCTGGAGAGGCGCGATCCGGTACAGCGCGAGGCCGCGCTGATGGCTGCGCTGCCGCCGCTTGTCGCCGCCGCGAAGGCGCACGCCCCGGCCTATGGCGAGCGGCTCGCCGACGTGCGCGCCCGGGGACATCATCGACCGGCGCGCGCTGGCCAGCCTGCCGGTGACCCGCAAATCCGAGCTGATTGAATTGCAGCGCCGCCATCCGCCGTTCGGCGGGCTTGCTGCGGTGCCGCTCGGGGCGGTCGGCCGGGTGTTCGCCTCGCCCGGTCCGATCTACGAGCTGGAGGCGCGGCGGCCGGATTTTTTCCGCATGGCGCGGGCGCTCTATGCCGCCGGCATCCGTCCGGGCGACCTCGTGCACAACACCTTCGCCTATCATCTGACCCCGGCCGGGGCGATGCTCGAAAGCGCCGCGCTGGCGCTCGGCTGCCCGGTCATCCCGGCCGGCACCGGCCAGACCGAGCAGCAGCTGCGCGCGATCGCCGACCTCAAGCCGGTAGCCTATGTCGGCACGCCCTCGTTCCTCAAGATTCTGCTCGATCGCGCTGCCGAGCAGGGCAGCGACATCTCCTCGGTGACGAAGGCGCTGGTCGGGGCGGAGGCGTTTCCGTCGGTGCTGCGCGGCGAATTCCGGGCGCGCGGCATCGACTGCGCTGCAATGCTACGGCACCGCCGATCTCGGCCTCATTGCCTATGAGAGCTTTGCGCCCGACGGCACGGTGTGCGAGGGCATGGTGCTCGACGAGGGTGTCGTCGTCGAGTTGGTGCATCCCGGCACCGGCGACCCGGTCGCCCCGGGCGAGGTCGGCGAGGTCGTGGTCACCACCCTGACGCCGGAATATCCGCTGATCCGCTTTGCCACCGGCGATTTGTCGGCCCTGCTGCCCGGGCAGAGCCCGTGCGGCCGGACCAACCTGCGCATCCGCGGCTGGCTCGGCCGCGCCGACCAGTCGGTCAAGGTGCGCGGCATGTTCGTCCATCCGGTGCAGGTCGCCGAGATCGCCCGCCGGCACGCCTCGATTGTCCGCGCCCGCCTGGTCATCGAGCGCCCGCAGAGCGCCGACCAGATGACGCTGCTCGTCGAGCTGAGCGAGCCCGCCGAAGCGGCGGCGGTGATCGCCGAGACCGTTCAGGCGGTGACCAAGCTGCGCGGCACGGTCGCCCGCGTGGCGGAAAACAGCCTGCCGAGCGACGGCAAGGTCATCGAGGACCGGCGCTCGATCGGATAACCGATATCTTCGAATTGCCGCAATCTTTTCAAATCAGCGTCGCAATTCCGAGCGTAGATGATATGCGTAAGGTTCGTCCTTACAGTTTTGTCCCCCAAACCTTGCATCGGGCCGGTGTCATCGGCCGGGTGTCGCGCGGCTCCGGAAATTCGTCATCCGGAGCCGTTTTTTTGCCTGCTGCGGCAAGAAGCGGTTTCCAACGCGCCGCGGCCGGAATAAAGCCGGCGGAATGATTTCGCAACCGGGCAGCCTTGCCGATGCAGTCGAGCTTGTCGGCGAGGGTCTCGCCTGCCGGCGCGGCGAGCGGCTGGTCTTTGCCGGGCTCGATTGCCGCTTGCCGGCGGGCGGCGCGCTGGTGTTGACCGGCGCCAACGGCAGCGGCAAGTCGAGCCTGCTGCGCCTCCTCGCCGGCCTCCTGACGCCGGAAGCGGGCCGCCTGCTGTGGGGCGGTGAGCCGGTGGCGGGCGATATGGCGCGCTATCGCGCTGCGATCGACTATGTCGGCCATCTCGACGCGACAAAGCCGGCGCTCAGCCCGCGCGAGATGCTCGGCTTCTGGGCGGCGTTGCGCGGCGTCGCGGCGCCGGCGGTCGATGCGGCGCTGGACGCATTGGGGCTCGCTGCGGCGGCCGATTTTCCGTGCCGCTGGCTGTCGGCGGGGCAGCGGCGGCGCTTGGCGCTGGCCAGGCTGGTCGCCGCGCCGGCATCCGTCTGGCTGCTTGACGAGCCGACCGCGGCGCTCGACAGCGATGGCGAGGCACGCCTGATGGCGCTGATCGCAGAGCATCGCGAAGCCGGCGGGCGGGTGGCGATCGCAACCCATCAGCCACTCGCGCTGGAGGGCACCACCATACTCGCGCTCGACGATTTTGCCGCCTCGCCCGCCGACGCGCTCGCGGCGCTGTGGTAGTGGCGCGCTAATGGCAGCTTTCTGGGGCCTGATTCGCCGCGACCTGCAGCTGTCGCTGCGGCAGGGCGGCGATGTCGGGCTGGTGCTGGGGTTTTTCGTGCTGGCGGTGCTCCTGTTTCCGTTCGGCGTCGGGCCGGAGCCGGCCCTGCTGGGGCGAATCGGCGCCGGGATCATCTGGGTCGCCGCTTTGCTGGCGGCGGTGTTGAGCCTCGACCGGCTGTTCGCGGCCGACCATGCCGATGGCGGGCTCGATTTGATCGCGCTGTCGGCGATGCCGCTCGAGGCCGCCGTGCTGGCCAAAGGCGTGGCGCATTGGCTGACGAGCGGCCTGCCGCTGACCCTGGTCAGCCCGCTTCTCGCCGTGTTTGTCGATCTCGATCCGACGGCGATCCCGGTGTTGACCTTTGGGCTGTTGATCGGGACGCCGGCGCTGAGCCTGCTGGGCGCGATTGCCGCGGCATTGACCTTGGGGGCGCGGCGCCCGGGGGTGCTGGTGTCGCTGCTGGTATTGCCGCTTTACCTGCCGCCTTTGATCTTCGGCACCGGCGCGGTCGAGGCGACCCTCGCCGCCGCGGGGCCGCGCCCCCATCTGTTGCTGCTGGGCGCGGTGACGCTGGCCGCTTTGGCGCTGGCGCCCCTGGCCGCCGCGGCGGCGCTGCGTCAGGCACTTGATTAGCGGCGTGCGATAGGTGCGACGCTGGCCCCGGCTGACGCCCGCGCCGTAATGCGCTAAAAGGCGGCATCTGGAGAAGAAAGGCGCGGCGATGCTCTCCCGCTTGGCAAATCCGGCGCGTTTCATGCGACTGAGCGGCGCGGCGCTGCCCTGGCTTGGCGCGGCCAGCGCCGCGGTGCTGGCGGTCGGCGTCATCTGGTCGCTGGTGTTCGCGCCTCCCGACTATCAGCAGGGCGAGAGCGTCCGCATCATGTTCATTCACGTGCCTTCGGCGTGGCTGGCGATGTCGGTGTACCTGTTTGTCGCGGTTGCCAGTGCGGTGGCGCTGGTGTGGCGCCACCCGCTCGCCGAGATCGCGGCGCAGGCGGCCGCGCCTGTCGGTGCCGCGTTCACGCTGGTGTGCCTGACCACGGGGTCGTTGTGGGGCCGGCCGATGTGGGGCGCCTGGTGGGTGTGGGACGCGCGGCTGACCTCGGTCCTGGTGCTGTTCTTCCTCTATCTCGGCTATATCGCGCTGGTGCACGCCTTCGATGATGCGAGCCGCGGCGCGCGCGCCGGCTCGCTGCTGGCGCTGGTCGGCGTCGTCAACCTGCCGATCATCAAATTCTCGGTCGATTGGTGGAACACGTTGCATCAGCCGGCTAGCGTGCTGCGGTTGGGCGCGCCGACGATCGCGACCTCGATGCTGCTGCCGCTTCTCGTCATGACATTGGCATTTCACCTGCTGTTCGGCTGGCTCTTGCTGCTGCGGATGCGTACCGCATTGAACGAGCGAAAGGTGCAGGCGCTGCGGCTCTACGGTCAGCCCGTGCCGCGCGCCGGGCGCCGCGAGGCGGCGATCCCCGCCGCCCGGCCGGTCCTCAGGTAGCGCGCGATGAGCGCAATCGCGCACTGGGCGGCAATGGGCAAGTATGCAGCCTTCGTGTGGCCCGCTTATGGCATCGCCGTCGCGGTGCTGGGCGGCGTCGCGTTCCATTCCTGGCACCGGCACCGGCGGAGCGGCGACGCGCTGGCGCGTCTGCAGCCGCAGGGGGAGGCGCGCGAATGAGCCGCAAGCGGCGCCGGCTGCTGGCGCTTGTCGTCGGGCTGTCGCTGCTCGGCGGCGCGACGGCGATGGTGCTGGCGGCGTTCAGCGACAACCTCGTGTTCTTCTACAGCCCGAGCGATCTTGCCGCCAAGGACATCGGCCCGGGCCGGCGCATCCGCATCGGCGGGCTGGTCGAGCGTCACAGCCTCGTGCACGAGGCTGACGGCCACAGCGTTGCCTTCCGCGTCACCGACGGCAAGACCAACATGCTGGTCGACTATGACGGCATCCTGCCGGACCTGTTTCGCGAAGGGCAGGGGGTGGTTGCCGAAGGCCGCCTGCGCCCGGACGGCGTGTTTGCGGCGTCGAGCGTGCTGGCCAAGCATGACGAGAAATACATGCCGCCCGAGGTCGTCGAGGCGCTCAAAAAAGCCGGGCGCTGGCAGGAGGGCAGCGTTCCGGCCGGCAAGCCGCTGGTGTTGCCGGTGCGTGCGCCGTGAAGTGCGCTTAGGGCTCGGGAGCGCCGTCGGCCCGGGCCGCCGTTTCGAGGAAGCGCGGCAGGTCGCGCCACGCGTAGCCGGCAGCCTCGACCCGCTTGCCGCCGACCGCGAACAGCTTGTGCTTTACCTCGCGCCCGCCCAGGTGCCGATAGAAAAAGCGGCCCGGATTGTCGCGCAACACCCAGATGATCGCCGAAGTGCAGCCCTGGTCGACCAGGCGCTGGAACAACGCGAGCAGCAGGAACCGGCCGATCCCCTGGTTCTGCCAGTCGGGAGCGACGTAGAGCGTGAACACCTCGCCGCCGAATTCGGCGCCGCCGCGGCACCGGCCGCAGCTGCCGAAGCCGAGAATGTTGCCGTCGCCGTCGACGGCCACCCGCACGTCGCGCGGCTCGCGCTCGATTACCGCCGCCCATCCCACCTCGCGCCGCGGCGCCGACAGCCCGACCAGAAAGGGCGTCGCCAGAATGCCGGCATAGGCGGCGCGCCAGGTTTCGACGTCGAGCCGGGCGATGCGGCGGGCGTCGCCCGGCCGTGCGCTGCGGATCGTGATCTCGCTCATCTCGTTCATCGCGCGCCATTGTGCCCGGTTTTGCGCGGTGTGGGGAAGGGGCGTTGCGCAGTCTCCCGCGGCTGCTGTCTTACGTCCTGCGGGCCATGGAATGGCCAGCGCGCACGGCCGTTGGCGTGGCATTCGAGGTCGGCTGGGGCTATCGTGAGGCGATGATGAAAATCAGAATATGTCTGGTCGGAATGCTGGCGAGTGCGACGGCGGTGTTGGTTGCAGCCGCGCCGGCTCATGCGGCCAGCGCCAAGAGTCACCACGAGGCGGCTGCCAAGCCGGCGGCTCCGGCCACCGGGTCGTTAGGCAAGGCCGGGTCGTGGTCAGCCTATGCGACGCAGGAGACGTCCGGCCGGGTCTGCTACCTCGTCGGCGAGCCGCAGAGGAGCCAGCCCCGCGGCTTCTCCCGCAAGGGTGCGATGGCGATGGTGACGCACCGGCCGGCCGAGAACATCGCCAATGTCGTCAGCCTGGTCGAGGGCTACCCGCTCAAGCCCGGCAGTGACGTTACCTTGTCGGTCGACGGCCACAATTACGACCTGTTCACCAAGGACGACGCCGCCTGGGCGCGCACCTCGGAGCTCGACAGGACGATCGTCGCGGCGTTTGCCCGCGGCCACGAGGCGGTGGTCAAGGGTACCCCGCAAAAAGGCCCGCCGACGACTGACACCTATTCGCTGAGCGGCTTCTCGAAGGCGCTGGCGCTGATCGACCAGGCGTGCGGCATCAAGCGCGAGGGCGTTGCCCCGCCGCCGAAACATGCCCCCGTGCATCGGCGTCACCACAAGCGCCACCCCACTGACCGCGCGGGCCGATTCGGCTCCCTATATATTCGGAATGTCCGATTCTCCCCTGACGGCCGAGCCGCGCCGCAACCTGGTGGGCCTGGGCCGAGCCGATCTCGCCGCGGAGATGGCCGGCTTTGGCGCCGAGCCGTTCCGCGCGCGCCAGCTATGGCATTGGATCTATCACCGCGGCGCGACCGACTTCGCCGCGATGACCAATCTGGCCAAGGGATTTCGCGAGCAGCTCGCGTCCGGCTACGTGCTGCGCCGGCCGGAGATCGCGACGGCGCTTGCCTCGGCCGACGGCACCCGGAAATGGCTGCTGCGATTCGCCGACGGGCAGGAGGTCGAGACCGTCCACATCCCCGAATCGGACCGCGGCACGCTGTGCGTCTCCTCTCAGGTCGGCTGCACGCTCAACTGCACCTTCTGCCATACCGGCACGCAGCTGCTGGTGCGCAACCTCGGGGCGGCGGAGATCGTCGGCCAGGTCATGTTGGCGCGCGACGCGCTCGGCGAATGGCCGTCTCCGAAAGAGGATCGGCAGCTCACCAACATCGTGCTGATGGGGATGGGCGAGCCGCTCTACAATTTCGACAATGTCGCCGCCGCGGTGAAGATCGTGATGGACCCGGAGGGGCTGGCGATCTCGCGCCGCAAGATCACCTTGTCGACCGCCGGGGTGGTGCCGATGATCGCGCGCTGCGGCGCCGAGCTTGGGGTCAACCTCGCGGTGTCGCTGCATGCGGTCAGCGACGCGGTGCGCGACCGGCTGGTGCCGCTCAACCGGAAATATCCGATCGCCGAATTGCTCGACGCCTGCCGGAGCTATCCGGGGTCGAGCAATGCGCGCCGCATCACCTTCGAATACGTGATGCTGAAGGGGGTCAACGACAGCCCGGCCGAGGCGAGGGAGTTGGTGCGGCTGCTGCGCGGCATTCCGGCCAAGGTCAATCTGATCCCGTTCAACCCGTGGCCGGGCGCGCCCTACGAATGCTCGACCGACACGGCAATCGCCGCCTTCTCCGACATCGTCTTCGCCGCCGGCTACTCGGCGCCGGTGCGCACCCCGCGCGGCCGCGACATTCTTGCGGCGTGCGGCCAGCTCAAATCCGACAGCGTCCGCGCCCGCCGCATCGCGCCGGCGCGGGTCGCGGCTGCGGACGCCATTGCCGCGCCGCCGGTTTTGAGCTAGTCCCGCCCTCCGTTTGCGTCCCCGCTTGTCCCGTTGTGGCCGGGCTTGTCCCTTTCACCTGCGATGAAGATTGTGGGATGCAGCTTACGATCAAGCGAGAAGCGCCGATGGCCGACAGAAAAAGTGACGTGAAGAAAGTGGTGCTGGCCTATTCGGGCGGGCTCGACACCTCGGTGATCCTGCGCTGGCTGCAGGAGACCTATCGCTGCGAGGTCGTCACCTTCACCGCCGATCTCGGGCAAGGCGAGGAATTGGAGCCGGCGCGCCGCAAGGCCGAGATGATGGGGGTCCGCGAGATCTTCATCGACGATCTGCGCGAGGAATTCGTCCGCGATTTCGTGTTTCCGATGTTCCGCGCCAACGCGCTCTACGAGGGGCAATACCTGCTCGGCACGTCGATCGCGCGGCCGCTGATCGCCAAGCGCCAGATCGAGATCGCCCGACAGGTCGGCGCCGACGCGGTGGCGCATGGCGCGACCGGCAAGGGCAACGACCAGGTCCGCTTCGAGCTGTCGTATTACGCGCTCAATCCCGACATCAAGGTCATCGCGCCGTGGCGCGAATGGGAGCTGACCTCGCGCACCAGGCTGATCGACTATGCCGACCGGCACCAGATCCCGATTGCCCGCGACAAGCGCGGCGAGGCGCCGTTTTCGGTCGACGCCAACCTCTTGCACATCTCGGCCGAGGGCAAGGTGCTGGAAGACCCGTGGGTCGAGCCCGAGGAATATGTCTATAGCCGCACCGTCGCGCCGGAACAGGCGCCCGACACGCCGCAATATGTCGAAGTTGATTTCGCGGGCGGCGACCCTGTCGCGATCGACGGCGAGGCGCTGTCGCCGGCGGCACTGCTGACCCGACTCAACGAGCTTGGCGGCCGGCACGGCATCGGCCGGCTCGACCTTGTCGAGAACCGCTTTGTCGGCATGAAATCGCGCGGCGTTTACGAGACGCCGGGCGGCACGATCCTGCTGGCGGCGCATCGCGGCATCGAGAGCCTGTGCCTCGACCGCGGCGCGATGCACCTGAAGGACGAACTGATGCCGCGCTATGCGGAGCTGATCTACAACGGCTTCTGGTTCTCGCCCGAGCGCGAGATGCTGCAGGCCCTCATCGACAAGAGCCAGGAGCGGGTCGCCGGGCGGGTGCGCTTGAAGCTCTACAAGGGGTCGGCGCAGGTCGTCGGCAGGCAGTCGCCGCACAGCCTCTACAGCCTGGCGCACGTGACCTTCGAGGAAGACCAGGTCTACGACCAGCGCGACGCCGAAGGCTTCATCCGGCTGCAGGCGTTGCGCCTGCGGCTGGCGGCGCGACGCGACCAGAGCTAGCGGTCTGGCCGGCGCCGCGCCGGGAGGTCAGCGGCGCTGTTCGACCGGGACGAAGTGGCGCTCGGTCGGACCGGTGAAGAGCTGGCGCGGCCGGCCGATCTTCATTTCCGGGTCCTCGATCATCTCGGTCCACTGCGCGATCCAGCCGACCGTGCGCGCGATCGCGAACAGCACGGTGAACATCGAGGTCGGAAAGCCCATCGCCTTCAGGATGATGCCCGAATAGAAGTCGACATTCGGGTATAGCTTCCGGCTGATGAAGTAATCGTCATTGAGCGAGATTTTTTCCAGCTCCATCGCCAGGTCGAGCAGCGGGTCGTTCTTGATGCCCAGCTCGTCGAGCACTTCGTGGCAGCTGTCGCGCAGGACGCGGGCGCGGGGGTCGTAGTTCTTGTAGACGCGGTGGCCGAAGCCGTATTGGATCTCGTGCTCGTTCTTGTTCTTTACGTGTTTGATAAAGTCGGGGATGTTTTTCTTGTCGCCGATGCGCGCCAGCATCTTGAGCACCGCCTCGTTGGCGCCGCCATGCGCCGGGCCCCACAGCGACGCGATGCCGGCGGCGATGCAGGCGAACGGATTGGCGCCGGATGACCCCGCATTGCGCACCGTCGCGGTCGACGCGTTCTGCTCGTGGTCGGCGTGCAGGATGAAGATCTTGTCCATCGCGCTCGCCAGGGTCGGGCTGACCTTCGACTCCTCGGTCGGCACGCCGAAGGCCATGTGCAGGAAATTCTCGGCATAGCCCAGCGAGTTCTTCGGGTACATGAAGGGCTGGCCCTGCGAGTATTTGAACGCCATGGCGGCGATCGTCGGCATCTTGGCAATCAGGCGGTACGAGGCGACCATCCGCTGGTAGGGGTCATGGATGTCGGTCGAGTTGTGATAGAACGCCGACAGCGCCCCGACCACGCCGCACATCACCGCCATCGGGTGCGCATCGCGGCGGAAGCCGCGGAAAAACGAAATCAGCTGCTCGTGCACCATCGTGTGATGGGTGATGTCGTAGACGAATTGCTGCGCGCTGCGGGGCGGTCGGCAACTCGCCGTAGAGCAGCAGGTAGGAGACTTCCATGAAGTCGCTGTGGGCGGCCAATTCCTGGATCGGATAGCCGCGGTACAACAGGATGCCTTCGTCGCCGTCGATATAGGTGATGCTGGAGCGGCACGACGCGGTCGCCATGAAGCCCGGGTCGTAGGTGAAATAGCCGGTCTGGGCGTAGAGCTTGCGAACGTCGATGACCTTCGGCCCGATCGAGCCCTCGATCACCGGCAGCTCGATCGATTTGCCGGTGGCGTTGTCGGTCAGCGTCATCGAGCCGCTCACAGCGCCGACATTTGTATTGTTACCGTCCATCGATGCACCTCAGTCGTGACGCCCGCAGGCGGGTGGCGAATCTGTCGCGGAGAATAAGCCGCTGGCCGGCGATTATCAAACGCCGTTCGGATTTTGCAATGCAATATCGCGCCTGCGAGAAGCCGGGATGTCAGATGACCGTGCCGGACGCCCCGCCGGCCGCGTCGGCGATGCGCGCGAGGCTCTCCTCGCGGCCCAATACCTCCATGACCTCGAAGATTCCCGGCGAGGCGAGCGAGCCGGTCAGCGCGGCACGCAGCGGCTGCGCCACCGCGCCGAGCTTGACGCCGTGGGCGGCGGCAAAATCGCGCAGCCGCGCTTCGAGCGAGGCGGCGCGCCATTCGGCCGCGGCAAGATCGGCGGCGAGATGGCCGAGCAGCCGGCGCGCGTCGGAGGCCCAGGGCTTTTGCTGCATCCGCGGTCGGCCGGATCGGCCGCGGCGCGACGTAGAAGCGGGCGTTGCTGGCCAGCTCGACAATCGTCTTGGCGCGGGGCTTGAGACCGGGCATCGCCCGCTCGAGGCGATCCCGTTGGGGAGCGGACAGCGGCTGCGCGAACTCGGCTTCGAGCCGCTCGGCGACCAGCGCGACGAGGCGAGCATCGTCGGCGGCGCGGATGTAGTGGCCGTTGATGCTGTCGAGCCTGGCCTGGTCGAAGCGCGCCGCGGCGCGGCCGACCTGCGCAATGTCGAACCAGGCGATGGCGTCCTCGGTCGCGATGATCTCGTCGTCGCCGTGGCTCCAGCCGAGGCGCATCAGGTAGTTGCGCAAAGCCTCCGGCAGATAGCCGAGCTCGCGGTATTGCTCGACCCCGATCGCGCCGTGCCGCTTCGACATCTTCGCCCCGTCGGCCCCGTGGATCAGCGGCACGTGGGCAAATTCCGGCACCGGCCAGTCGAGGGCGCGGTAGATCTGGGTCTGGCGGAAGGCGTTGCGCAAATGGTCGTCGCCGCGGATCACGTGGGTGATGCCCATGTCGTGGTCGTCGACGACAACCGACAGATTGTAGGTCGGGGTGCCGTCGGCGCGTAATAGGATCAGGTCGTCGAGTTCGGCGTTGGCGACCGTGACCTCGCCCTGCACCAGATCGCGGATCGTCGTCGCACCCTCCTGCGGCGCCTTGAGGCGGATCACCGGCGCGATGTCCGCCGGCGCCTCGGCGGCATCGCGGTCGCGCCACGGGCTGTCGATGCGCACCGAGCGCTTCTCGGCGCGGGCGCGCTCGCGCATCGCCTCAAGCTCGGCCGGGGTGCAGTAGCAATGATAGGCGCGATCGGCGGCGAGCAGGAGGCGCGCCGCCTCGGCATGGCGCTCGGCGCCGGCGAACTGGTGCACGATCTCGCCGTCCCAGGCGAGGCCGAGCCATTGCAGCCCGTCGATGATTGCTGCCACTGCTTCCGGCGTCGAGCGCTGCCGGTCGGTATCCTCGATGCGCAGTCGGAAGATGCCGCCGTGGTGGCGCGCGAACAGCCAGTTGAACAGCGCGGTGCGGGCGCCGCCGATATGCAGAAAGCCGGTCGGCGAGGGGGCGAAGCGAACGATGGGGCTCATGGGCGATATGTAAGGCAGCAGGTCGGCGGCGTCACCGGAAAGCGGCGGGAACGGCCGACCGATTTATCGTTTCCGCTATTTGCCGAAGCGGCGCTTGCGGTGCTGGTAGGAGCGCACCGCTCGCAGGAAGTCGATCTTGCGGAAGGCCGGCCACGGCACGTCGCAGAAATAGAATTCGCTGTAGGCGCTCTGCCACAGCAGAAAGCCGGACAGGCGGATTTCGCCGCTGGTGCGGATGATCAGGTCGGGGTCGGGCGAGCCGGCCATGTAGAGATGGCGGGCGATGCCGTCGCGGGTGATCTCGCCGATTGCCGCCTCGGTGCTAAGGCCGCGTCCGGCCTGCTCGGCGAGCAGCGCGCGGACGGCGTCGACAATCTCGTCGCGGCCGCCATAGCCGACGGCGATGGTCAGCACCATGCCGTCATAGAGGGCGGTGGCGGCGGCGGCGGCGGCGAGGGCGGCGACCAGCGACGGCGGCAGCGCGTCGAGCTTGCCGATCGCCCGCACCCGGACCCGCCGGTGGTGGATCGTCGGGTGATCGACCAGGGTGCGGATCTTCGCCTCGACCGCATCGAGGATGCCCGAGACCTGATCGACCGGCCGCGCCAGGTTGTCGGTCGAGAACACCCAAAGGGTGACCGCCGGGACGGCCAATTCGCCGCACCAGTCGAGCACGTCGTCGAGCTTGCCGGCGCCCAGCGCATAGATCTCGCCGAGGTCGCGCAGCCCGTGCCGCATGCCGAAGCGGCGGTTGCCATCGAGAATGATCCCGATATGGCGGGGGATCGCCCGCCCGCGCAGCTGGCGCGCCAGCCAATGCTCGTAAATCCGGTAGAGCGGCCGGACAAGCCAAGCGGCCGCCCGTTTCGGCAGCCGATCCGCGGGGCGGGTCCGCGCGCCCGGGCGCGCCGGGCTGGCGGGAAGATCGGCTGGGTTTGCCCCTGTCATCTTTGGAACACCGCGCACTCGGCGCCGGCTTGGCTCACGCCCGGCCGTCGTGCCCGGGTCGGTCCCGGTGATGGCCGGCCATCGCGCCGGCCATCACGACGGGACGGGTGGGACGACGGGGTTACGACGGCTGCTGACCGAGGTAGTCGCGCTTGCCGAGGTTGACGCCGACGCTGCGCAGGATGTCGTACGCCGTCGTTGCGTGGAATTGCACCTGCAGCATCGCAAAATGATACAGGTAGTTCTGCGCCTTCATCGTGCGCGGCTGGCCGCCGATGGTGACTGTGACGTCCGAATCGTCCTTGCCGTCGATCTGGTTCGGCCGCAGCCCCTTCAGGAAGTCGACGGTCTTGTCGATGCGCGCGTGGATCTCGGCAAAGCTGTTGTCCTGGTCCGGCAGGCTCGGCAGATCGACCCCGGCCACCCGGCCGGCGCCCACCGCGTGATTGCAGACCTGCCGCACTTGGCGTTCCAGCGTGAACATGTCGGGATAGAACCGCAGATTAAGGACAACGCCGGTGTCCCATTTCTGCGCAGCGGCGTGCTCCTCGCCCTTCTTCAGCACGGTCTTGAGGCCGCCGAGCAACTGAATGCACACGGGCACAAAGCCGGAATACAACGAGATGGCCATGAAAAGCGTCTCCTTTGGGCTGGTGGCGTTTTGCCGGGAGCGATCTTAGCGGCTGGCGGCGGAGGCGGGAAGCCATACCCATGCCGGTCGGCAATGCGCTAGCGCCCGCGCCGGCCGAGCATGTCCTGGATCATCTCGGTCTGGACCTGCTGGATTTCCAACAGGTGCGCCCATTGCTGGTGGATCAGCAGGTCGAGCTTCTCGCTGACCGCACGCACCTCGAGCTCGGCCTTCAGATTGACCTGATAATCGTTTTCGGCGCGCAGGCGATCGCGCGTCTCCTGCCGGTTCTGGCTCATCAGGATGACCGGCGCCTGCACCGCCGCAAGCAGCGACAGCGCCAGGTTCAGCAGGATGTAGGGGTAGGGGTCGAACGGCCGGAACATCAGGTAGACGCTGTTGGCGATGATCCACAACGTGATCACGGCGAAGAACAGGATGATGAAGCGCCAGCTGCCGCCGAATTCGGAAACCTTGTCGGCGATGCGCTCGCCGACGGTCAGCGAGCTGTCGAACTGCTGGTTCAGGTTGTCGGCGACGATGGCGCCGTCGCGCAGGCTGCGCATGACCTCTTCTTCGAGCGCGGAGAGGTCGCCGCGGTCCTTTTCCATCTCGGCCCGGACGTATTCGCTGCGAAACCCGTTGAGGCAGGAGCGGCAGATGAATCCGGCCGGGTCCCACGAGGGCAGGCGCGCGGTGATCAGCGCCGCGATGTTGTCCCGCACCAGGCTCGCGGGCAGCACGTTGTGCCCGGAAAACATGGCGCCGCACACCTGGCAACGATGCGAGCCGCCGCGGTGGCTGCGGGCGGCAGGCGGAGACGGAGACGCGCCGGCTGGTACGTCGCTGGAAACCGGGTTCGCCATCGGATCGACCTCCTGCCGGGCCCTGCGGACGCCGGGAACCGCGCGGCGCCTTCCCCTCGTCCCGCTAGTGCCGATGGTAGGCAAGCGCATCGGCCCGTGCAAAAATGCCGCATGTTGCCGCACGTCGGAAGGGAGCCTGCAAAAATGACCGAGAAGACCCAAGAATCCGTGGGAAGCGTGGGCTATCACGCGCATCTCTACTACGATCCGGAGAGGACGCGCGGCGTCGCCGAACGGGTGTGCGCCGCGGTCGCCGCGAAATTCCCGGTCGAGATCGAGGCCTTTCGCGACGAACCGCGCGGGCCGCACCCGACCTCCAACGTGCTGGTGATCTTCAAGCCCGACCAGTTCGCGGCGGTCGTGCCCTACCTGATGCTGAACCGCGACGGGCTCGACGTGCTGGTCCACCCGCTGACCCTCGATGCCGTCGAGGACCACAGTGGCTTCGCGATCTGGCTCGGCAACCCGGTCGCGCTGAAGCTGCACACGCTGCCGCACGGCCGCGGCGGGCAATTGCCGAGCGGGGTGACCCCATAATGTTGCCAACCATGTCGCGGACTCGGCATCGCCGGCGGCCTCCCAAAATCCCTGCCAATGGCGGGGAGATCGGTTATGCTGCCGGCATCATCGAGCGAGGAGGCGTCTGATGCTGCCACCCAAGGAAAACGAACTGATCACCCGCGTCGGCCCCGGCACTCCGATGGGCAACACGATGCGGCGCTATTGGGTGCCCGCCTGCATGGCGAGCGAGATCGCCGAGCCCGACAGCCCGCCGGTGCGGGTGCGGCTGCTCGGCGAAGACCTCGTCGCCTTCCGCGACAGCGACGGCCGCATCGGCCTCGTCGACGAGTTTTGCCCGCATCGCCGCGTGTCGTTGTATTTCGGGCGCAACGAGGAATGCGGCCTCAGGTGCGTCTATCACGGCTGGAAATTCGACGTCGACGGCAATTGCCTCGACCAGCTGAACGAGCCCCCGGAGCACCAGTTCAAGCAGCACATCCATCTCACCGCCTATCCGACGGTCGAGCTGGGCGGCATCGTGTGGACCTATATGGGGCCGCAGGACAAGATGCCGGCGCCGCCCAAATTCGCCTGGACCCAGGTGCCCGAGGCGCGCCGCCACGTCTCCAAAGTGATCCAGGAAAACAACTATCTGCAGGCCCTTGAAGGCGGCATCGACACCTCGCACGCGCCGATCCTGCATCGCCTGCTGACCGACAACTCGACCCGCGGCGGGATGAAGCCGTCCTCTCCGTTCGTCCGCGGCAAGGCGCCCAATCTTGTCGTCGAGGTTACCGATTACGGCTATCTCTATGCCGGCATCCGGGCGCTCGGCGATTCGGACGTGCACATCCGCGCCTATCATTTCGTCATGCCGTTTCATCAGATCCGGCCGTCCCGTTCGGATAGCGGCCTGCCGCTCGACGCCGGGCACATCTGGGTGCCGATGGATGACGAGAACTGCATGGTCTACAACTGGATGTACAGCCTGACCGACGCGCCGTTGACCGCGGAGGATAGGCGCGAGCGCGGCATCGGCAACGGCCCCGATTTTGTCGACCAGAAGACCTTCCGCTCGAAGCAGAACCGCTCCAACAATTACGGGCTCAACCGCGAGGTGCAGCGCACCGAGAGCTACACCGGCATCGACGGCATCAACCAGCAGGACCGCGCCTTGCAGGAGACCATGGGGCGGGTTGTCGACCGTTCGAAGGAGCATCTCGGCCCGGCCGACAAGGCGATCGGCCAGACGCGCCGGATGTTGCGCCAGGCGGTCATGACGGTCGAGGCGGGCGGCACGCCCTACGGCACCGGCACCAGCTATTATGCGATCCATGCCGGCGAGGAGGTCTTGGCGCGCGACGCCGACTGGCACGAGATCATGGCGCCCGACATCACCAAGGAAAAGATCTTGCAGACGGTGTGATTGCGCCATTTCCGCCATGTAAATGCCCCGGATCCCCGGGCGAACGCCCGGGGATTGCGAATTCAGCGAGGACCGGTGGACTGAACGAAGGCTTCCCGAGCACCCGACCAGACCGGACGGTGGCATGACGCTCGACGGAGTGATGCTGGCGCGGGCGCAGTTTGCCTTTACGGTCGGGTTTCACATCCTGTGGCCAGCCTATACGATCGGCGTCTCTGGCTTTATCGTCATCCTCGATGTCTTGTGGCTGAAGACCGGGCGGCCGGTCTACCACGACCTGCTGCGCTTCTGGATCCGCCTGTTCGCGCTCGGCTTCGCGATGGGGGTGGTGACCGGCGTCGTCATGTCGTACGAAATCGGCACCAATTGGAGCGTGTTCGCCGCCCGTACCGCCAACGTGATCGGCCCGTTCTTTACCTACGAAGTGCTGATGGCGTTCTTTTTGGAGGCCGGGTTCATCGGCGTGATGCTGTTCGGTGTCGATCGGGTCGGGCGGCGCCTGCATTTCGTCGCCTGCCTCGCGGTGGCGCTCGGCGCGGTGATCAGCGCCTTCTGGATCCTGGCGGCGAATAGCTGGATGCAGACACCGGCCGGGTTCTCGTTGGCCGACGGCGGCAAGTTTCAGCTGGTCAGCTGGTGGGCGGCGATCTTCACGCCCTCTTTCCCCTACCGTTTCGCGCATATGGTAGTGGCAGCCTATATCGCCGGCATGTTTGTCGTGATCGGGGTCAGCGGCTTTTACCTGTGGCAGCGTCGCCATCTCGAATTCGCCCGTACAGGCGTGTCGATCGCATTGTGGATCGCGCTGGTGCTGGTGCCGGTGCAGGGGCTGATCGGCGATCTGCACGGGCGCAATACGCTGCAGTACCAGCCGGTCAAGGTCGCGGCGATGGAGGGCGACTGGCAGACCCGAAATGGCCAGCCGCTGGTGCTGTTTGCCTGGCCCGACCAGGACGCCGCGCGCAACGACGATGAGATCGCGATCCCCCATCTCGGCAGTCTGATCCTGACGCACCAGTGGGACGGGAAGGTGGCGGGGCTGGATTCGGTGCCGCCGCAGGACCGGCCGCCGGTGCCCTACGTATTCTTTGCGTTTCGCATCATGGTCGGGATCTGGGCGGTGATGCTCGCCCTGGTGCTGGCCGGCGCCTGGTTGCGCTGGCGCGGCCGGCTTTACGACACAAGATGGTTCAGCATCGCCTGCGCCTTTTCGAGCCCGCTGCCGTTCCTCGCGGTGTTGAGTGGCTGGACGGTCACCGAGGTGGGCCGGCAACCCTATGTCGTCTACGGCTATCTGCGCACCGCCGAGGCGATATCGCCGGTTGCGCCGGCGGCGGTGCTGGGCTCGCTGGTGCTGTTCGTCGTGGTCTACACGGTGCTGCTCCTGGCGTTCTTCTTCTACGCGACGCGCCTTGTGCTGCGCGGCCCGACCGAGCGCGAGCCGGCGGTGCATCGCGGCATCGCCGCCGCCGCGGCCGGCGCGGCGCGAGAGTGACGTGATGGCCTGGTATCTCCCGGTATTGCTCGGGCTGGCGATCGGGTTTGCCATCCTGATGTACGTCGTGATGGACGGGTTTGATCTCGGCGTCGGCATCCTGTTTCCGTTTGCTCCGGGCGAGCCGGAGCGCACGATGATGATCAGCGCGATCGCTCCGTTCTGGGACGGCAACGAGACCTGGCTGGTGCTCGGCGGCACGCTGCTGATCGCCGCCTTCCCGCTGGCTTACGCGACATTGCTGCCGGCCTTCTATGTGCCGTTGATTGTCATGCTGTTCGCGTTGATCTTCCGTGGCATTGCCTTCGAGTTCCGCTTTCGCGCGACGCGCTTCCGCTTTGTGTGGGACGCGGCTTTCAGTGGCGGCTCGCTGCTTGCCGCGTTCTGCCAAGGGCTTGTATTGGGCGGGTTCATCAACGGAATTCCGGTCGTTGACGGGCAATTTCATGGTGGCACGTTCGATTTCCTGAGCACCTTCGCGACAGTTTGCGGCTTCGGCGTCGTTGCCGGATACGCGCTGCTCGGCGCCGGGTGGCTGATGCTGAAGACGACCGGGACGACCGCCGCCTTTGCCCGGGCAGCGGCGCGCGGTGCCTTGCCGGCGACGTTGCTGTTTGTTGCGCTGGTCAGCGTGTGGACGCCGATCGCCTATCCGTCGATCGCGCAGCGCTGGTTCAGCTGGCCCGCTATCGCCTACCTGTCGCCGGTGCCGATCCTGACGGCGCTGGTCGCTTACGGCATTTGGCGGGCGATCTCGGGTCCCACCGACGGGCGCGCCTTCGCCCTGTCTCTGGCGCTGTTCGTGCTGGCGTTTCTCGGTCTGGGCATATCGCTGTGGCCGTACGCGGTTCCCTACGAAGCGACGATCTGGCAGGCGGCGTCATCGGCGCCGACCTTGATGTTTACCGGTATCGGCGTCGCCGTGATCCTGCCATTCGTGCTGCTCTATCTCGGCTTTGCGCATTGGGTGTTTCGCGGCAAGGCGACGGGCGACGCCGGTTACGGCCACTGAGACGTTGACGCCGCGGGTGCGCGGGGGCTTATTGCAGCATCCGCCGCAATTCTTTTCGCGTTGAGGAGCTTGTCCATGGCGTCGCAGCGTTTTGCCGGGGTGCTGGTCCCGGTTTTGACCCCGTTTACCGCGTCGGGAGCGCCCGATGCCGGCCGCTTCGTCGCATTCTGCCGCTGGCTCCTCGACCAGGGCGCCGACGGGCTGGCGATCTTCGGTACGACCAGCGAAGCCAACTCGATGTCGGCCGGCGAGCGCATGGAGCTGCTCGACCGTCTTGTGGCGGCCGGCATCCCGCCCGCTAAGCTGATGCCCGGGACCGGTGCCTGTTCGATCACCGAGGCGGCAACGCTGATCCGGCACGCAGTCGGCCACGGCGTCGGCGGCGTGCTGATGCTGCCACCGTTCTACTACAAGGGGATGAATGACGACGGTCTGTTCGCCTACTTTGCCGGCGTGATCGACCGGGTCGGCTCGGCGGCGCTGCGGATGTACCTCTATCACATCCCGCCGCAGACGGTGATCGGGCTGTCGCTCGACCTGGTCGGGCGGCTGATCAAGGCTTATCCCGACACGGTCGTCGGGCTCAAGGACAGTTCGGGCGATTGGAACAACACCGCGGCCCTGCTCGAGCGCTTCCCCGGCTTCTCGATTTTCCCGGGCTCCGAGGTGTTCCTGCTCGACGGGTTGCGCAAGGGCGGCGCCGGCTGCATCACCGCGACCGGCAATGTCAACGTGCCGGGCATCCGCAAGGTCTATGAGAACTGGCAGACGCCGCAGGCCGACGCCTTGCAGGCCGAGATCACGCTGGCGCGCAAGACCATTCAGGCCTATCCGATGGTGCCGGCCTTGAAGCGCATCGTCGCGCATTTCCACCACGACCCCGCGTGGGCCGCGGTGCGCCCGCCGATGGTGCCGCTGACCGAGGCGCAATCGGCGGCGCTGCTCGCCGATCTCGCGAAGATCGGCTTCACCCTCGGCGAGCGGCGGCGCGAAGCTGCCGAATAGGCGGAGACCTGCGGTGGCAGCGGCCCCGGCCCGGACCCCGGAGCGCCAGGCGTTCTACGACCGGATCGCCCCGTTCAACCTGGCGCCGCTGTGGGAAAAATTGCACAGCCTGGTGACCCCGGAGCCGGTGACCGACTGCCTGCCCTTCTTGTGGCATTACGATGAGGTGCGGCCACATCTGATGCAGGCGGGCGGCCTGATCACCGCGATGGAGGCGACGCGGCGCGTGCTGATCCTGGAAAACCCCGGCTTCAAGGGCCAGGCCCAGGTCACCGGGTCGCTGTTTGCCGGGCTGCAACTGATCCTGCCCGGCGAGATCGCGCCGGCGCACCGACATACCCAGTCGGCGCTGCGCTTCATCATCGAGGGGAGCGGCGCCTACACCGCCGTCGATGGCGAGCGCACGCTGATGCAGCCCGGCGATTTCGTGATCACCCCGTCCTGGACGTGGCACGACCACGGCAATGAGAGCGCCGAGCCGATGGTCTGGCTCGACGGGCTCGACATCCAGATCGTCAAGTTGCTCAACGCCAGCTTTGCCGAGCCCGCCGGCGACGACGTGCAGGCGGTGACTCGGCCCGAGGGCGACAGCTTCGCGCGCTTTGGCCACAACCTTCTGCCGGTTGACTGGAAGCCTGCGGTCAAGACCTCGCCGGTGTTCAACTACCCCTATTCGCGCAGCCGCGAGGCGCTCGCCGCCCTCGCCCGCAACGGTGCCCCCGATCCCTATCACGGCCACAAGCTGCGCTACGTCAATCCGGCGAGCGGCGAATCGGCGATGCCGACGATCGGCACTTTTCTGCAGCTGCTGCCGAAGGGTTTCGCCGGCCTTCCCTATCGTGCGACCGACAGCGCGGTCTATGTGTGTGTCGAGGGAGAGGGCGAAACACGGGCCGGCGACACCGTGTTGCGCTGGGGACCGCGCGACATCTTCGTGGTGCCGGGCTGGATGGCGCATACCCACCAGGCGGCTCGCGAGTCGGTGCTGTTCAGCTTTTCGGACCGCCCGGTGCAGGAAAAGCTGGGGCTCTGGCGCGAGGCGCGCGGCAACGCCTGACGATGGTGCGACAAAAGCAGAGGGCGGCATGATTCATCCGGTGATCCTGTCGGGCGGCTCGGGAACGCGGCTGTGGCCGATGTCACGGTCGCTCTACCCGAAGCAGCTCCTGGCGCTGACCGGCAAGCGCAGTCTCTTACAGGAGACCGCGCTGCGGGTGGCGGGCGCCGCCGGGTTTGCCCCGCCCCTGGTCATCGCCAACGAGGAGCACCGCTTCATCATCGCCGAGCAGCTGCGCGAGATCGGCGTCACGCCGGCCGCGCTGGTGCTCGAGCCGGTCGGCCGCAACACCGCGCCGGCCGCCTGCGTTGCCGCGCTGCGGCTGGCCGCCAGCGCACCCGACGCGCTGATGCTGGTGATGCCGTCGGACCACGCCATCGCCGACCTCGCCGCGTTCCGGCAGGCCACCGAACACGCCGCGGCGGCGGCACGCGCCGGGCA
This sequence comes from uncultured Alphaproteobacteria bacterium, assembly GCA_963746885.1. GTDB lineage: Bacteria > Pseudomonadota > Alphaproteobacteria > ATCC43930 > CGMCC-115725 > DATARH01. Next base: position 113,594 of record CAVVDM010000017.1, read on the forward strand.
CCTCGTGACCTTCGGCATTGCCCCCGAGCGCGCCGAGACCGGCTATGGCTACATTGCCAAAGGCCAGCCCATCGACGGTGTGGACGGCGCCTTTGCGGTCACCGGCTTTGTCGAGAAGCCGGACCCGCCGACCGCCGAACGCTATGTCGCCTCGGGCGATTATTTCTGGAACAGTGGCATCTTCCTGTTCCCGGTGGCGCTCTATCTGGCCGAGATCGAGCGCCTGTGCCCGGACATGCTGGCCGCCTGCAAAGCGGCGCTGGCCGGAGAGCAGGCCGACGCCGACTTCGTCCGCCTCGACAAGGCGGCCTTCACGCGCTGCCCGAGCAATTCGATCGACTATGCGGTCATGGAGCATACGACCCACGCCGCGATGGTGCCGGTCGCGATGGGGTGGAGCGACCTCGGCTCGTGGGACGCGCTGTGGGAGATGGGCGTCAAGGACGCGCGCGGCAACGCGGTCAGCGGCAATGTCGTCGCCGAGGCCACGCGCAACTGCTACCTGCGCTCGGAAGCCGGGCTGGTCGCGGCCATCGGGGTCGAGGATCTGGTCGTCGTCGCGACCGACGACGCGGTCATGGTGGCGCCGCGCAACCGCACCCAGGAAGTCAAGCAGCTGGTCGGCCGGCTCATCGCCGAGCGCCGCGACGAGGCCGACGCGCTGTCGACCGTGCACCGCCCGTGGGGCACCTACCGCAGCCTGCACAACGGCCACCGCGTGCAGGTCAAGCACATCATGGTGCGGCCGGGCGGCAAGCTGTCGCTGCAGATGCACCATCACCGCGCCGAGCACTGGGTCGTCGTCCAGGGCACCGCCAAGATCGTGCGCGGCAACGAGGAGATGATCCTGACCGAAGACCAGTCGACCTACATCCCGCTCGGCACCGCGCATCGCCTCGAAAACCCGGGCAAGATCCCGCTGCATCTGATCGAGGTACAGTCAGGCAGCTATCTCGGCGAGGACGACATCGTCCGCTTCGAAGACCATTACGGCCGGCAATAGCGCGGCAACCGAAGCGGCGGCGATGCGCCTCATTGCGCGGTGGGCGGCGGCGTTCGGCTACCGCAACATCGTTTATATCGCCTGCGTCGGGCTGCTGGCGCTGATCGGCTGGGAGCTTTCGACGCGCAACCCCTCCAACACCGTCCGCGCCGTCTGGTATTACGGGCTGACGAATTGGGCCGGGGCGTCGCTGCTGTTTTTCGGCGTCAATGCGGTTCTGGCGGTCGTGGCGCTGGTCAAGGGCGAATCGCCGCGGATACCGCTGATTGCCTGTGCGCTGCCCGTTCTGTGCATCGTCGTGCCGCGGCTGCTTGCCGGGTGACCGCAATCCGCCGCCCCTGGCGAACCGATCTCCGCACCGCCGCCGCGGTGCAGCGATGAGCCAGATCGCGCGCTGACGGCCCGGTCGTCCACGGGCCGGCCGACGTCACACCTCGGTCTTGGCGCCGGTGCGGCTGGCAATGAGGCCGTAATGCTCGATGCGGCGGTGCTTTTCGAAATTGAACACGGTGCGGCGCAGATAGGCGCCGAGTTCGAGGTCGAGCGTCGTCGTGATCAGTTCGTCGTCCTCGGTCAAGGCTTGTGCCGCGATCTCGCCGGTCGGCGCGACGATCGCCGAGCCGCCGATCATCGCAAACCCGTCCTCGGCGCCGCATTTCGCCGATGCCAACACCCAGGCGGCGTTCTGGTAGGCGCCGGCCTGCAATGACAACAGGTGGTGGAACATCCGCAAATGCTCGGGCTCGCGGTGGTGGATGTTCAGGGTCGGCGTGTTGTAGCCGAGCGCGATGATCTCGGCCCCCTGCAACCCCATGACCCGGTAGGTCTCGGGCCAGCGCCGGTCGTTGCAGATGCACATGCCGACGACCGCATCCAGCATGCGCCAGACCCGGAAGCCCTCGTTACCGACATCGAAATAGCGCTTTTCCAGATGCTGGAACGGCGCCTGCGGCAGATGCTCGGAATGCCCCGGCAGGTGCACCTTGCGATAGCGCCCGACGATGTCGCCGGCGGGATCGACCAGGATCGCGGTGTTGTAATGCCGCGCCTCGCCGTTCTCCCGGGTCAATTCGGCATAGCCGAGATAAAACCCGACCCCGAGTTCCTTCGCGAGATCGAACAGCGGCCGCGTCGCTGCATTCGGCATGTCGCGCTCGAAATACCGGTCGATCTCGCCCTGGTCGGTCATCCACCAGCGCGGAAAGAACGTCGTCAGCGCCAATTCGGGAAACACGACAAACCGCGCGCCGCCGCCATGCGCCTCGCGCAACAGCGCGCACAGCCGCCCGACCACCGCCTCGCGGCTGTCGGCGAGATGGATCGGGCCGAGTTGCGCCACGGCGGCGCGCAGCTTGCGGGACATGTGTTTTCTCCGACTCGGTGATCGCTTGAGCGGCGGAATGGATTCAACCAATCAGCTTGGCTTGGCGTAATTCTTTCTCAATGCTTGGTATTGCCTCCTCGACGTTTTCGATGAACTCTATGTGAACAATTCCGGATAAATCTGAATGGATGGCTGTAGCTCTTTTGCAGAGGATGCACACTCGTGATCGTCCGAGGCGACCGTAGAACCACCCAAGTTCAAATATTACATTGGGGCGCGCTTGCGTTACCTCGCCTTTTTGTGTTTTAACTTGATCATCGGGCGTCATCAAGACGAAGCAAAACGCTGCTTCGTTCGCGGTCCGTTCAAATTTCTCGATTACGGTTTGCCCAGATGATGGCTCGTCCATCAAAATCACCGGATGCAGCCCGAATCGGTCCGTTAGCAAAGTTCGCAATCGCAATAAATTCGCCTCATCATGTCCATGGACAATGAAGACAGTGCGTGATTCCGGCGTAATGCGATTTATCGGCGCACTTTGACCTGACGTATTGTTGCTAGCGGCAGGTTCAAGCACGGCGAGCAGCAGATCGCAAAGGACTAGCGCCGCGCTTGCGTTTGCAGGGTAAGGGGGATCTCCGTTGCTTGATTTAATCGGGCTTATAACCCGTTGAGCATGCGGATATCGTAGCGCGACGATCGGGGAAGAAATTACTATTTCCGCCCGTAGTTTGTTGAGAGAATTTGCAATTTCAAAATGAATATTTTCATCTTCCCGGACAGTGTCACGAATTCTGGTCTGGATTGCCCGCACCTGACCGGCCAGGATTTTTGGATCAGTTATCATCGCCTTACTTGAGTTCGTTCTTGAAAGTACTACCCTGTTTTTTGGGTTAAGGCAAAACCTCCGCAATTACAGGTGCCTGCGCCCAGGTCATACCACCGGCGCTCCGCCCCGCTCGGCGGCAAACGCGAGTTCCGGCGTCGGGCGGCCGAGGGGTTTGGCGGCGTCGGAGAGGGCGCAGGGGAGGAATTGGCCGCTGCCGCGCTCGGCGACGAGCTTGCCGTCGTCGATGACGATGCGGCCGCGCGACAATACCGTGACCGGCCAGCCGTGGATGTGGCGGCCCTCGTAGGGGGTGTAGCCGACATTGTCGTGCAGCATTGCCGCTCGAGACGGTGACCTCGCGCGCCGGGTCCCAGATCGCGATGTCGGCGTCGCTGCCGACCGCGATCGTGCCCTTCTTCGGATACAGGCCGTAGAGCTTGGCGGCGTTGGTCGCGGTCAGCGCGACAAAGCGGTTGAGGTCGATGCGGCCCTTGCCGACGCCCTCGGAAAACAGCAGCGGCACGCGCAATTCGATGCCGGGGATGCCGTTGGCGGTGTCCTTGAAGGTCGTCTGGGCGCCCTTCGGGAGCTTGCCGGTCTCGTCGTAGCGATAGGGCGCGTGGTCGGAGGAGAACACCTGGAACGTGCCGTTTGAGAGGCCGCGCCACACCGCTTCCTGCCCCGCCTTGTCGCGCGGCGGCGGCGAGCAGCAGAATTTGGTGCCCTCGAGGTCCATGCCGATGTCGTCGGCGGTCAGGAACAGGTATTGCGGGCAGGTCTCGCCGTAGATCTTCAGGCCGTGGGTCTGGGCGTTGCGGATCACGTCGATCGCCTCGGGTGCCGAGACGTGCACGATCAACACCGGCACGTCGAGCAGTTCGGCGAGCGCGACGGCGCGGTTGGTCGCCTCGCCCTCGGCGATCCTGGTGTGCGACACCGCATGGTAGCGCGGCTGCGACAGCCCTTTTTCCAGCAGGCGGTCGGCGAGCCACGCGATCATGTCGTGGTTTTCGGCGTGCACCATCATGAAGGCGCCCTCGCGCCGCGCCAACGCCATGATGTCGAGCATCTGGCGGTCGTCGAGGCGCAGCAGGTCATAGGTCATGTAGACCTTGAACGAGGTGTAGCCGTCGCGGATCAGGGCCGGCAGTTCCTGGCCCAATACCTGCTCGGTCGGGTCGGTGATGATCAGGTGGAAGGCGTAGTCGATCACCGCCTTGGGGTCGGCCGCCTGATGGTATTCCGCGACGACCTGGCGCAACGACTGGCCGCGGTGCTGCGCCGCGAACGGGATCACGGTGGTCGTGCCGCCGAACGCGGCCGAAACGGTGGCGCTGTAGAAATCGTCGGCGCACATGACGCCGGCCGACGACATCTGCTCGATGTGGCAATGGCTGTCGATCGCGCCGGGCAGCACGAGGCGGCCGGTCGCGTCGATCTCGCGGGCGCCGGATTCCAGCCCCTGGCCGAGGGCGACAATGACGCCGTCGCGGATGCCGATGTCGCACTGCGTCGTGTCGGACGCGGTCGCCACCGTGCCGTTGCGCACCACCAGATCGAAATCGGCCATCGCTTCCTCCATGCCGGGCATCGAGCAGAAACTATGCCGGCGCGCCTCGCAGTCGGCAAATCATTGCGTCGCCGCCCGGCTGATGACAATTTGATGACAGGTTGAATTTCGTCATGGCGGCGCGGGCGATGTCCCTGATCACGGCCACCCTGGGGAGGATCGCGGCGCCCGAGCGGCGCACGATGGCGGTCGCGTGCGGCGCCCATATGCTGCATGACGGCTACACCGACCTGCTTTATGTGTTGCTGCCGTTGTGGCAGGCGGAGTTCGGCCTCGGCTATGCCGAGATCGGGCTGTTGCGGGCGCTCTACACCGGCTCGATGGCCGGGTTCCAGGTGCCGGCTGGCGCGATTGCCGGGCGGATCGGCGGGCCGCTCCTGCTGGGGCTGGGCACGGCATTGGTCGGGATCGGGTACTTTGCCGTCGGATCGAGCGCCGGCTTCCTGATGCTGACCGTCGCGCTGGTGGTGGCCGGCATTGGCGCCAGCGTGCAGCACCCGATCGCCGCCAATCTGGTGGCGCAGGCCTTTCCCGGGCGGCGCTCGCGCACCGCGCTCGCCAGCTACAATTTCTCCGGCGATCTCGGCAAGATGGTGGTGCCGGCGGCGACCGCGGCATTGGTCGCGCTGATGCCGTGGCGCGGGGCGACGATGCTGCTCGGCATCGCCGCGCTGGCCGCCGCCGTCGGGATCCTGGCGGTGCGCGGCCTGCCCGCTGGTGGCGCGATACCGGCCGGCGCGGCGGAGAAGCACGCTGGGGCCGAGTCGGCGCCGGCGGCCGGGCGCGGCTTTCCGCTGCTGTTGTCGATCGCGATGATCGACAGCGCGACCCGCATGGGGTTTCTGACCTTCCTGCCGTTCCTGTTGAAGCAGAAGGGGGCCGACCTGCCGACCATCGGCATCGCGCTGAGCCTTATTTTCACCGGCGGCGCCACCGGCAAGCTGGTGTGCGGCTGGCTCGGCGTCAGGCTCGGGATGGTCAGCGCGACGGTGCTGACCGAGGCGCTGACCGCCGCCGGGATCCTGGTGCTGCTGCCATTGCCGTTGCTGCCGGCGCTGGTGGTGCTGCCGCTGATCGGGGTGGCGCTCAATGGCACCTCGTCGGTGATCTACGGCACGGTTCCTGAGCTTGTCGCGCCCGAGCGGCGGCAGCGCGCCTTCAGCATCTTCTACACCGGCGGGATCGGCGCCGGCGCCTTGTCGCCGGTGCTGTATGGCCTCGTCAGCGACCTGATCGACGTGCCGGTCATGATGATGCTGATCGCGGCGATTGCGCTGGTCACGCTGCCGCTGACCTGGGCATTGCGTCCGGCCCTGCGTGCGATCGCAACGCCCGGCTGATCCGGTTTCCCGCGCTCGCAGCCATGCAATGCCCAAAGGGCGATTGCCGTCGCCGCTTGCCGCACGCTATCAGAGGCCGCAACCTGATCGGCCGCAACCTGATCGAGAGCCGAGCAGCGTAGGGCGAGGAGAGGCCGGCCGGTGACCGAAATCGTCGGAACGACACCGGCCGCGCGCGGCGCCGCTTCGCGTATGGCGGCCGGCTCGCAGGCAATTTCGCCGGGTACCGCCCTGGCCAGCCCCCTGGGCAGCATCGAGTCGCGCGAGTCGTGGGTGGCGGTGTTTCTGACGCTCGGCCTCCTGTCGATTTCCTACGGTTCGCCGTTGCTGGCCGTGGTCGGGCTGAAGCCGATCACCGCAGACCTCGGCACGTCGCGCGAACTGGTCGCGCTGGCCAGCGCCCTGACCTGGCTCGGCACCGGGCTCGGCGGCATCGTCATGGGCCAGGTGGCCGAGCGGCACGGCGTCCGCGTGACGGTCACCTTTGGCGCGGTGATGATCGGGATTGGGCTGGCGATCTCGGCCAGCGGCACTCTGTGGGCATTGCTCGTCGGCCATGCGCTGTTTGTCGGCTTCCTCGGCAACGGCGCGCTCTACCCGCCGCTGCTCGTCTATGTCAGCCGCTGGTTCGACCGGCGGCGCGGCATCGCGCTGGGGATCGTCTCGTCGGGGCAATACGTTGCCGGCATGTTCTGGCCGAGCGCATTCCAGCTGGGCATGACCGATTACGGCTGGCAGGCGACGATGCTGTGCTTTGCCGGCGTTCTGGTCCTGACGGTGCCGGTGGCGGCAATGTTCCTGCGGCCGCCGCCGTCGCACGCCGCAGCGGCGCTGGCGGCTGGCGAGGTGCGGGAAAGCCGCCGGATCTTCGGCCTGCATCCCAATCTGGTGCTCGGCCTGATCTGCGCTGCCGGGTTCTGCTGCTGCATCCCGATGTCGATCCCGCAGGGGCACCTCGTCGCGTTCTGCAGCGATATCGGCATCGCGGCGGCGCAGGGCGCGCTGATGCTGTCGGTCTTGCAGGGCAGCGCGTTCGCCAGCCGGGTCTTCTGGGGCGTGCTGTCGGACCGGATCGGCGGCCTGAAGACCGTGTTCCTCGCCTCGTCGTGCCAGGCGCTGACGATCGCCGCCTTCATGGCGACCCGCAGGGAAGACATGCTGTTCGCAATCTCGGCCGCCTATGGCGCGGGGTTCAGCGGCATCATCCCGGCTTATGTGATGGCGATCCGCGAACTGTTCCCGTCGCGCGAAGCGTCATGGCGGGTGCCGAGCGTCTTGTTCGTCAGCATGGGCGGGATGGCGGTCGGCAGCTGGCTGGCCGGCGCGATCTACGACCATTTCGGCTATTACGGGCCAGCCTTTCTGGTCGGCGTCTTGTTCAACCTCGCCAATTTGACGCTGGTCGGCTTCCTCGTGCTGTGCCAGCGCAGCGCCGGCCGCACCCGCCCGGCGCTCGCCTGACGCAGGCGGCGCTTAGCGGTTGCGCTGCCAGTCGTCGGTCCACAGGAAATCGGGGCCGAGTTCGCCGAGGCTCGGGCAGCCGATCTGGCCCATGAGGAGGTCGATCTCGGTGCGGAAGATGTCGACCGCCTTCTTGACCCCGGGCAGTCCGCCGGCCACCGCGCCATAGAGCGTCGGGCGGCCGAAAAACACAAACTGGGCGCCCAGGCACATCGCGATCAGGATGTCGGCGCCACGCCGCACGCCGCTGTCGAGCATCACCGTCATGCGGTCGCCGACCGCGGCCTTGATCGCCGGGAGCACATCGAGCGAGGCCGGCGCCTGGTCGAGCTGGCGCCCGCCGTGGTTCGACACGATGACGCCGTCGCAGCCGAGTTCGGCGGCGCGCACCGCGTCGGCCGGGTGCATGACGCCCTTGACGATCAGGTTGCGCGGGAAGAGCCGGCGGTATTTTTCCAGGTCTTTCCAGGTCTGGGCATGCGCCGGCACCTGCGCGCGGTTGAACTTGACCGTGTCCTCGGGGGTCGCGTCCGGGCCGGCATAGGGCAGCCAGTTTTCCAAGGCCGGGGTGCCGCCGTGGCGGATGTATTCCATGACCCAGCCGGGATGGGTCATCGCCTCGGCCAGCAGCGACGGCTTGAGGCTGAGGGCGGCGCGCATCCAGTTGCCGCGGATATTGGCGAAGCCGTTGCGCATGTTGCGCTCGCGCTTCGAATGCACCGGCACGTCGACGGTCAATACCAGCGCCTGCAGCCCTGAATCGGCGGCGCGGCGGATCAGATCCTCCGAGATCTTGCCGTCGCGCGCCGCATAGAGCTGATACCAGGTGTTGTTGGGCGCGACCCGGGCGGCGGACTCCATCGAATCGTTGCTCGACCCGGACATGATGTAGGGGATGTTGGCGTCGGCCGCGGCCTCGGCCAGCATCAGGTCGGCGCCGCGGCGGAACAGCCCGGCGCCGCCGGTCGGCGAGATGCCGAACGGGCTGTTGAAGGTCTGGCCGAAGATCGTCTGCGTCTGGTCGCGCTTCGACACATCGACGAGATAGCGCGGCAGGAGATTATGCTTGTGAAAGGCGGCGGTGTTGCGGTCGAGGCCGCGCTCGTCCTCGAGCCCGCCCTCGATGAAGTCGAAGGCGACCTTCGGCAGGCGCCGCTTGGCCATGCGGTGCAGGTCTTCGATATTGACCGCTTGATCGAGCCTCATCGCGTCGGATTCCTGCTCAAATGTGCCGCTCGGCGTTAGCATCGCTTATTTTTGCGGCCGGCGACAATCCCTTAGGCGCCGGCGACGGCCCGGCGCATAGCTGCGTCCCGCGCGCCGAACTTGGCTCGCCGGGGCAGGGCAGGGGAGATGTCAGCCCGGCCGGTGCGCGGTGACGAGCAGAAAGGTGGCCGGCAGGCGCACGCCGTCCGAAGTGACGTAGGCGGCAAACGCGGCCGCGGTCTCGCTGACGATTGCCTGACGGGTTGCCTCGTCGGCCTGCTTTTCGTCGAGCAGGCGCTGCACCGCGCCGAACAGCGCGACATGATCGGCCAGGCCGGCGGCCGAGTTGGCGCGGGTGTGGAACTGGCGCGGCGTGATCGCAATGTCTGCGAAGCCGGCGGCGGCCAGGATGCCGTGCAGATAGTCGCGGTCACCAAACGCGAAGGGTCCCGCCATATTTATCGGCCGCGGCCCCGGCGGGCCGAGATGGTGCACCGCGATCTCGAACGGGATCTTCCAGTGCAGGTTTTCCTCGATCGACGCCCACACCGCCATGCACAGCCGCCCGCCCGGCTTCAGGGCCGCCATCAGGTTGCGGAACGCGGCGACCGGATCGGCGAAGAACATGACCCCGAGGCGCGAGGTCAAGAGGTCGAACGAGGCCGGCGGAAACGGGTGCACCTGCGCGTCCGCCAGCAGCAGCGTGACGACGTTGCCGACCCCACGCTCGGCGAGCCGCCGCTGCGCCGCATCCAGCATCGGCCGCGAAATGTCGACGCCGGTAACATGGCCGGTCGGGCCGACGGCGAGGGCATAGGGCAGCGTCGTGACGCCGGTGCCGCAGCCGACATCGAGGACGCGCTCGCCCGGCATCGCGGCGGCGGCTTCGAGAAGCTGCGCCGCCATCTCGACGTTGCGCGCCTCCTGCACGTCCTGGCGCCCGACCCAGCGCGGCCCGGCAACCTCGTTCCAATACTGCCGCATCGCGGCGTTGGCGGATTGCTCCCCCGCTGGGCTGGCCTCGCTCATGGCGCCGCTCAGACGATGCCTTCGCGATGCAGCGCCGCGACCTCGTCGGCGCTCATGCCGAGCCAGGAGCCGAGCACGTCGGCGTTGTGCTGGCCGAGCAGCGGCGACGGCTTGACACGCGGCGGGGTGCCGTCGAAGCGCACCGGCCAGGCCGGCATCTTGACCTTGCCGGTGGTCGGGTGCTCGATCGTCTGCATGATGCCGCGCTCGTCGAACGAGGGATCGTTCATCAGTTCGAGCGTGTCGAACACCGCGCCGGCCGGCACGCCGGCGGCGCCGATGATCGTCATGCACTCCTCTTTGGTGTGCTGGCGGGTCCAGGCGGCGATCAGCTCGTCGACCTCGGCCGCCCGCTGGCCGCGCGCCTGCATCGTGTCGTAGCGCGCGTCGCCGATCAGGTCGTCGCGGCCAATCACCTTGAGAAGGCGGCGCCAGTGGTCGGGGTTGCCGCGGCTGGTGAAGACATAGACGTAATCGTTCGGCCCGCCGCCCTTGCACGGGTAGAGCGCCGACGGGGCCAGTCGCCGTGCTCGACTTGTTCGAGCCGCCGCGCACTTGCGCCTTGCCGCTCTCCTGGGTGCGCGAGAACGGCACCCGCATGTAGTGGATCATCGCGTCCTGCATCGCGACTTCGAGGCGGCGGCCCTGGCCGGTCTTCTGCCGCTTGTAGAGGGCGCCCAGAATGCTGATCGCCATCAGCATGCCGGTGCCGGTATCGCCGAAGCTGGGGCCGGGCTTGACCGGCGGCCGGTCGCCGTAGCCGGTGACGCTGAACGTGCCGCCGGCAGCCTGCGCGATCATGTCGAAGGCGAGCGATTTCTCGTAGGGGCTGCCGGTGCCGAAGCCCTTGACCCGGCAGTAGATGATGCCGGGGTTGATCTTCTTCACTTCGTCGTAGCTGAGCCCGAGGCGCTCGATCGTGCCCGGCGCCATGTTCTCGACCGTGACGTCGGCCTGTTTCAGCAGCGACTTGACGATTTCGAGGCCGCGCGGCGATTTGAGGTTGAGGGTCAGCGACTTCTTGTTGGCGTTGAACTGGTGGAAATACCAGGGGTCGTCGTCGATCTTGCCGGGCTTGAGGCGGCGGCCGGGGTCGCCGGTCTGCGGGTTCTCGATCTTGACGACCTCGGCGCCGAGCCACGCCAGCGACTCGGTGCAGGACGGCCCCGCCTCGAACTGGGTGAAATCCACCACCTTGATGCCTTCGAGGCAGTCGAGCTCAACGCCGATCTCAGCCATTGCCGTTCCTCCCGAATGGAATGCCGCGCCTACGGTCTCCCACCCGCCGCCCGAGCGCAAGGCGGAATTGTGCTGCCCGGTTCGCGGCCCACTCCTCGCTCGATGAGCCGAAAGGTCGCGATATCGCCACGGAGGATAGTCCGTTCTCGGTACATCTTTATTTCCGCTGCGCCTGCGTCCGAGTGGCCGTAAAAGATGCAGCAATAAGTATATTCGAAAGAAGGATCATGATCGCCGTGCGTTATGGTCTACCGTTTTTTATTATGCTGTGCATTCTGTCGCCGGTGGCGGGGCACGCGCAGTTTAGCCAGCAAGCAAAATTGTTCGGTACGGGGGCAAAAAGCCCTGCGGAACAAGGCTATTCCGTCTCGCTGTCCAGCGATGGGAATACGGCCATTGTGGGCGGTCCCGCTGACAATGGCGGTGCGGGGGCGGCGTGGGTGTTCACGCGGTTGGGCGGAGTATGGAGCCAGCGGGCGGAACTGGTTGCCACAGACGCTGTCGGAGCGGCGAACTTTGGCGGTTCTGTCTCATTGTCCCGCGATGGCAATACCGCGATCGTGGGAGGGCGAGGCGATAATAACGCTGCAGGGGCGGCGTGGGTGTTCACGCGCGGTGACGGGACCTGGAGCGAGCAGGCGAAGCTGTTCGGTACTGGCGCGGTCTATGCGGCCGGCCAAGGCGGCGCCGTCTCTCTCCGGCGATGGAAATACCGCTATCGTGGGCGGTGCTTTCGACAACATGGGTATTGGGGCGGCCTGGCTCTTCACGCGCTCCGGCCGGGTATGGAGCCAGCAGGCGAAACTCGTCGGTACGGGCGCCATAGGCGGCGGGATCGTATTCCAAGGCGCTTCCGTCGCGCTCTCCGGTGACGGAGATACCGCCCTCGTGGGTGGACCCTGCGACGGTTGCCCCGGCCTCCATAGTGGACCCGCGATCGGGGCGGCGTGGGTGTTCACGCGCTCTGGCGCGGTATGGAGCCAGCAAACGAAGCTCGTGGCTGCGGACACCATAGGCGGGCCGAACCAGGGCGAGTCCGTCTCGCTCTCGGGCGACGGAAATACCGCCGTCATCGGCGGGCCCGGCGACAATAATGGTGCCGGGGCGGCGTGGGTGTTCACGCGCTCGCGCCAGTTGTGGAGCGAGCAAGCCAAACTGGTTGGAACGGGCTTCGTTGCCCCGTCAGACCAGGGCCAATCCGTCGCGCTCTCGGATGACGGGAAGTTCGCGGTCGTGGGCGGATTCTACGACGACGGCTTTCTCGGTGCGGCGTGGGTGTTCGCACGTTCGGGCAGGGTGTGGAGCGAGCGACAAAAACTGGTTGGCACCGCCGCGCTGGGCACCTCGGAACAAGGCTCGTCGGTCGCGCTCTCCAGCGACAGGTCCACTGCTATCGTGGGTGGGCCCTTCGATAATGGCGCTGCCGGGGCGGCGTGGGTTTATGCGCAGCCGATCTTCGCCGGGACGCCGGGACGTGCAAATTGTTTCGGCACGAGTGTCGCGGCGCTGGCCCAGCAATATCACGGCCTCAATGCGGCAGCCGCGGCCCTTGGGTACGCCAGCGTGCCAGCGCTGCAAAATGCCATCCTGACCTATTGCGACGATTAGCGGTTTACGCGGCCGTCCGCTCGGCAGCCGCGGCTCAGCCGGTCATCCGCGCCAGCCGCTTTTCGACGAGGTGGATGAACAACGATGCGCCGTAGGGCAGGGCGTGCGTCGTTGAAGTCGTAGCCGGGGTTGTGCACCTCGCAGGTGCCCTCGCCGTCGCCGTTGCCGATCTGGATGTACGCGCCGGGCACCTGCTCCAGCATGTAGCGAGAAATCTTCGGAGGCCATCGTCACTGGGCCGTGGCGGTTGACGTTGTCCTCGCCGACCACCTCGGCGGCGCAATCGGCGATAAACTGCGTCTCGTCGGGATGGTTGATCAGCGGCGGGAAGAGGTAGCGGAAGTCGAGGCTGGCGGTGGCGCCGAATGCCGGCAGCGACGCCCTCGGCGATATGCCGCATGCGCTCCTCGACCAGCGCCATCGCGTCCCGGCTGAAGCAGCGCACGGTGCCTCCGAGCACGGCACCTCCGGAATGACGTTGTAGGCGTCGCCGCCGTGGATACGGGTCACGCTGACGACAACGGTATCGACCGGCCGCACGTTGCGCGCGACGATCGACTGCAACGCCGTCGTGATGTGGCTCGCGACCAGCACCGGATCGACGCCCGATTCGGGCCGTGCGCCGTGCGCGCCGCGGCCCTTGATCGTGATGTCGAAAAACGCGCCGCCCGCCATCATCCCGCCGGCGCGGATCTGGAACTTGCCGACCGCCAGGCCCGGCCGGTTGTGCATGCCGAAGATCGCGTCGCAGGGAAACTCGCTGAACAGCCCGTCCTCGACCATCGCCGCCGCGCCGCCCTGGCCTTCCTCGGCGGGCTGGAAGATGAAATGCACGGTGCCGTCGAAATTGCGGGTTTGCGCCAGATAACGGGCCGCGCCGAGCAACATCGTCGTGTGCCCGTCATGGCCGCAGGCGTGCATGCGGCCATGGTGCGTCGAGCGGTGCGCGAAGTGGTTCGCTTCCTCGATCGGCAGGCAATCCATGTCGGCCCTGAGCCCGATCGCGCGCGGCGAGTTGCCGACCCGCAGCCGCCCGACAACGCCGGTCTTGCCGAGGCCGCGATGCACCTCGATGCCGAACCCGGCCAGCCGGGCAGCGACCAGGTCGGAGGTGCGCTGCTCCTCGAAGCCGAGCTCGGGATGCGCGTGGATGTCGCGTCGCCACTGGGTCAGTTCGTCGTGATAGGCCTGAACCCCGTCGATGATTGCCATGCCGCATCTCCCCGCCATAAATCGTTATCTAGCCTCAGGATAGCGCAATCCCGACCGCGCTTGCGACCGTGTAGAGTCCGGCTGCGGCCAGCACCGAGACGGCGAGCGCCACGGCCGTGCCGGCGCCCAGCCGGTCGCCGAGGCGGCGTCCGAGAAGACCGCCGAGCCAGGCGAAGGGAATGAGGACCGCCGCCACCCGCCAGGTCGCCAGGGGCACGCCGATCGTCACGACATGGGCCGCCAGGGTCGCGATGTAGCTGAGCGCAAAAAACGCGATCAGCGTCGCCCGCATGGTCCGCGCCGGCGCGTCGGCCAGCAGCATGTAGATCACCACCGGCGGGCCGGAGATGCCGGCCATCGCGGTCGCCGCGCCGGCAACGGCGCCGGCAGCGAGGTCGCGTCCGGGCCGCATCGCCACGGTCAGCCGCCGCTTGCCATAGCGGGTGACCGCAATCACCAGCGCAAAGACCAGCACGAACGCGCCGATCGCGGCGCGCACCGTTGCGCCGTTGGCACAGCCAAAGCCGACCAGGCCGAACGGCAGCCCGACGAGGCTGCCAAGCGCGAGGCGCGCCAGCAGCGGCCGGTTGAGGGCATCGCGCAAGGCCGGCAACACCGACACCATAAATGTCGCCGAGATGATCAGCACGAGCTGGACCGATTCGCCCGGCGGCGCGAACAGCAACAGGCCCGGCACGGCCAGCAGCGCGAAGCCGAAGCCGCTCGTCGCCTGCAGCAACGAGGCAAGAAAGCACGTCGCCGCCATCCCGCCCCAGTCGGCCATCGGCATCGGCTCTGTTCCTGAATTCGATATCTGCGGCCCGATTTACCGCCCGCGGCGGACGCGGCGCGTGGGGCGAGGTTACGGCGCCTTATAGCCGCAGCAGAAGCGATTGAGGAACGCGTTTGCAAAGGCGCGGTCTGCGAAATGAAAGGCGATCGCGTCGTTGCGGGCGCCGCCGATTCCGGCCGGCATCGCCTCCCAGCCAGCGGCGCCGCAGCTTGCGTCGAGCCAGGCCTGCATCACCGCCAGCTGCCGGCCGAAACCCGCCGGCGGGATCGCGATCACGACGCGCCAGTGGTAGGGCGCTCTCCGTTGCGGTTGCGCGGCCGGTTCGGCAGCGAGCGTCATCGACTGTGTTCCCTTTTTGTTCCCACCGATCCTACCACGTCCGGCCGACCTGTCGAGCCCCGAAAGCAGACTCGCCTGATTGCCGTGGGGCGCGGTTGGGCGCTACGATCGCGGGCAGAGGCGAGGGAGGAAAAGAATGGGCAAGCGGATCGTCTTCGTCGGGGCGGGTGCGGTCGGCGGCTATACCGGGGCGCACATGGCGCGGGCCGGCGAGGACGTGACCTTTATCGATCCGTGGCCGGAACACGTCGAAGAAATCAACAAGAACGGCTTTCACATTACCCACCACCAAGGGCCGGAGCCGTTCAGCGTCAAGGCGCGCGCGCTGCATCTGACCGAGGCGCAGCATCTCGCCAAGGAGAAGCCGGTCGATATCGCCTTTGTCTGCATGAAATCCTACGACACGGCCTGGGCGGCGATGCTGATCCGGCAGTACCTGGCGCCCTCGGGCTATGTCGTGTCGCTGCAGAACTGCATGAACGAGGCGACGATCGCCGAGGTCGTCGGCTGGGGCAGGACGCTCGGCTGCATCGCCAGCAACATCAGCGTCCATCTGCAGGCGCCGGGGCAGATCCATCGCGGCGGGCTGGTCGGCGGCACGCGCCATACCGTTTATCGCACCGGCGAGGTGCACGGCCGCCTCACCAAGCGGGCGCAGGAGGTCTGTCGCCTCGTGTCGCACGCGGACAGCGCCAAGGCGACCGACAACCTGTGGGGCGAACGCTGGTCGAAGCTGGTCGCCAATTCGTCGGCAAACGGCGTTTCCGCCTGTACCGGGCTGTCCGGCGCACAGCTTACCGCCAACGACACGATCCGCCACTTCCAGGCGCGGCTTGCGAGCGAAGCCATTCGCATCGGCCAGGCGCTCGGCTACCGGCTCGAGGAGATCGGCCACCAGGATCCCGAACTGATCGCCCGCGCCGGCGAAGGCGATGCCGCGGCGCTCAAGCAATATGACGAGCATCGGCTCAACGCGCCGCGCGGCTCGGCCGAGCAGCGCCCGTCGATGGGCCAGGACATGGCCAAGGGACGCCGCACCGAGATCGAATACCTGAACGGGTTCGTCGTGCGCGAGGGCGAGAAGGTCGGGCTGCCGGCGCGCGCCAACGAGCGGCTCGTCGAGATCGTCAAGAAGGTCGAGCGCGGCGAGCTGCAGCAGGACCCGCGCCACATCACCGAGTTGCGGCTGAACTGAGAAGCGCCGTCCGCCTTCCGGCGCGCTACAGCCGCTCGATCAGCAGGCTGTCGTATCCCTTGGCGCGGTAGACCGCCGCGGAGATGATCCAGCTGGCGAGAAAGATGCCGACGACCGCGTAGCCGAAATTGGCGAGGCTGCCGTTGAGGGTTCCGACCGCGGTCCACACGCCGCCTTCGAGGCCGAGTTGGTTGCCGATCAGGCCGAGCGCCTCGATGCCGCCGATGAACACCGCGACCGCGACCGAGGCCGCGGTAATCGTCAAATTGTACCACAGCTTGCGCAGCGGATTGACGAAGGCCCAGCCGTAGGCGCGGGTCATCAGGACGCTGTCGGTGGTGTCGACCAGTGACATGCCGGCGGTGAACAGCGCCGGAAATATCAGGATCGTCCACAGCGACATGCCCTGCGCCGCCTGGGTCGCAGCGATGCCGAGCAGTCCGATCTCGGTCGCGGTGTCGAAGCCGAGGCCGAACAGGAAGCCGATCGGGTAGAGGTGCCAGGAGCGCGATACGACACGGAACATCGGCCGGAATACCCGGGCGAGCAGGCCGCGCCCGGCGAGGAGCGCGTCGAGATCCTCTTCGGTGATCGCGCCCCCTCGGCGGGCGCGCACGAAGGCCAGCCAGATACCCTTCAGAATGAATAGATTGGCAATGCCGATCAGCAGCAGGAACAGCGCCGAGACGCCGGTTCCGATGACCCCGCCAACGGCGTGAAGCCGGTCGAGATGGCTGCGCATCGCCGCCGCCGCCGGGGCGATCGCCACGGAGGCGAGGATGACGATGCTCGAATGCCCGAGCGAAAAAAAGAACCCGGCCGAATGCGGCGACTTGCCCTCGCGCATCAGCTTGCGCACGACATTGTCGATGGCGGCGATGTGGTCGGGGTCGAAGGCGTGCCGCAAGCCGAACGTGTAGGCGAGAGCGGCCGTGCCGAGCAGCGCGGCGCGATCGGCGAAGGCGGCCCAGGCCCACAGCCACGCCGCCAGGTTGGCGGCGATTAGCAGCGCATAGGTTATCGCGATCTTGTGCCTGGCGTGGGCGGCCCGGTCATCGAAAGGGTTGGGAAACACGCCGTCAAACCGGGCGCCCTATTTGCCGAAGAAGATGCCGCCGTTGACGTGGATCGTCTGGCCGGTGATGTAGCGCGCCTCAGGCCCGGCTAGAAAGCGCACCATCGCCGCTATTTCCTCGGGCCGGCCCTGGCGGCCGAGCGGTATCCCGCGGCTGATGGCGCCGCGCCCGTGCGGCCCGCCGGCCGAGGGGCCGCGCACCGTGTCGATCGAGCCCGGCGCGACGCAGTTGGCGGTGATGTTGTGCGGCGCCAATTCCATCGCGAGGCCGCGCATCAGCCCTTCGAGTCCCGCCTTTGATGCGTTGACGTGCACCCGGCCGACCGAGCCGGCGTGGTGCGAGGCGCCCGACAATCCGATCAGCGCGCCGCCGCCGCGCTTGATCATCTCGGGCACGGCGGCTTTCGCGAGGATGAAGGCGCCGTCGAGCGCGACCGCCAGGATCTCGTGCCATTCCTCGAGGTTCATCTGCAGGAAGGCGGTCTGGCGCCGCAGCCCGGCATTGTTGACCGTGATGTCGAGGCCGCCGAACTCCTTGACCGTCGCCTCGACCATCGCCGCCACCGAATCGGGCTGCGAGATGTCGGCGAGGTAGGGCATCGCGCGCCCGCCGGCTTCGCGGATCTCTTTTGCGGTCTGTTCGACGATCGGCCGGTCGCCGCGGCCGTTGACGACGACGGCGGCGCCATCGCGGGCCAACGCTTCCGCGATCGCCTTGCCGATGTTCTTGCCCCCTCCGGTAACGATCGCGACCTTGCCCGCGAGTGCCGCTTCCGCCATGCCCATCTCCATCGCCACAAGTTTTCGCGCGGCCCGGAGGTAAACACCTCCCGCCGCGACCGGTCAACCGGCACGCTCGGGAGGGGATGGTCGGCTCGTCGCGCTTGCCAGAGACGCGAAAACTTCGACAAATTGTGCACAGCTTGAGTAAAGGCCAAGACCCGATGCCGGGGACACCCGAACCCGCAGCGCCAACGACAGCGTCGGATGGTGGCGGCGTGGCGCTGACCGCGGCAGGCGGCACTGCGACGGCGGCGTCCGGACTGACGTTGGAGGCCGGCGCACCCAGCCGGCCGGGCTCGATGGCTGGGCCGGCGCAGCCCCCCGGCGCCAAAATCGGCGCGACGCTTGCCGGCAGCCCGGCTGCGCAACTGTCCTATGTGCGGCGGTTCGCCGTGCGGTATGGGCTCGCGGTCGGATTTGTCGCGGCGGGTGTCGCTGCGGCGCTCGTGGTCGAGGCGTTGACCGGAAGGTTCACTGCGTTTCCTTTTTTTGCGGCGATTGTCGCCAGCGCTTGGTTCGGCTCGGGGCCGGGCTTTTTATCGCTTGTTCTATCGTCGTTGGCGGTCGTGGACATTTGGACGCCGCCGCTTCTCAGTCTCGAGATCGAGCCCGCCGAAGTGCCGGCGTTCATCGGCTTCGTGGTGTGCGCGATGACGAGTTTTGCCTGGAGTTGGCAGCGCCGGCGCGCGCAGTACACCCTCGAGGCGACGGTGCGGCAGCGAACTGCCGACCTGCTGCGCGCCAATTCGGCACTGCAGCTTGAGATTATCGAGCGCGAGGCGGCCGAGAAGGAGCGCAACAGCATCCAGCTGGCGCTGCGCGACGCAGAGGCGGGCCTCGCTCGGGCCCTGCGGCTGGCGACGGTCGCCGAGATCGCCGCTACGATCGCCCACGAGATCAATCAGCCGCTCGCCGCGATCACCGCGAATGGCGGCGCCTGCCTGCGCTCATTGGCGCATCAGCCGCCGATGCTCGACACGGCGCGCGAGGCGGCCGCTTGCATCGTCGCCGACGGGCACCGCGCCGGCGACGTAATCGCCAGGATCCGGGCGTTGTTCAACAAGGAAGCGCCGAACCAGCAGGCCACCGACGTCAACGACATCATCCGGCATGTCGTCGCGTTGTTGCACAGCATGATCGAGCGGCAGGGTGTGGTCCTCCACACCGCGCTCGCGCCGGCGCTGCCGCCGGTCAGCGCCGATCCGGTGCAGTTGCGGCAGGTCATTGTGAACCTGGTCACCAACGCAGTCGAAGCCATGAGCGGCACGGCTGGCCGGCCGCGGCTTCTGGCGGTGCGATCCGAGCTCGATCGTGATGGCGCGGTAGCCGTAACGGTGGAGGACTCGGGCAGCGGGTTCGACCCCGACCAGGTTACTAACATCTTCGACGGCTTCTACACGACGAAGCCGGGCGGGATCGGCGTCGGGCTGGCGATCAGCCGTTCCATCATCGAGGCGCATGGCGGCTCGATGTGGGCCGAGCCGGGTACACCCTACGGCGCGCGGTTCGGTTTCACGGTGCCGCTCGCGCCGGCCGACGCGGGGTAGGTTGCGGTAAAAGTTGCCGTGTTGACCGCAAGCGGCAAAGTCGCCGCTCTAAACGAAAGAGTGATTTCGTTGTTCCTTGTCGGTAGCTCACTGTCTCCACGGCCGATCGATTTGCTGCGTCGCGCTGGAGTATCCTCCGTCCGGCGCACACGGAGGCACGAGTTCCGATGGGGCCGCTTATATCGATTGTCGATGACGACAAGGCGGTTCGCGAGGCCTTGCAGCGGATGCTGGGAGCGTATGGTTTTGCTACCGCTGTCTTTGCGTCGGCGGAGCAGTTTCTGATGTCGGACGAGCCCCGGCGAACCGCCTGCCTGATCCTCGACATGCGGATGCCGGGCATGACCGGCATGGCGCTGCATCATCGTTTAAGGGCAGAGGGTTGCCGAATTCCGACAATCCTGATAACAGCACGCCCGACGAACAGCGAGCGGGACCGCGCCATCGCGACGGGAGCGCTGTCCTACATGGCAAAGCCGTTCGACGAACATGCGCTGCTCGACACCGTCCGCGAGGCGTTGGATCACGGCGGAGCAGCGACAGGCTAGCAGCTGCCTGAGACGGCCAGATCGAGGATTTGAATTGAGCGAAATTACTTCCGCGCCGGCGGCGGCTTCGTCGGGCGCCGGTGGGTTGCCGCGGCACTTGCGCAAGCTCGAGGCAGAATCGATCGCGATCCTGCGTGAGGTCGCGGCCGAGTTCCGCAAGCCGGTCATGATGTATTCGATCGGCAAGGATTCGAGCGTCCTGCTGCATCTCGCGCGCAAGGCGTTCTATCCGGCAAAGCTGCCGCTGCCGCTGCTCCATGTCGATACGACGTGGAAGTTCCGCGAGATGATCGCCTTTCGCGACGCGACGGCGCGCCAGCTCGGAGCTGGAGCTGATCGTCCACACCAACCCGGAAGGGCTGGCGCGCGGGATCAACCCGATTGCCTCGGGATCGGCGCTGCACACCGAAATTATGAAGACCGAGGCGCTGAAGCAGGCGCTCGACCTGCATGGGTTCGATGCGGCCATCGGCGGGGCGCGGCGCGACGAGGAAAAGAGCCGCGCCAAGGAGCGGGTTTTTTCGTTCCGCAGCGCCGAACACGTATGGGATCCGCGGCGCCAGCGGCCGGAGCTCTGGCGGCTCTACAACACGCGGCTGCGGCCGGGCGAGTCGATGCGGGTCTTTCCGCTGTCGAACTGGACCGAGCTCGACGTGTGGGAATACATCGAGGCCGAGCGGATCGACATCGTGCCGCTGTATTTTGCGAAGGAGCGGCCGGTCGTGTTGCGCGACGGGGTGTGGATCATGGTCGATGACGACCGGCTGCCGCTGGAGCCGGGGGAGATGCCGCAGCTGCGGACTGTGCGGTTCCGCACGCTCGGTTGCTATCCCCTGACCGGGGCGGTCGAATCCGAGGCGGCGACGCTGAGCGAGATCGTCGCCGAGTTGCGTGCGTCGCGCGCCTCCGAGCGGCAGGGCCGGCTGATCGACAACGACGATACGGCCTCGATGGAGCGCAAAAAGCGCCAGGGGTATTTCTGATGCCGGACGGTCAGGGCGAGGTCCCGGCGGCGGCGGACAAGAGCCTGTTGCGGTTTCTGACCTGCGGCTCGGTGGATGACGGCAAATCGACGCTGATCGGCCGCCTGCTGTTCAACGCCGATCTTATCATGGGTGACCAGCTCGAGGCGCTGAAGGCGGAATCGCGGCGCTTTGGCACGACCGGCGACGACATCGACTTCTCGCTGTTGCTGGATGGGCTGGAGGACGAACGGCAGCAGCGCATCACGATCGACGTCGCCTACCGCTATTTCCGCGACGGCGCGGCGCTCGTTCATCGTCGCCGACAGCCCCGGGCACGAGCAGTACACCCGCAACATGGCGACCGGCGCTTCGACCGCCGATCTCGCCGTGCTGCTGATCGACGCGCGCAAGGGGGTCCTGGCGCAGACAAGGCGGCACTCGCTGATCTGCTCGCTGTTCGGCATCCGGCACATCGTTCTGGCGGTCAACAAGCTCGATTTGGTCGGGTTCGACCGCGCCGTGTTCGACCAGATCGCGCTAGATTACGCGCAGTTTGCCGCCGATCTCGGCTTTGCCTCGATGGCCATGATCCCGTTGTCGGCGCGCCACGGCGACAACGTGACCGAGCGCTCGGCGCATACTCCCTGGTACGAGGGGCCGAGCCTTCTCGAGTACCTGGAGAGCGTCGAGGTGGCGGACGACGCGCCGGATGGGCCGTTCCGCTTTCCGGTACAATGGATCAGCCGGCCGAATGCCGATTTCCGCGGGTTTGCCGGGACGGTGGTGGCCGGCTCGGTGGCGCCCGGCGACCCGATCGAGGTGATGGGCTCGGCCCGTTCGTCGCGCGTCAAGGAGATCGTGACCTTCGACGGCAAGCTGGCGCGGGCAATGGCGGGGGACGCGGTGACCCTGACCCTGGAAGACGAGATCGACATCTCGCGCGGCGACCTCCTCGTCCACCCGGAGGCGCCGACCGAGTTCGCCGATCAGTTTTCCGCCCATCTGGTGTGGATGAAGGAGGAGGCGCTGGTCCCCGGCCGGTCGTATTGGCTGAAGATCGGCACGCGCACGGTCCCGGCGGCGGTAACCGCGTTGAAGCACCGGATCGAGATCGATACCGGAGCGCATGTCGCGGTGCATACCCTCGCCGCCAACGAGATCGGCTACTGCAATGTCGCGACGACCGTGCCGGTGGCGTTCGACCCCTACAAGACCAGCCGCGAGACCGGCGGCTTCATCCTGATCGATCGCCTGACGCAGGAGACCGCCGCGGCCGGCGTCGTAGACTTTGCACTGCGGCGGGCCACCAATGTCCACTGGCACCAATCGACGGTCAGCCCGAAGCAGCGCGCCGATCTCAAGGGGCATCGGCCGGCCGTGCTGTGGTTCACCGGCTTGTCCGGGGCGGGCAAGTCGACGATCGCCAACCGGCTCGAGCAGCGGCTGCTGGCGCTCGGCTGCCACACGATGCTGCTCGACGGCGACAATGTCCGTCACGGCCTCAATCGGGATCTCGGCTTTACCGATGCCGGCCGGGTCGAGAACATCCGGCGGATCGGCGAGGTGGCGCGGCTGATGGGCGATGCCGGGCTCATCGTGCTCTGTGCTTTCATCTCGCCGTTCCGCGCCGACCGCCAGATGGCGCGCGAGATTGCCGCGCCGCACGACTTCGTCGAGGTGTTCGTCGATACGCCGATCACGGAGTGCATCCGGCGCGACCCCAAGGGCCTCTACGCCAAGGCGCAATCCGGCGAGATCCCCAATTTCACCGGCATCGATTCCGCCTACGAGCCCCCGGAAAATCCCGAGATCCATCTGTTGACGGTCGACCGCGATGCCGACGCCCTGGCGGACGAACTCGTCACCGAGCTGCGACGGCGCGCGGTTCTCGGCTGAGCGACCGCTTATCGGCTCTTGCGGTCAGGCTCGGGCGGCGGGGATATTTGCGGCACGATGCGAAGCTGCATGCCTTCGAGCGGGTCGTTGTCGCGGGCCGAGCGGCAGGGCGCGCCGTTGCGGGTCGGGCCTGCCGTCGCTCCCGACTGAAAATAGCCGCCATACTCGCAATCGAACTCGCAGCCCGCCGGGCACGGCCCGTTGCCGCACGGCGAACCCGACCAGCGGCAGGCCGCGGCCGCGGGTGCCGCACAACTCGCCGCAGCCGAGCCACGCGGTCTCCTCGCCGTCCGCGGTTAAGCCCTTGTATTCGATTGCGGCGGCGATCTGTTGGTTGCGCGACAGGATCATGAACGCCTCGATCCACATGCCCGGTCCGAGGCGGCCAATCCACGGGCTGTCGATAAAGCGCACGTCGCCCCGGCCGCGAATATGCGCGATGACATGGAGGCTCGCGGGCAGCGGCGGTCCTGGCGCGCGCTCAGGGGCGGCAATCGGCAAGGTCATCGTCCAATCACCGCCACCGACGCGGCGGATTTCCAGCACCAGCGGCGCCGCATCCGGGTCGCGCGCTGGATAGGCGGTTACCAGCGCGGCTGCGCCGCCGGTCGGCGCCTTAACAAACAGAGTCCGGTGGCGACCGCCGAGCCATGACCCGACGCCTCCGTCGCTGTCGGTGATCTCGATCGCATCCTCCCGATCGGGTGGCGCGCAAACCTGGATTGCGGGCAGCGTGAACCCGACGCCCGCCTCGCGCCAGCCGGTCTCGCCGGCGAGGCTGAACGCGTAAAATCCCGGCTCGAGTGGCACCAGCCGGGCAACGAGGTCGGGCGTCGCCGCCGGCGGACCTGCCGCATTCGGCTCGGACCGCGTTGCAGCCTTCATCGCGCGGCAGCCAAAGCAGGCCGCGCCGCGCCGCGCCGACGGGGCCGCAGCCGCGGCGCCGGGTCGATCCCGGTCAGCCGTTGGATCAGCGCGAGATGCGCCGGCAGGCAGATCGAGTGCAAGTCGAACCGCTCGACGACGCTGCGCCGCGCATTGCGCCGCATCTCGTCGCTTCCGCCGGGGTCCAGCAACGTTGCGCAGATCCGCTCGGCCAGCGCGTCGGTGTCGAAAAAGTCGACCAGATAGCC
This sequence comes from uncultured Alphaproteobacteria bacterium, assembly GCA_963746885.1. Classification (GTDB taxonomy): domain Bacteria; phylum Pseudomonadota; class Alphaproteobacteria; order ATCC43930; family CGMCC-115725; genus DATARH01. Next base: position 137,689 of record CAVVDM010000017.1, read on the forward strand.
GTTCTCGACGCCGTCAACGACCTCTTCGACAGGCGGCGTCCGCGAGCCGATAACAACGCATTCCGACGCCATTGCTTCGAGCAATCCCCAGGACAGCACGAACGGATAAGTCAGGTAGACATGCGCCGAAGAAACCTGCAGGACCGCGAGGTATTGCGCGTAGGGAAGCCAGCCGACGAAGTGCACCCGGCTCAAATCGAGATGCCTGCCCACTTCCGCCAGCATGTGCTCGCGCCAGCTGGAGCCCTGCGGCGGGCGCCTGCCGTAGCTGACCCCGTCGCCGCCGACGATGACGACGCGCGCTTTGGGGCAGCGTTCGAGCACCTTAGGCAGCGCCCGCATGAAGACGTGAAAGCCGCGATAGGGTTCGAGGTTGCGGGCGCTGTAGGTCAGCACCTGATCCTCGCGCGACAGCGACACCCCGCCGCGCAGCCACAAGCGCGCCGTCGGGTCGGGGCGGATGCTCCCGGTGTCGATACCCTCGTGGATCACGCTGATCCGCGGGTGGTATTGCACCGGGTACTGGTCGCGCTGCCATTGTGTCGGGGTATGGCCCCAATCGGCGGCGTCGAGACTCAACAGATTGGTCGCGTTGCGCATGCGCAGGCGCATCGCGTCGTCGGGGCCGGGGGGGAATTCCGGGTCGAAATCGACGTCGGAGCCGGCAACGCGGTAGAAGAATTCGAAGTAGCCGAGAAGCGGCACGTTTGGCCAGACGTCCTTGATAAACAGCAGTTCGCCCCAGCCGGTGTGCCCGACCACGATATCGGGAGAGAATCCTTCCCGCTTCAGGCCCTCGCACAAACGCGCGACGGCCAGCCCGTTCATCATGTTCGCTTCGAGGTCGAGCAGATAGGGCTGGATGCCGGTAGAGACGGGCAATGGCAGATATTCGATCGTCGCGACGCCTTCGACCTCGCGATCTCGGCGCTGCGTAACGAACCTGACCGTATGTCCGGAACCTTGCAGGTACCGCACCATATGCAGGTACTGGCCAGGGAAATTCTGGTGAACAAACAGAATATTCATCCGCGCCCCGAAGCCAATTAAGCTGATTCTGCGCACCCGCTGCGGGTGCATGCGGTCGGCCGGCTGGTGGTCGGCATCCCGAGCAGCGGCAAAGAACCGCTCCGCCGCAACTCAATCCGCGGTTTCGGTTTCCTCGGGTTGCTCGGTTTCGTCAGGTTCGGGAAGGCGTTCGACCAGGCGTATGTTGATCGCCTCCAGCGGATCATCGACATTCGCCGCGCGGCACGGGGATCCATCGCGGTGAAACTCAGAGATGCCGCTGCCAAAAAACGAACCCTGGTAGACCACCTCGAACCGGTCGGCCCGTTGCGGCACGACGCGCACGGCATAGCCGATCAGCGGCAGTCCGCGACCACGGGTGCCGCACAGCGCGCCGCCGGCGACCCATGGCGTCTCACCGCCATTCGGCAAGAACCCCTTCATCTCCAGATCCGCCGGCGCCAGATGCTCCAGCGGCCGGATGCTGAAGGCTTCGATCCGCATCCGCCTGCCCAGCGCGCCGACCCAGCCGCGACCGGGAAACAGCCGATCGCCGGCGCGCTCGATGTGCAGCAGGATTTCGGTCGCGACATCGCGCGTCCCGGTGGATGCTGCCGCCTCGCCGCTGTGGGAAACCGCAGACGCCGCCGGCGCCTGCACCGTGTCGCCGGGCGGCCCGTCGAGGCGCCGAAGATCGAGCGAGAGTTCGCTCGGCTGCTGGCCCGGCGCACCGTAGGCCGTGGCGATCAGGTAGCCGCCGCTCGGCGGCGAGCGCACGATCATTGTCCCGCCCGCTCTGCCCAGCCATGGGCCGCGCCTCGGAAACGACGCGACGATCTCGACGCCGTTGCCGTCTTCGGCAAACGGTGCCGAGACATGTGCCACCGGCACGGTCATTCCCGCGATCTCGCCGGGCGTTCCCGCCAGTTCGCCGATGCGCAGCGCATAGAGCCCGGCATCGACCCGCAACAGGCGTGTCGTCGTGACGGCGACTGCGGGCGGCTCGGGTTGGGCCGGCACCGACGCCGGGGCAGCGGCGGGTTCCTCCGCTTTGGGCGTGGTGCGGCCTCGCCTGCCCGCCCCCGACCCGCGGGTGGCGGCGGCCGGAGGGCGCCCTGCTTCGGCTGTAGTCCTCATCCTACAAGGTTCCTGATCCCACGAACTGATCTTCCCGCTCGGGCAAGCGACGACATCGAACCTGCTCCGCCTTTCCGCGCAAGTTGAGTGACGGGACCCTTGCATATTGGCCGAAAACGGCGTTGTGCCGGCCATGGCGAGAGCATAGCAACAGCACGACCATAGACGGGCGCAGCGGAACGTCCAAGCGGGAAGGCGACTGAAATTGTTGCAGCGGTTGCACGCACTGTCAACGGGTTGACCGATCTGCTGCAGCCGGCGCAGCCGGGCCGCTGCTGCCCCTATCGGCCGAGCAACGGCGTGCGCATAGCGGTTGACGCGTCCCGCCGCTCGGGTCAGGCTGCGACGCCGGCAGGTTTCCTGAACGTCGTTCTAAAGAGAAGCGCCATGAAGCTGATGTGGTTCCACCTGATGCCGTACACCGAGCTGCCCGACGATTTTCGTGAGCAACATCCCTCGGTATGGGTCGACATCCACTCCTCGCTGTTCGATCCCAAGCGCGCCCATCACATGTACAACGACTTCATGGACGAGCTGGAATACGCCGCCGAGTGCGGCTTTGACGCGGTCTGCGTCAACGAGCATCACAACAACGGCTATGGGCTGATGCCGTCGCCCAACCTGATTGCCTCCTCGCTGGCGCGGCGCACCACCGACACCGCGCTGTGCGTGCTCGGCAATTCGCTTGGCGCTCTACAACCCGCCGACCCGGGTCGCCGAGGAATTCGCGATGATCGACGTGATCTCCGGCGGGCGCCTGATTGCCGGCTTCCCGGTCGGCTCGCCGATGGACACCTGCTACGCCTACGGCCAGAACCCGTCGATGCTGCGCGAGCGCTATCTCGAAGCGCACGACCTCGTCGTCAAGGCGTGGACCGAGCCCGACACCTTCGCCTTCAACGGCCGCTTCAACCAGCAGCGCTATGTCAACATCTGGCCGCGCCCGATCCAGCAGCCGCGCCCGCCCATTTGGATCCCGGGCGGCGGCTCGGTCGAGACCTGGCGGTGGTGCGCCCAGATGGACCACGTCTACTGCTACCTGTCCTATTATGGATACAAGGCTGGGCAGGCGACGATGGACGGGTTCTGGGCCGAGATGGACCGGCTCGGCAAGGACCGCAACCCCTACCACGCCGGCTTTCTGCAATTCGTCGGGGTCGCCGAGACCCGCGAGGAGGCCTACAAGCTTTATCGCGAGCCGGCCGAATATTTCTATGGCCGCTGCCTGCATGTCGACCCGCGCTTTGCCGGCCCGCCGGGCTACACGACCGAGGAAACCCAGCGCCGCGGCATCCAGAGCCAAGTGGCACAGGCGGCGCAGGCGTCGCGCTACGAGTCGAAATTCCAGACCTTGGCGCGCGAGATGGACGCGATCGTCGACAAGGGCTACGTCATCATCGGCTCGCCCGACGAGGTTGCGGCGCAGTTGAAGGAAGTGGCGACGAGCCTCAATGTCGGCCACCTGATGCTGCTCTTGCAGTTCGGCAACATGAAGAAGGATCTCGCCAAGTACAACACCAAGCTCTTTGCCGAGAAGGTCATGCCGCAGCTGGCCGATGTGTTTGGCGACTGGCACGACCGCTGGTGGCCGCAGCCGATGGCGCAGGCCGAGCGCGCCGCGCTGCCGTCGTTCCAGCCGGCGTCGATGGCGGCGGAGTGAATGATGGCCGAGCCCAACACCACAACTGTCGAGTTGAACGGGTTTTCCTGCCGGGTGTGGCAGAAGGGCAGCGGGCCGAAGCTCGGCTTTCTCGCCGGCCTCGGCGGGCTGCCGCGCTGGATGCCGTTTCTCGACGCGCTGGCCCGCGAGCGCACCGTCATCGTGCCGTCATTGCCCGGCTTTCCCGGCGGCGAGCGCGGCCACACGGTGCTCGACAGCCACCTCGACTGGGTCATCGCGGCGCACCAGCTCCTGCATAAGGCGGGGCTCGACGGGGCCGACCTTGCCGGCAGCTCGGTCGGCGGCTCGCTCGCCGCCGAGATCGCGGCGATCTGGCCGCAATCGGTGCGGCGCCTCGCGCTGATCGCGCCGTTCGGCCTGTTCGACGAAGCCGACCCGGCGACCGATCCGTGGGCGCAGCGCGCTCCCGACGTGCCGGGCCTGATGTGCGCCGATCCGGCGCGCTGGGAGGCGCTGAAGGCGCCGCCCGAGGGCCAGAACTCGCCGGAATGGCCGATCGAGCAGGTGCGCGCGAGCGAGGCTGCGGCCCGCATCTTCTGGCCGCTCGGCAATACCAAGCTGGAGAAGCGGCTGCCCCTGATCGCCGCGCCGACGCTCCTCCTGTGGGGCGAGCACGACCGCATCATGCCGCGCAGCTACGCCGAGCGCTTCGCCAAGGGCATCGTCGGACGGACCGAGATCCGAGTGATACCAGGCGCCGGCCATCTCGCCGAACTCGACAATCCCGACGAGACCGCCGCCGCGATCCTCGGCTGGACGCGCTAGGTACCAGCCTTCGGGAGCATCCGATGAGCACGCTTGAGCAATACGCCAACAAATACCAGTGCGCTCGCTTCGAGCGGCGCGACGGCATCCTGTTGATGACATTGCACACCGATGGCGGCTCGTTGCGCTGGGGCTTCGGGCCGCATGGCGAGTTGCCGGAAGCGTTTCACGACGTCGGCGCCGACCGCGACAACCGGGTCGTGATCCTGACCGGCACCGGCGCAGAGTTTTCCGGGCCGCGCGCGACGCCCGGCACCTCGTCCTTCCCGAGCCGGCCGCCGGCCGAGCGCATCGACCGCATCCATTGGGAGGGCCGCCACCTGCTGATGCGCCTCCTCGAAATCGAGGTGCCGGTGATCAGCGCGATCAACGGCCCGGCCTGGCGCCATTCCGAGATCCCGCTCTTGGGCGACATCGTGCTCGCCGCCGACACCGCGCAATTCCAGGATTCGGCGCATTTCGCCTCGGAGGTCGTGCCGGGCGACGGCATGCATATCGTGATGCCGCTGTTGTTGGGCCTCAACCGCGGCCGCTACTACCTGCTGACCGGCCAGACCCTCGACGCCGCGAAGGCGCTGGAGTTCGGCCTCGTCGCCGAGGTGTTGCCGCCCGACCGGCTGATGGCGCGCGCCTGGGAGCTGGCCGAGGGGCTCGCGAAACAGCCGACCCTGACGCTGCGCTACACGCGGTTGCTGCTGACCGAATACCTGCGCCGCCAGATGCACGATCTCTTGGGCTACGGGCTCGGCATGGAGATGCTGGCGCTGCTCGAAAAGCCCGAGGCGCGGTAGCCTATTTCTCGCCCCAGTAATCGCCGCGCTTGCGATAGCGCTTCTTGACCGCCGCCCAGGCGACGCGGAACGCCGTTTCCTCCTCGCCATAGGAATCCCAGGCTGCGTTGAAGGCGGCGCGGAAGATCTCCTGCGCATGCAGCGGCAGGTGGCGCACCGCCGGCGGCAGGTCGTCGATCGTCGCGTAGGGCACGGCTATCAGTGGTCGGCGATGAAGCGCCCGATCAGCCGGTTGACCTCGCCCGATTTTTCCATGTGCGGCAGATGGCCGGCTTCGTCGATCAGGTGCACCGGCAGTTTTCCGGCGAGCGCCTCGGCGTGGGCCACCGGAATGATGCGGTCGTCGCGGCCCCAGATGATCTGCGCCGGCGGCGTCAGGGCCGCGACGATTTGGCCGAGATCGACGCGCTGCACGCCGCCCGGAAACCATTCCTCGGCGAGCGCCTCCAGCGCTTTCTGGACCCCGTCGAGGCGCTTGTAGCGCAACACGTCCTCGACCATCTGGCGGCTGACCAATCCCGGATCGTGCACCAGCAGGGTCAGCACCTCCTGCATCTCGCGGCGGCGCTGGGCGCGCACGAAACCGGCGATGAAGGCGCCGTTGATCTGGGGGCCGAGCCCCGCCGGCGCGATCAGCGTCAGGCTGGCCACCCGATCGGGCTGCTGCGATGCAAAATGCACGGCGATGGCGCCGCCCATCGAATGGCCGACGAGGTGCAGCCGCGCGATGCCGAGCGCCGCGAGCGCGCGCTCGATATCGGCAGCGAAACTCGATGCGTCGACGGCCTTGTCCAGCGCCTTGGTCGAGCCGCCGTGGCCGGGCAGGTCGAGCGCGATCGCGCGGCGGCCTTCGGCGAGCGCCGGCTGGTTGAACATCCAGGTATTGAGATCGGCGCCGAACCCGTGCACGAACAGCACCGGCGTTGCCGCGCCGCCGCCGAGGTCGAGGACGCGCAGCCGCTTGCCGCCGGCCTCGATGTCGCGCGGCGCCGGGCCGGCCTCCTCTGCCGCCTCCTCGCCGATGGGCTCGGGGGAGACGAAGCCGGCGACAAACGCGTCGATCGCGGCCTCGGGGACGCTGTCGGGCGCCGCCACCGCGAGCAGCGCGCCGATCGGCAGAGTTGTACCCGAAGTGGCGACGATGCGGCGCAGATGGCCGGGCTCGCTCGCCTCGAACACGTTGGTGATCTTGGTGGTCTCGATCTCGAGCAGTTCCTCGCCCGCGCGATACGCGTCGCCCTCCTTCTTGAGCCAGCCGAGGACCTTGCCCTCGGTCATCGTCAGGCCCCATTTCGGCATCGTGATCGCGGTTATTTCGCTCATTGGCCGTATCCGTGGACCTCGCGGATTGCGGCGGCGATCTTGTCGGGGCTCGGGATGTAGAGCTTTTCGAGGCCGGGGGCGAACGGCACCGGGGTGTGCGGCGCGGTGACCCGGCGGATCGGCGCCTTCAGCGCGCCGAAGGCGCGGTCGGCGACCAGCGCGGCGATGTCGGTGGCGAAGGAGCAGCGCGGCGTCGCCTCGTCGACGATGACCAGCCGCCCGGTGCGCTCGACGCTCTCCAATATCGTGTCCTCGTCGAGCGGCGAGGTCGTGCGCGGGTCGATCAACTCGACCTCGATCCCCTCTTTCGCCAGCGCCTCGGCCGCCTCGCCGGCGTAATGCACCATGCGGGCGAGCGCGACGACCGTCACATCCTCGCCGTCGCGCACGATGTTGGCTTCGCCGAACGGGATCGTATAGGCCTCGTCCGGCACCTCGGCGCTGCAGATCGTACATCAGCTTGTGCTCGCAGAAGATCACCGGGTCGTCGTCGCGGATCGCCTGGATCAGCAGGCCCTTGGCGTCGTAGGCGTTCGACGGCACGACGACTTTGAGCCCCGGTATCGCGGTGAAGATGCCGTAGGGGCTCTGCGAGTGCTGCGCCGCGGCGCTGCGGCCGGCGCCGATCATCGTGCGGATCACCAAGGGCGTCTTCGCCTTGCCGCCGAACATGTAGCGGAACTTGGCGGCCTGGTTGTAGATCTGGTCGAAGCAGACGCCGAAGAAGTCGCTGAACATCAATTCGGCGACCGGCCTGAGGCCGGTGACGGCGGCGCCGGCGGCGGCGCCCATGATCGCGCTCTCGGTGATCGGCGTGTCGATGACCCGCGCCTCGCCGAACTCGCCGAACAGGCCCTTGGTCACCCCGAGCACGCCGCCATAGGCATCGCGCTGGCCTTCGCTCGCCGCCCCGCCAGCGACATCCTCGCCGATCACGATGATCGTCGGGTCGCGGCGCATTTCCTGGGCAAGCGCCTCGTTCAGCGCCTGGCGGATCGATTTCTGCGGCATCGCGCGACCCTCTCAATACGAGACGTAGACATCGGTCAGCAGCGCGCTTACGGGCGGCAGCGGCGCCTCTTGCGCGGTCGCGACGGCGCGGTCGATCAGTGCCGCGACCTCGGCGTCGACGGCGTCGAGCGCGGTCGCGTCGAGCAGTGCCGCCTCGGTGACGCGGGCGCGGAAATGCTTGAGGCAGTCGCGCTCGTCGCGCAGTCGCTTGACCTCGTCCTTGCCGCGATAGAGTTGGGCGTCGCCCGAATGGTGGCCGTAGAAACGGCAGGTGTCGACCTCGATCGCCGAGGGGCCGCCGCCCGCGCGGGCGCGCTCGACCGCCTCCCAGGCGGCCTCGTGCACCGCGAAGAAATCGTCGCCGTTGACCTTGACGGCGGGCATGCCGAAGCCGGCGGCGCGGCCGGCGATGTCGTGGCTGCCGACCGCGTAGCCGACCCCGGTGCCCTCGCCGTACTGGTTGTTCTCGAACACGAAGACCGCCGGCAGCTTGCAGCACCACGGCCATGTTCAAGGCCTCGAAGGTGGTGCCCTGGTTGGAGGCGCCGTCGCCCGAGAAGCACACCGCGACGGTGCCGGTGCCCAAGGTCTTCGCCGTCAGCGCCGCGCCGACCACCAGGGGCGGGCCGCCGCCGACGATGCCGTTGGCGCCGAGCATTCCCGCGTTGAGATCGGCGATGTGCATCGAGCCGCCCTTGCCGCCGCACAAGCCGCCGGCCTTGCCGTACAATTCCTGCATCATGCCGACGACGTCGCAGCCCTTGGCGATCGAGTGGCCGTGGCCGCGATGGGTCGAGGCGATGTAGTCCTTGGGCCCCAGATGCATGCACATGCCGACGGCCGAAGCCTCCTCGCCGGCATAGAGGTGGACAAAGCCGGGGATGCCGCCCTTGGAAAATTCCTCCTGCACCCGCTCCTCGAAGCGGCGGATCGTCGCCATGCTGCGATAGGCCCGGACCAGCTCCTCACGGCTCAATTGCACGGCGTCCTCCCTCGGGTTTCGAGCGTTGCCGCCACCCTACCGGATCGCGGCAACAGACCCAAGGGCTGCGGGCACTATCCGAACTTGCCGCTCCGCGGGAAGCCTTGCGGGACGTTGTGGCCGGCGCCGGCGCGGGGGCCGCGCCAGGGGGTCAGGTCGAGTTCGGTGCGGGTGCGGCTTTCGCCCTGGCGCCAGGAGAGGCCGTCGGCGAGGCGGAATACCTTGGCGTCGGCGAGGCCGCCCGAGCGGTAGCGCTGCAAGATGACGCCGCGGCCGCGCGCCATATCCGGGATCTCGGCGAGATCGACGACCAGGAGGCGGCGGTTGTCGCCGACGAAGGCGGCCGTGTCGCCGTCGGCTGCGACGCAGACCGCGGCGCGCACGCCGGCGGACGGGTTCAGCACCTGCTTGCCGGCGCGGGTCTGCGCCAATGCCTCCTCGCCGTCGACCAGGAAGCCGCGCCCGTCATCGCTTGCGACCAGCAGCCGCACCCCCGGCCGATGCGGGAACAGCGCGACGATTTCGGCCTCGTTGGGCAGGTCGATCATCAGCCGCAGCGGCTCGCCCTGGCCGCGCCCGCCGGGCAGTCGGTCGGCGGGAACCGTATAGAAGCGGCCGTTGCTGCCGAACACGACGAGCCGGTCGGTGGTTTCGGCCGGCACAGCAAAGCGCGGCCCGTCGCCTTCCTTGTATTTCTGGTCGGCGGCGGCGGCGCCGTGGCCTTTGACCGAGCGGATCCAGCCTTTCTGCGACAGCAGCACGGTCACCGGCTCGCGCTCGACCTGGGCGGCGACCGGGATCTCGATCGGCTCGGGCGCGGCGCCGACCAGCGTGCGGCGGCGTCCGAGCGCCGTGTCGCCGCCGAATTCCTTTTGCGTCGCGGCGACCTCCTTGGCCAATGCGCGCCATTGCCGCTTGTCGCTGGCGAGCAGGGCTTCGAGCCCCGACGCTTCGCCCGCCAGCGTCTCCAGCTCCTTGGTCAGCGCCAGCTCTTCGAGGCGACGCAGCGAGCGCAGCCGCATATTGAGGATCGCCTCGACCTGCATGTCGCTGAGGCCCCAGCGCGCCATCATCGTTTCTTTCGGGTCGTCGGCCTCGCGGATGATGTGGATTACCTCGTCGAGGTTGACGTAGACGATGACGAGGCCGCGCAATACCTCCATGCGGCGCGCCACCGCGGCGAGGCGGTGCCGGCTGCGGCGCTGCAACACCTCGCGGCGATGGTCGAGAAAAGCCTGCAATGCCTCCTTCAGGTTCATCACCCGCGGCACCCCGGCGGGGTCGATGACGTTGAGGTTGAGCGGCACCCTGACTTCCAGCTCGGTCAGCCGGAACAGCTGCTCCATCAGCACGTCGGCATCGACGTTGCGGGTCTTCGGCTCGAGCACGAGGCGCACCTCGCTCGCCAATTCGTCGCGGATATCGGCGAGCAGCGGCAGCTTTTTTTCTTCGAGCAATGCCGCGATCTTCTCGACGAGGCGGCTTTTCGGGACCTGATAGGGGATCTCGGTGACGACGATCTGGTAGAGCCCGTGCGACAGCGGCTCCTTCTGCCAGCGGGCGCGCAGGCGGAAGCTGCCGCGGCCGGTGGCATAGGAGGCGGCGATGCTGGCGGCCGGCTCGACCAGCACGCCGCCCGTTGGAAAGTCGGGGCCGGTGACATGGGCGACGAGCGCGGCCGGGCTGCATTCCGGCTCCTCGATCAGGTGCAGCAGCGCGCCGCACAATTCGCCGGCATTGTGCGGCGGGATGCTGGTCGCCATGCCGACCGCGATGCCGGCCGCGCCGTTGGCGAGCAGGTTCGGGAAGCGCGCCGGCAGGACGACCGGCTCCTTGTCCTCGCCGTCATAGGTCTCGCGGAAATCGACCGCGTCTTCGTCGAGCCCGTCGAGCATCGCCCCGGCGACCGCCGACAGGCGGCTCTCGGTGTAGCGCATCGCCGCGGCGTTATCACCGTCGACATTGCCGAAATTGCCCTGGCCGTCGACCAGCGGGTAGCGTTGCGAGAAATCCTGCGCGAGGCGGACCAGCGCCTCGTAGACTGCGATCTCGCCGTGCGGGTGAAACTTCCCGATCACGTCGCCGACGACGCGGGCGCATTTCTTGTAGCCCGAGCCCGGGTCGAGGCGCAGCTCGTGCATCGCGTGCAGGATGCGACGGTGCACCGGCTTAAGGCCGTCGCGCACATCGGGCAACGAGCGCGCCATGATCGTCGACAGCGCATAAGACAGATAGCGCTCGCCCAACGCGTCGGCGAAATCGACGTCGCGGATCTCGCCGGCCAGCGCGATATCGGACATGCCTACCAGACCTCGTTGTCGTCAGTCGGCGATCATACCAGACGATGCGGTGCGGCGCAGGCGTTCGAGAAGCCGCTCGCGCGCCTCGGGCAGCTTGCCGCCCTGCGGCAGCAACAGATGGTGCAGCAGGAAGTGCCGGGTCAGCACCAGCCCGGCGACGATGTCGGACGGGCCGGCCGGCGCCTCATGCCACAGAAACCCGGGCAGCGGCAGCAATTTGTCATGGTAGGGCAGGCCGGCCTCGCGCGACACGGCGCGGCCGGTGCGCGGCGAGACATAAGCGAGGTCCTGGTTCGTGCCGGTGGCAGCGCAGCTTGCCAGATCGAGCCCGAAGCCGAGCCCCGCCAACAGGTCGCACTCCCAGGCGACATAGGCCTGCGGCCAATCGGAAGGCGAATCGAGCGCCGAGAGAAGCTCGGCGAACGCCGCGTAGAGGTCGGGATGCGGCTCGCGCTCGGCCAATGAGGCGAGCAGGAGGGCGGTCGCGGCGTACAGTGCGGCGAGCCGGTCGGGATCGTCGAGCAGGCGTGCGGCGTGCGCTTCGACAAGCTCACATTCGAATGTGCCGAGATGCTCCGACAGGCGGCCGCGCCAGCTCGCGGCGACGCCGTTGCCCGGCTGCAAGAGGGCGCGTCGGCGCGGCGACTGGCCGCCACGCACGAGGCCGGCGTGGCGGCCGTGCTCGCGCGTCAACAATTCGACGATCAGCGCGCTCTCGCCGTGCCGCCGCGAACTCAGCACAAACCCGGTGTCACGCCAGTCCATTGAGACCTACGGCATCTACACATCGTAATCGAGGCCGATCGCGGCGTAGCGCTCGGGATCCTCGATCCAGTTGTCGCGCACCTTGACGAACAGGAACAGGTGGACGCGACGGTCCAGCAGGCGCTCGAGTTCAGCGCGGGCGCGGGCGCCGATCGACTTGATCCGCGCGCCCTTGTCGCCGAGCACGATGGCGCGCTGCCCCGCGCGGCGGACATAGAGCACCTGGTCGATCTTGACGCTGCCGTCGCGCCGCTCCTCCCAGGACTCGGTCTCGACCGAGGCGGCATAGGGCAACTCGTCATGCAGTTGCAGGAACACCTGCTCGCGGGTGATCTCGGCGGCGAGCCAGCGCTCGGGCGCGTCCGACAACTGGTCCTCTGGGAACAGCCACGGCCCCGCCGGCATCACCGCGGCGAGATGGCGTTTGAGGTCCTCGACCCCGTCGCCCTTGAGGCCGGAGATCATGAACACACGCTCGAAGCAGCCGGCGCGGAACAGCGTGTCGGTAATGCCGAGCAGCCGGTCGCGCGGCACCAGATCGATCTTGTTGAGCGCCAGGATCGCGCGGCGGCCAGTGGCGGCGAGCCGCTCGACGATGTGCGTTGTGTCGGGGTCGGCGGGGCGGGCGGCGTCGACCAGCAGCACGACCTGATCGGCGTCGGCCGCGCCGGCCCAGGCGGACGCGACCATGGCGCGGTCGAGCCGGCGGCGCGGCGCGAAGATGCCGGGCGTGTCGACAAAGACGAGCTGCGCCCCATCGACCAGGGCGATGGCAAGCAGGCGGGTGCGTGTCGTCTGCACCTTGGGGGTGACGATCGCCAGCTTGCGGCCGACCAGCCGGTTGAGCAGCGTCGACTTGCCGGCATTGGGCGCGCCGATCAGCGCGACATAGCCGCAACTGGTTGCGCCCTGCGGGTCGCCGACCTTCTCCGGCGGCGCGGCTGCGGCGCTATCGGGCTGCGGCGGGCGAGTTTTTCTAGGCATTGTCGGCAGGGTTTTCGCCGCGCAGCCGGGCGAGTAATGCCGCTGCGGCGGCGATCTCGGCGGCGCGTTTCGAGGATGCCGTAGCGCTTGCCTCCTCCTGGCCGGCGACCCGCACCGCGACGGTGAAGCGCGGCGCGTGATCGGGTCCGCTGGTAGCCAGCAGATCGTAAACGGGCAGGGGCAGGCCGCGTCCCTGCGCCCATTCCTGCAACGTGGTCTTGGGGTCGTTGGGCGGCCCCGCCATCTCGCCGATCAGCGGCTCCCAGAAGCGCTCGACGAAGGCGAAGGCGGCGGCGAACCCGCCATCGAGATAGATCGCCGCGATCACCGCCTCGACGACATCGGCGAGGATGCCGGGGTTGCGCGCCGCACCGGACGCCGCCTCGGCCGGCGACAGCACGAGATGGCGTTCGAGGCCCATCACGGCCGCGACCCGCGCCAGTGCGTCGCGGCACACCAGATGCGTCAGGCGCCGCGTCAGATGGCCTTCCGGCTCGTGCTCGAAGCGGCGCCACAACAGGTCGGCGACGACGAGGCCAAGCACCCGGTCGCCGAGGAATTCGAGACGCTCGTAGCCGCCCCGCCGGGCACCGAGGGGCGTGCCGGATACGGCCCGCCGTGCCTGCCGCCGTCCCGGGCGGCGCGCCGCCGGCAATGCGCTCGGGTGGGTCAGCGCCTCGGCCAACAGCTCGGGCCGGGCAAAGTCGTGGCCCGTCAGTCGGGCCGCATCGGCGTCGGCCAACGCCGTCGTCAAGGCTGCTTCCAGGGGAAACGGGCGGTCAATTCACGCCATGCAGCAGCCGGCCGTAGCGGATCGCGAACGGCCACCGCCAGATCTCCCACCAGCGCGCCTCGCCGTTGGTGGAGAAAAACAGGAATTGCGCCCTGCCGACCAGATTTTCCGCCGGAATGTAGCCGACCACCGACAGCACGCGGCTGTCTTCGGAATTGTCGCGATTGTCGCCCATTCCGAAGTAATGGCCGGGCGGCACGTCGTAGACCGGCGTGTTGTCGAGCATGCCGTCGTTGCCGAACTTGATGATGCAATGGACGACCGGGGCTTCGCCGGGGCGGCGCGGCAGGCTTTCGAGATAGCCCTGCTGCATCGCCAGCGGGACCCCGGCGCCGCTGTGGCGGCAGGCCGGGTCGGGTTTGCGCGGCACCAGTTGGCCGTTGATGTAGAGTTCCCCATGCCGCATCTGGATATGGTCGCCGGGCAGGCCGACGATCCGCTTGATGAAATCGATCGACGGGTCGGTCGGTTTCTTGAACACCGCGACATCGCCACGCTGCGGCGGATGCGAAAACGGCAGGTAGAGACGCCCAGAGAACAGCGGCAGCCCGAACGGCAGCGAATACCGGCTAAAGCCGTAGGAAAACTTGGACACGAACAGATAATCGCCCACCAGTAGCGTCGGGATCATCGAGCCCGACGGTATATTGAACGGTTCGTAGGCGACCGTGCGCACGACCAGCGCAATCAGAACCGCGTAAACGACGGTTTTGACGGTTTCAAGAATACCGCCGGGAGCTTTCTTCGAGACCATCAATTTAGAGCTTGATTTCGATTTCATGATTCAGTCGGTCAGCATTAAGCGGCTGCGATCAAGCCGCTCGTGGGCCGCCAAGTCAAGGCGCTCGCGGCGAAATCACGCGCCCGGCGCCGTGGTCGCCGGCGGGGAAGCCGGTAGTGCGGTGATGATCACGATCGCCTGCGCGAGCGGCGGCTCGTCGGTCAGGCTGATGTCGAGGCGCGCCTGCATGCCCGGCGGGGTGATCGCCTCGAGCCGGCGCAGGGCGCCGCCGGTAAGGTGCAAGCCGGGCTGTCCGGAGGGCAGGTTGACGACCCCCAGATCGCGCCAGAAGACGCCGCTGCGAAACCCGGTGCCGAGCGCCTTGGCGGCGGCTTCCTTGGCGGCGAAACGGCGGGCGTAGCTGGCGGTGCGGGTGGCGCCGCGGCGCTCGCAGCGGCGGCGCTCGGTTTCGGTGAAAATGCGGTCGAGAAAACGATCGCCAAACCGTTCGATCGCCTGCTCGATCCGGCGGATGTCGATCAGGTCGCTGCCGACGCCCAAAATCATTGAGGCATCATGTCGGGATCATCGCGGCTAGCCGCGCGCCCGTTCGACCGAGTTGATGACCGGCGTGGCGCGCAGGGCCGCGATGATCGTCGACAGGTGCTTCACGTCGGCCACCTGGATGTCGACCATGATTTCGAAGAAATCGGTCGAGCGGTTGGTGATCTTGAGGTTACTGATATTGCCGCCCTGCTTGCCGATCGTGGTCGTCAGCGAGCCGAGATTGCCGGGCTCGTTGGCGATCGTGACATTGATGCGGCCGACATGCGCCACCTCGGCCTCGTCGCTGCTCCAGGCGACGTCGAGCCAGCGTTCCGGCTCGTCGGCGAAGCTGCCGAGCGTGTCGCAGTCGATCGTGTGGATCGTCACCCCCTTGCCGGTCGTGACGATGCCGACGATGCGGTCGCCCGGCAACGGGTGACAGCAGCCGGCGAAATGCATCGCCATTCCGGGTATCAGGCCGCGAATCGGCACGGCGGTATCGTAGGGGTGCGTCTTACGACGGGCGTGCGCCAGCGAGACGACCTTGTGCTTGTCCTCGGGCGGCTGTGGGAAAGCGGCGTTGACCACTTCGCGACCGGTTGCCATGCCCTCGCCGACCGCGACGTAGAGGTCGTCGACGCTGGCGCAGCTGAACTGGGCGAGCACCGCCTCGAGCGGCCGCTCGGAAAAATCCTGGCCCTGCTGGCGGAAGGCCTTCTGCACGATGGCGCGCCCGAGATCGAGATACTGCTCGCGCTGCTGGGTGCGGATGAAGCGGCGGATGCGGGCGCGCGCCTTGCCGGTAACGACGAAGCGCTCCCAGGTCGGCGACGGCGTCTGCGCCTTCGAGGTGACGATCTCGACCTGGTCGCCGTTGGCGAGTTCGGTGCGCAGCGGCAGGAGGCGACCGTTGATCTTGGCGCCGACGCAGGTGTCGCCGATCTGCGAATGCACCGCATAGGCGAAATCAACCGGGGTGGCACCGCGCGGCAGCGCGATCAGGTCGCCCTTCGGCGTAAAGGCGAACACCTGGTCCTGAAACATCTCGAGCTTGGTGTGCTCGAGAAACTCTTCCGGGTTCGAGGCGTGCTCGAGGATTTCGAGCAATTCGCGCAGCCAGCGGTACTGGCGCCCGTCGACCCGGTCGGCCTGCTGCTTGTAGATCCAGTGCGCGGCGACGCCGAGTTCGGCGATCTCGTGCATGTCGCGGGTGCGGATCTGCACCTCGATGCGCTGCCGCTCCGGGCCGATGACGCCGGTGTGCAGCGAGCGGTAATTGTTGGGCTTCGGCGTCGAGATGTAGTCTTTGAAGCGGCCGGGGACGACGTGATAGGCCGAATGAATGATCCCCAGCGCGTGATAGCAATCGCCGATGTTGTCGACCAGCACGCGGAACGCCATGACATCGGCGAGCTGCTCAAACGAGACGTTCTTGCGCTCCATCTTGTGCCAGATCGAATAGGGCGATTTCTCGCGGCCGGAGACCGACGCGGCGAGCCCGCCCTCTTTCAGCGTCGCCTCGAGCTCACCGACGATGCGCGCGACGATGTCGCCGCCTTTGTCGCGCAGGAAGCCGAGGCGGGCGTTGACGCTGGCCCGCGCGTCCGGATGCAACTCGGCAAAGGCGAGGTCTTCGAGCTGGTCCTTCATGCGGTGCATGCCGATGCGCTCGGCGAGCGGGACATAGATGTCCATCGTCTCGCGGGCGATGCGCCGGCGCCTTTCCTCGTCCTTGAGGAAGTGCAGCGTCTGCATGTTGTGCAGTCGGTCGGCCAGCTTGACCAGGAGGACACGAATGTCCTCGGACATGGCAAGGAGGAGCTTGCGGAAATTCTCCGCCTGCTTCGATTGGTCGGATTGCAGCTCGATGCGCGACAACTTGGTGACGCCGTCGACCAGGTGGCCGATCTCCGGCCCGAACAGACGCTCGATGTCGTCGAGCGTTGCGACCGTGTCCTCGACGGTGTCGTGCAGGAGGCCGGTGATGATCGAGGCGGTGTCGAGCTTCATCTGCGCGAGCAGCCCCGCGACCTCGACGGGGTGCGAGAAATACGGGTCGCCGGAGGCGCGCTGCTGGCCGCCATGCGCCTTCATCGAATAGACGTAAGCGCGGTTAAGCGCCGCCTCGTCCGACTTTGGGTCGTACGATTTGACCAGCTCGACCAGTTCGAATTGCCGCATCATGGCGCGGCGGCCTCCGTGCTATGGCGGCGGCGCTTCAGAGTTCGTCCTCGTCGGCATCGGGCTCGTCGGCCTCAGGCTCGTCGGCATCGGGCTCGTCCGCATCGGGCTCCTCGCCCAGCACGCTCGCGATCTCGTTCTCGTCCGCGACCGCGAGAAGATCTTCTTCAAGCTCCTCCTCGACCGCTTCCTCGTCGGTCTCATCCTCGGAAATGACCGGGCCGCTCGGGTCGGCGACGCCGAACAGCGTCTGTTCGAGTTCCGGCGCGTCCTCGGGCTCGTCCATCTCGATATGCTTCTGCATGCCGCGCACCAGCGAATCCTGCAGGTGGTCGAGCGCGACCGTATCGTCGGCGATTTCGCGCAGCGCGACAACCGGGTTCTTGTCGTCGTCGCGGTCAAGCGTCAACGGCGCGCCGGAGGTGATCTCGCGCGCCCGCTGCGCGGCGAGCAGCACCAGTTCGAACCGGTTCGGCACCTTCACGACACAATCTTCGACGGTAACGCGCGCCATTCGACAATCCCTCGCACACTCAAAGGATTAAATATATGGGTCGCGCCATGGGGCGGCAACAGCAACCCTGACGCAAATCCGTCGCAGCTTGCAGCGAGACCGCCACCGCGGCGGGTTACATCTCGCGCAATGTCCCGTCCGGGCTCTCGCAGACGCGGCCGGTCACTGGAGCGCCCTCGCCGCCGTCCGGCGTGAAGCTGACCTCGCTCGACACCATGCACCGCTCGTGGGTCGCCGGGTCCGTGTAATGGTTCAGCGCCGTGATCTGGTGGCGCGAGTTATCCGAGGGCGTGACGTAGGTGACCGCCGGATAGTCGACCTGCGATGCCGACCAGCGGGCGCCGGGTTGTCCGGCGGCGCCACTCCCGGGGTCGCACCTGGGGGCGGGTATGGCGCTGGCGGCGCGGCCATCGCCGTTTCCATCGCGCGCCGATAGGCCATCTGCCGGCACAGCGCGTCCGCCCGGGCGCCGCGCGCGAGACCGAGAACCGCTCCGGAGGCCGCTCCGATTGCAGCGCCCCTGCCGCCGCGGCCGATGATGGCGCCGAGCGCACCGCCGAGCAGCGCCCCGCGGAAGACGCTTCTGGTCGTCTGGTTGACCATGCAGCCGGCAGCCATGTCGCCCTGTTCGGGCGGTTGCCGGTAGGCCGCCCGCATCATGCGCCCGACGCACCCGCCCGTCATCGACAGGCAAAGCACCGCGATCAGCGGCATCAGGACGCATCTCGAAAGCCTGCTCACAGCCCCAGCCCTTCCCCTACCGCGGCGTCGCCGCCGATTGTTCCACGAGCGCCCGATATTTCGCCGGTGCATCCGCGGTCAGCCGCACAAAGCCCTTATGGATCGCAATGATGGCAAGATCCTGACCGCCGACGAAGCAGGCGAAGCGGCCGTCGCCCTTGTGGTAGCACGCGACGGCGCCGGCATAGGGCTTCAGATACTCGTAGACCGCGTGGTTGTGCTGGCCTTTGGTGGTCGGGTCGTCGATCCCGTACAGCTCGATCCAGCGGTTACGCACCATCAGCCGGCTGGCGCCGGCGATCTTGCGCACCGTACCGGTGAGATCCGGCTCGGCCTCGGGTGCGGCGTCGGCAGCGGCGGGCTCGACTGGCGCTGCCGCAACAGCTGGGGCCGACGCCGCCGGCGCGTCGGGCGGCGGCGGCAGGGCAGCCAGCTTTGGGGCGTTCGGCGCGGGCGCTGCCGGCGCCTCGGGCGAAGCGGCGAGCCGGTTGGTGTCGCTGCCCGCGAGGTCGCTCGCCGGCTCGACGAGACCCGACGTCGGGCGGATCGACGGACGCGGCGCCGTTGCCGCGAGGCCTCCGCTGCCGCCGGCAGCGCCGCCGGCTCGCCCGGCATCGCGCCGCAACCGCCGGCGCCGCGGAGCTTCCCGGTGGGTCGCAAAGTACATCCCGCCGCCGGCGACGGCGATCGCCAGGCCGATCAACAGCAGGAGCCCGGACAGCGCATAAGCCGGGCTTCCCGGCTGACGCGCGTCGGCCGCCGGATGCAGCGCAACCGCGACGGCCGCGGCCGCGTCGTCGTCGCGGGCCGGAGGCCGCGCGACCACCATCGGGAGCCCCGCACTCGCTCGCGCCGTGCCAAGCGCGCCGGGCTCCGGCGCGGCGATCGGGTCGGTGTCGAGGACGACCCGCCGGGTCGTGCCGAGCTGCACGTCAAACGTCAGCTTGGGCCCGCCGACGCCGAGCTCGATCTCGTCGCCCGGGACGAGCGGGGTCCGCGTCAAAACCCGGGCGCCGTTCAGCCATGTGCCGTTGACGCTTCCCAGATCGCTGAGCGAGAAGCTCGGAGGGTCGCCGGCAATCCTGATCAGCGCGTGCTTGCCGCCCACCGCATCGCCGGGCGCGCCCTCGAATTGAATCGCGGAACCGGGGTCGCGGCCAATGCTGATTTCGGCGAATGCATCGACGGCAAACTGCTCGACCTGTTTTCTCTTCGGTCCGCTCAGATGATAGATAACGATGCGCGTGACCATGTACGCCTGGATCCTTGGCGTTCTCGAGCAGAATGCGGTCAAGCCGACCGGAAACGCGGCGTGAACTTACAAGCTCGACGGGCTGACCGGCAAGACGATCGAACTCCCGGCCCTTCGTCCCCGGCGCTCGCCGGCATCAGCGGCAGGCCGCGGCGGCGGCGCGACGTTCCGACACGACGCACCATACCCGTGCGATAACTCGGTGACCCAGCTCCGCGGCGGCTTGACCGCCCTCGCGCCGCACGCCTATATCACGCCTGCCATCGGCCGGATGGCAGAGTGGTTATGCAGCGGACTGCAAATCCGCGCACAGCGGTTCGATTCCGCTTCCGGCCTCCATGGGACGCGTTCCTGGCCCGATCGCGCAAGTCCGGGCGGGCCCTGGTCCCCGGTAGCTCAGTGGTAGAGCAAGCGGCTGTTAACCGCTGGGTCGGCGGTTCGAATCGGGCCGGGGAGCCAACCAGGACCGGGGTCGGGTCAGCGATGACCTGATCCCCCGCCCATCGGAGGAAGGTCGCCAGCGCAATCCTGCCGGCAGGATTGATTGAACGGGTCTTGCGCGATGCCCATATTTCCGGCTGCAGCAGACCGAGTTGCGGCGGTGATCGTCGATGTCGACGCTGGCCGACGGCACAACGCGTAGCGTGAGGAGACAGCACTTGAAGATGCCCTTCGATACGAGGCTGGCCGGAGTGCTGGCCGCAGCGCTGACGCTTACCGGCTGTGTCGGCCCGATAGGACCGTCTCCGCAGGCCGGTAATCACCGCCGCCGACCTCGCCGGGGCGCGTATCGAGCGACATGGCGTGCCGGCAATACGCCTGATGTGCAGATCGCGCCGTTGCGCGATCAGGCCAACGCCCAGAGCGTCGGCAGCACGCTGATCGGCGCCGGCCTTGGGGCGGCGCTCGGCGGCGCCATCGGCGGTGGCCGCGGCGCCGGCATCGGCGCGGCCTCGGGCGCGGTGCTCGGCACCGGCGTCGGCGCCGCCAACGCCCAGAACGCCGCGATGAACCTGCAGCAGCAATACAACATGTATTACGCCAACTGCATGTCGGCCCAGGGCGGCGCGGCCCCGGGCGGTTATGCGCAGCCGCCGAGGCGGTTATTCGCAAGCGCCGGGCGGTTATTCGCAGCCCCCGGGCGGATATTCGGGCGCCTACCCGCCGCCGCCGGCGTACCCGCCGCCGGGCTACCCGCCGCGCTGAGTTTGCAGGGCGGCACAGGGGCGCGCGCCGGCGCCGTCGAACAGGCCGCGCTGCCGAGGCGCGGCTCAGCGCACCGTGCGGTTGGCCTGCGAAGTGAGCCGAGCGACTTGACGTGGGCGAGCAACAGGATCAGCAGCGCCAGCCACAGCACCCACAGCACGGTCCACGTCACCGCCTTCCACGGGCCGGCGGCGTCGCCGTCGTGCGCCGCCGCACGCCGGATCTCGTCCTCGATCTCCCGGTTCCACTGCCGGACGATCCGTTTGCTGTCGCGCTCCGTCACGGCCTGCCCGATCCCGCTTGCTGCCCAGCCCGCCTGACCTTGGCAGCCGGGGCGGCCGCCGCGCCGAAACGACGCAGCTTCTCCATTCTAGCCGTTGGCGCGGCTTTGGCGAGAGCCTCGCCTCGGCTGCGCTGCCGGTGTTAAATGCGGAGCGGCGAAACGCGGCGAGGGGAGGGTGGAGATGGCGAAGACGCGCGGCACCGGGCTGCTGATGGTGTGGGCCGATATCGACCCCGAGTTCGAGGCCGAATATCATCGCTGGTATGACGACGAGCACATTGCCCATCTGCTCGCGGTGCCCGGGTTCCTCAGCGCCGGGCGCTACGTCGCGCTGAAGGGCAGCCCGAATATTCTCTGGCGCTCTATGAATTGGAGGCGCCCGACGTGCTGAAAAGCCCGGCGTTTCTCGATGGCGTGCGGTTCCGCCCGTCGGCGCGGCGGGTGCAGTATTCCGGCGGCACGATCGGCCGCAATTTTCTGTTGAACGGCTACCGCCAGATCTTCCCGGTGCACACCAACCCGATCGAGCAGGTTCGCGAGCCGGCGCCGTTTCTGCAGATGGGCCGGATCGACATCCCGGTGATGGTCGAGGAGGAGTTCAACGACTGGTACAACACGGCCTACCTGCCGCCCTACATGGCGGTGCCGGGGCTGCCTCGGAGCGCGCCGTTGGGTCGCGATCGACGGTCAGCCGAAATACCTGACGCTCTACGAATTCGCCAACGCGACCGTGTCGGAGAGCGAGCCCTGGGCCAAGGCGCGCGACAGCAACGTGTGGAGCAACCGCATCCGCCCGTTCATGCGCCACGATGTCGGCTCGCCCGGGGTCTACCGCCGCCTCTTTCCAAAGTAAGCGTGTCCGGGGGGAAAGAGATGCCAGCCAGTAACACCGATCCGTGCTTCCTGCCGGTTCACCGGCTTGCCGCCGAGATTATGGGGCGCCGGCTGTCGCCGGTCGATGTGGTCGAGGCGCTGCTCGCGCGCATCGCCGCGCATGACGCCAAACTGCACGCCTATATCGACGTCTTCGGCGCCGACGCGCGGCTCGCCGCCGAGGCCGCCGACAAGGCGATCCGCGCCGGCGACGCGGTCGGGCCGCTGCACGGCGTGCCGATCGCGCTGAAAGACCTGATCGACATCAAAGGACGCGTCACGACCGGCGGCTCGATGGTGTGGAAGAGAGCGCCGCTCGCCGGCCACCGCAACCTTGGCGCGGCGCTTTTTCGCGCAGGGCATGATCGTGCTCGGCAAGACTTACACGGTCGAGTTTGCGATGGGCGGCTGGGGCACCAACCAGCACATGGGTACGCCGTGGAACCCGTGGGATCTTGCGGCCCATCGCACTCCCGGCGGGTCGTCGAGCGGCACCGGGGTCGCGGTCGCC
>CAVVDM010000018.1:0-400122 GCA_963746885.1 uncultured Alphaproteobacteria bacterium
CATGCGGTTATGTGGCGCGCCACATAACCGCATTTATGTGGCGGGTCAGATTATGTGGCGGAGCCGCCGATGGAAGCTGTCAGGGTGGACCACGCCTGGGAGTTCTCCGCCACATAATATTTCGTGCCGTCCGTATGGGCGCAGGACAAGCCTGCGCCGCCATGCGGGAGGGACCAGGATGCTCGAGTTCTATTTTTCGTATCGTGGGGTGCTCAGGCGCCTCCGCGGCGGGGCGCTCGGCGGCGAGATGGATCGCATCGCAGCGCATTTCTCCGTGCTCGGTTACAAGCGAGCATCCGCCAAGCTTTACCTTACCCGGATTGCACGTTTTAGCCATTTCGTTGTGAAGAACTGCGGCTCTGCGCCGATCTGCCAAGAGATCGTTGACCAATATCTGCTCGGTTTTCCTACAAGATCGCCGCGTAGTGCAGCGATTTCGGCACTCGCGCACGCACGAAGAGTTGCCCCGGAACAATTCATTATTCCGCTCTCTGATCAAGTAGATAACCCCGATACTCCGCTTCTGACCTCATACACGGATTATCTTCGCAAGGTGCGGGGGCTGGAGCCGAAGTCCTGCGAGGGGATACTTCTGGGCGCTCGCCGCTTTCTGGATTGCTTTCGCCATCAGCACCCCGGCAAGGGCCTTGAGGCGGTGACGGCCGAGCATGTCCTCGCCGCCGTCGAAGATCAGCTGTCGCGTTCCGTGGCCTCGGGCACCCGCACATCGGCGACGTCCCATATCCGAACATTCCTTCGCTTCCTGCATTGGGCTGGTCGGCACGACCAGGATCTCGCTCGCGTCGTCCCAGGAACTCCCCATTGGCGTTTGGCGCATTTGCCGCCGCGTCTAAGCTGGGAGGACGTTCGACGCGCCATTGATGCGATCGGCGTGACAACCCCGGGCGATCTCCGTGATCGAGCCCTCCTGCTGCTGTTCGCCACAACGGGTATGCGCAACGGCGAAGTACGCGCCCTTCAGCTGCAGGATATCGACTGGCGGGCAGGCGAAGTGTTTGTCCGGCGCACCAAGGGCAAGCGAGACCGGGTAGCACCGCTTCTGGAAGAGGCTGGGGCGGCGGTCGCAGATTATATTCTGCGTGCCCGGCCGAAGATCGACAGCCCGTACTTATTCCTCTCGTGGGCGCCACCTGTCAGGCCATTCAAGAGCGCTGCACCCATCTCGCGGATCGTCCGGAAGCGATTGGAGCACGTCGGGATCGAGCTGGCCGCGGCCGCCGGTGCACATCTCCTCCGGCACAGCCTGGCGACCCGGCTCGTTGGGCGACGACGTCCTATCAACGAGGTCGCCGATCTCCTCGGTCATCGGAGCATCAATACGACGGCGCTGTACGTGAAGGTCGCGGCCGCGCAGCTTGCAGAGGTTGCGCTTCCTTTTCCGGGAGGCGCCACATGATCGCCTTCGCTGGATTCCTCGCCGAGAAGGTCGAGCGCTATATCGAGCTACGCCGATCCCTCGGTTACGCTTTCGGCAAGCAGGCCAGCACGTTGCGGGCTTTCATCCGCTACGTTGAACGGGCCGAGTTCGATGGGCCGCTCACCCGGATCACGGCCTCGAACTTCGTTTTGTCGTTCGATGGCGCCGCAAACAGCCGCGCCGTCCGTCATGGCGTGCTCCGCCGATTTTGCGAGTATCTCGCCATCTATGATCCGCGCACCGAAGCCCTCGAGCGCAGGCCCTTTCCGAGGTCGAGGGCGATCCCGCCGCCGCGGATCCTTAGCGAGACCGAGTTAGCCTCGCTCATTGCGGCATGCGGCCGTATTCTGCCGGGGGTCCTTCTCACGGGCCGGACGATGGCGACGCTGATCGGACTGTTGGCGAGCTCGGGATTGCGATCGGGCGAAGCAGTCAGGCTTGATCGCGCCGACGTCGATCTGGCCGCCGGGATTCTCTTGGTTCGGAAGACAAAGTTCCGCAAGGATCGTCTCGTCCCGGTTCACCCCACGACCCAAGCCGCCCTTCTCCAGTACGCTCGCGAGCGCGACGACGCGTTTCCCAGGCCCAAGGACCAGGGCTTCTTCCTCAGTTCCCGAGGTAACCGCTTATCTGCGAGCGGCCTTCAGGGCCTATTTATCAAGGTCCGCAAACTCGCCGGTCTCGATGACGGCAAGCCGGTGAGACCGCACGATCTCAGGCATCGGTTCGCCGTGACCCGACTCAGCCTCTGGCACCAGGAACGTGCCGACGTTCAGGCGCTGCTCCCCTTGTTGGCCACATATCTCGGCCACGCCAACTACAGCGACACAGCCTACTATCTTACAGGCTCGGCGGATCTCCTCGCCATCGCCGCCAATCGCGCCTTCCTCGATGGAGGCGCAGCATGAGCGAAGATCTGCTCCTGGCGCCGCTCCTGGAATCATATTTTCGCCGCCACTTGACCAAGCAGCGCAACGCGACCCCGGCGACCGTGGCCAGCTATCGCGACGCCTTGCGCATGCTGATCCTCTTCGCCGCTTCACGGCTGCAGAAGAAGCCTGCGGTGTTGGGGCTCGATGACCTTGACCGAGACCTTGTCCTCGCGTTCCTCGACGAGCTCGAGGAGAAGCGGAAGAACTCCGTCGCCACGCGCAACGCCCGTTTAGCCGCCATCCGATCCTTCTTCCACCACGTCGCCACCAACGACCCGGCGTCCTGCGGGATCGCTCAACGCATTCTGACGATCCCCGTGAAGCGGGCGCATCTCGAGGTGACGAACCATCTCACCGAAGTGGAAGTGGACACCCTCATCGGCGCGCCCGACCAGGCAACACTCCGCGGTCGACGTGACCGGGCTTTCCTGCTCTTCCTGGCGCGAACTGGCGCCCGGGTCTCCGAAGCCATCGGCGTCAACGCATCCGACCTTCGCTTGGCACGCCCGCACCCGCAGGTGCTGCTTCGAGGTAAGGGGCGCCGAGACCGTGTCGTTCCTATCACCAAAGATCTGTCGCGGTCGCTGATCGCCTTGTTGAGCGAGCGCAGGATCGCTCATCACGAGCCCCGGCCGATATTCGTCGGGGCCCACGACGAACGCCTGACGCGTTTCGGGGCGACTCACATTGTCCGGCGGGCGGTCAGCACGGCCGCGGCGATCAACCCGGCCTTGGCTGATAAGCCCATCTCGCCGCATATCTTCCGGCACTCCCTTGCCATGAAGCTTCTCCAGTCCGGCGTGGACCTCCTGACGATCCAGGCCTGGCTCGGCCATGCACAGGTCGCCACCACTCACCGCTACGCTGCTGCGGACGTCGAGATGATGCGACACGGCCTCGAGATGGCGGGCATCTCCGGCGTTCACGGCGCGCGCTTCAGGCCCAGCGACGCTGTCCTTCAATTGCTGGCCAGCATCTGAAGATTATGTGGCGGAGGACTCCCAGGCGTGGTCCACCCTGACAGCTTCCATCGGCGGCTCCGCCACATAATCTGACCCGCCACATAAATGCGGATCGCGACCAAGCGCTTCCTGAACCTGCAGAGCCAAGCCGTTCATGCCCCGACGCATGTCGGTCCGGCCGACCACGAGCCAGACCCGAACGCCCGAGGGAACCGGGATCATCGCCGTTCCAACACGTCCAACACCAGCCGCAGCGCCGCGGTCTTGACGCCGCTGCCGACCCGAACGCGGTAGCCGCCGGCTAACTCAATCTCGATCAGATCGCTCGCTCGTGCCGGCGCGATCCCGGCTGGTTGATCCGGCGTCACCGTTACCGGCATCAGTTGAAGTCCAGCCGGCTCCGCCGAGCCGGCCCGGTAGCGCCGCCGCCAGGCGAATACCTGGTTCGCGTTCACATCGTAGCGCCGCGCCACCAGCGACACCGACGATCCCGGCGTCAACGACGCCGCCACGATCTCCCGCTTGAGCGCCTCAGGCCACGAGCGGTGTCGCCGCCGCTCCTTGTTTGTGCCCATAACCAAACTTGTGGACACTTCCCCTCACCGTGCCGTCAACGAAAACCGAAGTGTCGTTCATCCTGCCGGTCCCTGGAAAGGCGGCCCACGCCAGAGGGATACGGAAGTCCCGCAATTACCCAATTCGATTTGTCGCACGCGACCCGAAACCGCGATCACCCGACCGCCAGTCGCGCCGCCTTCAATCGGCCATTGCCCGGCCTTTTGCCCCTGTTACGACAGATCTTCGCGGAAATCTTTGAGGCCCATTAGTGTTTTGACGGGCGGACCCAGCGGTGAGCAAGCATCTACCTATGCAGGGTATACCGTGTCGAGCAGGTCGGCGGCGCTGATAGCCCAGTCGAGAGAAGTAGATCCTATCTTCTTGCACAGCAAGCTCGAAACAAGAAATGCGGAGCCCTGATCCAAGCAAAATGTAACTGGAGTCAATGCAGCCTCCCACCACGTAGGCCCTTTCACCCATGCTGGTGTCAATAATTTCAAATCCAGTAAATTTGTTGAATAATGCACGCCATCCTGCGTCGGAAAACCGCCAGAAATCCCATGGCTCTTCGTGTAGTGGAAATGTCTGATGGCTACCAATGAACACCACGCCGCCAACCTTCATGATCTTGTTTAATTCGACTGCTACCTTCCACGGCATCATCAGGTGTTCAAAAGTCGCGATCGAATAGGCGGCGTCGAAGGTCTCGGCCCCAAAGTATGCAGACAAGGCATGCGCATCGCCGACGACGTCAACATTAACGCCTGCTTTGATATCGAAGCCGGTATATGATACGGCTCCAGGGATGAACGACCTATAAATTGTTCCGGATCGAGCACGAGAACCGATTTCAAGGATTTTGCCGGTCTTCAGCGCCCCTGCAAGTTCGACGAACTTGAGGAAAGCCCTGTGCCCGGGATCACGACTCATTCGTTGATGGGTGGGGTTGGTTACCAAGAATCTGCTTCCGTCCGAGAGGGCAAACCCCAGCTGAACATTCGCGTCCGTCTGGTCGTCGGGAAGCGCCACGTGGAAGTCGAAAGACAGCTCTGATCCGGCGCGAGCTCGAAGGGGCACCAGAACGATCGACTGATTGAAAACGACGAACAACCATTCGATCCACCGCGATGCATGCCGGCATCGCCCGGCAACGAACAGAAATTTTTTAAACGTGAAAAATTCATCGATATCGAACACAAATTCTGGACACTCGTTGATGACCGGTCCACCGCTTAACCAATCAAGGCCTTCTATCACCTGATGATCCCTCAACGGAAACCTCCCAAAAAAATCGGGCTGTATCGATCAGACCGTATCCCGCAATTTACGAGATTATGCGGATCGTTGCTTTCCGGCGTGCGCGTCCGGCCGCGGGTGCGATGACAAATCGACCGGTAGAGGGCTGCCAGTTCATCGCCTTGTTGGCTCGATCGCCGCGAAGCGTCCGGGCGCGGCGGCGAGTCAAGGTATCGTTCCGGGCTGTCGTCGATCAGCGTCAGGACGCGGATCAGATCCGAGGCATCCGAGACATCGACGATATGACCGTTGACGCCCTCTATGACGCAGGCACCGATGCTGCCGCGGTCCGACGCGACGACCCAACAGCCGAAATGCAATGCCTCACGCGTCACCAGGCCAAAGCTCTCCGGCCATATCGATGGCGCGAGCAGCACGTCGGTCCGCCCGTAGAGATCGACGACGTGATCTGCGGGCTCCATTGCGAAGAACTCGACCGGCGTGGTATTCCAGGTCGTGTGGCGAGATTGACCGGGCTGCAATCCGGGATCCATGACGATCAGATGCAGGTTCTGAAACGTTTTGCTCAACAAGGCATAGCGAACGAGATCGTAACCCTTTATCCGGGCCATCGAGCCGAGAAACGCGAGACGGACGCGCCCATCGGCCGATCGGGTGCGCTTCGGTTCGGGAAGGTCCGAGAGGCCGTTGGCGATGGTGAGCACGTTCGGAACGCCGCAGCCGCGGTAAAGAGAGGCAAACTCGTCCGACACCGCCAAGACCTGGGCGGCGCCGAACAACGGTCGCATCAGCTGCATCATCCGGTCGTATTCCGGCTTCCCGAGATTGGTGACGGTCGCCAGAGGTTTTGCGTAATCATACAGTCTGAGCGTGCCATACTCGTCGATGCCGAATTGTTGGCTCGAAATCCACCAGGCGTCGTGCGCGGTGATCAGGTAGGGAATGCCGCGTTCCTTCGCCGCCGACAGGGCCGATGTCGTCAGCCGCTGGATGCAGTGGAAATGGATGAGCGATGGCTGCAACTCGTCGAGAAATTCGCCAAAGATCTCGCGGATGCCGTCGTCCGCCACTGCATTTTCGACGTCGGAGTCGGACCGCCTAGCGACCGCGGTCACTCGCACTCCGTCCTGGACGTAGCACGAAATTTCATTGTCGCGCACCCCGCCGATAAGGGTCGTAAACACCTCTACCCGAAAATCATCCTGGTGAGCTGTTGACAAGTGCCGGACATTATCGTGGACGACACGCGTCGCTCCGCCGATCGTCTGCGGTGGGTAAAATACGTTCACGATCAGCACGGTCGGCCTCGGCCGTGCTTCCCGGACCGGCGAACACTCATTAAATATTCTGACGAGGTTCTGCGTGGCCTGCTCGCTGCTGTAAGTTTCGCGAACGCGCTGCCAGGCGTTCCTGCCCATACGGTGCCGGAGAGCGCTATCTCGCACTAGCAGATCGAGCGCCGATGTCCATTCTTCCGAAGTGTCGCAAATGAGACCGGTGACGCCGGGCTCGATGACCTCGCGGTACGTAGCGGTGCCACTGACGACCGACGGTATCCCGAACATAGCCGCTTCCATCCACTTGATCTCGCTTTTGCAGTCAGTCATCGTCGATGGTCTCAAAACCGCAATACTGATATCAGCAGCAGCTAAATTCGCCCAATATTGCTCGACATCCCAGTTGATCTCGATGATCCGCAGATTATCCCGGATCGCCTCCAACTGAGGGCTGAGCACGTTGTAACCCGCCAGGACAATTACGATGCGGTCGCCATGCCGCCGCACGATTTCGACCAACGCCGGCTCGACCAGTTGTTGAAAGTCCCCCTTGTGGGCTTTGGTACCCGAGCCATAAAAAATCACGACGGGATCGTCGTGAGGGGATTTGGGTTCCTTCGGCGCTATTGCGTGGTGCGCACGCCCAAACACATTGCGGTGGACAAAGGCCTTTCCCTTAAAAACCAGCTTCGACAATTCGTCTGCCAAAGGGGTCGTCGATGCTATTCCGTAGTCGCATGAGGCGATCGCCGTTCTGAACAGGGGAACGCCGAGCTTGAGCCCAACATATTCCTCCGACGTCACCAAACCACCGTAGCTTTCGAGGCTGTCGGGAAATTCATTGACGAAAATGAGATCATCGATCTCATAGAACGTGGTGATGCCCCACTCCCTGGATTTCTGCATTGCAAACAGATTATGCGCCCAGCCGGGCACTCGATAAAATATAGCGGCGTCAAATTTATACATATCAGCAAGATATTTATACGTTTCTACTTCCTTATAGACTGTTACGATGTAACCGGCAGCCTGGAGCTGTTCGACTTTTTGCTCTATACGATAGAGGACACATTGTCGGCTAATTTCGACAGCGATAATCGCAATCCATCGAATTGGCCGGTTGGGCAGAGGCTTGATCTCTCGGACCAGGGAAGAAATGGCGTCGGCTGCGTGCGCCAAACGGTCGCGCGCCTCGTCGAAACGCCCAAGCATGGCCATCGGCACTGCGCGGTTATGCCATTCGCGCGAAATGAGGGACTCAGCGGCATTCTCGAAGCGGCTCCGCAGCATCATTTCGCCGGGATGGCAGCGAACTCCCCGTTGTAAGGTCATTACAGCATTGAGATCATCACCCAACCGTTCGTAACACTCAGCCAACGTCAGAAACGAGAAAACATCGCTATCGCCCCGCGAAATCAGCTCATTCTGCAAACGCTTCGCGTCCAAAACACTGCCGCTGCGGAACAGACTGTCCGCCCGATGCCGCGCCGCGCCTTTATGATCGGGAACACTGTATAAAATGCGCTCGTATACGATCAGCGCTTGCTGCTCTCGTCCTCGAACCGCACAGCGGTCGCCAATCGCCACAAAAAAATCCGCGGTGTCCGCGGAAATCGGCAAATACGATTGCGCCCCGAATGGGTCGCTGTCGATGAACCGCATGAATGCGTCGGTCCATTTCACTCGCGCCTGATCAGAATCAGACAGCTGCAGGTATAATGGGAGATCAAGTTTTTCAAGGATAGCGGTGTCGATATTGAGGACGCTCTTGACCCAATTCTGCCGGTTCGGGTGCGAGCCGGCGTGATAGCCGCTGTTCAACCAGTGCCGATATGCGGCACGCGGAGTAACCAGCGTCTCATCCAGATAGGTTTCGATGTAGAAATCCGGATCGAAAACAAATTTGTCGTTGCACGACAGTCGTTGGCCGATGCCGGTTTCGCAGAAGTAAATCAGGCACCGATATTGGTTTGGCGTCTTCAAGTCGTGGGCAACCGAGGGGTTGACGTGAAAATAATAAAGGTAGTCGAAGATCTTGAAGACGTCGCGCGCCAGCCAATGAACGGAAAGAAGATGTTCGCAATTGCGGTAGCGCAGCCGTTTCCCGTCTTGCCGCGGGACGGAGACCAGCCAGTCTCCACTCGCCGCCGCGGTGCCGCCGTATACCGCTTCGACGAATTTCGGGTCTACCGTTGATTCCGCAACCTGCGAGGCTTTCTCGGCGATCTCCGGCCAGAAAGTCTGCAATTCGGCGGCGGCAAACGGCGCTTCGGGATCGAGTTGATAGGCAGTAATGTAGGCTTCGCCAGCGTCATAAAGGCGCCCTTGCAGCTTCAAGGCGTGGCCCAATTGCAGGTGCGTGTCCGCAGTCGTCTCGTCGAGCGCAACGGCACGTCTATACGCTTCCTCGGCGCCTTGAAGCAGCCCTTGCTCTTTTAGCGCGTGGCCATATTGCACCCAGATCGACGCCTGCCCGGGGTTCCTCCCGAGCGCTTTCCGATAATGCCGCGCCGCTACCTCCCAGCGGCCCACGTCGCGCGCCCGATCCGCAAGCGTGATCTGGCTCGGTTCAGCAGAGATGAACGGCAGGCGCGGCATTCCCTCACGTTCCTACGAAATAGATGCGCTGAGTGAGCAAACCTGCTCGTACTCAGCCACGGGCCAACAACGGGCGAACATAAGCCGGGGTGAGGCGCCTGGGAAGCGCAACCGGCATTCGCTTGTCGTTGCGACAATATGCGACTGCCAAGCACTGAGCCGAACGCGTCATCCGGATCACAGTTTCCCGCGTGTGTCCGGGTTCGCAGAACCGCAAACCGCGGCCGAACCTCCGTGGCGGCTTTACGCTCGGTGCTTGCGTTGCAGCAGCGGCCTGCATGGCGTCCATTACAGATCTGCTGACCTGGCCGCCCGCGCCTGCTGGCGACCAGCGCGTCGGCCAGATCCACCGGCAAGAGGCGATGGCACTCGATCAGGCGCACCGCCTCCGCGATCGGCAGCCAATGCAGGTCCGTCGGCGTGGGGATCATATCATCGGGCATGCCCGGCGCTCCTGCGCTCCCCGAATTTCACGCGACACGCTATTGCTGCATTTGGTCGGCAACGTCGTCGTCAGGCCAAGGATGGCGGGACGCGGGGCAGAATGCCAGGACATCCGCTTGTTCAAGCGGCCGAAATGCGGCTGACGCGTGTTGGCTTCACGACCTGGCTTTGTCATGAGCCCGGTGTCCGTCGGCGGCGTGACCATGCTATCGCTGGCGTCATCCGTCGCGAGCGGCTCGATGTCTATGTTTCAGGCGAGCCAGGAGGAACCGCATGAAAATCCCGACGCTGCCCTTTACCGTAACGGATTGGTCCGCCGTTCCTCCGACCGTCTATCCCGGCGAGACCGGGCAAGCCATCTGGCGCACCTTCACCATCGGTGTTTTGGGGAGTCGCCTAGTTGAATATTCGGCCGGGTAAGTGGTGGACCACTGGTGCAATCTCGGGCACGTACTTTACATTATCGAGGGGAAGCTCGATACTGAACCCCGCGATGGGCGAAAGTTCCAACTGCGGCCAGGTATGAGTTATCAGGTATCAGATCACGGCGATGCGGCGCACCACTCTTCAACACAGATAGGGGCCAATATGCAACAAGATCTCTGTTGTGGATTAGCGCAAACTGGCAGCAGCAATGCGCACGCAATATACCCGATCAAGGGGTCGGTTACGGCGAATTGCTACTTTTGTCGTTAGTTTTGGTTGGGTGCCGTGTTCTACCCGAGCGTGCCCCTGATCGCGAAGTTCTTGCATTAAATTACGATAATCCGGAAACTCACCGTGCATTCCCGCCGGTGGGATTAGTAATTCAACCCGACCACCGCTAATCGCCTTGATAAATCCATAAGCTTGATCGAAAGTGACATCATCCGTTGACATCTTATTGGACCTGAAGGTCGTGCAGTTTTTTTGCGATGCTGACGTGCGTAGTCAATGATCCGATCAAGAGAAGTGCGTCTAGGGAATTAACGAACAATTTGGTGTGAGAGGTGTGCCCGATAGCATTGCAGGACAGCATGCCCTATCTGCCACTCTGAGGGGAGCACGTGATAGCCTTGGGCCAACCGGCCGGCCGCATATATTAGCCCGAAGATTCTTGCAACGCGGGCGGAAGCGTTATTTAGCTGAAGCGGCAGGAGGGCATTGACGCCGAAATGCTCGACATCACCGAAGCTATAGTCGAGCGGCGCAGGAGTGCCTTCGATCCAGGTTCGCGGTAGGGACGGCCATTGCTGACCGCCCCCCGCACAGATCCGTGCGAGCGGAATTCCCGCACACGGCTCCTACCTCGGGTGTCTGACGGCGAAGCGCACACTTGGCCAAGGAAGTCGCCCCGGCGGGTTTTATCGACGCCGGCTCGCAACCATTTCTGGACGAGCCGGATGACGCATTTGTCGCCGATCCGGTGGCCCAGGAAGCGGACAACCCGTTCCTGGGAAACCTCCGTGAAGAACGATCGGATATCGGCGTCGAGAATGAAGTTCACCTTCCTGGTGCTGATCCCGACGATCAGCGCGTCCAGCGCATCATGCTGGCTGCGCCCCGGCCGGAACCCATACGAGAACCCGAGGAAATCTTCCTCGTAGATCGCGCTCAGCACCGCCGCCGTCGCCCTCTGGACAATCT
The DNA here is from genome assembly GCA_963746885.1 of uncultured Alphaproteobacteria bacterium. GTDB lineage: Bacteria > Pseudomonadota > Alphaproteobacteria > ATCC43930 > CGMCC-115725 > DATARH01. The sequence continues at coordinate 11,093 of CAVVDM010000018.1, forward strand.
TGTCTTCCAGGGCCGCGACCGCCAGCGGGCGCTTGCTGCCGTCTTCCTTCGGAATGTAGCTCCGGCGGGACGGTAGCGCCCGGTACGTTCCTGCTTGGACCTGCGCGTGCAGGCCTCCCATGTCATGCCGTCGACGCCGGGCGCAGCGTCGCGCTTGATCGCGTAGAACGCCGTTCTCAGCATCGCCAGGTCGATTTGGTGCAGGAGCGCGGTAAACCTCTCCTTCTTCCGTTGCCTTGCGGCTTGTCGTACGCGTTCCAGCGCCTGTGACACGCTTTCCCGGTCCTGCGCCCGGCGCGTGCTTTGCTGGTCCGCCGCGCATCGCCTGATGGAGCTGGAGGTCGAGAACCTGATCGGGGCGGCGCACGGCGCACGCAGCGCCGATCGGATCACGCAGCGCAACGGGTATCGCGAGCGCGACCGGGAGACCCGCCCCAAGCCCCGCCTCTGCTTGGGCTTGCTTGCGCGCGATCAGCGCCAGCAGCCCATCAACGTCGCCACCGGCAAAGCGATGTTGGCTCACCTTGTCGGAGATCGGCGAATGCAGGGCTACCAGCCAGATCGACTTGCTCAATTCCAATGCAACAAACATCGTGGCACGCTCAGCCGCGACGGTCGGCAGGGCACTGGTCGAGATCTCCATCGGCGGTCTCCTGGATAGGATGTTGGACAACACCGAACCCTACTTGAGCTCGGCCGTCCGTCGCCTCATAGGATCTTTTTTGAAGGTTTCCTGCGCCTTCTGATTGGCCTGCGGATGAACCGGGCGGGTCTTGCGATGCGACAGATCGAGCGACCACAACAGCCGCAGCATCCCGGTCTCGCTGTAGACGACACCCCAGCGTTCTTCCACCACCCGGCACAGGTCGACGACGCGCCAGCGTTCGAACCCATCCACCGCCGGGTTCGGGCCGCGCAGCACGATCGCCTTGAGCGAGGCCATCTGCCCTTCCGTCAATTTCGGGGCGCGCCCCGGCAACGGCCGATTGGACAGGCCGGCGACCCCTTCCGCGTTGTAGCGGTGAACCCAATCGCGCAGGGTCTGTCGGTCCATCCCCGCCAGCCGCGCCGCACTCGCCCGGTCCATTCCCTCCAGCGCATGCTCATGTGGTCATACATTTTGAAAATGCCGAGCCAGATCTTGGTCGAAAGGGTTTCCAACCTGAGTACGTGCAAGTGGCTAAAAAAATAGCAGTCTCCGCTGTTACAGCCTACCGGAGGCGTTTCAATCTTCTCCGCAAACCTGGGGTCGCAAAAATTTTCAGCGATGAGCTAAGAATCGAGCAGTGGATTCGACAGCAGGAGCAACACGAGCAGGATCAACCCCTTTTGATCAGAAGTTGTGGTCATGCCAACCGAAGAGCTTCCGATCAGATCGGAGCCCCTGGTCGAGCAGGATGTCGTAGCCCCATTCAATCAAATGCTTTCCGCTGATGTAGTACGCGGGATTCAATCGGATGAGAATCCGCTGGGTATCAATGAAGAATTTTTCAATAGAGACGGAGAAAAATGGAGCGAGATGTTTGACGTAACCCGCTTACTCGACAGCGACGCCTCTCTCATCACCGACAGATTCACGGCACTACGCACTCCTTCACGCATTCGGTATCGGGTGTGCACGCCTTCGAGGCCATCATCCTCCACGACCTCGTCCGATACCTCACCGACCCTGACAGCGAGGTAGCGCGGCAGCGCACAATCTTAGAAGACGTCTGATCGCCATTGCGCGACCCAATTGAGATGCATCACTAAGTCGAAGGAATCGCGGCGAATTAACTACGCGTTTCCGGGTGGCGCAGAAGGCGGGCTTCGGGCGGCACCGGGTTATCGGGCAGCCGGCTGGCGCGGTGGCAGGCGATGGCTTCGTCGATCAACGAGGACAGCAGCGGGGTGAAGCCGAGCGGCGGGTCGGCGGCTTCCCACAGGAAATAGCCGAACGAACCGGGGCACGGGTTGACCTCGTTGAGCCACACTTCGCCGGTCGACGCGTTGCAGTAGAAATCGACGCGCGGCGCGCCGGTCCCATCGACGGCCTCGAAGGCGGCTACGGCCCAGCGGCGGAGATTCCCCTCCAGTCCGGAGGGGAGCGCCGGGTTGATGTCGCGGGTCAATGACAGCATGCCCTGGCTGGCCGTTCCCTCGCCCTTGCCGCCGCCGCTCTTGCCGCCGCCCGACATGTATTTCTGCCGAAAATCGAGCAGTTCCTCGGCGCGCTTCGGCTGTTCGATTGCCGAGCTGCGCACCTCGCCGTCCACCCGCATGACCGATACATTGTATTCGACGAGGTTCGGGATGAACGGCTCGATCATCGCCTGACGGTCGAGCCGGAAGATTGCCGGCAGCAAGGCCCGCAATTCATCCATATCTTCGGCCTTGCCCACGCCGATGCTGCTGCCAAGATGCGCCGGCTTGACGACGCACGGGAAGCCGATATTGCGCATGAGGCGCGACAGCGCCTCGGCCGAGGGCAGGCCACCCGGGCCGCGCGTAACCACCGTGTCGGGCAGGAGCGGGATCTCGAGACCGCGCAGCAGGCGCTTGGCGGCGGGTTTGTCCATGAACAACGCGGACGCCAGCGTCCGCATGCCGGTGTAGGGCAGGCCGGCGGTCTCGAACAGGCCTTGCATGTTACCGTCTTCGCCGTAGAGGCCGTGGAACGCCAGCAGCGCGACATCGAAGGGGATCGCCGCGCGGCGCCCGAACACACCGCTGCGCTTCGGCAGGAGGACGCCGCTTCCAGCCTCGCCGCCCGCCCCGACCGCCAAGCTGACTTCGGTCAATTCCGCCAGGGTACGCGCGTCGGGCAGGTAGTTGCGGCGCTCCGCCAGCGCCTCGCCGACAAACCACTGGCCGCCCGGACTGACATAGACCGGGAACGGGGCAAAGCGCTGCTGGTCGATCGCCTTCAGCGCCTGCAATCCGGTAATGACGCTGACATCGTGCTCGGGCGAGCGCCCGCCAAGGAACACCGCGACACGGGTTTCATTCCGCTGCGCCATCCTGTACCCCAATCCCCGAGCCCGCTCGGCACGCCAGGCCATGGACCCGTGGACAAGCTACAATCGCCGCCGCAACCCGCACAATCGCCTGCACATCAGCCCGCCGATTGCGCCGCGAAGCCTCACAGTGTCCGGGTGCACGGCACCGACCTCGCGGTGTTTCGCTGCGGCGCCGATTCGTCGGCTTCGGGGCCGCAGCTGATCTGGGCGCATGGCTGGGGCCACACGCACGCGGCGCTGGTGCCGCTCGCCGAGGCGATGCGGCGGGCGAGATCGATCCTGATCGACTTTCCCGGCTTCGGCGCCTCGCCGCCGCCGCCCGACGCCTGGGGCACCGCCGACTACGCCGACGCCATCGCCGAATACCTCGCCACCCTGCCGCCGGCCCGCCGCGTCTGGATCGGGCATTCGTTCGGCACGAGGGTCGGGCTGCAGCTCGCCGCCCGCCATCCCGACCTCATCGACGGCCTGTTCCTGATCGCTGCGGCCGGATTGCCACCGCACCGCTCGCCCTGGCAGCGGCTGCGGCTGGCGGCACGGCGTGGCGCCTTCCGCCTGGCCCGGCATTTCACCCCGGACGGGCCGGCGCGCGATCGGCTGCGCGCCCGTTTCGGCAGCGCCGACTACCGGCAGGCTGGTCCGCTGCGGCCGATTCTGGTCAAGGCCGTCACCGAGGATCTGAGCGCGGCGGCGCGCGCCGTGCGCGGCCCGTGCATGCTCGTCTATGGCGATCAGGACCGCGAGACCCCGCCCGAGCTTGGGGCGCGCCTTCACGCGCTGATGCCGCAATCGCGGCTGGTCGTGCTGCGCGGTTTCGACCATTGGAGCATCCTGACCGACGGGCGCCACCAGATCGCCCAGCTTCTGGCCGAGTTCGCGGAGCACCTCGCGTGATTACCCTCGTCGCGCTGACCGGCTTCCTCATCTTCGCGGCGCGCCGCCTGTTGACCTACCTGCATCTGTTTCAACAGGAGGAATACGACAGCCGGCGCTTCGTCGTCTGGCTCGCAAGCAGCCATGCCTGGGACCGCCGGCTGTCGCTCGCGCTGCTGGTAATCCTCGCGGCGCAATTGCTGCTGCCGAGCCGCGTTGCGCCGGCCGGACTGTTTGCCGTCTTGGCCGGCACCGCCTGCCTTGGCGCTGCGCTGATCGAGCGCGATCCGCGCAAAGCCGCCAAGAAGAAACTGGCGATGACGGCGCGCGCCCGGCGCATTTACGCCATCGCGCTGGGGGTGGCTGCGGCGCTTGGCCTCGCGGCGGCGCGGGCAAGCGAATTCGTCATCGTCTGGGTCGTCGCGGTACAGACGGTCCCGCTGTCGCTGGTTGCCGCCAACCTGCTGCTCGCGCCGTTCGAAAGACTGGTGCAGCGGCGCTACTGGCGCGAGGCCCGCGCAATCCTGCAGCGGCTCAATCCGACCGTGATCGCGATCACCGGCTCGTATGGCAAAACCTCGGTCAAGCACATCCTCGGGCATGTGCTCGAAACCGCCGCGCCGACCCTGATCACCCCGGGCAGCGTCAATACCGCGATGGGCATCGCCCGCGTCATCCGCGAGCGGCTGCAGCCGCATCACCGCTATTTCGTCGTCGAGATGGGCGCCTACGGCATCGGCTCGATCCGCCGCCTGTGCGAACTGACCCCGCCCAGCCTCGGCATCATCAGCGCGATCGGCAAGGCGCATTACGAGCGCTTCAAATCGCTCGACGCGGTGGCGCGCGCCAAGTTCGAGCTGGCCGAGGCGGTGCGCGACAATGGCGGCACGATGATCCTGGCCGCCGATACGCTGGAATTTGCCTGGCCGCGCGATTTCGTCGAGCGGCACCGCGCCATGTCGGTGACGGTCGGCAGCGAGACCGCCGATCTCGTCATCGACGCGCTGCGCCAGGAGCCGGACGGAATCGTTGCCGCGGTGCGCTGGCGCGGCACCGCCTATGAGCTGCGCGCGCCGCTGTTCGGCCTGCACCAGGGCCGCAACATCGCGCTCGCCTTCGCCGCCGCCTGCACCCTCGGGCTGCCGCCTGAGGACGTCGTCGCCAGCCTCAAGAGCGCGCCGCAGATCGCGCACCGCCTCGAAGTAAAGCGCCAGGGTGACGGAACGATCCTGATCGACGACGCCTACAACTCCAACCCGGTCGGCTTCGCCTCGGCCTTGAGCCTGCTCGATACATTATGCCAACCCGGCGGCCGTCGCATCCTCGTCACCCCCGGCATGGCCGAACTGGGCAGCGAGCACGCCGCCGAACACACGAGGATCGGCCGCCTCGCCGCCGCCCATGTCGACATCCTGGTAGCCGTCGCGCCGCATCGGGTGGCGCCGCTGGTGACGGCATTCGCCGCCGCGGCGCCGCAGCGCGACATCGTGCCGTGCGCCGGCTTTGCCGAAGCGCGCGCTTGGCTCGACCGCAATCTCGCCAGCGGCGACACCGTGCTGATCGAGAACGACCTGCCCGACCTGCTTGAACAGCAGCCGCGTCTCTGACGCGGCTTACTCGCCCGTGGCGGCGCGCTCGACGATGGTGATGCGCACCGCCTCGAGCGGGTCGTTGGTGACCGGCGACGTGCAGATCTCGCCGTTGCGCTTCGGCCCGACCACCCCGCCGTCGAAGAAGCAGCCCTCGTAGACGATATCGAAGCGGTCGCGCAATTCTGGCGCGGGCCGCACGGCAAACCCGGTCAGCGGCAATTGCCGGCCACGCGTACCGGCGTAATTGCCGTTGCTGACCCAGGCGGTGGCACGGCCTTCCTGGGCAAACACCCGGAACTCGATTGCGCTCGGCTCAAGCTCCTCGCGCGGCCGAATGCTCATCGCTTCGATCTGCCGCCGGCTGCCTGGATGGCCGGCCCATCCCGGCTCGACAAAGCGCCGGTCGCCCAGCCCCATGATGTGCAGCAGCACCTCGGTACCCAGCTCGCGCGGCACACCGTCCGACGCGACCGCCGTTCCCGCCTCGTCGCGCCGCCGTTCCCCCGCCGCGCGCGCCACGTCGGCGGTGGGCGGCGGGACTTCTGCTGCTGGCGGCGGCGCAGCCGATGTTTGCGCAGCTGGGGCCGGGGCTGCCTCTGCCGGGGGCGGAGGCGCCACCTCGGCGGCAGCCGCCACGGGCTCGGGCTCGGGCTGCGAAGGCGGCGCGGCTGCGGCCACCCGCTCCGCGGGAGAAGGCTCTGGACTCAGGCTCGGGTTCAGGTTCCGGCTCGGGTTCAGGTTCAGGTTCAGGTTCCGGCTCGGCCGCGGCGGCCGGCTCGGGTTCCGGCTCGGGCTCAGGTTCCGGCTCGGAAGCGGCGGCCGGCTCCCCCTTGGGCGCGGGCGCCGGCTCCGGAGTTGACGACACCGCAGCGGCGGCCGGCTCGGGCTCCGGCGCGGCGGCGGTGGCCGGCGACACCTCGGGCTCCGGCTCCGGCTCGGGGGCCGGTGACGGCGCAGCCGCTGGCGGCGGGAATAACGGCCGTGGCGGCGGTGGGGCCGCTGCGGGGGTCGCAACCGGCGGCGGCGCGGCCACTACCGCGGCCGGACGCGGCGGCAGCGCCCCGCCCGTCTTGCCTTCGAGCAGCGCGCGCAGCCGCTCCTCGTAGCGGTCGTGCATCGTGTTCGCGTCGCCCTCGAGGATGCGGCGCGCGATGATCGCCTGGGCGATCTCGATCGTTTCGGCCGGGACTTCGCTCTCGGGCCGCTCGGCAAACTCTGCCGGTTCGAGCACCCGCGGCGGTCGCAGGGTCGACAGCATCAGCCCCGCGCCGCATACCTGGATCAGCACCGTGCGCTCGCGCTCGCCAAGTTTGACGTAGCCGATCGCATCGCGTCCGCCGCGCTGCATCGCTAGGCGCAGCGCCTCGAGCGTGTCCGGCGCGAGTTCGCCGTCGGGATAGATGTAGCAGCTCGCCTCGAGGCGGGCGCGGTCGACGGAATCGCGCGGGATGAAGTGTGCGACCTCGACGATGTTGGCCGGAACGCCGGTGAGGCCATCGAGCTCGCTGTCGGAAATCGTGACATAGCGGGACGAGGCGGTCTGATAGCCCTTCGCGAGCGAGTCGGCGCTGACGACATCGCCGGTACGCGAATCGACGAATTGCTGGGTAACCGGGTTGCCGGTTCGCGAATTGACCGGGTCGAGATGTATGACGTGCGCGTCAGCGATCGCCGGTACCAGGCGAACCGGGCAGGAGACCAGCGACAAACGCAAAAACCCATTCCACACCGCTTCTGCCATGTGCGCTCTCCGCTAACGCGACCCAGGCCGCACCATACCACGTCGTTTTCGCGAGCTAGGCCCGCCGCTTCTTGTGCGCCGGTCTCCCGCAGGCCGTGAGTTGACGCCCTCTTATCACAACCACCCAAGCGATGGGACTTGTTATGGTTAAAACGTCAAGAGCGAGTTAATTTTGTCGCGCCGCCCGCTGCCGCATTTGCGCCCAGTCGACCGGCTGACCAAGCTGCAACCGCGTTCCCGCCTCCGGCATTTCGTATTTGAGCCCGCTGGCGCAGTTGAACAGCACGGCTCGCTCGCCCGGCCGCACCCGCCCGTCCGCCGCCGCCTGCTTGTAGGCGGCATAGGTCGCCGCGCCCTCGGGGCACAGCAGCAGCCCCTCCGCCACTGCGACTTCCTGCCATGCCGCGGCGATCGCGGCGTCGTCGACCGCGATCGCAAACCCGCCGCTGTCGCGCACCGCGCGCAGGATCAAAAAGTCGCCGACCGCCTGCGGCACCCGAATGCCGGCAGCGAAGGTATGCGCATCCTGCCAGCGCGGCGCGTGCTCGACGCCCTCCTCCCAGGCCTTGACCATCGGGGCGCAACCAGCCGCCTGCACCACCACCATGCGTGGCCGCTTCTTGCCGATCCAGCCGAGCGCCTCCAATTCGTCGAACGCTTTCCACATGCCGATGATCCCGGTGCCGCCGCCGGTCGGATAGAAGATCACATCGGGCACTTCCCAGCCGAGCTGCTCGGCCAGTTCGAGACCCATCGTCTTCTTGCCCTCGATGCGGTAGGGCTCGCGCAAGGTCGAGCAGTTGAACCAGCCGACCTCTTTCTCGCCCTCGGCGACCAGCCGGCCGCAATCGTCAATCAGGCCGTTGACCAGGAACACCTGCGCTCCCTGCATCGCGATCTCGCGGACGTTGACCGCCGGCGTGTCGTCCGGGCAGAACACCGTCGCGGTCATGCCGGCGCGGGCGCAATAGGCGGCCATCGCCGAGCCGGCGTTGCCGTTGGTCGGCATCGCCATCGCGGTGACGCCAAGCTCCTTCGCCATCGACACCGCCAATGCCAGGCCGCGCGCCTTGAACGAGCCGGTCGGCAGCCGCCCCTCGTCCTTGACCAGCAATTCGCCGCCACCCTGCGCCAGACGCGGCAGCGCCAGGATCGGCGTCACCACCTCGCCGAGCGCGACGACATTCTCTGGCCGGCGCACCGGCAACATCTCTCGGTAGCGCCACAGGGTCTGCGGCCGGGAGGCGAGCATCTCGCGCGACACGCCCCGGCGCATCGCATCGAGGTCGTAGCGCACCAGCAGCGGCTTTCCGACCCGCGACAGGCCGTGCAATGTGTCGGCCGGGTAATGCTCGCCGGTCTGGCTGCATTCGAGATGGGTGACATAGGTCGGCAGGTCGCCGCCGTTCCACTCGTAATCCGCCACGCAATCCTCCTGTGCCCGATCGGTCCGGCCTATACTAGCGCCAGGAGGGCCAGATGCGGCAATGAGCGAGCGCGAGTGCGACCCCAAGCCGAACCCCGAGACCGCGATCGACAATCGCCTGTTCGTGCTCGTGCTGCAGCACCCGCAGGAGCGCCGCGAGCCGCGTGCGACCGCCGCCGCCTGCGTCGCCGCGCTCGGCCGCGCCCGGCTTGTCACCGGCCTATCGTGGCCCAACCTGGCGCGCGCCCTCGGCCGGCAAGCCGACCCGAAGCGCTGGGGCGTGCTCTATCTCGGCTCGGCCCGGCCGGCGGCGCTTGGCCAGCAGCGCGAAGTCATCGTCCTCGGCCGCGACGGCAAGCCGCTCGCCGATCCGGCGCCGCTGATCGCCGGGCTCGACGGCATCCTGCTGCTCGACGGCAGCTGGAGCGAGGCGAAGACCTTGTGGTGGCGCAACCCGTGGCTGCTGAAGCTGCACCGCCTAGTGCTCAACCCGCCCGCCCCGGCCCGCCTCGGCCAGCTGCGCCGTGAGCCGCGCCGCGAGGCCCTGTCGACGCTCGAAGCCGCGGCGATGGTGCTGCGCCAGCGCGACAACGGGCCGCAGGCAGCCGAGGCGCTGCTGGCAGTGCTCGACCGGCTGATGGCGGCGGCGCGCCGGCCCGATCAGGCCGCGGCCAGCGCGTAGAACAGGATCGCCGCTGCCGCCGCGACATTCAGCGACTGCACCGACCCGCCCCCCGGGATTGTTGCGCCCGGGATCGTCACGACCACGTCGCACAGCGCCAGCGTCGCCGGGTCCAAGCCGCGCTCCTCGTTGCCGAGAACCAGCGCCACCGGCCGGTCGCTGCGCAAATCGCCGAGCGGCACGCCGCGGCCCGGCACGGCGCCAACCACCCGGTAGCTGCGCTTCAGCCCGCCGAGCGCCGCCGGCAATGCCGCCCGGTACAGCCGGACCCGGTCGAGCGCCCCCTCGGCAACCCGGTAGGCAGCCGCTGACGGCAGGGCCTGCTCGGGCCGATCGGCCAGCACGATGCGCGCCACCCCGAAAAACGCGGCGCTGCGGACGATGGCGCCGAGATTGTGCGGGTTGCCGATGCCGTCGAGGATCACCAGCGGCTTGCCGTCGCGCGCCCACAGCGCGGCGCGCCTGACGTCGAGCGGCGGCACCGGGCGCGGCCGCGCCACCGCAACGACGCCGCCGTGGTGCGCCGTGCCGGCGATCCGCGCCAGTTCGTCGGCCGCGACCTCGCGGTAGGGCTTGCGCGCGGCGGCGAGCAGGCGGCGCGCCGGCGCCAGTTCGGCGGCAAGCCACGGCTCGAAGAACAGCCGCTCGACCCGGCCGGGGTCGCCGGCCAGCAGCGCCCCGACCGCGGCCAGCCCGCACACCGCGACAAGGTCGCGCTCGTGCACCCGCTCGCCCGGCGGCGATGCGCCAGGATGAGGCTCAGCGCGGCGCGGACGCGTCGGGCGAGGCGAAGATCGCGGCGGCATCGGCGGCCAGCGCGGCGCGCGAGCGCGGCCGCATATACATCATGTGCCCGCCCGGATAGACGCGCAGGCGAATGCCGGCCCGCGTCGCGGCCGGGATCGCAAGCTGGTCGATCAGCCAGCGCGAGCCGAGATAGGGCGTCACCAGATCGTAGCGTCCGTTGGCAATCAGCAGCCGCGTCGCCGGGTGGGCAAGCAGCACGTCCTGCAACGCCGACAACGCCAGCCCGAGCCCGCCCTCGCCGCCGCGCGCGCCCTCCCAATCCCACTGCGCCGACACCTCGTGCGGCAATACCCGGTAGGGCTGCTCGGTGTGGTAGCCGAGTTCGTTCGCGGCATAGCTCTCGAACGCCGTCGTATAGGAAGCGACGGCCGGGTCGAGGACCGGATCGCCGGCATGGTCGTCCCAGGGATTGGCGGTCGTCGCGCGCCCGACCGTCGCGTCGTAGAGGCTAAGAATCTCGCCGGCGCCGCGCCGTTCCTCGCGCACGAAGGTCTGGGCCGGCACCCGCCCGCGCTCGCGCCGCACGACCTGCGCGGGCAGGCCGATCAGCCCGGCAACCCTGGCGATGAACGGGTCGCCCGCCGCCGGGATGCCGCTGAGCCGGGCCAGCCCGACCAGATAGTCCGACAGCGCAAAGCGCTCGACCGCGGCCGCATCCTCGCCGCCCTCCCCAGCCGGTACCTTGCGCGACAGCACCGCCGCGCTGGCGGCATAGCTCGGCAATTCGAAGGCCGGGGCGAGCGGGTCGGCAATATCCGGGTGCAGCAGCGCGATATCGAGCGCCGGCGAAATCAGCACCAGCCCGCTGACCGTCACCCCGACATCGCGCCCCAGCGAGCGCGCCAGTGCGGCGGCGCGAAACCCGCCGTAGCTCTCGCCGACCAGAAACACCGGCGCATCCCAACGCTGGTGCCGGGTCAGCCAGCGGCGCACCACGCCGCCGAGCGAGCTCAGATCACTGCGCACATTCCAGAACGGCTTGTCCGGGTTGTCCTCCTTGCCCGTGCCGCGGCTGAACCCGGTGCCGACCGGATCGACAAACACCAGATCGGTGAAGGCGAGCCAGGTCGCCGGGTTGTCGACCAGCGCGACCGGCGGGCCCGGCACCACGCCGCTCGGCGGCGTGTCGATGATGCGCGGCCCGAGCGCCCCCAGATGCAGAAACACCGAGGCCGCCCCGGGGCCGCCGTTGAACACGAACGCCACCGGCCGGCGATGCCCCTGCGACGCCTCCGCCAGATACGACACGGTGAAAACCGAAGCCGCGGGCTGGCCCTTCCGGTCGGTCAGCCCGATGGTTTCCGCCACCGCCCGGTAATCGAGCGGCTGCCCCGCGAGCATCAGCGTGTGCCGCGTCTCGACCCGCGCCGGCAACTCGGGTGCCGCGCCGTGCGCCGCGTCGGCGCCTCGCGCGGCCGGCGCGCCAACGACGATCAGCCAAAGCAGGATTGCGGTAACCGCCCGCACACCGGGCAGCAGACAGCAGGTTCTAGGCAACCGGTCCAACCTTTCCCGGGCAGATCATCGGGCGCGCATAATCGGCGCGTTGCCTCGGCGCCGGCAAACGATTTCCCGCGCCGGCGATATTGCACCGGCCGTGGCGTCGCGGCTCACCATTGCGCCTGAAATTTCGGCAGATAGAGGTTGGTATCGACAGCAAACGCCGCGACAAGTCAGCCAGCCGCCGGCAGTATCCACCGAGGGGCCGCCGGCCATCACAACCGCGCCGCTTGCCCCACAGCGCGGAATCGAGGAATAGAGAGCAGCCTCGTATCGTGGAGAAGCGGCAAGATGCGCGCACTCGCCTTATTGTGTCTGGTCTCGCTCGCCGGTTGCGTCGGCTCGGTGCGCGACGAAGGCTTCGCCGCCACCGGCCCGGCCGCCTTCCTCTACAGCGCGCATACCAGCACCGTCATGACCCCCAATGACGACGGCGCCGCCGAGCGGCTGCGGCGCGATTGGATCGCCGACGCGGTGCAGGCGCACGCGATGTGCGCCAGCGGCTACGTGATCGACACCAGACGCTACGTTCCCGATGCCAAGGGACCGGTCGGCAGCGGCGGCGAAATCCTCTACGCCGGGCGCTGCCTGTGACGGCTCAGCCGCGCCAGTAGTCGAGCAGCGGCGCGGCCCGGCCGGTGACCGGATCGGCCGCGGGCAACGGCACCCCGGCGATGCTGGCGAGCGCGGCCGTGTGCCGGCCGGGCTCGGCCCGGCACAGGTCGGGGCGCTGGCCGCGCGGGTAGGCACCGACCACCACGAGATCGCCGCTCGCGCTCTCGCGCTTGTGAGCGACGCCGGCCGGGATCACGACGACGTCGCCGGTTTCGAGATCGACCGTCTGCCCGCCGTCGCCGCCAAGCCGCACCCGCGCGTGGCCGCGCGCAATGCCGAGCACCTCGTGCGCGGTGCTATGATAATGATGATGCGCATAGATGCCGTTGCGCCAGGCGTCAGGCCAGCCGTTTTGCGCGAACAGCCGCTCGCAGGCGCTCGCCCGGTCGCCGCTCTCGGGCAGCGCGCCGCGATAGACGACAAGCGGGAGCGGATTGTTCGGCACGATCCCATCATCGCCAAAGCGTAACGTCTCGACGACCGGCGCGCGCGGCATGTCGTTCATGGCCCTCGCTCCATTTGCAATCCGAAAATCGTACATCGGGGTTGGCCTAGCTTGGGTCAATGCCTCCCATTCGTCGTGGCCGGGCTTGTCCCGGCTAAGCGCGCTGCCGATGTTTCGGCGATGAACATCGCCGACCGCGTCCTTTACCGCGACGGGCTGGTGCTGGTGATCGACAAGCCGGCCGGCATCCCGGTGCATGCCGGGCCGGGCGGCGGGCCGCATCTCGAACACTGGTTCCCGCTGTTGCGCTTCGGCCTGCCCCGTCCGCCGGCGCTCGCCCACCGGCTCGACCGCGACACCTCGGGATGCCTGGTGCTCGGCCGCCATCCGAAGGCGTTACGCCGGCTCGGCCGCCTGTTCGCCGACGGCCAGGTCGAGAAGATTTATTGGGCGGTGGTCGCCGGCGTGCCGGCCGAACCCCAAGGCCGCATCGAGGCCGCGCTCGCCAAGCAGCCGCGCGGCAAAGTCGGCTGGCATATGGTGGTGGACCCGCAGGGGCAGCGCGCCGTCACCGACTACCGGGTGCTCGGCGCCGCGCAGGGCCGCGCCTGGCTGGAACTGAGGCCGCGCACCGGGCGCACCCACCAGATCCGGGTGCATTGCGCGACGCTCGGCTGCCCGGTCGTCGGCGACCCGGCCTATGGCGGCCCCGCCGGCGAGGCATTGCACTTGCACGCCCGCGCCATCGCGCTGCCGCTGTACCCGGCGCGCCCGCCGATCGCCGTCAACGCCCCGGTTCCGCAGCACATGCTCGCCGCGCTCGCCGTGCTCGGCTACGATCCGGCACGCGAGGCGGCGGCGCCCGCAACGGAGAGAATCCCGGCATGATCCCGCGCTACAGCCGGCCGCAGATGGCGGCGATCTGGGAGCCAGAGAACTATTTCCGCATCCAGCTCGACATCGAGGCCTCTGCCTGCGAGGCGCAGGCCCGGCTCGGCGTCATACCGGAGAGCGCGGCGCGCGCGGTGCGCGACAAGGGCGCGTTCGAGGTCGCCCGCATCCGCGAGATCGAGCGCGAGGTGCATCACGAGACGATCGCCTTTCTGACCAACGTCGCCGAGCATGTCGGCCCCGATTCGCGCTTCATGCACCAGGGCATGACATCGAGCGACGTGCTCGACACCTGCCTCGCGGTGCAGCTGACTCAGGCCGCCGACCTGCTGCTCGCCGACCTCGACGCCTTGCTCGCCGCGCTGAAGCGCCGCGCCATCGAGCACAAGCACACACCGACGGTCGGGCGCAGCCACGGCATCCACGCCGAGCCGACCACATTCGGCCTCAAGCTCGCCGGGCATTGGGCCGAGTTCGCCCGCAACCGCGAGCGCCTCGTCGCGGCAAGGCGCGAGATCGCCACCTGCGCGATCTCGGGCGCGGTCGGCACCTTCGCCAATATCGACCCGGCGGTGGAGGCTTATGTCGCCGAGAAGCTCGGTCTCGTCCCTGAGCCGGTCTCGACGCAGATCATCCCGCGCGACCGCCATGCCGCCTTCTTCATGGCGCTGGCACTGACCGCCGCCGGCATCGAGCGGCTCGCCACCGAGATCCGCCATTTGCAGCGCACCGAATTGCGCGAGGCGGAGGAATACTTCTCGCCGGGCCAGAAAGGCTCCTCGGCGATGCCGCACAAGCGCAACCCGGTGCTGTCGGAGAATCTGACCGGGCTGTCGCGGCTGATCCGATCGAGCGTGACCCCGGCCCTCGAAAACGTCGCGCTGTGGCACGAGCGCGACATCTCGCATTCCTCGGTCGAGCGGGTCATCGCGCCCGACGCGACGATCGCGCTCGATTTCGCGCTGGCCCGGCTGACCGGCCTCGTCGACCGCCTCGTCGTCTATCCCGAGCGGATGCGCGAGAACCTCGAATTCATTGGGCGGCCTCGTCGACTCGCAGCGCGTGCTGCTCGCGCTGACCCAGGCAGGCATGAGCCGCGAGGACGCCTACCGCCTGGTGCAGGCGCACGCGATGGCGGCCTGGCACGGCGAGGGCCGCTTCGCCGACCGTCTCAAGGCCGACCGCGACGTGACTCGCTTTCTGTCGCCCGAGACGATCGACGGCCTGTTCGACACCGCCTATCATCTCAAGCACGTCGACACGATCTTCCGCCGGGTGTTCGGCCAATAGCGCAACCTAGGGAGAAGCGCGATGGATTCGCTGCGCGGCAATAACGGGCCCCGCTACAAGCATTTGGCCGAGGAGGGGGCGCCCTACGAGACGCTCACCCTCGACCCGCTGACGCCGATCATCGGCGCCGAAGTGGGCGGCGTCGATCTGTCGCGGCCGCTCGGCAACCGGACGATCGACGAGATCCATCGCGCGCTTGCTGAGAATCTCGTCATCTTCTTCCGCGACCAGCACATCAGCAAGGAGCAGCACCTCGCCTTCGGGCGGCTATTCGGCGACCTCCACATCCACCCGGCGGCGCCGCACGAGCCCGGGCATCCCGGAAATGATGGTCATTTACGCCGACAAGGATTCCCCGCGCGCCAACGGCGAGGGCTGGCACTCGGATGTGTCGTGCGACGAAGAGCCGCCGATGGGCTCGATCCTCTACATCAAGGAGTGCCCGCCCAAGGGCGGCGACACGCTGTTTGCCAACATGTACGCCGCCTACGAGGCATTGTCGGAGCGCATGAAGGCGTATCTGGAGGGCCTCACCGCCTTCCACAGCGGCGACAACTACCGCGGCATGTACGCCAATTACGGCGTCGCCGACAAGCCGAGCTACCCGACCGCGACGCACCCGGTCGTGCGCACCCATCCGGTGACCGGCAAGAAGGCGCTCTACGTCAATGCCGGCTTTACCCGGCGCATCAACGGCATCCCGCGTGACGAGAGCCAGGCCATCCTGAACTACCTCTATGAGCACATGGCGGATCCGCTGTTCCAGTGCCGCTTCCGCTGGCGCGAGAACTCGATCGCGTTCTGGGACAACCGCTGTGTCCAGCACCGCGCGATGTGGGACTATTGGCCGCACACCCGCTCCGGCAACCGCGTCACGGTCAAGGGCGACCGCCCGGTGTAACGCGTGTGGAGACCCTCGCCGCCAGCGCCGGCGAGGGTCGTTTCCACCCTACTCCTGCATGACCTGCTGCTTGGCGCGCTCGGCGAAATGGTCGAGTTCGAACTGGACCTGTGCGGCGGTGGCGTTCTCGCCCTTGGCGGTGAGCTCGGCGACGATCTTTTCGACAATATGGGGGTCGCCGCCGTGAAACGCGGCGTCGACGATTTCCTTGGCATAGCCGTCGGCCGCCTCGCCGCTCAGCCCCAGGCGCTCGGCCGCCCACAACCCGAGCATCCGGTTGCGCCGCGCCTTGACCTTGAACTGCAGTTCCTGGTCGTGCTTGAACCGCGTCTCGAAATCCTTTTCGCGTTCGCCGAAGGTGTTCATGCTCCCGTCATCCTGTATGCGTGTGGCGCGTGCGTCCTGCCGCGACAATACCACAGGCTGCCGCCGTGTGGGCGTGGACGTGCCAGGCGGACACCTGGTGGGCGGGGATATGGGGGTGAGAACCTGAATGTGCACCCTCGCCATCCTGCGCCGGCCTGATCACGATTGGCCCATCGTGATCGGCGCCAACCGCGACGAGATGATCGACCGGCCGGCATTGCCGCCCGACCGGCATTGGCCCGACCGCCCCGAAATCGTCGCCGGTCTCGACCTGTTGGCCGGCGGATCGTGGCTCGGCCTCAACGACTGGGGCGTCGCCGCGGCGATCCTCAACCGGCAGGGCTCGCTGGGTCCGGCTGCGGGGCTGCGTTCGCGCGGCGAGCTTGTGCTTGAAGCGCTCGATCACGCCGATGCGGTCGACGCGGCCGCGGCGCTGACCCATCTCGATCCCGCCGCCTACCGCAGCTTCAACCTGATCGTCGCCGACAATCGTGACGCGTTCTGGCTGCGCCACGCCGGCACCGGACAGATCGAAGCGCACCCGATCAAGGAGGGGCTGTCGCTGATCGCCGCCCACGACCTCGACGAACTGGCGACGCCGCGCCTTGCGCTGGCCCGGCCGCGTTTCGCCGCCGCACCGCCGCCCGATCCCGACCGCGACGACTGGTCCGCTTGGCAGGGCCTGCTCGGCGACGACAGCGACCCGCCGGGGATGCCCCCCGAAGCAGCGCTGCGCTTCCGCACGCCGCGCGGCTATGGCACGGTGTCGAGCGCCCTGATCGCGCTGCCGGCGCGGCCCGCACCCGAGCGGCCGGCGGCGTTCCGCTACGCCGGCTGGCTGCCGGAGCCCTCGCCCTGGCGCAAGGTAGACGTGATTTAAGCGATATTGTTCGCACCCGGCACGACCACCATATTGGCGACTGTTTCCGCGGCTTTGATTGAAACGCTATGTCACGACGCCGACAGATTTACGAAGGTAAAACAAAGGTGCTGTATCGAGGGACCGGAGCCCGGCACCCTCGTCCAGCATTTCAAGGACGACATGACCACCTTCGACGCGAAGAAACGCTGCGTCGTCGTCGGCAAGGGCGTCTTCAACAACCGGATCAGCGAGTTCCTGATGCTCAAGCTGGCCCAGATCGGCATCCCGACCCACCTGGTACGCCGGCTCAACATGCGCGAGCAGCTGGTGCGCGAGCTCGAGATGATCCCGCTCGAGGTGAAAGTCTGCAATATCGCCGCCGCGACGCTGGCGCGGCGCTTCGGCCTTCCCGAAGGCACCGTTCTGCCGCGCTCGATTATCGAGTATCAGTATAAGAGCGAAAAGCTCGGCGACCCGCTGGTCTCCGAGGAGCACATCACCGCCTTCGGCTGGGCCAGCACGACCGAGCTCGACGAGATCGGGCACATCGCTCTGCGCATCAACGACTTCCTGACCGGCCTGTTTCTCGGCATCAACATCAAGCTGATCGACTTACGCCTGGAATTCGGCCGGCTCTACACCGACGAGGAGGTGCGCATCGTCGTCGCCGACGAGATCAGCCCGGACAATTGCCGGCTGTGGGATGCGCGCACCGACGAAAGGATGGACAGGGACCGCTTCCGCCTCGGTCTCGGTAGTGTCGAGCAAGGTTATCAGGAGGTGGCGCGGCGCCTCGGCATCCTGCCCGAGGGCGGGCCGGGCGATGTCAAGGCATCCGAGGCGTTGCAGTAGGCGGCCAGCGATGAAGGCACGCATTCATGTCAGCCTGAAGTCCGGGGTGCTCGATCCGCAGGGCAAGGCGATCGGCAACGCGCTGAAGGGGCTGGGGTTCGCCGGGGTCGGCGAGGTTCGCCAGGGCAAGCTGATCGAGATCGACCTCGCCGACGCCGACCCGGCCACGGCGCGCGCCCGCGTCGAGGATATGTGCCGGCAACTGCTTGCCAACCCGGTGATCGAGAATTACACGATCGAGATCGGCTGAACCGCACCACGCCCGTCGATGTTGGGGATTGCCACCCTCCTCCCGCTCCTCGCCGCTTCTTTTCTGGCGCCGGCACCGCCGCCGCAGCATTGCGTGCCGGCAGAGGTCGTCCTGTGGGGCGACGGCCAGCATGACGACACGCGGGCGCTCAACGCCTGGTTGCGCGGCACCGACGCGATCTGGGGGACGAGCGGCCAGCCGGTCGGCGCGGCGATTGCCGGGCATGAATTTCGTCTCTCGGCGGCGATCTACGTCACCGGCGGGACCGGCCGCAAACTGATGGATTTCCGGATGATGTGGCCTGGGCGCGGCGAAACCGTGACGGGAGGCACAATAGCGGCCGGTGCCGATCCCGCACAACCGCCGGTCACCTCCGGCATCCGCATCGTCGGCGGCGACCCCGGCGAGGGCAAAGCTTTCGACATCCCCGATCCGGAACCGGCAAAGCCGGACGCCGAGGCGAGTTGCGCAACTTCCTGACCGTTTCGAGCTCCCGCGTTACCAATTCGTTAAATTAACCATCAATTTTATGGAATTGCCGCCCCGCTGATGGCGAACTGCCATACAATCAAATCAGGCAAGGGTGGATCATCGATGCTGGATGCAATGGTGCTGCGCAGCGCGCTCAGGGCGTTCTCGACGATGTTCGGGAGCCTCGGGGTCTTCTTCACTTATCTGAGCTTTCGCCATCCGGCTCCGGCGGTGTACGCAGTCGTGTTCATCGCCACCGCGATGGCGATTTTGTGGTCCGACCCGCAAGCCCAAAAAAAGTAATAGACACCCGCGGCCCGCGGCGCTGCTTGGACGCTTGAACGGAACCGTGGCGCAGCGTATGTGACGCTTGTCGCGTCACCGCACCCGGCCCTTGATGCACGCCGCCATCATCATCTTCCCCGGCTCCAACCGCGAGCACGATGTCGCGCTCGCTTGGCGCCGCGCGACCGGCCATGAGGCCGCCCGCATCTGGCATCGCGATGCCAGCCTGCCCGAAACCGACCTGATCATCCTGCCCGGCGGCTTTGCCTATGGCGACTATCTGCGTTGCGGCGCGATGGCGGCGCACTCGCCGATCATGCGCGAAGTAAAGGCGCGCGCCGCCCGCGGCACGCCGGTGCTCGGCATCTGCAACGGCTTCCAGATCCTGACCGAGGCCGGCCTGTTGCCCGGCGCGCTCTTGCCCAATCGCTCGCTCTGCTTTCACCTGCAAGGACATCCATCTGCGGGTCGAGAACAACCAGACGATCTTCACCTGCGGCTATTCGGCCGGCCAGACGATCCGGGTGCCGGTGGCGCATCACGACGGCAGCTACACCGCCGACCCCGAGACGCTCGATCGGCTGGAAGACCGCGGCCTTGTCGCGTTCCGCTATTGCGGACCGTCGGGAGCGCTCAGCGAGGAAGACAATTTCAACGGCTCGGCCCGCGCCATCGCCGGCGTATTCAACGACAGCCGCACCGTGCTCGGGCTGATGCCGCATCCCGAGAACGCCACCGACCCGCTGCTTGGGCGGCACCGACGGGCAAGGCGTTGTTCGCCGGCCTGGTCAGGCGCCTTGCAGTGAGCGGCGGCAGCAACGTCACCGCCGCACTCGCCGCCGAGCACGGGCTCAGCGGCGAGGAATTCGACGCGCGCCTGCGCGATCCTCGGCCGCACCCCGAACCTGACCGAACTCGGCGTCTTCTCGGCGATGTGGAGCGAGCACTGCTCGTACAAATCCTCGAAGAGTGTGGCTGAAAACCCTGCCGACCGAGCGGCCCGCGCGTGATCTGCGGCCCGGGCGAGAATGCCGGGGTGATCGATATCGGCGACGGCGACGCGGTCGTCTTCAAGATCGAGAGCCACAACCACCCCTCGTTCATCGAGCCCTATCAGGGCGCGGCGACCGGGGTCGGCGGCATCTTGCGCGACGTGTTCACGATGGGCGCGCGGCCGATCGCGCTGCTCAACTCGCTGCGCTTCGGCAGCCCGGACCACCCGAAGACGCGGCATCTCGTCTCGGGCGTCGTTGCCGGGCATCGGCGGCTACGGCAATTGCGTCGGGGTGCCGACGGTCGGCGGCGAATGCCAGTTCCACCCGGCCTATAACGGCAACATCCTGGTCAACGCGATGTGCGTCGGGCTGGCGCAGGCCGACCGCATCTTCTATTCGGCCGCCGCCGGGCCGGGCAATCTGGTGATCTATGTCGGCGCCAAGACCGGGCGCGACGGCATCCACGGCGCGACGATGGCCTCGGCCGAGTTCGCCGACGGATGCCGCAGGAGAAGCGCCCGACCGTGCAGGTCGGCGACCCGTTCACCGAGAAGCTGCTGATCGAGGCCTGCCTCGAACTGATGGAGGGCGACGCGATCGTCGCGATCCAGGACATGGGCGCGGCCGGGCTGACCTCCTCGGCGGTCGAGATGGCCGGCAAGGGCGGGCTCGGCATCGAACTCGACCTCGACCGCGTGCCGGTGCGCGAAGCCGGCATGACCCCCTACGAGATCATGCTCAGCGAAAGCCA
Source organism: uncultured Alphaproteobacteria bacterium (assembly GCA_963746885.1). Classification (GTDB taxonomy): domain Bacteria; phylum Pseudomonadota; class Alphaproteobacteria; order ATCC43930; family CGMCC-115725; genus DATARH01. Next base: position 31,687 of record CAVVDM010000018.1, read on the forward strand.
GGAGCGGATGCTGATGGTCGCTGGCGCCCGGCAGCGAGGCCGAGGCGCGCCGCGTCTTCGACAAATGGGAGCTCGATTTCGCGGTGATCGGCCACGTCACCGAAACCGGCCGACTGGTGCTGCGCATGGCACGGCGAGATCGCCGCCGACATCCCGGTCGGCCCGCTCGTCACCGAGGCGCCGCTTTACGAGCGCCCATGGGTGCGGCGCGCGCCCGCTCCCCGACATCGACGCCGCCGCCCTGCCCGCGCGCGACCCGCTGCAATGCCTCGAGCGGCTCGTCGCCTGCCCCGACCTCGCCTCGAAGCGCTGGATCTGGGAGCAGTACGACCACCTCGTCCAGGGCAACACGGTGCAAGCGCCCGGGCGGCGACGCCGCAATCGTTCGCATCGGCGACAGCGGCAAGGCGCTGGCGCTGTGCACCGACGCGACGGCGCGCTATTGCCGCGCCGACCCCGCCCGCGGCGGCGCCCAGGCAGTGGCCGAGAGCTGGCGCAACCTGACCGCGGTCGGCGCGCTGCCGCTGGCGTTGACCGACAACATGAATTTCGGCAACCCGGAGAAGCCCGAGATCATGGGCGAGTTTGCCGGCGCCATCGAAGGCATGCGCGCCGCCTGCCTGGCGCTCGACTACCCGGTCGTCTCCGGCAACGTGTCGCTCTACAACGAGACGAGCGGCAGCGCGATCCTGCCCACGCCGGTCATCGGCGGCGTCGGCCTCGTGGCCGACGCGCGCCGCGCGGTCGATCTCGCCTTGAAGCGCGACGGCAACGCGCTGATCCTGATCGGCGACACGGCCGGCCATCTCGGCGCCTCGTTGTATCTGCGCGAGATCGAAGGCCGCGAGGACGGTCCGCCGCCGCCGGTCGATCTCGCGGCCGAGCGGCGCAACGGCGACTTCGTGCGCCGCCTGATCGAGCAGGGCCTTGCCGCGGCTTGCCACGATCTGTCCGACGGCGGCCTCCTCGTCGCGCTGGCCGAGATGGCGATGGCCGGCGGCCGCGGCGTGGCGCTCGATCCGTTGCCGGCCGATGCTCCGGTGAATGCCTTCCTGTTCGGCGAGGACCAGGCGCGCTATCTGATCGAGACCGCCGATGCCACGACAGTCCTCGCCGCCGCCGGGGTCGCCGGCGTGCCCGCCCGGCGCATCGGCTACGGTTTGTGGCGCCGCGTTGACACTCCCCGGTGCCGGTGCCATATCGGTCGCGCAACTCACAGCCGCAAACGAGGCTTGGCTGCCGGGCTATATGGCGCAACCCTGACCCCAGGCCAGATTGTGGAGGCGCGGTCGATGGCGATGGACGCGGCGACGATCGAGCAGCTGATCAAACAGAGCCTGCCGGATGCGCAGGTCTCGATCGAGGATCTGCGCGGCGACGGCGACCACTACGCCGCCCATGTCGTGTCGAGCGCGTTCCGCGGCAAAACCCGCATCCAGCAGCATCAGCTGGTCTATCAGGCGTTGCGCGGCCGCATGGGCAACGAATTGCACGCCCTCGCCCTGCAGACCGGCACTCCCGAGGATTAGCCCCCACCCCAGCGACCCGCGCGGCCCGAGCCGCGTTATCGGCAAACGAGGACCGACAGATGGACAGCACGGTACAAGAGCGCATCCGCCAGCAGATCACCGACTCCCCGGTCGTGCTGTTCATGAAAGGCACGCCGGTCTTTCCGCAATGCGGCTTCTCGGCCGCGGTGGTGCAGATCCTCAGCCATATGGGGGTCAAATTCAAAGGCGTCGACGTGCTCGCCGACCCGTCGGTGCGCCAGGGCATCAAGGAATTCTCGAACTGGCCGACCGTGCCGCAGCTCTACATCCAGGGCGAGTTCATCGGCGGCTGCGACATCATTCGCGAGATGTTCGAAACCGGCGAACTGAAGCAGTATCTCGAGGAAAAAGGCGTCCCGGTCCGCGCCTGACCCTCGCCGCCTTTGCGATGCCCGCAAGTGCGGGCGTCGGCGCGGGGAATTTCCGGCTCTGCGCGAACCGTTGCGTCGGCGATCGCGATCTGTATAGTGCGCGGCTCCCCTTGCCGGCGCCGGGCACTGTGCTCGCGCCGGCTACGGCCCGGCTGGCCTCCCGTTGACGCAAGTCATCGGCGCTCCGGGTCGCGACAGCCACAAGGGACGATCCGCCATGCCGCTTTACGAAAACGTGTTCATCGCGCGCCAGGATATTTCCGGCGTCCAGGTCGATGCCTTGGCCGACGCCTTCACCCAGCTCATCACCGAGCAGGGCGGCGAGGTCAAGAAGCGCGAGTACTGGGGCCTGCGCAACCTTGCCTATCGCATGAACAAAAACCGCAAGGGCCATTACATCCTGCTCAACATCGACGCGCCGGCGCCGGCGATCTCCGAACTCGAGCGCACGATGCGGATCAATGAGGACGTGCTGCGCTACCTGACCCTGCGCGTCGACGCGCATGAGGAGGGGCCCTCGCCGGTCATGCTGAGCCGCGGCAGCCGCGAAGACCGGCCGCGCCGGAGCGACCGAGATCGCTATGGTGAGGGGCGGTATGGCGAAGGCCGCGACGGCGGCGATCGCGACCGCGAGCGGCCGGCGACGGTCGAAACGCCGGCTCCGGCCGCCGAGTCGGCCGAGACGGTGGAGGCTTAGATGGAAGGCCAGACCGGATCCGGAGCGGGCCGGGGAGATCGCGGCGACCGGGGAGAGCGCGGCGCGGCGGCTGCCCGCCGGCCGTTCTTTCGGCGGCGCAAATCCTGCCCGTTCTCCGGCCCCAATGCGCCGAAGATCGATTACAAGGACATTCGGCTGTTGCAGCGCTTCGTATCCGAGCGCGGCAAGATCGTGCCGAGCCGCATCACCGCAGTATCGACCCACAAGCAGCGCGAATTGGCGCGGGCGATCAAGCGGGCGCGCTTTCTCGGCCTGCTACCCTACATGGTGAAGTAGGCCCCCCGACAACCGCCCGAGCAACCGGATCGCCCGCGTCCAGCCATGGGCCGGCTTGCAACCACCGCAATCGGCGTCGGATTGGGCGGGCTCGGAGGCTGCTTCTACCTCGCCCTGACGGTCGGCACTCCCGGCGCGCTGGTCCTTGTTTATCTGACCCAGCTGCCGTTGTTCGTCGCGGGGCTATGGCTTGGAACCGGCACGGCGGCGCTGGCCGGCCTGACCGGCGTTGCGGTGCTGCTTGCGGCGAGCGACCTGATCGGCGCGGCGCTGTTTGCTGCCCTCGATGCCGCGCCGGTCCTGCTGCTCGTCCGTCAGGCACTGCTGGCGCGGCCGCGCGCCGACGGCAGCATCGCGTGGTATCCGCCGGGACTGCTGACGGCGTGGCTGGCGGGATTCGCCTTGTGCGGGATCGCGGTGGCGCTGCTGCTGCTCGGCGGTCCGGAGGGGCTGCAGGCGGCGCTGCGCACCCTGGTCGGTGAGGTGCTCGATCGCGTGTCGCGGCGGCCGGTGCCCAACCGCGCCGAGGTCGCCGAGGCACTGGCGATGATCATTCCCGGCGTCGTCGCGGCCTCGTGGATGATCACCTCGGTCGGCAACGCCGCACTGGCGCAGGGGATCCTCGCCCGTTTCGGGGCAAACTGGCGCCCGACGCCGGATCTGGCCCGGCTCGGCCTGCCGATGTGGCTGCCCGCGGCGCTCGGGCTCGCCGCCGCGGCGACGATCTTCGCCGGGGCGCCGCGCTTTGTCGGGATCAACCTGCTGATTGCGCTGTCGGTGCCGTTCGGCCTGGCCGGTCTCGCCGTCTTGCACGCGGCGGTGCGGCGCCTGTCGAATCCGGCGATGGCGCTGGTGTTTTTCTATACGATGGCCGTGCTGTTCGGCTGGCCGTTTCTGGTGATCGCGGTTCTGGGGCTGCTGGAGAGCTGGCTCGGGCTGCGGCGCCGTCTCGCACCTGAGGGAGTCGATTTCGATGGTTGATGTCATCCTGCTCGAGCGCGTCGAAAAGCTCGGCCAGATGGGCCAGATCGTCAAGGTGAAGCCCGGCTTTGCCCGCAACTACCTGCTGCCGCAGAAAAAAGCGCTGCGCGCGACGAAGGACAACATGGCCTATTTCGAGACGCAGCGCGTCCAGCTCGAGGCCACCAACCTCGAGCGCAAGGCCGAGGCCGGCGAGGTCGGCGCCAAGCTCGAGGGACTGGCCGTCGTGCTGATCCGCCAAGCCGGCGAGAGCGGCCAACTCTACGGCTCGGTCGCCGCCCGCGACATCGCCGAGGCGGTGACGAAGGCCGGCTTCACCGTCGACAAGCACCAGATCGTGCTCGACCGCCCGATCAAAACCCTCGGCCTCCACCCGATCCGGGTCATGCTGCACCCCGAGGTCGGGGTCATGGTCACCGCCAACGTCGCCCAGTCCGAGGAAGGGGCGCGGATGCAGGCGACCGGCATCAACCCGGCGCAAGAGCGCGAGGAGGAAGAGGAAGCCGCCCGCGCCGAGGCGCAATCGGCATGGGCGCAAGCCCAGGCCGATGCCGAGCATTCGGCATAGGCAGGAAAAGGACCAGCGATGAGCGGCGCAGCCCAAGCCGGAAGGTCAGGGCTGAGCTGTGCTGCCCCTCGCCGCGCGGCGCTTGACGGCTGCGTGACAACCTGCCGATAATCTGATCATCCAAGGGGTGCCCCGCCGAGGGGCTGAGAGACCGCTGAAGCGCGGGCAACCCTTTGAACCTGATCCGGGTCGTGCCGGCGTAGGGACAGGAACGCTGCGGCGAACGCCGACTCCCCCATCGCGCTCGACCCGGGTCTTCGTGCCACGGCGCCCATCGGCGCAACGGAGATCGCCATGCCTGATTCCGCCCCCCTGCCGAGCACGCTACAGGTCACCACTGGCCCGTTTCCCGCCTCGCGCAAAGTCCATGTCGCCGGCCGCCGGCACGGCGATGTGCAAGTTGCGATGCGCGAGATCAACCTGGAGCCGAGCGCCAACGAGCCGCCGGTGCGCGTCTACGACACGTCGGGGGTTTATTCCGACCCGACGGTCGCGACCGATATCCGGGTCGGCCTGCCCGAATTGCGGCGACCCTGGATCCTGGCGCGCGGCGATGTCGAGGACGTGCCGGGCCGCGAAATCCGGCCCGAGGATAACGGCCTGCGGCGCGGCGAGGAGAGCCCGGTGCCGATGTTCAACCGCGCCGGCCGCAAGGTATTGCGCGCCAAGCCCGGCGAGGCGGTCACGCAGTACGCCTACGCCAAGCGCGGCATCGTCACGGCCGAGATGGAATATGTTGCGATCCGCGAAAACCTCGGCCGTGAAAAGGCCTGGGAGGGGGCGCGCGACGGCAATTCGTTCGGCGCCAGCATTCCCGAATACGTGACGCCGGAGTTCGTACGCGACGAGATCGCACGCGGCCGCGCCATCATCCCCAACAACATCAACCACCCGGAAACCGAGCCGATGATCATCGGCCGCAACTTCCTGGTGAAGGTCAACGCCAATATCGGCAACTCGATCGTCACCTCCTCGGTCGCCGAGGAAGTCGACAAGCTGGTGTGGGCGACGCGCTGGGGCGCCGACACGGTCATGGACCTGTCGACCGGGCGCAACATCCACACGATCCGCGAGTGGATCATCCGCAACTCGCCGGTGCCGATCGGCACTGTGCCGATCTATCAAGCGCTCGAAAAGGTCGGCGGCAAGGCCGAGGAGCTGACCTGGGAATTGTTCCGCGACACCCTCATTGAGCAGGCGGAGCAGGGCGTCGACTATTTTACGATCCATGCCGGGGTGCGGCTCGGCTACATCCACCTGACCGCCGACCGGGTCACCGGCATCGTGTCGCGCGGCGGCTCGATCATGGCGAAATGGTGCCTGGCGCATCACCAAGAAAATTTCCTCTATACCCATATCCGCGAGATCAACGAGATCATGCGGACCTATGACGTGGCCTATTCGTTCGGCGACGGCCTGCGGCCCGGCTCGAACGCCGACGCCAACGACCGCGCCCAGTTCGCCGAATTGGAGACGCTCGGCGAATTGACCAAGCTTGCCTGGGAGGACGGCGTCCAGGTGATGATCGAAGGCCCCGGCCATGTGCCGATGCACAAGATCAAGATCAACATGGACAAGCAGCTCGAGGAATGCGGCGAGGCGCCGTTCTATACGCTCGGGCCGCTCGTCACCGACATCGCGCCGGGCTACGACCACATCACCAGCGGCATCGGCGCCGCGATGATCGGCTGGTTCGGCACCGCGCTCCTGTGCTACGTGACGCCGAAGGAGCACCTCGGGCTGCCCGACCGCGACGACGTCAAGACCGGCGTTATCACCTACAAGATCGCCGCCCATGCTGCCGACCTCGCCAAGGGCCACCCGGCCGCGCGCGAGCGCGACGACGCCCTGTCGCGGGCGCGCTTCGAGTTCCGCTGGCGCGACCAGTTCAACCTGTCGCTCGATCCCGAGACCGCCGAGAAGTTCCACGATCAGACCTTGCCGGCGGACGGCGCCAAGCTGGCGCATTTCTGCTCGATGTGCGGCCCCAAATTCTGCTCGATGCAGATCTCGCAGGAGGTCCGCGACTACGCGCGCAGCGGCATGGCGGAGAAGTCGCAGGAGTTCCTGCAGCAAGGCGCCGAGATCTACACCGACGAGCACGGCCAGCCGCGTGCCGCCGCCGAGTGAGCAACGCAGAGTGAGCAACGCTGGGTGAGCGAGGCCTCGGAGGGGTCCGGCGGCGCCACCGCCAGCGCCGCCGACCTCGCCGCCCGGCGAGCGGAGCGGCGCTACCCCGACCGGCCGATCGTCGCGGCACTCGCGGTCGTCATACGCGGGGTGGGATCAGAGGCCCGGGCGCTGATCGTGCAGCGCGCGCGGCAGCCTAACGCAGGGCGCTGGGGCTTCCCGGGCGGCGTCCTCGAACTCGGCGAGACCGTCGCCGAGGGGGCGATGCGCGAATTAAAGGAAGAAACCGGCGTCGACGCTGAACCTGCCGGCATCCTCAACGTTAACGACGCGATCCACCGTGACGGCGAGGGACGCGTGCAATTCCACTATACCTTGATCGCGGTGCGCGGCGTCTGGCGCGCCGGCGAGGGCGAGGCGGCCGACGACGCCGCCGCGGTCGCCTGGGTCAGCCGCGCCGACATCGTCGCCGGACACTACCCGACCTTCCCGACCCTGCTGCCGTTGTTCGACCTCGCGCTGGGGAAAATCCGATGTTGAAGGGCTTTGTGCTCGGTCTTTTGGCGTCTGTCGTTATCGCCCTTGGGGGCGGCTACCTTGTGCTGCGCAGCGGCCTGATCCCGGCCAACGCCGATGCCCGGCCCGGCCCGCTCGAGACCTGGGCGGCCGGCACATCGCTCGATGCGACCCTGGCGCGCGACGCTCCGAAGGGCCCCAATCCGGTCGCGCTGACCGACGCCAACCTGATCGCCGGCATCGGGCTCTTCGGTCGGCATTGCGCGATCTGCCACGGCACGGCGAAGGGCGACGCGTCGGCCTCGCCAGTGGCAAAGGGCGAATATCCGGCGCCGCCGCAGCTCGCGACCGATGGGGTCGAGGACGACCCCGAGGGCATCACATTCTGGAAGGTCGAGCACGGCATTCGCTGGACCGGCATGCCGTCCTGGAAAAATGCGCTCAGCGACCAGCAGATCTGGACGCTTGCCCTGTTCCTGAAGCATATGGACAAGCTGCCGCCCGACGCCGAAAAAGCCTGGGAGAAGGTCGGCAATTAACCGGGGCGCCCGGGTCGGCCGGGGGCGCCTCGCCGTCAGCCCCCGAGAGACCGGATAGCAATCTTATGAGCCTCTTGTTCACCCCGATCACGCTCGGCGGCCTGACCCTGGCCAACCGCATCGCGGTGTCGCCGATGTGCCAATACAGCGCCGTCGACGGCTCGGCGACCGACTGGCACGTGCAGCATCTCGGCTCGCTGTCATTGTCCGGCGCCGGGCTTGTGATCGCCGAGGCGACAGCGGTCGAGCCGGCCGGCCGCATTACCCCCGGCTGCCTCGGCCTCTATTGCGACGCCAACGAGGCCGCGCTCGAGCGGGTCGTGGCGACCTGCCGCCGCTGGGGCAGCGCGCGGCTCGGCATTCAACTGGCGCATGCCGGGCGCAAGGCGTCATCGCAGGTGCCCTGGCTCGGCGGCAAGCCGCTCGCCGCGGCGGAAGGCGCCTGGCCGCGGGTCGGCGCCTCGGCGATCCCGTTCGATGCAGGGTGCCCGGCGCCCGAGCCGCTCGACGAGGCCGGCCTCGCGCGGGTGCGCGACGCCTTTGCCGCCGCCGCCCGGCGGGCCGACCGATTGGGCTTCGATCTGGTCGAATTGCACGGCGCGCACGGCTATCTGCTGCACAGCTTCCAGTCGCCGATCGCCAACCGCCGCACCGATGCCTACGGCGGTAGCCCGGAAAACCGCATGCGCTTCCCGCTAGAGGTCGCGGCCGCGGTGCGCGCGGTGTGGCCGCGCCAGAAGGCGCTCGGCATGCGCATCACCGGCTCCGACTGGATCGCGGGCGGGCTGACTAGCGCCGACGCCGTCGCCTTCGCACGCGAACTCGAGCGGATCGGCTTCGACTATGTCTGCGTGTCGAGCGGCGGCATCAGCCCCGACGCGCGCGTCACGGTCGGGCCGGGCTATCAGGTGCCGTTCGCCACAGCGGTCAAGGCGGGCAGCGGCATTGCGGTGCAGGCGGTCGGCATGATCGTGCAGCCGCGCCAGGCCGAGGCGATCGTCGCCGAGGGGCAGGCCGATTGCGTCGCACTCGCTCGCGGCTTTCTCGACGACCCGCGCTGGGCCTGGCATGCCGCCGACGCGCTCGGCGCCGAGGCGCCCTGCCCGCCGCAATACGTCCGCAGCCGCCCGGGGCTGTGGCCCGGCGCCGCGCTGGCGCGCTCCTAGGGTCTCAGCGCGGCCGGCGCAGCATCGGCCCGAGGTCGCGCCCGCCGAACAGATGCAGGTGAAAGTGCGGCACCTCCTGGTGCGCCGCCGCGCCATGGTTCGACAGGATGCGATAGCCGCCCTCGGCCACCCCCTCCTGGCGCGCGATCTTGCCGATCGCCCGCATAAAGCCGGCCTGCTCGGCCTCCGACGCCGTTTCGGCGAAATCGTCGGCCGAGATGTACTCGCCCTTCGGAATGAGGACGATATGGACGGGCGCCTGCGGATTGATGTCGCGAAACGCCAGCACATGCGCATCCTCGTACACCTTGGCGCACGGCAACTCGCCGCGCAGGATGCGGGCAAACACGTTGTTGCGATCGTAGGCCATCGCGGGATCCTCAAATCTGCCGCCGCTGGGCAGTCACAAGGGGGGCAACCTGAAAGGCGCCATAATCGCCGCGCGCCTCGTTCGAGTCCTGGTCGAACGACAGGACGAGCGATCTTTCACCCTGACGGATGTCCCAGTCGTCAAAGCTCCGGTATCCTGACCAGGCCCTCGAGTTCGACAGCCAGGCCAAAGCCGCAAGGCGGCTGCGTTTCAGATAGGCGCATACTCTGCCCGATCCATAGACCCCGACCCGATAAGCGGGAACGTGCCCCCCGGCAGCGCGCCAAAAGCCGGCCGAAACGCCGCGAAAATACTGGTCGATTCCCCAGAGGTCGGTTTCCTGAGCGTTGAAATCGACCGCAAAATAGATGGCGCTGCCGGCTGGCTGATCGATCCTCCTGGCTTGGCCGTAGGCCGCCAAAGCGTCGGCGTAGCCGGAGGCGTAGGAAAAATAGCTCGGCCGGTGCGAGTGCGACTCCCAGGTGACCACCAGCTTCATGCCGCCCGTCGACACCGACCGCGCCTCCGCCGCCGACAAGGCAGGCCAGTGCGAGGCCGGGTCGCGATAGTAGCGAGCGACGAAGTCGATCCGGCTCGCCTTGAGTTCAAGCGATACGTCGCGAGCATCGGTCGGCAGATCGATACCCCGGCTCAGCCCAGGCGCCAGCAGCAGCGCGGCGGCGGGCGACGGCGGCGGCGGCGGGCCGAAACAACCTGCGAGCAGAAGGCCCGCGGCGGCAACGGCGATCACGCGGGACCCAACCATCTCGCCGGCTCTCCACATGCGTTTGTGGTATGGCTTCAAGTGCCGCATCAGATCAACTCGCCGCGCAATTGCGTGCGCAACTCGTCGATCACGACAAGCCGGCCGTGGCGCTCGACATGCCAGAATGCCCAGCCGTTGCAGGCCGGGGCACCCTGCACCTGGGCGCCGACCGAGTGGATCGAGCCGCGATGCTCGGCCGAAATCACGCTGCCGTCGGCGCGCACCCGCGCGGCGAAGCGGCGCGAGGCATCGACCAGCACCTCTCCCGGCTGCAACAGGCCGCGCTCGACCAGATTGCCGAACGGTATGCGCGGCGCCTCGCGCTTCGATTCGAGCGCGACGATCTCGGCCGGCGCCGGCTTGACCGCGGCGATGCGCCGGCGCGCCAGCGCGACATAGGCCGGATCGCGCTCGATACCGACAAAGCGCCGCCCCAGCCGCTTGGCCACCGCGCCCGTCGTGCCGGTGCCGAAAAACGGGTCGAGCACAATTTCGCCCGGCCGCGTCGAGGCAAGCAAGACGCGGTGCAGCAATGCCTCGGGCTTTTGCGTCGGGTGCGCCTTCTTGCCGTCGCCGGCGCGCAGCCGCTCCGGCCCGCCGCACAGCGGAATGAGCCAGTCGCTGCGCATCTGCAATTCGTCGTTGAGCGCCTTCATCGCGTCATAGTTGAAGGTGTAGCGCGCCTCGCGCGACTGGGCGCACCACAACAGCGTCTCGTGCGCATTGGTAAAGCGGCGCCCGCGGAAATTCGGCATCGGGTTCGATTTGCGCCAGATCACGTCGTTGAGAATCCAGAAGCCAAGATCCTGCAATGCCGCGCCAATGCGGAAGATGTTGTGGTAGCTGCCGATCACCCACAATCCGCCGGCCGGCTTCAGCACCCGGCGGCAGGCGGCGAGCCAGTCGCGGGTGAAGCGGTCGTAGGTGGCGAAATCCGCGAACTTGTCCCACGCTTCCTCGACCCCCTCGACCCGGCTGTTGTCGGGCCGGTGCAACTCTCCGTTGAGCTGGAGGTTGTAGGGCGGGTCGGCGAAGACGAGGTCGACCGACGCCGCCGGCAGTCGCGCCAGCGCCGCCAGGCAATCGCCCTGCACAATCGTCTCGCCGGAGAGCATCGCCCTGTCGCTGATGGCCCGCTCGCTGATGACCGCCTCGCCCCTAACGCGAATTGTGGGCGCCGCCGCGCCTATCGTCAATTCCGCGAGTCAATTCCGCGGGTCAATCGGACTTTGTCTTGCCCGGGATCCGCCGCGCCCAATTCGGCAAATCCGCCCGCGTCGAGAGCAGCGCCAAGAGGTCGCCTCGGTCCGCCAAAGCCAGGCGAACCGGCGCGAACGAGCGGCGATGGTGCGGTGTGACGCCGCGCCTGCCGATGCCGGCGACATGCTCGGCGGTCGCATAGCCGACATTGCTCTCCCATCCGTAGCCGGGATGGCGTCGCGCCAGGGCCTGCATGATTCGGTCGCGGGTGACCTTGGCGACGACCGAGGCGGCGGCGATCGAGAACGACAGCGCATCGCCCTTGACCACGGTGCGCACCACGCAGGGCAGCGCCGGGGCGACATTGCCGTCGACCAGCGCGATGTCGGGAACCGCCCCTGCCGCCGCGCCCAGCGCCATCACCGCCCGCCGCATCGCCAGGAGGCTCGCGCGCAGGATGTTAATCCGGTCGATCTCGCGCACACTCGCCGCCCCGACGCCAATGCTCGCCGCCCCGACCTCGGCACAGCCGAGCAGCGCCCGATAGCAGCTTTCGCGCCGCTCACGCGAGAGCGCCTTCGAATCGTCGAGCACCTGCCGCAACGGGCCGCGAAAACGGCGCCTGTCAATGACCACCGCGGCCGCCACCACCGGGCCGGCGAGCGGCCCGCGCCCGGCTTCGTCGACGCCGCAGACCAGCCCCGCGCAGCCCCGCTCGATCGCGAAATCCGGCATCGCGCTTCCCCCCCCCGGGCGGCGCCGGATCGCACCGCTGCACACCCCGCGCTTGTGCCACGCCGCCGCGGGCCGCACAAGCCGACCACCGCCGGTGATTATATACCTGACTGAACGACCGTAATGGCCGCCGGCCGGGCGGCAGCGGCCCCGATGCGATCGGCCGGCAGCTGAACAGCACAACAAGCAGCAAAGCGAGCCACCCCGCCCGATGCTTCCGTTCTCACACACCCTTGAGTTCGATGTCCTCGTAGGAGGGGAACGGGTCGAGATAGACCTCGCCGATCGTGCTCCGGGCGATGCGCGGCCCGATGCCGACGAGAGAGATCCGGTCCATCACCTGTGCGAACATGACCCGGTCGATCGTCAGCTGCTGGATCTGGTGCAACAGCGCTTCCCGCTTCTGGCGATCGGGCTCGACCGCCTGCTGCCGGAACAGCGCGTCGATATCGGGATAGCCACCCGAAGCGAAGGAGCCCTTTGAATCGACGAATGCTGCGACGCGCGTCGCAGCGTTGCCGGCACTCCCTGAGGCCGTCATGAACAATCCGTGAAATTTGTGCGCGTGCCAGCTGGCGTTGAACGCCGCGCGCTCCAACTGCTGCAACCTCACCCGGATGCCGACCGCGATCAGGTCGTTGACCACCGCTTGAGCGGCGGTCGGGAAGCCCGGGATTGCGTGGAAATCGCCGGCGTCGATGCCGTTCGGGTAGCCGGCCTCGGCGAGCAGCTGCTTGGCCTTCTGCGGGTCGTAGGTCATCGGCTTGGTCTGCAGCGCGAATTCCATGACGTGCGGCACGATGACGTCAGTCGGCGTGCAGAACCCGAGGCAGGCCGCATCGTTGATGCCTTTGCGGTCGAGCGCGTAGTTGACCGCCAGGCGCAGCCGCTTGTCGTGCCACGGCGATTTCGGGTCGTACTGGTCGGGGAACTCGATCCAGAAATTCGAGGCGTGCTTGGTCGCCTCGATATGCGTCTTCGGGTCGTTCTTGACGCCCTGGGCCTCGATGCCGTCGAGCGCAAACGCGATGTCGACCTCGCCGGTCTTGACCATCAGCGCCCGCGTGGTGGCTTCGGGCACGCTGCGCATCACCAGCGACTTAACGTAAGGCGGGTGCCGCCAGTACTTGTCGAAGGCCTCGAAGACCATTTCGATGCCCGGCTTGCTGCTGACGAATTTGTACGGGCCTGCGCCGATCGGGTGCTTCTTGAAGCCGTCCTCCCCGACCGTCTCGACGTATTTCTTGGGTAGCACGAACCCGGCGGCGCTCGCCGTAGTGCCGTAGAACGTCATGAAATCGGGCCAGATCTCCTTCAAATGGAAGCGCACCACCCGGGGGTCGACAACCTCGACCCGCGCGACCTTCTCCTTGAGCAAGGTGGCTGCGCCGCCCTTGTAGCGATCGAAGCTGAACTTGACGTCGTCGCTCGTGACAGGATCGCCGTTGTGGAAGGTCAGGCCCGGGCGCAGCGTGAATTCGTAGGTCAGGCCGTCTTCGCTCTCGTGCCACGACTCGGCGAGGCTCGCGCCGATCTTCTGGCCCGGATAGGGACGCACCAGAGCGTCGTGCACCGCATAGAGAATGCCGAACGGTGTGATGTTCGGCGGCGCGATCGACGGATCGACCCAGGACGGCGAGATCGTTACGTGCCAGGCGATGACGACCTTCCCCTCCGGCGCTCGGCCGGCGGAAAACGCAGTCCGCGCGGGCAGCACCAGCGGCGCCGCCAACAGCGAGCCGACGACCGCGCGGCGCGACAGCCGGTTGTCGTGCGAAGCCATGTGTCCCCCTTTAATTTATTTATGTCTGAAGCTCGCCCGGTCCGCCGGGGCCGCACCGATGCGGCGGCGCCCGACGCCGTGGAGCCGCGAGCGCTACGGCTCGTTGGTCATGATGATGGTGCCGCTGGCGGCGAACATGCCGCCGACGCCGTGGCACACCGAGATCTTGGCGCCGGGCACCTGGGCCGGGGCGATGCCGCGCATCTGCCGCACGCTCTCCTGCAAGGCGTACATGCCGTACATGCCGGAATGCATGTAGGAGAGGCCGCCGCCGTTGGTGTTGAGCGGCAGTTTGCCGCCCGGCGCGGTGTTGCGCTCGCCGATGAAGGCCGCCGCCTCGCCCTTCTTGCAGAAGCCGAGATCTTCGAGTCCGTAGATCGGCAGATGCGCGAAGGCGTCGTAGATCATCAGGTGGTCGACATCGCTGTGGCTGATGCCCGCTTCCTCGAAAGCCTTGGCGCCCGACACCCGGAAGGCGCGCGAGGAGGTGAAATCCTCCATCTGGCTGACCATCGGCGTCTCGACCGATTCGCCGGTGCCGAGCAGATAGACCGGCTTCGTCGGAAAATCCTTGGCGCGGTCGGCCGTGGTCAGGATCAGCGCGCCGCCGCCGTCGGTCACCAGGCAGCACATCAACAGGCGGAACGGATAGGCGATCATCCGCGATGCGAGCACGTCCTCGACCGTGATCGGGTCGCGGAAGGTGGCGCGCGGGTTCTTCGCGGCCCATTCGCGCTGGACGACGGCGACCGTCGCCAGCTGCTCCTGGGTGATGCCGTAGGTCTTCAGATAGCGCAGCACCGGAATGGTGAACAGGGTCGGCGGCCCCATCGGCCCGTAAGGCAATTCGAACTGGCCCTGCAGGCTGCCGGGCGACACCGCCGGGCGCGAGCGCGCGATGCCGGAGCGGCCGCTCTCGCCGTGGGTGATCAGGATCGTCTTGCACAGCCCGCTTTCGATCGCCGCGGCGGCGTGGCGGACATGGATCATGAACGAGCAGCCGCCGACCGCGGTGCCGTCGACCCATTTCGGCGTGATGCCGAGATAGTGCGCGATCGTCGTCGGGGTCTCGCCGGCGGTGGCGACGCCGTCGATGTCCTTCGGGCCGATGCCGGCATCCTTCATCGCGTTGAGCGCAGCGTCGGCATGCAATCCGATCTGCGACAGATTGGTGATGCGGCCGAGTTCGGTCGTCTCGGCGGCGCCGACGATGGCGATCGATTTCGGTTTCATCGGCTCAGCCTTTCGCCGGACGGAACAGGGGGAGCGTGATCTCGTCGTCGATCTTCTCGAAGGCGACTTCGAGCGGCATGTCGAGTACGAGCGCCTCGGGCGTCTGCGGGCAATCGACGATATTGGTCATCATGCGCGGCCCCTCGTCGAGTTCGACGACGGCGATCGCGTAAGGCGGGGTGAAGCCCGGCACCGGCCGGTGATGGATCACATAGCTGTAAAGCCGCCCCTTGCCGCTGGCGCGGAACACGCTGACCTCGCGCGCCGCGCAATGCGGGCAGAACGGCCGCGGCGGGAAATAGACCTTGCTGCAGGCGTCGCAGCGCTGCAGGCGCAATTCGCCTGCTCGCGTGCCCTCCCAGAAATGCATCGTCTCAGGCGTCGGCTGTCGGTCGCGGGCGCTGTCCTTCGGGCATGTCGCGCTTCCCCCAGGGAATGTGAATCGGTTGATGTCGAATTAAGGTTGCTGCGTGCGCCGGCTTACGGCAAACGGAATCTGCACCGCTTACTGGAGGCGCCGATGATCACCCCGCCCTATGTCCGCACGATGGCCGCCTACAACGCCGAGATGAATCGCCGCCTCTACGCCGCCGCCAATCGTCTGTCCGACGCCGAGCGGCGGCGCGACCGCGGTGCGTTCTGGCACTCGATGCACGGCACGCTGGTGCACATCCTGTGGGGCGACGGCCAGTGGATGAGCCGCTTCGACGCCTGGGAGCGCCCGGCGACGCCGATCAAAGAGAGCGACCATTTCTTTGAGGATTGGGCCGCGTTGTGCGCGGCGCGCGACAAGGCCGACGCCGACATCGACACGCTGGGCGGCAAAGGTGGACGATGCCTGGCTCGACGCGGATCTGGTGTGGTTCAGCGGCGCGGCGCAGCGCGAGATCCGCGCCCCGAAGCGCCTCCTCGTCACCCATTTCTTCAACCACCAGACGCATCACCGCGGCCAGGCGCACGCCCTGATCACCGCCGCCGGCGAGACGACCGACGACACCGACCTGTTCCTGGTGATCCCGCAGATGATCGCGTGACCGGCGGCTAGCGCGGCGGCGGCGCGACCCCAAGCAGCCGCGCCGCGTTGCCGCCGAAGATCAGCCGGCGCTGCGCGTCATTGAGCCCGGGCGAACCCTCGACAAAGCCGATCGGGTCGGTCATGCCCATGTCATAGGGATAATCGGTGCCCATCAGCACATGGTCGGGGCCGTATTGCGCGACGAGATATTCGAGCTGGTGGTGGGTGAACACCATCGTGTCGAAATGCAGGCGCTTCAGATAGGTCGTCGGATCTTCCTTGATGTGCTCGCAGCAATCCGGCCGGGCCGCGGCGGCGTGGTCGATGCGCCCCGAATAGGCCGGCAGGTAGCCGCCGCCATGCGCGATCACCAGCTTCAATCCGGGATAAGCGTCGAGCACCCCGCCGAAGATCAGGTGATGCACCGCGATCGTCGATTCGAGCGGGATGCCGATCACGTTGCTGAAGTAATGGTCGCCGAAGCGGCGCCCCTCGGTGAAGCCCGAGGGGTGCATGAACAAGAGCACGCCCAGTTCCTCGCATTTGGCGAAGATCGGGCGGAAACGGGGGTCGGAGAAATCGGCGCCGTCGACATTGGAGGAAATCTCGATGCCGCGCATCCCCAGCGAATGCACCAGCCGATCGAGTTCGCGGATCGCCAGTTCCGGCGCCTGGAACGGGATCGTGCCGAGCCCGACGAAGCGGTCGGGGTGGCGCGCCACGAGGTCGGCGATGTTGTCGTTGACCGCGCGGGCCGACGCGAGCCCCAGCTCCGGCTCGGTCCAGTAGAACATCTGCACCGGCGCCGGCGAGATCGCCTGCATGTCGATGCCCATCACGTCCATGTCGGCGAGGCGCTGCTCGACCGAAGTCAGCTGGACATGGGTGCGCTGCATCTGCTCGTGCTGCACCGCGCGGGTGCGCTCGTTGGCAAAGCGCATCGTCGCGTCGCGCTCGGCGTTCCAGAACGGGCGCACCATCTCGTCGGCCTTGTCGAAATGGACGTGGCAGTGGATGTCGACCGTGAACCACTTGCCGCGCGGCCGCTGGGGACCGGGAAAGCGGCCTGGGATTCGGGCGCCGGGCGGCGTGCAGGTGAACAGCATTCGAATGTCCTCTCGGATCCCTATTGCACTTCGACCAGTTCGATCGCTTCGCGGCTCGGGCCTTCGATCATCACGGCGCGGGTGTCGCCGAGCTGGTAGGGGCCGTCGAGGAAGGTCACCCCCTCGCCGCGCAATTTGGCGGTCCACGCGTCGAGGTCGGCGACGCTGAGCGCGATATGGTCCTGCATCTGGCCGCGGCTTGGCGCGAGCGGCGCGTCGCCCTGGTTCATGTACCAGGTCAACACGACGTCGCCAAACTCGACCCCGGCGCGCGGCGTGCGGAACATGCCCTCGCGGTTGAGCGCGGGCCAGGTGCGGTCGGCGCCGCGCTCGACCCGGCAATCCGCCCCGCTGGCGACATCGGGGAAGCCCTGGCGCACCGGCGCGTTGAGGTGCTCCTTGTACCAGGCGAGCGCGCAGAACGGCTGCTCATGCCACATATGCACATGGTTGAAGCGCTCGGCCGGGTAGTCGCCGGCGATCTCGAACAACGCATCCTCGGGGCCGCCCGACATATAGGCGAAGCCGCCCCCGTGGGTCGGCTGGACGCCCTTGGCGCGCGCCTCGGCGATCTGCGCCCGGGTCAGCCCGAGCGTGTTGCCGATGGAAGGCCAGGTGTCGCTGCTGATCAGCACCGAGCCGCCCTCGTCAGTCGTGTAGAGCGGCCGCATCGTGACCTCGGGGCGGCTTTTGTACGCTTTGACGGCTTCCTGCGAATCGGTGACATGCCAGCCGAAATGCCAGATCGCGCTTTGCGGCTGGGTCGGCGGCGGCGCGGCGACCTTGTCGAACAGCACAAGCACGTTGTTCGGCGAATAAAGCGCCGGAGTGCCGGCCCAATGCCCCCGGCGGGTGCTGGGAAACAGCCCCGCGTAGAAGTCGATCGCGGCATCGGGATCGACCGAATTCAGGTGCAGATGATGGAAGCCGGGGGTCGGGAGCATCGGGCATTTCCTCCGCGAAATTTCGCGCACTATGCGCCGGCCGCGCCGGAAATCAACGCCCCGGCGCCGCCCCAATGACGGGCGGCATCAATCCGCGCTCGAATGCGTCATATCCTCCGGGCGCACCCAGGCGTCGAACTCGGCTTCGCTGACATGGCCGAGCTTGAGCGCCGCTTCGCGCAGACTGAGCCCTTCGCGGTGCGCGGCGAGGGCGATCGCGGCGCTCTTTTCGTAGCCGATATGCGGGCTGAGCGCCGTCACCAGCATCAGCGACTGCGCCAGATGCTCGCGGATGCGCGGCTCGTTGGCGGCGATGCCGCGGACGCAGCGCGCGGTGAACGAGCCGCAGCCCTCGGCCAGCAGCTCGGCCAATTCGAGCAGGTTGTGCAAGATGATCGGCTTGTAGGCGTTGAGCTGAAAACTGCCCTGGCTGCCGGCGAAGGCGACCGCGTGGTCGTTGCCGAAGACCTGCACCGCAACCATCGTCAATGCCTCGCACTGGGTCGGGTTGACCTTGCCCGGCATGATCGACGAGCCCGGCTCGTTTTCCGGCAGGATCAATTCGCCGATCCCGGCGCGCGGCCCGCTGGCATACCAGCGGATGTCGTTGGCGATCTTGAACAGGGCCCCAGCTAGCGTGCGCAACGCCCCGCTCGCCGTCACCATCGCGTCATGCGCCGAGCCGAGCGCAAACAGGTTGGCGGCGGGGCGGAAGGGCCGGCCGGTCGCGGCCGCGATCAGCTCGACGGCGAGCGCGCCGAAGCGCGGCGGCGCGTTGAGCCCGGTGCCGACCGCGGTGCCGCCGAGCGGCAGCTCGTAGAGCCCGCCGAGCGCCCCGTCGAGCGTCGCCGCGGCCTGCTCAAGCTGCGCAATCCAGCCGGAAAACAATTGCCCGAGGGTCAGCGGCGTCGCGTCCATCAGATGCGTGCGGCCGATGATGACGATCTCCCCGAGCGCCCGGCCGCGCTCATCCAACGCCTCGCGCAACTCGGCGAGCGCCGGCAACAGTGCGCCCGCAATCGCCTCGACCGCGGCGACGTGCATGACCGCCGGAAAGGCATCGTTCGACGACTGGCTGCGGTTGACGTCGTCATTGGGGTGGATCGCGAGGCCGGAGAGCAGCGAAGCGCGGCGGGCGATGACCTCGTTGGCGTTCATGTTGGACTGGGTGCCCGAGCCGGTCTGGAACACGACCAGCGGAAACTCGCCGTCGTGCGCGCCGCCGATCACCTCGTCCGCCGCCTTGACGATTGCGTCCGCCTTGTCGTTCGGCAATTGCCCGAGCCGCGCATTGGCTTGCGCCGCGGCCTTCTTGAGGATGCCGAAGCTGCGGATCACCGTGCGGCCCCACACGAAACGGCCGCGCCCGATCGGGAAATTCTCCAGCGAGCGCTGTGTCTGCGCGCCCCACAGGCGGTCTTCGGGCACCTCGACCGGGCCAAGGCTGTCATGTTCACGCCGCATCTCGGACATCGGCCGCCCTCCTTTTGTGAGCGCCTTCATCGGCCACCGGTTATCTATGCAGCCGTCGCCCGCGCCGCACGCTAATATCTTGCGAAGTGCGGCCGGGGAGCATCGGGGATGACGGCATCGCGACAATTACGGCTGGGCGCCTTCATGCGCCCCGTCGGCATCCACACCGCCTGGTGGCGCTATCCCAGCGCCTACCCCGACGCCAACTTCAACCTCAAGCACCTGGTCCGCTTCGCCCAGAAGCTGGAACAGGGCCGCTTCGACGCATGGTTCATGGCCGACCACTTGGCCGTCCTCAACATGCCGATGGCGGCGCTGAAGCGCAGCGCGACGGTGACCTCGTTCGACCCGCTGACCCTGCTGCCGGCGCTCGCGATGGTGACCGAGCATCTCGGGCTGATCGCGACGGCCTCGACCACCTTCGAGCCGCCCTACACGATCGCGCGCCGCTTTGCCTCGCTCGATCATATCAGCGGCGGGCGGGCCGCGTGGAACCTCGTCACCACCTCCAACCCCGACGCGGCGCTCAATTTCGGCCTGACCGAGCACATGGAGCACGACGCACGCTACCGCCGCGCCCGCGAGTTTTTCGACGTGGTAACCGGGCTCTGGGACAGCTGGGCCGAAGACGCCTTCGTTCGCGATGTCGAGCACGGCATCTATTTCGATCCCGAGCGGCTGCACGTGCTCGACCATCAGGGCGAGTTTCTGTCGGTGCGCGGCCCCTTGAACATCGCGCGGCCGATCCAGGGTTGGCCGGTCATCGTCCAAGCGGGCGCGTCGGATGCCGGCCGCCAGCTCGCCGCCGAGACCGCCGAGATGGTGTTCGCCAGCGGCGGGCGCCTGGCCGATGCGCAGAGCTATTACGCGGACGTCAAAGGCCGGGCCGAGCGGTTCGGGCGCAACCCCGACCATATCAAAATTTTGCCCGGCTGCCTCGTCGTGGTCGGCGACAGCGCTGGCGAGGCGCGCGACAAGCGGGCCCTGCTCGACAGCCTGGTGCATCCCGACAGCGGCATCGCCTCGTTGTCGATCGCGCTCGGCTGCGACGCCTCGCAATTCGATCTCGACGCGCCGCTGCCCGACATCCCGGCAACCAACGCCTCCCAGAGCGGCCGCCAGCGCGTCATCGACCGCGCCCGGCGCGACAACCTGACAGTGCGCCAGCTGGCACAGATCGCCGGCAGCTATGGCGGGCTGGCGATGGTCGGCACGCCGGCAATGATTGCCGACGAGATGGAGGAATGGTTCTTCGGCGAGGGCTGCGACGGGTTCAACATCATGTTCCCGTACGTGCCGCAGGGGCTCGATGATTTCGTCGACCGGGTGGTGCCGGAACTGCAGCGGCGCGGCTTGTTCCGCCGCGAATACGAAGGCAGGACGTTGCGGGAAAATCTCGGATTGCCGCGGCCGGAAAACCGCTTCTTCAAGCAGCCGCGCTGTTAAAGAACTCGCCCGCGAATGGAAAGCCCCTACTTTCCCGAGCGCATGTCGTCAGTGTCGCGATAGATCTGCAACCGCGTCACCCGCAGACCGGGGATGCCGTAGCGCTCGATCGCGCGCTGCCAGGCGAGGAATTCCTCGACCGACAGATTGTAGCGTCGGCAGGCATCCTGCAGGCTGATCAAGCCGGTGCGCACGGCCTGGACAACCACGGCCTTGCGCCGCACGACCCATCGCTTGGTGTCCGGCGACGGCAGCTCGGCGAGCGGGCCACTTGTCTCGGCGGGATCGCCGCTATTCTCAAAGGGATCGGCTGCGGGCATGAGGATCAGCTACAAGTTGGCGTCCGAGACGCACAACCTAGCGGCGTATTGCTTAAGAAGCTCTAAAGGTGCCCATTCATTACTCGAGCTATAGAGTTAATTGCCGGTTAATTGTCACAAACAATTTTAGCTAAATTAATTACATCTTGCTTTCGCCGCCCCCCTGCGGCGGGGCTGCCACGAACTCCGATCGCGGTGCCACGGCAGCAGCGGCGATCGGCCGGCGCTTGCCCACCGGCGGTTCCGGCATGGCCGTCATCCGCACGTAAAAATGCGCGCCGAATCAACGCGGTGAAATGACGCGGTGACAGTTGAAATGGGTGAACCCGATTCATATACTCCGCGCCCGTCGTCAATGGCGTGTGGGGAGAGTGATGCGCCCGGTTTTGCCGCCCGATTATCGTCCCTCCGACGACGAAGAGTTTATGAACCCGTTACAAGTTGAATATTTCAGGCAAAAACTGCTGCGCTGGCGCGCCGAACTCCTCGCCAATTCGTCAGGCACCCTGCGCCACCTAAAGGAAGAAAGCCTGCTGAAGCCCGATTTGACGGACCGCGCATCGCTGGAGACCGAACGCGCAATCGAGCTGCGCACGCGCGACCGCGAGCGCAAGCTGATCTCCAAAATCGATGCGGCGCTGATCCGCATCGACACCGGCACTTATGGCTATTGCGAGGAAACCGACCAGCCGATCGGCGTCCGCCGCCTTGAGGCGCGCCCGATCGCCACCTTGTCGATCGAAGCGCAGGAGCGGCACGAGCGTTTGGAGCGGACCTATCGCGACGAGTAGTTCGGCCGGGCACCGACAAAATTCCCGGGGGTGGATCATCGACTTAACACGTCATTAACGCGGCCTTCGAACAATCGGTCGGCGTATAACGGCCGGCCCGGCCTTGGCCGTCGGCTCGCGTCGCGCACGCCCGATCAGCCGCGACCTGCGGTGCCGCGTCATGCTATTTATGACGGCATTCGAACGAGGCGGGGCCGAGACCATGGTGGCCGATAGCGATGCTGCCCACCGCCGGGTAAACTGGACCACCTACCGCAGGCTGCCCGGCTGGCTCGGATTGCTGGCCAATACGGCCCTGATCCTGGCCGCCGGCGCGCTCGGCGCCGCAATACTGTATTTCGCGCGGGTGATCTCAAGCGCCAATGTCGCGGCGGCGGCGATCATGATCGTCTCGTTCGCTGCGGTTTTCGGGGTCGCCGCCGGCGCGGCGCGATCGCGCTGGCGCCAGGCGGTGCTGACGCGACGGGTCGACATCCTGAGCCAAGCCCTCGACGCCTTGCCCGACCCGCAGCTGATCCTGGCGCCCGACGGCCGCATCGCCTATGCGAATACCGCCTTCCACGACCTGTTCTCGAACGCTGACGCGCCCGCCCTCGACCGCATTGCAGCCGCACTTGCCGATCCTGATACGCTGCCGGATTTCGAGCGGCTGCGCACCCGCGGGGAGGCCGGAATGCGCGCGATCGCCGCGCTGCCGCTGCGCGATTCGCGGGGCGCCGCTGCCGGCTGGTTCAACATCGCGGTCAACCCGATCGCCGGGCGGCCGGGCTACACCTTCTGGGACATCCACGACATCACGGCCACGCCACGAAATGGAGGTCGTGATCCGCGACGAGCGCAACAAGCTCGTCGAGTTTCTCGACGACGCGCCGATCGGCTTTTATTCGGTGGATGGCGCCGGCCGGTTTCTGTTCGTCAATCAGACGCTCGCCAAATGGCTGGGCTGCACCCCGGCCGAGATCGTCGGCAGCGATGCGCGGCTGCATGATTTTCTCGCCCAGCCGCCGACGCCGGAAACGGCACCCTGCGACCCGTTCGGCGGACGCAGCGTACGGCGAGCAGCGCGGCGAGGTTGCTCTGAAAACCCGCGACGGACGCGTCGTCCAGGCGTGGATCAGCCAGAGCAGCGTCGGCGCCGGTGACGAACTGCGCACCCGCTCGGTCGTGCGCGACCTCACCCCCGAGCGCGAATGGGAAACCGCGCTCCGCCTGTCGCGCGAGCGCTTCCAGCGCTTCTTTGCCAATGCGCCGGTCGGGATCGCGCTGATCGACCGCTTCGGCCGGCTGGAGGAGGCCAACCGGGCGCTCGGCGAATTGTTCGGCACGTCGCCGCAGGACCTGATCGGCGAGCCGCTGATCGGCTTCGTCAACGACGAGGACCGCCGGGAGATTGCGGTCAAGCTGGCCGCCGCGGCAGACGGCACGTCGCACCCCGCGCCGGTCGAGGTGCGCCTCAAGGGCCCGCGCGACCGCGCCAGCGTCGTGTTCCTCAGCCGGCTCGACGGCATCGAGGGCGGCGACGCGCTGATGCTGCATTTCATCGACGTCACCGAGCAGAAGAACCTCGAAGTGCAATTCGCGCAATCGCAGAAGATGCAGGCGGTCGGTCAGCTCGCCGGCGGCGTCGCGCACGACTTCAACAACCTGCTGACCGCGATGATCGGGTTTTGCGACCTGCTGTTGATGCGCTTCCGGCCGGGCGACCCGTCCTTCGCCGACATCATGCAGATCAAGCAGAACGCCAACCGCGCCGCCAACCTGGTGCGCCAGCTCCTGGCCTTCTCGCGCCAGCAGACCCTGCAGCCGCGCATCATCGACATCACCGACGTGCTGGTCGAGCTGTCGCACCTGCTTGCGCCGGCTGATCGGCGAGAACATCGAGCTGAAGGTCATCCACGGCCGCGACCTCGGCCTCGCCAAGGTCGACCAGGGTCAGATCGAGCAGGTGATCATCAACCTCGCGGTCAACGCCCGCGACGCGATGGCCGGCGGCGGCACCCTGACGATCCGCACCGCCAATGTCAGCCAGGCGAGCGCATTGCGGCGCGGCCACGAGGTGATGCCGGCCGGCAATTACGTGCTGATCGAGGTGGCGGATACCGGGATCGGCATCCCGCGGGAGAACATGGCGCGCATCTTCGAGCCGTTTTTCTCGACGAAGGAGGTCGGCTCGGGCACCGGGCTCGGCCTGTCGACCGTCTACGGCATCGTCAAGCAGACCGGCGGCTTCATCTTCGTCGACAGCGAACCGGGCCGCGGCGCAGTGTTCCAGATCTATCTGCCGCGCCACCAGCTGGCCGACGGCGCGATCGGCGCGCGCCCCGAGGCGGTCGAGGCGCCGGCGGCCCGCGACCTGACCGGGATCGGCACGGTGATGCTGGTCGAAGACGAGGACCCGGTGCGGATCTTCGGGGCGCGGGCCCTGCGCAACAAGGGCTACAAGGTGATCGAGGCGCGGAGCGGCGAAGGCGCGCTCGAGATGATCCACAGCGCCGCCGAGAAGATCGACCTCATGATCACCGATGTCGTCATGCCGCGCATGGACGGGCCGGCGCTGATCCGCAAAGTGCGCGAGATCCACCCGGACATGAAGGTGATCTTCATTTCCGGCTACACCGAGGACGCCTTCCGCCAGCGGCTCGACAGCGACAGCGAGATTCATTTCCTGCCCAAGCCCTTCAGCCTGAAGCAGCTCGCCAGCAAGGTCAAAGAGGTGATCAGCGGCGAGGTTGCCTGAGGCGGATAAGCGCACCGCATCCGCATCGCCGATCGTCGCTTGCGGCCGGCGCCCGCAGGTCCCTCTCGCCGGATGCCCCGGTGGGGCAAACCCTTGCCGAAGCTCGCGAGACTTGCCAATCTCGGCGGGCGGCGGCCGAATGACACGATCGGTTGCGACCGATTGAATGCGACGCCGCCGTCGCAACCGGGCAAGAGGCGGGGCGATCACATGCCAAGCAACGGTGAAAACGACAATCCATCCTACCTCTACCTAGGCCTGGCGGGCGAAACGGGAAGCGGTCGGGTCGTGCACTCCGGCCTGTTCCGTCTGCGCGATGGCGGCGGCGAGTGGGAGGCGCTGCACCGCGGTCTGCCCGAGGCCCCGGCGGTGCGCGCCCTGGCGGCGCATCCGGAAAGGCCCGAGATCATCTACGCCGGCACGCAATCCGGGGCCTATCGCAGCGCCGACCGCGGCGAACATTGGGAAAAGGTCGAGATGCCCGACCACGGCCTGCCGGTCTGGTCGATCCTGTTTCACCCGCACGACCCCGACGTGATCCTGGTCGGCTGCGAGAATTGCGAGATCTACCGCAGCGACGATGCCGGCGCAGCGCTGGACCCGCCTGCCGGTCAGCGTGCGCTTCCCCGAGATCACCACCGCGCCCGGCGCCAACCCGGCGAAGCGGGTGCTGATGCTCGACGCCAGCGCCAGCGAGCCCGATCACCTCTATGGCGCGATCGAGGTCGGCGGCACGATCCGCTCGACGGACGGCGGCGAGCATTGGGAAAATCTGAGCCACGGCCAATACATCAACGACGACATGGTCGACATGCACGGCGTCCTGGCCAGCCGCTGGCGGCCGGGCACTGTATTCGGCATCGCGCGGGCCGGAATGTTCCGCAGCGCCGACGGCGGCGACCACTGGAGTCACGTGCCGCTGGAGCCGCTCAACGTCAAGGGACAGATCTACTGCCGCGACATCCGCGAGGTGCCGGGCAACCCGCGCCACTTGTGGGTCGCGGCCGGCTCCGGGTTCATCAGCGACCTCGGCATCTTGCTGCGCAGCCGCGACGGCGGCGACAGCTGGAGCCAGGTCGAGGTCGGCGCGCCGGTGCCGCATACGATGTTCAAGCTCGCTTTCGACGAGCGCCAGCCAGCCCTGATGTCGTGCGCCACCAACGGCGGCGAGGTATGGACCAGCCATGACGCCGGCGAAACGTGGAGCGCGCAACCGCCGCCGCCCGGCGGCACGCAGGTCTACGCCCTGGCGCGCGGCTAAGCGTCGGCAACGATCCCTTTCACGAAGGAAACCCGAGATGCCCGAGACGCCGACCTTCGGCCGCTATGCCGAAATTCCCTATGACGCGATGACGCCGGAGCAGCAGGAAGGCTATCGCGCCCTCGTAGAGACCCGCGGCCCGCTCGGCGGCCCGCGCAAGATCTGGGTGCACAATCCCAAGCTGGCGAAGGCCGCCGGACCGATCGGCGGCCATTTTCACGCCGGCCAGTATTCGCTGACCGAGCGCGAGCGCGAGATCGCCGTCATCATCATCAACAGCAAGTGGCGTTCGGCCTACCCGACCGCCGCGCACGAGCGGCGCGGCAAGGAGGTCGGGCTGCCGGCCGACAAGGTCGAGGCGATGCTGTCCGGCCTGCCGACCGCGTTCGCCGACGAGCGCGAGCAGATCGTCTACGAAATGGCAATCTGCCTGTCCAATTCGCGCTGGGCCTCGAAGGGGCTTTACGATCGCGCGGTCAAGGCGCTCGGCCATGTCGGCATCACCGACGTGATCACGCTGATGGGCTATTACACCAGCGTCTCGATGACGCTCGCCTTTTACGATGTGCCGGCCGGCGCGCCGGGCATGGCGCGCTGAGGCGGTCGCGGCAGGCCGCACCGAGTGGGGGGAACCGGCATGAACGATCCCGTGGATGTGCTGATCATCGGCGCCGGCGCGTCGGGCGCGGCCGTGGCGTGGAGCCTCGCCGAGACAAAAATGCACATCCTCTGCCTCGAGCAAGGCGGCTGGATGAACCCCGAGACCTATCCCAGCACCGGCCGCGACTGGGAGGCGCGCTTCTTCGGCGACTATTCGCCCAGCCCCAACATCCGCGCCCGGCCCGAGGACTATCCGGTCAACGACGACAACTCGCCGATCAAGGTCGTCAACTTCAACGGCGTCGGCGGCGGCACAATCATGTACACCGCGCACTTTCCGCGCCTGCATCCGTCGGACTTCCGCGTGCGCAGCCTCGACGGCGTGGCGGACGACTGGCCGGTCGATTACGCCACGCTGGCGCCGTTCTTCGAGGAGAACGACCGGCTGATGGGGGTCTCCGGCCTCGCCGGCGATCCCGGCGTGCCGCCGCGCACCCCGCCGATGCCGCCCTTGCCGCTCGGCCGCTCCGGCGCGATGCTGGGCAACGCGATGAACCGGCTCGGCTGGCACTGGTGGCCGTCCGATACCACGGTCGCGACGGTGGATTACGAGGGGCGCGCCAAGTGCATCAATCTCGGCCATTGCACCCCCGGCTGCGCGCAGGGGGCGAAAGCCAGCACCGACATCACCTATTGGCCCGCGGCGCGCCGTGCCGGGGTCGAGTTGCGCACGCATTGCCGGGTGCGCGAGATCACGACCAACGAGGAGGGCATGGCATCGGGCGTCGTCTATTACGACGCCGAGGGAGTCGAGCAGTTTCAGGCCGCCGAGGTGGTCATCCTCGCCTGCAACGGCGTGGGCACGCCGCGGCTCTTACTGAATTCGGCCTCCGGGAAGTTCCCGGACGGGCTCGCCAATTCCAGCGGCCTCGTCGGCAAGAACCTGATGTTCCACCCCTATGCCCAGGTCTACGGCTATGTCGCCGCGGCGACCGACAGCAACCGCGCGCCGCCGACCTGCCTGTGGAGTAAGGAGTTCTACGAGACCGACCGGTCGCGCGGCTTCGTGCGCGGCTACACGTTTCAGTTCGGCCGCGGCATCGGACCGATCATGGAAGCGGTCCAGAGCGACGCGAAGGGGATTTTGCCGTGGGGGGCGGGCCATCACGCCGCCTTCCGCCGCTTCAACGGCCACCGCCTGACGCTGTCGGCGATCTGCGAGGACCTGCCGGAGGAACACAACCGCGTCACGCTCGATCCCGTCCTGAAGGACTGCCACGGCATCCCGGCGCCGCGCATCGACTACCGGATCGGCGAGAATACGGCGCGGATGATGGAACACGGCATCGCCCGCGCAAAGGAGATCCTCGCCGCAGCCGAGGCGACCGACATCTGCGTCAACAGCCCGATAGTCCAGGGCGGCTGGCACCTCCTGGGCACCGCCCGCATGGGCACCGACCCCGAACGTTCGGTCGTCAACGAATGGGGCCGGTCGCATGACGTGAAGAACCTGTTCATCGTCGACGGCAGCCTGTTCGTCACCTCCGGCGGGGTCAACCCGACCTCCACCATCCAGGCGCTGGCGCTCTACGTCGCCGACCAGATGAAGCAGCGCCTGGCCAATCTGTTCGACTGAGGCAAGCGATGCCCACGGGAAGCCCCTTGACTCCAGCTCAACGCGACGATCTGCGCGCGATCGCTGGCGTAATCATCCCGGCCAGCGCGGAATTCGACGTGCCCGGCGCCGATGATCCCACGATCCAGGCCGACATCGTGGCAACCCTCGGCCGCGACGCGGGGCTTGTGCGGCAGGCGCTCGACCTGCTCGCCCGCCTCGCCGGATCGCCGCTGGCTACTCTCGACCAGGCCCGGCGGGAGGCGGTGGCGATGGAATTGCGCGCAACGGGCGGGGCCGCGGTGGCGACGCTGACGCGCGTCGTCCTGCAATGTTATTACCGCGACGATCGCGTCGTCCGTTCCCTCGGATTGGAGCCGCGCCCACCCTACCCGAAGGGTCACGTCCTGGAAGACGGCGACTGGTCGCTGCTCGACCCGGTTCGGGCGCGGTCGCCAATGTGGCGGCGCGCGTAGCCTGCGCGGAACATTTGGCGGAAAGAAACCGATGCGCGTCAGCACGATGATCCGGATCAATGCCGCGGCAAGCGCCGATGGCGGGCTGATCGATCGCATCACGAATTTCGGCCGGCAGATCGAGGCCCGCGGCTTTCCCGGCATCTGGATCGGGGACTCGCTGGGCCGCCGCCCAAACATCGATTCGCTCCAGGTGTTGACGGCGCTTGCGGCGGTTACCTCCAAGGTCGAACTCGGGATCGCGGTTCTGCAACTCCCGTTGCGCAACCCGATCGAACTCGCCTATCGGGTGCAGTCGCTGCAGGCGATGTCGAACAACCGCCTGATCCTCGGCGTCGGCAGCGGCTCGACGCGCGGCGATTTCGAATTGCTCGGCTACGATTACGATCAGCGTTTTCGCACGTTCAGGGACGACCTCGAAATCATGAACCGCGTGTGGAACGGCGAGCCGGTCAATGGCGGCACATTGCCGACCTGGCCGGGATGCAAGGGCGGGCCGCCGCTCCTGATCGGTGCCTGGCGCAGCCCCCGCTGGATCACCTACGCCGCCAAGGAAGCCCAGGGCTGGACCCCGTCCGGGCGGTACAGCAGCCTGGAGGACCTGGAATACGGCATGAAGATCTATCGCGAGGCCGGCGGCACCAATGCCGTCCTCGCCAACTGCGCGGTCGACCTCGCCGAGCGCCCCGAATCCGTGGAACTGGCGAAGCTGGCATCGGTCAATTTCATCTGCCCGCCCGAGGAGGCGCGCCGCCGCATCAGGCGCGTCGAAGAGATGGGCTTCGAGGAAATCCTGATCGGCTCGCAATTCGGCGCGATCGACGAGATCGAGCGCATGCGCGACTTCCTCAAGTCGTAATCCGGCGCGACCCGGGTCAAGATGCCTGCCGCCATCCGCTTCGAGCAGGCGGCGCCGGGTGGCCGCAGCGCGCCATGCGACGACGACACTGGGAGGTTTGCCAGCATGAAGGTCGGTCTGTTCCTCAATACGCAATTTCCGGAAGGCTATGATGTCGCGGCGGAGGTGCCGGGGATCGTCGAGCAGGTGCGCACGGCGCGCGATGCCGGGTTCACGTCGCTGTGGTTCCCGCACCACTGGCTGACCTATCCGATGCAGATGCTGCAGATCGGGCCGATGATGGGCTACCTCGCGGCGCACGCCGAGGGGATGACGATCGGACCGAACATCCTGATCCTGCCGCCGCAGAACCCGGTGCATGTCGCCGAGGAATCCGCGACGCTCGATGTCCTGACCAACGGCAACTACGTCCTCGGCCTGGGCCTGGGCTATCGCCAGCCCGAGTTCGACGCGTTCGGTGTTCCGTTGTCGGAACGGGCGCCGCGGTTCAACGAGAGCATCGCGCTGATGAAGCGCCTGTGGACCGAGGACCGGGTCACTCACCAGGGCCGCTTCTATACCGTCAACGATGCCGGGCTCAGCCTGAAGCCGGTGCGGGCCGGCGGGCCGCCGCTGTACATCGCGGGCCAGGCTGATGTCTCGGTCAAGCGCGCCGCCCGGATCGGCGATGCCTGGCTGATCGTCAACAGCAGCGGTCTCGGCAAGACCGTTCCGCTGATGAAAACCTATCGCGCCGCGCTGGCCGAATATGGGCGGACCGCGACGGATTTCCCGATCACGGTGGAATGCTATGTCGGCGAGAACAACGCCACCGCGCATGAGGAATGCCGCGAGCCGCTGCAATACAAATACAACGCTTATGCCGCCTGGGGCCTGGAAGGACGGCAGGCGACGGAGGCGCAGCCCCCGTTCACCGAGTTCGCCCGCGACAAATTCATCATCGGCGACAAGGTCGCGGTCAAAGAGGAAATCACCCGGTATCACGAACTGCTCGGCGTCAATCACTTCATCATGCGCTGCCAATGGCCCGGATTACCGGTGGAACGCACACTGGCGTCGATCCGGCGGCTGGGGGAGATTTTCGCATGAGGCGAGCGCTGAGCGCGGTCCAGCAGTCAATTTTCGGTTAGGGAGGAAACGATGCCTGCAGCCAATTACCTGCCCGACGTGCTCGAAACGACGGAAGCCGAGCGGCTGGCCACCGGCTTCATTTTTACCGAGGGGCCGCTGTGGCATCCGGAAGACTTTTGGTATTTCGTCGACATTCGCCAAAACAAGCTGTTTCGCCTGACGCCGGGGAAAGCGCCGGAAGTCGTCAGGAGCACGATCGGCGGCAACGGCACGACCTTCGACTTGCAGGGCCGCCTCGTGGTGTGCGAAGGCGACGACCGGCGCCTGATGCGGATGGCTGCAGACGGCAGCTGGGAATCCCTGGTCGACAACTACAAAGGCGGGCATTTCAATCGCCCCAACGACGTGGTCTGCCACTCGAACGGCTGCCTGTACTTCACCGATCCGGACAAGCGCCGCGCCTATCACGAGCGCGAGATCCCGGGTCCTGAAGGCGACAACAACCTTTGGGATGGCGCCAACGTTTATCGTCTGGCGCCCGACGGCAGCTTGAGCGTGCTGGCGCATTGCGAATACCCGAACGGGCTGGCATTGTCGCCGGACGAGCGCACGATGTATGTGGCGAACACACGCTCGTCGCAATACATCCACGCCATCAAGCTCGACGCCGCCGGCAACATGGTCGGGCGCAGCATCTTCGCTGACATGAACGAAGGCGGCGAGCCGGGCATCCCCGACGGATTGAAGGTCGACAGCATCGGCCGGGTGTATTGCACCGGGCCGGGCGGCATCTGGGTCATGGCCCCGGACGGCAAGCGCATCGGCATCATCAAGTGGCCCGAGCAGGCGGTGAATTTCGCGTTTGGCGGGCCGGATCTGCGGACGCTGCTGTGCTGCGCCCATACCTCCGTCTACACGCTGCGCGTGAAAGTGCCGGGCAATCCGCATCCCTGGTACAAAGTGCGGGGGCGGTGAGCGGTCGGCGGAACGGGGCATACCGGGCGTTGACAGCCCGTTAGCGGCGGTTCACGCTCGCTCCAAATAACAGGCAGAGGAAGCAGAAAGATGACGTCATCCTCTATCGAAGTAGCGCCCCTTACCCTCCATATCGGCGCGGAGATCGGCGGCGTCGACCTGACGAAGCCGTTGCCGCCCGACCAGTTGAAGGAAGTGCGGGAGGCCTTCGTGAAGTGGAAGGTCATTTTCTTCCGCGGCCAGCATCTGGACCACGCGCAGCACGTGGCGATGGCGCGCCAGTTCGGCGAGCCGACCATCGGGCACGCCGTGTTCGGCCACGTCGAGGGCCATCCCGAGATCTACTCGGTCGCCAAGAACCGCACCGCCAACGAGAACCGCGCGGCGGCGATGATCACGCCGTGGTCCGGCTGGCACGCCGACATCACGGCGGCAGTCAACCCGCCGATGGCCTCCATCCTGCGCGGCGTGACGATCCCGCCCTACGGCGGCGACACGTTGTGGACCAACCTCGCCGCTGCCTACACCGGCCTGTCGCCGACGCTGCGCGGGTTTGTCGACGGGCTGCGCGGCATCCACAATTTTGCGCCGCGCGAAACCGTAAAACCGGGGAGCGAATACAACGAGCGCGTCAAGCGGCGCGTCCTGGAGAGCGAGCACCCGCTGGTGACGGTGCATCCCGAGACCGGCGAGCGCGTCCTGTTCGTCAGCCCGTCTTTCCTGAAGTCGATCGTCGGGCTGACCCCGCGCGAAAGCATCAAGATCCTCGAGATCCTGTGGGAGCATGTCACGCGCCCGGAATACACGGTGCGCTTCAAGTGGAACGCGGGCGACATCGCCTTCTGGGACAATCGCTCGACCGCCCACCTTGCGCCGCGGGACATCTTCGAAGCCGACTTCGACCGCCAGCTTTATCGAATCACCCTGGTCGGCGAGAAGCCGGTCGGCATCGACGGCAAGCCGTCCCGGTCCATCGAGGGCCTGCCGATACTGTCCGCAGCGGAGGAACTGCGGATGATGGCGGCAGAGTAGCCGCAGGGGCGCCCCGATAGCCCGGCCACGCGATGACGCCTGACGATCCCGGCCATCGCACCGCCACCGCGCCGGCCCGGTTCCCCGACAGCCCGCTCTCGCGCGTCATCCGCCAGCCGCTGATCCTCGGGCTGTTTCTGCCGGTGCAGGGCGGCGGGTGGTCGGCATCGCTGTTGCCGCGGACCACCGATTGGAGCTTCGACTACAACGCGGCCTTGACCCGGCGGGCGGAAGCGCTGGGGTTCGACCTCGTCTTCGCCCTCGCGCAATGGACCAGCAAGGGAGGTTATGGCGGCCTCTCCAAATACCGCGAGGATTCGCTCGACGCGTTCATCGCGGTAACGGCGCTCAGCGCGATAACCAGGCATATCCTGCTGATTTCGACGATCCATGTGCTGTTCGGCCCGTGGCATCCGCTTCACCTCGCCAAGTTCGGGGCGACGATCGACCACATCTCCGGCGGCCGTTGGGGCATCAACGTCGTGACCGGCTACTCGCCGCGCGAGGCGCGCATGTTCGGCGGCCAGCACATCGAGCACGATCGCCGTTACGAGATGGCCGGCGAGTTCACCGACATTCTGTGCCGGTTGTGGGGCGAGACCGAAGACCTGACCTTACGGGGTAAGTTCTGGTCGCTGGAGAATGCCTTCGTGACGCCGAAGCCGCGCTACGGGCGGCCCGTCCTGGTCAATGCGACGGGCTCCCCGACCGGCATCGACTATGCGGCAAAATATTCGGACCTCGTTTTCATCACCAGCCCGGCCGGGCATGAAATCGACGCGGCATTGGCCGCCCTGCCGGCGCACAACGCGCGCATCAAAGCCGCCGGCGCCGAGCGTGGCCGGGAGCTGCGCACGATCATCAACCCGATGATCGTCTGCCGCGAAACCGACCGGGAGGCGCAGCGCTACCACCGGGCCATCCTCGATGCGGCCGATCAGGGTGCGGTCGAAGGCTTCGTCTCGCATCAGCGCTCGGGCGACGCGGTGGCCTGGAAGGCGCACGGCGACACGCACCGCGCCCTCGGCGGCAACATCCAGATCATCGGCAGCCCCGAGCACGTTGTCGAGAAGCTGGTTGGGCTCAAGCGAGCCGGCTGCGACGGGGTCCAGGTCGCCTTCTTCGACTTTGCCCCCGATCTCGAGTTCTTCGGCGAGGCGGTATTGCCGCTGATGCACCAGGCCGGCCTGCGGGTCTGATCGTGGGCGCCGGACGCCGGCCGGGTGTTAGGCACGGGCAGCCGTAATGGACATCGCGACGTGGCTGCGCGGGCCGCTGAGCAGGTCGGAATAGCCCGCCGCGAGGATCGATCACCACCCCAGGGCGTAGGCGGCGCGGCGCGGGTCGGCGCCGGCTTCCATGACGCCGCGCTGCGGGTCGGTGCGGATCGCGCAGACCGCCCCGGCAAGCCAGTTCCACTCGGGCCAGCGCTCGATCTGGTGGCCGCGACGCGCGAGGTCGGCGATGACCGCTTCAGGAAAGCGGCCCTCAATGCTGAGCCGCCCGGGATAGTAGTCGTAGGGTGCAAACGAGGAGGGAAAGCTGTAGCTGGCAAAGCGCGGGCTCTCGATCGCGCTCTGCACGTCCATGCCGTGCACGAAAACGTTGAGCAGGACCTGCAGCATCGCCTGGGTCTGCACGTCGCCGCCCGGCGTGCCGAACGGCAGGAACTCGGCGCCGTCGCCCCGGATTGCCAGGGCCGGGTTGGGCGTCAGGCGCGGCCGCTTGCCGGGCGCGACGCCGGCCGGGTGGCGCGGGTCGGGACGCGACTGCGAGCCGCGGTTCGATGGAATGAACCCGACCCCCGGCACGACCGGCGAGCCGTAGGAGCCGTCGCTCGGCGTCGCCGAGAAGATGTTGCCCCAGCGGTCGGCGACACAGACATAGGAGGTGTCAGGCTCGGGAAACGGGTTGGGCGGGCTGGCGCGCAGGCGCTGCTCCATGGCGCCCAGTTCGCCCGGCGGCGGCATCTCGGGCCACGCCCGGTCGGGCCGGATCAGCTTGCGGCGCTCGGCGGCATATTCCGAGGAAATCAGCGTCGGCAACGGCACGTGGCCCGTGGCCGGGTCGGTGTAATAGGCCTCGCGGTCTGCGAAGGCGAGCTTCAGCGCCTCGGTAAGCGTGTGCACGTAATCGGCGCTGTTGTGACCGAGCGCCTTGAGGTCGGTTCCTTCGAGCAGGGCCAGCGTCTGCAGCAATACCGGCCCCTGGCACCACGCGCCGCAAGTGAAGACTTCGAGGTCGCCGAAGCGGCGCCGCTCCGGCGGGCCGACCGGCGAGTGATAGCCGGCGAGGTCCTCGGCCGACAGGAGCCCGCCCTGCTCCTTCATAAAGGCCACGATCTTCTTTGCGATGTCGCCGCGATAGAACGCGTCGCGCGCCGCCTCAAGCCCGGCGTCGCGGCCACGCCCGGATGCCGCCTTCTCCTCGTCGATCATGTATTGCAACGAGGCGCCGAGGTCGCTCTGGCGGAACACGTCGCCGGTCTCGGGCGGGCGGCCGTTCGGCAGGTAGACCGCGGCGCTCGATGGCCAGGAAGCATGGCGTTCGGCGTGCTTCTTCAGGCTGTCCGCCATCAGCGGGTACATCGGGAAGCCGTCGCGCGCGAGGCGCGCCGCCGCCGCCGCGACATCGCCGAAGCTCATCGTGCCGTAGCGCCGCAGCGCCGTGATCCAGGCGTCGGGCGCTGCCGGCACGACGGTGCGCAAAACGCCGACCGGGATC
Source organism: uncultured Alphaproteobacteria bacterium (assembly GCA_963746885.1). Lineage (GTDB taxonomy): Bacteria > Pseudomonadota > Alphaproteobacteria > ATCC43930 > CGMCC-115725 > DATARH01. The sequence continues at coordinate 67,034 of CAVVDM010000018.1, forward strand.
TTGCCGCCATGCTCGCGCATGAACAATTCGGGGTCGAGCGCGCGCGGCCAGGTCCCGAGCCCGGCGATCGTCACGACCTCGCGGCGCTCGGCCTGATAGATCAGGATCGGCGCCACCCCGGCGACATTGACCAGATCGCTTTGCAGGACGCCGAGCGCGATGCCGGCGGCGACCCCGGCATCGACCGCATTGCCGCCGGCCTGCAGGATGTCGAAGCCGGCAGTCGTCGCCAGGTAATGCCCGGCGGCAATGGCGTGGCGGGTGACGGCGATCGTCGGCCGATGGGCGTGGGCGGTGGCGTGGGCAGTCGGGGGCGCGGCAGCGTTCATGGCGGGTCCTCCGCGAAAACCTGCCGCAGAGCTTAGCGCCGGAGCCGCCCGGCGGCGAAGAAGTATCGCGAATTGTCATCATCGCGCGCTACGCTGCGGCCATGCTCGCGCGTCGCACCGCAACCCGCCGCTCTCTGCTGATTGGCTCCGCTGCCGTCCTGGTTGCCGGCGGCATTCGGCCGGCGCGGGCGGGCGCTGCCCACCCGTTCACCCTCGGCGTCGCCTCGGGCAACCCGCGGCCGGACGGTGTCGTGCTGTGGACCCGGCTTGCACCCGAGCCGCTATCGCCCGATCCGCAGCGTCCGGGCGGCATGGGCCCCGACGCGGTGCCGGTGCGCTGGGAGATCGCCGCCGACGCACGGATGCAGCACGTGGTTCGGCACGGCGTCACGAATGCCGAGGCGGCGGTCGCCCATTCGGTGCATGTCGAATGCGGCGGGCTCGAACCCGGGCGGGATTACTGGTACCGCTTCATCGCCGGCGGCGAGGCGAGCCCGGTCGGCCGCGCCCGCACTGCCCCGGCCACCGGCGCGCCGGTCGACCGGCTGCGCTTCGGCTTCGTCTCCTGCGCCAATTACGAATTCGGCTATTTCGCAGCCTACCGCCACCTCACCGCCGAGTTGCCCGATCTGGTCGTGTTTCTCGGCGACTACATCTACGAGTACGTCACCAGATCGGCGAAGAAGGTGCGGCTGCACAGCGACGGGGTCGAGGCCACCGACCTGCGCACCTACCGCAACCGCCACGCGCAATACAAGACCGACCCGGACCTGCAGCGGCTGCACGCGACCTCGCCGTGTCTCGCCACCTGGGACGACCACGAGGTGCAGAACGACTACGCCGACCGCTGGTCGCAGGATTTCGCCGATCCGCAGGCGTTTCTGCGGCGCCGGGCGGCCGCCTACCGGGCGTTCTGGGAGCATATGCCGCTGCCGCTTGCGGCGATGCCGCAGGGGCCGAACGCCCGGATCTACGGGCGCCACGATTTCGGCGGCCTCGCCAGCTTTTACGTCGTCGACGGGCGGCAATACCGCTCGCGCCTCGCCTGCGACCGGCCGCCCAAGGGCGGCGGCAAGCAGATCACCGACGCTTCCTGCCCGGAGCGGCTCGATCCGCGCCGCTCCTATCTCGGCATGGCGCAGGAAGCCTGGCTGTACGACGAGTTCCGTCAGCCGCGGGCGCGCTGGAACATCCTCGCCCAGGAACAGCTGATGGCCGATTTGAAGGAGCGGACGAAGGACGGCGAGATCGCCCATTGGTCCGAGGATTGGAACGGCTTCCCGGCGGCCCGGCGGCGGTTGTTGCAGCAGATGCACGACACGCGCCTCGCCAACCCGGTGGTGATCGGAGGCGACATCCACTCGTTCTGGACCAACGACCTGAAGCTCGATTTCGACGATCCGAAGGCGCCGGTCGTCGCCTCGGAATTCGTCGGCACGTCGATCACCTCGCCCGGCCCGCCCTATGAACTGTTCGCGTCGTGGCTGCCCGACAACCCGCACATCCATTTCTTCGACAGCCGCAAGCGCGGCTATGTCAGCGTCGATCTGCGGCCGCAGCGGATGGCGGTCGCGTATCAAGCCATTTCAGATGTGCGCGATCGCGATGCGACGGTCGCGACCTTGCGCCGCTTTGCCGTCGAGGACGGCCGGCCGGGGCCGGTCGCGGCCTGACCCCCCTCGCCTATTTGCGGCGCGGGCCGGGATAGGTGTGTTCAGGGGTCGGGAAGCGGCTGTGGCGCACCTCCTCGGCATACTCGCGCGCCGCAGCGCGGATCTCGTCGCCGAGCGCGCGGTAGCGCTTGACGAATTTCGGGGTGAACTCGCTGAACAGCCCGAGCATGTCGTCGACGACGAGGATCTGGCCGTCGCAGGCCGGCGAGCCGCCGATGCCGATCGTCGGGATCGCCACGGCGCCAGTCAGATCGCGCGCCAGGCTCTCGGCGGTGCCCTCGATGACCAGCGAGAAGGCACCGGCTTCGGCGATCGCAATGCCGTCGCGCAGGATCTTGTCGCGCTCCGCTTCGCCGTGGCCGCGCGAGCGGTAGCCGCCGAGCGCGTTGACCGCCTGCGGCGTCAGCCCGACATGGCCCATCACCGGCACGCCGCGCCGCGCGAGAAAGGCGACCGTCTCGGCCATCTCCTCGCCGCCCTCGAGCTTGACGGCGGCGCAGCCGGTCTCAGCCAAGACCCGCGCCGCAGCGCGGAACGCCTGCTCGGGCGATTCCTGGTAGCTGCCGAACGGCAAATCGACAGTGATCAGCGCGTGCCCGGTCGAGCGCACCACCGCCGCGCCATGCGCGATCATCATGTCGAGCGTGACCGGCAATGTGCTGTCGAAGCCGTAGACCGTCATCCCCAGGCTGTCGCCGACCAGCAGCAGATCGACCTCGGGGTCGAGCAACCGCGCCACCGACGCCGTATAGGCAGTCAGGCAGACCAGCTTCTCGCCGCCCTTGCGCCCCTGGACCTGTGTCACCGACACGCGCCTCGGCCGAGCCTGCACGCTCATGCTGTTCCTCGATGCAAAAATCTAGGCGATCGGCGCCGTCGCTGCCTTCAGCCAGGCAGCGGTTTCCGGATCGACCAAGGGGCTGATCACCTCGCGCACCCGCGCGTGATAGGCGTTGAGCCAGGCGATTTCGTCGTCATCGAGCAGCGCGCGGTCGACCAGCGTGCGGTCGATCGGCGCCAGGCTCAATGTCTCGAAGCACAGCATGTCGCGCTCGCCGCGGTCGGCCAGCGGCTGCACGACGACGAGGTTCTCGATGCGGATGCCGTAGGCGCCGGTCTTGTAGTAGCCGGGCTCGTTCGACACGATCATGCCGGGCAGCAGCGGCTGGGTGTTGGGCGCCTTGGCGATGCGCTGCGGGCCCTCATGCACGCCGAGATAGCTGCCGACTCCGTGGCCGGTGCCGTGGTCGTAGTCGAGCCCCTCCTGCCACAATGCCCGCCGCGCGAAGGCGTCGAGCTGCGCCCCGGTCGTGCCTTTCGGGAAGCGCGCCGTGGCGAGCGCGATGTGGCCCTTGAGGACGCGGGTGAAGCGGTCGCGCATTTCCGCGCTCGGGGTCGCCGATCGCGATCGTGCGGGTGATGTCGGTGGTGCCGTCGAGATATTGCGCGCCCGAATCGAGCAGGTAGAGCGTGCCCGGCAGGAGGCGCTTCTCGCTTTCCGGGGTGGCGCGGTAATGCACGATGGCGCCGTTGGAGCCGGCCCCCGAGATCGTCGGGAAGCTGAGGTCGCGGAAGTAATCGCCCTCGCGGCGGAACGCTTCGAGCCGGTCGCTGGCGGCAATCTCGCACAATTCGCCTTGCGGCGCCTCGCGCGCCAGCCATGCGAGGAAACGGCTGAGCGCGGCGCCGTCGCGGCGATGCGCGGCGCGGGTGCCGTCGAGTTCGGTCGCGTTCTTGCAGGCTTTCGGCAGCAGGCACGGATCGGCGGCGCGGTGAATGCGCGCGCCGGGCTGCGCGAGCCGATCGAACACCCATGACGCGGCGGTGGCCGGGTCGACCTGGACCCGCGCCCCCGATGCAGCGAGCGCCGCAAGCGCCGGGGCAAACCGCTCCGGCATCTCGATCGCAACGCCGTTGCCGAGATGGCGGTCGAGGCCGGGAGCGAGCTTGCGCCGGTCGATGAACAGCGTGACGCTGCCGTCGTCGTGCAGGATCCCAAACGACAGCGGCAACGGCGTGTGCGGCACGTCGCCGCCGCGGATATTCAGCAGCCAAGCGATCAATTCGGGCATCGTCAGCACCACCGCGCCGACCCCCTCCGCCGCCAGCGCACGGCCGAGCCGGGCGCGCTTCGCCGGGGCGCTCTCGCCGGCAAACATGTCGGGATGCGGCACCACCGGCGCGAGCGGCGCCGGCGGCCTTCCCGGCCACACGTGATCGACCGGGTTCTCGTCCACCGGGCGCAGGCTCGCCCCGGCGCGCTCGGCGCCGGCCTTGAAGCGCTCGACCTCCTGCGGCGTGTGCAGCCACGGGTCATAACCGACGACGGCCCCCGGCTTCAGGGCATCGCTCAGCCACTTCGCCGCCGGCTCGTCGACCAAATGGCGAATCTCGAACAGCTCGGTGTCGGCCTGCGCCGCCGCCTGCAATGTGTAGCGGCCGTCGACGAACAGCGCAGCGCGGTCGGCCAGCACGATCGCGAGCCCGGCCGAGCCGGTGAACCCGGTCAGCCAGGCGAGGCGCTGGCCGCACGGCGGCACGTACTCGCCCTGATACTGGTCGGCGCGCGGCACGATAAAGCCGTCGAGCCTCCGCGTTGCCAATTCCTCGCGCAAGAGGGCGAGCCGCGCGGCGCGCGGCAGCCGGGCGAAATCCTCGGGCGCAAGGCCGTCGCGATAATCCTCGGCCAGATAGTCGCGCAGCGAGTTCGAGCGCCTCGGCCAGCGCGGGCGGCGCCGGGTCGGCGACCAACGCATGCCAGGTCGTGCCGATCTCGGGCGGCGCCGCCAGCACGCCGGCGATCAGCCCGGCAACCCCGTCGGGGTCGAGCGGCGACTTGGCGTCCCTCAGCAAATGCGCCAAGCGACCGTGATCCGGCGCCGCGACTGTTGCCGTCATCGACTGCTCCTGCTTCTCGTCCGGCCCATCCTAGCGCAAATCGGCTTTTGTGGCGCCGCCCGCTGCGCATCACTTGCGACGCCGGCGCGTGAACTCCCTAGGAACTCTATGGTCAAGCCAGGAGAATGCGCTCGGCGCATTGCTGCGATGCACCTCAGCGGCCCTGAATCTGTCAGTTCCCCTGACCTTATGCATGGCTGGTTTGCGTTCTTCCATATGGTCTTAGGCGAATCCGATGCCAAATTGTGCGGTGCACCATGTTGGTGTCAGGAGTTTGACTATGTCGCTTATCAATCTGTTCGTGGCAGCGCGCGCGGCGCTGGCGAGACGGCGGCAGCGGCAGCGCGCTTTCGACGAGTTGATGGCGCTCGATGACCGCTCGCTCTCGGATATCGGCATCCACCGCTCGCAGATCCCGGGTCTGGTCGCCGGTTTCGAGCGCCCCGTCCTCGCCGAGTTCGGCGCGCGACGAGATTGTCGCCGCAGCATTCGGCAGCCCGTCGGGGCAACTCGCCACCGGCCGGGCCTGGTTGCCGCCGGTCTGAGCCGGTCCAATTCGGGATTGATTTGCCGCTGCCGCCCCTTGCGCGGGGCGGCGTGGCGGCTCAGGCTGCAAGCCGGTAAGACCTCCCGGAGACCGGATCATGCGGCTCGGCATTCATCTGCCCCATATCGGACAAAAGGCGGCGCCGGAGGGTATTCGCCGCGCCGCCGTCCAGGCCGAACAGCTCGGCTTTGCCGATGTCTGGGTCAGCGAACACATCATCGTCCCCAAAGACCGGGGCTATCCGCCCTCGGCGATCTTCTGGGACCCGGTACTGACCCTGACCTGGGCGGCCGCCTACACAAGCCGCGTCGGGCTCGGCACCAGCGTCCTCGTGCTGCCGATGCGCCACCCGCTGCCGCTCGCCAAGGAACTGGCTACGTTGCAGAACCTGTCGCAGGGCCGGCTGATCCTCGGCGCCGGGGTCGGCTGGCTCGAGGACGAATTCGCGGCATTGGGCGTGCCGTTTCGCGAACGCGGCCGGCGCATGGACGAAGGCATCGCGATGATGCGCGCGGTGTGGAGCGACGACCCGGTCTCCTTTCCCGCCAAGACGATCCCGGCCGTCATCGACGACATGCGCATGCTGCCGAAGCCCGAGAAGCCGATCCCGATCTGGATCGGCGGCACCTCGGAGCCGGCGCTGAAGCGGGCGCTCAGGCTCGACGGCTGGCACGGCTCGCGGGCTTCGCCCGAGCAGGCGGCGCCGCTCGTCGCGCGCCTGCGCAGCGAGCGACCCGACCCCGAATTCGCGATCTCGCTGCGCTACGGCTGGGACGGTCGGGACGACGCGGCGTTGCGCGCCCGGCTGGAAGGCTATCAAGCGGTCGGAGTGCAGCATGTGCTGGTCGAGCCGTTCGACCGCGAGTTGTCTGACTGGCTCGCCACGGTCGAGCGGATCGCCCGCGCCGCCGAAGGCCTGCCGGCATGAAGCTGTCGACCACCCTCAAATTCTCGCCATCCTATGCCGGCATCGAGATGGATTTGGTGTGGGAGGCCGAGCGCCTCGGCTTTGACGCGGTGTGGGCCGGCGAAGCCTACGGCACCGACGCGATCAGCCCGGCCGCTTGGGTGCTGGCGCGCACCAGCCGCATCAAGGCCGGCACCAGCATCATGCAGATGCCGGCGCGCACGCCGGCCTGCGCGGCGATGACTGCGATGACATTGCAGGCGCTTTCGGGCAACCGCTTTCTGTGCGGCATCGGCCCGTCGGGGCCGCAGGTCGTCGAGGGCTGGCACGGCGTGCCGTTTGGCAAGCCGCTCGCCCGCACCCGCGAATATGTCGCGATCATCCGCCAGGCACTGGAGCGCAAGGGACCGCTCGAACACCATGGCGAGCATTACGACATCCCCTATACCGGGCCGGGCTCGACCGGGCTCGCCAAGCCGTTGCGCAGCATCATTCACGGCGACCCGAGCCTCAAGATCTACACCGCCTCGGTGTCACCCGCCGGGCTGCGCACCGCCGGCGAGGTGGCCGACGGCGTGCTGCCGTTTTTCATGTCGCCGGAAAAGGCCGAGGCCATCGTCGGCCCGATCCGCGACGGCCGGGCGCGCGCCGGCAAATCGCGTGACCTCGCCGATTTCGACAACGCACCCTACGTGCGGGTCAGCATGGGCGACGACCTGGCGAAGTGCCGTGACGCGATCCGGCCCGGCCTCGCCTTCTACATCGGCGGCATGGGCGCGCGAACCAGCAATTTCTACAACGATCTGACCAAGCGCATCGGCTACGAGGCAGCGGCGAGCGAGATCCAGAATCTGTTTCTCGCCGGCCGGCGCGAGGAGGCGGCGGCAGCGGTGCCCGACGCGATGATCGACGAGATTTCGCTGGTCGGCCCGCCCGACCGCATCCGCGACCGCCTGCAGGCCTGGCAGGACATCGCGAAAGACCACAAGGTCGGCTCGCTGGTGCTGGCCGGCGCCGACCTCGCGGCGATGCGCGTCATCGCCGAGGCAGTGCTATAAGGCGCTTCGGGGATGACGGTCGCCTATCGCGCGCATAATGCCGGCAACGGTCGTGCGCCGCGGGCGAGCGCCTCCACCAGCGTGTTCGGGCCGGGATCGGCATGCCCAGTCTTCGCAGGATACTGATCGTCGTTGACGATTCGGCGCTGCGCCAATCGCTGGCCGAGCAACTCGAGCTGAACGCCGAGTTCGCCACGCTGGGATGCGACAGCGCCGCGGCGACGCTTGATGTGATGCGACGCGAACGGTTCGACGCGGTGCTGCTCGATGTCGGACTGCCCGACATGGATGGACGCGCCTTGTGCCGGCTGATGCGCGGCGCCGCAATCAATGTCCCGATCTTGATGCTTTCGGCGGCGGACAGCGACGCCGAAACGGTGCTCGGGCTCGACGCCGGCGCCAACGACTACCTGACCAAGCCGATTCGCCTGAACGTGCTGCTGGCGCGGCTGCGCGCCCATCTGCGCCAGAGCGAACTCAGCGAGGATGCGGTCTTTAAAATCGGGCCCTACACCTTCCGGCCCAGCGTCAAATTGCTCAGCGAGGCCGGCGGCGGCCGCACGGTGCGCCTGACCGACAAGGAGGCGGCGATCCTGAAGTTTCTCTACCGCGCCGGCGGGGTGATCGGCCGCGATACGTTATTGGGCGAGGTCTGGGGCTACAATGCCGGCGTGACAACGCACACCCTAGAAACCCACATCTATCGCCTGCGCCGCAAGATCGAGCGCGATCCGGCGCACGCCGAGATCCTGGTGACCGAGCCCGGCGGTTACCGGCTCCTGCCGTGACGCCGCGAGGGGGGGACGGCCAAGCGGGCGACCTCGTTGTCGCCAGCGCTGCCGACAGCCTTTATTTTCCGCTGCTGCGCGACGCGGTGCAATCGGTGCGCGACCGGCATCCGAGCGTCGCAATCGGCGTCTTCGACCTCGGCCTCAAGCCCGAGGAACTCGCCTGGCTCGGCGAGCATGTGACGCAGATCGTGCGGCCCGATTGGGATTTTGCGTTTCCGGGCCGCGACCGCGCCCCGCAGGCGTTGAAAGCCGAACTCGCCCGTCCGTTTCTGCCGCGCTATTTCCCGGGCTATCGCATGTATCTTTGGCTCGACGCCGATGCGTGGCTGCAGGATTGGCACGCGGTCGAGCTGTACTGCGCCGCCGCCGGGCATGACAGGCTGGCGATCACGCCCGAGATCGACCGCGCCTACAAGCGCCATTACAAGCGGCCCAAGCTGTTCGGCTGGAACCTGCAATGGAAGAACTACCGCGAGGCGTTCGGCTGGCGGGTCGCCGACCGGCTCGGCCGCAACCCGATGATCAACGGCGGGGTGTTTGCGCTGCACGCCGAGGCGCCGCACTGGGCCGCCTGGCAGCGTGTGCTCGCCCGCGTCTTGCAGCGCACCTGCTTCACCCCGGCCGGACAGACCGCCCTCAATTACGTCATCTTCGCCGAACACCTGCCGGTCAACTTCCTGCCGTCCTATTGCAACTGGATGCCGGGCGACGCGGCGCCGGTGTTCGACGCGGCGCGCGGCCTGTTTGTCGAGCCCTACGCCCCGAACGAGGTGATCGGCGTCATGCACCTCGCCGGCGCCGAGCAGAAAAGCCACGTCTTCCGCCTCAACCGGCTCGACGGCGGCACCATCGACACCGCGCTACGCTACAGCGCCACCCGCGCACTCGTCGAACGGAGCATCTGAGCGAGCCGGCGGCTCGCGTTCAGCGATGCTGCCGGCCGCTGCCGCGGAAGTCGCGCGCGATATAGACCGTATAGGTCATCCCGCCATTGGGGCCGGTCGGGATCGTGATCGTGGTCAGCGGCGTCAGTTCGGCGAAGTCGGGCCGCATCTCGCCGACAAGGTTGTGCACGGTGACGGCCAGGAAATTGCCGCCGCGATGCCGCCCGATGTTGTTGACTAGCCGCCACTGGTCGGTGATCCCGGGCACCGGGTTCCACTCGACCGCGCCGAAGGGATGCGGCCGCACGTAATAGGTCAGCGCCGCCAGCAACTCGCGGTCGTCGGCAAGCAGGGTCAGCCCCGGATGCGCCGCCAGCAGCCCCGAGACGCGATCGCCCAGCTGGCGCCATCCGCGCAGGCGATGCAGCGGATCGTATTTGGCCGGCACCGCGACACCGAACGCGGCGAGCGCGTCGGTCGCGCCGAACACGCAAACGGCCGCCGTCAGGTTGAGCGCGATCGACGCCGCCACCCAGTGCCGCCAGCCGCGCTGGAGCATCCAGGCGACCACCAGCACGGTCGCCGACACATAGGCGGGCGCGGCCCAGTTCGGCTCGGCCCGCGACAGCAGGCTGAGACACAGCATCATCCCCAGCGTCGGCAAGGCAAATACGGCGAGCAGCCGGGCGCGCGGCTCGGCAAGGCGCGGGACGCGCGCGACGAGCACGATCAAGGCGGCAAGAAACAGCGGCCCCATGACGCCAAACTGCGAGGCGGCAAATTCCGCCAGCGCGCCGGGATGCACGAGGCTCCCCGCCCAGATGGGCATTGTCGCGCAGGTGCAGATAGCTGACGAAGCCATGGCTCCAGTTCCACCACAGGTTCGGCAGGTAGATAGCCACGGCGACGGCTATTGCGGCGCCCAGCGGCCGCAGATGACGGCGCTCGCTTGGCACCATCAGGACAAAGCCCAGGGCCGAGACCAGCCAATAGGCCATCGCATATTTGGCAAGCAATCCGAGGCCGGCCGCTATCCCGGCGACCAGCCACCAGCGCCCGCCGCCCGGCTCGCGCGCCCGGATGAAGGCATAGAGCGCCGCCGCCCAGCATGGCACCAGGGCCGCATCGGTCGAGATGATGAAGGCCGACAGCGACACGCCCGGCAGCGTCGCATAGGCCAACGCCGACCAGAAGCCGATGCGCCGATCGTACAGCCGCGCCCCGATCGCATAGACGAAGCCGGCGGCGGCGGCATGCAGCAGCGGCGCCGACAGACGGATGGCAAATTCGCTGTCGCCGAAAATGGCCGTGGTCAGCGCGATCAGCCAGGCGACAAGCGGCGGCTTCGAGTAATACCCGAACGCCAGATGCTGCGCCCACGTCCAGTATTGCGCCTCGTCCGGGTAAAGCCCGGCCGATTGCACCCTCAGCCACAGCAGCCGGGCGGCCGTGATCGCCGCCACCGCGGCCAGCGCCCGCCAGCCATAGGCGGGGCCGCTCGCGGGAATGCCGGCCGCGACGGCGGGTGAAGGTTCGCGCGAGGACGGGCCGAGAGGGGGCATCACCACTACTGAATTTGCCGCCGGCGCCGCGTCGGCACACTCGCCTCCCACGCCACCGCGGTACGCCTCACAGGACCCGGCGCTCCACTCGATGGGAGCCTGTCGCGACAGCGCCGCTGCCGGCTTGCCTTTGCACCATCAGGGGACATTTATAGCATCGCGAGCCCGGGGATAGCCCCTGCGGCATCGGGACACCGGAAGTAGGGGAAGAGATCATGCGCAAGACGGCATTCGTTCTCGGCATTCTCGCGGCGGTCGCGACAGCCCCCATGGCTCACGCGGCGATGATGACCTACAAGGCGACCTTGAACGCTGCCAGCGAGGTCCCGGCGAACAAGACGACGGGCACCGGCACGGCCGCGATCAATGTCGATCCCGCGACCAAGGAGCTGTCGTGGCGGGTCGAGTATTCCGGGCTGACCGGGCCGGCGGCGGCGGCGCATATCCATTGCGGCGGTGCGGTCGGCCACAACGGCCCGGTTTCCGTACCGCTCGGCAAAGCGCCCAATCTCGCCAGTCCGATCGAGGGCTCCGGCAAGATGACCGCCGCGCAGCTCGCCGAGCTGAAGGCCGGCAAGTGCTACGTCAACATTCACACCGCCAAGAACAAGGGTGGGGAAATCCGCGGCCAGCTGGCGCCGTAATCGGCGCGGCCCCGCCGCGCCGGGCTGCTCCGCTCAGGCGAAGCGGCCGGGCGCGAACGGGGCGATGTCGATCGACGGCGGACGGCGGGCGACGAGGTCGGCGACGATGCGGCCGGTCATCGGTGCCGCGGTCATGCCGACATGGCCGTGCCCGAAGGCATAGATCACATCGGGGCTGGCCTGCGAATACCCGAGCACCGGCAGCGAATTGGGCATCGACGGACGGTGCCCCATCCACATCGTGATCTGCTCGTCGGGATAGTCGGCGCCGAGGCCGGGCAGCATCCGGCGGCCCTGTGCCAGCAGGATTTGGGCACGCCGCCAGTCGGGCGGCGCCGCCAGCCCGGCCAGTTCGACCGTGCCGGCAAAGCGCAGCCCCAGCGCCATCGGCGTCGCGACAAACTTGCCGTCGGCGTCGGCGGTCGGGATGCGCGGCATCACTTCGGGATCGCGGATCATCAGGTGATAGCCGCGCTCGGTCTCCAGCGGCACCTTGTCGCCGAGCGACGGCGGCGAGCGGCTTCGAATGGGCGCCGGCGCAGACGATCGCGGCGTCGGCCGGGAGATCCCCCGCATCGCTGCGGATCGCCGTCAGCCGCCTACTGTCGAGGCGGAAGCCGAACGCCCGCGCCCGCACGATCTCGCCGCCCCGGCGGCGGAACTGCTCGACGAGGCGCGTGACAAGCCCGAGCGGGTTGCTGGTGTGGCCGTTCTCGCGCACCAGCAGGCCGCGCACATACTCGCGCGACAGCACCGGCTCCAACTGGCGCAATTCGTCGGCGTCAAACTCGTCGACGACCACCCCGTTCTCGCGCCGGAGCGCCCAGGCGAGGCCGTCCTTGGCCAATGCCTCGGCAGAGCGGTAGACGTAGAGATGGCCGCGCTGGTGGATCAGGTCCTCGGCCCCCGCATCGCGCGCCAGCTCGCGCACCAACGGCACGGTGGGCGCGAGCAAGGGACGCATCGCGCGCGCCTGGGCATGCACCTTCTCCGGCGTCGCCGAGCGCACGACGCGCGCCAGGTAGGGCAGGATCGCCGGCAGGTAGCTCCAGCGCAGCGACAGGGGGCCGAGCGGGTCGCGGAGCCAGCCGGGCACCTTGCGGATAACCCCCGGCATTGCGTTGGGAGTCACCGACGAGCCGTTGAACGCCCCGGCATTGCCGAACGAGGCGCCCTCGCCGGGCTCGCCCGGCTCGATCAGGAACACGCTGTGGCCGTCGCGCTGCAGCCAGCTCGCTGCGCACACCCCGACCATTCCGGCGCCGATCACCCCGACGCGCCGCGCCGCGCCTGCCGCCATTGCCGCCCCCGCAATCGTCGGCCCAGCATGGCCCCGCCGCCCGGATGCCGCAACGGCGGTGCCTTGTCATGCACGGCACGGCTTGACGCGACGCGCCGGCCTGCCCACGCTGGGCCGACGCGATACGGAGGAGCACTCAATGGAATTCGGCATCTTCAATCTGATGGGCGCGCGCGAGGCCGACAAATCGGCGGCCCAGGTGTTCGCCGAAGTGGCCGAGCAAACCCGGCTCGCCGACCAACTCGGCTATGCCACCGCGTGGTTTGCCGAGCATCATTTCTCGAACTATTGCATGTGCGCCTCGCCCTTGATGATGATTGCGCACTGCGCCGCCACCACGAAGCGCATCCGGCTCGGCACCGCGGTCCTGGTGTTGCCGCTCTACAACCCGGCGCGGCTCGCCGCCGAGATCGCCACCGCCGACGCGCTGTCCGGCGGGCGCCTGTCGCTCGGTATCGGTGCGGGCTATCAGCCCTACGAGTTCGAGCGGTTCGGCGTCGACCTGAAGCAGAACCTCGAGATGACCGAGGAGTTCGCCGAGATCCTCGACCTCGCGCTGACCCGCGACTTCTTCACCTACAACGGCAAGCACTACCAATTGCCCGAAACCCACATTCCGGCGCGGCCGGTGCAAAAGCCGGTGCCGATCTATGTCGCCGGCCACACCCAAGCGATGTTTCGCGCCGCCGCGCGCCACGGCTACCGGGTGCTGTCGTCAGGCCGGGTCGGCGGCGCGGCGCTCTTGGCCGAGCAGTATGCCGATATCGTCGCCGCCTTCGCGGCCGAGGGAAAGCCGCTGTCGGGCGCACACATCACGGTCAACCGCTTTGCCCACGTTACTGACAGCAAGGAGGACGGGCTGCGCTTTGCCGAGAACGCGCGCTACCAGACCCGCCTCGCCTCGAGCCTCAGGCGGCGCGAGGAGGTCATGCAGGGCACCCAGCTGGTCGACCGGCCGTTCCCGGACGAGCCACCGCTTGAAACGATCCGCGACGACCTGCTGATCGGCGATGTCGACACGGTGGCCGAGAAGCTCGTCGCCGAGATCGCAGCCACCCACCCCGAGCATGTGTGCTTTTCGTTCAAGGTCGGCGCCACGCCGCACAAGGCGGCGATGCGCTCGATGGAGCTGATGATCGGCGAGGTCAAACCCCGCGTCGAGCGCGCGCTCGGGCGGCTGGCGGCGGAATAGTCCGCGTTACGCCACCCCGCCAGCGGCCGGCGCGCAACGAAGCAGCGTGCGCTAGCCCGCCTGGCGGGCAGCGGCGGCGTGCAGCATCCGCCGCTTCAGCCGGCGGATCTCGGGCGACAGTTTGGCGTCCGGGGTGGCGCGCAGGAACGCGTCGATGCCGCCCTTGAACTCGATCGTGCGGATCGCCGCCGTCGAGATGTGCAGCCGCACCGACCCCAAGCTCTCCGACAACAGCGACACCGTCTGGATGTTCGGCAGAAAGCGGCGCTTCGTCTTGATATTGGAGTGGCTCACATTGTGGCCGACCAGAACGCCTTTGCCGCTCACGGGACATCTGCGGGCCATCGCGGCACCTCACAAAACAACGGACACAAAAACGTATCGCGGCCCGTCGGGACCGCGCGCGTCGGTTTCTAGGCTGCCTTCGCCGGAGAATCAAGCGCCGCGCTCGGCAGGCCGCGCGTCAGCTCAGCACGCCCATGTCGCGCAGGCTGGTATGGCGGCCGCGGCCGATGATCAGGTGGTCATGCACGGTGACCCCGAGCGGGGCGGCCGCCTTGACGATGTCGCGGGTCACCGCGATGTCGGCCTTGGACGGGGTCGGGTCGCCCGAGGGGTGGTTGTGCACCATGATGATCGCCGAGGCGCCGAGTTCCAGCGCCCGCTTGACCACCTCGCGGGTGTAGACCGGCGTGTGATCGACCGTGCCGCGCCCCTGCCGCTCATGCGCGATCAGCGCGTTCTTGCGGTCGAGGAACAAGAGATGGAATTCCTCGACCTGGCCGTAGGCGATGTGGGCCGTGCAGTAGGCGATCAGGCGGTCCCACGAGCCGATCACCTCGCGCTCGCGCAACTCGGACCGCGCCAGTCGCAATGCCGCCTCGCGCACCGATTTGATCAGCGCGACGGCAGGCTCGCGCAGCCCGACCGCGCGCAGCGCATCGGGATCGGCGCTCAATACCTCGGGGAAGCCGCCGAAGCGGTCGATCAGCGCCTTGGCGAGCGGCTTTACGTCCTTGCGCGGGTCGTTGGCGAACAGCAGCACTTCCAGCAGTTCGTAATCGGGCAGGCTCTCAGCCCCGGCATCGAGCAGGCGCTGGCGCAGCCGGCCGCGATGGCCAGTGTAGTGCGGCGGCGCCCCGGCCATGTCGGCAAGGCCGGGGAGCGAGGGTTTGCCCTTCGGCGGCATCAGCCCGGCTTTCCGCGCGCAGCCCGCATCGCCGCCAGCCGCGCTTCGGCCATCCGGCGCGGCTCGTCGGTGTCGTAGGCTTCGGCAAAAGCATCGATGCCGCGTGCGATCGCGGCGCTGGTCGACAGATCCTGCCAGTCGCCGATCAACGCCTTCTGGATGCGCAGGGCGCGCAGGCCGCCGGCGAGGATCGCGGCGGCAAAGCGCTCGACCTCGGCATCGAGCGCCGCGGGCGGCGCCACCGCATCGACCAGCCCCCAGGCCAGCGCCTCCGCGGCGCCGATCGTCTCGCCGGTCAACAGCAGGCGACGGGCGCGGCCATGCCCGATCAGCTGCGGCAGCAACGCCGCCTCGACCACCGAGGGGATGCCGATCCTGACCTCGGGCATGCCGAACTGGGCACGTTCGCTGGCGACCCGCAGGTCGCAGGCGGCGGCCAACTCGAGCCCGGCGCCAAGCGCGTAGCCGTCGATCCGCGCGATGACCGGCACCGCGAGCCGGCGGAAACCGTCGCAGCAGCGGTGCACCAGCGTGATGAAATCGCGGGCGCTGTCGCGGTCGAGCGCGGCCAACTCAGTGATGTCGGCGCCGCCGACAAAGGCGCGCTCGCCGGCGCCGCTCGAGGATCACCAGCCGCAACGCCGCATCGGCCTCGAGCCGTTCGATGGTCTCGACGATCTCGACCATCAGGGCGCGGTTGAGCGTATTGAGCTTGCGCGCGTTGTCGATCGTGACGCGCACGAGGTGCCCGCCTTCCTTCCGTTCCTCACGGGCAACGACTACAGCCATCGCGCCTTCTCCGCCTGGAGGTCCCTGCTGTGCTGATGCATAGTAGGCGCGGTCTGCGACGGGAGGCGAGAGTGGACATCATCGAGGACATCGCCGAAATCCGCGAGCTGTACGGCGAGCCGGGCGAGCGCGCGGTCAAGAAGCAGCTGCCGCGGCTGGAAAAGCATTCGCGCGCCTTCATCGCGCTGTCGCCGTTTCTGGTCATCGCGTCTTCCGACCCGTCGGGACGCTGCGATGCTTCGCCCAAGGGCGACCTGCCCGGCTTTGTCCGGGTGCTCGACGACGAGACCTTGCTGATCCCCGACCGGCTCGGCAACAACCGGGTCGACACGATCGGCAACCTGTTGGAATGCCCGGGGGTCGGGCTGATTTTCTTCGTGCCCGGCCTGCGTGAGACGCTGCGGGTCAACGGCCGCGCCCGCATCACCACCGACCCCACGCTGCTCGATCCGTGCGCGGTCAACGGCAAGGTGCCGCGCAGCGGCATCCTCGTCACCGCCGACGAGGTCTATTTCCACTGCGGCAAGGCCTTGATCCGCTCCGATCTGTGGAACCCGGACAAGCGCATCGCCCAGTCGGATTTCCCCTCGCTCGGCCAAATCATCGCCGAACAGATCGGTGACGGCCGGCCGGTCGCCGAGTTGGTGCGCTATACTGAGGAGGGTTACCGCACCAGGCTCTATTGAGGTCACGCGTCGCGTTCGCGCCGCTGCTCCTCGGCTTCGGCCTTGTTGAGGATGCGCCGCGCGTCCCGGAAGGCGGCCTCCGCCGCCGCCTTGTCCCCCCGCAGCCGGTACAGCCGGCTGAGTTCGAGTTCGGCATAGGCGACTCGCGGCGTATCGCGGCCGCAGCCGCGTTCCAGCACGCCGATGGCGTCCTCGAAGGCACGGCGCGCCATGTCGTTCCGCTTCAGCGCCGCGTAAACGAGGCCCAGATCGTGGAGATCGTCGGCAATAAGCGGATGGGTCGGCCCGAGCTGCGCCTGATCGATCGCCGTCGCCTGCTCGATCAGCGGCAGCGCTTCGGATGCCCGATCCCAACGCAGATAGAGGTTTGCGAGCTGCGACAGGCTGCGCGCGGTGGCGAGCGCGCCTGCGCCGCCGCTCCGGCTTCGATCCTGCGCCAGCGCCGCACGCAGCACCCGCTCGGCCGTATCGAAGCGCTTCTCGGCGGTCAGCGCCGCGCCAAGCGCACGCAGCGGCTCGGTGGAGGAGCTTTCCGGATCGCGCCGGGCGAGCGCGACGGCACGCGTCGCCCAGGCTTCGGCGGACCGGGTGTCGCCGCGGCCCTGCGCAATGCGCGCGAGCCCAGCGAAGATCGGGCCCCGGCTCGCATCGTTGTCGTCGGCGCGCCGGCTCAGCACGCGGTCGGCGATGATCAACAGCGGCTCGGCATCGAGATAGCGGCGCCGATCGATGTCGAGCAGCGCGAGCGCCGCCATCGCTTTGGCGGCCTGCGGGGAATCGCAGCCGAACGCGGCAAGCGCGATCGTGAGGGCGCGTCGCCGCAGCGCGGCGGCAGCGTCGAGCGCGCCGTCGCGGCGCCGCGCCTCGGCAAGCCGCGCGATGGCCGGCAGCAAGTCGGGGCTGGCGTTGCCGTCCTTCGCCTCAACGGCGGCCAGCTCCCCGATCAGGCGGTCAATTCGCGCCTCACCGGCCCATCCAGGCACGGCGGGGAGTGCCGCAAGGCATACGCCGAAAAGCGCCACGAGCCTGGAGAGCGCGATCACGATCCGCCGTACTTCCGATGCGATCGATCCGGCCTCAGCGATAGCGGCATTGCCGGAAGCGGTCCAGGCTTGACGATACGGGATTTGCACCCGAGGGTTGCCGGCGCCAAGGCGGGATGACGGAATTGATGATGCGGGGGGACATTGATGATGCTGGGTGAACGGGCGGTCAAGGCCGAGCTGTTTCGCGCGATGCACAGCGGCCCGCGCCTGTTGCTGTTGCCCAATGCGTGGGATGCGGTCAGCGCCCGGATCGTCGTCGAGACCGGCTTCCCGGCAATCGCGACGACCAGCGGCGGGGTCGCCTGGGCGCTTGGCTATGCCGATGGCGAGGCGGCGCCGTGGGACGAGGTTGTCGCCGCGACGGCGCGCATCGCCCGAGCGGTCGGCGTCCCGGTGACCGCCGATATCGAAAGCGGCTACAGCGACACGCCCGATGAAGTCGGCCGGGCGATCGGCGACATCATCGGCGCCGGTGCGGTCGGGGTGAACCTCGAAGACGGGCTGCGCGCCGGAAACTTCGCGACAGGCGGGGCACCGATCCGCAGCATCGAGGACGCCGCTGCGCGCATTCGCGCGGCGCGCGAGGCGGCCAACGCCGCCGGCGTGCCGATCGTGATCAATGCCCGCACCGACCTGTTCATCAAGAATATCGGCGACGAGGCACGCCGCGTCGACGAGGCGATCGAGCGCGGCCGGGCCTATCTTGCCGCCGGGGCCGATTGCTTCTATCCGATCGCCTTGCGCGACCCCGCGACGATCGGGCATCTGGTCAAGGCAGTCGCGGCGCCGGTCAACATCAATGTGCGGGCTGGCCTGCCGAGCGTCGCCGAACTCGAAGCGCTCGGCGTCAGGCGCGCCAGCACCGCGACCGCGCTGCCGCTGATCGCGCTGGGCGTCATCCGCCAAGTGCTCGAGCAGATGCACGCGACGCGTCGGTTCGACGCCGTCAACCCGGCGATGAGCCATGCCGAGGCGCAGCAGCTTTTCCCCCAGAGAGACAGCGAGGGATAGGGTAATGGCCCGGGTGCGCAGCATCGAGCCGCAGGAATTGCCCGCCGACCTCGCCGCGATCTATCGCGAGTTCGCCGGAACTTACGGCCCGTTCGCCAATCAGGTCGCGGTGTTCGCGCATGTCCCGGCGGCGCTGCGCCACCTGATGCCGCTGTTGATGGAATTGCGCGCCGCCCGGACATTGCCGAAGCGGGCCCTCGAACTCGCGATCGTCACCGTGTCGCAGCTCAACGCATGCCATTACTGCGTGGCGCATCACACGCCGTTTCTCGCAGTGGAGGGGATATCGGCGGTAGGCGCCGAGCGCCTCCTCGATTATCGTGATCATCCCGAACTCGACGCGGCCGACAGGCTCGTCGTCGAATACGCAATCGCTGCGTGGGAGCAGCCGAACCGGATCCCGGACGCGTTGTTCTCCCGGCTGCGCACGCAATTCAACGAGGCGCAGATCGTCGAACTGACGTTGCGCATCACGCTGTGCGGCTTTTTCAACAAGTTCAACGACGCACTACAGATCGACGAAGAGCCGGAAGCGGCCGAGCGCCTGGCAGCGCTCGGCGGCTAGACAAACAAACTCGGGGGGGCGATGAGGGCAAGTCGCGGGGAAGGCGCCGCCTGGACGGTCGCGCAGACGGCCGAAGGCGGGCGGCTGGCAGAGGCGCGGTTGGGCGCCCCGTGGCGGCGCTGGGGGCCTTATGTCAGTGACCGGCAATGGGGCACCGTGCGCGAGGATTACAGCGCCGAGGGCAACGCCTGGACGCATTTTCCGCACGAGCACGCGCGCAGCCGCGCCTATCGCTGGGGCGAGGACGGCATCGGCGGCTTCGGCGAAGAGCACCTGTTCCTGTGCCTCGGCCTCGCACTGTGGAACGAGCGCGACCCGATCCTCAAAGAGCGGCTGTTCGGGCTGACCAATGAAGAGGGCAACCACGGCGAAGATGTCAAGGAGCTCTATTACTATCTCGACAGCACCCCAACCCATTCCTACCTGCGCATGCTCTACAAATATCCGCAGGCGGCGTTTCCTTATACGGAACTCTCCGAGGAAAACCGGCGCCGCACGGTGAACGACCCGGAATTCGAGCTGGTCGACACCGGGATCTTCGACGACGGGCGCTATTTCGACGTCGAGATCGAGTACGCCAAGGCCGGCATCGACGACATCCTGATGCAGGTGACCGCGCACAACCGCGGCCCCGCCGCGGCGCCGCTGCATCTGCTGCCGCAGCTATGGGCGCGCAACACCTGGTCGTGGGCCGCCGGCGTGGCCAAGCCGCACATGGCGGCGGAGAGCGATCGGGCGGTCGCGGTCGAGCACCCGAGCCTGACGCCGATGCGCCTCGTCTGCGATGGCGCCCCCGAACTGTTGTTCTGCGACAACGAGACCAATTTCCACCGGCTCTACGGCGCCGACCGCGCCGGGTTTCCCAAGGACGCAATCAACGATTTTGTCGTCGCCGGTGACCGCGCGGCGGTCAACCCCGATCGCCGCGGCACCAAGGCGGCAGCGCATTACCGATTCGTCGTGCCATCTGGCGGACAGGTCCGCGTGCGCCTGCGGCTCGGCGCCGACGGCGGCGACTTTGGCGATTTCGCCGCGATCATCGACCAGCGCCGCGCCGAGGCCGACGAATTCTACGATGCGCTGCAATCGGGCATCGAGGATGCCGAGGCGCGGCGGGTGCAGCGGCAGGCATTCGGCGGCATGCTGTGGTCGAAGCAATACTATTACTTCGACGTTCGCCAATGGCTGCGCGGCGACCCGCAGCAGCCGGTCCCACCCGCCTCGCGCCTCAACGGCCGCAACGCCGATTGGCGCCACCTGTTCAACTCCGACATCATCTCGATGCCCGACAAGTGGGAATACCCGTGGTATGCGTCGTGGGACCTCGCCTTTCACTGCGTGGTGCTGGCGCATGTCGACCCCGACTTCGCCAAGGACCAGCTGATCCTGTTAACGCGCGAATGGTACATGCACCCCAACGCGCAGCTGCCCGCCTTCGAATGGGAATTCAGCGACGTCAACCCGCCGGTGCATGCCTGGGCCGCGTGGCGGGTCTACGAGATCGACCGGGATGCGAGCGGCGGCGCGGGCGACCGAGACTTTCTCGAGCGCGTATTCCACAAGCTGATGCTGAACTTCACCTGGTGGGTCAACCGCAAGGATGCCGAGGGCCGCAACATCTTTCAGGGCGGCTTCCTCGGCCTCGACAATATCGGCCTGTTCGACCGCAGCCAGCCGCTGCCGACCGGCGGCTACATCAACCAATCGGACGCCACCGCCTGGATGGCGATGTACACGCTCAACCTGCTGCGGATCGCGCTGGAGCTGGCGCCCGGCGATCAGGTATATGAGGACATCGCTACCAAATTTTTCGAGCATTTCCTGCTGATCGCCGAGGCGATGACCCGGCTCGGCGACGAGCATCTGGGCCTGTGGGACGAGGCCGACGAATTCTACTACGACGTGCTGCAGATGCCGGGTGGCGAATCGCTGCCGCTGCGGGTGCGCTCGATCGTTGGGCTGATTCCGCTGTTCGCGGTCGAGGTGCTTCAGGGCCAGCTTCTGGCGCACCTGCCGGAGTTCGCAAAGCGATTGCACTGGGTGTTCGAGCACCGTCCGGAGCTGGCGCGGCTGGTGTCGCGCTGGCTCGACGAGAGCCAGGAGGAACAGCATCTGCTGTCATTGCTGCGCGGCCACCGCATGAAGTGCCTGCTGCGCCGCATGCTCGACGAGAGCGAATTTCTGTCCGATTACGGGATCCGCTCGCTGTCCAAGATCCACGAGCGCGCTCCCTACGAGTTTGATTCCGGCGGCAGCCGGTTCAGCATCCGCTATGTTCCCGGTGAATCGGATTCGCGGATGTTCGGCGGCAACTCGAATTGGCGCGGCCCGATCTGGCTGCCGATGAACTACCTGATCATCGAGTCGCTGCGCCGGTTCCACGGCTACTATGGCGACGAATTTCGCGTCGAATGTCCGGTGGGCTCGGGCCACCTGCTGAGCCTTGCCGAGGTCGCCGATCACCTCACCGACCGGCTGCGCCGCATCTTCTTGCCGGACGCGCACGGCGCCCGGGCGGTGTTTGGCAGCGATGAGCAGTTCAAGCATCCGGCCTTTCGCGACCACCTGCTGTTCTACGAATACTTTCACGGCGACAACGGTCGCGGTCTCGGCGCGGCACACCAGACCGGCTGGAGCGGCCTGATCGCGCTGTTGCTGCAGCCGTCGCCCGCCGTCAAAACTCCCGATTTCTTATCGCGTGACGGGATCGTTGCGGCGGATTAAATTGGCGGCATAGCAACCGTGGGTCAGGCCTCTCCGCTTACGGATCGTCTATCAATCCGCGCCCGTCTCGCATCCTGGTTTCGCTTGTTACGCGCATGACCCTAGCCCAGTTCCTGATCTCGGTATTTGCGGTGCTGATCGGAGGCTTGTTGCTGCCGCTGCCGGGCGGGGTGCGCACGATACTGTTTATGGCGTTGATCATGCTCGGGGTGTTGACCCTGATCGGCGGCGGCGCGCAATACATCCTCAGTTTGGTGCAGTAAACGGGCCGCTGGGCGCACACGGCTTGGCGGTGCGCCCGCGCCCATGGCAAGCTCGGGCGCCCTGTCGCCAGCGAGGCCGCTCATGAACATCGCCCGTCTCGACCATCTCGTCCTAACCGTCGCCGACATCGACCGCACCGGCGCCTTCTATACGAAGGTTCTCGGCATGGAGGTCGTCACCTTTGGCGAGGGGCGGACGGCGCTGCGCTTCGGTCAGCAGAAGATCAACCTGCATCCCGCCGACAGGATTCCGGGGCTGGTCGCCGACAAGCCGACCCCCGGCTCGGGCGATCTGTGCTTCATCACCGAGGTGCCGCTCGCCGAGGTCGTGACGCATCTGGCGCAATGCGGCGTGCCGATCGTCGCCGGGCCAGGGCCGCGCGCCGGCGCTGTCGGCACGATCCAGTCGGTCTATATCCGCGACCCCGACGAGAACCTCGTCGAGATCTCGAACTATTGAGGCTCCCGTGAAGATCCGCGACATCGAGGTGTTTCAGGTCGCCTGGGCGCCCGACGACAAGCCGGCAGCCCGCAGCGCCTGGGTCCGCGTCCACACCGATGACGGCATCTTCGGCATCGGCGAAGCCTCGCCGATGCAGGGCGGGCTGGCCTCGCTCGGCATCATCGCGCACGATCTCGGCCCGGCCCTGATCGGCGCCGACCCGCTCGACCATGCGGTGTTGCAGGACCGCCTGCTGCACCGCTTCGTCAAGCTCGGGCCGGAAGGGGCATTGACCGGCGCGCTCGCCGCAATCGACATCGCCTTGTGGGACCTCAAGGGCAAGGCGCTCGGCCAGCCGATTTACCGGCTGCTCGGCGGCGCTTGGCGCACTGCCCTGCCCTTCTATGCCTCGATCGGCGGCAATGGCGAGCGCAAGCTCGACGACGTGTTGCGGGTCGTCGAGGCGCGGCTGACGGACCAGCCGGCGGCGGTCAAGATCCGCTTCGACAACGACCGCACCCGGCTCGACGCCGACATCCCGGGCGACATCGCCAAGGCGCGGGCGGTGCGCAAGCTGGTCGGCGACGGCTTCCCGCTCGCCTTCGACGCCAATAACGGCTACTCGACCGGCGGCGCGATCCGGGTCGGGCGGGTGCTCGAAGAACTCGGCTACTGGTGGTTCGAGGAGCCGGTGCAGCACTACCACGTCGCGGCGATGGGCGAGGTCGCGCGCCGCCTCGACATCACCGTCTCGGCCGGCGAGCAGACCTATACGCTGTCCGGGATCGCCGACCTGATCAACGCCGGGGTGCGCATGGTGCAGCCCGACATCGTCAAGATGGGCGGCATCACCGGGCTGCAGCGCTGCGCCGCGCTGGCGCACGCCCACGGGGTGGAACTGGTGCCGCACCAGACGCAGCCGACGATCGGCCACATGGCAAGCCTGCACCTCGCCGCCAGCCAGTTGCACATGACCAAGCCGTGCGAGTGGAACGACCCCTCGGCGCGCACCCACGCGGTGTTCGAGAACCCGCCAGTGCCGCGGGACGGCCTGTTTCAGGTGCCGGCGGAGCCGGGGCTGGGGCTGCGCCTCAACGAAGCGGAACTGGCCCGGCGGCGCGTCGCCATCGGCTGAATTCGTGGCGCTGGCCGGGCGGCGCCGCGCGTGGCAAGCTGGCCGCAACGGTTTTATCGGGAGGGCACATCCATGAAGATCGAGCGCATCGACCATCTCAACATCACCGTCGCCAACATCGACCGCAGCATCGAATTCTACCGGCGGGTGCTCGGGATGCGGACCGATATGGTCGGCGAGGGCCGCGCCGCCCTGCTGTTCGGCCAGCAGAAAATCCATCTCGACCAGGCCGGCAGCAAGGCGGCGATGAGCGGCGACAAGCGCATGCCGGCGCATATCTGCTTCGTCACCGAGACGCCGATTGCCGAGGTCACCGCGGAACTCGAACGCTGCGGCGTGCCGATCCGCATGCAGGGCCCGCGCGCCGGCGCGATCGGCCCGATCCAGTCGGTCTATTTCGACGATCCGGACATGAACTCGATCGAGATCTCGACCTACTGACGCGCCGCTCAATCCTCGACCGAGGCGGCGAGGATCAGGCTGAGCTGACACAAGGGCCGGCCGCTCTCGGCCGCCCAGGCGTTGAAGGCGGCCTGCACGCGGGCGCGGTCCTGGCGGTTTTTCGGCGGCGCCGCGACGACGCCGCACTGCTTCAGCGCGGCGACGACCGATGGCGTCGGGATGAAGGTGTCCTTGCCGACCATGCGCAGGAACATCGGGCCGGAATTGCCGCCCATCTGGCTGAACTGCTTGGCCAGCGCCTCCCACAGCCCGACAATATCGGCGCCCGGCCAGGCCGCCAGCCAGGCGCCGAAGCTGCCATGCCCGGCGGCCACCTCGAGCATCGCGGCGGCGTTGTCGCGCACCGATTTGAGCTTGCCCCAGTGGCGGATCAGCCGCGCGTCGCCGAGCAACGCTTCCAGCGCCTCGTCCGACATCGCGCGCACCCGGCGCGGATCGAAGCCGTGGAACACCTCCTCGAACGCCGGAAACTTGGCATCAACGAGGCTGTGCTTCAATCCGGCGCGGAAGATGCGCCGCGACATCTGCGACAGGTAGCGGTCATCCGGGGTCGCCTTCAGCTCGGCTGCCGTCTTGGGTTGCGGCAGTCGCGCCTCGAGCGCCGCCGCGCCGTGGCGCGTGCGCGCCGCCTCGAGGATCGTCGCGAACGGGGTCATCCCCCCTCCCTGTGCTGCAACCGCAGCGTAGGATGGGTTGAGCGCCAGCGAAACCCATCATCGCGCGCATAAAGCGATGGGTATCGCTCCGCTCAACCCATCCTACGGCTTGCTAGGAGCGGAAGCTCGGACATTTCACCTCGCCCCGCACGAGGCAGTCGGCGTTTAGGTTGCGTTCAACCACAGCGCAAGGGCTCACAGCCGCGGGCGTAGGAGGAGCACCCACAGGAGACTCAGCGCTGACGATCCGAGGTGGCCGTTTCCGAATAGCCCGAGCGCGGTCACACACAGGATGCCGACAAGGAGCGAAACCGTTTTGAGGAAGTCCATGGAGACCGTCTTCGAAATGAAGCAGTCTCTAATATAGCGAAATTTTCAAAAGCAGAAAGGGGCGTTCCGCATTCTCCCGCCGATCTACTTGCCCCGCGCTACTTACCGCGCTACTTGCCGCACCACTTGCCGCACCACTTGCCGCGCCACTTGCCGCGCCACTTGCCGCACCACTTGCCGCGCCACTTGCCGCACGACTTGCCGCGCCACTTGCCGCGCCACTTGCCGCGCGCACTTGCCGCGCGCACTTGCCCCGGCTGCACTCCCGGGCTGCAGTCGCATTTTAAGGCCGGTTCCGGCGCAGCTCCCGGATCAGCAGATATTCGACGGGGGCATCGAAATGTTGCGCCAAGCCCAGCGCTGAACGGGTTACGGCGGTGCGGCCTCTGCCAGCTTATGCCGCAGCCGCGACAGCCGATAGCCGAGCGCAAGATAGTCGCCGCACTCGGCGCGGCGCGCGACAAACGCCGCCGGATCGCAGCCGTGCCGCTCGCGCAGATAGGCCACCACCACCGTATCGACCGGGATGCGGCTGAAATCGTGCAACAGCATCCGGCAATGCGCCGCCGCATAGGGGCCGATGCCCTTGAGGCTCGTCAGATAATCGTGGTCGAGCCGCTCGGCCATGCCGTCGCCGCCCGGGTCGAGCGCGCCGTCGTCGAGCATGCGCCTTGTGGCGGCGATCAGGGTCGCGGCGCGGAAGCCGATCCTGGCGCGCTCGCGCAGCCCCGCCTCGCCATAGTCGAGCACCGCGCCGGGGCCGGGAAAGGCGCCGCCGCCCGGCTCGGCGACCAGCGCCGCCGTCATCCGCAGCGTCGATGACCAGCTGGTGTTGATCGTCAGCACCGTCTTGACGAAATCCTCGTAGAACGACGAGCAGCGCAGGATGCGCCCGCCGCCGCGCGCGATCAGCGCCGCCTCCTCCGGCAATTCCGGCCGCAGCGCCGCGATCGCCGGCGCCGGGTCCCATTCGGCCGACACCCACCGCCGCACCCGGCGCAGGATCTCCGGCGCGTCCGCCGCCGCAAAGCCGTCCCACGCGACGGTCAGGCGCAACGGGCCGCGTTGCGTCAGCGCGATTGTCCCGACCCGATTGCCGATGCGCTCGGCATGGGCCAGGCGCCCGCCCTCGGGCTCCCAATGCCACGGCGCAAGCTGGGCCCAGCCGTGGCTCGCCACCGTCAGCCCGAGATCGATCGGCCACGCGAGCGAGAGCTGCGCCTCGCCCGCGCCGCGCCGGCCGCTCACCCCGGCGGCCCCCCGCAGCGACCCGGGATCACGCCTTGTCGAGCGCCTGCTTCAAATCGGCGAGGATGTCGTCCTTGTGCTCGATGCCGATCGACAGCCGGACGTAGCCGGCGGTGACGCCCGTTTGCAGCTGCTCCTCGGGGGTGAGCTGCGAGTGCGTCGTCGACGCCGGATGGATCGCGAGGCTACGCGAGTCGCCGATATTGGCGACGTGGTAGAACATCTGCAGCGCGTCGATAAAGCGCCGCCCGGCGTCATGCCCGCCCTTCAGTTCGAAGCCCAGCAGCCCGCCATAGCCGCCTTTGAGGTGAGCGTCGGCGCGGCGCCGCGCCTCGCCCTCCATCAGGCTCGGATGGATCACCTTGCTGACCTTGGGATGGCCCTTGAGGTACTGCGCGACCGCCGCCGCATTGGCGCAATGCTCCCGCATCCGCAATGGCAGGGTCTCGAGCCCCTGGATGTGCAGGAACGAATTGAACGGGCTGGCCGCGGCGCCGAGGTCGCGCAGCAGGGTCACCCGCATCTTGATGATGTAGGCGATCGGCCCCAGCGGCTTTACCGCCTGCGTCCATACCGCGCCGTGATAGCTCGGGTCGGGCTGGTTCAACAGCGGGAAGCGGTCGGCATGCGCCTCCCAATCGAAATTGCCGCCATCGACGACGATGCCGCCGATCGAGGTGCCGTGGCCGCCGATGTATTTTGTCGTCGAGTGCATGACGACCGCGGCGCCGTGATCGAGCGGCCGGCACAGCACCGGCGCGGCGGTGTTGTCCATGATCAGCGGCACGCCCATCTCGCGGCCGATCTTCGCGACCTCGGCGATCGGAAACACTTCGAGCTTCGGGTTGGGCAATGTCTCGGCGTAATAGCAGCGCGTCTTGGCGTCGGTGGCGCGGCGGAAATTCTCCGGGTCGCTGGGATCGACGAAGCGGACCTCGATCCCCATCGTCTTCATCATCGTGTTGAGGAACAGGTTCCAGGTGCCGCCGTAGAGGTTGGTCGAGCTGACGAAATTGTCGCCGGCCTGGGTGATGTTGTTGACGCAGAACATCGAGGCCGCCTGCCCCGACCCCACTGCCAGCGCCGCGACCCCGCCTTCGAGCGCGGCGACCCGCTCCTCGAGCACCGCGCTGGTCGGGTTCATGATGCGGGTATAGATGTTGCCGAGTTCCTTCAGCGCGAACAGGTTGGCGGCTTGCTCGCTGTCGCGGAACTGATAGCTCGTCGTCTGGTAGATCGGCACGGCGACAGCGGTGGTCGTCGGATCGCTGCGATAGCCGGCGTGCAGCACGATCGTTGCGGGATGCTTGCTTTCGGTTGGCATCGGGATCTCCGTGTCGGTGAGCGCTCTGTTCGGCGTATGTTGCCATGGCGGGCATCGCGGCGTAAGCGGCATTCGCCGGACCGGGGGGCTTGGCGCGGCGCGCTCACGTCTGACCACGGCGATCGTTGTTGATCGGCGGCCGATTCCCTACCACTTAAGCGGTTAGCCGTGCACCGCGCGAGACCGCTCTGCGCTGTGGACGGGTGCGATCGCCGCGGGGCATCCGATGCCGATGAAAAAAGAGACGCAATATCACGCCGGGTATTGGATTGCGGCGATGGTCGCGATCATGGTGATCCAGGCGATGTTTGCCTCCTACACCCAGGTCCAGACCATCCCCTACAGCGAATTCCAGAGCGACCTCAAGGCCGGCACGATCGCCGAAGTGCGGGTCAGCGGCAACTATATCCACGGCAAATTTACCAAGCCCGACGCGCACGGGTTCACCGATTTCATTACCACCCGCGTCGATCCCGAGATGGCGCAGGAACTAACCAAATACAATGTTAAGTTTGCCGGCGCGATCGAGAGCACGTTCCTGCGCGATCTGCTGTCGTGGATCATCCCGATCGCGCTGTTCGCCGGCGTGTGGATGTTCATGTACCGCCGCTTCGCCAGCAATCAGGGATTTGGCGGGCTGATGTCGGTCGGAAAGAGCAAGGCCAAGGTCTTTGTCGAGACCGACACGAAGACGACCTTCGCCGATGTTGCCGGAGTCGACGAGGCAAAAGCCGAATTGCAGGAAATCGTCGCCTTTCTGAAGGACCCGACGAGCTACGGCCGGCTCGGCGGGCGGGTGCCGAAGGGGGTGCTGCTGGTCGGGCCGCCGGGCACCGGCAAAACGCTGCTGGCGCGCGCCGTGGCGGGCGAGGCCAACGTGCCGTTTTTCTCGATCAACGGCTCGGAATTCGTCGAGATGTTCGTCGGGGTTGGCGCGGCGCGGGTGCGCGACCTGTTCGAGCAGGCCCGCCAGAAGGCGCCGTGCATCATTTTCATCGACGAATTGGATGCGCTCGGCCGCGCCCGTGGCGCCTATCCCGGCGGCGGCGGGCATGACGAGAAGGAGCAGACGCTGAACCAGCTGCTGTCCGAACTCGACGGCTTCGACACGCGCGTTGGCATGATACTGTTGGCGGCGACCAACCGGCCCGAGATCCTCGATCCGGCATTGCTGCGGGCCGGGCGCTTCGACCGGCAGGTGCTGGTCGACCGGCCCGACAAGGTCGGCCGAGTGCAGATTCTGGAGGTTCACAGCCGCAAGGTCCGCATGGCTCCAGGCGTCGATCTCGAAGTCGTGGCGTCGCTGACCCCGGGCTTTACCGGCGCCGATCTCGCCAATCTGGTCAACGAAGCCGCGCTGCTGGCGACACGGCGCGGCGCCGATGCGGTGACGCTGGATGATTTCACCGCGGCGATGGAGCGCATCGTCGCCGGCCTCGAAAAGAGAAACCGGCTCCTCAACCCGCATGAGCGCGCGGTCGTCGCGCATCACGAGATGGGCCACGCGCTCGTCGCCTTGTCGCTGCCGGGCAGCGACAAGGTGCACAAGGTCTCGATCATCCCGCGCGGCATCGGCTCGCTCGGCTACACGATCCAGCGGCCGACCGAAGACCGCTACCTGATGACCCGCCAGGAGCTCGACAACAAGATGGCGGTGCTGCTCGGCGGCCGGGCAGCCGAGACCATCGTCTACGGCGAATTGTCGACCGGCGCCTCCGACGACCTCGCCAAGGTCACCGACATCGCGCGCAGCATGGTCACGCGCTATGGCATGACGCAGGAACTTGGCCAGGTCGTTTACGAGAAGAGCCCGCACAGCTTTCTCGGCACCGAGCCGCAGCAGATGCTCTATCTGGAACGCAGCTACAGCGAGGAAACCGCCCGCGAGATCGACGCCGCGGTCAAAACGCTGGTCGACGAAGCGTTCCACCGCACCGTCAATCTGCTGCGGGCGCGGCGCAGCACGCTCGAGGCGGGCGCGCGCCTGCTGCTGCAGCACGAAACGCTCGACGAGGATGACCTGGCCGAATTGCAGCGGGAGCCCGCCGTCGCGGCAGCGGCAGGCGCCGAATAGCGGCGGCTGCGTCCACCGACGCTGTTGCATGCCGTCGACGCCCGGCCGATGATGCCACGCTCAACCGACACGAGCAGAGCCGTGACCAAATCAGCTGAACCAGCCGTCGCCGCGCGATACGGCCGCGGCACCGGCATCCCGGACCCGATCGACGTGCAGGTCGGCTCCCGCATCCGGGTGCGGCGCCTGTTGATCGGCATGAACCAGGAGACGCTCGCCAAGGCACTCGGGCTGACCTTTCAGCAGGTGCAGAAATACGAGGGCGGCGCCAACCGCGTCAGCGCGTCGCGGCTGTCGCAGATCGCCGACGTCCTCGGCGTGTCGATCTCGTATTTCTTCAGCGATCTGGAGGCGGCCAGCACGGCGAGCCCTGAGGAACTGGAGGCCCGCGAGCGCATGCAGCGGCCGGAAGCCATCGAGCTGATCCGTTCCTACTACGCCATCCCCGATCCGCGCGTTCGCGAGCAATTCCTCGATATGGTCAAGGCGTTGGCACGGTCGCATCAGGGCCAGGAGTAGCCGGCGCCTTGCGGGGCGAGAGGCCGGGCGGAGGCACGGCATGCGGCGCACCATCGGCTTTTTGTACCCCCAGGCGGATCACCTGCGATGAACGACGCAAAAGACATGTCCCCCGGCCGTCTCGCGCGCGCGGCGCCCGAGCCGCTTGACGTCGACGCGCTGGTCGCCCGCTTCGCCGGGCGCACCGCCAAGATCGGCGTGATCGGGCTCGGCTATGTCGGGCTGCCGCTGCTGCGCACCGCGGCCGAGCGCGGCTTTACGGCGCTGGGCTTCGACATCGATCACGCCAAAGTGGAAGTGCTCAACGCCGGCGGGTCGTATTTGCGCCATATCAGCGCCGCCAGCATCGCCGCGGCGCGGCAGACCGGCCGGCTCGCCGCGACCGCCGATTTCGCGCGGCTCGGCGAGGTCGACGCCATCATCATCTGCGTGCCGACCCCGCTGACCCGGCAGCGCGAGCCCGATCTCGGCTTCATCGTCTCAACCACCGAGGCGGTGGCGCCCCATCTGCGCCGCGGCCAGCTGATCGTGCTCGAATCGACGACCTATCCCGGCACGACGCGCGAAATCATGCGGCCGATCCTGGAGCGCGCCGGGCTGCGCTCGGGGCATGATTTCTTTCTCGCCTACTCGCCCGAGCGCGAGGATCCCGGCAACGCCGATTTCGCCACCGGCGACATTCCCAAGGTGGTCGGCGGCGACGGGCCGGACGCGCTGCGCCTCGCCCGCGCGCTCTACGACGGCATCGTGGCGCGCACCGTGCCGGTCAGCTCGCTCGAAGCCGCCGAGGCGGTCAAATTGACCGAGAACATCTTTCGCTCGGTCAACATCGCGCTCGTCAACGAGCTGAAAATCGTGTTCGAGGCGATGGGCATCGACGTCTGGGAGGTCATCGAGGCGGCCAAGACCAAGCCTTTCGGTTACATGCCGTTCTACCCCGGCCCGGGGCTCGGCGGCCACTGCATCCCGATCGACCCGTTCTACCTGACCTGGAAGGCGCGCGAGTTCAACATCGCGACCCGGTTCATCGAGTTGGCGGGCGAGGTCAACACGGCGATGCCGCAGCGGGTCGTCGACAAGACCGTCGCGGCGCTCAGCGAGCGCTCCGGCAAGGCGCTCCGGGGCGCACGCATCCTTGTCATCGGCGTCGCCTACAAGAAGAATGTCGACGATACGCGGGAGAGCCCGGCGCTCGCGATCATGGAGCTGCTCGAGCGGCGCGGCGCCGAGGTGTCGTTTCACGACCCGTTCCTCGCCGAGATCCCGCCGACCCGCGAGCACGCGCAATTTGCCGGCCGCCGCTCAACTGCGCTGACCGAGGCCGCCGCCGCCGGGTTCGACGCGGCGCTGATCTGCACCGACCACGATCCGATCGATTACCGGCTGCTGGTCGAGCATTGCCCGCTCGTTGTCGATACCCGCAACGCCTGCGCCCGCCGCGGGCTCGCCGGCGACCACGTGGTCAAGGCGTGACGCCGACGCCGGGCCAGCGCCGCTAGCATGTGCGGCATTGCCGGGTTCGTCCTGCCGCAATCGTCGCTGCCGCACCGCGAAATCGAGGCGCGGCTGCGGGCGATGATCGCCACAGTACATCACCGCGGCCCGGACGACGAAGGGGTGTGGACCGACGGGCTGGGCGCGCTGGCGCATGCAAGGCTGTCGATCATCGACCTGTCGCCGGCGGGCCATCAGCCGATGCCCAGCATGGCGGGCGATGTCTGGCTGACCTACAACGGCGAAGTCTACAATTTCGCTGCATTGCGCACCGAGTTGGCGGCGCTCGGCTATGTCTTCCGCAGCCGCACCGACAGCGAGGTCATCGTCAATGGCTGGCATGCCTGGGGGCCGGCGCTGTTCGGAAGGCTGCGCGGCATGTTCGCGCTGGCATTGTGGGACCGCCGCACGCGCCGGCTGATCCTGGCGCGCGACCGCCTCGGCAAGAAACCGCTCTATTACGCGCCGCCGGAGTTGGCCAACGGGCAGGCCTTCCTGTTCGGCTCCGAGATCAAGGCATTGCTCGCCTGGCCGGGGCTGCCGCGGACCCCAAACCTGAGCGCGATCGACCACTACCTGACATTGCAATACGTCCCCGCGCCCGAGACCGCCTTTGCCGGGGTCAAGCGTCTGCCGCCGGCGCATTACCTGCTCGTCGCCGCCGACAGCGAGGGCGGCTGGCAGCCTCCGGAACTGGTCCGCTATTGGGAGCTCCCCGAGCCGCGCAGCGCGCGCGCTACCGCCGACCCGGTTGAGCTCCAGCGCGAACTGGTGGCCCATCTCGAAGAGGCGGTGCGGCTGCGCATGGTCGCCGATGTGCCGCTCGGCGCGTTTCTGTCGGGCGGGGTCGATTTCGAGCGCGGTCGTGGCGATGATGGCGCGGGCCGGGGCCGGCCGGGTCAAGACCTTCTCGATCGGCTTCCCGGCCAAGGAATACGACGAGACCCGCTACGCGCGCATGGTCGCGGAGCGCTACGGCACCGAGCACGAGGAGTTCATCGTCGAGCCGGACGCGGTGGCGATATTGCCGCGGCTCGTGTGGCACTACGGCGAGCCCTTCGCCGACCCGTCGGCGATCCCGACCTATTACGTGTCGCAGATGGCGCGCCGCCACGTCACCGTCGCGCTCAATGGCGACGGCGGCGACGAGGCTTTCCTCGGCTATCCCCGCTACCAGGCGATGCGCCACCTCGACCGGCTGGACGCCTGGCCGTCATGGGGCCGGCTCGGGTTGGCGCGGCTGTGCGCGCTGGCGCAGCGGGCGCTGGCGCGACCGCTCCGCCTCGGTCGGATCGGCGACATGCTCGCGGCTTCGCGCGAGCGCCCCGAGCGCCGCTATGCCGGCGGGATCGCCTTTTTCGCAGATTCGGACAAGGCGCAGGGCTACGGCGAGGCGATGCGGGCACAGCTGGCGCATTCCACGCTCGATCTGCTGGCGCCGTATTTCGCGCACGCCGACAGCCTCGTAGCCGGCGCCAACTGGGCCGACATCCATACCTATCTGCCCGACGACCTGCTGGTGAAGGTCGATGTCGCCAGCATGGCGCACGGGCTGGAAGCGCGCTCGCCGCTGCTCGACCATGTGCTGCTGGAGTGGGCCGCGCGCATCCCCCCCGCAGTGAACATGGCCGGCGGCCGGACCAAGGCGCTGTTCAAGGCGGCGATGGCGCCTTATCTGCCGCGCGAGATCCTGCATCGCCGCAAGATGGGTTTCGGCTGCCCGATCGACCAATGGCTACGGCGCGAATTGAAGGAGCTTGCCTACGATACGCTGCTCGCGCCGGCGGCCCGCGCGCGAGGAGTGATGCGTCCCGAATATGTCGAGCGTCTGCTCGGCGAGCATTGCGCCGGCCGCGCCAATCACCACACCCGCCTGTGGGCCTTGTTGATGCTCGAATTGTGGTTCCGCGAGTGGATTGACCGGGGAGCCAACCAGCGGATGGACCAGGGGAGGAGCGGAGAGACCGGCCGAGCGGCGGCGAGCGACGCGCTTTACCCTGCAGCGTAGTGGAACTGCGCGACCGGGTTCTGATCATCCTCAATCCGGCCGCCGGTCGCCCTTGGCACGCGCGACGCCGGCTCGGTCGGGTAATCGCGGCGCTGGAGCAGCACGGCTGCACGGTGGTGCTGCGCCAGGCCGATCTCGCAACCGGCGGTGCCGAACGCCTGGCGCGCGAGGCCGAGCCGGACTTTACGGTCGTCGTCGCGGCCGGCGGCGACGGCACCCTCAACGCCATCGTCAACGGGCTGGCCGGAACCTCGCGGACGATTGCCCTGTTGCCGCTCGGCACCGCCAATGTCGCGGCGCACACAATCGGGCTGCCGCGCGCCCCGGAGAAGCTGGCGGCGTTGATCGCGTACGGAAGGGCGCGGCCGCTGTGGCCCGGGCGGGTCGGCGGACGGCTGTTCGTGACAATGGCCAGCAGTGGGTTCGACGCCGAAACCGTCGCTGCCGTCGATCCTTGTCTCAAGCGCTATTTCGGCCGCCTTGCCTTCGCCTGGGCGATTCTGCGATGCCTGTGGCGCTATCGGCATTGCTCCCTGCTAATCCGCGTCGACGGGGTCGACCACCATGCCGCGACGGTGATCGTCGCGAAGGGAAGCTGCTACGCCGGTCCCTACGTGATCGCACCCCAGGCGAGTTTTGCCGAGCCGATGCTCGATCTCGTGCTGTTCCGGCGCGCCGGGCGGCTTGCCGTCGTGCGCTATCTCGGCGCCCTGTGCCGCGGCAGCCTGCCGCGGCGCAGCGACATCACCCTGCTGCGCTGCCGCAATGCGCTGATCAGCGCCGCGGCTCCCGCAGCCCCCGTACTCGTGCAAGCCGATGGCGAGCTCGTCGGAAGCCTGCCGATCGAGATTGGCGTCGCCGAACATCCGTTATGGCTGGTCCAACCGTGATCCCGGCTTGCCGACGAGTGTTCAAGTGTTGAGGTGTTGAAATTCTGCAACATCCAGTCGTTGCGCTCGGGCTGCTCCGCCGCAACGCTTTGGTTTGGCAGCGCCCTGCAGTAGCTTGATTTGGGGAGTTTTGTGGGGCGGGGGATGACGGCGAAGCAGGAGCGCGGTCACCGGGCGCAGGCGCGGCGGCGCCGCAGATTGGCGCTTGGTGTGGCAATGACGGCCGCGGCCCTGGCGCCTGCTCGTTTAGCCGTCGCCGGAATGTCTCAGAACCTGACTTTCAGCGAAGTGAAGCTCGGCATCCTCGCGCACGACGTCCATTTCCTCGGCGGCAAAGAAAATGGCATCGACGTCAATCCCGAAATCATCTTCGAATCGCCGGTCACCGATTCGTGGACCGCCAGCCTGCCCGAGTACCTCCAGTGGATGGTGCAGCCGCGCCCGACGGTCGGCGGCGTGTTCAACACCGACGGCTACACCAACCAGTATTATTTCGGTGCGACCTGGACCTGGCAGCTTGCGAGCGATGTGATCCGGCCGGGGGACGGGATAACCTTCGGCATCTTCTTCGGGCCGGGCTTCAACGACGGCGAGATCGTGGCAACCCAGCCCGACCGCAAGAGCCTGGGATCAAACGTGCTGTTTCGCGAGGCGTTCGAGTTGGGCTACCGTGTGACGCCGGTGGTCCAGGTCTCGGCCTACCTGGACCACGTCTCAAATGGCGGCTTCGCCCGCTACAACCAAAGCCTCAACGACTTTGGCGGGCGCATCGGCATCCGCTTCTAACACGGCCCGCAACGTCGGGCGGGGAGCCGGCTAGTCGGTCGCCAGGACGCGGGTAAGCTGGCTCAATGCTTCCTGGTGACGCTCGTTGGGGATCTGCGAAAAGTTGCGAGCGAGTTCGAGGCACATCCGCTCGCGCGGGCTGATCGCGCGCGCCCCCTGCCCCTCGACCCCGTCAAAGAAATAGCCGACCGGCACGCTGAGGACCCGGGCGATCTCGTACAGCCGCCCGGCCGATACGCGATTGATCCCGCGTTCGTATTTATGGGCCTGCTGATAGGTGACGCCGATCAGATCAGCCAGCTGCTGCTGGGTGAGGCCAAGCATGATCCGGCGTTCCCTGACCCGCGCCCCGACACGGCGCTCGACGTCCTGGGTTCGCTCGGTGGAGCGGCGTGATACCGCTGTGCGATACGGCAGACCGGCGTCCTTGCCGCGTTCCACGCGCGCATCGCTGATACGGTCCTGCTGGGTCATCTGTGTCCACTCGATCAGGTTCGATATTCCGGTTCGCGGTTCGGGCGCCCGGCGTATCCCCAGGTTGCGTGCGCCGGATCGCGTGCCGCGCGCATCTCCGTTACCCGGGCCGACGCCCGCTCAACCACTGCGTCGGCCAGAGTGGACAAGGGCCGTGTGTCGAATTTTAGGCAGCAATTGGCGGTAATGCAGTCTCGCTGCAATCGTCATCAACCGCCCCATCGCGTTTGATATGGATCATGGGCGGCGCCCGCTGTCTCGCGTAATCGATGCGGCGATGCATTTTCATTCCGACGGAATCGGCCTTCCGCTTGCCGCGCTTGCCGGATGGTGCGGCGCGCCGGGGCGATCGATCCCGGCGCTGTTGTTCTTGACCGGCCTGATCGGCGGGCTCGCCCATTGCGGACCGATGTGCGGACCCTTCGTGCTGGCCCAGGCGGCCGCGACGCGCGCCGACGCACCGGTCCTGCGGCGCCTCGCCGGCGGGCTCCTGCTGCCCTACCACGCGGGACGCCTGGCAACCTACGCGGCGCTTGGCGCGGTCGCGGCGACCCTGGGCCTCGGAATCGTCGCGCTGAGCCCCGTGCGGCTGACCCTCGCCCTGTTGCTGGAAGGCGCGGCGCTGCTGTTCGCCGCCCAGGCGGTGGCGCGGCTGGTGCCATATCTCCCGGGACACTGGGCAGGGCGCTGGACCGGGAAGCTGGCGTCCGGCTGGGCTGCCGGCTTGGCGCGGCTCTGCCGCGGGTTGCTGGCCGAGCCCTCCCCGGCCGGCCGATTCGCGCTCGGCGCGGTGCTCGGTTTGCTGCCCTGCGGCTTTCTCTACGGCGCGCTGGCGGCGGCCGCGGCAACGCGGAGCCCGCTCGCCGGCGCCGCGGCGATGGCGGCATTCGGCCTCGGCACGGTGCCGAGTCTTGTGCTGGTCGGGCTCGGCGGCGCCGGGCTTGCGGCACGCTGGCGGGCGCTCGTCCGGCGTCTGGTGGCCCCGCTGTACCTGTTCAACGCCGTCGTGCTGAGCGCGATGGCGTTCGCCGTCCTCGCGCCGCCTTGATTTCGATCAATGAGCCGGCACAGTGGAGATGGTTTTGTCTCCGCGCAACCCAGCCGTTGGTAGCCGAAGGATTGCGATGACCGCTCTCGCCCTGTCACCGCCGCGCGAATTGTCGCCCTACAACGAGGCGGTGGTGCGCGCTTTTGTGATCGCGTCGATGTTCTGGGGCATCGTCGCCTTTACGGTCGGGGTTTACCTCGCGCTCGAGCTGTCCTTCCCGGCCTTCAATCTCGGGCTGGAATGGATCAGCTTCGGGCGACTGCGGCCGGTGCACACCTCGGCGGCGATCTTTGCCTTCGGTGGCAACGCGCTGCTCGGTACCTCGTTCCACGTCGTGCAGCGCACCTGCCGGGCGCGGCTGTGGGGCGGTGAGCCGGCGGCGTGGTTCGTGTTCTGGGGCTACCAGTTCTTCATCGTCATGGCGGCGTGGGGCTACCTCACCGGGGTAACGCAGAGCCGCGAATACGCCGAGCCCGAGTGGTATCTCGACATCTGGCTGACGATCGTCTGGGTGACCTATCTGGCGATCTATCTCGGCACGATCGTCAGGCGGCAGGAGCCGCACATCTACGTCGCCAACTGGTTCTATCTCGCGTTCATCGTGACGATCGCGATGCTGCATGTCGTCAACAACCTCGCGGTCCCGGTCTCGATCTATAGCAGCAAGAGCTATTCGCTGCTTTCGGGCGTGCAGGATGCGCTGACCCAGTGGTGGTACGGCCACAACGCCGTCGGCTTCTTCCTGACCGCCGGGTTTCTGGGGATGATGTATTATTTCATCCCGAAGCAGGCCGACCGCCCGATCTATTCCTATCGGCTGTCGATCGTGCATTTCTGGGCGTTGATCTTCCTCTACATCTGGGCGGGGCCGCACCACCTGTTTTACACCGCCCTGCCGGACTGGGCGCAGACGCTGGGCATGGTGTTTTCGGTCATGCTGTGGATGCCGTCCTGGGGCGGCATGATCAACGGCTTGATGACGCTGTCGGGCGCCTGGGAAAAGCTGCGCACCGACCCGGCGCTGCGCTTCTCGGTCACCGCGGTGGGGTTTTACGGCATGTCGACCTTCGAGGGGCCGGTCATGTCGATCCGCCAGGTCAACGGGCTGAGCCATTACACGAACTGGACGATCGGACACGTCCATTCGGGCGCGCTCGGCTGGGTCGCCTTCATCACCTTCGGCGCGATCTATTACCTGGTGCCGGTGTTGTGGCGGAAGGAGCGGCTCTACTCGCAGCGCCTCGTCGAATGGCATTACTGGATCGCGACGCTCGGCATCGTCATCTACATCGTCTCGATGTGGGTCGGCGGCATCATGCAGGGGCTGATGTGGCGCGCCTACGATCAGCTCGGCTTTCTGCAATATTCGTTTGTCGAGACGGTGGCGGCATTGCACCCGTTCTATTTCGCGCGCACGCTCGGCGGCGTCTGCTTCCTCGCCGGCGCCGTGCTGATGGTGTTCAACCTGTGGCGCACGGCGCGCGGCGACGCGGCGGCCACAGCGCCGGCCGGCCCGGCCTTGCAGCCGGCCGAGTGAGGGCGCCGCGATGATGATCCGGCACGCGACGATCGAGCGCAGCGCCTTCCTGCTGCTGATCCTGACCCTGATAACCGTGGCGATCGGCGGGCTGGTCGAAATCGTGCCCTTGTTTACGATCGAGACGACAATCGAGCGGGTCAAGGGCGTGCGGCCCTACTCGCCCTTGGAGCTGGCGGGTCGCGACATCTACGTGCGCGAGGGCTGCTATCTGTGCCACAGCCAGCAGATCCGACCGTTCCGCGACGAGGTCGAGCGCTACGGCCATTACAGCCTCGCCGCCGAGAGCATGTACGACCATCCGTTCCAGTGGGGTTCCGAGCGCACCGGGCCTGACCTCGCGCGCGTCGGCGGCAAGTATTCGAACGAGTGGCATGTCGCGCACCTGATGAACCCGCGCGACGTGGTGCCGGAATCGATCATGCCGAGCTATGCCTTTCTCGCCGAGCAGACGCTCGACCCCAACGCGATAGCGACACATCTGCGCGCCAACCGCGAAGTCGGGGTGCCCTACACCGACACGATGATCGCCGACGCCGCCGCCGATTTCCGCGCCCAGGCCAACCCCAAGGCCGATACCGCGGCATTGCTCAAGCGCTATCCCGGGGCGGTGATGGTGGGCGACGATAGCGGCACGATCACCGAGATGGACGCACTCGTCGCCTATCTGCAGATCCTCGGCACCGAGGTGAGGTTCCGCGACGTGACCCCCGAAGAGCTGCGGCAATAGGAGCCACACGTGAAACTTTGGGACCTTGCGATGGCGATGCGGCCGGTCGAGCTGCTCTTGATGGGCGGCATCTTTATCGGGATTACCTGGCGGGTGCTGTCGCCGCAGCGCCGCCGCTCTTATGAAGAGGACGCGATGATCCCGTTGCGCGACGACGAACGCGGTTAGGAGCGGGCGATGACCGACGCCCCCGAGCATGACCCCGTCACCGGCCGCCAGACGACCGGCCACGAATGGGACGGCATCCGCGAGCTTAACACGCCGCTGCCGAAATGGTGGGTTTACACCTTCTATGCCTGCATCCTGTTTGCGGTCGTTTATAGCGTGCTCTACCCGGCGATCCCGTTCCTGCACAGCCATTCCGAAGGCATCCTCGGCTACAGCACCCGGGCGACGCTGCGCCAAGATCTCACCGACGCCGCCACGGCGCAGGCCGGCATGCGCGCCCGCATCGCAGCGGCCTCGCTCACCCAGATCCGCCACGACCCCGAGATGTTCGCCTTTGCCGAAACCGGCGGAAAAGCGGCCTTCAACGACAATTGTGCCCCCTGTCACCGGGCCGGCGGCGCCGGCGCGAAGGGCTTCCCCAACCTGGCCGACGATGATTGGCTGTGGGGCGGCAAGCTGGCCGCGATCCAGCAGACCATCACCCATGGCGTCCGCAACGCCGACCCGGATTCGCGGCAATCGGCGATGCCACGCTTCGGCCTCGACAACATGCTGACCTCGGCGCAGATCGACGCGGTCGCCGACTATGTGCTGTCGCTGTCGTCGGGCAAGCCGCTGGCGGGCGCGGGCGCCAAGGTCTTCGCCGAAAATTGCGCGCCGTGCCACGGCAAGAGTGGCGAGGGCAACCGCGAGGTCGGGGCGCCGCGACTCAGCGACAAGATCTGGCTCTACGGCGACGACAAAGCAACGATCGTCGACGTCATAACGCGAGCCCGCAACAGCTCGATGCCGGCCTGGGGAGAACGCCTGGACCCTGTCACAATCAAGATGCTGGCGGTCTATGTCCATGCTCTCGGCGGCGGCGAATAACGACACCCGGGCGGCAGCCCCTCCGGGGGAGCCCGCGGAACCGCTCTATGCCGACCGCGTGCGGGTCTACCCGCGTGCGGTCAAGGGAATGCTGCGGCGAGTCAAATGGGCGGTGCTGGTGCTCTGCCTTGCCGTCTATTACCTGGCGCCGTGGCTGCGCTGGGACCGCGGCCCCGGATATCCGAGCCAGGCTCTGTTGATCGACCTGCCGAACCGGCGCGGCTATTTCTTCGCGATCGAGATCTGGCCGCAGGAGGTCTATTACCTCGCCGGGCTGATGATCCTTGGGGCG
This sequence comes from uncultured Alphaproteobacteria bacterium, assembly GCA_963746885.1. Taxonomy (GTDB): domain Bacteria; phylum Pseudomonadota; class Alphaproteobacteria; order ATCC43930; family CGMCC-115725; genus DATARH01. Next base: position 107,579 of record CAVVDM010000018.1, read on the forward strand.
GTCGCGCTGTTTTTCGTGACCAGCATGTTCGGCCGCATGTGGTGCGGCTATGCCTGCCCACAGACCGTGTGGACCGACCTCTATTTGTTGACCGAGCGGCTGATCGAGGGCGACCGCGCGGTGCGGATGCAGCGCGACCGGGCGCGCTGGACGGCCGGCAAGGTCGCCCGCAAGGTGGCAAAGCACACGGTCTGGCTGGTCATCGCGGCCCTCACCGGCGGCGCCTGGGTCATGTATTTCTACGACGCGCCGACCCTCGTGCACGACCTCGTGCACCTGCAGCCGTCAACCGGCGCAGTGTTCTTCATCGGCCTCTTTACGACGACGACCTATCTGCTCGCCGGCTGGGCGCGCGAGCAGGTCTGCACCTTCATGTGCCCGTGGCCGCGCTTCCAGTCGGCGATGGTCGACCGCAACACATTGACCGTGATGTACCGCGATTGGCGCGGCGAGCCGCGCGGCAAGATCGGCAAGGGCGCGCTGTTGGCGCCGCGCGGCGACTGCATCGACTGCCATTCCTGCGTCGCGGTGTGCCCGACCGGCATCGACATCCGCGACGGGCTGCAATTGCAGTGCATCGGCTGCGGCCTGTGCGTCGACGCCTGCGACGAGGTCATGCACCGCATCGGCCGGCCGCCCGGGCTGATCGCCTTCACCAGCCAGGCGATGCGCGAGGCGAAAGGGACGACCGCACGCGACTTCATGGCGGCATTGCGGGCCGCGCTGCTGCGCCCGCGCACCGCCGTCTACAGCCTGCTGCTGATCGCCGGAGCGGCCGGGATGCTGTGGTCGCTATTGGCGCGCAGCGATTTCGCGCTGAGCGTCCTCGCCGACCGCTCGCCGCTTTACGTCCAGCTCTCCGACGGCTCGATCCGCAACGCCTACACGGTCAAGATCCTCAACAAGCAGCCGCACGCCCGCAACTATGTGCTGAGCATCAGCGGATTGCCGGGCGCGCAACTGACGATCGCCGGCGAGGACAAGGAATCGAACGCCGCGAAGGGCGTTACGCTGACGGTTACGCCCGACAGCGTCGGCACGTTCCGCGCGCTGTTGCATGCGATGCCGGGCACGGTGCACGGCGAGGCACCCTTGGACTTTGCCGTGCGTCCGAGCGGCGGGCATGAGCGGCCGGCGACGCAGCCGGCAACCTTCCACGCCCCGGCGCACTGACATGGGCAGGGTGGCCAGGGTCGGCCGTCGCCGTTCGCTGATCCCGTGGCTGTTTCCGGCGGCGATGCTGCCGGTGTTCGCGGCCAATGGCGCGCTGATCTATTTCGCCTTGCATTCGATGCCGGCGCTCGTCGACACCCGCCCCTACGAGGACGGCAGGACTTATAACCGCGACCTGACTGCCGCTGCGAAGCAGGCGGCGCTCGGCTGGCGGGCGGCGTTCGAGCCACCGGCGCAGTGGGGGACGCCGGCCCCCGTTGGACTTTCCTTCCGCGACCGCGGCGGCGCACCGATCCGCGGCCTCGACGTCGAGTTGTGGGTACGCCGTCCGGTCGGCGCGCTGCCCGACCAACGGCTGCACCTCGCCGAGACCGGCCCCGGGCGTTACGCCGCCTCGGTCAGGCTGCCGCTTGCCGGGCAATGGCAATTCGATTTCGTGGCGCGTCGCGGCAGCGACCAGTTCGTCTACGCCCGGCGCGTGGTCATGCGATGAGCGCGCTGGCGCTCGCCGCAGACCTCTCGACGCCAGCCGCCGGTGCTGTTGCGGTTTGCGCGCATTGCGGCGCGCCGGTGCCGCAGGGCAGCGGGCGCTTCTGCTGCACCGGCTGCGCCGCCGCCTACGAACTGGTCGGCCACCTCGGCCTCGACCAGTATTACGCCCACCGCATCGCCGCGGCGGCACCGCCGGCAATGGCCGAAGCGCCGCCGGCAATGAGCGCCGGCGAAATCGCCCCCTATGTCCGGCACGAGTCGGACGGAACTTTGTCGATGTGCGCAATCGTCGACGGGCTGCGGTGCGCCGCCTGTCTGTGGCTGATCGAGAGCGCGCTCGGCCGGCAGGAGGGTGTCGTGTCGGGGCGGCTGGCGTTGTCGACCGGCCGCCTGCGGCTGCGCTGGCAGGGCTCGCCCGAGCGCGGTGCCGAGCTGCTGGCATTGGTGCGGCGGCTCGGCTACCGCGTCCAGCCTTACGACCCCGCCCGCTTCGCGCTGGCCGGCAGCGGCGAGGAGCGCGCGTTGCTGCGCGCTCTGGCGGTCGCCGGGTTCGCCACCGGCAACATCATGCTGCTGTCCATCTCGGTGTGGGCCGGCGACGGCGAGATGGGCACCGCCACGCGCGACCTACTGCACTGGATCTCGGCGCTGATCGCCCTGCCGGCGGTGGCCTATGCCGGGCGGCCGTTCTTCGCTTCGGCGTTCGCGGCATTGCGGGCCCGGCGCGCCAACATGGACGTGCCGATCTCGCTTGCGGTGCTGCTGGCGACCGGCATCAGCCTCATCGCGACGATGCATTCCGGCCTGCACGCCTATTTCGATTCGGCGGTGACGCTGCTGTTCTTCCTGCTGATCGGCCGCTATCTCGAGCGGCGCGCGCGGGGCCGGGCGCGCTCGGCGGCCGAGACCCTGCTGGCGCTCGGCGCGGCGCCGGTGACCCGGCTAGCGGCCGACGGCTCGACATCGCGCGTCGCATCGGCGCTGCTCACGCCGGGCGAGCTGATCCTGGTCGCGGCCGGCGAGCGGATCGGCGTCGACGGCGAGGTCGTGGCGGGCCGCTCCGAGATCGACCGCAGCCTGCTCGACGGCGAGACGATGCCATTGCCGGTCGGCCCCGGCAGCCTCGTGCATGCCGGCATGAGCAACCTCGGGGCGGCGCTGCGCATCCGCGTGACAGCGACCGGCGAAGACACCTATCTCGCCGAGATCGCCCGCCTGATGGAGGCGGCCGAGCAGGGGCGGACCCGCTACGTCGCGCTCGCCGACCGGGTCGCGCGGGCTTACGCGCCCGGGGTCCACCTGCTCGCGCTCGGCACGTTCGTCGGGTGGATGTGGGCCGGACAAGGCTGGCTTGGTGCCCTGACCGCCGCGGTCGCGGTGCTGATCATCACCTGCCCGTGCTCGCTCGGCCTCGCGATCCCGGCGGTGCAGGTCATCGCCGCGGGACGGCTGATGCGGCGCGGCATCCTGCTGAAGTCCGGGACGGCGCTCGAACGCCTCGCCGCGGTCGATACGGTCGCGTTCGACAAGACCGGGACCCTGACGCTCGGCCGTCCCGCCCTTGCCGGCGCGCCGGACGCGGCGGATCTCGCCGCGGCGGCAGCCCTGGCGGCAGCCTCGCGCCACCCGCTGAGCCGCGCGATCCGCACGCTGCGGCCGGACGTGCCAGCGAAAGACGGGGTGATCGAGCACCCCGGGGCCGGTCTCCGCTGCGCCGAGCGGACGGGCGAGACCCGCCTCGGCAGTCGCGCATTCTGCGGTGTCGCCGCGCCTGCCAACGACACCGACGGCCCGGAATTGTGGCTTTCCGCGCCGGGCCGAGCGCCGGTGCGCTTCGCGTTCGAGGACCCGCTGCGGCCCGATGCGCGCCGGGTCATCGACGGGCTGCACGCATCTGGCAAGCGCGTGCTGCTGCTGTCGGGCGACCGGCGGCGCGCCGTCGCGCGCTGCGCCGCCGCGCTCGGTATCGCCGACTGGGCGGCCGAGATCTCCCCGGTCGACAAGGCGGCGCGTCTCGCGGCGCTGGCCGCTTCCGGCCGGCACGTGCTGATGGTCGGCGACGGGCTCAACGACGCGCCGGCGCTTGCTGCCGCGGACGTGTCGATCTCCCCGTCGAGCGCCGCCGATGTCAGCCAGAACGCCGCCGACATCGTGTTTCAGGGCAATTCGCTCGCCGCGGTCGGCGAGGCGCTTGCGGTCGCCCGGCGCAGCCAGGCGCTGATGCGCCAGAACCTCGCATTTGCGATCCTCTACAACGCGGTCGCGGTGCCGCTGGCGATGGCGGGGCTGGTGACACCGCTGGTCGCGGCCGCCGCGATGTCGTCCTCCTCGCTGACCGTGATCCTCAACGCGCTTCGGCTGCGCGCGCCGCGCCCCGAGGCCGCCGCATGACGGCGCTGCTCTATCTCATTCCGGCGGCCCTGTTTCTCGGGCTCCTAGGACTGGCCGCCTTCGCCTGGGCGTTGCGCTCGGGCCAATACGATGACCTCGACGGGGCGGCGAGCCGCATCCTGTTCGACGATCCGCCACCCACGCAAGACAGGAGAAAGCCATGAGCGCCGTCGTGATCGGCACCTTGCTCTCGATTTTGGGGTTGTTCGGCCTCGTCCTCGCCGGCGGCGCGATCGACAGCGGCATGCTGGATTTCGGCCTGGCGCTGTTCGGCTTCGCGTTCCTGTTCGATCTGTGGCTGATCAAGACGCATTTCGATCGCCTGGCCGGGCGCTGATTAGTATGGTTGTCGTTAAATAATGCCGAACAACTAAAGGGGCGCCTCGATGGATGTCGGCTTGCCGACGATTGCCGGGCTGGGTCGGCTCTCCGAGCGGCGCGCGCTGCCACACCTCATGCCGTCGGGGCAGTCGCGATGAACGACACCGTCGAGCGGGAACCGGCAGAGACCCATGAGAAATTCCAGGTCATCTTCGATTCGGTCAGCGACGGGATATTCGTCATCGATGCGGAAACGGGTCGGTTCACCGACGTCAATGCCGCCGGTTGCACGATGTTCGGCTTTACCCGTGACGCGCTTATCGGGGCGACGATCGAAACGCTTTCCGCCGGCGTGCCGCCCTACACGCAACTCGACGCGCTGCATGTGCTCGACGAGACCGGTGCGGCCGGGCCGCGGACCTTCGAATGGTACTGCAAGACCAAGGACGGCCGCCTGTTCTGGGCCGAGATTTCACTGCGCTGCGTGCCGTTTGGCGACCGCGACGTCGGGCTGGCGATTGTCCGCGACATCACCGAGCGCAAGCACCGGGTAGACGAACTCGCCGCGCAAGCGCACGTCGATGTGCTGACCGGCCTGCCGAACCGGCGTGGCTTCGACCTGACGCTGCAACAGGAGGTCGCCCGCTCGGAGCGGTACGGCGCGCCGCTTTGCATTGCTATGGGCGACATCGACTATTTCAAGCTCGTCAATGACAGCTTCGGTCACCAGACCGGCGACGCGGTGCTGAAGCGGCTCGGCGAATTCCTGCGTGCTCATTTCCGCCGAACCGACTACGTCGCCCGCTGGGGCGGCGAGGAGTTCACCATCCTGTTCCCCGAAACGCCACTGGAACGGGCGAAAGAGCTGCTCAACCGCGTGCGGGCGAGCATCGCCGATTACGTGATCCCGGAAATCGGTCGGGCGGTGACGCTGAGCTTCGCGATCACCGCATATCGCAAGGGTGAGAAGATTGACGACCTGCTGCGACGCTGCGACGAGGCCCTCTATCGGTCGAAAGAAGCCGGCCGCGATCGGGTGAGCCGCGTCTAACCTACACGCCGCCGCCCGGCGCGTGATCCCAGCGGCGGGTCTGCATGGCCCGCGCAATGCGCGCCTTGGCGATCGCCAGCGCGGCGTCGCGCGGCAGCGTGCCCTCGGCAGCGACCGCACCCAGCATAGCCAGCGTGTTGGCACGGATCTTCTCGTCGATCGCGGCGAAAGCCGCAGCCTGGCTGCCGCGCTGATACTCGACCGCAGCGCAGATGACGCCGCCGGCATTGGCGATGAAGTCCGGCAACACCAGCACGCCGCGCGCGGCGAGCGCCGCCTCGGCCTCCGGGGTGCACGGAATGTTGGCCCCCTGTGCCACCAGCTTGGTGCGCAGCCGCGCCGCATTGCCGGCATCGATCACATCGGGCCGCGCCGCCGGGATCCAGATCTCGCAGGGCAGGTCGATCACCGCGTCGCCCGAGAGCTTCCGCCCGCGCGGGTGGTCGCGGAGAGTCCCGCCCGCTATCCTTCAGCGCAATCAGCCCGGCGACGTCGAGGCCGCTCTCGTCGACCAGCGTGCCATGGCTGTCGCTGGCGCCGACCAGCACGGCGCCCTTTTCAGCGAGCAACCGGGCCGCGTGCTTACCGACCGCGCCGAACCCCTGAATGACGACGCGGGCGCCCCGCAGCGGCAAAGCGAGGTGCTGCGCCGCCACGTCGATCGCGGCGACGAGGCCAAAGCCGGTTGCGCCGATCTCGTCGAGCGGGATGCCGCCCAGCTCGCGCGGCAATCCGACGGCCCGGCCGGTCTCGTCGCGGATCCAGCCCATCGCGACCTCGTCGGTGCCCATGTCCGGGCCGGGGATATAGTCGACGAGATCGGCGATCGCCGTGGCAAAGGCGCGGATCAGCCGCTCCTTGTCGGCCGCCGGCATCTTGGGGTCCGCGAAAATCACCGATTTGCCGCCACCATGCGGCAGCCCGGCGGCGGCATTCTTCAAGGTCATCGCGCGGGCGAGGCGGAACGCCTCCACGGTGCTGACATCGAGCGCCATGCGCACGCCGCCCACCGCCGGGCCGCAGGCGATGTTGTCGATCGCCACGACGGCCTTGAGGCCGACGCTCGGGCGCCAGATGTGGACGAGCTTCAGCGGGCCAAGCTCATCGGCGAAGCGAAATGCGTCGTCCATCGCTGTCCTCGATTCTGCGCCAATTGCGCGGAAATCGTCAGACAGCGCCCTCGCTTTCCAGCTTGGCCTCTTGTTCGCCCCCGCGTTCCTCGGCGGCAATCTCGGCCTCGGCCTTGCGCCAGTGTTCGTCGGCCTTGCCCTCGGGGCAACCTTCGCGTTCCCAGATCTCGTAGGCCCGCTCGCGGACCCGGTGCTCGTGCCACCAGCCTGTCATCGCTTGCTCCTCTCGGCCGCTATTGTATGGCGAATGCGGCTGTTAAACGGGATAACAAATCCCCGGCAGTGGGAGGTGCCGGAGCCCAGACTAAGGCCGCGGATGGCAACGGGCAAGATTTGGTCGCCGCTGTCGATCGGCAACGTCACCGATCCGGGCGCGGCGCTCATTGATCCAGGTCAACCACCGCCGCGGTCGCCGCGCATCAGCGCCCGATCAGGACATCGCAAGCGAAACGCTCGACAAATTCGCGCAGCCGATCGCCGCTGCCCTCCGCCCCACCCGCCTCGACCGCCAGCAGCCGGCAACCGAGCTCGGTAATTCGGGCGCGCAGCGCAGCCGGCTCGGCAGGTGCGACCTCGATCTGCAGGCGCACCGGAACGCCGGCGAGATGCTCGGAAATCCAGGCCTCGAACCCCTTGCTGCCGGCCACCGCCGGCGGGCAGATCACGGTCAGGTGTCCATCGTCGGCCTGCGCCACTTGCGCCGCCGCAGCCAAGAGCCGGGCCGACGCCGTGCTGCACTCGCGCAGCAGCACCGCGACCGAGCCCTCGGTGCTGCCGGCGTGGCGTACCAGCAGCACCGGCCCGCGCGTCACCTCGATCGACGACCACCAACGGCATTCCAGGCGAAAATGCTCACCGATCGGGCGGCTCAGCCCACCGGCCACGACAAGATCCGTTTCCAAGGCGGCCGACAGCGCGCTGGCCGACGCACCGCGCACCACCTCGAACGAGGATTTGACCCCGTGCCGCTTGGCGGCGGCAGCGAGATCCCGGCGGGCGCGCTCAGCGGCGGCTCTCAGGGACAGTTCGATGCTTTCGGTGGTCAGCTTTTCGGCGCCGGTCCCGAGTGTGGTCTGGCGCGCAAAGGGCAGGCTCGCCAGATGCAGCAGATCTTCGTCCTCGACAAAGATGCCGTGCAACGGCGCCTCGGCGCGCGCGGCAAGCCGCGCCGCCGTGTCGATCGCGGCACGGCTTTCGGAGACCGCATCGAGCGGCACGACGACGCGTTGGATGATGCCGCTCATGATCGGCCTCCCGTGCTGGATACGAGTCGCGCCAACTCGGCCGCCTTTGCGGCGAAGCCGTCGAGCCGGGCGGCGACGCGCTGGTAGAGCGTGCCCGGCCGGATAGTTGCCGGCCGCATCGGGGACGCCAGCGGGGATGCCGGTCAGCAATTCCAGGCCCTGATCGACCGTATCCATCGGGTAGACCGAAAAGCGGCCCTCCTCCACCGCCGCGACGACATCGCGCCGCAGCATCAGGTGCTTGACGTTGCTCGCCGGGATGATGACCCCCTGGCGGCCGGTGAACCCGGTGATCCGGCAGCTGTCGAAGAAGCCCTCGATCTTTTCGTTGGCGCCGCCGATCGCCTGGATCTGGCCGCGCTGGTCGATCGAGCCGGTGACCGCGAATGATTGCTTGATCGGCGCCTCGGCCAGCGCCGACAGCAGGGCAAAGAGTTCGGCCGCCGACGCGCTGTCGCCGTCGACCCCGCCGTAGGATTGCTCGAAGACGAGGCTGGCGTTGAGCGACAAGCGGCCGCGTCGCGCCGAAGCGGCCGCCGAGAAAGCCCGAGAGGATCAGCACGCCCTTGGAGTGGATCGGCCCGCCAAGCTCGACCTCGCGCTCGATGTCGACGACCTCGCCGCGGCCGAGGCGCACCCGCGCGGTGATCCGGCTCGGCTGCCCGAAGGCGACCGTGCCGAGGCTGATCACCGACAGCCCGTTGACCTGGCCGATCTCCTCGCCGTCGGTCTCGATGCGGATCGTCTTGCGGCCGATCTCCTCCTGCAGACGGCGGTAGATGCGGTCGCCGCGACGGATCTGCGCGTCGATCGCCGCCTGCACCTCGGCCGCGCCGACGACATCCTTGCCGCCATCGGCGGCGAACTGGTCGCTTTCGCGCAGCAGATCGACGAAGCTGCGCAGGCTCGCCGACAATTTGTCGTTGTCGCCGGCCAATCGGGCGGCCTGCTCGATGACCCGGGCGACGCCGCCCTGATCGAGCGGGCGCAATTTCTCGCGCCGCGTCATCGAGCAGATCAGCCGCGCGTAGAGCAGCGTCGTTTCCGGCGTGCGTTCGACCCGGTCCTCGAAATCGGCGGCGATCTTGAACAGGTCGGCAAAATCCTCGTCATGGGCGCTGAGCAGGTAATAGAGCATCGGCGGCCCGACCAGAACGACCTTGACAGCGAGCGGGATCGGCTCGGGCTGCAGCGACACCGTGCTCGCCATGCTCAACAGCTGTTCGAGCGACTTCGATCCGGATCTGCTCGGCCTCCAGCGCCCGCTTCAGCGAGGCCCAGCCGAAATTACCGATCAGCAGCTTCTGCGCGTCGAGAATCAGGTAGCCGCCATTGGCGCGGTGCAGCGCACCGGCGACCAGCAGGTTGAAATCGGTGACCAGAGCGCCGAACCGCGCCAGATGCTCGACCCGGCCAACCAGCGTCTGGTGCGTCGGGTTGTCTTCGTAGACGACCGGGGCGCCGTGCCGCCCGCTGTTGTCGACGATGACGTTGACCTGGTAGCGGCGAAACCTGGCGTCGGCGATGTCGCGCATGATCGGCGCGGGCATCGCGGCGCTCATCTCCGGCGACGCCGCCGGCGTCAGGAAGTCGTCGACATTCTCCTTGATGTCTCGCTCGACCGCGTCGAGGTATTGCGCCACCTCCGGCAGATCGCGGTAGCCGCCGCGCAATTCGTCCATGAAATGGGCGATCGCAAAGCCGGTGGTTTCGCGATTGAGCGCCTGCACGGCGTCGCGGTGCTCGCGCTCCCACATCGGCACCTGACGCATCGTCGCCTCGAGTTCGCCTTGGATGGCTTCGATCTCGTGCTGGATACGCTCGCGCTCCTCCTTCGGCAGTTCGTTGAACACATCCGGGGTCAGCACCTTGCCGTCGCGGGTCGGCGCCATCGCGAGCCCGGTCGGGGTGCGCAACAACGCAATGTTGCGGCCTTCGGCACGCCGCTGCAGAGCGCCGAACGCTTCCTCGCTCTTCTGCTTGAATTGCTGGTCGATGGCCTCGTGCCGCGCGCGATAGTCGTCACGCTCGAAAGCGGCTGGCAGGGCGGCGCGCAGATCCTCGACGAGCCGCTTCATCGCGGCGGCCAGCGCCGCGCCGCGCCCGGCCGGCATTTGCAGCCGTCGAGGCTGCTGCGCATCGGCGAAATTGTTGACGTAGCACCAGTCGGGCGGCGTCGGCTCGCCCTCCGCCCGATGGCGCAGCAGGTCCTCGACCATGCTGTGCCGGCCGGTGCCGGTCGCGCCGAGGGCGTAGACGTTGTAGCCCTTGCCGCGGATGCGGACGGCAAAGTTCAAGGCCTCGACGGCCCGCTCCTGGCCGATCAGCCCCGGCACCTCATCGAGCTCGCTGCACAGCGCGAAGGGCAGCTCTGCCGGGTCGCAGCGGCGGTAGAGCAGCGCCGGCGGCAGGGGCTGGCCGAGCGCAAAGGCCGCGCCGCCCGACGTCCCGCCGATCTCGGCCTCCACGGCGCGCGTCTCCGGTTTGTCGCTCATTGCAACGGGCCTCCTCCCGACATTCGTGCCATCTTCACGCCGCGCGACGACAACACAATGGTTCAACAGCATTATCATTCAATGGGCGACTCATTGCGCCAGATCAATCGGCAGCCCAGGTAAAGCCGGCCCGAGCGTCACGATGCGCGCTGCGTGATCTGGATCAATGTTCCGGTCGGCGAACAGCCTAGGTGTGACGGCGCATGGTGGCACAGACACAACGAAAGGGACCGACGATGTCCATCGACCGCGCCGTGATGGCCTTTGCTGGCCTCGTCATCCTGCTGAGCCTCGCCCTGAGCCAACTGCACAGCCCGTATTGGCTGTGGCTGACGGCGTTCGTCGGCGCCAACCTGATGCAGGCGTCGTTCACCGGCTTCTGCCCCGCGGCGATGGTCTTCAAGCGGCTGGGGCTGCGCGGCGGGGCCGCCTTCACCTAGCGGCGACGGATCGGTCGGAGGCAGCCCATTGGTGACCCGCATCGCGCTGGCGAGCTTTGCGCTGCTGGCCCTGTCGTGTCTTCCCGCTGCCGCCCAGCGGTACACCGTGGCGCAGCGCACGGTCGATGACCGCAAGGCGGTGATCGCCACCGTCGAGCCCGTGCACGAATTGATGGCGCGCGCCCGCATCGGCGGCACGATCACCAGCCTGACGGTCCGCGAGGGCGATCACGTCGCCGACGGCGCCCGCATCGCGTTGGTCGTCGACCAGAAGCTGCTGCTCCAGATGCAGGCGCTCGCGTCGCGCATCCGCGCCCAGGAAGCCGAGCGCGACCAGGCGCGGCTCGACCTCGCGCGGGCGCAGGATTTGCGGCGCAGCGGTGCCGGGACGCAGGTGGCGCTCGACCAGGCGAAGACCCGGCTCGACGTGGCCGAGCGCAATTTGCAGGCACTGCGCTCCGACCGCGAGGTCATCGAGCAGCAGACCGCGGAAGGCGCGGTGCTCGCCCCGGCGGCTGGCCGCGTCTTGAAGGTGCCGGTGGCGCAGGGCAGCGTCGTGCTGCCCGGCGAGACGATCGCGACGCTCGCCGCCCAGAACTACATCCTGCGCCTGCAACTTCCCGAGCGGCACGCCCGCTTCATGCGGGCCGGCGAGACGATCCTGGTCGGCGCGCGCGGGCTGGCGGCGGGCGCCGACGAGGAGGCGCCGCGCAAGGGCCGCGTCGTGCTCGTCTATCCGGAGATCGACAATGGCCGCGTCATCGCCGATGTCGAGGTCGCCGGGCTTGGCGATTATTTCGTCGGCGAGCGCACCCGGGTCTATGTCGCGACCGGCAAGCGCGCGGCGCTGATCGTCCCCGAGGGCTATCTCTATCGCCGCTTCGGCGTCAGTTACGCCAAGCTCGCGGACGGCACCGAGATCACCGTCCAGCCGGGTTTGCCGGTCGAGGACGGCATCGAGGTGCTGGCTGGCCTGCGTCCCGGCGATGTGATCGTCAAGCCATGAAGCTCGGCCTCGCGGGGTTTCTGACCCGCGCCTTCATCACATCGCCGCTGACGCCGCTATTGCTCGGAGCGGCGCTGGTGGTCGGCGCCATCGCGCTCGTCCAATTGCCGCGCGAGGAGGAGCCGCAGATCAGCGTGCCGATGGTCGACGTGCTGGTCACCGCCAACGGCTACAAGGCGCAGGACGCGATCGAGCTGATCACCAAGCCGCTCGAAGACATCGTCAAAAGCATCAACGGCGTCGAGCACGTCTATTCGAGCACGCAGGACGATGCGGTGGTGGCGACCGCGCGGTTTTACGTCGGCACCGACGAGGACACCGCGCTGACCCGGATCCACGAGAAGATCCGCAACAACATCGCCGATCTGCCGAACGGCATCCCGCTGCCGCTGATCGTCGGCCGCGGCATCAACGACGTGGCGATCCTGACCCTGACTTTGGCGCCGAAGCCGGCGGCAGCATCGCGCTGGGACGACAACGGCCTCTACCAGGTCGCCCAGGAATTGCAGCACGAGCTGGTCAAGGTCGACAATGTCGGACTGACCTACATCGTCGGCGGCAGCCCGAACCAGATCCGCGTCGAGCCCGACCCGGAAAAGCTCTCCCTCTACGGCATCACGCTGAGCCAGCTCGTCGACAAGCTGGAAAACGCCAACCGGTCGATGCTGGTTGGGGCCTTCGACCAGGCGGACCATTTCATCCCGGTCGTCGCCGGCCAGACCTTGCAGGGCGTGCCCGATATCGGCCTGTTGCTGCTGACTGCGCGCGACGGGCGGCCGGTCTATGTCAAGGATGTCGCGCATGTCATGGTCGGCGCCGCCGAGCCCGACCACCGCGCCTGGACCTTCAACCGCCCCGGCAACCGCACCGGCAATGGCGGATTGCAGCGTCTGCCGGCAGTGACCCTTGCCTTCGCCAAGCGCAAGGGCGCCAACGCGGTCACTGTGACGGACGCGCTGTTGCAGCGCCTCAAGACCGTCGAGGGCCGGCTGGTGCCGAGCGACGTCGACGTCACGGTGACGCGCGACTACGGCGCGACCGCGACCGAGAAGGCCGACGAGCTATTGTTTCACCTCGCGCTTGCCACGGTCTCGATCGTCGCGCTGATCACGCTGGCGATCGGCTGGCGCGCAGGGATTGTCGTGCTGGTCGTGATCCCGACGACGATCCTGCTTAACCCTGTTCGCCTCGTGGCTGATGGGCTACACGATCAACCGGGTCAGCCTGTTCGCGCTGATCTTCTCGATCGGCATCCTGGTCGACGACGCGATCGTCGTGATCGAGAACATCGTGCGCCACTGGCATGCGCGCGGCATGGAAAACCTGCGCGAGACGGCCGTCGAGGCGGTCTCCGAGGTCGGCAACCCGACCATCGTCGCGACCCTGACGATCATCGTCGCGCTGTTGCCGATGATGTTCGTCAGCGGGCTGATGGGCCCCTATATGAGCCCGATCCCGGCCAATGCCTCGACGGCGATGCTGTTCTCGTTCTTCGTCGCGGTGACCATCGCGCCGTGGCTGCTGTGCCATATCTCGCGGCGTTTCGAGCGGGCGCGGCCGCACCCCGGCTTTCCCGCCGAGGAGCACGCCTTCGGCGCGATGGGGCGGTTTTACGAGCGCGTGGCGCGGCCGCTGTTGACCGGGCGCCGCCGCTCGCAGGTGTTCCTGCTGGTCGTCACCGTCGCCACGCTCGGCGTCTGCGTGCTGTTCGCGACCAAGAGCGTGACGGTCAAACTGCTGCCGTTCGACAACAAGTCGGAATTGCAGGTCGTCGTCGATATGCCGCAAGGCACGACGCTCGAAGACACCGAGCGCTTCCTGACCGCGGCGGCCGAGCACCTGCGCGACCTGCCGGAGCTGACCTCGATCCAGCTTTATGCCGGCACCGCCGCGCCGTTCAACTTCAACGGCCTGGTGCGCCACTCTTACCTGCGCGACCAGCCGCAGCAGGGCGATCTGCAGATCAACCTGCTGCCCAAGGGCGAGCGCTCACGCGAGAGCCATGCGATCGCACTCGACGTGCGCCACCGCCTCGCAGCGCTGCCGCGGCCGGCCGGGACTGTCGTGCGGGTGGTCGAGGTGCCGCCGGGGCCGCCGGTGCTGGCGACACTGCTCGCCGAGATCTACGGCCCCGACGAGGCGACCCGCCGGGCCACCGCAATGAAGGTGCGCGAGGCCTTCGAGAAGGTCGATTTCATCACCGACATCGACGACACGTTCAGTAAGCCGGGCGAGCGGCTGCGCTTCTCGATCAACGAGGAAAACCTCGAATTCTACGGGGTCGAGGAGCAGGCGGTTTACGACACGCTCGCCGCCATCATCGGCGGGGTCAAGGTCGGCTACTCGCAGCGGGGCTACGGCACCAAGCCGATCGAGATCGACGTCAAGCTGCCAAAGCGGGCGCTGTGGCTGGGCGAGCGCATCCTGTCGACGCCGCTGCCGGCCGGCGGCACGACGACCCGCGGCAAGAACGTCGAGCTGGGCGACGTCGTCACGGTCAAGCGCGAGCCGGCCTCCTACAGCATCTTCCGGCGCGACGGACACTCGCTCGAAATGGTCGAGGCCGAGGTCGCCGGCCGCTTCGAGGCGCCGATCTACGGCATGCTCGCGGTGCAGGACCAGATCAAGAAGATGGACTGGGGCAAGGCCGGCCCGCCGACGATCCTCTATCACGGCCAGCCGCTCAACGAAGCCCACACCTCGCTGTTGTGGGACGGCGAGTGGGAGGTGACCTATGTCACGTTCCGCGACATGGGGGCCGCCTTCATGGTGGCGATCCTCGGCATCTACCTGCTGGTCGTCGCGCAGTTCGGCTCGTTCCGCCTGCCGTTGGTGATCCTGGTGCCGGTGCCGCTGACCCTCATCGGCATCGTGCTCGGCCACTGGCTGTTGCACGCGCCGTTCACCGCGACCTCGATGATCGGCTTCATCGCGCTGGCCGGCATCATCGTGCGCAACTCGATCCTGCTGGTCGATTTCATCCGCCGCCGCCGGGCCGACGGCGCGGTGTTGCGCCAGGCCTTGCTCGAGGCCGGGGCGATCCGCTTCAAGCCGATCGTTTTGACCGCGGCGGCGGCGATGATCGGCGCCGCCTTCATCATCACCGACCCGATCTTCCAGGGGCTGGCGATCTCGCTGGTGTTCGGCCTGGCCTCCTCCACCATCCTGACCGTGCTGGTGATCCCGGCCCTCTATGTGTGGCTGCGCGACGACCATCGCGGCTGGGCGTCGGAATGACCCTCGCCGCCTGCTAGAGTAGACGCCGCGCCAACGGGCAGCGGCGCAGGCAGGGGGGGTTCCTAATGCGGATTGCGGTCATCGGCGCCGGCGGCATCGGCGCGATCTACGGCGCAGCGCTGGCCAAGGCCGGTGCCGACGTCACATTCGTCGCGCGTGGCGCGCACCTCGCCGCGATGCAGCAGAACGGGCTGCGCATCGAGGGCGACCGCGGCGAGGCAATCGTGCGCCCGGCGCAGGCGACCGACGACATCGCCGGATAGTGCGGGCGGCCCGGTCGATTACGTGCTGCTGTGCGTCAAGCTGTGGGATGTCGAGAGCGCCGGCGAAGCGCTCCGCCCGATCGTCGGGCCGCACACCGCGGTCGTCCCGTTGCAGAACGGCGTCGACGCGGCGGAGCGGCTGATCCCAATCCTCGGAAAGGACGCGGTGATGGGCGGCACCGCCTTCGTCACCGGCTCGATCGTCGCACCGGGGGTCGTGCGGCAGACCGGCACCTATTTCCAGATGAAGTTCGGCGAACTCGGCGGCGGGATCAGCCCGCGCGGCGAGCGGCTGCGCGAGATGTGCGCCAAGGCCGGGATCGACGGCGTCCTGAGCCCCGACATTCTGGCAGCTTTATGGGGCAAATTCCTGCTGCTGGTGCCGCTCGCCAACCTCAACGCGCTGACCCGGGTGCCGCTCGGTACATGGCGCCGCGATGCGGAGCTGGTCGAGCTGTTCGAGGCGTCGTTGCGCGAGGCGATCGCGGTCGGCCGCGCCGAAGGCGTTGCGCTGCCGCACGACGCGTTCGAGAAGACAATGGCAACGATGCGGTCGATGCCCGATTACCACATGACGTCGATGGGCAACGACCTCGCGCGCGGCAACCGGCTCGAACTGCCGTGGTTTGCCGGCAAGGTCGCCGAACTCGGCCGCCGCCACGCGATCCCGACGCCGGTCAACAGCTTTGTCAACGCCGCACTGAAGCTCTACGCCAACGGGCCGCCGGCTACGTCAGGCTGAATTCGACGCCCTCGTCGAGCGGGACGACCGGGCGCGGCAGGCGGGTCCAGGTGAAGCGGTTGAGCATCGGCGAGGTCAGGCCCGGCAGGTCTACTTCGACGATCCGATCGGGGCCGAAAAACTCGTCGAAGCCGCCGCGGAAGTGGCCGCGCGACTTGACTGCGACCGAGCGCGCCTTGGCAATGTCGAGCCCCATCATCTCGAAAAAGATCGGGTCGGCGCATTGGACCCGGTGCGAAATCACGACAACCGTGATGCCGCCGATCGCCAAGGCCGCGCACGGCCCGAGGGTCAGGTGCAACCCGGCATAAATGCCGCGCCGGCCGACGCAATTGCCGTCGGTCAACGCCGCGACCCGCGCCGGCGCGGTCCATTGCTCGGAGAAACTGGTCGTCTCGGCGCGGTTGAAATGCGCGTCGAAATGGTAATGCAGCCCGTGCCGGTGCGCCTCGGCGGCGAGCGGCGGGTCGTAGATGACGCCGAACAGCGCGCCCTTGACGCCCGCCTCGGCAAAGCCGCGCAGCAGGTACATCGTGTTGCCGCGCCCGCCGCCGCCGGGATTGTCGGCGACATCGGCAAAGCACAGCGCCGGCAGCGCCGGGTCGCCTCCCGCTGCGAGCGCCTTCTGCACGGCCTCGTCGAGCGGCGTCAGCTTCGGATAAAAGCGGGCGCGGTTGTCCCAGCCATATTGCGCGACCTCGCGGGCGAGCGCCGTCGCCGCCGCCTTGTCGCCGCGCGCCGTGACGATGACGCTGAGGCCGTTCTTGGCGGTGTCGGAATAGGCGAAGCCGCCCATCACCGAGACGTTCATGATCGCCGGCTGCAGCTCGGCCTGCCGGCGCTGGCCCCATTCGATCATCTCGGCATAGGGGCCGGAAGCGGTCAGCATCGTCACCGTCGGCGGCACGATCGGCAGGCGCAGCCGCACCCGCTCGGTCTTGACCCCGGCGAGCAATTCGCGCATCGCCGCCGCCGCCTCGGCGCCGCGCTCGCGCATGTCGAGATGCGGGTTGGTGCGGTAGCCGATAAAGGCGTCGATCGGCTCGACCATATGGTCGGAAACGTTGGCGTGCAGGTCGAAGGTCGCGACGATCGGCACGTCGGGGCCGACGATCTGGCGCAGCCGCTCGAACATGACGCCCTCGGGGTCGTCCTCCGCGGTGGTGATCGCCGCGCCGTGGGCACAGAAATACACCCCGTCCACCGGCAGCGCGGCGGTCAGCCGGCGCTCCATCGTAGCGAGCAGCTCCTCGAAGAAGGCGTGCTCGACCGGGCCGTTGGGCTCGGTCATCGCCAGCACGATGCCAACGGGCTGCCATGGCCCGGCCGCATCCATCGCCGCGACAAAGCCGGGGGTCTCGGGCAGCATCGTCGGGGTGGCGCCGCGCGCCTCGGTGACGATGTCGTCGCCTTCGAGATAGGTGCGGGCGACGAAATGCGCCTTGGTCGCCGGCGGCGCGAATTTGTTGCACTCGATCGAGAACCCGAGAAGGGCGATGCGCGGGATGGCGGGAGCGGGCATGGCGGCGGCGACGGCTGATTGCGGACGGCGTATAGTAGTGCCGTTCGCAGACCCGGGTGTCCATGCAGATCGATTTCGCCACCGAACCGAGCCGATATCGCCATTGGCGGCTGGCGTTTGACGGCCCGGTCGCGACGCTCATCCTCGATGTCGATCCGGCCGGCGGGCTGTTCCCCGGCACCGAGCTGAAGCTCAATTCCTACGATCTCGGGGTCGATATCGAGCTCGCGGACGCAGTGACGCGGCTGCGTTTCGAGCATCCCGAGGTGCGCGCGGTGGTGATCCGCTCGGGCAAGCCGGGCGTGTTCTGCGCCGGCGCCAATATCGGCGCCTTGGCCCGGCCTCGCACCAGCACAAGGTCAATTTCTGCAAATTCACCAACGAGACGCGCCTCGCGATCGAGGATGCCAGCGCCCATTCCGGCCAGCGCTATCTCGCCGCCGTTCAGCGGCACTGCGGCCGGCGGCGGCTACGAGCTGGCCTTGGCATGCGACCACATCATGCTGATCGACGACCGCCGCTCGGTGGTGTCCCTGCCGGAAGTGGCGTTGCTCGGCGTCTTGCCCGGCACCGGCGGCCTGACCCGCCTGACCGACAAGCGCAAGGTGCGGCGCGACCGGGCGGATGTGTTCTGCGCCACCGAGGAAGGCGTGCGCGGCCAGCGCGCGCTCGACTGGCGGCTGGTCGACGAAGTGGTGCCGCCATCGGCCTGGGATGCCAAGGTGCACGCGCGCGCGCTGGCGCTGGCCGCCACCTCCGACCGGCCGCGCGATGGCCAAGGCCGTCGCGCTGCCGCCGTTCGACCGCCGGATCGACGCGGACGGCATTGCCTATCGCCATGTCCGGGTCGCATTCGACCGGCCGCGCCGCCGCGCCGAGATCACGATCTACGGGCCGGCGCAGGTTCCGACCGGCCTCGCGGAGGTTCATGCCGAGGCTGCCGCATTCTGGCCGCTGGCGATGGCGCGCGAACTCGACGACGCGATCCTGCATCTGCGCTGCAACGAGCCGGGGCTCGGCATCATCGTGTTCCGCTCGGAGGGCGATCGCGACGCCGTGATCGCTGCGGACACGCTGCTGGAGCAACAGGCGAGCGACTGGTTCGTGCGCGAGGCGCGGCTGCTGTTGCGGCGCGTGTTCAAGCGGGTCGACGTGACCTCGCGCAGCCTCTTCACCTTGATCGAGCCGGGCAGCTGCTTTGCCGGGTTTCTCGCCGAACTGGTGTTCGCCGCCGACCGCTCCTTGATGTTCGCCGGCAGCCGCGCCCGCGACAATCGCGCGGCGCCGATGCTGTCGCTGGGGGCGGCCAATTTCGCCGCCTACCCGATGGGCAACGGCCTGTCGCGGCTGGCGACCCGTTTTCTCGGCGAGCCGGGCAGCCTCGACCGCGCCGAAGCCGCGCTCGGCGAGCCGCTGCTTGCCGAGGCCGCCGCCGCGCTGGGCCTCGTCACCGCGAGCTATGACGACGTCGATTGGGACGAGGAGGTGCGGCTGATGCTCGAAGAGCGCGCCAGCTTTTCGCCCGACGCGCTGACCGGGCTTGAAGCCAATCTGCGCTTCGCCGGGCCGGAGACGATGGAGACCAAGATTTTCGGCCGGCTCAGCGCCTGGCAGAACTGGATCTTCCAGCGCCCCGGCGCGGCCGGCGAAGAGGGCGCGCTGAAGCGCTACGGCACCGGCCAGCGCCCGCATTTCGATCCCGAAGCGGGTTTAGGCCGCGGCAACAGGAGGACGCAGATGCCCGACGCGACCGCGGTCGATTACGACGGGCTGATCCCGAACAATGTCGGGCTCAGCGCCGATCCGCGGCTGCGCCGGGCGCTCGAAAGCTGGCATCCGCGCTACGCTCGACTGGTGGACGGGCGCGCGGCCCCGAGGGGTTCCAGTCGGCCGACGTCTATCTGCGCACCGCAGTCAGCGTCGAGCCCGAGGGCTGGGCCAAGTTCGGCTATGTGCGGATGCCCGACTATCGCTGGGGCATCCTCTTGGCGCCGCAGGTCGCAGGGCCGCACGATCGGCTTCGGCGCGCACAAGGGCGAGCCGGCCTGGCAGGAGGTGCCGGGCGAATACCGCGCGATGCTGCGCCGCCTCGTCGTCGTGCAGGGCGACACCGAGCCCGCCTCGGTCGAGCAGCAGCGCCATCTCGGCGCCACCGCGCCCTCGCTCTACGATCTGCGCAACCTGTTCCAGGTCAATGTCGAGGAGGCGCGCCACCTGTGGGCGATGGTCTACCTGCTGCAGAAATATTTCGGCCGCGACGGGCGCGAGGAGGCCGAAGACCTGCTGCGCCGCTCGCTCGGGCGACCGCGACAGCCCGCGCCTGCTGGGCGCCTTCAACGAGGCGACGCCCGACTGGCTGGCGTTTTTCATGTTCACCTTCTTCACCGACCGCGACGGCAAGATGCAGCTGCATGCGCTGGCGCAATCGGGCTTCGATCCGCTGTCGCGCACCTGCCGCTTCATGCTGACCGAGGAAGCGCACCACATGTTCGTCGGCCAGTCCGGGGTCGGCCGCATCATCGAGCGCACCTGCGCGGCGATGCGCGACGCCGGCATCGACGACCCGCACGACATCGCGCGGGTGCGGGCGCTCGGCGTCATCGACCTGCCGACCTTGCAGAAGCGCGCCAATCTGCATTTCTCGCTGACCCTCGACCTGTTCGGCAGCGAAATCAGTCACCAATGCCGCAAACGCCTTCAACGCCGGCCTCAAGGGCCGCTATCTCGAAGACCAGATCGACGACGACCACGTGCTCGCCGGCGCGACCTACAAGGTGCTGCGCTTGAAGCGACGGCCGCGATCGTCCGGGAGGACGTGCCGGCGCTGTCGGCACTCAACATGCGGCTGCGCGACGATTATGTCGCCGATGCGCCTCCGGCGGTCGAGCGCTGGTGGAACCGCATCATCGCGCGCGCCGGCTTCGAATACCGCTGACGCTGCCGCATGTCGCCTTCAACCGCAAGATCGGCGAGTTCGCCGCGATCGAGGCCGATCCCGCCGGCAATCTCCTCTCGGCCGAGGAATGGGCGCGCCGCCGCGGCGAATTTCTGCCGTCAGCCGAAGACGACGCCTTCGTCGCCAGCCTGATGCGCCCGGTCACCGAGCCCGGCGCATTCGCCTCATGGATCGCCCCGCCGCGCACCGGCATCGACGGCAAGCCCGGCGATTTCGAGTACGTTAAACTGCACGCCTAGGCCGGCTCACGGCACCAGCACGGCGGCGCCTTGCAGGGCGCCGGTGCGCAGGTCGGTGAGCGCCCGGTTGGCTTCGGCCAGCGGATAGGTCTGCGTCGTCGTCCGGATGCCGGCGGCGGGCGCCAGCGCCAGAAATTCCTCGGCGTCGCGGCGGGTCAGGTTGGCGACCGAGCGGATCACGCGCTCCTCCCACAGGAGCCGGTAGGGAAAGGCCGGGATGTCGCTCATGTGGATGCCGCCGCACACCACCGTGCCGCCCTTGCGCGTCGCCTTCAGCGCGGCCGGCACCAGGGCGCCCACCGGCGCGAAAATCAGCGCCGCGTCGAGCGGTTCGGGCGGCGTCTCGTCCGAGCCGCCGGCCCACACCGCGCCGAGCCCGCGCGCGAAATCCTGCGCCTGCGACGTCGCCGGGGCGGGTGAAGGCGTAGATGCGCGCGCCGCTGATGGCGCGCCACCTGCGCCAGGATGTGCGCCGCGGCGCCGAAGCCGTAGATGCCGAGCCGCTCGCCCGTCCCCCGCCAGGCGCAGCGTGCGATAGCCGATCAGCCCGGCGCACAGCAGCGGCGCCGCCGCGACATCGTCGAAGCCTCGGCGGCAGCGGCAAAGCAATAGCGCTGGTCGGCGACGGCAAACTCGGCGTAGCCGCCGTCGATCTGATAGCCGGTGAAGCGGGCCCGGTCGCACAGATTCTCCTGCCCGCCGCGGCAGTACTCGCACACGCCGCAGGTCCAGCCGAGCCACGGCACGCCGACCCGCGTCGCCAAGCGCAAACCGGTCGACGCCGTCGCCCGCGCTCGACCACCGTGCCGACGATCTCGTGGCCGGGGATCAGCGGCAGTTTCGGGTCGGGCAACTCGCCGTCGACCACGTGCAGGTCGGTGCGGCAGACGGCGCAGGCCCGCACCCGGATCAGCACCTGGCCCGGACCGGGACGCGGCGGCGGGACATCGGCGGCGACGAGCGGCTGTCCCGCCTTGATCAACAGTTGCGCGCGCATCACCAGCGCTCCTTTCGGCCCGTTCCGAGCGAATCAGGCAAATCCGACGTGTAGCGGGACGCCTCGTGGCAGCCAGCATAATCCCGCTGGGGCGCGACATCCCAGAAGGGGGCTTGCAACAGCGCAAATTCCGTTTCCTGATCAGGCGGCGATGAGCAAACGCGGCAAACTTCCGACCGGCGCCGATAGCGAGGCGGCGCTGTACGGACCGGTCAAATACTTCCTCGAAAGCCGCGGCTACGAGGTCAAGGCCGAGATTCATGGCTGCGACCTCGTCGCGCTGCCGGGGCGAGGAGCCGCCGGTCATCGTCGAGCTGAAATTGCGCTTTACGCTGGCGCTGGTGTTGCAGGGCATCGACCGGCTGGCGGTCAGCGAGCGGGTCTACCTCGCGGTGCCGCGTCCGCCGCGGAGTTTCCGGGGTCTCATGCCCGAGGCGCCGCCGGTGCGCCGGCTGTGCCGCCGCCTCGGGCTCGGGCTGATCGTGGTCGGCCGCGACACGGTGGCGGTCGTCGAGGAGCCGGCGCCGTATCGCCCGCGCCCGGCGCGCCAGCGAACCGAACGCCTCGATCGCCGAGTTCGCGCGGCGCGAGGGCGACCCGAATGTCGGCGGCCGAACGCGCGCCCCGATCGTCACCGCCTACCGCCAGGACGCGCTGCGGCTCGCCCGCACGCTCGCCGCGCGGGGGCCGATGCGGCTGGCCGAATTGCGGACTGCGACCGGGGTCGCCGATGCCGCGCGCCTGCTGCAGCGCAACGTCTATGGCTGGTTTGCCCGCATCAGCCGCGGCACCTATGCGCTCTCGCCCGGCGGACACGGCGCGCTCGGGCAATTTGCCGACGCCGTGGCAGCGCTGTCGGCCGCCATTACCGTCCCGGTTGCCGAACAGGCTGCGTGATGGCGACGACCCGCCTCGACGACGCCTATTTGCGGCGGCTGATCGCCGAGTATTTCGGCGCCGGCGCGCGGCTGCGGATCTTGCGCAAGGCGCCGGCCTTCGGCGCCCCGATCTTCGTCGTCGATTTCGACCGCGGCGTACGCCACTACCGCACCTTCGGCTCGTTCGGCCCGTGCTTCGGCATGGCCAACCCGGAGGAATTGCAGGTCACCGAGCAATCGAGCATGGACCTGCTCTACCCGGCCCACCTGGTGTTTCATTACGAACGGCTGATGTCGCTCGCCTTTGCGCTGTGCGAGCGGCCGGTGAGCGCGCTGTTACTCGGGGTCGGCGGCGCGGCGATGTGGCGCTTCCTGCGCGCCTATGTGCCGGAATGCTCCCTGACCCTGGTCGACGCCGAGGAAAGTGTCGCGGCGATCGCCAAGCGCTGGTTCTATCTGAGCCAGCCGGTGGTGATCGAGCCGGCGCAGCGCTTTCTCGCCGGCAACGCGCAGCGTTTCGACGTGGTGCTGGTCGATCTCTACGATGCCGGCGGCCCGGCGGCGTTCGACGAGGCATTCTGGGCACGCTGCATCGATGCGCTGGCGCCGGGCGGCTGCCTCGCCACCAACTGGGCCGATTTCGCCACCAATCGCGGCGTGCGCCCGATGGCCGAGGCGCAGCAGAGGGTCGCGCGAGGCCCGCGGTCTCGCTTCCTATTACGTGACGCGGCGCGGCTTTCGCGACAATCTGATCCAGTATTTGCCGACCGGCAGCGAGCGCCAGCCCGAGGCGATCACCGGCGCACTCGAGCGCTTTGCGCGCGAGCGCCGCCTGCCCGACCGCGGCCGCTTCATCCTCGAGCATTGCCTCGTATCGACCGGCTTCCCGATCGACTTCTGACCGCCTATCGGCTTATCGCGGCGCGGCGGGCGCGCTCGCGGGCCGAGATCGGGTGCGGCACCCACGGCCGGTCGCCGCGGCTCTGGTTGGCGCTCTCGACCGTGACGCCGCCGGGATCGAGCCACAGCGCGATCGCGCCATAGCGCCAGTTGTCGATGCGGTCGGCGACCGGGATCCGGCCGCGGCAGGCGAACCCGGCAGGCACCTGCGCGACGATCGCATCGACCGTATCGCACCGCACTGGCAGCCCGCTTTCGGCGGTAATCAACGCGACCCGCCTGCCCCGCACCTCGTACACGCAGCGGCCCGACATGGTGCAATCGAGGCGATCCGCTGGAGCGCTGCCCGGGGCGGGCCACGGCCGCAGCGATGCGCCGGTCTCCTGCATCAGGAACGAGCGGGACAGCTTTTCGGCGGTGTCGGTCACGTCGTAGGCGCCGCCCGCGGTGCGCGCCGCCAACAGCCGGCCGAAATCGGCGAGGACGATGTCGGGCGGCCGGGTGACGAGCAGGCTCGCCATGCCGGCGGCGATGCCGAATGTTCCCCACAGCCGCCACCGCCCCTGCCACAGGCACAGCCAGCACCCGCCGAGCGCCACCAGCACGATCCCGAGGGTCGGCAGGCGCGGCATCAGCCACACATTGCCGGGCAGCGAGGCGACCCCTTGCCCGACCGCGATCGTCACGTCGATGCCCCAGCCCATCGGCACCAGCGCCAGCTTTTCCAGGCCGAACGGCATCAGCAGGCAGGCCACGACGCCCCACGGCAGGGTCCACAATGCCGAAATCGGCACCGCGATCACATTGGCCAGCGGCGAATAGAGCACGACGTGGTGAAAATGATAGATCGAGAACGGCTCGGTGCCGAGCGTCGCAACGATCGTCGTCACCACGATCGCTCCGCAATAGCCCAGCGCCTGCCGCGCGAACGAGCCGCTGTGAAACAGATGGGCGAGCCGGGTGCCCCAGGTCTCGTAAACCGCGATCAGCGCAACGACCGCGCCGAACGACATCTGGAAGCTGACCCCGATCAGCGTCGCCGGGTCGAGCAATAGCACGACGAGCGCGGCAATCGCGCAGATCCGCATCGATATCCGCAAGCGGTCGATCAGGATCGCGGCGAAGACAATACCGTTCATGATGAAGGCGCGCTCGGTCGGGATCGAGGCGCCGGAAATCATCAGGTAGCAGAACAGCACGACGAGGGTGACGCCAGCCGCAATCTTCTTGATCGGGTAGCGCAATGCCAGAAACGGGATCAGCGCCAGCAGGCCGCGCACGGCGAAGAACACAAAGCCGCCGACAAGACCCAGATGCAGCCCGGAAATCGCCAGCAGATGCGCCAGGCCGGACTCGCGGAACCCCTGCTTGACGTTTTCGGCGATCATGCCGCGCTTGCCGGTGATGACCGCCGAGGCGACGCCGCCGGTCGAGCCGGGCAGGGCGGCGTTGATGCGCTGCGTCATCTCGGTGCGCAGCCGCGCCAGCCAGTCGCGCCAGCCGCCCGTCCCGCCATCCTCGCCCGGCGCAGCGAGGCGCCGCGCCCCGCCATAGCTGTAGCCGACCGCGCCGATCCCGGCGAAAAAAAGCTCGCGCTGCAGGTCGCGCCCGCCCGGCAGCACCGGGGCCGGCGGCGGGAACAACTTGGCCCTGACGCGCAGCCGGTCGCCGGGCTGCAGCGGATCGCTGTTGGCGGCGACGTGGATGCGGACGAGGCGCGGCTGCTCGCTCGGCGCGAGGCTAGGGATCGCATCGGGCATGACGACGACCCGCCAGCCGCGGCGGCGCGCGTCGATGTCGACGACCTTGCCGGTAATCATGACGGGCCGCAGGCGGCGCGTCAGCATCGCGGTGCCGTGCTCGACCCGCGCCTGCTGCACCGCCGCGAACCCCGCCGCGACAAAGGCGAGCGCGATAACGCAGCCGCGCAGCACCGGCCGGTGGCGCAGCACCACCGCCAGCGTCACCGCAACGAGCAGCGCCGCCAGGCCGGTCCAGCGCGGCGGCTCGATGGTCAGGGCGAAGTAGGCTGCAATCCCGCTGGCGAGAAATACCGGCAGCCACAACACGTGGCGCTCGCCCTCGGCCGCCAGCGCGTCGGCAAAAGCGCGGGCGAGCCCGACGCGGCGACGTGGCGACGCGTCAAGACGCTCGCCCGCAATCGCCAGTTCAGCCATCGCCGCGCGCCCCTCTCGCGGTTGACGAGCCTAAACGATGGCGCGCTCGCGCAACAGGGTATCCGCCGAAGCCGAGCGACCGAACTGGGGGCCGGCGGCGCTATATCACCAATGCCTCGCCACGCTCAGACCGCTTCGTCCTGCACCGGCCGCATCTGGCGGATCAGATCGCGGATCCGGCGGCGCTCGGGGAGCGACTCCACCGGCCGGTCGAGGTCCAGCGGCGCAGCCTCCTCGCTCTCCGGCAGCGGCGCGACTCCGCCGCCGCTGTTCTCCGTCACATCCACCGCAGAGGCGGCCGGCGCGGCCACGCCGCCCTCATCGGCCACGGCAGGATCGGCGGGACGATCCGCCGAACCATCGCCGACCCCATTGGCGACCCCATTGGCGACAGCGTCTCCGACCGGCTCCGCGGCCACGATGTCCGGGGTCAGCGCGCTGCCGAGGCCGATCAGGGTGGCAAACTCGGCGCCGGCGGCGGCGAACGCCTTCTTCTGCGTGTCCGCCGCCAGCGCCAGCGGGGCCATCGCCGCGTATTCGCCGCGATCGCGCGCCGCCATCAAATCCGCATCGGCACGCCGGAACGCCGTCTGAGCCGTGTTGGCCGCATCAAGCAGTCCGCCGAGACGGGACAGCTCATCATGCGACGACTGCGCCACCCGGGACTGCAAATCCTCGGTTGCCGCTGGAAATATTGCCTGCGCTCCGTGCGCCACCAGATCGACCAATTGCTGGCGCGCGGCTTCGCGCATGCGCCCGGCGATCTCACCGGCCAGCGTGGCGATCTGGTCGAGCACACTCAACTCGGGAATTTCTGCCGCCAGGAACTCGCTCGCGAGGCTCTTAAGCTTCGGTAGTTCGCCATCGGCAATGCGCTTGCCAGCCTTCATTGCACTTCCTCCCCGGCAACGCCCATATCGATCAAGACTAATCCTGAGATGAACCGCACATCATTAACAACGGGTTAAAGAATCCGGCGCGAGCGGACATACACCAACACAATTATCTTGGTGTTTATGGAGCTCGGCAACACAGCCCATTGCCGGTCAGGATGACGAAAATGCCGTC
Source organism: uncultured Alphaproteobacteria bacterium (assembly GCA_963746885.1). Classification (GTDB taxonomy): domain Bacteria; phylum Pseudomonadota; class Alphaproteobacteria; order ATCC43930; family CGMCC-115725; genus DATARH01. Next base: position 134,301 of record CAVVDM010000018.1, read on the forward strand.
AGCGGCGTGACGGCAATCCCGCCAGGAATTGTTCAACGGCGTGATTGAACGCTGCCGGTTGGTCGAGATTGCTGGCATGACCGGCATCAGGAATCAGCGCCTTTTGTGCGCCAGGGATCTTGCCGGTCATGTAATCGGCGGCGCCGAGAAAGTGTTTGTCTTCGCTGCCGACCAAGACCAGCGTCGGCGCCGCGATCTGCGCCAGCGAGTCGATCAGGAGGCTGTCGTGCTGCGCCAGCATGCCGCGCGCCGCGCCGGCGAGCCCCCGTGCCGAGCGGTGCCGGCCGAGCCGGGTCTCGGCGCCGCCGCCGGAATCGGCGAGCCCTTTCGCCTCCAGCTCCGTCGCCCGCGCCTCGGCCCGCGCGTTCCATTGCCGGCGCGCCTCCGGGTTGCGGAAGCCGGGGCCGGTGTCGAACAGCATCAGCGCGTGCACCCGCTCGGGATGGGCCAGGTGGAACGCCAGCGACATGACCCCGCCGAGCGACAACCCGCCGATAATCGCCCGCTCGACGCCACAGGCGTCGAGCACCGCCGCCATGTCGCCGACCGTCAGCGCCTGCGAATAGGCGGCCGGATCGGCGGGGTCGCCGGACTGGCCGTGCCCGCGCATGTCCCACACGATGACACGGTAGCGGTCGGCGAAGGCGGCGAGCTGGCCGTCCCACATGCGACAGGTCGCGCCGTAGCCGTGCGACAGCAGCAGCGCCGGGCCGGCCCCGTGCGTCTCGTAATGGATGGCGACGCCGTCGCGATCGATTTCGGACACCACATCCTCCGTTGCCGCGGCACGCGGCTCGGCTATGATCGCCAAAGATTCGCGATCGAGGGAGGAAAAAGATGCGCTGGCTCAAATTCGCGGCGGGCGGACACGAGGCCTACGGCATCATCGAGGGCGACGAGGTCGTCGAGGTCAAGGGCGACCCGTTCTCCGGCTACGAGCGGACCGCGACGCGGCGCAAGCTCGACGCCGTCAAGTTCCTGGTGCCGGTCATTCCCAAGACGTTCTATGCCGCCGGCCTCAACTACGCCGAGCACGTCACCGAGATGGCAAAAAAGCGCGGCGAGGAGCCGAAATTGCCGCCGGAGGCGGATATCGGCTACCGCGCCAACAACGCCCTGATCGCGCACGGCGAAAACATCGTCATCCCGAAAGATGCCGGCGAACTCGTGCAGTACGAGGCGGAGCTCGTTGCGGTGATCGGCAAGCAGGTCAAGCACATCTCGGAGAAGGACGCGCTGTCCTGCGTGCTCGGCTGGACGATCGGCAACGACATGAGCGAGCGCACCTGGCAGCGCGGCGACCGCACCCTGTGGCGCGCCAAGAACACCGACACCTTCAAGCCGATGGGGCCGTGGATCGAGACCGATCTCGATCTCGATGCGGCGATGACGACGGTCAAGGTCAACGGCAAGGTCACCGACCATTTCCGCACCAACCACATGATCCACGGCGTCGCGAAGTTCATCAGCCGGATGTCGCAATATCTGACGCTGTACCCCGGCGACGTGGTGTGGATGGGCACCGAGGGCGCGCCGGCCAACCTCAAGCACGGCGACGTGTGCGAGATCGAGATCACCGGCATCGGCACGCTCTCAAACCCGCTCGTGCGCGAGGGGATGTAGATGCCGGCTCTGCATTTGTTCGACCTGTCCGGCAAGGTGGCGATCGTCACCGGATCGTCGCGCGGCATCGGCCGGGCGATCGCCGAAATCTTCGCCGAGGCCGGCGCCAAGGTGGTGATCTCGGCGCGCAACCAGGAGCCGTGCGACGAAGCCGTCGCGGCGATCCGGGCGAAGGGCGGCGAGGCGATCGCCATCACCGCCCGCATCTCCGACCACGCCCAGATCGAGAACCTGGTCGCCAAGACGAAGGAGCACTGGGGCGGCGTCGACATCCTCGTCTGCAACGCCGCGATCAACCCGCATTACGGCCCGCTCGAAGCCCTGACCGACCAGGTGTTCGAGCGGATGATGACCAACAACGTCCTCTCGCAATCTGTGGCTGTCGAAGCTGGTCGTCGGCGACATGAAGGCCAAGGGCGAAGGGTCGATCATCTTCATCAGCTCGACCGGCGGCCTCAAATCGTCAAAGGTCATCGCGATGTACGGCGTCACCAAGGCCGCGGATATCGCCTTGTGCCGCAGCCTCGCCGCCGAATGGGGGCCGCACGGGATTCGGGTCAACTGCATCGCGCCGGGGCTGATCGTCACCGAGTTCGCCCGCGCCCTTTACGAGGACCCGGAGCGGCGCGCAAGGCGCGAGGCGCAAACCGTGCTGGGCCGCCTCGGCCAGCCGGAAGAGGTCGCGGGCGCGGCGCTACTCCTGGCCTCGCGGGCCGGCGCCTACATCACCGGCCACACCCTCGTCATCGACGGCGGCACGATGGTGGTGTGAGTTACACCTGTCGGAGGTGATTGAAATTTACCGCAGAATATCCCCGACGCGACGCGGCAAGGTAGAGGTCAAGATCGGCAGTCAGCAGTATGTACTCATCCGTTAATTCAGCTAATATTGCCGAGTCCGCGAGCCATAGACGTGGAAATTCCGGCTGCTCGACCGCTCGTTTGCTGTCAATATAGCGCTCTTGAGTGAAACTAACGAACCGTCGGAAGGTCTCAGCGATTTGACTTCGTGCCGGCTCGCCGATCTGACTGACGAGATTAGATGTTTCAGTTAGGGTATTCGGAGTTACAACCACCGCAGCCATCTGGCTAACAAACTGGAGCAAGAGATCGAAATCGGACGCACTGTATGCTTGCAGCCGGCGATGCCGCTTTATAATCTCTCGAGATGTAGACCCCACAATTAGAAGAACTAGAAGTTGAGTATCTAGAAATACCGCTTGCATCCTTGCATCGCTAGGCAATAGGTTCACGGTTCTTAATCGCTAAAGTCTTCTTATCTCTATCGTCAATTTTTACGATCTTGTATTCTCTCCTGCTCGCCACCCCAAGTGAAGCTGCTAGTCTGTTAGGAGAATTACTATAGTCCCATGGCCGCGAAAATCCAAGCGTAATCGACCACGCGTGTTGCGCATCGTCGTACTCAACTTCCTCCAAACCCAAGTTAACAATTTTCTCTTCGGCAAACACATCCTGTAAATACTTCTTAGCAAGCGTCACAGCTTCTTTTACGTCCATCGCCGAAATTCCCATTTTTGCTGTATCCGCAAACAATACCGTATCATCCGCCCCTCAGCGCCCGCCAGATACGCTCCGGCGTCGCGGGGCCGGTGTAATCGGCGGCGGCGAGCGGTGCGAGGGCGGCGCGGATGGCGTTGCCGATGGCCGGAAAGGCGGCGACCATGCCCGCTTCGCCGCAGCCCTTGACGCCCAACGGGTTGGTCGTGCAGCGCGTCGGGTTGAAGGCGAGCGAAAACGGCGGCAGGTCGTCGGCGCGCGGCATCGCATAGTCCATGAACGAGCCGGCCAGGACCTGGCCCGAATCCGGGTCGTAAACCGTCTGCTCCAGCAGGGCTTGGCCGATGCCCTGGGCGATCGCACCATGCGCCTGGCCGGCCGCGACCATCGGGTTGACCAGCACGCCGTAATCGTCGACCGCGCCGTAGCGCGCGAGCGTCACGGCGCCGGTGTCGGGGTCGACCTCAACCTCGGCGACATGCGTCCCGTTCGGGAAGGTCATCCACTCGCGGGTCCAGGCGTAATAGGTGTCGAGCGGCGTGCCGGCCATCCGCGCGAGCGCCGCCACATCGAGCAGCGCGATATGCCGGTCGGTGCCGGCCACCGTGAACACCCCGTCGGCAAAGCCGATATCGGCCTCGGCGGCTTCCAGCGCCTCGGCGGCGATGCGGGTGCCCTTCTCGACGATCTGCTCCGCGGCACGCCAGATCGCGGTGCCGCCCATATAGGTGGCGCGCGAACTGCCGTGCCCGCCGCCCAGCGGGATCTTGTCGGTGTCGCCCTGGACGAGATGGATCGCTTCATTGGGCAGGCCGAGCCGGTCGGCGAGGATCTGCGGAAACGTCGTCTCGTGGCCCTGGCCGATCGTCTGGGTGCCGGTGATCAGCGCCACCGTGCCGTCGTCGAGGAAACGGACATCGACATTCTCCGACGGCGCGCCGCCGGTGCCCTTGATGTGATAGGCGAAGCCGAACCCGCGCAGCAGGCCGCGCGCCTCGCTGTCGCGCCGCCGCGCCGCGAAGCCGGCGACATCGGCGGCGGCAAGCGCCTTCTCGAAGGTCTCGGGGAAGGCGCCGCTGTCGACGATGTTGCCGACCGCGTTGGTCATCGGCATCGCCGATGCCGGCACCAGATTGCGGCGCCGCAACTCGGCGCGGTCGAAGCCGGTCTGATATGCCGCTTCGTCGATCAGCCGCTCGATGATGTTGTTGGCTTCGCCATAGCCGGGGCCGCGCAGGACGCCGATCGGCACGGTGTTGGTGAACACCCCGCGGACGCGCAGCGCAATCGCCGGGACGCGGTACACCGTGCCCGGCAGGAAGGCGTACTGGAAGGTCTGCACGCCGCCGGCGCTGCCCTCCAGATAGGCGCCGAGATCGGCGAGGCTGTCGACGCGCAGCGCGAGAAACCGCCCCGCCGCGTCGAGCGCCAGCGAAGCGGACGCGGACTGGCCGCGCCCCTGGTGGTCGGCGAGAAAGACTTCGCCGCGGCCGGCGATCCACTTGACCGGCCGGCCGACCCGCCTTGCCGCCCACGGCAGCAGCACATGCTCGGGATAGATGAAGTTTTTCGCCCCGAAGCCGCCGCCGACATCGGGCGCGACGAGGCGCAATTGCGTCGGCATCACGCCGAGCGCGCGAGCGGCATTGTCGCGCGTCGCATGGATGCTCTGGCCGGAGACGTGCAGCGTGTAGCGGCCGATGGCCGGATCGTAGAGTCCGATGCCGCCGCGCGGCTCCATCGGGTTGGTGACGACGCGGTGATTGTCGACACTGAGGCGGACGACATGCGCGGCGGCGGTGAAGGCAGCCTCGACGGCGGCAGCGTCGCCGGTCAGCCACTCGAAGCAGAGGTTGCCGGGAACCTCCGGCGCGATCTCGGGAGCACCGGGCATCTGCGCCGCCGCGGCGCCGATCACCGCCGGCAATGGCGCGTAATCGACCGCGATCAGTTCGGCGGCGTCGAGCGCCCGCTCGCGACTTTCGGCGACGATCAGCGCCACCGGCTCGCCGACATAGCGCACCGTGACGGCGGCCAGCAGCGGCTGCGGCATGAACGCGAATTTCTCGCCGGTCTGGGTGTTGGCGTCGACCCCGGGGAGAAGCGGCTTCAGCCCATCGGCGCCGGCCTCCGCCGCGGTCAATACCGCGATCACACCCGGCAGCGCGCGCGCCGCCGCGGCGTCGATCCGGGCGATCCGCGCATGCGCGTGGGGCGAGCGCAGCACCACCGCATGCGCCACGCCGTCGATCGTGAGGTCGTCGAGATAGGCTCCCTGCCCGGTCAGGAAGCGCAGGTCCTCGCGCCTTTTGGGCGCCGCGCCGATGCCGTCCATATCCGCTTAGGGCGTCGGCGGGCGACGGTCGCGCTCCGGCGCCAGTTCGTCGATCGCCTGCGCGAGTTGCACATCCTTCTCGCTGACGCCGTCGACATCGTGGGTCGCCAGGATGATCTCGACCCGATTGTAGACGTTGAAGATCTCGGGGTGGTGATCCATCTTCTCGGCGACGAGGGCGATGCGCGATAGAAACCCCCAGGCCTCGGAGAAATTGCTGAAGTGAAAGCTCTTGCGGATCGCGTCGCGGTCCTCGACCTCGCTCCAGCCATGCAGTCCGTGCAGCGCGGTGTGACGCGCCGCTCCGGTGAGCCTCTCGACCATGCCGTCCTCCGTTGCCGGTGCCGTCCCCCCGCAGTCTTAGCAAGTGACCGGCGCAGCGGCACAGGTCAAGCCGGATTCGCGCGGCAATGACGCAGCGTCCGCCCTCGCTCGCCGATATCGAGGCGCTCGCCGCGCGCGCCCTCGCCGGGCTGCCGCGCCGTTTCAAGCGCGAACTCGGGCCGGTCGTGATCCGGGTCGCGGAATTCCCGGACGACGAGACGACGGAGGCGATGCAGCTCGACAGCCCGTTCGACCTGTTGGGCCTCTATCGCGGCGTCGCGCTGCCGTTGAAGAGCGTCAGCGACCCGCGGCCGAACATCGACATGATCTTCCTCTACCGCCGGCCGATCCTCGACTATTGGTGCGACAGCGGCGACGATTTGTTCGATGTCGTGCGCCACGTGCTGATCCACGAGGTCGGCCACCATTTCGGCTTCAGCGACGCCGACATGGCGCGGATCGAGGGTGCCGGCTGAGGCGCGGCCGCCTCAGCTCCGCCAGAACGGCTCGGCCTCTATGAGGCGCTCCATATCCCGGCGCAGGCGCGGCTCGCGCTGGGCAAGGCGATGCTCGTGCCACCCGAGCACTGCAGCGCCGGCACCGGCGATTGCGGCTGCGTCGGCGCCCTGCTTCGCCAGCTCGGCGACAATGTCGCGACCGACGCGCAAATCGTTGAGGTCGCCGAGCGCGTCCTGCAACCGCTTGAGCCGCTTGGTAAACCGGCCGACCCCACCGCGATCGTACAGCGCGCCGAATACCTCGGTGGCATAGCGCAGCTTCTTGAGTGCGATGCGCAGTTCGTGCCGCTCCTGCGGCGACTGCCCGGCAAAGCCGCGCACGCGCCGCTTCATCACGCGCCGCCGTCGGTCGAAGATGCGCGCGGCCAGGCAGCCGATCGGCCGATCGAGCCGGCCCGACGCGGCCCCGTCGCGCCAGCCGCAGCCTTCGAACCAGCGCAGCAAGCGCAGCAGCAGTGCGGTATAATTCGTCGAGCGGACGGCTTTGCGTGCCCTCGCATAGGCAGATTTGCGGCGCTCCACGGCGGCGGCGCTCAACGCCCCGATGCTCGGGGTTTGCCCCAACGCGCTCTGCGCCGGAGCCAGCAACGCCTGCTCGAAGACATCGAGATTGCGCACTGCGCTGAGCTGCTCGGCAAGCCAGCGCAGTTCGCCGCTCGCCCAGCGCCGCTGCTTTTTCGGCAACATCCGGCCGAATGCCGACAACACGGCGCGCAGGCGGCGAACCGCGACGCGCATCTGGTGGATGCCTTCGGGCAGGCCGGCCAGCACGGCCGCCTCGTTGCGCAATATCTGGTCGAGGCAGGCGAGGCCGACGCGCTGCAACACCTCGTTGCCGCTTAAGCCGGGATCGAACGCGACCGCTGCAGCATGAACGGCGGCGACCGGCGGCGCTTCCCGAGCGGCCAGAATGTAGCCACGCTCGGCCTTGCTGCGGCGCTCCAGCCGCAGCGGCGCGACGGCGAGCAGGTCGAGCGCGACATCGTACAACGCCGCGCTGCACCCGCCCTTAAGCTCGAGTTCGACTTCGCTGATTGGATCATCGGCGTCGCGGGCGGCGACGCCGATGTGGCCGTGATCGAGCGCCGCCTCGATGCGCGTGTCCGGCGTCGGGGCAAACTCGATCGTGTGGCGCGCGACGTCGGTATGAAACAGCGAGGCGAGCCGCCCGGCAACCTCGGATGCGAGAAAGCGGCCGGTTTCGGGCGCTTGCGGATCAGGCTCCGGGCCGGCCACCACGTCCTCCCATTCGCCGCGGACGAGGAGCGACGGGCCGCCCCGATCGGGCGCCGACTTGACGGTCTGGACAAATTTTCCATCAACCTCGCGCACGCGCAGCGTCAGGCCCTGCCGGGCCAGGGCCCGGTCGGGCGTATCGAAATAGGTGCTGACGAGCCGGTGCGTTGAGCCGGCACCGCCCGCGCGCGCCTCGAGCGCTCGCGCGAGCGCCGGCAGGTCGCGGGCGCGGGCGGCGAGCTTCAACTCGATCTCGGTCGCGATGGTTGCCTCCGGGGGCGGGAGGTCCGGGTTCGGGTTAGAACGGCTGCGAGCCGATCACCGTCGTGCGGTGCATCAGCCGCCGCTGCGACAGCGCGTAGTCGCAGATCGCCAGATGCATGGCGCTGGCATTGTCCCACATCACCAGATCGCCGACCTGCCAGCGATGGCGATAGCAAAACTCGGGCCGCACGCAATGCGCATCGAGTTCGGCGATCAGGTCGAGCGCCTCGTCCTCGGGCATGCCCTCAATGCCGATGCACTCGCCCGCCGTCACGTAGAGCGCCTTGCGGCCGGTATAAGGATGGGTGCGCACGATCGGATGGGCGATATCCGGGGTCTCGGCGAGCTGCGCGGCGGTCAGTTTCGGGCGTGGGCTGTTGTCGACCCGCCGACGCATCGCATAGCGGTGGATCGCTTTGCGCCCATCGAGGCGCCGCTTCATCGCCTCGGGCAATGCCTCGTAGGCGGCGATCGCGTTGGCGAAGATCGTGTCGCCGAGCGGCTTGCCATCCTGCAGCGGCACTTCCTTGGCGTAGAGCAGCGAACAGCGGCTCGGCAAGCGCCGGTAGGAAGTGTCGCTGTGCCAGGTAAAGCCGGCATCGGCGAGCCCGATATGCTCGGCGTTGTCGTCGCGGATGTTCGAGATCAGCAGGATTTCGGGATAGCCCGACAGCAGGTATTTCTTGACGATGTGGATTTCCAGTTCGCCGAAGCGGCGGCTGAAGGCGATGTGCTGCTCGTTGGTCAAGTGCTGACCGCGGAAGAACACGACGATGTTGTCGTGAAACAGTCGCTCGATCTCGCCGAAGGTCGGCTCGTCGATCGGCGCTGACAGATCGAACAGAAGCTCGGCGCCGCAGGCAGCGTCACAGGGGCGGATCGGGATCGGCATCGGGGAAATGCATCGCCGGACAGGGGTCGTCGCGACTATTGCCTTCCCCCGATGCTAAGTCAAATCGCGCCTGTCGCCGGCCGCGCGTCGGGGGCGTCAGTCGGCGATGTATCGGTCGATTTTGCGGGTGCGGAACAGCCAGCGGCCGCCTTGCTTGACCATCGTGTCGGTATAACCGCCACCGGAGCCGATCTTCGGCCCGGTGGGCGAGTTCTGCACCGTCGTCCAATTGGAGCGCACCTCGGCCTCGTCGCCGGACAGCGCGATGACGATGTTGGTCGTCAGATGCACCGCGCGCGGGCGATTGGCGCCGGCCCGGGCGCGAATGTCGCGCGCCTGCTGGGCGATCGCAGCACGCCCGGTGGCGGCGCCGAAGGCGGTGTCCCAGGTCCCGTCCTCGGTAAACAGCGCCGCCATATCGTCGTAGCGGCCGCCATCGAGCCGGAAGCAATACTCGGCCAGCACCTCGCGGATCGCGTCCTTTTCCTCGATTGCCGTTGGCATCGGCGGTCCTCCCCATGAATTAACGAATTGACGCACAGAGTGTAGCCGCTGCCCGGCCGGGGCGGGTAGATTGAACGCCGCATTGATCGGGGAGAATCGCCGTGGCCGCATCCGCCGGGAGCCGAGTGGCGCTGTACGCGAGCGTCGGGCCGGAGCTGACGCATTACGAAGTCGATGTCGAAGACGCCGCGCTGACCCGCCGCGGCACGGTCGCGCTGCCGGCCAATGTGCATTACTGCTGGCCACACGCCTCGCACCGCCTGCTCTACGTCGCATCGAGCGACAGCGCCTCGGGGGTCGGCGGTGTCGTCGGCACCAACCATCATGTCACCGCACTCGCGATCGACCCAACGAGCGGCGCGCTTGCCCCGCACGGCGCACCGATCACGCTGCCGACGCGCCCGATCCACATGACGACCGACATCCCGTCGCAATACATCCTCGTCGCCTTCAGCAACCCGAGCGGCTTGAACGTCTACCGCATCAATCACGACGGGACCCCGGGCGCCGAGGTGAACCAAGCGGAGGATGTCCACCCTGGCATCTACGCGCACCAGGTCCGGGTGCGACTCGACAACCGCAAGGTCATCCTGATCGCCCGCGGCCATGACGCGGCGCATGGCAACCCCGAGGAGCCGGGCGCGCTCCTGGTGTTCGATTACCGCAACGGCCAGTTGACCGACGAGATATCGGTCGCGCCCAATGGCGGCTACGGCTTTGGCCCGCGCCACCTCGATTTCCACCCGACGCTGCCCTGGGTCTACGTGTCGCTGGAGCGGCAGAACCGGCTCGACATGTTCGCCTTCCACGACGCGACCCTGCTGGCGACGCCGATCTACCAGAAAGACACGCTCGCGGAGCCGGACAACATCCGCGGCCGCCAGGCGGTCGGCACCGTGAAGGTCCACCCGAACGGCCGCTTCGTCTATGTCGCCAACCGCGCCTCGGCGGTGCGCGACGGCGTTTTCGTCGGCGGCGAGAACACCCTCGCCGTTTTTGCCATCGACCCGGCAACCGGCGAGCCGACGGCGATCCAGCATGTCGACACGCGCGGCATCCATTGCCGCAATTTCCACATCGATCCCAGCGGGCGCCTGCTCGTCGCGTCGCACATCATGGGGCTGCCGGTCCGGGACGGCGCCGCGACCCGGTTCGTGCCGGCCTGCCTGTCGCTGTTCCGCATCGGCGACGACGGCAAGCTCGATTTCGTGCGCAAATACGACATCGAGGTCGGCAACCGCCAGATGTTCTGGATGGGTATGGTCGGGCTATAAGGCGCGGACCGGCAGCGGGGGACCAGCATCATGGATGACGCAACCGAGACGACGGACCTTTTCGCGACCGCAAAGCGGGTATTGCCCGGCGGCACCTTTGGCAATTTTCCGGCGGAGGTGGTGATCCGCGAAGGCAAGGGCGGCCGAGTGTGGGACGAGGAGGGCAAGGAATACGTCGATTTCCTGCTCGGCTCGGGGCCGATGCTGGTCGGCCACGCCCATCCCGAGGTGACCGCGGCGGCGCAGGCGCAAATCGCCAAGGGAACGACGTTTTTCGCCAACAACCGGCTCGGCATCGAACTCGCCGAGGCGATCGTCGAGGCGGTGCCGTGCGCCGAGCAGGTGCGCTTTGTGTCGTCCGGCACCGAGGCCGATCTCTATGCGATGCGCGCCGCCCGCGCCTTCACCCACCGCGACAAGATCCTCAAATTCGAGGGCGGCTATCACGGCATGAGCGACTATTCGCTGATGAGCCTCGCCCCGAAGCGCTCCGGCAATTTCCCGCTGCCGGTGCCCGATTCGGCCGGCATCCCGAAAAGCGTGCGCGACGACATGATCATCGCGCCGTTCAACGACGCGGACGCGGTCGACGCGCTGGTCCGCGAACACCGAGACGATCTTGCCGGCGTCATCGTCGAGCCGTTCCAGCGCATCATTCCGCCGGCTCCGGGTTTCCTTGCCGCTCTGCGCAAGATCACCGCCGACAACGGCGTGCCGCTGATTTTCGACGAGGTGGTGACCGGCTTCCGCCTCGCTTACGGCGGCGCCCAGGAATATTACGGCGTCGTTCCCGATTTGTGCACGCTGGGCAAGGTGATCGGCGGCGGCTTCCCGCTGGCGGCGATCGCCGGTAAGGCCGGAATCATGGCGCATTTCGACAAGAGCAAGGTCGGCGACGAGAATTTCCTGGTGCAGATCGGCACCCTGTCGGGCAACCCGGTCGCCGCGGCTGCGGGGCTTGCGACGATGGCGATCCTGAAGCGGCCGGGCGCCTACGAGCGCATCCACGCCACCGGCCGCACGCTGATGGCGGCGCTCGGCCGGCTGTTGAAGGAAGCCGGCATCCCGGCGCAGATCAGCGGCGAGCCGCCATTGTTCGATGTCGTGTTCACCGACCAGCCGATCCGCGACTATCGCGACACGCTGACCGGCGACGCCGACCTGCTGCGCCGCTTCAACGCCCTCTTGCGCGAGCGCGGCATCCTCAAAGGCGAGTCGAAATACTATGTCTCGCTCGCCCACACCGACGAAGACATCGCCTTCACGATCGACGCCTGGAAGGACGCGATCAAGGAGCTGCGGGTGTAGCCGCTACGCCGCCTGGTCGAGGGTCGAGGCGGTGTCCTGCGTGGTCAGGCGGCGCAGGTCGCGCGCCTGGGTTTCGTCGAAGCGGCGGCCGCGATGCATCGTGCAGCGGTTGTCCCAGATCACCAGATCGCCCTTATGCCAGCGGTGCAGACAGGTGAACTCGGGCTGGGTTGCGTGCTCGATCAGTTCGCGGAGCAGCAGCATGCCGTCCGGCACCGGCCAGCCGACGATGTGCGAGGCATGCGCCGCAAGGTACAGCGTCTTGCGCCCCGAGCCCGGGTGCCGGCGCACCAGGCGCTGCGGCACCGGCGGCATCTGGGCGCGCTCCTCCGCGGTGAAATCGGTGAAGCCGATCAGCCCGCGCGACTGAAAGATCGAGTGCTCGGCGACGAGCGCCTCGATCATAGCCTTCGTCGCATCCGGCAGCGCGTCGTAGGCGGCGCGCAAATCGGCGAACTCGGTCTCGCCGTCGCCCTTGGGGCTCGGCGCCGGGACCGCGTGCGCGTAAAGCAATGACAACGCGCCCGGCACCCGGCGAAACGAGGCGTCGGTGTGCCACAGCCGGTTGCCGAGCGCATTCATCCGGCGGCGGTCGCCCGCGGCGCGCGGCCGGTTGTCGGCGTCGAGGTTCGACACGTCGGCGAACTCGGCATGCTTCAGCCGCCGCGCGCCGCTGAAGGCTTGCGGCGGCTCGATCGGCCCGAAGCGGCGCGCAAACGCGAGCTGACCCTCGTCGTCGAGCGTCTGGTCATGAAAGATCAGCACCGCATAGCGGTCGAGCGCCGCGGCGATCTCGGCGACGGTCTCCGCCGGCAATGGCCGGGCGACATCGACGCCCGAGACCTCGCCAACGAATAGCGGATGCAACTGCTTTACGTCGATCGACATCGCGTCAATCCGCGAAGAATACCAGGGCGCGCACCTCGATGCTCTCGCGCGGCGGGGCGTCCGGCGGCGATTGCGGGTCGTCGAATGCGCCGTGTGCGGAAAACCGCGCCGCGCCCGAGCGTGCCGAATCGAAGCAGCGGATCAGCACGGCCTCGTCGGCCTGCATCTTCGGGAAGTAGTACCAGCGCTGCGCCGGGTTGTAGGTCACCGAATAGATTTCGCCGGTCCGGTCGGGATAGCGCAGATCGGAGGCGACAAGGTTCTCCTGCGCCAGGGTCTGCGCGTCGCACAACGCCAGGGGCGAGGCGAGCAGCGGTCCGCGGATCGGCCGCCACACATTGATCTCGGCATAACGGTGCTTCAGGAGTTCCTCGGCCTCGTCGCCCATCAGGTCGCGCACCCGCTGCGGCGCCGATTTCGCGGTGTAATCGTTATGGACCCGGCCCGCCGGTTGCTTGATCTGATTGCCTTTGGCTGATAGCGCGGCGTTGCGCACGATATGATCAAACGCGATAACGCGGCTGGCGCCGGTCGCCTCGGCGATCAGCCGCTCGCATTCGCGGTAGTACACAGACGCGATCTGCGCTTCGTCATAGAGATCGGTCGCGGCGGTCGGATGGCGCAGCAGCACGAAGCCTTCGCGGTCGAGCGACAGCTTGTCGTTGACGGCGCGCGCATCGAAGACCGTCACCTCGCGGGTCTCCTGGCGGGCGTTGCGCAGCGGCACCCCCGGCGGCGGCTCGTAATTGTAGGAGAACGGCTTTTCCGCCATCGGCTCCATGAAGTTGAGCGGGGCGACAACGCTCTTGAGGTTCGCGATTGCCAAGCCGTCCATAGGGTCCTCCCCGGGTGGGTTGTATGCGCGACGATACCGCATCTCGCGGCACAGGAGATAGGTATCCGACACGCGCCGCCAAACGCCGTGACACGATGCCAGGCATGCCCCAAATTCCTCGCCGCTACGGAAGGGGACACCAATGGCAACGCAAGCAAAAATCGCCGTGATCACCGGCGCCGGCAGCGGCATCGGCCGGGCCACCGCCCATGCCCTGCTGGAAGACGGCTGGACTGTCGTGCTGGCCGGCCGCCGCCGGAACATGCTCGACGAGACCGCAACACTGGCGAACGCGCCGCCGCCACGCACGCTGGCGGTGCCGACCGACGTGTCGGACCCCGCCTCGATCGCCGCGCTGTTTGACGCCGTGAAGCAGACCTACGGCCGCCTCGACCTGTTGTTCAACAATGCCGGCACCAGCACCCGCGGCATCGCGTTCGAGGATTTGACCTACGAGCAGTGGATGGGGGTGGTGCAGACCAACCTGACCGGCTCCTTCCTGTGCGCCCAGCACGCCTTCCGCATGATGAAGGAGCAGGACCCGAAGGGCGGTCGTATCATCAACAACGGCTCGGTGTCGGCGCACGTGCCGCGGCGCAACTCGACGCCCTATGTCGCAACCAAGCACGCGCTGACCGGGCTGACCCGCTCGCTGTCGCTCGACGGCCGCCACCTCGACATCACCTGCGGCCAGATCGACATCGGCAACGCCGCGACCGAGCGCAACACCGACACCTCGGTCGGCCGGCTGCAAGCCTCGGGCAAGGTCGAGGCCGAGGCGCGCATCGACGTGCGCGACGTCGCCAACGGGGTGCGCTACATGGCGAGCCTGCCGCCTGACGCCAACGTCCTGTTCATGACCGTGATGGCCAACAAGATGCCGTATGTCGGCCGCGGCTGACGCGCGGCATGCCGGCCCTCAGTTGGGAACCCAGCTGAGGGCGCGGATTTCGGTGAACTCGCGGCGCAGCTTCTTCCAGCTGTCGCCGGCGCTGGAGGTGGCGTAAAGCTCGCCGTAATGGCTGCACGCGAGGATCAGGCCGGGATCGGCGGCGTGCGTCGCAAAGGCCCAGATCGGCGAGTTCGGCTCGTCCGGCAGCGACACGCCCTGCCAGCTCTTGCCGGCGTCCTTCGAGCGCTCGATCGCCCCGGCGTCGCCCGCCGCGCCGTTGCCGGTGGCGCAGAACAGCGTCGCCGGATCGTCCGCCTTCTGCGCCAGGTGGCGGCAATAGCGCAGGCGGAACTGGTCGCGCACCCCGAGCCCCTGCCAGCTTTCGCCGCGGTCATGGCTGGCGAATATCTCGCCCGGCGTGGTGGTCAGCACGGTCGTACCGCCATTCACGGTAACCGCGATGTCGTGGATGTCGGGGTCGTAGAGATCGCCCTTGATGCGGCTCCAGCTGTTGCCGCCGTCGGTGCTGCGCTGCACCCCATCAACCTCGATGCCGGCCCACACGACGCGATGGTCGGACGGATCGACGGTCAGCGCCGTGACCCGCGGAATGCGCACGTTGGGGCATTCCGCGGCGATGTCGGCCGCCAGCTTCTGCCAGTTCGCGCCGCCGTCCTCTGAGCGGAACAGCGCCGCGGGCCGCGTCCCGGCGAAGATGATGTCGGGATTGACCGGGTCGATCGCGATCTTCCACACGTCGAGATTGTCCATCGGCGAGGGAAGGTGATCGAAGCTCTGCCCGCCGTCGCGGCTGCAGTAGATGCCGTCATTGGCGCCGGCGAAGATCGTGCGCGGCTCTGCCGGGTGGACCGTCATGCCGAACACGCGGCTCTCGTTCCACAAATCCTTGCCGGCCCGCTTCCAGCTTTCGCCGCCGTCCGGGCTGATCCAGGCGCCGCTGCCGACCGTCCCAACGCAGATCGTGAAATTGCCTGCCATGGCCGCTTCCTCCCAGTGGATGCCTCTAACCGAGCAACCCATTCAGTCATTCCAGGTTCGGCCCGTTGGGCAGCCCCGGATTAACAGCAGCACCTCAGTCGTCGGTGCCTTCCCAGCCGGTATGCGAGATGTCGATGACGACGCCGTCGGGGCCGGACCATTTCATCTCGAAATTGGCGTGGCCGCCGGCCGCCATCGCCGCATCGACCCCGTCCTTGGCCGAGAGACGCCGGCCGTGCACGCCTTCGAGCTTGTCGCAGGCCGCGTCGAGATCGTCGACCTCGAAGCCGAAATGGTGGAGGCCGGTGAAGTGCGCCCCGTGCGCTCCCATGTCGAGCGAGTCCTCGCCCTTCGTGTTGAGGATCGCCAGGTTGATGTGGCCGTCCGACAGGAACACCGCGCCGTTCGGGCTGCGCCGCAATTCCTTGAGGCCGAACGCCGATTTGTAGAACTCGGCGACCTTGGCCGGCTCTTTCGTCGTCAGCGCGATATGCTTGATGCGTGCCATGACTAAGCCTCCCTGCGGTGAATGGCGCGCCAGATCCGCTCGGGCGTCGCCGGCATTTCGATGTGGGTGACCCCGAACTCGGCGAGCGCGTCGACCACCGCGTTGATCACGACCGCGAGCGCCGGGGTCGTGCCGCCCTCCCCCGCCGGACGGATGCCGAGCGGGTGCGCCGGGGTCGGCACTTCGCTGAGTTCGGTCGTGAAGAACGGCACCGTATCGGCGCGCGGCATCGCGTAATCCATGAACGACCCGGACAATAGCTGCCCACTGTCGCGGTCATAGACCACCTGTTCGCGCACCGCCTGCCCCACGCCCTGCACAATGCCGCCGTGCACCTGGCCGTGTACGATCATCGGGTTGACGGCGCGCCCGACATCGTCGACCGCACTGTAGCGCACGATCTCCAGCACGCCGGTCTCCGGGTCGATCTCGACCTCGCAGACATGGCAGCCATAAGGGAAACTGGGGAGCGTGATGGTCTCGTCGCTTTCGGCCCGCAACGGCCCACGCAACTCCTCGGGCAGACCGTGATGCGAGGCGGCGACGCGGGCGACCTCGAAAATTCCGATCGTCCGGTCGGTGCCCTTGACGCGAAACGCGCCATCGGAAAATTCGAGGTCGGCGGTGGCCGTCTCCAGCACGTGGGCAGCGATGCGGTAGCCCTTCTCGATGATCTCGTTCGACGCGTTCAGCATGACGATGCTGGCGAGCCGCAGGGCGCGGCCCGAATGCGCGCCGCCGCCGATCTGGGCGCGGTCGGTGTCGCCGGTGACGAGGCGCACGCTGTCCAACGGCACGCCGAGCCATTCGGTGATCAGCTGGGCGAAGCTCGTCTCGTGCCCCTGCCCCTGCGACACCGTGCCGACGATCACCTCGACGACGCCCCCGTTGGAACCCTCCGGCAGAACGGTCACCTCGGCCTTCTCGCGCGGGGCGCCGGTCGCGGTGTCGACGTAGTTGGCGACGCCGATGCCGCGACAGCGGCCGCGCCGCTTCGCCTCGGCACGGCGCGCCGGGAAGCCCTCCCAGTCGGCGATCGCCAACACCCGCTCCATAACGCGGTGATAGGCGCCGCTGTCATAGACCATGCCGAACGGGTTGGTGTACGGCATCATCGATTCCGGCACGAGGTTGCGCCGGCGTAGGTCGATGCGGTCGATCCCGGTGCGCTGCGCCGCGAGGTCGATCAGCCGCTCCATCACGAACATGACCTCGGGCCGGCCGGAGCTGCGATAGGGCCGGGTCGGCACCGTGTTGGTCAAGGCGGCACGGGCGCGGAAATGCACGGTCGGCACGTGGTAGATGCTCGACATGAT
Organism: uncultured Alphaproteobacteria bacterium; assembly: GCA_963746885.1. GTDB lineage: Bacteria > Pseudomonadota > Alphaproteobacteria > ATCC43930 > CGMCC-115725 > DATARH01. The sequence goes on from CAVVDM010000018.1 coordinate 151,535, forward strand.
CTCGACGCCCTTGTTCAAGGGGCCGAAGGCGATCGCATAGGCGCCCTGGTTGACCAGGTTGGAGCCGCGCATCGCGAGGAAATTGCCGCGCACGTCGAGCGCCAGTTCGGCGGTCACCGCGAGATCGCGCGCCTGGTAGTCGCACATGAAGTATTCGCTGCGTTCGCAGGTCCATTTGACCGGGCGTCCGATCCGCCGCGAGGCCCAGACGACCAGCGCGAACTCGGCGTTGAACGAGCCGCGCGTGCCGAAATTGCCGCCAACATCGTGCATGACGACGCGCACCGCACCGCCCGCCACGCCCAGCACGATCGCCAGGTCGCGCTTCGGGCTGACCGCGCCGCCCGCCCCGGCATGCAGCGTGTAGCGCCCGGTCTCCGGGTCGAACACGCCGATCGCGGCGCGCGGCTCCATCGGCACGCCGGCGACCCGCTGCACCCAGGTGTCGAGCCGGACAACATGCGCCGCGCGGGCAAAGGCCGCCGCGGTCGCCGCGACATCGCCGACCTCGCCGTCGAGGCAGATGTTCGAGCTCGTCTCGGTGCGGGCCAGCGGCGCGTCGGGCTCGGCGGCATCAAGCCCGTGGCTGACCGCCGGCAGCACCTCATAATCGACCGCGACCAGTTCGGCGGCGTCCTTGGCTTGGGCGAGGCTCGCCGCGACCACCATCGCGACGATCTCGCCGACATGGCACACCTCGCTCATCGTGATCGCGAAATGCGCCGGCCGGATCGTCGGCGAGCCGTCGCTGTTCTGGATGCTGATGTCGGCCGGGTGACGGTTGCTGATGTGCGGCAACGGCCGCAAGCCGTCGATCAGCACGTCCTCGCCGGTCAGGACCGCGAGGACGCCCGGCGCCGCCGACGCCGCCGCGGTGTCGACGCCGGCGGATCAGCGCATGCGCGTGCGGCGAGCGGACCATCACCGCATAGGCCTGGCCGGGCAGGCTGAGGTCGTCGCTGTAACGCCCGTTGCCGGTCAACAGGCGCAGATCCTCGCGCCGCCGCACCGGCTGCCCGATACCCGTGCCGGTCGGTCCGCCGTCCATCATGTGCTGCGCAGGCTCAGGCCGGGAAGGACAGGAAGCATTTGTCCGAGGCGAGGATGTAGGTCTCCATGTAGTCCTGGATCACCGGCGGCTTGCGGTCGAGCGCCTCCATCGCGCCGATCAGGGCCATCCAGTTCAGCATTTCGTGCTGGCCGGAATATTCCATGTCAGCCAGCGAGCGCTTGCGCCAGGTGCCGTAATCGGCGCGGCTGACGGCGTCGAACAGGATGCGGTCGCCCTCGTGGTCGGGCCACAAATAGCCGTTCTTCGGCGACAGAAAGCAGTGCGACCAGGAGGACGAAGCGACCAGCGCCACCCGATAGGGCGAGGCGGCGAGCACCTCGGCGACCGCGGCGCCGACATCCATGCAACGCCACGGCTGCGGCGACGGCGGGTCGCCCGTCTCGTCCGCCCCCGGCGGCGGCGCGAACAGGTGGCCGAGCCCGCCACGCGCCTGGATCAGGTTGCGGCCGTAGCAGTTGATCGCGAACGGGATCACCGGATAGGGGAAGCCCTTCCGGTCCCAGTCGAGATAGAGGAAGGTGTTGGTGAAGGCGTGCGCCATCGGGTGATGCAAGGGCTTATAGGCATAGGCCAGGTCGATGCCGCGCTCGATCAGGCCGGTGGCAAGGTGTTTCGCACGCCTCGCGATGGCCTTTGACGGGCAGTTTCCAGTCGCCCGGCTCGGCCCAGCGGTTGGGCTTGCCGCCGTTGCCGTTGTGCCACGGCTGCAAGTCGAATTCGGGGTCGTAGCCGAGCACGCAGAACGGCGGGACGATGTCCTCCTTGAAGTTTTCGTACTGGTCGTCGCCCCACACCAGCACGAAATCCGGGTTGAAATCGTCGAGGATCTTGCGGATCGCGCGGAAATCGTTGCCGAAGCGCTCACCGCAGCGCTGCGCCGCGCCGAGCCCGTTGTCGTTGCCGAGTTCGGCAAGCAATTCGGCCGGCCAGTTGGCCGGGTCCTTGCGCTTGGGATCGACATTGGGCGCGCTGAGCACGCGCTGAAACACGTCGGTCAACCGCTCGTTCGGCAAGCACAAGGTCGGCCAGTGAGTGCAGCCGAGCCCAAGAATTTCCGCCATTTCCCGTTCCTCCGCTAATACTGCCCCTTCGGCTCGAGGCCGAAGGCGTGCTGTCCATACATCGTGCCGACCGCGTCCCAGTTGAGGCTGACATGGCGCGCCACCGCATTGGCGTCGCGCCACGCGCGCTGCACCGGGTTTTCCAGGTGCAGGCCATAGCCGCCGGTCGAGGCATTGAGCGCCTCAACCGCCTGCACCGCCAGCTTTGTCACGTAGGCTTGGTTGCGCCGGGCACGGATGCGGTCGGCGACCGTGATCTCATCGCCCTGGCGCAGCTTTGCCATCGCGTTGCGCATGTCGGTCAGCAGGATCAGCTCGGCCGCCTCGACCGAGGCCGACGCCTCGGCGAGGCGCAATTGCACGGTCGCGAACTCGACCATGCGCAACCCGCCACCGGCCAGCGCGCCGCGGGTCGTGCGTGGCGCGGTCATCTCGAGATAGGCGTCGAGCGCCCCCTTGGCGGCGCCGATCGCGGTTGACGCGAGCATCGAGGCGCCGAGCATCAACAACGGGATGCGGTAGATCGGGTTGTCGTGGTGCCGGGCGCCCGAGGTCGTGCCGGCCCGCGTCTCGGCAAAATGCAGCACCCGGTGCGCCGGCACGAACAAATCGTTGACGACGATGTCCTTGCTGCCGGTGCCCGAGAGGCCGCAGACAAACCAGGTGTCGACGATCTCGCAATCCTCGACCGGCAACAGGAAAAAGGCGCCGTCGTAAGGCGGCTCGGCGCCGGGCGGCTTGATGATCGCGCCGAGCTTGCCCCAGGCCGAGATGTCGCAGCCGCTGGCAAACGACCAGCGGCCGGTCAGGCGGTAGCCGCCCGGGGTCGGCACCGCCGTGCCGGTCGGAGCAAAGCAGGCGAAGGTGAACGGATCGACATCGCCGGCCCAGATCTCGCGCTGCGCCTCGATCGGCCAATGCGCCAGCGACAGCCCGTTCGACACCGCGCCGTTGACCGTCCATCCGGTCGAGGCGCACGCGGCCGAAATCGTCAGCGCGATCTTGAGCGCCACCTCGCCGTCATACTCGAAGCCGCCAAAGGCGCGCGGCCGGCAGGCGCGCAGCAATTCGGCGTCGCGGATCTTCTCGACGATGTGCGGGGAAAGGCCGCGGTTGCGCTCGGTTTCCTGTGCCAGCGCGCGGATCTCGGGAGCCATCGCGCGCGCCCGCTCGATCAGCTCGTCCGGCGTCGGGACGGCGAGGCGTCGGATCGCTGCGGTCGACATCGGCGGGGGTCTCCCCTCGGGGCCGCGGCCTCATACCGGGCGCACGGGTCGGCGGCGACTCTACAGCCGGTCAAATCGCCGCCGCAATCGAATTGGCGGGGTTTGGCGGGGATGTGCGGCAGTTCAGCGTGGGGGGCGCGGCACAGGCGAAACGGCCGCCGCGGCATCGCCGATCCCTGCATGCCGTCCATCCGCATGCTACAGTGGCGTCCATCCGAATTCAGCCGCCGTGATCCCGCATGCTCCCCCGCCGCTTCCTGCTGCTGCTGATCCTGCTGTTCGCCGTCCCGGCCGGCGCCGCGCTCGCCCAGCTGCAAACCTTTCCGACCGCGCAACTGACGATCGACACCGCCGGCGGCCCGCACAAATTCTCTATCGAGGTCGCGACCACCCCGGCGCAGATGGAGCAGGGGCTGATGTTTCGCGAGAGCCTCGCGGCCGATGCCGGCATGCTGTTCGACTTCAAGACGCCGACCGTCGCGACGATGTGGATGAAAAACACGCTGATCCCGCTCGACATGCTGTTCGTCGATGCGAAGGGCCGCATCGTCAACATCCACGAGCGCGCGGTGCCCGGCTCACTCGATACGATCGCCGCGGCGGCGCCGGTGCGGGCGGTGATCGAGCTAAACGGCGGCACCGCATCCCGGCTCGGCATCCGGCCGGGCGACCGCGTCCGCTACCCGATTTTCGGCGACGACAAGTGACGGCGATCCTGTTCCGCTCGACCCCGGCGGCGACGGCGCGCTGGCGCCCCCTGCTGGCCGAATTGCTGCCGGAATACGAGATCCGCTATTGGCCGGAGATCGGCGACATGGCGGCGATCGAGTATGCGCTGGTGTGGCAGCCCGAGCCGGGGCTGCTCGCCTCGCTGCCGAATTTGAGGCTGATCGTCGGGCTCGGCGCCGGGATCGACCATCTGCTGCGCGACCCCGCTCTGCCGCGGCAGGTGCCGATCATCCGCCTGGTCGACCCGTACATGACCGACGCGATGAGCGAATATGTCGCCCTCTCGGTATTGCGCCTGCACCGCCACGACCTCGACTACCTGGCGCAGCAGCGCGCGCAGGTCTGGGAGGAGCGCGAGCAGAAAAACGCCGCCGAGCGGCCGGTCGGTATTCTGGGCTTCGGGACGCTCGGCCAGGATGCCGGGCGAAAGCTGCGGGCGCTCGGCTTCCCGGTCGCCGGCTGGAGCCGTGCACCGAAAGAGGTCGCCGGCTTCACGACCCATGCCGGGCCGGACGGGCTGGCAGCGCTGCTGGCGAGCAGCGAGATCCTCGTCTGCCTATTGCCGCTGACCGCCGCGACCGAAGGCATCCTCAACGCTGCCGCGTTCGCCCGCCTGCCGCGCGGCGCGGGGATCGTCAACGCCGGGCGCGGCGGCCATCTTGTCGAGCGGGACCTGATCCCCGCCATCGAATCCGGCCAGTTGTCGGGCGCGGTGCTCGACGTATTCGAGGACGAGCCATTGCCCGTGGATCACCCCTTCTGGCGCCACCCACGCATCATCGTGACGCCGCACATCGCCGCCGAGACCCATCCGCCGACCGCCGCTCCGATCATCCGCGAGGCGATCCGTCGGTTCGCAGCCGGGCTGCCGGTCCCCAGCCAGGTCGATCTCGCGCGCGGCTACTGATCGCGGGTGAAGACGGCGTTGGCGCTGCCGGCGTGGTTGGCGCCGCGCGTCGCCAGCGCGAACCCGGCGCGGTGCAGCCGCGCGACAATCGCGGCGTTGCGCTCGGTGTCCTCGTGCTCCAGCTCGATCAGGACCGAGCGCAACGCCGGGTCGGCCAAGGTCGCGGCGGCGCCGTCGAGGATCTGTGCCTCGACCCCGTCGACGTCGATCTTGAGGTAGTTCGGCGGCGGAATCCCGAACAGCCGGCGCAGATCGTCGATCGCAAAGCCGAGCGCCGACTGGCGGAAGCGGATCGCCAGCTCGCGGCCGAAGCAGTCCTCGGTGCTCTCGAACGAGTTGAACGAGTTGCCGGCATTGGTCGCCGACATGTTGAGGCTGCCGAGCCGGGTATGGTCGCTCAGCGCCACGCACAGCGCCTCGATCCGCTCGCCGCTGCCGTTTGCCTCGATGTTGCGGCACAGCGCCGCGTAGCTCGCCGGCGCCGGCTCGAACGCCACGACCGAGATCCCCAGCCGCAATGCCGCATAAAGCGCATAGGTGCCGACATTGGCGCCGACATCCCAGAAAGTGCAGGGCGTCGCGAAATTGTCGATCCACTCGATCGTCTCGGGCTCGCGCGCGGTCAGCTCGCGCGGAAACTGCAGCGCCTCGGGATGCGTCGTGACAAAGACGAGCGCCCCGTGCCGCGTCGCGGCCGCGTGGGTCTGCGCCAGCGCACCGGCGACCCTGAGGCGCGTATCGGCGCGCCGCCACGGCGTCTGCGGCGCGGTCAACGCCGTGACCAGCGCCGTCAGCGCCCTGCCGTAACGCTTGCTCACGAGCCTGCGACCTTCACAACCTACCCCCCCTTGCCAGCGGCTGGACGACCAGTCTCCGACCGACTGATCCGGCGCATGTTGTGCTTGCCGGCGCCGCCAATCTCAGGGATACCACACGGCAGGGGGTGGCGTGACCGACGCATCGCGTTCGCGCCGCGCGCTCGTGCAACAGCAGAGGATTCGCCGCCGCGCCATGAGCATTCTGGTTACCGGGGTTGCCGGGTTTATCGGCTTCTCGCTGGCGGAACGGTTGCTGGCGCAAGGCGAGGAAATCGTGGGCGTCGATAATTTGACGCCCTATTACGACGTGGCGCTGAAAGAGGCGCGGCTGACGCTGTTGCACCGCCACCCCCGGTTCCGCTTCAGCCGGCTCGACCTCGCGGACCGCGCCGCCGCCGCACGCCTCTTTGCCGAAGACCGCTTCGCGACGATCGTGCATCTCGCGGCGCAAGCCGGGGTGCGCTACTCGCTGGAGCAGCCGCTCGCCTATGTCGATTCGAATCTGGTCGGCTTCGGCCACATTCTCGAAGGCGCGCGCGCCAACCCGCCCTCTCATCTGCTGTATGCGTCGTCCAGCTCGGTTTACGGCGCCAGCCGCAGGCTTCCCTATCGCGAGACCGACCGCGTCGATCATCCGATCAACCTCTACGCCGCGAGCAAGAAGGCGAACGAGCTGGCGGCCCACGCCTATGCGCACCTGTTCGGCCTGCCCTGCACCGGCCTGCGCTTTTTTACCGTGTATGGCCCGTGGACCCGCCCCGACATGGCGCTGTTCAAGTTCACCCGCGGCATCCTCGCGGGGGAGCCCATCCCGGTCTACAACGAGGGGCGGCTCCAGCGCGACTTCACCTATGTCGACGACATTGTCGAGGCAATAATCCGGCTGATGCCATTGCCGCCGAAGCCCGGCGAGGACACCGACGAGCACGGCGAGCCGACGACCGACGCCCCTTACCGCATCCTCAATATCGGCAGCGGCCGGCCGATCGAGCTGCTCGACTACATCCGGGCGATCGAGCGCAAGATCGGCCGCCCGGCAAAGCTGCAGCTGCTGCCGCATCAGCCCGGCGACATGACGGCAACGATTGCGGATGTGAGCCGGCTCGAACGGACGATCGGCTTCCGGCCGATGACGCCCCTCGAAGAGGGGATCGGCAATTTCGTCGATTGGTATCGCGGCTTCTACAAGATCCCCGCATAGCCCTGCGGGCGATGACCGCGGCACCGCAGAGCCCTGCGGCAATGCCGCGCTATGAGGGAATGCCCGGCATCAAGACCACGATCGTCCACCTGATCACCGGACTCGAGGTCGGCGGTGCCGAACGGATGCTGGCGCGCCTCGTCACCGCAACCGACCGCGACCGCTTCACCTCCATCGTTGTCAGCATGACGGATGAAGGCGCCGTCGGCCCGCTCCTGACCAAGGCCGGCATCCGGCTGGAAACGCTGGGGATGCGTCGCGGCCGGGCGGACCCGCGCGCCGTACCCCGGCTGCTGCGCATCCTGCGCGCCGTGCGCCCGGATGTCGTGCAGACCTGGCTCTACCATGCCGACCTGCTCGGACTGGTGGCGCGGTGGCTCGGCCACGCACCCGCGCTGTTGTGGAACGTGCGTTGCTCGGAATCGGTGGGCGCCGGCGCGGTGCGCTTTGCGCTGGCCCGGCTGTCGGCGACGCCCGATTGCGTCATCGTCAACTCGCTCGCCGGGCAGCGGTTTCACCAGGGCCTGGGCTACCACCCGAAGCGCTGGGAATACTTTCCGAACGGCTTCGATACGCGCGCGCTGCGGCCCGACGAGGCGGCACGGCAGCGTTTTCGCGGCGAACTCGGCATCGCCGACGAGACGATCGCGATCGGGCTGGCGGCGCGCTATCACGCGATGAAGGACCACGCGACCTTCCTCGCCGCCGCCGCCCTGTTGACGCGGTCGCGGCCCGGCATCGTGTTCCTGCTGGCCGGCAGCGGCATCACCCGCGACAACCGCGAGCTCGTTGCAGCGATCGACGCGCAGGGGCTGGGCGACCGGGTGCGGCTCCTGGGCGAGCAGGCGGATATGAGTTCAAGTCTATCCGGGCTTCGACATCGCCGCCTTATCGTCGGCCTTCGGCGAAGGCTGTCCCAATGTCCTCGGCGAGGCGATGGCGTGCGGTATCCCTTGCGTCGCCACCGACAGCGGCGACAGCGCAGCGATGCTCGGCGAGACCGGCCTCGTCGTGCCGTGCCGCGATCCGGCGGCGCTGGCCAAAGCCTGGGACGAGATAATCGCCCTCGGGCCAGAAGGGCGGCGCTCGCTGGGCGCCGCGGCACGCCGCCGCATCGTGCGCGACTACGACCTCGGCGTGATCATTGGCCGTTACGAGGCGCTTTATCGCGAACTCACCCGACAGCGCACGAGGCCCGGAATTAGCCGCTAGGCGCCTTGCTTTCTGACCAGCGTCACCCGGGCGCTGACGATCTCGAGCATCTTTTTCGGCCATGCCCGGTAGGGGCTCTCCTCGGGCAACCGGGCGACCAGGTCGTCGACGTATTCGGCCGGCGCGAAGCCGTTGTGTTCCACCTGCCACAGCCAGAAATTCGGAATGAACGCCTCGAGGATTTCGGGCAGGCGGCGCGTCGTGCCCACCGACCCCTTTCGCGCCTGCCACAGTTTCTGGAAGTCGTTCTCGCGCATCAGCAGATATTCGAGCGGCCGGTCGAAGTTGCGGTGATCACGCAGGTCGATCTGATGCGAGTGAATCCCGCTTGGCCGTGTCACCCGACCGAGTTCGCGCGCGGTCGCGGCGATGTCTCCGACGTGCTCCAGCACCGCGTTCGACAACGCGAAGTCGAATGACGCGCTTTTCACCGAAGCCATCCGATCCGCCGGCTCGGCAACGAGCTCGATCAGCCCGTCATAGCCGCGGCGTGCGATCGCCGCGCGCACCGCGTCGCCCGGCCCGTCCCACTGTTCGAGAAAGGCGGCGTAAAACCGCGGATGGAATTTCGGGTCCCATGCCGCGAGGTACTTGTCGGCGAGCGTAACGCGGACCCCATGATCGACCAGCACGAGGTGCGGCGCAAAATCGGCGCCCGGCCCCAGCTCGAGATAACGCAGCCCGCTCAGCCCCATCCCTGTGTCGCTGATGATGCGCAGATAGCTGCCGGCGAGCGAGACGGCGTAGGTCACCGCCTGGTCAAACGCCTTGCGCGGGTTGGCATTGGCCGTCACGGCCCCTCGCACACGCTCCAGCATCAGCACGGGCGGCACGAGAAAGCTGGCGCCCTGCCTGATGCGCGAGAGCCAGCGCATCAGGCCGAGGTCCCCGCGGCAACGCCACCGTCACTCGCCGCCTCCGCCGCCTGCTCGTGGCGCAGCCGGAATGCCTGCAATGTCTCCTCGATCATCCGCTGCATGCCGAACCGCTGGCGGACCAGCGCGGGCCCGGCAATCCGCGCCCGCGCCCGCGCATCCGGATCGCCGAGCAGCCAGATGATCCGCCGGGCCAGCGCACCAGGATCGGGGGGATCGACGATCCAGCCGCTGGCTTCGGGGTCGATCGCCTCACCCACACCCCCGGCTTCGGTCGCGACGACAGGCGTCCCGACCCATTGCGCCTCCAGCACCACGTTGGGTATCCCCTCCCCAGAGGAGGTGAGCAGAAACACATCCATCGCCCGCATCGCCGACAACACATCACCGGCTACGCCGGGCATCACCAGGCGGTGGGCGATGCCGCGAGCCCGCGCCAGCTTTTCGATGTCGGCCTGCAGAATGCCGTGACCGAACATCACAAACCAGCAATCGGGCTTGGCCCGCAGCACGTGTGCCGCGGCCTCGACCCACAACAGCGGACGCTTTTCCGGATAGAGCCGGAACACCCCGCCGACCAGCGGCGCATTCGGCGGGATCCCCAGCCGATGGCGTACAGCCTGTCCGTCGCCATCGGCCACCATGGCGGTGTCGAAGCCGTTGTAGATCACCTCGATACGCTCGGCCGGCAACCCCAGCCACGCGGCATAGCTTGCCGCGCCGGCGCGGCTGTTGTTCAGCAGCACCACCTCCGGCAAGGCGCACAGCGCCTGATAAACCGGGTCCATGTAGGGCTGATAGAAGGCGAAATTCGTCGGGTTGAGGTTGCGGCCGGACAGCACGATCCGCGGCACGCCGGCGAGCGCCGCGGCGAGACCGGCCCGGGTGTTGCTCCAGTCGAGCCAGGCGTGCACCACTTCCGGCCGCAGGCGAACAAATTCGCTGTATAGCGCCGCGACGTCGAGCAGGAAGCCCTCCGGCAGGCTGGCGGCGTGGCGTGCGAGCGCGGCGGGCTCGCTTACCGCGGCGCGCTGATAGGCATGCCGCTCCGAAATCCGCACCGGCACGCCGGCGCGCTGCAGCAGCGGCAGGTAGAAATCGTAGCGGCCGGGATGACCCGCCGTCAGTGTGTCACACAGCATCTCGACGCTCTCGAGCCGCTGTGTCTGCGCCAGCCCGCCCGCCGTGTAGGCGGCCTGACGCTCGGCGCCGCCGGGCGAGAGATTGCTGCACGCCAACACGACCCGCCCCGGCACGAAATCGCTGCGCCGCTCGGCGCGGGCAGCCACGATCATGCGCGCCACAGTGCCGGTATCGAGCGGCGGCGGCGGCGGCGGGACGATATGGAGGCGCCCAGCCGGGCGCGGCGATGCGACCCGCCAAACGCCGTGGCGCCATGCCGACAGCCGCTGAACCGAGGCGAGCGAGACAGCGGCCCAGACGCCGTGGCGCCATGCCGACAGACGCTGAACCGAGGCGAGCGAGACAGCGACCCAGACGCCGCCGCAGCGGAACGTCAGGGTCAGCACCTGCTGGCGCACCGCCTCGCGCAACATCGCCCGGCGCATGCGGCACCAGGAGCCGAGGAAATAGACGTGCACGGTCCCGCGCGGCAGCGCCCACAGCCCCGGTTCCCAATAGCGGCCGAGATTGGCACCGGGCACCTCCTGCTGCAGCTGCCGCAGCGCGGCCGGGTCGTGCTTGCAGACGATGCCGCTGATCAGCTTGTCGGCGGTCAGGTCCCTGATGGTCGCGGCGCTCAGCGGAAACGGGGCGGCGACGCAGATCGATTCCCGGCCGCGGCGGCGCGCATCGGCCAGCGCCGCCGCGATCCGCCGATCCGGCACCGTCGACAAGTTGCGCGACAGAAGGCTCCGCAGGCTCGCCGGCACAAGACGCCGCAGGACCGTGGCCCCGCGCCCCGGACGCTGCTCCTCAGCGGCGGCATCGTCCCCGGCGCGCCGCGCCGCTCCGCTCATGCTGCAAGCGCCGGACGCAACAGCGCCAACTCGGTCGGCTGATCGACCCACATGCGGAACCACAGTTCGAGCATCAGGAGCGCCCACAGCCTGGTGTCGTGCTGCACCCGGCCCGAGACATGCTCGGCGAGGAGCCGCTCGACATAATCCCGGCGGAAGATGCCGCGCGCCGTGGCGGCCGAGGAGAGCAGCACGTCATGCGCCATCTCACGCAGCTCGTGGCGCAGCCAGTCGCCGACCGGGCAGCCAAAGCCCATCTTCTTGCGGTACAGCACCTCGCGCGGCAGATAGGGCTCAAGCGCTTTCTTGAAGATCGCCTTGGTTTCGCCGCCTTCCATCTTGACCTCGTAGGGCAGCGCGGCGGCCCACTCCATCAACACATGGTCAAGCAGCGGCGAGCGCGTCTCCAGCGCGTGCGCCATGCTGGCGACGTCGACCTTCACCATCAGATCGTCGGGCAGATAGGTGTGGATGTCGGCCCAGTTGGCCCCGGTGACGAGATTGGGCGCCTGCGCGAAATACGGGTCGAGCTGGTCGAGCGCCGAACCATCGAGATAGCCGCCCATCGCATCGGCATAGCCTTCGCGCTTCTGGTAATCCATGAAATAGACGATCGTGAAGGCATAGCGCTGGCTCGCCGGCGTGCCGGCGCCATCGAGCAGGCCCGCCAAGGCGTTCAACCGGCGGCCATAACGGCGATGCACGGGCGCCGGCAGGCGGGCGATCGCACCGCAAGCGGCCCGGCGCAGCGATGCCGGCAGATGATCGAGGCGCGACAGGCTGCGGCAGGTGGCATAGCGGCCATAGCCGAGAAACGCCTCGTCGCCGCCATCGCCGTTCAGCGCCACGGTGACCTTCTGCCGCGCAAGTTGCGACACGTAATAGGTCGGCACCATCGACGGGTCGGCGAACGGCTCGCCGTAGTGCCACACGAGGCGCGGGATCACCGCCGCCGCGTCGGGCTCGACAATCAGCTCCTCGTGATCGGTCTCATAGCGCTCGGCGACAATGCGGGCATAGCGGGTCTCGTCGAATTCGGCGTTGGGAAAGCCGATCGAGAACGTCTTGACCGGCGCCGCGCCGAGCCGCGACATCAGTGCGACGATCGCCGAGGAATCGACCCCGCCGGACAGAAAAGCGCCGAGCGGCACGTCGGAGATCAGCCGCAGCCGCACCGCTTCGGTCAGCCGCTCGATCAATTCGCCGGCGAGCTGGGCGGCGGGACGGCGTATCTTGGCCGCGTCCGGGCGCGGCAATTGCCAATACCGCCGCACCTCCCCTGCCCCCGCCGCGCCATGCCCGGCCTCGACCACCATCAGATGCGCCGCCGGCAATTTCCGGATCGCGGCAAACGCGGTGCGCGGCGCCGGCACGTATTGCAGCGAGAGATAATCGTCGATCGCGGTCATGTCGGGCGAGCGGTCGATCCCCGGCCATGCCAGGATCGCCTTGATCTCCGAGCCGAACACCAGCGCATTCCCGACGCGGCACCAGTGGAGGGGCTTCTTGCCGAAGCGGTCGCGCACCAGCAACAAGCGCCGCGCGTCCCGGTCCCACAGCGCGATCGCAAACATGCCGCGCAGCCGGTTGACCATGTCGACGCCCCAGGCGGCGTAGCCGTGCACCAGCACCTCGGTATCGGATCGGCTGCGGAAGACATGGCCGAGCCCCTCCAGTTCGCGCCGCAACTCCATGAAATTGTAGATTTCGCCGTTGTAGCTGACCCAGATCCGCCCGTCCGGGCTACCCATCGGCTGGTGCCCGGCGGGCGACAGGTCGATGATCGACAGGCGGGCATGGGCAAGGCCGCAGATGCCGTCGGACCACACGCCCTCGTCATCGGGGCCACGGTGGCGGATCGTTCCGATCATCGCGCCGAGGCGCCGAGCGTGGTCGAAACCGGGGGCATCCGACCCGCCGCCATTCAGCAGCACAAACCCGGCTATGCCACACATGACATCACTTCTTGCAACGGCAACTGCTTACCGACCATGCGTCGACGGCCTGTATCTTGTCTTAAGGTCCACGGCGGCGGAAATAGATTCCCCTGCGACATTGCGGCAGCCACGACGCCCGGCGCGCCGAACCATGCGGACGACGATCACCCCTCGCGGGGCCTTCGCGCTGCGACAACTTTCCGAAATAGCTGCTCCGTCTGGCAGACCATCGCCTCTACCCCGAAATGCTCAACAATGCGCTGGCGGGCGGCCAGATTGACGATGGTTTTGCCGGGAGGATCGTTGCGGATCGCCCTGACATAGTCAAGCATCGCGCCGGCGAGCGCATCGGCGTCACGGGGCGGCAGCACCCGGCCGGTGGCGCCGACCAGATCGGCGCTGTCGCCGACCGCAGTGACGACGCATGACAGACCGCTCGCCATCGCCTCACCGACGACATTGGGAAAACCCTCGCCGAAGGCCGACGGCAGGCAGAGCAGATCGGCCGCATGGTACACCTCGCGTACGTCCTGCCGCGCGCCGGCCCAGATCACCCGGTCGGCAATGCCCAACGCGCCGGCAAGCTCGCGCAGCCGCGCCGCCGCCGGACCGGGGCCGTCACCGACGATCAACGCGCGCAAATGCGGCGCCGCGCGCGCCGCGATCGCCAGGGCCTGCAGAAAGGTGGCGTGGTCCTTCATCGGATCGAGGCGGGCGACGACCGCCACGACAAACGCCTCTTGCGGGCAGCCGAACGCCCGGCGCGCGGCGGCGCGCTCCTCCCCGCGTGCCGGGCGAAAGGCATCGGTGTCGATGCCGTTGGCGACAAGGGCCACCCGCCGCGCCCCGAATTGCCGCCCGCCCGCCCATGCCGCGCCGGCCTTTGAATTGGCGATGACGAGATCGGGCACAGCGCCGGCGAGGCGCTCCGCCCAAATCGATGCGGTCTCGAGCCAATCGTACCGCGTCAGGTCGAGCGGCGTGCCGCGGATCCCCCAGACAAGCGCGGCAGGCCGGCAGGCCGCCTGCCGCGCGAACGCCGCGAGCAGGTTCGGCATCGGCAGAAAGCTGTAGATGACGTCTGGCCGGCGCGCCCAAATCGCCCGCATCAGGCGTCCGACAAAGCCGAGCACATCCCACCGGCCCCGCTTGTCGAGAACGAGCCGCTCGGGGTTGCCGCCGGCCAGCGCCTCGGCGAAGGCGCCGCCCGGGTAGAACGTCGCGACGGTCACGTGGTGGCCATGCCGCGCGAGCCCCTGGGCCAGCGTGGCGAGCTGCCGCTCGGTCCCGCCGAAACCAAGCGCGCGGGCCAGCAGGAAGATTTTCAGGCGCCCCAACTCCTCGCCTTCCGGGCCGGCGGGCAGCGCCGCTTTGGCCGCCGGCGGCAAGCAACCATCCATGGACATGATGCGAGGATGCCTGTAGAAGACCGCCGACCTTACGCAGACCGGCTTTCTGGTCAAGCATGCTGTCAATCGCCTGGAAAATCGTTGCGCCGGTTCCCAACGGCATCGCGCTTCGCCACTTTCTGTCGCTGATCCGCCGTCATCGTGAACTCGTGTGGGAAATGACCCGCCGAGAAATACTTGACCGCTACACGGGACAGGTGCTCGGGTCGTTGTGGGCCATTGGTCTTCCTTTGCTCACGATGGGCATCTATATTTTTGCGTTCCTGGTTCTGTTCCGGGGACGTCTGCCCGGCAGCAGCAGCTCGTTCGGCTACGCCGTGTATGTCCTGGCCGGCCTCGCGCCGTGGCTGGCGGTGCAGGAGGCACTCGGCCGCGGCCCGACGGCGATCTCGCAAAACGCCAATCTGGTCAAGCAGATCGTCTTTCCCAACGAGGTCCTGCCACTGCGCGTAGCGCTCGGGGTGCTGCCCACGCTGGCGGTCGGCATCGTCGTCGTCGGCATCCTGGCGCCCTTTGGCGGGCTCGGCGGCTGGCTGACGATCCCCCTGCTGCTGGTCGCGGTTGCCTGTCACATAACCATGACGACCGGCCTCGTCTATTGCCTCGCCGGGGTCGGAGTCTTCATCCGCGACGTGCGCGATGTCGTCACGGTGATCCTGTCGATCGGCATTTTCCTGCAGCCGATTTTCTACGCCCCCGGCGTGGCGCCGCGGGCATTGCAGGTGGTGTTTCACCTGAGCCCGATCAGCTATCTGATCTGGTGCTATCGCGACGCGCTCGTCTACGGCGAGATCACCCACCCGATCGCTTGGCTGGTGGCCCCAATCATCTCGGCGCTGCTGTTCCTGATCGGCTACCGGCTTTACCGCACCCTGCAGCCGGCTTTCGGGAACGCCCTGTGAGCGGCGGAGGCGATGTCGCGATCTCGGTGCGGGGATTGCGCAAGACCTATCGGCTCTACGCCCACCCCCGCGACATGCTGATCGAGGCGTTGGCCGGGCGGCGGCGCCATCGCGAGTTCACCGCCCTCGACGACGTGTCGTTCGACGTCGCGCATGGCAGCGTCGTGGGCCTGATGGGGCGCAACGGCGCCGGCAAATCGACGCTGCTGCGGATCATCGCCGGCACCCTCGACGCGAGCGCCGGCGCGGTGAATTGCGCCGGCCGCATCGCGGCGATCCTCGAACTGGGAACCGGCTTCCACCCCGATTACAGCGGCCGCGAGAACATCTATCTCGGCGGCCTGTGCCTCGGCCTCAGCCGCAAGCAGATCGACGCAAGGGTTGCCGAGGTCATCGAGTTCAGCGAGTTGCAGGACCATATCGACCAGCCGTTCCGCACCTATTCGAGCGGCATGCAGGCGCGGCTCTCGTTCAGCGTCGCCACCTGCGTCGATCCCGACATCCTGATCATCGACGAGGCGCTGTCGGTCGGCGACGCGCGCTTTCAACTCAAATCATTCGACCGCATGCGCGACTTCAAGCGCCGTGGCAAATCGATCCTCGTCGTTAGCCACAGCATCAACCAGCTGGTCAGCATCTGCGACCGCGCGATCCTGCTCGAGCGAGGGCGGGTATTGGCGGATGGCGAGCCGAACGCGGTCGGCAACACCTATCACGAGTTGCTGTTCGGCCCGCCCGCCGCGGCAGCGACCGCGCTCCCCGCAGCCGATGTGCCGGCGCCGGACGAGGCCGATGGCGACGCCGGCGAACGCGAGCATCGCTACGGCGACGGCGCGGCGCTGATCACCAATTTCCGGGTGGTCGATGCCGCCGGCCGGGCGGTGACGTCGCTGCGCAGCCTGGAGACCTACACGGCGGTGATGGCGATCCGTGCGGTTCGCCAGACCGAGGCGCTGTGCGCCGGCATCCTTGTCCGCAACAACCGCGGCCAGGATGTTTTCGGGACCGACACGATCCGCTGCCAGAACCTGACGATCGCGCCGCTGATGCCGGGAGAGGAGGCGATCGTGCGCATGCGCCTGCGCGCCAACCTGGCCAGCGGCACGTACTTTTTTACCGCTGCCTTGGCGCGGCACGATTCGCTCAAGCACGATGTCCGCTTCGACGCTCTGATGCTCGAGGTGGAGTCGATCGCGACGCTGTACACCGACATCATCGTGAACCTGGAGCCCGAATTCGAGGTCGAGCGCACGGCCGCGACGCTGCGCGCCGACGCCACACTGGTCGGGTAGCCTTTGCCAAACCGATCGCTGCGCGCCATGGATCGTGCCCGCTACCACCAACCCGCCCCGGCCCCGTCGTGACCGCTCAGCTGATCGCGTTGAGTGGCCTGACGCCGGAAACGGGGTTGTGCTGGACCTGCCCGGCGCCACCGCCCTGCGGCCCCGGCGACAGCGCCGACGCGGCGCAGCGCTCGACGCTCCGGCTGTTCGAGGACGACCGGGAAAT
Source organism: uncultured Alphaproteobacteria bacterium (assembly GCA_963746885.1). Taxonomy (GTDB): domain Bacteria; phylum Pseudomonadota; class Alphaproteobacteria; order ATCC43930; family CGMCC-115725; genus DATARH01. Next base: position 168,372 of record CAVVDM010000018.1, read on the forward strand.
CGGCCCGGCCCATAGCCTGCACGACGACATCCGCGCGCTTGGCGGCGGCAGGTTTTCGCACTGGGGAGACCGGCTGTATCTGTCGGCCGCGTCGCCCGGGGCACGGCCCGATCGCGCGCGCTACACCGCACTGGTCGAGCCGGTCGAGGACAATGCGCGGCGCGCCGTTCTCGCCGCTGCGGCTGCGGTCGATGCTGCCTCGCTCTCGGCCGAGGACCGCTACGCCTGGGGCGAGCGCGCGTTCGCCGCCTTTGTACCCGAGGTGAAGCTTTCCGAATTTGGCCGCTCGTTCTTCCGCGATGCCGCGTTCCTTGCCGATTACGAGCGGTTCGACCGGCAGAACTATCGCAGCTTCGACCGCAAATTTGCGTTGAGGGAATTGCTGCGCCTGGCGCTGCGCCATCCCGGGGCGTTGGCCGAATGCGGCGTGTTCCGCGGCGCCAGCGCCTTTCTGATGGCTCAGTCGATCCGCCGGTCGGGCGGCGGCAGGCGCCTGCACCTGTTCGATTCGTTCGCCGGCCTGTCGCCGCCGCAGGCCGTTGACGGCCGCTATTGGGAGGCCGGCAACCTGGCGTCCAGCCAGGAAGAGGTCGCCGCCGGGCTTGCCGCGTTCCGCGACCTGGTGAGCTTCCACGAGGGCTGGATCCCGACGCGGTTCGGCGACGTCGCCGACAGCCGCTTCTGCTTTGTCCACATCGATGTCGATCTGTTCCAGCCGACCCGCGACGCGCTGGTTTTCTTCTGTCCGCGCATGGTCGCCGGCGGGCTGATCCTGTGCGACGATTACGGGTTCGACACCTGCCCTGGCGCGCGCCAGGCGATGGACGCATTTTTTGCCGATCGGCCCGAGCCGATCATCCACCTGCCGACCGGTCAGGGGTTTGTCCTGATCGAGGCTGAGGATTGACCATGTCGATCGCTGCCGACCGCCACGCTGCCGAAATCCGTGCCGGAAGCCGCTTCGAGTTCGGCAAGAACTGGCAGCATTTTCTGAAGGACTTGACCGAAGAGCGCATCGCGCTCGCCGAGCGGTCGCTGGCCGGCTACCTCGAGATGCCACGGCTCGACGGCTTGCGCTTTCTCGACATCGGCAGCGGCAGCGGATTGTTCAGCCTCGCCGCGCGGCGCCTCGGGGCAACCGTTACCTCGTTCGACTACGACCCGCGATCGGTCGCCTGCACCGCCGAATTGCGCCGCCGCTATTTCGCCGACGATCCGGGCTGGACGGTATTGCAGGGCTCGGTGCTCGACCGCGACTTCCTGGCCCAGCTGGAGCCGGCCGACATCGTCTATTCGTGGGGCGTCCTGCACCATACCGGAGCGATGCAGACCGCTTTCGCCAACGTCATGAAGCTGGTCCCGCTCGGCGGCCGGCTGTTCATCGCGATATACAACGATCTGGGCGAGGTCACCGACGGCTGGTGGCGCGTCAAACAGCGCTACAACCGCCTGCCGAAGCCGCTGAAGCTGCCCTATGCGCTGGGCGTCCTTGCCGGCGAGGACGTTCCTGCCCTGTACCGCCATCTGCGCCGGCGTGACCTCGCCGGCTACCTGCGCCAGTGGACCGACTACCAGCGCCTCAGCGTGCGCGGCATGAGCCGCTGGCATGATTGGATCGACTGGGTCGGCGGATTTCCCTATGAGCGGGCGACCATCGAGGCCGTCGTCGACGTCTTTGCCGCGCGCGGCTTTCGCTTGGTCAAGCTGTTCGACCGCAGCTCGGGGTACGGCTGCAACGAGTTTGTCTTCCGCCGCGAGGCAGATGACGCGACCGCGATCGACCAGCAGATCCCCGGCAGCCGGCTGCTCAGTCGCCGCTTCGGCGTCGCGCTTAGCGAGGCACGGATCGCTGCGGACGGCGCCCTGTGGGGTTTCGTGCGTTCGCATGCGCCGCTCCCGGCCGGAGCCCGCTGGCTGGTGCTGCAGGACGACCGGCTGCTCGGCGAGGCCGCACCTCCTGATGCCGCCGGCGCAGTTCGCATCCCGCCCGAAATCGCGGCTCTGGCCCGGCCCGATGCGGCACAGCTGCGGCTGGTCGCCGGCCACGCCGAGCCGCTCGCCGGACCCTTTCGGCACCAGCGCGACCATCTCTGGCAGGTCGCAGCCCCGGCGCTGGCGCCGCTGGCCGACAACGCGCCGGGGCTGAACGCCCAACATCGCTCCCCGGTTTTCCTGTTCGAGGACGACCGTCAGCTTGGCGTCCCGCACGCCTATCATCAGGACATCGCGAAAAGCGGCGCCGGCCGGTTTTCTCACTGGGGCGACGACATCTATTTCGCGCCGTCGGACAACACCGACCCCAACCGCAATGGCCGCCGCTATCGTCTGGTCTATCCAGGCGGTGTCGGCGAGCATCCGGCGAGCTGACGGAGCGGAATAGGGGATGGTCGAGCGGCTGGGGTGGACCCCGGAGCTGGTCGCGCGCTTCTGGAACGCGCTGGCGGAGACCCGGCTGCTCGAGCTGGCATTCAGCAAGCTGGCCGGTCCACACCTGTTGCTGCTGGTCCGGCAATATCTCGTAGACGGTGGCCGGCACCTCGATTTCGGGTCGGGAGACGGCGACTTCGCCCGCCTGCTGGTTGACCGGGGCGTACCGACCGCATGCTTCGAGCCCTCGCCCGCCCGCCAGGCGGCGATCGCGGCCCGTCTGGGGGGCGCATCCGGCTTCCTCGGTTGCATCGGACCGGACCATGACGGTCCGCCGTTCGACGTGATCTTCATGTTCGAGGTCATCGAGCACATCCTCGACGACAACCTTGCCGACACTTTCCGCCTGCTCGACCGGCTACTGGCGCCGAACGGATTGCTGATCATCACGACGCCCAACAACGAGGATCTCGAACTCGCCTCCGCCGTCGACCCGCGCGGCGAAATCCTGTTCCACCGCTGGCAGCATGTCCGCGCGTTCAATCGGGAAACGCTCCGCGAACTCATCGAGCGGTTCGGGTTCGCGTCGATCGTGACCCATGAAATCGAGATCAGCGACCGCATCTTTGCGGATTACGAGGGGGGCCTCGGAACCCGCCCCGAATTCGCCAATCTGTTCACTACCTACCGGCCGCTGATCGTCGGCAATGGCGAGCGGTTGATGGCGATTACCGCGAGGCAGAATACGGCCGCCGCTTCGCGCGACGCTCTCGGCCAGATCGACGAATGGTCGCGGGCGCCGGTCGTGGTCCTCGCCGCGACCGCCCTGCACCTCGCGGACGGGCCGGCGGTGGACACAAGAGCGGATGAACCGCACGCCCCCGATCACCGGCGGATCATCGCGCTCGATCGCCAAATGATGCGGCACGACAGCGGCAACTGCTGGTCGATCGACCTCGATCAAATCGCTGAAGGGGATTGCGAGGCCAATCCGCTCGGCTCGACGCTCGAACTGTACGAAGACCATCTGCCGCTCGGTCCGCGGCACACGTTGCACCAGGACATTCGGGCGCACGGGCGCGGGCGATTTTCCCATTGGGGAACGACGCTGTTCCTTTCCGCGTCGGACAACAGCGACCCGACCGGCAACAATCGCCGCTATACGATTATCGGCCCCCCGGTCCCGGCGCCGCCCCCTCCGCAGCAGCAGCCGCAAGGCATCGGTGCCGGACTGTTCGGACGGCCCGGGCGACGGGAAGGGAAGTGACGATGGGAGGAAACCGATGAGCAATCCGGCGTTCAAATTCGACCACGTCCACATCATCAGCAAGAATCCGCGGGAATCGGCCGAGTGGTACGTCGAGATGTTCGGCGCCACGATCGTCGCCGATACGGTGGCGCGCGGCGCGCCGCAGATCTTTGTCGAACTCGGCGGCATGACGATCCTGATCCGCGGCGAACGGCCCGGCGAAGGCCCGGCCGCGGCGCGGCCGATCCAGCCCTATGCCGACTTTTCCAGCCACAATGCCTGGGGCACCGATCATTTCGGCTTTCTGTACCAGGGCGATCTCGCCGCTTTCTGCGACGAACTGGGCGCCAAGGGCGTGCGCTTCCCGGTGCCGCTGAAACAGGGCGTCGGCGGCAGCCTGCTGTGCTATGTCGCCGCGCCCGATGGCGTCAGCATTGAGCTGATGCAGTGCTGAAGGCCCCGGCTGTCGCCGAGGGCCGGCCAAAAAGCAAAACGGGAGGCGCTAGGCCTCCCGTTTGCTGTTGCTGTGGGCCGAGCTAGGCGGCGTGCAGCAGATCGAGATACTGCTCGTAAACGGCCATGTTCTTGCCGAAGGAAATCGCCGCGGCCTGCGCGCCACAAACCAAGTGCATCCAGCGCCAGGGTTCGTGGGTCGCGTAATATTCCTCGACGATCGCCTGGTGATGCTTGAAGGCGTGCATTTCCGTGAAGTTGTCGTGGCAGACGATCTCGGCGAGGCAGGCGATGAACGCCTCCGGATCGTAGCCGCTCTTCATGTACTGCGTCGCCAGATTTGCGGTTTCCCGGACCTCCGGCACCGCCATCATCATGCCGAGATTGCTGACCTGCGACCAGTCGGTGGGCGGCTGATTGTAGATGCTGTGCGTGATCGCGTCGAGCAGTGCCTCCTGCGAGCGCGGCGGCAACGCGGCCACGGCTTTCATGTCGGGCTGCGGCGCCGGCTGCATCCGACCGCCGGTCGAGCGAATCTCCGGGCCGGTATGCCAGGTCAACAACAGCAGCAGCTTGTTATGCACGCTCAAGCCGTCGAGCCGCAGCAGGTAGCGCCGCAGGTTGACGCTGGTGTGCAGGTGGACATCCATCGGATTGCCGCCGAGCGAGCGCAGGAAGAGACCGGCCGCCCCGATCGACAGGGCCTCGCCGCCGCCTTCCAATGACAGACCGTCCGCCAGGGCTTGGGTCATCATCACCGGGATCTCGGCAAAGGTGTCGACCCGCCCGATCGCTTCGCCGAGCGCGCCGATCTTCGCGACCTCGTCCTCGCCGCTGCGCTGGCGCAGGATGCGGTTCAGTAGCTGATGCTCTTCGATCAGCCTGTGGATGCCGACCAGCGGCGAGCCCATCGGGTTCGGCGGGGCAACCGGATTGCGGGTCACATAGCGCACCGCCGGCCGCATCAACTGCGGCAGGTATTGCTTGTCGATCGCGCCCTTCTCGAAGGCGCGCCACAGCGTGCCGGGGAACATGAAATAATGATCATCGTGATAATTTTTCGGGATCGCCGCGGTCATCAGCGTGTCGAACGCTTCGATGTGCGGCGCGTGGTCCCACAGCCACTGGAAAAGATGGTCCGACTTGTTCCACTCGCCGCGGGCGACGGCCGCAAAAAAGGCCTCCTTTGTGCCCTCGACCCCGCCGCCATCCTCGGGCGCGAATTCGAGCAGCTGGTACGGCCCCATCGCCGGATGATGGATGTGCTTGTTGGACAGCGCGACATGCTGCAGCACCGGAACGAATTTCTGCTCGCCCTCGAGGCGCTCGACCAGCTTCGTCACGGCGTAAACGCCGGCCAGCGGATGCAACGGGCCGCCGTGATGGCCCGGCGGCATTTCGGTGGAGCGCGTCACCGCAAGGGCCGAGGCCGTCAGCATGGTCTGCGTCGGCACGCCGGCACGCAGCATTTCCAGCGTGCGATCCAGAATCTCAGCCGGCGGCGTGTTTTCGATGAACTGGACCAGCGGCTCGATGGCGTCGGGATAATGGATAGGTTGCGGCATGTGTGCACTTCTCCCTAATGCGGACATTCGCGGAGTCCGGCCCGTTCGACGTGATTTTCCGTCCTGCCGAGGCGCCGGCGCAAGATAATTCGCGCGCATATCCGGGCCGAGCGTAGCGCAGGGGTCGCGCTCCCGCCGCAGCCTACCCCAGCGCGCCCGAATTGCGCAGCGCAGCAATGTCGCAAGCCGCGAGATTCAGCACCTCGCGCAGCACCGCGTCGGTGTCGGCCCCGAGGGACGGAGCCGCCGCGCAGATATGCCCGAAGCTGGCACGCCACGGCAGGCCCGGGAGACGGCCGCCACCGTGCGCCTGCCAAAACCCGCGCTCGCTCAAATGTTTGCTGTCGACCAGGTCGCGCGAGGCGGCGAGCGCCGATGCCGGCACGCCGGCTCGCCGCAGTGTCTCGGCGGCCATGGCGGCGGGCTGCGGCAGCGCCCAGGCGGCGAGCGCATCGTCGATCGCCTCGCGTCGCGCAACGCGTTGCGCAAGCCTCAGCCCGGCCAGCGGCGCCAGGGCCGGAACGATGGCGCAGAGGCGCCGCCATTCCGCATCGCCGGAGACAGCGAGGCCGAGCCAATCGTCGTCGCCGGCGCAGCGGTAGGCGCCATGCGGTGCGCAGCGGTCCGAACGGTTGCCGGCCGGCCGCGGCGGGGCACCGCGCTGCGCCGCGAGCAGCGGCTCGGCCATCGTCCACAACAGCGCCTCGAGCATCGAGAAATCGATCCGCGCCACCCCGCCCGCATGCCGCCGATGCCAGAGCGCAGCGGCGGCGGCGAACGCGAGCATCAAGCCGCACATCGGGTCGAGCCAGGCGAGGCCGACCCGCGGCGGCAATTCGGGGTGGCGGTTGAGCCCGGCGAACCCGGCATAGCATTGCAGTAAGGTGCCGTAGGCGACGGCGCGCGCCTCCGGCCCGCTGCGCCCGAGCCCGGACGCCGAGACATAGACCAGCGCGGGGTTGACCGCCTGCAAGGCTGCGGCACCGAGGCCCAGCCGGTCCATCACCCCGGTCGCAAAGTTCTCGACCAGCACGTCGCAGCGTGCGGCCAGCGCGCGGGCGACGGCGATCGCTTCCGGCTTCTTGAGGTCGAGCACAATGCCGCGCTTTGCCTGGCCGAGGACGCTGTGCAATTCCGAGGTGCGGCCGGGATCGCCGCGGCCCGGCGCCTCGACCTTGATGACATCGGCCCCCATCGCCGCGAGATAGCGGGTCGCGGTCGGGCCGGCGATGACCCAGCTGAAATCGAGCACGCGAATCCCGGCGAGCGGCATCGCGCCGGCTTTGTCGCCGCCCGCAGCGCGCCCGGAATCCACAACGCGATCCACAACGCGCAGGCCGAAGGGCGGCCCCGGCGCCTTGACCGTACGGCCGGCGATGTCGAATGGCCGCCAGAAGCGGCGATGCGCGAGCTGCGGCGAGGCGAGCTGCTCGATCGGCTCGCGCAGCGGAAAGCTCGGCACATGCGCTTCCTGTGCCATGTCGGCGATCGCCTGCTTGTCGTGGCCGCGGCTCCAGGCGCACATCAGCGCGTAGAGCGCGTCCCAGTTGGCGATGCGGTCGGGCTTCTTCGCAAAGCGCGGATCGTCGCCCCACTCGGGCGAGCCCATCACTTTCAGCCAGGCGGCCCATTGATGGTCGTCGCGCGGCGAGATCGCGGCGTAGCCGTCGCGCGCCGGCAGGATGCAGACCGTGGCGCCGTTGCCGTCGCTGAGCCGCTTGCGCGACCAGCTGCGGCCGGACTGTCCGGCGCGGGCCAGCTCGGTGATCGCAATCGTCGCCAGCGCCTCCTCGATCGACACGTCGATCGCCGCCCCCGACTCGGCCATCACCGCGTGCATGCCGGCACAGGCCGCAGCGATCCCGCCGATAAAGGCGGATTGGCTGCCGACCGGGCGGATCGGCGCCTCGCCGAGATCGTCGACCTGGCCGGTCAGCATGCGGGCGATCCCGCTGGCGAAGAACAAGGTCAAGTCGCTCGCCGGATCGTCGGCCTGCGGCCCGGTCTGCCCGAAGGGTGAGATGGCGACGAGCGCGGCCGTCTTGGTGATCCGGCGCAATGTGTCCGGGTCGCACTGCCGGGCGCGCAGGTCGCGTGGGCTGCCTTCGCAGACAACCATGTCGGCCGCTGCGATAGCCGCGCGCGCAGCCCCCTTGCCGGCGGCGACCGACTTGCCATGGTTGAGGTGCTGCGCGAGGGGCGTTGCCGCGTCCGGGTCGACGCAGTCAACCTGGGCGCCAACATCGGCGAGCAGGCGCCCGCACACCGCCGCGGCCAACCCGCCGCCGAGTTGCACGACCCTGAGCCCCGCGAGCAGCGACATACCGAAAGCCTCAGGGCACCGTCAGGCGGCAGACCTGCACCGCGGCGCCGCTGTATTCGGCCGTTACATCACCGCTTTGCGCCATGGCGTGCCTCCTCGCTCGACCGCCCGCGGTGATCGCCACCCAACACGCCGGCAATGTCCTGGCGCCGCAAGTCTTCCACGCGCGCTCACGAATAACAACCGGCGGCCGCGTCCCGACCGATGCAGTCGGCGCCGGAAACGGCTAAGCTCGGGGCCGGCAGGAAAAGGTCGGAACCATGACCCAGACGGCGACGCGCCTTGCGCCCGCGCAAGAGCAAACCGAGCATTTCGATGTCGTGATCGTCGGCGCCGGCATCTCCGGGGTCGGCGCCGCGTACCACCTGAGGCAGCAATGTCCCGGCACGAGCTTCGTCGTCCTCGAGGCGCAGGACAGCTTCGGCGGCACGTGGCTGACCCACCGCTACCCCGGCATCCGCTCCGACAGCGATCTTTACACGTTCGGCTACCGCTTCAAGCCGTGGACCGGGGCGCCGATCGCGACGGCAGGCGAGATCCGGCGCTACATGGGCGAGGTCATCGACGAGAACGACCTCGCCCGCCACATCCGCTATCGCCACAGGATCGCCGCGGCGCGCTGGTCGAGCCGCGACAACCTGTGGACGATCGAGGCCACCCGCGCCGACACCGACGCGGCGGTTCGCTTCACCGCAAACTTCCTGTGGATGTGCCAGGGCTACTACCGGCACTCGCAGGGCTATACGCCGCGGTGGCCCGGGATGGAGCGCTTCAAGGGACGGATCGTCCACCCGCAGACTTGGCCCGCGGATCTCGACTACACGAACAAGCGGGTCGTCCTGATCGGCTCGGGCGCGACGGCGGCGACGCTGATCCCGGCAATCGCGGGGGATTGCGCGCACGTCACGATGCTGCAGCGCTCGCCGACCTATTTCCGCACCGGGCGCAACGCGATCCAGATCGCCGACGAGCTGCGCGAGCTGGGGATCGACGAGACTTGGATCCACGAGATCGTGCGCCGCAAAATCCTGCACGATCAGGCCATCTTCACCCGCCGCTCGTTCACGGAGCCCGAGGCCGTCAAAGAGGAGCTGCTGACCGCGGTGCGCGGCTATCTCGGACCCGACTACGACGTCGGAACGCATTTCACGCCGGGCTACCGGCCGTGGCGCCAGCGCATCGCCTTTATTCCCGACGGCGACCTGTTGGAGGCGATCCGCTCCGGCAAGGCATCAGTCGTCACCGACGAGATCGAGAGCTTCACGGAAGGCGGCATCCAGCTGAAGTGCGGCAAGACCCTCGACGCCGACATCATCGTCACGGCGACCGGGTTCAACCTCAATGCGCTGGGCGACATCGATTTCGCGATCGACGGCAAGAAGCTGGTCTTTGCCGATACCGTCACCTATCGCGGCATGATGTTCACCGGGGTGCCCAATATGGCATGGGTATTCGGGTATTTTCGCGCCAGCTGGACGTTGCGGGCCGACCTCGTCGGCGACTTCGTATGCCGCCTGATCAATCACATGAGGGAAATCGGGGCGCAACGGGTGACCCCCACCCTGCGCCCCGAGGATCGGGAGATGCCCCTCCTCCCGTGGATCGATCCGGAGAACTTCAATCCCGGCTACCTGATGCGCGGCATGCACCTGCTGCCCAAGCGCGGCGACAAGCCCGAATGGCAGCACACCCAGGACTACTGGGCCGAGAAGGACGAGTTTCCCGCCATCGACCTCGACGACGACGCCTTCGTCTACGCGTGAGCGGCGGCGGCCCCGCCCATCGCGCCATGCACCTGCGCCACGATCTCGAACGAGCGCTTGCGCTTGGCGTGGTCGAAGATGTTGGCGGTGACCATCAACTCGTCGGCGCCGGTGCGCGCGGCAAAGTCTTCGAGACCCTGCCGCACCGTTTCCGGTCCGCCGACGATGGCGCAGGCCTGGCTGTCGGCGAGGATTGCGCGCGCCCGCGGATCGAGCCGCGCGTCGAAATCCGCGACCGGCGGCGGCACCCGGCCCGGCCGCCCGATCCGGTTGTTCAGCGTCGATTGCTGCAGCGAGGAAAACAGGAAGCGCGCCTCCTCGTCGGTCTCGGCGGCGACGACGGTGACCCCGAGCATGACGTTGGGCGCGGCAAGCTGCGGCGACGGATTGAAGCGCTCGCGGTACAGCATCAGCGCGTGCATCATCATGCGCGGCGCGAAATGCGAGGCGAAGGCAAACGGCAGCCCGAGGATCGCCGCAAGCTGCGCGCCGAAGGTGCTCGACCCGAGGATCCAGAGCGGCACGTCGAGCCCGGCGCCGGGCACCGCCTGCACCGCCTGGCCCGGCTCGGCAGGCCGGAAATAGGCCATCAGCTCGACGACGTCCTGCGGGAACTGGTCGACATCGGCGTTGAGGTTGCGGCGCATCGCGTGGGCGGTCACCTGGTCCGACCCGGGGGCGCGGCCGAGGCCAAGTTCGACCCGGCCCGGATGCAGCGCGGCGAGCGTGCCGAACTGCTCGGCGATGACCAGCGGCGCATGGTTGGGCAGCATGATGCCGCCGGCGCCGATCTTGATGTGGCTGGTGCCGGCCGCGACATGGGCCAGCGCCACCGCGGTCGCGGCGCTGGCGATGCCCGGCAGGTTGTGGTGCTCGGCCATCCAGTAGCGCCGGTAGCCGAGCGCCTCGACATGCAGCGCCAGATCGAGCGAGTTGCGCAGCGACTGGCCGGCATCGCCGCCTTCGACGATCGGCGACAGATCGAGAACGGAGAGCGGAACCATCTTCGCGGCCTATCGCGGGTCCGGCCAGCGGGCATCGCGGGCGAGGTAATCGGCGGCGCGGATCGCCGTCGCCAGCTCGGCCGGGCTCGCCAGCGGGGGCCGCTTGCCGCCCTTCAACCCGGCCAGCGCGGCGCGCACCGCATGCACGGTCGCCGCCAGGATCTCCTGCGGGTAGACGACGATCCTGACGCCGAGACGCTGCAGCCCGGCATCGTCCGGCATGAAGTGCTTGCCGGCCGGCGAGGTCACGGCGAGCGACGGCTTGCCCTCGCAGGCCGCCACCGCCGCCTGCATCTCCGCTTCCGACTGTGGCGAATCGAGAAACAGGATGTCGGCGCCGGCCGCGACAAACGCCTTGAGGCGTGCCAATGCCTCGTCGAAGCCGCGCGAGGTGCGCGCATCGGTGCGGGCAAGCAGCAGGATGCCCTCCTCATGGCAGGCCTCGACGGCGGCATGGCAGCGCAGGATCGCAGCGTCGCGCTCGACCACCAGCTTGGCGCCGCCATGCCCGAGCGGGCGCGGCCACGCCTTGTCCTCGATCAAGACCGCGGCCGCACCGCGCCGCGCGTAGGCGCGGATCGTCTTCTGCACCGCGAGCGCGTTGCCATAGCCGGTATCGCCGTCGGCCAGCCACAGGAGGTCGGGCGCGGCGGCGATGCAGGTCTCGACCGCGTCGGCCATTTCCGGAAACGTCAACAGGTCCATGTCCGGCATCGCGAGGCGCATCGCCGCGACGCTGGAGCCGGAGACGAAGGCGGTGCGGAACCCGGCCTCGGCGATCAGCCGGGCGCCCATGCCGTCGCCGCAGCCGGGCATCACCTGCAGCGCGGGCTGGTCGAGCAGCGCCTTCATGGCGTCGGCCTGGGGTCGCATGGCGGTTCCTTTCTTTCTGTCGGCGGGTGGCGGCGGCGTTTCCGGCCCGGGGCGGCGCTATCGCCGCTCGGTGTGCGGCATCGCCGCCTGGCCGTGCGTACCCTCGATATTCTTCCACTGCGGGCGCGCGACATTGACCAATTCTCCGAGCGCGGCATATCCCGACCCGGCGAGGCGGCACACCGGGTCGAGCAGCTTCGGATCGACCCGCCCGTTGCGCCACACCGCCGGGTCGACATGCGCGTGCACGATGCGGCCGAGGATGATGTTGGTGTTGCGGTCGGTCACGATCTGCACCACCTCGCATTCGAGATGCGCCTTCGCTTCGCCGACCCGGAACGGGCGCACCTTCGCTGCGGCAACCGGCGTCAGCCCGGCCCAGGCAAACTCGTCCTCGTCGCGCGGGAAGTCGCCCGAGGTGAAGTTCATCTTCTCCAACAAATCCATCGTCACGATGTTGGCGACGAACTCGGGCACCTCGCGCAGATTGGTGAGGCTGTCCTTAACGCCGGTCGAGGCGAACGCGACGTAGAACGGGTCGCTGCCCATCAGGTTGAAATACGAATAGGGCGCGATGTTGCGCACGCCCGCCGCCGACAGGGTCGAGATCCAGCCGATCGGCCGCGGGATGACCAGCGCGGTCATCAGCTGATAGAAGGCCGGCCCCTGCCAGTCGTCAGGGCCGACTTCAAGCGCGTGGTCGAGGACGGCAGGCGGCGTGAACAGGGAATCGGGCATGAGATCGGCACTCGCGGTTGGGATTGCCGCGCACGATAGCAGCCGCAAGCGGGCGCGCCAAACCCCCGGCGCGCCAGCCCCTGTCGGCGCGCTACTCCGCCGCTCCCCGTGCGGACATTGGTGACGGGAGCGCGTTGCCGCGGCGCGCAGCCATCGCCCTGCGCCCGTCACGATCGCGGCGCGACGCCTTCGATCTCCTCGCGCAGCATTTCCAACTCCAGCCACTGTTCCTCGGCCGCCGCCAGCGCATCGCGCGCGGCCGCGAGCGCCTCGGTGGTCGCGCCGAACCGTGCCGGATCGCGCGCATACAGGTCCGGGTCGGCCAACACCGCATTCAACCCGGCAATCTTCGTCTGCAATTCCGCAATCTGGTCGGGCAGAAGCTGCAGCGCCCGCTGATCGGAAAAGCTCAGGCGACGCGGCCGGGCTGCCGGTTGTCCCTTGCTCTGTTGTGCGGCGGGCCGGGGCCGCTTGACATCCGGAGCCTTGACCCTGGTCGGGGCGGCTGCCCGCTGCGCCAGCATGTCGGTGTAGCCGCCGGCGTATTCGATCCACCGCCCGTCGCCCTCGCTGGCGATGACCGAGGTCACGACGCGGTCGAGGAAGTCGCGGTCGTGGCTGACCAGCAGCACAGTGCCGGAATACTCGGCCAGCTTTTCCTGCAGCAGGTCGAGGGTTTCCAGATCGAGGTCGTTGGTCGGCTCGTCGAGCACTAGCAGGTTGGAGGGCCGCGCAAAGGCGATGGCAAGCGTGAGCCGGGCACGCTCCCCGCCGGACAGCACACCGACCGGGGTGCGGGCCTGCTCCGGGCGGAAAAGAAAGTCCTTCATGTAGCCGATCACATGCCGGCTCTGGCCGCCGACCGCCACGCTGTCGCCGCTGCCGCCGGTCAGCGCGTCGCTCAGGGTCACGTCGGGATCGAGGCTGTCGCGGCGCTGATCGAGGGTCACCTGCGCGAGGTTGGTGCCGAGCCGGACCTCGCCGGCATCGGGATTGAGGGCGCCGGTCAGCAGGTTGAGCAGCGTCGTCTTGCCGGCGCCGTTGGGGCCGACGATGCCGACCCGGTCGCCGCGCATGATCCGCGTCGAAAAATCCCGCACGACCAGGCGGCCGTCATAGGATTTGGCGATGCCCTGCGCGACTGCGACCAGCCGCCCGGACAGATCGGCCTGCGCCGCGTCCAGCCGGGCCGTACCCTGGGCGCCGCGCTGCTCGCGGCGCTTGCGGCGCAGCGCGTGCAGTTCGGCGAGCCGCCGCTGGTTGCGCGTGCGCCGGGCGGAAACGCCGTAGCGCAGCCAATCCTCCTCCATCGCGATCTTGCGGCCGAGCTTGTGCTGCTCGCTCTCCTCCTGCTCGAGGATCGTGTCGCGCCACGCCTCGAAACCCGCAAAACCCGCGTCGAGGGTGCGGGTGATGCCGCGGTCGAGCCAGACCGTGGTGCGCGAGATGCGTTCGAGCAGCCGACGGTCATGGCTGATCACCACGATGCCGGACCGCATCCCGGCCAACTCGCGCTCCAGCCATTCGATGCCCGGAAGATCCAGGTGGTTGGTCGGCTCGTCGAGCAGCAGGATGTCGGGCGACGGGGCCAGCGCGCAGGCCAGCGCGGCGCGGCGGGCCTCGCCGCCGGACAGCGACGCCGGGTTTTCCGCGCCCGAGAGGCCGAGCGCCTTCAGCAGATACAAGGCCCGGTGGCGACCATCCTCGGTCTCGTCGCCAAACCCGGCCTCGACATAGTCGAGCGCGGTGGCAAAGCCGGCCAGGTCCGGCTCCTGCGGCAGATAGCGGATCGTCGCGCCGGGCTGGGCGAAGCGCTCGCCGGCATCGGGCTGCAGCAGCCCCGCGGCAATGCGCAGCAGGGTCGACTTGCCGGAGCCGTTGCGCCCGACCAGGCAGACCCGGTCACCGGCCGCAACCGCCAGCCCCGCACCGGACAGCAGCGGCGTTGCGCCGAAGGTCAGGCTGATGTCCTGCAATAGCAGCAGCGGTGACGGCATGTCCGCCTGTGAGCTAGCCGACCCTTACCCGCAGGCCGCCGTCCGAAGCGCTCTTGATGGCATCGACCAGGCGGTGCAACTCGACCGCCGTGTCGAAGGTCGGCTGGCCGCTCTCGCGGTTGCGGATCGCCCTGGCGAACAGCGTGTACATCTGGCCGACATTGACCGCCTCGCCGGCCGGCGTGCCGGGCGCGACGACGGTAAGGCGCTCCGGCACCGCGATCGGCGCCAGCGTGTTGCCGCCCTGCGCCCCCAGCAGCGACACGACGCTGAGCTGCGGCGAATCCTCGCCGGTCAGCACCAGCGTCCCGTCGCGGCCGTAGATCTCCATGCGGTAGCCGCTGCCGGCGAACGGGATGGCGCCGATATGCACCGACACCACGGCATCGTTCGCCAGATGGCCGCTGATCAGGATGTTGTCGGGCGAGGTGACGTCGAGCAGCGTGTTGCTGCCGGTGTCGAGCCACTGCTTCGCGCGGGTCGCCACCACCGCCGACAGGTCGCGGAAGTCGCCGGTGACAAAGCGCATCGCGTCGACCGTATGGCCGTTGGCGATGGTCAGCGTGTTGGCGCCGAGTTCGGCGTCACGCTGCCAGGTGCGGTGCGACGGCCGCGACAGCACGCCGTCGCGCATCAGGCAGACATGCACCGCCAGCATCTCGCCGACATAGCCGGAAGCGACCAGCTCCTTCAGGTGCATCACGGCCGGGTTGACGCGGGCCTGCAGGCCGATCGCGGTAACCAGCCCCTTAGCCTTGGCCAGCGCCGCCAATTCCACCGCCTCCGCGGTGGTCCGCCCGAGCGGCCATTCGCAATAGACGTGCTTGCCCGCCTCCAACGCCGCCTTGGTCGGCGCGTGGTGCGACGGCACGCGCACCACGACGGCGACCGCGTCGATCTCGGGCGAGGCGATCATCTTGCGGTAATCGTCAAAGGCGAGCCGCGCGCCGTAAGCCTGGCGCGCCGCCTCGGCGCTGTCGGCGCGGGTGGTGCAGACCGCCGTCAGCTCGACATCCGCGCTGGCCCGCACCGCCGGCAGGTGGGACCGCGACGACCAGGTGCCCCTGACGCTGGCGCCAATGAGGCCCAGTCGAATCTTGTCAGCCATGTCGCTCCTTCCTGGAATCTCTGTTCGGCGAACCGTCGGCCATCAGCTAAAAGCGGAGGCTTCGCCCCGATCGTGGACACGTCAGGGTCGGGCTGGCAATACGCGATCGCACCTTGGAGGGGACATGGCGCTGCTCATCGTCAATCTGGACAGGCAAATCGGCAATGCCCAGGCGTGGCGCGATACGTTCGCCGCACAACTGCCCGATCTCGATATCCGCATCTGGCCGGAGGCGGGAAAGGCCACCGATATCGAATATCTCGCCTTCATCCGCCCCGATTTCGATGTTCTTCCCGAATTGCCGAACCTGAAGGCCATGTTCAGCCGCTCGGCCGGGGTCGAAGCCTTCATCAACCATCCCCGGTTGCCCAAGGCCGCGCTCGGCAAGTTGGAGCCGGCGGGCGGCGATCCGATGATGACCGAATACGTCGTCATGCATGTGCTGCGGTTTCATCGCGACATGCCGGGCTATCAGGCGGCGCAGGCGAGGCGCGAGTGGCGCCGGGTGCCGATCGTGCGGCCGGAGGAGCGGCGCATCGGGTTTCTCGGCTTCGGCATGATGGCGAAAGCGCCGGCGCTGGTGTTGCAATCGCTCGGGTTTCCGGTGTCAGCCTGGGTCCGTTCGCCGCGGGCGGCAGCGGAGGTGCCGCTCTTTTACGGCCCCGACCAGCTCGAGCCGTTCCTCAACCAGACCGATATCGCCGTTTGCCTGCTGCCGCTGACACGGGAAACCGAGGGCATCTTCTGCGCCCGCACCTTTGCGATGATGCCGCGCGGGGCGATGGTGGTGAATGTCGGGCGCGGCGGTCATGTGGTGGATGCGGACCTGATCGCGGCGCTCGATTCGGGGCAGTTGTCCTACGCCGCGCTGGACGCGCTGAAGCCCGAGCCATTGCCGCCGGAAAGCGCGCTGTGGCTGCATCCTCAAGTCACCGTGATGCCGCACGTCGCCCGCCGGCCGACGGTGGCGCAATTGGTGACCGAGATCGCCGCCAACATCCGCAATATCGAGGCCGGCGGCGGGCTGTTGCAGGAAATCGACAAGACGATGGGCTATTGATCCGGCCGCAGGAGGAAGGGTGATGGTCGAATTCGCACGGCGGCAGATCGGCCGCACCGGCCTGATGGTGACCGAACTGGGCCTCGGCTGTGCGACCCTGGGCGGCAGCCGGATCGACGTCGCGCGAGCGGCGGCCGAGGCGATCGTGTCGGCCGCCTGGGATGCCGGCGTGCGCTATGTCGACACCGCGCCGTTCTACGGCGTCGGCCAGGCCGAGCGCTGCGTCGGCGACGCATTGCGCGAGCGGCCGCGCGACGAATGGGTGTTGTCGACCAAGGTCGGCCGTCTGCTGCGCCCAAACCCGACCGGCGTTCATGCCGACGGCCGGCATCATCCGCTGCCGTTCGACCCGGTCTACGACTACTCGTATGACGGCATCATGCGGTCGTTCGAGGACAGCCTGCAGCGGCTCGGGCTGGCACGGATCGACATCCTCTATGTGCATGACATCGGCACCTACCAGCACGGCGCCGAGGCCCATCCGGCGCTGATGCGCAGCTTGCGCGAGGGCGGTTACCGCGCGCTCGAAAGCCTGCGCGCCGGCGGCGCGGTCAAGGCGATCGGGATCGGGGTCAACGAGCGCGAGGTGCTGCTCGAAGCGATGGAATGGGGCGCCTGGGACGCCTTTCTGCTGGCCGGCCGCTACACGCTGCTCGAACAGGCCCCGCTCGACGATTTGCTGCCGCGCTGCGTCGCCGCCGGCACGTCGATCGTGGTCGGCGGGCCGCTCAATTCGGGCATCCTGGCCGGCCGCGAGACCTGGAACTACAACCCGGCCCCGCCCGAGGTGGTGGCGCGCGTCAAGGCGATCGCGGCGATCTGCGACGCCCACCGCGTGCCGCTGGCCGCCGCCGCATTGCAGTTCCCGCTGGCTCATCCGGCCGTCGCCGCGATCATCCCCGGGCCGCGCAACGCCGACGAGTTCCGCGCCAATCTCGGTCTGTTGCGCCATCCGATCCCGGCGGCATTGTGGGCCGACCTGCGCCAGACCGGGCTCCTCCACCCCGCCGCGCCGGTGCCCGCATAGCCGGCGGATCGTTTGACTGGTCTCGCCGCGAGACGCCGCCTATCCTCGCGCAACCGCTATCGGGAGGGACGCAAATCATGCCGACAATAGACGTCCAGGTGCATGCCTATGAACGCGACCACCCGGGACGCCCGTGGGCCGGCACGCTCGACGGGCCGCCGGAGGTCACCGGCGACGACATGGTGGCGGCGATGGACGCCGTCGGGGTCGACGGCGCGCTGCTGGTCTCGCCGTTCTCGATGTACCGCTACGATGCCAGCTATGCGATCGCGGTCCACGCCGCCCACCCCGGCCGGTTCGCGCTGATCAAGCCGGTCGACCCGACCGACCCCGCGGTGGCCAAAACCATCGCCGATTGGGCAGCCACCAAGGGCACGGTCGGGGTCCGGATCATGCTGAACCGGGTCGCGGCGACCGATGCGGCCGATCCCGGCCTCAACCTTGTGCTCACCGCTGCCGCGCGCCACGCGCTGCCGGTCAACCTGATGGCTACCGGGCGGCTCGAGCAGGCCGGCCAGCTGGCGGCGCGCAACCCCGATACGCAGCTGGTGATCGACCACCTCGGCCTGGCGCAGCCGCACGCCCCGCCGGCCCCGCCGCAGCCCTTCGCCGATCTGCCGAAGCTCTTGGCATTGGCCGGGCACGCCAACGTCGCGGTCAAGATCAGCGGCGCCTGCACGCTGTCGCACGCGCCGTTTCCCTACAAGGACATCTGGGACCCACTGTGGCGCATCTTCGACGCGTTCGGCCTGGACCGCTGCATGTGGGGCACCGACTGGACGCGCGCAGTCGCGCTGCTGACGTACAAGCAGGGGGTCGAAGCCTTTCGCGTCACCGATCGCCTGTCCGACAGCGAGCGGGCGGTGCTGATGGGTGAGGCGCTGACCCGCATCTATAAATGGTCGCCGTCCCATGCCGCGTGAGCCTTCCCTGCCGCGTCACTGGGACGTCGACGCCGATGTCGTCGTCGTCGGGTTCGGGGCGGCCGGCGTCGCCGCCGCCGTCACCGCCCACGATCTGGGCGCCCGCGTCGCCATCCTCGAAAAGGCGCCCGCGGGTCAGGAAGGCGGCAACACGCGGGTCGCCGGCCAGGGGTATCTGAATACCTCTTCGGCCGAGAAAGCCGCCGCCTACCTGACCGCGCTGTGCGGCCCCTACACCGTGCCGGAGCCGATGGTGCGGGCGTGGGCCGAGGAGATGGGCAACAACAACGCCTGGCTCGAAAGCGTCGGCGGCGATCCGCAGGAGCACCAGCATCCGCCGGTCGGGATCGAGTTCCCCGACCTGCCCGGCGCGGACTGCGTCCACAAATTCCACGACGGCCCGACCTATGGCTACTCCTACACTTGGCAGCGCTTCGAGCGGCTGGTCAAAGAGCGCCCGATCCCCATTCTCTACGAGACGCCCGGGCGACAACTGATCCAGCACGACATCACCAAGGAAATTCTCGGAGTGCGGGCGCAGCACGGCGACAAGCCGGTTTACGTCAAGGCGCGCAAGGCGGTGGTGTTGACGTGCGGCGGCTTTGAAAACAACCAGGAGATGATCCGCAATTATCTCCCCGGCGTCCCCTATTGCTACACCTCCGGCTCGCCGTACAACGAAGGCGACGGCATCACGATGGCGATGTCGGTCGGCGCCGATCTGTGGCACATGAACAATTACGCCGGCCCCTCGATGGCCCTCAAAGTGCCGGAGGTTCGCACCAGTTTTTCGATGCAGGCATTGCACTACAGCAAGGAAATGCCGGGCGGGATGATCGTGGTCGGCCCCGACGCCCGCCGCTTTGCCGACGAAAAATACAAGACCCGCCACGGCAAGATCCCGGTCAACGGACGCTGGCTGCCGCTCTCCACGCCGTGCCCGATGTTCATGGTCGTCGACCACACGCTGTTCAGCGCCGGCCCGCTCTACGACAAGCACCCGAGCCACGGCTGGACGCAGATCATCGAGCGCTACGATTGGAGCGAGGACAACCGCGCCGAATTGGCCAAGGGGTGGATCAAGACCGCCGACAGCCTAGCGGCCCTCGCCGCGCTCGTCGGGCTCGACCCGGCCGCCTTGGGTGACAGCGTCAGCCGGTGGAACCACTCCTGCGACGCCCAGCACGACGCGGATTTCGGCCGCACCTTGATGCTGGCGCCGCTGGTCGCCCCGCCGTTTTACGCTGTCGAGCTGTCGCCCTCGATGCTCAACACCCAGGGCGGGCCGCGACGCAACGAAAAGGGGCAGATCGTGCGCCCCAATGACACGCCGATCGCCCGGCTGTACAGCGCCGGGGAACTGGGTTCGATCTACAGCTATCTCTATCAGGGCACCGGGAATATCGGAGAATGCCTCGCATTCGGCCGGATTTCCGGGCGCAATGCCGCCGCTGAGATGCGCTGGGAATAGACGCGACACATAGGGAGGAGGCCGCGCGATGGCTGATTGTCTTTACGTTTGCCTGCAGGACGAGGACAGGATCGGGGCTTATGCGCTCGATGGCGACACCGGACGGCTCACGCCGCAGGGCGGAGCGCCGGCCGCCGGCGGGCCAAGCGTCATGGCGCTCAGCCCCGACCGCCGCACCCTCTATGTCGGGCATCGCACCCAGCCGGCGATCTCGAGCTTCCGCATCGACCCGGCGAGCGGCGGGCTGACGCTGCTGGGGACGATACCGCAGGCGCACGCGCCGACCTTTCTGGCGCCCGACCGCACCGGGCGCTATCTGCTCTGCGCCTACTACCAAGGCGGCGGCGCGGCGGTGTACCATCTCGGCGGCGACGGTGCGGTCGGCGCAACGTCCCACGATTGGCTGGCGACGGCCAACGGCGCGCACGCGATCCAGACCGACCCCTCCAACCGGTTCGCCTTCATTCCGCACATCGCGCGCCTCAACGACAACGTGCTGGAGCCGCCCAAGGACAACCCCGGGCCGAACATGATCCTGCAGTTCCGCTTCGATGCGAGCACGGGCCGCCTGTCGGGCAATACGCCGGCCCGGGTGGAGCAGCCGGACCGCGTCGGACCGCGCCATTACTGCTTTCATCCGAGCCTCGACGTCGTCTACTTCTCGAACGAGCAGGGTTGCGGCGTCACCGCCTATCGCCTGGATCGGACGAGCGGCACGCTGGCCGCCGTGCAGACGATATCGTCGCTTCCCGCCGGGGTGAGCGTGCGCAACACCTGCTCGCAGATCCACCTGACGCCGTCCGGCAAATTTCTGTACGTGGCCAACCGGGGCCACAACAGCATTGCCGGGTTCGCGGTCGACGCGGCCACCGGGCATCTGACCGCAGCCGGGCATGTGCCGACCGAAGCAGTGCCCAGCGCCTTCGGACTCGACCCGGCGGGCCGTTTCCTCTACGCCGCCGGCACAGCGTCCGGCCGCCTGGCGTCGTACCGCATCAACGGCGAAACCGGATCGCTGACCCCGCTGGCGACCGATGCCGTCGGCCAGCGGCCCGCGGCGGTGCAGGCCGTTCGCCTGGGATAGGCGCTGCACGCACGAAATGATGGAGGAGCGCAATG
This sequence comes from uncultured Alphaproteobacteria bacterium, assembly GCA_963746885.1. Taxonomy (GTDB): domain Bacteria; phylum Pseudomonadota; class Alphaproteobacteria; order ATCC43930; family CGMCC-115725; genus DATARH01. The sequence goes on from CAVVDM010000018.1 coordinate 189,412, forward strand.
GCTGTTGTCTCCCTTGAGATCAAAGCCCGCCAGGCGCTCGCCGCCGGGCGGGGGTTCGGCGATGTCGGGCGTTATGCCCAGCTCGACGGCACGGCGCATTTCGCCGTCGATCCGGCACATCCCCTCAACCATGTCATCCCCGACATCGACCTCGCGGCGCGCGCGGGCGACGGCCGCGTGCATTTCTCGGCGGACATCCGGATCCTGACGCCGGAAGACCCGCGGCGCGGTAATCACCGGCTGCTGTTCGACGTGCCGAACCGCGGCAACCGCCTCGCATTATCGACCTTCAACGGCGTGCCGCGGCCGATCAACCCCGGCGCACCGACCGACCCGGGCAACGGCTTTCTGATGCGCCAGGGTTTTACTGTCGTCTGGTGCGGCTGGCAGCACGACGTACCGGCGGCCGAGGGGCTGATGCGCGTCAAGGTGCCGGAAGCGCATGAGGCCGGTCGACCGGTGTCGGGCCGGTTGCTGGTCAGCTTTCAGCCCGGCGCGCCGAGCCAGGTGCAGCTTCTGTCGGACCGCGGGCACCGGCCTTATCCGTGCAACGATCTGCAAGACCCGAACGCGACGCTGTTGGTGCGAGACGGCGATGACGCCCCGCCGCGCCCGCTCCCCCGCAGCGCCTGGTCGTTTGCCCGGCTCGAGGCGGGCGGCGTGGTTCCCGACCCCAATCACGTCTATCTCGCCGCCGGCTTCGAACCCGGCAAGGTCTATCACGTGATCTATGCCACGACCGGCGCGCCGGTGATCGGGCTGGGTTTGCTGGCGGCGCGCGACACGGTGGCGTTTCTGCGCCACGGCGGCGCAGGCGACGGCAATCCGTGCGCCGGCGACATCCGCCATGCCTACGCCTTCGGCGCGTCGCAGAGCGGACGCTATCTGCGCCAGTTCCTCTATCTCGGCCTCAACGAGGACGAGGCAGAGCGTCTGGTGTTCGACGGCATGCTCGTGCACATCGCCGGCGGCAAGCGCGGTGGCGACTTCACCCAGCGCTTCGGCCAGCCCTCGGCATCGCTGCACCCGACAATGAGCAATCTTTTTCCGTTCAACGAGATGGCGAGCACCGACCCGGTCACCGGGGGCAGCGACGGCCTCCTCGAACGCCTCGCGGCGCGGCGGCGTGTGCCGAAGATCTTCTTCACCAACTCGTCGACCGAATATTGGCGCGGCGACGCGTCGCTCATACACACCGACGCGGCGGGGACGCAGGACGTGGCGCCGACCGCCTCGTCCCGCTTTTACCACTTCGCCGGCACCCAGCATTCGGCCGGCACATTGCCGCTGACCGATACCAACCCGGTCGACGGCGCGCGCGGCCAGCAACCGCTCGGCTCGGTCGATTACAACCCGCTGCTGCGCGCCGCCCTCGTCGCGATGGATCGCTGGGTCAGCGACGGCGTGGAGCCGCCGCCCAGCCGCTATCCGCTGCTGGCCGACGGCACCGCGGTCGCCCCGGCGCAGGTGCAGGACGCGTTTGCCGCAATCCCGGGGGTCGGGTTTCCGGCGCACCCGCCGCAGGTGGTGCGGCTCGATTTCGGTGCGGATGCCGCGCGGGGCATCGCCACGACTCTGCCGCCGGCGGAGGGCGCGCCCTACCCGCACTTCGTCCCGGCCGTCGATGCGGACGGCAACGAGCTGAGCGGCATCCGCCTGCCGGATGTGACCGTGCCGTTGGCGACCCACGCCGGGTGGAACCTGCGTCACCCGCAAATGGGGGCGCCCGAGCGGCTGATGAGCCTGATGGGGGCGACGATCCCGTTCCCGGCGACCCGCACCGATTGCGCCGCGACAGGCGACCTGCGCCGCTCAATCGAGGAGCGCTACCCGAGCAAGGCGGACTATCTTGAACAGGTGCGGCGCGAGGCACAGCGCCTGATCGACGCGGGCTACCTGCTGGCAGAGGATTTGGCCGTCGTCGTCGATCAGGCGGCGCGGCGCTACGACCTGCTCGGGCCGGCGCAGGCGCGCGCCGCTGCCGCAAAGTAGCCGCCGCGATGGAACTCAACGCAGATTTCTCGCGCCGCGCCGTGGTTCACGCGGCGCAACTCGCCTGGATGCCGTCGCCGATGGCCGGCGTCGAGCGGCGCATGCTGGACCGCATCGGCGACGAAGTCGCGCGCGCCACCTCGATCGTCCGCTATGCGCCGCACAGCCATTTTTCGCCCCACACCCACGGCGGCGGCGAGGAGTTCATCGTCCTCGACGGCGTCTTTCAGGACGAGCACGGCGATTTCCCGCCCGGAACCTATGTCCGCAATCCGCCGACCTCGCGCCACACCCCCGGCTCGGTGCCGGGCTGCGTCATCTTCGTCAAGCTGTGGCAGTTCGATCCTGACGACCGCACGCCGGTGCGGATCGACACGGGCACGATGCCGTACCATCTCGCGGCGGATCGGCCCGGCGTCGAGATCATGCTGCTCTATCGCGACAGCCATGAGGACGTCCGGCTGGAGCGCTGGGCGCCCGGCGCCGCCGTAACGCTCGCGGCGCCGGGCGGCGCCGAGATCCTGGTCATCGACGGCGGCTTCGAGGAGAGTGGCGTCCGCTTCGCGCCGCAGTCCTGGCTGCGGCTTCCGAGCGGCAGTGCGTTGCAGGCGACCGCCGGCCCTGAAGGCTGCAAGGTCTGGGTAAAGACCGGTCATCTCCGCAGCATCGCCGTGCCTCCAGGTGCCACAGCCGCCGCTTGAAAATCCCGAAAAGCTGATCGATGGCAATCGACGACAAAATCGGCAGCGGCCAACGCGCCGCGATGTACAGCACGAACCGGCTCAAGCTGGGCCTGTTCGGCGCGAACTGCTCGTCCGGCCGCGCAGTCACGCTGGTGCCGGAGCGCTGGTCCGGGAATTGGCCCGATTGCCTGCGCCTCGCCCAAATGGCCGACGAGGCCGGCATCGAGTTCATGCTGCCGATCGGCCGCTGGAAGGGCTATGGCGGCGACACCGATTATCAGGGCGCGACGCTCGAAACCGTGACCTGGGCCTGCGGCCTGCTCGCGAAAACCCGGCATCTGACCGTGTTCGGCACGGTCCATGCGCCGCTGACCGCGCCGCTGATAGCCGCCAAGCAGTTCGTCACCGCCGACCACATCGGCGAGGGCCGCTTTGGCCTGAACGTCGTCTGCGGCTGGAACGAAGGCGAGTTCGAGATGTTCGGCGCCGATCTGCGCGATCACGCGGCGCGCTACGCCTACGCCCAGGAATGGCTCGACGTGATCAAGCTGGCCTGGTCACCGCGGGAGGATTTCGACTTCGACGGGCAGTTCTTCAAGCTGAACGGCGTGCGGGCCAAGCCCAAACCTTATGGCGGGACGCGCCCCTTGATCATGAACGCCGGCGCGTCGCCCGCCGGCCAGGAATTCGCGATCCGCAACTGCGATGCGCTGTTCTCGACCGTCTCGCGCGGCATTTCGTTCGACGAGACCGCGAAGCACGTGCAAACCGTGCGGGCACTGGCGCAGCAGGGCGGCCGCGAGATCGACGTCTATACCGTCGGCGTCGTCACCTGCCGGCCGACGGCCCGGGAGGCGGAGGACTATTACCGCCACGCCATCGTCGACAATGCCGATTGGCGGGCGGTCGACAACATCCTGGCGATGAAAAACGTTACCCCGGAGACGCACGGGACGGAGGAATTCCAGCGAATTCGCAACCATCAAGCCAACGGGATGGGCGGCTTGCCCCTCGTCGGCGACCCCGACACCGTCGCACGGGAGATGGCGCGACTGACGGCTGCCGGGCTGACCGGGATAGCGGTATCGTTCGTCAACTATCTGGACGAGCTGCCGTATTTTTGTGCCGAGGTATTGCCGCGTCTGGCCCGGTTGGGACTGCGTGCCGCACGGCCAACCTGACGCATTCCGCGCTGGCGGTGGAAATCTGACCTAAGCGCGCGCCGGATCCTGCGCCGGTCCGACGCTGTCGTGCATATCCGGCGCACGCACATTTTGCGCGCCGCGCCATGCCGCGATGCGCTATGATCTGCGACAAGAAGTAGCAGCACTCGCAGAGGAGGGAACACCGATGGCGTATGACCTGCTGATCAAGAATGGCCGGGTTGTCGACGGCTCGGGGATGCCGTCTTTCCACGGCGACGTCGCCGTCAAGGACGGCAAGATCGCCGAAATCGGCAAGCTGTCGGGCGCCGCGAGTCAGACCGTCGACGTCGGCGGCCAAGCCATCGCCCCCGGCTTTATCGACAATCATTGCCATTACGACGCGCAGGTCACCTGGGATCCGCTCTGCACCTTTTCCTGCGACCATGGCGCGACCTCGGTCGTGATCGGCAACTGCTCGCTGTCGCTGGCGCCGGTGCGCAAAGGCAATGCGACGCGGATGGCCGAGTTCCTCAGCTATGTCGAAGCGATCCCGATGGATGTGCTCAGCACGATCGAGGTCGATTGGGAAACCTTCCCGCAATACATGGACCGGCTCGACCGCAATCTCGGCGTCAATGTCGGGACGCTGATCGGCCATACCGCCGTGCGCTATTACGTCATGGGCGACGAGTGCCAGAAGCGCGCCGCGACCGACGCCGAACTGAAGGCGATGCAGGCAGCGGTGCGCGACGGCATGGAAGGCGGCGCGCTCGGGCTTTCGGTGTCGCGCAACAAGGGCCATTACGACCCGCAGGGCGTCCACATCCCGGCGCTGTGGGCCGACGAGAAGGAGATCTTCGCGCTCGCCGACGTGCTGCGCGAGATGGGCACCGGCATCATCCAGTCGGGCGGCGGCCGCGACGCCGAGATGGCGGACGGGCTGATGGCGCGCCTGTCGGAAGCCACCGGCCGCCCGGTCATCTACAACAATCTCGGCCAGAGCGTGCGTCGTCCCGGCGAATGGCAGAAGCACATGGACCGCGTCAACCAGACCGCGGCCCAGGGCATCCGCGCCTACCCGCTGGCCTCGCCGAACACCACGACGCAGCTCTTCAACATGAGCAACACGCAGGCGTTTCGCGGCTCGCCGACCTGGCATCCGATCCTCTTGAAGTCGGACGAGGAGAAGATGCGGGCCTATGCCGACCCGGCCGTGCGCGCGAAACTGCACGAAGAAATGGTCGAGTGGAAGGTCGAGATCCCCGGCAACACGATCTCGCGCGAATGGTACAACTACCTCTGGGTCGAGGAAGTGAAGCTCGACAAGAACAAGTGGATGCAGGGCAAGACGGTCAATCAGATCGCCCAGGCGCAGAACAAGGGGATCATCGACGCGTTCCTCGACCTCGCGGTTGAGGAGAAGCTCGAAACCACGTTCATGCAGGCCGAGAACAACGTCGACCCGGAGGCGATGAAGGCGATCCTCAATTTCCCCAACGCCCTCATTGGCCTGTCAGACGGTGGCGCGCACGTGCAGTTTCACGGCGGCTACGGGTTCTCGACCCGGCTCTTGGGCGAATGGGTGCGCGAGAAGCAGGTGATGAGCCTCGAAAACGCGGTGCGTCGCCTGACCTTCGACTCGGCCTCGACCTTCGGCCTCTATGACCGTGGCCTGCTGCGCCCGGGCATGACCGCCGACATCACGATCTTCGACCCCGACACCGTGAAGCCGCTGCCCGAATTCGTCGTGCACGACTTCCCGGCCGGCGGCTGGCGCTTCAAGGAACCGGCCCAGGGCATCTACGCCACCTTCGTCAACGGCCAGATGCTGATGAAGGAAGGCAACCACACCGGCAACCTGCCCGGCCGCGTGCTCAGGAACTCGCGCTACCAGCAGAGCCACGCGTAAGCCGTAGCCATACAAGAAAGCCCTCTCCGCCACCCGGCGGAGAGGGCTTCTTCATGAGCCATGCTTGCTTGCCGCGTCTATTTCGCCGCCGCCGCGTGCATGCTGGGGCTGCGGCCGAAATGCGGCATGACCTCCTCGGCGACGACGTGGAACTGCTCGAGCATCAGCGCCTTCGGCGTCGTCAGCGGCGAGGACAGGTTGATGTGCTCCATGCCCGGGTATTTCTCCTCGATCCCCTTGAGGAACACGACGAGTTCATCGGGCGTCCCGGCAAACCATGAGCCGAGCCCCATGAAATGCTCGACCTTGGGCACCCCGGCCGCATCCCAGCCGCCGCGCTGCGCCACCGCGGCGATCTGCTCGGGCGTCAGCCCCGGCACAAAGCCGAGCGGCGCGAACATCTTGACGTGCTCCTCATAGATCGGCGTCAACCGACGCACCGCCTCCTCATGCGTCGGCGCGACGAGGTAATGGATGCCGATGGTCAGGTTCTCGCCGAGCTTCAAATCCTTGCCGGCACGCGCAGCGGCGTCGCGGTAGGCCTGGATCGGCCCGGTCTGCATCGTTGCCGCGCCGCCGCCGACCGCGCCCTTGATGCCGTGCCTGATCATGAAGTCGAGGCCGCGCGGATTGGCGCTGACGATCGGCTGCCAGCATTCGACCGGCCGGTTGACCGGGCGCGGCACCAGCGACAATTCCTTGAGCTGATAGCCGCGATAGGGCACCTCGGGCGGCAGCGTGTAGTGCTTGCCCTTGTGCGAGAAGCTGTCGTTGTTGAACGCCTTGAAGATGATCTCGACCTGCTCCTCGAACAATTCGCGGTTGGCGTTCTGGTCGATGATCGGCGCGCCGAAGGTCTCGACCTCGCGGCTGTGATAGCCGCGCCCGACGCCGAACACGGTGCGCCCTTTGGTCAGGATGTCGGCCGTGGCGTAATCCTCGGCGAGGCGCAAGGGGTGCCACATCGGCGTGATGTTGAAGCCGCAGCCGATCTTCAGCCCCTTTGTGATATGCGCCAGATGCACGGCGCACATCAGGATGTTGGGCAGCACCTCGTAGCCCTCGCGCTGGAAATGGTGCTCGGCCATCCACAGCATGTCATAGCCGAGGTCGTCCATCGTCGTGGCGATGGCCTCCATCTTCTCGTAGACGCCGGCGAGATGGTCGTTGGTGAAATGCCGCTCGTTGGCCGGTGTCGCGTTCTGGCCGTAATCGGGAAAATCGACATGGCCGGCATAAACGGTGGTGAATTTATTGATCATGCGCCTATCCCTTGGTGGAAGCCGAACGGCGTTCGGGAATTACCGCTAGACTACGTCCACCCGCCCGTTCAATCCATCAGCTTCTGGGTCAGGTAGGTAAACTCCAGCGCCTGCCGGCGGGCCCGCTCCTGCAGGGTCGCGGCGGCCGAGTGGCCGCCATCGACATTCTCGTAATAGAGACATTCGAGGCCCATCGCCGCCATCTTCGCCGCCATCTTGCGGGCGTGGCCGGGATGCACCCGGTCGTCCTTGGTCGAGGTGACGAAGAACGGCTCGGGATAGGCGATGCCCGGCCGCAGATTGTGGTAGGGCGAAATCCGGCGCAGGAATTCGGCCTCCGCCGGCTTGTCCGGGTCGCCGTACTCGGCCATCCACGACGCACCGGCCAGCAGCTTGTGATAGCGCAGCATGTCCAACAGCGGCACCTGGATCACCACGGCGCGGAACAGCTCCGGCCGCTGCGTCAGCATCGCGCCCATCAAGAGGCCGCCATTCGAGCCGCCCATGATGCCGAGCCGGCGCGGGCTGGTGAGGCCGCGGCGGATCAGATCCTCGGCGACCGCGATGAAATCGTCGAAGGCGCGCTGCCGCTCGTGCTTCAGCGCCGCCTCGTGCCATTGCGGGCCGAATTCGCCGCCGCCGCGGATGTTGGCGACGGCGTAAACCCCGCCCTTCTCCAGCCACAGCCGGCCAAGCGCGCCGGCATAGGACGGCGTCAGCGACACCTGGAACCCGCCATAGCCGTAGAGCAGCGTCGGCGCCGATCCATCGAAGCGCAACGCCTTGGGCCGCACCACGAAATAGGGCACCGCCGTGCCGTCCTTCGAGGCCGCCTCGAACTGCTCGACGACAAGGCTCGCGGCGTCGAAGCGCGCCGGCAGCGACTTTACCGCCTGCGCCGTTGCGGCAGCGGCGTCGGCGACAAACAGCGTATTCGGCGTCAGATATCCGGCGACATCGACAAAGGCCCGGTCGCTCGCGGTCGCTCGCCCCGACGATGTGCACCGAGGCGTGCTCCGGCAGCGGCAATGGGCTGGCAAGCCATTGCCCCGCCTCGAAACGGTATGCGACCGCGCTGCCCTGGACATTGCGGTAGAGCGTCGCGACAAGGCGGGTGCGGGTCGCCGCGACATCCTCGATCGCCTCGCGCGGCCCCGGCATGACGATCAGCACCGGCGCGGCACCGGCCGGGTCGGCAAGGATCGCGGCGAGATCGAGCGAGACCAGCGCACCGGCCGCGAGGCCCCTGCCCGCCCACTCCTCTTCGAGCGAGAAGACCAGCTGCCCCGCGACGAACCCGCGGAAGCTCGACCGCGCCGGCACCGTCAGCCGCAGCGGCCCTGCCTCAGTCAACAGATAGCGATCACTCTCGAAGAAGCTGACCTGGCGATTGACCAGGATGCCGCGCACCGTCCCGTCCGGATCGCGCAACACCCCGGCGCCGACGCTGACATCCTCCTTCGCGCCGCGAAACAACTCCTCGGCGGCATCGAGCGGCATCCCGCGGCGCCAGCGCTTGACGATGAACGGGTAGCCGGATTCGGTCATCGTGCCCGGCCCCCACTCGCGCGCCACGATCACCGTGTCGTCGTCGAGCCAGACCGCGCTCTGCTTGCCCTCGGGGAGAAAAAATCCGCCCTCGGCAAACCGCGCGGCGCCGAGATCGAACTCCCGCAATTCGGCGGCGTCCTTGCCGCCATCGGACAGGCTGACGAGGCAGCGTCGATAGTCGGGCATCAGGCAGGTGGCGCCGTGAAACACCCAGTTGCGCCCCTCGGCGGCGGCCAGCGCGTCGATGTCGAGGAGGGTCCGCCAATCGGGCTCGGACGTGGCAAACGAGGCGAAGTCGGTCGCCCGCCACAAGCCGCGGACATGCGTCTCGTCCTGCCAGAAATTGGCCAGCCGAGGCCCGAGAAAACGCGGATAGGGAATGCGGTCGGACGCGGTGACCACCGCCAGCGCGTCGCGATAGAGCCCCTCATAGCGCGGGTCAGCTTCGAGCAGAGCGAGGCTGCGCGCATTCGCCTCGCGCACCCAGCGGAGCGCCGCCGCGCCCTCGACCTCCTCCAGCCAGAGGAACGGATCGTCGTGGTCCACGCTAGCCTTCATCCTCTGTCATTCCGGGGCGCGGCCGAAAGCCGCGAACCCGGCATCCATGCACCCCGGTCCGTGTTCCTGGATTCCGGGCTCGCCGCTGCGCGACGCCCCGGAATGACAAACAGCGCAGGTCACGGCTCGAGCAGCACATTGACGCCGCGCGCAGCGGCGGCGATCTCGCGCCAGGTCTCGTCGTCGATCGGCACGCCGTCCTTGAGGCGCGCGACCCGGTTGGCGCGCTCGGGGTCGCCGGGGATCAGCACCTTCTCGTCCGCCTTGCGCTGCGGCGAGGCAGTGATGTAGTCGGCCATCGCGGCGATCTCGGCCATCATCCACGCCTGGTCGACCAGCCGCGAGGGGTCGATGACGATCAGCAGCATGCCGTTGGTGACGCTCTCGGCGTCCTGCCGCTCCGGCCGCATCGTGCCGCTGCCGGTGACGGCGCCGGCCAGCATCTCGCAGATGAAGGCCAGCGCGTAGCCCTTGTGCTCGCCGAACGTCAGCAAGGCGCCGCGCGGCCGCCGGTACATGACGTTCGGGTCGCTGGTCGGCTTCGCCCTCGGCGTCAAGCAGCGTCTCCGGCGCGATCTCCTGGCCCTTGTTGCGCGCGACCCGGACCTTGCCCATCGCGATGCGGCTGGTTGCCATGTCGGCGATGATCGGGCGGTCGAGGGTGGGGCCGGGCAAGGCGATCGTCACCGGGTTGGTGCCAAAGCGCGCGTCGCCGCCGCGCCAGGGCGCGACTGCCGGGCGCTGGTCGGTGATATTAACGAACGAAATCGAGACGAAGTCCGGCACCGGCGCACATCTCGCCATAGGTGCCGACCCGGCCGATATGGTGGGCGTTGCGCAGGGCGACGACCGCGACCCCGTCGCGCTTCGCCCGCTCGATGCCGAGCAACGTCGCGTTGCGGGCGACGATCTGGCCCCAGCCGCGCTCGCCGTCATAGACGATGAACGAGCCGTTGTCGCTGACCACGCGCCCGGGCTGGTTCACCGCCGCCTTGCCGCCGGCCAGGTTGCGCAGGTAGCTCGGGATCATGCCGACCCCGTGGCTGTCGTGGCCCTTCAGATTGGCTTCGACGAGATGGTGGGCGACGATCGCCGCCTCCTCCTCGTCGCTGCCGGCGGCGACGAATACCCGGCGCGCTAGGCCGGTCAGGCGGTCGGCTGCGATCAGCGGCATCGTTTGTCTCCTCGCTCCTCGTCGCGCGCGGCGATGCGCAGGGGGTGGGCCGGGTAAACGCCGAGGATCTTGACCTCGGTCGAGAAGAAGGCGAGCTCCTCGAGCGCCAGTTTCAGCGACCGATCCTCGGGGTGGGCCTCGACATCGGCGTAGAACTGGGTCGCGGTAAATTGGCCGCCAACCATGTAGCTTTCGAGCTTGGTCATGTTGACGCCGTTGGTCGCAAACCCGCCCAACGCCTTGTAGAGCGCCGCCGGCACATTGCGCACGTTGAACACGAAGGTGGTGACCGCCAGCGCGCCGCCCGGCGGCGGCCATTTCGGCTCGCGGGACATGACGAGGAAGCGGGTCGTGTTGTGCGCGGCGTCCTCGATGTTCTGCGCCAGCGAGACAAGGCCGTAGATCTCGCCGGCCAATTCCGAGGCGATCGCCGCAATGCTGGGGTCGCCGAGTTCCTTGATCTCGGCGGCGCTGCCGGCGGTATCGGCGCGCACCACGGGCTGCAGGCGGTGGGCACGGATGAAGTCGCGGCATTGCGACAGCGCGTGGACATGGCTCCTGACCGTGCGGATGCGGTCGAGAGTCGCGCCGGGCAGCGCGAGCAGGTGATGGCTCACCCGCTCGAAATGCTCGCCGATGATGAAGAGGCCCGAATCGGGCATCAAATGGTGGATGTCGGCGACCCTGCCGGCGACCGAGTTCTCGATCGGCAGCATCGCCAATGCCGCGCGGCCCTCGCGCACTGCGGCGAAGGCATCCTCGAACGCGGCGCACGGCAAGGTCGTCATCGCCGGATAGACCCGCCGGCAGGCAAGGTCGGAATAGGCGCCGGGCGCACCCTGAAAGGCGATCGTCCGGTCGGGGTTCGATTGTTCTGCCATCGCTTTACTTATCCATCAGGGCGCGGGCGCGCGCGAGGTCGGCGGGGGTGTCGACCTGGACGCCAAGCCATGCCGGGTCGATCAGGCTCACCGCGATCCGCATGCCGGCTTCGAGCGCGCGCAATTGCTCGAGCCGCTCGCGCTGTTCGAGGACGCCGCGCGGCAAGGTGACAAAGCGGTCGAGCGCGGCGCGGCGATAGGCGTAGAGCCCGACATGCTCGTAATGCGGCCCGTCGCCCCACGGCACCGGCGCTTTCGAGAAATACAGCGCGCGCGCCGGCCGCGCCGGATCGGCAAAGCCGGCCACCACCTTGTTGACGCTGGTCTCGTAGAGCGACGCGGGGTCGGCGATCTCGGCGGCGAGCGTCGCGATGTCGGCGTCGGTCTCGGCGAGCGCCGCGAGCGCCACCCGAATCGCGGCAGGGTCGAGCATCGGCATGTCGCCCTGCACGTTGATCACGGCGTCGTGCGCGCGCCCCGGGTCGAGCGCGGCGAGTGCGGCGTGGATGCGGTCGGAGCCGGTCGGCAAGGCCGGGTCGGTCAGAACGGCGCGGCCGCCTTCCCGCTCGATGGCTTCGGCAATCGCCGAGTCGCCGCAGGCAACGACAACCGGGCCGATTGCGGCCGCCGTGGCGCGGCGCCAGACATGCACGATCATCGGCACGCCGGCGATCTCGGCGAGCGGCTTGTCGGGCAGCCGCGTCGCAGCGAGGCGGGCAGGAATCATGACGATCGGGTTGGCAATCGGGGTCGCGGCAGGCACAGCGGTCATGGATCCATCGTCGCAGCAAAACGGTCAGCAAACCGGCAGCGACAACATGCCCGGTTCGTTTGCTCGCCGGAAGCGCGATAATTGGGTTGAGTTGACGGCAGGAATCCGATTTTCTGCCGCCAACGCTTCCGGCTGTCGCCGGCCCCTGCGGTCCCCAACCAAGCGAACAGGACGCCGATGTCGTCTTTCGAGTGGAACAAGATCATTGCATCGGTCCTGGCCGCGATGATCGTCGCGATGGTTACCGGCATACTGGCGAGCCAGATCGTCCAGCCGAAACACCTGGAAAAGGCGGTCTACATGCCGCCGGGCGCGGAAGGCGGTGCCGCCGCCGCACCGGTCGCCGCGGAAAAGGCGCCGACCGGCCCCGCGCCGATCGGACCGTTCATGGCCAAGGCCGATGCCGCCAAGGGCAAGCAGATCGCCAAGGTCTGCCAGCAATGCCACACCCTGGCGAAGGGCGAGCCGAACAAGATCGGCCCCAACCTGTTCGGCGTCGCCGAGGAGAAGATCGCCGCAGTGCCCGGCTATCAGTTTTCGCAGGCCCTTCTCAAGCACAAGGACGACAAGTGGGACCCGGAGAAGCTGAACGTGTGGCTTTACAGGCCGCAGCAGTTTGCCCAGGGCACCAAGATGTCGTTTCCCGGTCTGCCGAAGGAGCAGGAGCGGGCCGATGTCATCGCCTATCTCGAAAGCCTGAAATAGCACGCCTGACCCAGGAGGACGGTGGTCGAGCTCGACGGTTTCCTGGCCCTCGCCAGCGACCTCGCCGATGCCGCCGGAGCGGCGATCCGGCCCTATTTCCGCCAGCCCCTCGCGGTCGACGATAAGGCGGACCTGTCGCCGGTCACGGTCGCCGACCGCGCCGCCGAGGCCGCGATGCGCCAGCTCATCGCGGCGCGCTTCCCGCACCACGGCATCCTCGGCGAGGAATACGGCAGCGAGCGCGCCGACGCCGAGTTCGTCTGGGTGCTCGACCCGATCGACGGCACCAAATCCTTCATCAGCGGCGTGCCGCTGTTCGGCACGCTGATCGCGCTCGCCCGTCACGGAACACCGATCCTCGGGATCATCGACCAGCCGATCTCGCGCGAGCGCTGGGTCGGCGCCGATGGCCGGCCGAGCACGCTGAACGGCAAGGCGATTCGTTGCCGGCCGTGTCCCGCGCTCGCCGCCGCGACCGTGTTCGCCACCAGCCCGGACATGTTCCCCGGCGGCGACGCTACCGCCTTCGCCCGCGTCGCCCAGGCCGCCAAGCTCGTGCGCTTCGGCGCCGACTGCTATGCCTACGGGCTGCTGGCGCACGGGCTGATCGACCTGGTCGTCGAGGCCAGCCTCAAACCCTATGATTTCAGCGCGATGGTGCCGATCGTCGCCGGCGCCGGTGGGGTCGCCAGCGATTGGCGGGGAGCGCCGCTGACGCTTGCCTCGGACGGGCGTGTGCTGGTCGCTGGCGACCGACGCACACACAAGGCGGCGCTGGCGTTGTTAGGGGTGTCGTCGCACACCTTCGTGGAGGAATGATGGACCGGCGGACGTTCATCGCATCCGGGCTTCTGCTCCCGCTCACCGGACGCACTGCGGCGGCGTCAGCCGGCGACTACGGCCTGTCGCTGTTCGGCGAGCTCAAATACGGGCCTGACTTCAAGCATTTCGACTACGTCATGCCAGACGCGCCGCAAGGGCGGCACGATGAAGTTCTCGGCGATCGGGACTTACGACACGCTCAACCCGTTTGTCATCAAGGGCGTCCCGGCAGCCGGCATCGGCATGATCTTCGATACCTTGATGACCCAGTCGCAGGACGAGCCGGGCAGCGAATACGGCCTCGTCGCCGAGCGCGCCGTCCTCGCCCCGGATCGGCTTTCGGTGCTCTACACGCTGCGCCCGGGCGCGCGCTTTCACGACGGCTCGCCGATCACCCCCGCGGACGTGGTGTGGACCTTCGACACATTGCGCGCCAAGGGCCAGCCGATGTACCGCTCGTATTATGGCGACGTGACCAAGGTCGCGGCGGAAGGCGAGCGCGGCGTGCGCTTCACCTTCGCCTCGGCCGACAACCGCGAACTGCCGGTGATCCTCGGCGAGATGCCGGTGTTGTCGCAAAAATACTGGTCGAGCCGCGATTTCACCAAGACGACGCTCGATTCCCCGCTCGGCAGCGGCCCCTACAAGGTCGCCGCGGTCGATCCCGGCCGCGCGATCACCTACAAGCGGGTGGCCGATTACTGGGGCGCCGATTTGCCGGTCAACAAGGGCCGCTACAACGTCGACACCATCCGCTACGACTATTACCGCGACGGCACGATCGCACTGGAGGCCTTCAAGGCCGGGCAATACGACATTCGCCGCGAGAACTCGTCGAAGAACTGGGCTACCGGCTACGACAGCCCCGCCCTGCGCGACGGCCTGATCAAGAAGGAGCAGATCCCGAACAAATTGCCGAGCGGCATGCAGGGCTTTGGCTACAACCTGCGCCGGCCGATGTTCCAGGACCCGCGGGTACGCGAGGCGCTCGCTTACGCGTTCGACTTCGAATGGTCGAACAAGAATCTGTTCTACGGCCTCTATACTCGGACCCGCAGCTATTTCGACAATTCCGGGCTCGCCGCCACCGGCATCCCGACCGGCGAGGAATTGAAGATCCTCGAACCGTTCCGCGGCAAGATCCCCGACGCCGTCTTCACCAAGGAATACGACCCGCCCAAATACGACGCCAAGTTCACCCTGCGCGACGGCCTGCGCGAGGCGGTCACGCTGCTGCGGGAAGCCGGCTGGACCTTCAAGAACGAGCAGCTCGTCAACGCCAAGACCGGCCAGCCCTTCACCTTCGAGATCCTGCTCGGCGACCCGCAGATGGAGCGCATCGTCCTGCCCTTCGCGCAGAACCTGAAGCGCATCGGCATCACCGCCCGGGTCCGCACGGTCGATACGGCGCAGTACGAAAAGCGCATGGAAACCTTCGACTATCGACATGGCGGTGGTGGTGTTCGGCGAGTCGCTGTCGCCGGGCAACGAGCAGCGCGAATACTGGGGCTCGCAGGCGGCCGACCAGCAGGGCAGCCGCAACCTGCTCGGCATCAAGAGCCCGGTCGTCGACCGCCTGATCGCCGGGCTGATCGACGCCCCCGACCGCGCGAGCCTCGTCGCCCATACTCATGCGCTCGACCGGGTGTTGCAGTATGGCTATTACGTGATCCCCAATTTCCACAACACCGCGTTCTGGGTGGCGTATTGGGACAAGTTCCGCCGCCCGAAGGTGTCGCCCGCCTACGGCATCGGCTACGACACCTGGTGGGTCGACCCGACGGCCGAGCAGGCGATCGAGGCGAAGAAGGGCGCGGCGACGAAGTGATGCGGACCGCCCGATGATCGCCTACGCGATCCGGCGCATCCTGTTGATGATCCCGACTTTGTTCGCGATCATGGTGGTCAATTTCGTGATCGTGCAGGCAGCGCCCGGCGGGCCGGTGCAGCAGATGATCGCCAAGTTGAAGGGCACCGAGATCGCCGCGACCGAGCGCATCACCGGCGCCGGCGGCGAATTGAAGGCGCCGCCTCCGTCGAGCGAGGGCAAATATCGCGGCGCCCGCGGCCTCGATCCCGCCTTCATCAAGGAGCTCGAAAAGCAGTACGGCTTCGACAAGCCGCCGCTCGAGCGCTTCCTGCTGATGATGAAGAACTATGCGACGTTCAACCTCGGCACCAGCTTCTTCCGGGACCGCAGCGTCGTCAGCCTGATCCGCGACAAATTGCCGGTGTCGATCTCGATCGGGCTGTGGACGACGCTGCTCACCTATCTCGTGTCGATCCCGCTCGGCATCCGCAAGGCGGTGCGCGACGGCAGCCGCTTCGACGTGTGGACCAGCGGCGTCATCATCGTCGGCTATGCCGTGCCGAGCTTCCTGTTCGCGGTGCTGCTGATCGTGCTGTTCGCCGGCGGCAGCTACTGGTCGGTCTTCCCGCTGCGCGGCCTGGTCAGCGACAATTGGGCCGCGTTCGACTGGCCGCATCGCATCCTCGATTATTTCTGGCACATCGCGTTGCCGATCACCGCGCTGGTGATCGGCGGCTTCGCGACATTGACGATGCTGACCAAGAACTGCTTTCTCGACGAGATCAACAAGCAGTATGTGCTGACCGCGCGGGCCAAGGGGCTGACCGAGCATCGCGTGCTCTACGGCCATATCTTCCGCAACGCGATGCTGCTGGTCGTCGCCGGCTTTCCGGCGGCGTTCATCGGCATCCTGTTTACCGGCTCGCTGCTGATCGAGGTCATCTTCTCGCTCGACGGCCTGGGCCTCTTGGGCTTCGAGGCGGCGATCAACCGCGACTATCCGATCATGTTCGGCACGCTCTATGTGTTCACGCTGATCGGGCTGGTGCTGAAGCTGATCAGCGACCTGACCTACATGCTGATCGACCCGCGCATCGATTTCGAGCGCCGCGCCGCTTGAAGGGCGCCGAGAAAAGCCGGCCGCCGGCCGCGATCTTTGACCGGCAACGCGCGCCGCCTCACAATGCGGTTGCATCACGACCACGGGTTGCGCCGTCGCGGAGCACGCCATGAAATATGTCGAACGGGTGTTGCAGCCCGGCGAGACGCTGATCTACCTGACCAGTGTGCATTGGCTGGTTTATTTCCGCGCGATGGTGCTGCTCGTCCTGGCGCTGGTTTGCCTGATCGCTTCGGGCGCCGTCGCCATGCCGGAATTGAAGCTCGCGGCCGAGATCGCCGCCGGCCTCTTCATTGTGCTGGCAGCGTTCTCGGCGCTCGCGGCGCTGATCCGGCGGACGACGACCGAACTCGCCATTACCGATCGGCGGGTGATCTACAAGACCGGGGTGCTGCGACGCCAGACCATCGAGATCAACCGCTCGAAGGTTGAAACGGTCGGCGTCAGCCAATCGGTTCTCGGCCGCCTGCTCGATTACGGCACGGTCAGCGTGCGCGGCACCGGCGGCAGCTTCGAGCCGATCCGTTTCATCGGCGATCCGCTGACCTTTCGCAGCCACATCACGGCGGGCTAGGCGGCAATGCCTCGATCCCGCTCGGCAGCGGCGGCATTGCGGCAGGCCCCGAGCGGGCCACCGGCTCCGGGCCGCGGGGCGGCGCTGTCGATCGGCCTCTCCGCGGTCATCGTCGCGGCGAGCGTGCAGGAACCGCGGGTGCTGACGATTCGCGTGCCGGGGGGGCACCCCGACGCCGCCGAGACGCTGCCTTCGGGACCGCTCGAGGCCGAGCATCGCACGCTGGAAATCGGCCTGCGCACCTGGGTCGAGCGGCAGACCAGCCAGCGCCTCGGCTATGTCGAGCAACTCTACACCTTCGGCGATCGCGACCGCGCCACCGGCGAAGCGGGTGTCGCCCTTCCCGCCCTGATCGTCGCCTATCTGGCGCTGGTGCGCGAGGTGCGCCCGGCCGGCTCGGCCGACGCCGAATGGCACAGCTGGTATCGCTATTTCCCGTGGGAGGATTGGCGCGACGGCACGCCGTCCCTGCTTGGCCCGGTCGTGGCGCGGCTCGAGCGCTGGGCCGGACGGGCCGGCGGCGACGCCGAGCGGCGGCTGCGCGAGGAGCGGGTCGGGCTCGCCTTCGGCCTGCACGGCGCCGCGTGGAACGAGGAATTGGTGCTCGAACGCTACGAACTGCTCTACGAAGCCGGGCTCGTCGCCGAGGCGGCGCGCGACCTCGGCCGGCCATCGGCTCCGGCACGCGCGGCGATCGACGGCGCCGCCGGAGCGTCGATGGCACTCGACCACCGCCGCATCCTGGCGACCGCAATCGGACGGCTGCGCGGCAAGATCAAATACCGGCCGGTCGTATTCGAGCTGATGCCGCCTTCCTTCACGCTGTTGCAGTTGCAGCGCACCGTCGAGGCGCTCGGTGGCGTCCGACTGCACAAGCAGAATTTCCGCCGCCTCGTCGAGCAGCAAGGGCTGGTCGAGGAAACCGGCGAGATGAGCGCCGCCACCGGCGGCCGGCCGGCGCGGCTCGTGCGCTTCCGCCGCGAGGTCCTGCTCGAACGACCGGCCCCGGGGCTACGGCTACGCGCCGGGCGGCGCATCGCCGGCTGAAACCCTCTCAGATCACCCAATCGGCCCGCAATGCCGCGATCTCCGCGTCGGAAAAGCCGCACTCGCGCAGTACCGTTTGCGTATCGCCGCCGAGTGACGGGGCCGGCGCCCGCGGCGCCTCGGCAGCATCGTCAATGACCGGCCCGGCCACCATGCGCACCGGGCCATAATCGACGATGCGGCTGCGCGCGGCGACAAACGGGTTGTCGAGCGCCGCCTTGCAGGTCGTTGACCGGCGCCGCCGGCACCTGCCCGGCGAAATGCGCCAGCCACGCGGCAGTCGGGCGGGCCGACAGCGCTTCGTCGAGCATCCGGTTGACGAGCTCGCGGTGTTCGAGGCGGTCCTTGAAATGGCGAAAGCGCGGGTCTTCGGCCCATTCCGGATGGCCCAGCCGCTCACACAGGATCGGCCAGAATTTCTCCTTGTTGCACATGATGAAGATGAAGCCGTCGGCCGTGCGGTAGAGCTGGCTCGGCACCAGCGAGGGGTGCGCCGAGCGCGGCTCGCGTCCCTGGACATGCCCGGCGTTGAGGTACCAGGTCGCCAGATAGGCGAGGTTTTGCAATGCCGTGTCGAACAGGCTGACATCGAGGTCGCGGCCCTTTCCGCTCGCGCGCGCCGCCAACACGCCCGATACCAGCGCAAACGCGGCAAACAACCCGGTCATCAGATCGACGAGCGACAGCCCCATGCGCGCCGGCGGGCCCTCGGGCTCGCCGGTCAGCGACAGATACCCGGCCTCGGCCTGCATCAGATAGTCGTAACCCGGCCACGCGGCGCGCGGGCCGTCGCGGCCATAGGCCGACAGATGGGCGCAGACGATCCGCGGGTTGGCGGGCATCAGCGCTTGATAGGTCAGTCCGAGTTTTTCCGGCAGGTCGCCGCGCAGATTGTCGAAGCGACGCATCGGCGCTCGCGGCAAGCCGGTGCAACACCGCGCGCGCCGCCGGCTTTTTCAGGTTGAGCGTGACGCTCTTCTTGTTGCGGTTGAAGCTCTGAAAAAACTGGCTGTCGTCGGGCCCCAGCAGGAACGGCCCGACCCGCCGCGCCGTGTCGCCGCCATCGGCCGGGTTCTCGATCTTGATCACCTCGGCGCCGAGATCGGCCAACTGCATCGAGCCATACGGCCCGGCGCCGTACTGCTCGACCGCGATGACTCTGAGGCCGGAGAGGACGGGCAGCATCCTCACACCTTGTTCCGGGCGATCAGCTGGCGGGCGATGATGATGCGCTGCAACTCGTTGGTGCCCTCGCCGATGACCAGCAGCGGCGCGTCGCGGTAGAGGCGCTCGACGGTGAATTCCTTTGAATAGCCATAGCCGCCGTGGATGCGCATCGCTTCGAGGCTGACATTGACCGCCGCCTCGGAGGCGAACAGTTTGGCCATGCCCGCCTCCATGTCGCAGCGCTCGCCCCGGTCGTAGGCCTGCGCCGCACGCTCGACCAGCAGCCGCGCCGCCTCCACCTGGGTCGCCATGTCGGCCAGCTTCAGCTGGATCGCCTGATGCTCGCAGATCGGCTTGCCGAAGGTTTTGCGAATTTGGCTGTACGACACCGCCTCGCTGAGCGCCGCCTGCGCCACCCCGACGCCGCGCGCCGCGACATTGATGCGCCCGAGTTCGAGCCCGCCGAGCGCGTGCTGCAACCCCCTGCCCTCCTGCCCGCCGATCAGCCGGTCGGCCGGGATCTCGGTAATCGGCAAACACCAGCTCGGCCGAGTCGATGCCCTTGTAGCCGAGCTTTTCCAGCTTCTTGCTGACCGTGAAGCCCGGCCCCTTCTCGGCGAGGAACAGGCTCATGCCGCGATGGCGCGGCTCGGCCGCCGGGTCGGTCTTGACCAGCAGCGCGAAGATCTGGCCGTGAATACCGTTGGAGATCCACGTCTTGGTGCCGTTGACGACGTAGCCCTCATTACCCTGTTGCCGCGCCGTGGTGCGGATCGCCTGCAGATCGGTGCCGCAATCGGGCTCGGTCAGTGCGAGGCCACCGCGCAGTTCGCCGGTCGCGAAGCGCGGCAGGAACTCCGCCTTCTGCGCCGGCGTGCCAAAGCGCTCGACCGCCGCCGCCATGATCAGGTGGGAGTTGAAGATGCCGGACAACGACATCCACACCGTCGAGACCAGCTCGACGATCTTCGCGTAGGTCGTCGCCGACAGGCCGAGCCCGCCGTGATCGGTGCCGATCGTCGCGCCGAACAGCCCGAGCGCCTTCATCCCCTCGACGATGTCGGCGGGATAGACGTCGTCATGCTCGAGCGCGTGCACATGCGGCTTGACCTCGCGCTCGAGAAACCGCCCGACACTGTCGA
Organism: uncultured Alphaproteobacteria bacterium; assembly: GCA_963746885.1. Taxonomy (GTDB): domain Bacteria; phylum Pseudomonadota; class Alphaproteobacteria; order ATCC43930; family CGMCC-115725; genus DATARH01. Next base: position 209,726 of record CAVVDM010000018.1, read on the forward strand.
GGATCAGGCGGTCCTGATCGTTATCCGCAGCTGCCATCACGAACCCACCATCGACACACCGAGCGCTCGCGGCAGATTAGCTTCTTCGTGTTCCCTGTGTCTCCGGGGTGATACGACAGGCCCCGATCCGCGCTCGGGAGGGGAAGATGGTAGCGGTAGCGAAGGAAGTGGCGCCGGGGCGCTGGCGCGCCAGCGCGGGCCGCTGCTTCGAGGATTTCACGGTCGGCGCGGTCTACGAGCATCGCCCCGGCCGCACGATCGGGGAGGCAGACAACACCTGGTTCACGCTGTTGACGATGAACCAGCACCCGCTGCATTTCGACGCCGCCTATGCCGCCAAAAGCGAATTCGGCCGGCCGGTCGTCAACAGCTGCCTGACCCTGTCGATCGTCGCCGGCATGAGCGTCGCCGATGTCAGCCAGCAGGCGGTCGCCAATCTCGGCTGGACCGACATCCGCCTCTTAGCGCCGGTCTTTGTCGGCGATACGATCTATGCCGAGAGCGAGGTGCTGGCGACGCGCGAGTTCGCAATCGCGCCCCAATCAGGGCATCGTCACGGTGCGCACCACCGGCCGGAAGGCCGACGGCACCGTCTTCATGACCTTCGAGCGCAGCGTGCTGGTGCCGAAGCGCGGCCATGGCATCGAGGATTGATCGAGGAACGGAGGAAAGGATGAGCAGGTTGTTCGGGCCGATGCGTCAGGTCGGGATCGTCGTGCGCGACATCGAGAAGGCGATGCGCCATTGGGTCGAGGTGTGCGGCGTCGGCCCGTGGTTTTATGCCGAGCAATTGCCGATGGACGAATTCCGCTACAAGGGAAAACCTTACGATCTGAAGGTGTCGATCGCGCTCGCTAATTCGGGCGACGTGCAGCTCGAACTGATCCAGCAGCGCAACGACGTGCCGAGCCTCTACCGCGATTTCCTCGGCGCCGGGCACGAGGGGATGCAGCACTGGTCGAGCTGGCCCACCAACTATCACGAGATCCGCGAGCGGGCGCTCAAGACCGGCTGGCAGATCGGCCAGGAGGGCGACACCCCGCGCGGCCCCTTCATCTATTTCCTCAACGAGGGCCACCCCGGCACCGTCATCGAGATGGCCGAAGCCACCCCAACCCGCATGCGCATCTTCGACCAGGTCCGCGAAGCCGCCCTCACTTGGAACGGCAAGGACCCGATCCGCATGGATTGGCCACGGGCGTAGCGCAGGCTTTACACGCCGCGCGGGGCTGCCGGACCAGCGTGCTCGGACGAGATGGGCGAGCGGGCTCGCTCCCCGTCTTGTCTCTGCACGTGGCGAAGTAAAACCGTGCGGCCAAGTATTAACCTGCGCCAAGCCCACCCTGCAATCAAGGTAACCGGGCACGCCGCCGCGGAGGCAAAAACACGAGATATAAGAAGGCTGTGGATTGCGATTTTTAGTTAATTTTCTTCTACGTAGCTGCTTAGCGCGCGGGTGACGCAGGTAAGTAATTCGTTCGCCAAAAACGGCTTTTGGAGCATCTCCGTGGCGCCAAGCTTGAGAGCAGCCGTCAGGGGGTGCATCGAGTTGATGTTTCCGCCGCCTGTAATCGCGATAATCTTTGCGTTCGGCGCTTCTTGACGTATTGCGGTGATCGTTTCGGCGCCCCCTTGTTTGGGCATAATCATATCTGTGATCACCAGATCCGGGTGCTTCTCGAAATACTGGGCAATGCCAGCAATGCCGTTCTCGGCCAAGACCACGTTGTAGCCCTGTTTCTCAAGTATACGACGAATCAGGCGCCGCATTGGGGGGAGGTCATCGATGACGAGTATCGTCGGCAAGGCAGCCTCATCCCGCAATAGGTGGGGTCCACTTAACGCCGTGCGACCGCCCAATAAAAGGTTCGGAATCTACTTAGTTAAGATGGGCACTGCTAAAATGAGGATCTCCGTAAAGCCGTTATCCGACACATTTTGTCGCGGGTTTCGCTTCGCCGCTAACAGCCCGTTGACGAAATCGGATTTGGCTGATTCCGAGTGAGTTGGTGGGGCTGCTCGGAATTTGCGGCATGGCGATGGGGCGGGAGAGCGATCGGCAAGGCGATCTGATCGTGACTTGGGATGAGATGCCGCGCTCACCGGGACATGTGTTCTACGACCGGCTTCAGGAAGTGCTGCTCGCCGGCGGCTTTGACCGGTTTGTCGAGACGTTGTGCCAGCCCTATTACGCGCCGAAGATGGGTGCCCCATCGGTGCCGCCGGGGCGTCACTTCCGGATGCACATGATCGGCTATTTCGAGGGGATCGCCAGCGAGCGCGGCATTGCCTGGCGCTGTTCGGATTCGATGTCGCTGCGCGATTTTTTGCGGCTGGAAAGCCGCGAGAAGGTTCCCGATCACTCGTGGCTGTCGAAGACGCGCGGGCGGCTCCCTCATGAAGTCCACGAGAGGGTGTTCGGCTGGGTGTTGAAGCCGGTGGCCGAGCACGGCCTGGTCCGGGGCAAGCGGTTCGGCATCGACGCCTCGACGATGGAGGCCAATGCCGCGCTCCGCACGATCGTGCGCCGGGACGATGGCCGGACCTATCGCGAAATCAGGGCGAAGAAGGGCTTCGCCCGCGCTTGAGGCAGATGGCCAAGCAGAGCGGCATCGAGACGCCGAGTGCGGACGATCTGATGCGCATCGATCGCGCCCGCGAGGGCAAGAAGCTGTCGAACGAGGAGTGGATCAGCAAAACCGATCCACAGGCCAAGATCGCCAAGCTGAAGGACGGCCTCGACGCGCGCCACGCTAAGCGTGCGCTCGACATGCGCCCCAACAAGACCGACGCGAACGATGCCGAGGGCCTTGCCCATATCGTCCGCTCCGGATGGTATCGCGAGGTGCGCGTCAAGGGCCCCGACGCAATGCTCTCGAAGGCGCTCGTCGCCGCCCGCGCCCAGCGCACGACCATGGCGACGGATGTCTCGAACCAGATCCGCGGTGTCATGAAGACCTTTGGGTTGGTCGTGCCAAAGGGCAGCGGGGGCGTCTTCGAGAGGAACGTCCGCGCCCTTCTCGACGGCCCCGAGGCCATCGCCGCCATTGTCATGCCGCTACTCGACGTCTGGCGGACGGCGCGAAAGCACGCCGCCGCGCTCGAGCGCCGCCTCCTCGCTGCGGCGCGCGACAGCGCGGAGTGCCGATTGCTCATGACCATGCCCAGCATCGGCGCCGTCACCGCGGCGTCGTTCGTCGCCGCCATCGAGCGTCCGGAGAGCGTCACCCGTTCGCGGAACGTCGGCGCCTGGCTCGGCCTGACGCCGCGCCGGTACCAGTCCGGCGAGATCGACTACGCAGGCCACATCTCCAGACGCGGCGACGGTCGTTTGCGGGCGCTTCTTTACGAGGCCGCCATGAGGCTACTGACGCGTGTCCGCGCCGATAGCGCGTTGCGCCGATGGGGCTTGGCGCTCAAGAAGCGCCTCGGCTTCAAGCGCGCCACCGTGGCGCTCGCCAGAAAAATTCCACACCACCCCTCGGGACACGACCGCGCGCCGGCCGTGCGCACGCTTGGCCCGGTCGTCAGATTACTACCCCACGTTGCCCGGCGATAACCCGCCGATTTCCATTCGAAACGTTGAGGAAGCCCATTTCCATTGCATGCCGTTCAGCATGCGGCGGTTGTACTCGCGCCACGCCATCTCGTCTGCTGTATTGGCGCTGCAACGGCGTGCCGCGGTCGTCTTGCAGAAGCCGATCCGAGAAGGTTTCGGGCTGACTGTTGCGGAAGCGATGTGGAAAGGCGCGGGCGTGATCGGCGGGCAGACCGGCGGCATCCGCCGCCAAATCGAGGACGGGGTGGGCGGCTTCCTGGTCGATTCCATGGAAGAGGCGGCGGCGCGCATCGTGCAGTTGCTCAAGGACCCGCAGCTTCGCGGCATTCTCGGCGCCCGTGCACGAGAGCGTGCGTCGGCGATTTCCGATCACCCGGCGGATGGTAGAGTGGCTCGACCTGATTGGTTCCTGCGAAGCGAGCTTTCGATTGCAAGGAAATATCGGAACATGACCACCGCATGAGGTAACGCGATGCAGCGACGCGACCTGACGCCGTTTCCCGACCCGGCCAGCGCGCGCGGCACGGGGCCGATCCGCGACCGGCGGCCGGTTTATTTCGATCTGCTGCCGCCTTGCAACAACGCGTGCCCGGCCGGCGAGCCGATCCAGGCGTGGCTCGCCCTGGCGCAAGCGGGAGAGTTCCGCGCCGCGTGGGAGACGCCTCGTCGGCGACAACCCGTTGCCCGGCGGTGCACGGCCGCGTCTGCTATCACCCGTGCGAGAGTGCCTGCAATCGGGGCGACCTCGATAGTGCGGTCAGCATCCATGCGGTCGAACGCTTTCTCGGCGACCTTGCCGACCGCCAAGCGTTGGTCATTCCCGGTCGACATGGCGCCGAGCGGCAAACGGGTTCTGATCGTCGGCGCCGGCCCGGCCGGCCTCTCTGCCGCTTATCATCTTGCGCGGCGCGGCCACGCAAGTCGAGATACGGGAAGCCGGGCCGATTGCCGGCGGCATGATGCATTTCGGCATCCCCGCCTACCGCCTGCCGCGCGCCGACCTGATGGCGGAAATCCGCCGCATCGAAGAGATGGGCGTGCTTATCACGCCTAACCACAAGGTTGCGGACGTCGTCGCCGAGCGCGACGCCGGCGAGTTCGCTGCCGTCTTTCTCGCGATCGGCGCCGAGGCCGCCCGTCACGTCGACATTCCGGCGCGCGATGCGGCGCGAGTGCTCGATGCGGTGAACCTGCTGCGCGGTGTCGATGTCGGCGAGGCGTCGCTGCTCGGCCGGCGCGTCATCATTTATGGCGGCGGCAACACGGCGATGGATGCGGCGCGCACCGCCCGCCGGCTCGGCGCGGACGAGGCGCTGATCGTCTATCACCGCGACCGCGCCCACATGCCGGCCCGCGCCTTCGAGGCCGACGAGGCGATCGAGGAAGGCGTCAAGATCAAGTGGCTAACCAGCATCAAGGAGATTGCCGGGCCGTCATTGACCGTCGAGCGCATGACGCTCGACGCCAACGGCCGGCCGCAACCCACCGGTGAATTCGAAACGCTCGAAGCCGACGCGGTGGTACTGGCGCTGGGCCAGCAGACCGATAGCGGCTTTCTGCGACAGGTGCCCGGCATCGAGTTCACGGCGGACGGCACGGTTGTCGTCGACGCAAACCTGATGACGGGACATGCCGGGATCTTCGCCGGCGGCGACATGGTGCCGGCCGAGCGCACCGTGACGGTTGCGGTCGGGCACGGCAAACGCGCCGCGCGCAACATCGACGCCTGGCTGCGCGGCAGCACCTTTGTCGAGCCGGCGAAGGCGCCGCTGGTGTCGTTCGACATGCTGCGCCTGCCGGTGTTCGCGGAGGCCGAGCGCAGCGTTCAACGAGCGCGCCCCATTGCGGAACGGGTCAGCGGGTTCGAAGAGGTGATGGCCGGGCTCGGGGAGCCGGAAGCACGCTTCGAGGCGCAGCGCTGCCTGTCCTGCGGCACCTGCTTCGAATGCGACAACTGCTTCGCGGCCTGCCCTGAGCAGGCAATCGCCAAGCTCGGCCGCGGGCGCGGCTATCGGGTCGATCCCGACCTGTGCACGGGCTGCGCGATCTGCTTCGAGCAGTGCCCCTGTCACGCCATCGTGATGACGGACGACGCGCCGCCGGACGGGGCGCCATCTGGAGCATTTGGTGAACCGCCCGTGCCACGCCGCTTCCGCCCGCGCGAGTAACCTGGGGCAACGCCTATCGAGCGAGGAGGCCGAGATGGTTGAGATGGTTGAAACGGAGATCCACGACGGCAACAGCGCGGTCGCTCATGTCGCGTACCGCATCAACGATGTGTGTGCGATCTTCCCGATCACGCCGTCCTCGCCGATGGCGGAGCTGGCCGACCAATGGGCAGCGGAGGGCCGCCCGAATTTGTGGGGTGCCATTCCCGTCGTTCAGGAGATGCAGGCCGAGGGCGGCGCCGCCGGCGCGGTGCACGGGTCGCTGCAAGCGGGCGCGCTGACCACCACGTTCACCGCCTCGCAGGGCCTCCTGCTGATGATCCCGAACATGTACAAGATCGCGGGCGAGCTGACGCCCTGCGTCTTTCATGTCGCGGCGCGCTCGGTGGCAACGCAGGCGCTATCAATCTTCGGCGACCATTCCGACGTCATGGCGGTGCGCGCGACCGGCTTCTCGCTGCTCAGCGCCGCCTCGGTGCAGGAGGCGCACGACCTCGCGCTGGTGGCGCAGGCGGCAACGCTGGAGGCGCGGGTGCCGTTTGTCCATTTCATGGACGGGTTCCGCACCTCGCACGAGGTCAACACGATCACGATGCTGCCGGACGCGGTAATCCGCGCGATGACCGACGACGATCTGGTGCGGGCGCACCGCGGGCGGGCGCTGAGCCCCGAGCGCCCGGTGACCCGCGGCACCGCGCAGAACCCGGACACGTTTTTCCAGGCGCGCGAGACGGTCAACCCGTACTACCTCGCCACTCCCGGCATCGTGCAGCGCGCGATGGACCGCTTTGCCGCGCTGACCGGCCGGCACTACCGCCTGTTCCGCTATGACGGGCACCCGGAGGCCGAGCGGGTCGTCGTCGTGATGGGCTCGGCCGCCGAGACGGTGCGGGCGGCGGTCACCCATCTCAATGCCCAGGGCGAGCGCATCGGCGTCGTGCAGGTCCTGCTGTACCGGCCATGGTCGGCGGCGGACTTTCTGGCGGCGCTGCCGGCAAGCGTCCGCCGCGTAGCCGTGCTCGATCGCACCAAGGAACCCGGCGCGCCAGCCGAGCCATTATGCCTCGATGTGGCGCAGACCCTGGCCGACGCTGCTGCCCGCGGCGTGCGCCGGCATCTTCCGCTGGTAGTCGGCGGCCGCTACGGCCTGTCGTCGAAGGAGTTCAACCCAGCGATGGCGAAGACGGTATTCGACCATCTTGCGACACCGGAACCGCGCGGCGGTTTCACGGTCGGCATCATCGACGACGTTTGCGGCACCAGTCTTCCGGTCGATAGCGAGTTCGACATCGAGCCGCCCGGTATTAGCCGCGCGCTGTTCTTCGGCCTCGGCGCTGACGGGACGGTCGGGGCCAACAAGAACAGCGTCAAGATCCTGGCCGCGGATCCCGGCCGCTACGCGCAGGGGTATTTCGTCTACGACAGCCACAAATCGGGTGCCGAGACGATCAGCCATCTGCGCTTCGGCAGCGCACCGATTGCCGCGCCATACCTGTTGCAGTCGGCAGACTTCGTCGGCGTCCACAAATTCGATTTCCTGGAAAAGCGCGACGTGCTGGCCGCGGCCCGCGCCGGCGCCACCGTCCTGATCAACGCCCCCTATGACGCGGCGTCAGTCTGGGGCCAGCTGTCGCGGCCGGCACAGCAGCACATCGTCGGGAAGAAGCTGCAGGTGTTCGTCATCGACGCCAGCGGCCTCGCGCAGCGCCTCGGACTTGGTCCTCGCGTCAACACGATCCTGCAGACCTGTTTCTTTGCGATCAGCGGCGTGCTTCCGCGCGAGGAGGGCATGCGCCGCATCCGCCAGTCGATCGAGAAAACCTACGGCGGCCTGGGCAAAGCGGTTCTCGACAAGAACTTTGCCGCGGTCGACGCGGCGCTCGCGCATCTGCACGAGGTCGTGGTCCCGAAGGCGGTGACTTCGATGCGCGAGTTGCAGGTGTTTGTGCCGCCTGACGCGCCCGACCAGATCCGGCGCATCGCCGCGCTGCAATTCGCCGGCCGCGGCGACGAGATCCCGGTCAGCGCGATCCCGGCCGACGGCAGCTATCTCGGCGGTACGACGCAATACGAGAAGCGCAATGTCGCGTTTGCGGTGCCGGTGTGGCATCCGGAGCTGTGCATCCAGTGCGGCCAGTGCAGCATTGTCTGCCCGCACAGTGTGATCCGCGCCAAGGCCTATGACGCTGAGCTGCTCGCCGATGCGCCGGAGGGTTTCCTGTCGGCACCGGTCAATGTACGCGGCTACCCCGACAAGCGCTTCACCTTGCAGATCGCGGTCGAGGACTGCACCGGCTGCGGAATCTGCATCGAGCACTGCCCGGCGCATGATCCGCTCGACCACAGTATCAAGGCGATCAACCTCGGCGACAGGCTGCCGCTGGTCGAGGCGGGGCGCCGCGATCTGGCGTTCTTCGACGCGCTGCCGGAGCACCGGCGCGAGGAGGTCGATCTGCACCTCTCGCGCGGGGTGCAGTTCGTGCAGCCGCTGTTCGAGTTCTCCGGAGCCTGTGCCGGCTGCGGCGAGACGCCGTATCTGAAGCTTCTGTCGCAATTGTTCGGTGACCGCCTGCAGATCGCCAACGCGACCGGCTGCTCCTCGATCTACGGCGGCAACCTGCCGTCGCTGCCGTGGCGGGCCGGTTCCGACGGTCGCGGCCCGGCCTGGAACAACAGCCTCTTTGAAGACAATGCCGAGTTCGGCCTCGGCATGCGGCTCGCGGTGGACCAGCAGGAAGCAATGGCGCGCGCCCTGGTTCGCACGCTGGCCGAGCGCATCGGGCCACGTCTTGCCGATCAGATTCTCGCCGCGCCGCAACGTACCGACAGCGAGATCGTGGCGCAGCGCCGGCGGGTCGACGAGTTGCGGCACACGCTCGGCGACCCCACCGACGGGCCGGCGCGCGACCTTCTCGCCGTCGCGGAATATCTGGTGCGGCGCAGTCTGTGGATTGTTGGCGGCGACGGCTGGGCCTACGACATCGGCGCTGGCGGGCTCGACCACGTGCTGGCGCAGGACCGCAACGTCAATGTTCTGGTGCTCGACACCGAGGTCTACTCCAACACCGGCGGCCAATCCTCGAAGGCGACACCGCTCGGCGCCACGGCCAAGTTCGCCGCCGCCGGCAAGCGCACACCGCGCAAGGACCTGGCGCTGCAGGCGATCGCCTATGGCTATGTCTACGTCGCGCAGGTTGCCCTGGGGGCTAGCGCGGAGCAGACGATCCAGGCAATGCGCGACGCCGAGGCCTATGCCGGGCCTGCCTTGGTGCTAGCCTACAGTCACTGCATCGCGCACGGCTTTGATCTGCGCGACGGCATGAAGCAGCAGCACCGCGCGGTAGCGAGCGGTTATTGGCCGCTGTTTCGTTACGACCCGCGGATGCGCAGCTCTGACATGAACCCGTTCCGCCTCGACAGCACCCGGCCTCGGCTTCCGTTGGAGGACTTCGCCTACCACGAGCTGCGCTACCGCATCCTGACGCGGACGCGGCCCGACGAGGCGCGCATCCTGCTGCGCCAGGCGCAGGTCGCGGCCGACGAGCGCTACCGGCTCTACGAGGACATGGCGGCGCGCGACGGAACCCGGTTCCATCCGTTCTGGCAGGAGGCGGGCTCCACGGCCAATGAAACCTCTGTGGAGGCGGCGCGATGAATCTCGAGACGAGATACCTCGGCTTGTCCCTCGCCCATCCGGTCATCGCCAGCGCCTCGCCGCTTTCCGCCACCTTCGACGGCATACGCCGGCTCGAAGATTCCGGTGCGGCGGCGATTGTCGCGGCCTCGATCTATGAGGAGGAAATCGAAGCCGAGAGGGCCGCGCTGGCGGACTTTGCGACGATCGGGGCCGACAGCACCTCCGAGGTGACGAGCTACCTGCCGCCGCTTGCGCAGTCCGCGGGTGCGCTGGCTGCCCATCTCGAATTGATCCGGCGCGCCGCCGATAGCGTCGCGGTGCCGCTAATCGCCAGCCTGAACGGGATTACGCGCGAAGGCTGGACCGGCATTGCCGCCGATCTAGAGGCGGCGGGAGCGGCAGCGATCGAGCTTGACCTGTTCCACCTGCCGAGCGACCCGCGCGAGACCGCTGCCGAGGTCGAGCGCCGCCTCATCGAGACCGTGCGCGGGGTCTGCGCGGCGGTCAATATCCCCGTTGCGGTCAAGCTCTTTCCGCAATTCACCGCGCCAGCTCATCTGGCCGCCGCGCTCGGCGATGCGGGGGCGCGCGGGATCGTCCTGTTCAATCGATCGCCTGCGCCAGACATCGACCTCACGACGCTGAGCTTCCGCCCCAGCCTGCGCCTGTCGACGGCGGACGACAGCCGCCTGTCGCTGATGTGGATTGCGCTGCTGGCCGGCAAGACCGCGCTCAGTCTCGTCGGGGGACGCGGCGTCGAGGGGGCGGACGAGGTGGTCAAATACCTGCTCGCCGGGGCCGATGCGGTGCAGACCGCATCCGCGCTGCTGCGTCACGGCGCCGGTCACCTCCGCCAGTTGGTAGACGGCCTTACAGAGTGGCTCGAAGCGCACGGCGCCGGCTCGGTCGACGCGATCCGCGGTCGCCTGCGCGCTGACCGGTTCGGCGATCCGGAGGCGCTGTTTCGCGCCGATTACCGCCACAGCCTGTTCCTTAAAATTTCGGCGACGGATGGGGAGCCGCGCTAGCAGCCCGTTGCGGGGGATATGGAGCAACAGGCGGCTGCAGAAGCGGTTATCGGCGAACCTATTGCGAGCTGCTGCCCGCTCAATAGCTCTGGAACGCCCGCTGAATCTCGCTGATGTCGCGCGTCGTCAGCAGCATCAGCGCCAGCAGGATGCGGGCCTTTTGCGGCGTCAGATCCTCGCCGGCGACGATGCCGGTCTCGCGCAGGCGGCGGCGCGGCGCGATACGGCCGGTGGCGCGGCTGCACTGCACGACAACGACGCCCGACTGCGCCGCGTTGAGAAAGGCGGCCTGCTGCGATGGGCTCGGCGTCCCCGGTGCGAAGCCGGCCGAGACAAGGCCCTGCGCGCCGGCCTTGACCGCCGCCTCGACCAGATCGCCGTCCGCCCCGGCATAGGAATAGACGATATCGACCCGCGGCAAGGATGCGATGTCGCGCGCCGCGAAGGGCGTATCGGGCATGTGCGCCTTCAAGGGCGCGCGGTAGAAATGCGGGCCGTCGCCGTCGACGTGCCCGAGCGCGCCGTAATCGAGCGAGCGGAAGGTCTGCACCCGATAGGTCGAGGTCTTGACCACGTCGCGCGCCGGATGGATCTCGTCGTTGAGCACGACGAGGACGCCCATGCCCCGCGCTTCGGCCGCGCCGGCGACGCGCAGTGCGTTGACCAGGTTCATCCCGGCATCGGTGCCGAGCGCGCTCGCCGGGCGCTGTGCTCCGACCAGCACGACCGGCTGGCTGACGGCGAGCGTCAGGTTGAGGAAAAACGCGGTTTCTTCCAGCGTCGCCGTGCCGTGCGGGATCACGAAGCCGGCGATTGCCGGATCCTCGGCCGCGATACGGTGGATCACCGCGCGCAATTCCAGCCAGTCGGCCGGGCCGATCGCGGTCGAGCCGACCTGGCGGAAGGTGACCGGCAGCGGCGCGGCGACCAGGCGGGTCTCCGGAAAGCGGTCGAGCAGCGCCTCGCTTGTCAGCTTCTGCCCGAAATCGGGGTAGTCGAGCACATCGAGGCTCGAAGCGCCGAGCGAGGAAATCGTGCCGCCGGTGCCGATGACGGCGATGCGCGGAAGGTCAGCCACCCTCTATCCTCCCGAAAGGGCTATGCGTCGACCCATTCGTCGCCGACCTTGAGCCGGTGCCTGACGATGCCCGGCTTCAGCGCCTGCTCGATAAAGCAGCCCTTAGCCGCCGCGTCGATCAGCCGGCGCCGCTCCGCCACCGGCGCCTCTCCGCCGAGGTCGATATCGAGGGTGAAGGCGACGGGCTCGCTCTCATAGGGCAGGTTGCCGCGCTGCGTGGCCTGCCAATGGCAGCGCGTGTTGACCGCAAACTCGCCGAGCGGGATGCCGAGCCGCCGTGAAAACGCCCGCAGCTGCGTCATGATGCAGGCGGTCAGCCCACTGGCGAAATAGGCGAGCGGGTAGGGCGCGGTGCCGTCACCGCCATGCCCGGCGCCTTCATCGGTCGGTAGCGGGACGCTGACCGGGTTGCTGAGGCGCTTGTGGACCGTGATGTCGTTGCGGAATTTCGCCCGGTTGCGACCCTCGGCATCGAAGATCACGTCGAATTGCCGGATCGTCTCGACCGTGTCCATCGCCGCCTCCATGACTGTCGCGCCAACAGTCATAGCATATGCGGCCGAAGCTCACGACAGCCAGCGCTTGCGCCGTCGGTAATTCTTGGTATCGCGATAGGATTTGCGGGTGCCGGCCTCGTTGAGCCCGAGATAGAACTCCTTGATGTCGGAATTCTGGCGCAGGCTGTCGGCCGGCCCATCGAGCACGATGCGGCCGTTTTCCATGACATAGCCATGGTCGGCAATATCGAGGGCAAGCGCCGCGTTCTGCTCGACCAGCAGCACGGTGAGCCCCTGCTCCTCCTTGAGTTGGCGGATCACGCCGAAGATCTCCTCGATCAGCATCGGCGCAAGGCCGAGCGAGGGCTCGTCGAGCAGGATGACCTTGGGGTCGGACATCAAGGCGCGGCCGATCACCAGCATCTGCTGCTCGCCGCCGGAGAGGTATCCGGCCGATTGCTGGCGGCGTTCCTTCAGCACCGGAAAGCTGGCGTAGACCCGGTCGATGCCCTCCCTGACCTTGGTCTTGTCGCGATGACTGTGGGCACCGGCGACCAAGTTCTCCTCGACCGACAGATTTTCGAAGACGCGCCGTCCCTCGAAGACCTGCACGACCCCGCGCCGGACGACGTCGTAGGGCTGTAGCCGGTCGAGCCGCTCGCCGCCGAGTTCGACGCTTCCCTTGGTCACTTCGCCGCGCTCGGTATGCAGGAGCCCCGAGATCGCCTTCAGGGTCGTCGTCTTGCCGGCGCCGTTGGCGCCGAGGAGGGTAGTGATGTGCCCCTCCTCGGCGTTCAGCGAGACGCCCTTCAGCACCAGAATGACGCCGTCATAGACGACTTCGATGTTGTTGAGCGCCAGCATGGATGACCTCGAAAACGGTTCGGTGCCAGGAGTCGCGACTACTCGATCTTCTCGGCTTCCTTGACCGTCTTCATCACGACGTCGCGATAGCCGCGGAACCAGTCGCCTTCCGGGGCAAAGCCATTGCCCTTGACCCGGAAAATCCGCACCCAGCCGCCGCCTTCGTGATCGGTCGGGGTAACCTGGAGCGGCGGGACGAGACCGCCGAGCGTGAAGTCGTGGATCTCTTCGAAGCCTTTCTTCACGTCCGCCCCGGTCGGCTGCTTGCCATTCGTGTTTTTCAGGGCGTTTTTCAACGCCTGGACCTGGACGGCTGCCTGCAACAGGCCGCGGTTGTAGACAACCGTATTCTTCATTGTTGCAGGTGGCTCCTTGCCTTCCTTCTTGTACATCGCCTTGATCTGCTGGCGTACGGGGTAGTTGTCGCCGGCGCCGGCGAATTGCATCGTATTGTAGCCTTGCGCGACACCCCAGCCGCCGGCCGCTTCGATGTCAGCCTCGGCCGACGCCCACACGAAGCCGAGCACCTTCGACAACGGATAGCCGGCGCGCTTGAATTCCTTGATCGCCACCGACGGCGAGCGGCCGAACAGGTGGGCGAGCACGAAATCGGGGTGGTAGCGCTGCGTGATGTCGAGGATCTGCGCCCCCATCTCGACGCCCGGCGGCGGCACCGCAAAGGTGCGCATGTCAAAGCCTTCGATCTTTTGCAGGTCTTCGATGACCGGCAGCGGCTCCTTGCCGGCCGGGTTGTCATAATAGATGTAGGCGATCTTCTTGCCCTTGAGGCTGCCGCCCAGTTGCTTCTTGGCGAATTCGATGGCGGCGGCGCCCTGCGAGAAATAGCTCGCGGCGATCGGGAACAGATAAGGATAATGCTCGCCGTCGGCCGCTGCCGCGATGCCAAAGCCGGGCGTCGTGGTCGGGATGTGGTCACGCTCGATCCGGTCGTTGAGCGAGTGGGTCTGCGGCGTGCCGTAGGTCGTCATCACCACGACGCCCTGCTGCTTGAAGTGCTCGTACGCCTCGACCGCCGGCGGCACCTTGTAGGCCATGTCGATCTCGGGATCGACAATCTTGTAGCCGTCGATCCCGCCCTGCGAATTGATCAGGTTGAAGTAGTCGTGCATCGCCGGGCACAGCACGGTGCCGACGATCTGGGTCGGCCCGGTGCGGTCGCACATGACGCCGTCGACGATCTGCTTCGACTGCGCCGATGCCGTCGCGGCAAAACCCAATCCCGCCGCGGCGCTCACCGCAAGCGTCAGCGCTGTTATCGTTACGCGCGTCATCCCATCCTCCCTTGGTTTTGCATTTTGGGTGTCCCCCGGTCAGTAGGAAAAAGGCCAGATCCGAAAGTAATTGCGGATGTTGCGCCACAAGCGGGCCAGCCCGTCCGGCTCGACGATCAGGAAAAAGATGATCAAGCCGCCGAAAATCACCAGCCGCAGATTGGGAACGAGGTTCGCCAGATCGGCCTGGGTCAGGAACAAGCTGCCGGCGGCGCGCAGCCCCCAGCGCGTCGCGATCGGCAGCAGCGTCACGAAAATGGCGCCAAAGATTGAGCCAAGCACCGAGCCGAGGCCGCCGATGATCACCATCGCCAGGTAGTCGATCGAGACGTCGAGCTGAAACTGCTCGTAATTGGCCAGCCCCAGGTAATAGCTTTCCAGCGCGCCCGCCACCCCGGCATAAAATGATGAGATCGCAAAGGCATAGAGCTTGTAGCGAAAGATGTTGATGCCGATGATCTCGGCCGCGATGTCCTGGTCGCGGATCGCAATGAAGGCGCGGCCGATGCGGCTGCGTAGCAAGTTCAAGGTGCCAACGATCGCCAGCAGGACGAAAAACATCAGGAAGACATAGATCTGAGCCTCGGAGACCAGCTTGACGCCGAACACCGTCGGGCGCGAGATCTCAATCGAGGCCTGTACCCCGCCGGAAATCCATTCGACGTGGTTGATCGTCCACTCGATGATCAGTTGCGCCGCCAAGGTCGCGATGGCGAGGTAGATGCCCCTGATGCGCAAGGACGGGATGCCGACGATGATGCCGATAAAGGCAGCCATCAGTCCGCCCGCCGGGATCGTCAGCCAGAACGGCAGGCCGAGCCGCACGATCAGATTGGCCGCGGTGTAGGCGCCGACCGACATGAAGGCGCCCTGCCCGATCGAGATCTGCCCCGTATAGCCCAGGAGGATGTTGAGGCCGAGCGCCCCGATGATCGCAACCAGGCAGAGGTTGAGCAGCGACAGATAGTATTCGCCGAAGGTCAGGGGCGCGATGGCGATGAACAGCCCGGCGCAGGCCACCACGCTCCATTTGGCGATCGGCAGCGGATAGAGCGCCATGTCGGCGGCATAGCTGGTCTTGAAGACGCCCGCTTCGCGGTGAAACATGACTAGGCCGGCTCCCGCTCAGACTCGCTCGATCCGGCGCCGCCCGAACATGCCTTCGGGCCGCACCATCAACACCAGGATCATCAGGACATAGGGGGCGAAATCCTTGGTGCCGCCGCCGACATAGGGGTCGAGATAGCCGGCCGCGAGGTTCTCGACGATGCCGACGATCAGCCCCCCGACCACCGCGCCGACCACCGAGTCGAGCCCGCCGAGGATCACCACCGGAAATACCTTGAGGCCGACCAGCGCGAGCTGGTTGTCGACGCCGAGCATCGCACCCCAGACGATGCCGCCCAGCGCCGAGACGACGCCGGCCATCGCCCAGGCCAGCGCGAAATAGCGCCGCACGTTGATGCCCATCGCCATCGCCACCTGCTGGTTGTCGGCGACCGCGCGCATCGCGATGCCGGTGCGGCTCTTCAGAAAGAACCAGCTGAAGGCGGCGAGAAAAATGATGCTGACCCCGGCACCGACCAGCTGCACCGGCGGCAGCATGACCGGGCCGAGATAGAGCGGCGTGTCGCCGACCGGCATCACGATCGCCTTCGTGCCGGCGCCGAACAGCAACACCGCGCCGCCGCGCAGCACCGCGGCCAGCCCGATCGTCGCCATCACCACGGCGATGATCGGCCGGCCGATCAGCGGGCGCAGCACCACCCGCTCGAGGCCGAAGCCGAACGCCACCATGCCGGCGATCGCCAGCGCCGCCGACGCCCAGAACGACAGCCCGGCCATGTTGGCGGCGCCGGCGGCGATGAAGCCGGCGAACATGACGAACTCGCCCTGCGCGAAATTGATCGCGTCGGTCGCCTTGTAGATCAGCACGAACCCGAGCGCGATCAGCGCGTACATCAGGCCGATCATGACCCCGTTGGTCAGCAGGACCAGCGTGAACGACCAATCAAAGCCAGGCATCGTCGGCGCTCCGTCTCACCCGGCCTCGGCCGGCGCGGGGACGGCCCGAGCCGGACGTGGCGACGCCGCCAATGCCGGCGCATCGACATCGCCGATCGCGATCGTCGAGCGCAGCACCGCCTTGCGCCCGTCCTCGTAGGTGATCGCGGCGCTGACCTCGATTTCGGCGACGGCATCGTAAAAGGCGTCGACGATCGCGGCGTATTTCTCGGTGACGAAGCTGCGGCGGATCTTCCGCGTGCGGGTGATCTCGTCGTCGTCAGCGTCGAATTCCTTGTTGAGCACGAGGAAGCGGCGGACGCGGATCTGCGCCGGCACGCCGGCATTGCACTTGGCGATCTCCTCGCCGATCAGCTCGCGCACCTCGTCGCGGGCACTCAGATCCTGAAACGAGGTGTAGGCGAGGTTGCGCCGTTCGGCCCAGTTTCCGACCGTCGCCGGGTCGATCGCGATGATCGCGGAGACAAACGGCCGCGCGTCGCCGAATACCACCGCCTCGCCGATATAGGGGCTGTATTTGAGCTTGTTTTCGAGGAATTGCGGCGCCAGCGGCGTGCCGTCGTCGAGCTTGCCGACATCGCGGGCACGGTCGACGATGACGAGATGGCCGCGCCGGTCGAGAAACCCGGCGTCACCGGTGCGCAGCCAGCGGTCCGCGGTGAAGGCCTGCTGTGTCGCTTCGGGCTGCTTGTAATAGCCCTGGAACACGCCGCCGCCGCGGATCAGCACCTCGCCGGTGTCGTCGATGCGCAATTCGATGCCCGGCAGCACCCGCCCGACGCTGTCGGGATCGACCTCGCCGTCGGGCTGGACAGCGCACAGCCCGGACAATTCGGTGGCGCCATAGACCTGCTTCAGGTTGACGCCGACGGCGCGAAAGAAGCGGAACGTGTCGGCGCCGAGCGGCGCGCCGCCGGTATAGACGAGGCGGGCGCGCCGTAGCCCGAGCTGGTCGCGCAGCGGGCCGTAGACCAAAATCTCGCCGAGCCCGCGCAGCAGGCGCAGCCCGAGGGGCGGCTTGTGGCCGTCGGCGCCGGCAATTTCGGCGCGCTCGGCGACGGAGCGGAAGAAATCGAACAGGCGGCGCTTCAACCCGCTCGAATCCGCCGCCCTGACGAGAATGCCGGTCAGCGCGTTCTCCCACAGGCGCGGCGGCGCGAGCGCGACCGTCGGCCCCAGCTCGCGGTTGTCGCGCTGCAGGGTCTCCGGCTTCTCGGGAAAATTGCAGGTGAACCCGACCCACATGTGCATTGCCAGCGAAAACAGCGAATTGCCGATCCACGCCATCGGCAGATAGGAGAGATGCTCGTCGCTCGCCCGCACCCCCTCGGCGTTTGCGAAGCTCTCCGCCGGGCTCAAGAGGTTGCTATGCGACAGCATCACTCCCTTGGGCCGCGACGTGGTGCCCGAAGTGTAGGAGAACAGGCACAGATCGTCGGGCTTGCCGGCGGCCACCGCCTCCTCGACATGGCTTGGATGGGCTAAGCCGAACGCCCGGCCCGCTTCCTGCACCGCCTCGAAGGACTGCAGCAGCGGGTCGTCGTAATTGCGCAGGCCGCGCGGGTCGTCATAGACGATCAGCTTCAGATGCGGCAGCTGCTCCTTCAGCGACAGGATCTTGTCGACCTGCTCCTGGTCCTCGGCAACGACGACCGAGGTCTCGGCATGGTCGAGCACATAGGCGAGCTCGCTGGCGATCGCGTCCTGGTAGACCGGGACTGCAATCCCGCCGAGGCTCATCGCCGCCAGCTGCGCGAAATAGAGGCGCGGCCGGTTCTCGCCGATCACCGACAGCTTGTCGCCCGGCCCAAAGCCCTGCGCCGCGAGACCGAGTGCGAAATCGTGCACCTCCTGCCAGTAATGGCGCCAGCTATAGGGCTGCCAAATGCCGCGGTCCTTCTCCCGCAGCGCGGGGCGGTCGGGCGTTCGCTCGGCATTGCGGCGCAACAGCTGCGGCAGGGTTGTTGCGATGGTCATGCCGCCTGACCTTGATGTCCCCGCGCCCCGTGATCGCCGGCGCCGAGATAGGCATGGATCACCGCCGGGTCGCGCTGCACCTCGGCGGGCGTGCCCTCGGCGATCTTGCGGCCGCGGTCGAGCACCGCGACGCGGTCGGAAATGTCCATCACCACCGCCATGTCGTGCTCGATCAGGATGATCGTGGTGCCCCATTGCTCGTTGACGTCGATGATGTAGCGGGCCATGTCCTCCTTCTCTTCCTGGTTCATCCCGCCCATCGGCTCGTCGAGCAACAGGAGCTTGGGATCGAGCGCCAGGGCGCGTGCCAGCTCGACCCGC
The DNA here is from genome assembly GCA_963746885.1 of uncultured Alphaproteobacteria bacterium. Taxonomy (GTDB): domain Bacteria; phylum Pseudomonadota; class Alphaproteobacteria; order ATCC43930; family CGMCC-115725; genus DATARH01. The sequence continues at coordinate 228,172 of CAVVDM010000018.1, forward strand.
TTGCGCAAGCCATAAGCGAGCGCGCTGGTCGGCTGCTTGCGCAGATCCTGCAATTCGAGGAAGTCGATCAGCTCCTCGGCGCGAGCGCGGTGCGCCACCTCCTCTTTCTGCGCCAGCCCCCAATAGAGGAAGGACGACAGGATGCCCGACTTCATCCGCACGTGGCGGCCGAGCATGATGTTGTCGAGCACGGTCATGCCGCCGAACAGCGCGATGTTCTGAAAGGTGCGGGCGATCCCCATCGCGGCGATCTTGGCCGGACGCGCATGCGTCGTATCGACGCCCTCGAAGGTGATGGAGCCGGTGTCCGGCTTGTAGAAACCGCTGATCATGTTGAGGAACGAGGTCTTGCCGGCGCCGTTCGGGCCGATGATCGAGGCGATGGCGCCGCGCTCGACCGAAATCGACACGTCCTCGACCGCGCGCACGCCGCCGAACCGCTTCGACACCGCGGTCACGGCGAGCTGTGGCGCGCCGGATGGGTCTTGCGCCCGCGTACTCGCTGCTGTGCTGGCTTCAGGCGCCATGCGTGCCGCATTCCTCCCACAAATTCGACGCCGTATGCGGCGTCGTTATGGCAGGCATGATGCTGGCGCATTCAGGAGAATGCAACTGCTTGCGTCACACATACGTTTGCGGCACTTGCCGCGCGGGCATCCTCGTGAAACCATCATACCGACCATGATGATGGAACCCGGCGGTGAATAGCGCGGCCGCACCGGTCGGCGTGCCGGTGACGCTGCTGACCGGCTTTCTCGGCAGCGGCAAAACGACGCTGCTGCGCCGTTCCCTGACGCATCCGGCCTTTTCCGATACCGCCGTCATCATCAACGAGATCGGCGAGATTGCGATCGATCACTACCTGGTCGATGTCGTCGAGGGCGGCGTGCGTCGAACTGCCGGGCGGCTGCTTGTGCTGCGCGGTGCGCGAGGATCTGGCGCAGACCCTGCGCAGCCTCGTCGAGCGGCGCGACGCGGGCGAAATCCGCGGGTTCCGCCGCATCGTCGTCGAGACGAGCGGCCTCGCCGACCCCGGCCCGATCCTGTTCACCCTCGGCGCCGATCCGATGCTCGACGCGCGCCTGCGCTTGCAGCGGGTGGTGACGCTGGTCGACGCCGTCACCGGCGCCGCGACGCTCGACCGCTTCGCCGAGGCGGCGCGCCAAGTGGCCGTCGCCGATTCGCTGGTGATATCGAAGACCGATCTTGCGCCGCTCGGCGAGCCGCTGGCAGCCCGCCTCGATGCGCTCAACCCGGGCGCCGAGCGCATCTCGGGCGTGGCGGCGTCCGACCCGGCGAGTGTGCTGTTCACCGGCCCGCGCCAGGGCGGCGGCGCGCCGCCGGCGCCGAGCGCGGCGCATTCGCATGGGCTGGCCGCCTTCGCGATCGAGCTTCGCACGGCGCCGAGCCGGCTCGACTTTGCCCGCGCGCTGGGCGGGCTGGCGATGGCGCGCGGCAACGACCTGTTACGCGTCAAGGGCATCGTCGCGTTCGCCGACCGGCCCGAGCATCCGGCCATCGTCCAGGCGGCGCAGCACGCGATGTTCGCGCCCGAATGGCTCGAGGACTGGCCGGACGCGGACCATCGCAGCCGTCTCGTCTTTGTCGTGCACGACATCGCCGCCGCTGAAATCCTCGACCATTTCGACTTCGCTGCTCCGCAACTCATCGGGCCGCAAGCGGCCCGGACACATTTGCACGCGTGAGGGAGGTTCCCATGCTCGACATCGTCATTTCCGGCGGCCTTGCCGTTTTGCCTTCGGGGCCGCAGGCGGCCGATATCGGCGTCCAGGGCGACAAGATCGCCGCGATCGGCGCGCCGGGCAGTCTTGCCGCGCTCGGGGCGGGGCGCACCGTCGACGCCGCCGGCCAGATCGTTATTCCGGGCGGCATCGACCCGCATGTCCATTGCCGCTGGCCGATGCCGGTGCCGGGGCAGACCCAGCACAATCTGACCGACGGCCCCGACCGGGTCAGCCAGGCCGCGCTGTTCGGCGGCACCACAACGATCCTCGATTTCGCGCTCGTCGACGGCGACAACACGGTGCAGCAGGCGATCGAGCGGCGGCAGAAGGAGTGGGCCGGCGACTGCCACTGCGACTACGCCTTTCACACGATGGTGCAAGGCAAACTCGACCACACCGTGCCCGATCAGCTCGCCGAGGCGGTTGCCGCCGGCTTCCCCAGCGTCAAGATGTTCACCACCGACATCACCCCCTCGCGCAAGGGCCGCATGGTGCAGTTCGGCGACATCTGGGAGGTGCTAAAGGCGATGGCGAAGGCCGGCGGCATCGCCGCGATCCATGCCGAGGACAACGACATCGTCATGCACATGTACGAGAAGCTGACGCGCGAGGGCCGCACCGGCTTCGAGAACCTGGCTGAGGTCCACAACACGCTGAGCGAGGATTTAGCGTTCAACCGGGTGATCCGGCTGGCCGCCAATATCGAGGGCTGTGCGCTGTACATGCTGCACACCTCGGCGGCGACCGGGGTGCGGGCGATCGCGACGGCGCGCGCCAACGGCGTGCCGATCTACGGCGAGACCCTGCACCAGTACCTGATGTACACCGCCGAGGACTACAAGCGCCCGAACGGCCAGATCTACCACACCTACCCGTCGCTCAAATTCGCCGAGGACCATGCCGCACTGTGGGCGGGCACCAACCACGGCGCGATCCAGACCGTCGCCACCGACGAAATCTGCTGCCCGCTCAAATTCAAATTGCAGGGACGTCGGATCGACGACACCACCGGCGGCAATGCCGGGGTCGAGCCGCGCGTGTCGCTGATGTACACCGAGATGGTCGAGAAGCGCGGCTACGGCCTTGCCGATTTCGTCGGCCTCGTCTCGACCAACGCGGCCAAGATCATGGGGCTTTATCCGCGCAAGGGCGCGCTGGCGGTGGGCTCGGACGCCGACATCGTGCTGCTCGACACGCGCCAGCGCCATGTCGTGCATGCCGCCGCGATGCACGAAGCGGATTATTCGCCGTGGGAGGGCCGCGACCTCGCCGCCTGGCCGTCAATGACGTTATTGCGCGGCAAGATCGTCGTCGAAGGCGGCGCCCTCAAGGGCGCCCTCTCGGACGGCCAGTTCCTGCCACGCAAGGTAGCCGACGAGGTCCGCAACCGCCCGGCGGTATAGCGCGCGGCGCCGCTACCGGCTACAGCCGATGCGCGGCAGGCGGGTCACCTGGCGGGCGGGGCTTGCCGCGCGAGGTTCGCGATCGGGAGCACCGTCAGCCGGTTGTGCACGCGGGTGACACCGGCAACCTCCTGCGCGATGGCCTCGGCTTGGCGCAGCGCGATGACGCCGTCAACGCTGCCGGCCAGGGTGACTTCCGCCCCGCTGACCGTAACTTCGATCTCCGAGGCGTCGATGAACGGGTTGTCGGTCAGGCGGTCGCAGACATCCTCATAGATCCGCTCGGGCGCGCGGACATAGCCGCGCGGCCCCACGCCACGATACGTATTGCCGACGGACCGCGGCGGCTCGTTGCGCCCGTGCTGCCAAGCCGGCGCGGTCTCGCGCGGCGTGCCGAGCCCAAAGCGGCTGCGCAACGACGACCGCTCGCGGGCCGGGCTGCGCTCCGGCGCGGCCGGCGGCTGTGGCGCGGGCTCCTCGCGGCGGTAGGCTTCGGGATAGCGATCTTCATATTCGCCCATGGCTGCCTCCATGCTGGGTGCGTTGCCATTCCAAGAGATGGCGCCACGCAGCATGGTTAACAGGGTCGCGGATCGGGATCAGCCCCGCCATGACGAAAGATGCCGGCTCAGGCTATCGGCGCGCCGGCCTACGCAGCCGCCTGTGCCGGCGGCGACGCGGGCTACTCGGCAGCGGCGGCCTCGGCTGCCGCTGCCAGCGTCAGATTATCCTTCATCTGCGCGAGCGCGTGCATCAACGCGTCGCGCGCCGCCGGGTCGAGGCCGGCACAAGCCTCCTCGCGGATCTGCGTGTTGAGCGCCAGCACCCGGTCGACGACGCTCCAGCCGCGCGGCGTCAGCCACAATGTTCGCACGCGCCGATCGGTCGGATGCGGCCGGCGCTCGACGAGGTTTTCCTCGTGCAGTCGGTCGAGCAGCCGCACCAGCGCAATCGGCTCGAGGTCGAGCATCGTCGCCACCGCCGCCTGGCTCAACCCTTCATTGCGGCCGATGTGCAGTAGGGTGCGGGCCTGCTGGCGCGTGACGGGCAGGCCGGTGTGTCGGGCGTGCCGCTCGAAGTGGCGGCGCATCAGCCGTGCGACGTCATGCAGCACCCCGCCGATATTGGGCTGCAGCGCCGCCGGGTCGGGCCGCCGCGCCGCGTCGGCCTCAGCCGCGGCGCAGCGCGGCGGCGCCAGGGAGTCGGGATCATTGGGCCGCGCCATGCGGATCCTCCACCAATGCCGGGCTTGGCGCATCGGTCAGCGCCTCGGCGAGGCGCGAGGGACGGCGGGACGCGCCGAGCCGGTGGCTCAGGCGGTCGAGATAGAGATAGATGACCGGGGTGGTATAGAGCGTCAGCCATTGCGAGACGAGCAGCCCGCCGACCATCGCGATGCCCAATGGCCGGCGCAGCTCCGAGCCGGCACCCTGCCCGATCGCGATCGGCAGACCGCCGAACAGCGCGGCGAATGTCGTCATCATGATCGGCCGGAACCGCAACAGGCACGCCTCGTGGATCGCTTCGAGCGCGCTTTTGCCTTCGGTCCGCTCGGCGGTCAGTGCGAAGTCGATCATCATGATCGCGTTCTTCTTGACGATTCCGATCAGCAGGATGACCCCGATCAGCGCGATGACGCTCAGATCGTAATGCAGGATCATCAGCGCCAGCAGCGCGCCGACGCCAGCCGAAGGCAGCGCCGACAGGATCGTGATCGGATGGATGTAGCTCTCATAAAGCATGCCGAGCACGATGTAGACGACGAGGATCGCCGCCGCGACCAGCAGGGGGGTCGAGGACAACGAGGCCTGGAAGGCCTGTGCCGTGCCCTGGAACGAGCCGTTGACCGTGGCCGGCAGGTGCAACTGCTGCTCCATGTTCTGGATCTTCTCGACCGCCTGGCCGATCGCGACCCCGGGGGCGAGGTTGAACGACAGCGTCACCGCCGGGAACTGCCCCTGATGGCTGATCAGCAGCGGCTCTATCTTGTTGGTGAAATGGGAAAAGCTGCTGAGCGGCACCTGCGCGCCGTTCGGGCCGCTGACGTAGATCTTCGACAGGGCGTTGGGGTCGTTCTGGTATTCGGGCTTGACCTCGAGGATCACCTTGTACTGGCTGGTCGAGGTATACATCGTCGCGACTTGGCGCTGGCCGAACGCGTCATACAGCGTCTCATCGATCAGCGATGTCGAAAGGCCGAGCCGCGAGGCTGCGTCGCGATCGATCTCAATCGCGACATGGGGCGCCGCATTTTGCTGATCCGAGGCGACGTCTTGCAACTCGGGGATTTTCCGCATCTGCGCCTCGACGATCGGCGCCCAATGGTTCAGCTCGCTGTCGTCGGTGTCGGTCAGCGTGTATTGGTATTGGGTGCGGCTAAGGCGCCCGCCGATGCTGATGTCCTGGCCCGACTGCATGAAGAATTTGGCGCCCTCGACCGCGCCCACCTTCGGGCGCAGCCGCTGGATCACCTGGTCGGAGGTGACATTGCGCTCGTCGTGCGGCTTCAACTGGATGAAAACGCGCCCGGTATTTTCGGTCGGATTGTAGGAATAAGCGCCGCCGAAATAGAACACGCCCGAGACGGCCGGATCCTTGCGCACGATCTCGACAATGTGCTGCAGCATCCCGGCCATCTTCGGGAAGGAGCTATCCTGCCGTGCCACCGCCTGGCCGAAAATGAAGCCGGTGTCCTGCTGCGGGAAGAACCCTTTCGGGATCTTCACATAGAGATAACCGGTCGCGACCATCAGCATCAGCGTCGCGAGCAGCGCCGGGAACTGATGGCGCAGGACAAAGCGCAGGCCGCGGTCATACGCGCCGAGGGCGGCAGTGAAACCGCGCTCGGCGAGGCGGCTGATGCGCGGCGGCGGATGGTCGCTGTGCCCTTTGAGGAACAGCGAGCACAGCACCGGGGTCAGGGTCAGCGAAATAAAGGCCGACGCGATCACCGCGACCGAAACTGTCACCGCAAACTCGCGGAACAGCCGGCCAATGATGCCGCCCATGAACAACAACGGGATGAAGACCGCGATCAGCGAGAAGGTGATCGAAATGATCGTGAAGCCGATCTGGCCGGCGCCCTTGAGACGCCGCCTCGAACGGGCGGTAACCTTGTTCAAGGTAGCGCACGATATTCTCGATCATGACAATCGCGTCGTCGACCACGAAGCCGACCGAGATCGTCAGCGCCATCAGCGAAATGTTGTCGAGGCTGTAGCCGAGGCCGTACATGGCGGCGAAGGTCGTCAACAGCGACAGCGGCACCGCCAGGCTCGGGATCACCGTCGCCCACAGCGTGCGCAGGAAGACGAAGATCACCAGCACAACCAGCATGACCGTCAGCGCCATCGTGAACTGGACGTCGTGCACCGCGGCGCGAATGACCAGCGAGCGGTCGGCGACCATGTCGACATGCACCGACGGCGGCACCGACTCCATCAGCTTGGGCAAGGTCTGCTTGACCGTCTCGACGACCTGCATCGTGTTGGCGCCGGCTTCGCGCTGGATCGCCAGCCCCTCGGCCGGCTTGCCGGTGAACCAGGCGCCGGTGCGCGCGTTCTGCACGCCGTCGACAACATCGGCGACGTCGCCGAGGCGTACCGGCGCGCCGTTGCGCCAGGTGACGATGACCTTGCGCCAGCCCGCCGCGTCGTAGATCTGGTCGTTGGTATCGAGGGTGACCGTGCGGTGCGGGCCCGACAGATTGCCTTTCGGCCGGTTGACGCTCGCCACAACCAGGGCATTGCGGACGTCTTCGAGGCCGATGCCGCGCGCCGCCAGCGCCCCGGGGTTGATTTGCACATGCACGGCATAAGGCTTCTGGCCGAAAATGCGGGCCTCGGCCACGCCGTTCACGGTCGACAACTTCTGCGCAATGATCGAGTAGGCGTAATCGTCGAGCTTATAAATCGGCATACCGTCGGAATGGACCGCGTAGATCAGGACGGGACGGTCGGCCGGGTTGGTCTTGCGGTAGGTCGGCGGCGACGGCAGATCCTTCGGCAACAGACCGGTCGCCGCGTTGATCGCCTGCTGCACGTCCTGGGCGGCGGCGTCGATATTGCGGTTGAGATCGAACTGCAAGGTGATGACCGTGGTCCCGACGCCGCTCGTCGAACTCATCTCTGTCAGATCGGGCAGCCGGGCGAATTGCTGTTCGAGCGGCGTCGCCACGGCAGAGGCCATCGTATCGGGGCTGGCGCCCGGATAGTTGGTCGTCACCACGACAGTCGGAAAATCGACCCGCGGCAGGGCCGCAACCGGCAGCAGCCCATAGGCGGCGACGCCGAACACGAGGATCCCAAGCATCAACAGCGAGGTCGCGATCGGCCGGCGGATAAACGGTTCGGAGATGCTCATCGGTGAGCGTCCTGGCTGGAAGGTGCGTTGGATAATGGCGTCGGCGTGATAACGGGCTTACCCGGCGGCGCCCGCGCGGGGGGCGGACAGCCGCACACGCGCCCCCTCGGTCAGGCGGAACTGGCCATCCACGACCACTTTTTCGCCCGGCGACAAGCCTTTCGCGATGACCGCGATGCCGCCCTGGGTGGCGGTCACGTCGACCGGGCGGCGTTCGACCGTGTCGTCGCTCTTGATCACGTAGACATAGTTGCCGGTCGGCCCTTCCTGCACCGTCTGCGCGGGCACGGTGGGCACGCCTTTGCGGACCGACAGGACGACCCGGACATTGACGAACTCGCCCGGCCACAGCCGCTCGTCGGCATTCGCGAAGGTGGCCTTGAGGCGGATCGTGCCGGTCGCCTGATCGATCATATTGTCGATCAGCGTCAGCTTGCCGGTGGCGAGCAACGTCTTGTTGTCGTCGCCATACGCCAGGACTTCGAGCGGCGCCTGCGCTTGCTTCTCGCGGATCTTGTGGGCCTTATCCTGCGCCAGCGTGAAGCTGACGAAGATTGGCTTGAGCTGGGCGACCGTCACCAGCCCAGTGGCGTCGGTGGCGTGCACCATGTTGCCGGCGTCGACGAGGCGGGCGCCGAGGCGGCCGTCGATCGGAGACGCGATTGTGGCATAGCTGAGGTTGAGCCGGGCGGTGTCGATCTGCGCCGCGTCGCCCTTGAGCGCCGCCTGCAATTGTGCCACCAGCGCCTTCTGCTGGTCGTAACTTTGCCGGGTCTGAAAGCCCGGGCCGACGAGTTGTGCATAGCGGGCGAGATCACCCTGGGCATTGGCGAGTTGAACCTCGTCCTTCTCCTTTGTCGCCTGCGCCAGTTCGAGGGCGTTCTGAAACGGGCGCGGGTCGATTTGGAAGAGCGGTGCGCCGGCCTTGACCTGCTGGCCCTCCTTGAAATCGACCTTCATGATCTGGCCGTCGACCCGGCTCTTGATCGTGACCATGTTGTAGGCCTGGACCGTGCCGATCGCGTTCAGCAGGACCGGCACATCGGCAACCGCCACGGTGCCGGCGGTGACCGGAACGCCGGGACCGGCAGCGGAACGCGACTTCTCGGCCGCGGCGGCCGGTGCGGATGGCTCGACCCCGCGTATCAGCAACGCCGCGGCAATGATCGCGCCGAACGCGGCTGTAGCTATCGCACCCTTCCTCATGCCGGGCCTCTCAGGGGTGGGGTGGCAACTCGATATTATAGATAAGGGATATGTCTAGCATCCCCGCGGGATCAGCGACATCCGGATTCGGACGGAAACATTCTTGCGCCGAGGGCATTTCCTCGACGGCGGTTCCGCGGCATCATTGCGCGCGGGGCGACGCTTGATCGAGTGCGCCCCGCATTACCAGGGGAGGTCTCGACGATGGCTGCTCACGACGCATTGCGCACGATCCTGCCGGCCGCCGGTTTGCCCGAAGCGCGCGCCGCCGCGGTCGAGATCACCGGCGGCGCCGACCCGGTGCTGCCGACCCCGTTCCGGATCGGCGAGACCAGCGCCGCCGCGCTTGCCGCAACCGGACTTGCGGTCTCCGATCTCTGGCAATTGCGCACCGGCCGCAGCCAACAGGTGGCGGTCGATCTGCGCCAGGCAACGGCGTCGCTGCGCAGCGGCCATTACCTGAAGATGCAGCAGGCCGAGGTGTCGCACGAGCGCAACCCGGTGATGGGGATGTATCCGGCGAAAGACGGAAGGTGGAGCTACATCCACGCCAATTTCCCCAACCACCGTGCCGCCGCGCTCAAGGTGCTCGGAGTCCCGGAGGACAAGGAGGCGGTGCGTGCGGCCGTCGCCAAGTGGGACGCGCTCGAACTCGAAGAGGCGATCATCGCCGCCAACGGTGCCGGCGGCATGGTGCGCAGCATGGCCGAATGGGCACAGCATCCGCAGGGCCAAGCTCTGGCAACGCTGCCGCTGCTGGAAATCGTCAAGATCGCCGACAGCCCGCCGGAGAAATTGCCGGCAGGCGACCGGCCGCTGTCCGGGGTTCGCGTTCTCGACCTGACGCGCGTGCTCGCCGGGCCGACCTGCGCCCGCACCCTGGCCGAGCACGGCGCCGACGTGTTGAAGATCACCGCGCCGCACCTGCCCAATATCGGCTACCAGGAATTTGACACCGGCCACGGCAAATTGTCGGCCCATCTCGACCTGCGCCAACCGAAGGACCTCGCCACCCTGAAGGGCCTCATTCGCGAAACCGACGTGTTCAGCCAGGGCTACCGGCCGGGTACGCTCGGCAATCGCGGCCTGTCGCCCGAGGAACTGGCGGCGTTGCGGCCCGGGCTCATCTATGTGTCACTGTGCGCCTTCAGCCATATCGGGCCGTGGGCATCGCGCCGCGGCTTCGATACGGTGGTGCAGAACGTCAGTGGCATCACCACCCGGCAGGGCGAATTGTTCCCCGGCAAAGAGCCCGGGCCGCAATTCTACCCGGTGTCGGCGATCGACTACCTGACCGGCTACCTGATGGCGTTCGGCGCGATGGTGGCGCTGGCACGGCGCACCCGCGAAGGCGGCAGCTGGCTGGTGCGGATCTCGCTGGCGCAGACCGGCCGCTGGCTGGTCGGGCGCGGCCAGGTGCCGGAATCCCAGCTTACCAATGTGCCGCAGGAGTTCACCGCCGAGGAGCTGGCGCGCTGGTCGATGGACAGCGACACCCCGGTCGGCCGCCTGCACCATCTGAAGCCGACCGTGCAATTGTCCGAGACGCCGCCCTACTGGGCGCGGCCGTCGGTGCCGCTCGGCTACAGCGAGCCAACCTGGCCGGCGCGCGGGTAGCTCGTCGCGGGCTGGTGGGGACGCCGGGCGTCTACCCGGCGTCCCACAGCGGGCGAAACTCGGCCAGGATATCGCGGTAGATCTGGCGCTTGAACGGCACGATCAACTCGGGCAGCCGTTCGGCTGCGACCCATTCCCAGGCGTCGAATTCCGGGTGCTCGGCGGCGGCGGGATCGATATCCGAGTCGTCGCCAACGAAGCGCATCGCAAACCATCTTTGCCGCTGGCCGCGGTAGCGCCCGCCCCACATCCCGCCGGCCAGCTCGGCAGGAAAGTCGTAATGGTGCCAGAAGCGGCTTTCGGCAAGGATTTCGGCCTTGGCGGTGCCGACCTCCTCCTGCAACTCGCGCATCGCCGCCTGGGGCGCGGTCTCGCCCGGGTCGATGCCGCCCTGCGGCATCTGCCACGCCGCAAGCCCGGCCGGCATATCGATGCGGCGGCCGACGAAGACCTGGCGCGCGGGGTTGAGCAGCATGATCCCGACGGCCGGGCGGTAGCGCGCCCGCTCGCTGTCCGGCACGGTCACGGCGCCGCGCCCGTCTGCGCCCGCATCGGCGCCGCCGTCACGGTCAGTTGACGACGCGGCCGTTGAACAGCGCGATGCCGCGCAGCATGTCGATCACCCGCGTGAGCTGGTAATCGTCGGCGGTGCCCATCAGCGAGGGGTCTACGGTGCTCGAACTCGTCGCTCTTGCTGTCCGCGGTCTTGGCGTCCTTGGTTGCGTCTTTGGCGGCCGGGCGCTCGATCTTTGCGGCTTCGACGACAACGTCGGGTTCGATGCCCCTGGCCTGGATCGACCGGCCCGAGGGGGTGTAGTAGCGCGCCGTAGTCAGGCGCATTGCGCCGTGACCGGCGAGCGGGATGATCGTCTGCACCGATCCCTTGCCGAACGAACGGGTGCCGATCAGGATCGCGCGGTGATGGTCTTTCAGGGCGCCGGCGACGATCTCGCTGGCCGACGCCGAGCCGCCATTGATCAGCACTGCAACCGGCAGCCCGGCGGCAATGTCGCCGCCGTGGGCGTCGTAGCGCTGGGCGTCGTCGGAGCGGCGGCCGCGGGTCGACACGATCTCGCCCTTGTCGAGGAACGCGTCAGACACCGCGACGGCCTGATCGAGCAGGCCGCCCGGATTGTTGCGCAGGTCGAGAACGACGCCGATCAGCTTGTTGTTGGCCTCCTTCTTGAGGGTCTTCATCGCGTTGGTGAGGCCGACATCGGTCTGCTCGTTGAACGAGGTGATGCGGATATAGCCGATATTGCCGCCTTCGAGATGCGAGCGGACCGATTTGATCTTGATGATCGCACGGGTGAGCTTCACGTCGAACGGATCGCGCCCAGCGCGGCGGATCGTCAGCGTGATGTCGCTGTTGACCGGCCCGCGCATCTTTTCCACGGCCTCGGGCAGGGTGAGACCCTGCACCGGGGTGCCGTCGAGCCGGGTGATCAGATCGCCGGGCTTGATGCCGGCATGCGCGGCCGGCGTGTCATCGATCGGCGACACCACCTTGACGAGCCCGTTCTCCATCGACACCTCGATCCCGAGCCCACCGAATTCGCCGCGGGTCTGAACCTTCATGTCGTTGAAGTTCTTGGCATTGAGATAGTTCGAGTGCGGGTCGAGCGAGGTCAGCATGCCATTGATCGCGCCTTCGACCAGGGTCTCGTCGCTGACCTTGTCGACATAGTCGGCCCGCACCAGCGCGAACACGTCGCCCAACAGGTTGAGTTCCTTGTAGGTCTGCGCGGTGTTGGCGTCGGGATTTGGCGCAGCCGCGCCGGCATCCTGGTGCAGCGTCAACAGAAAGAGCGCTCCGGCACAAGCCGCGATCAGCCCCAATCGCTTCATTCGCGCACCTTTTGGTCACCGTATGTTTGGTCATGCCCCGCGTCGCGGGTCGCCAGCCAGGGTTGGGGGTCGACCGGGCGGCCGTCGTGGCGCAATTCGTAATGCAATACGCCACCCACCGCCTTGTCTCCCGTATCGGGCATCGTGCCGAGCGGCTCGCCGGCCAAAACCCATTCGCCGACCCTCACGTCGACGCGGCCCAACCCGGCAAGCAGCGAATGATACAGGGGGGTGTGTTGAATGATCAAGACAAGCCCGAGATCGCGAAACGGCCCGGCATAGACGATCCTGCCATCGAACGGCGCCACCACCTCGGCCCCCGGCATAGCGCTGAAGCCGAGGCTCTGGGGCACAGCGTTCGCCGCATCGGCGGCGCCGAAGGGTTGGCTGATAGTCCCGGAAACCGGCATCAGCAGGGCGGATTGCGGCGGATCGAAGGCGCGCAGTCCGCGCGGCCGGGTCGGATCGGCGATCTGCAGCGTGACCGCACTCGCTTTCGCGCGGGAGAGCCCGGCGCGGGCGCGCGCCAGCAATGCGCGGTCGCGACGCTCGGTCGCGGCGTCGGCGTCCTTGATCAACGCATCGATGTCCTTGGCGTCTTGCCCCAGCCGGGCGACATGCGCCGCATCGCCGGCGTCCTTGGCGGCGCCATCAGGCAACATTTGCCGACGCAGCGCGAGCCGGAGGGACACGGCTTGGGCCACACGCACGCGATCGCCGACGAGCGCCTCGCGGGCTGCGGCGAGGTTGGCCTGCGTTGCGGCGACCTCGCGGTGCAACGCCGCGATCCGCGCGAATTCGGCCGACAAGGCATGCCCCTGCGCCCGCAACGCTGGCACCGCCGCCTGGATCAACAGCTCGCTGCGCCGGCGATCGATCGGCGCCTCGGCAGCGGCCGCGGTCTGATCCGGCAGAGCGCGTGCCAGGAATTCGAGCGTGCCCAGCAGATGCTCCTGAACCAAGCGGCTTTCATCGAGACCGCGCTGGCGTCCAGCGGCGTCACGGCCGAGCAGGTCGATCGAATGGGCGAACTCGGCGATGGTCTGCTCGCGCTCCTGAGTGAGGCGGGCATCGGCGATACACTGCTGGCGTGCCGCGTCGAGCTCGCTCGAAAAACTCGCCGGGGAGCTTGACGGGGAGGTTGCCGCGGAGCTTGACGGGCCGATGGCCGGCGCCGCCCGCGCCGCGGCCGCGACGAACAGCGCGATAGCCAGCGCCGCAGCCGCGATCGCCGCGCGCGCCATCACGGCGTCATTCGGCGGCACGCCTCTCGGCCGAGACAATCAGCGAGTGCCCAGTCATCACCGCCGGCTTCGGCAGTTCGAGCAGCGCCAAGAGGGTCGGCGCGACATCGGCGAGGCGGCCATCCTCGACGCGTACCACCGCCCCCGGCGGATTGACGACAATGAACGGCACCGGGTTCAGGGTGTGGGCGGTATGCGGCTCGCCGGTTTCGGGGTCGCGCATCATCTCGGCATTGCCGTGGTCGGCGGTGATCACGAGGGTGCCGCCGGCCGCCTCGACCGCCTCCGCCAACCGGCCGAGGCAGGCGTCGACCGTCTCGACCGCCTTGATCGCAGCGGCGAGGTCGCCAGTGTGCCCGACCATGTCGGTATTGGCATAGTTCAGAACGACGACGTCGAAATGACCCGACCGGATTGCCGCGACGACCTTGTCGGTAACCTCAGGCGCCGACATCTCGGGCTGCAGGTCGTAGGTCGCGACCTTCGGCGAGGGCACCAGGATGCGCTCCTCCCGGGAAATGCGGTTTCGCGCCCGCCGTTGAAGAAAAACGTGACATGCGCGTATTTCTCGGTCTCGGCGATGCGCAATTGCGTCAGCCCGGCATCGGCTATCACCTCGCCAAACGTGTTGCTCAAATCGTCCGCCGGAAACAGCGTGGCGAGGAACCGGTTGAGCCCGGTGGAGTACTCGACGAGCCCGAGCGCCGCGCCGACAACGATGCGCTTGTTGCACGCAAACCCGGCGAAATCGGGGTCGAGCAGGGCGCCGGCGATCTCGCGGATGCGGTCGGCGCGGAAATTGGCGAACAGGATCCCGTCGCCGTCCGATATGCCGCGATAGTCGGCGACCGCGGTAGGCAGCACGAACTCGTCGCTCTCGCCGCGCGCGTAGCCGGCCTCGACCGCGGCGACCGCCGTTGCGGCGTGCTCCCCCTCGCCCGCGGTCAGCATCCGATAGGCCCGCTCGACGCGGTCCCAGCGCTTGTCGCGGTCCATCGCGTAATAGCGCCCGCAGACCGTCGCGATGCGCACCCGGCCCTGGCCGGCGACGTCCGCCGCGAATTTCTGCAGATAGCCGACCGCCGATTTGGGCGGCGTGTCGCGGCCGTCGAGAAAGGCGTGCACCGCGACCGGCAAGCCGGCCTCGGCGAGGATCGCGGCGAGCGCGGCGATCTGATGCTGGTGCGAATGCACGCCGCCCGGCGACAACAGGCCCATGACATGCGCGGTGCCGCCGGTTGCCTTGAGCTTGTCGATGAACGCGCGCAGCGGCGGCAGGCCGGCCAGCGAGCCGTCCGCGATCGCCGCATCGATCCGCGGCAGTTCCTGCATCACGACACGGCCGGCGCCGAGATTGGTGTGGCCCACTTCGGAATTGCCCATCTGGCCGTCGGGCAGGCCGACAAAATGCTCGCTCGCCTGGAGGTGCGCATGCGGCCAGCGCCGCATCAGCCCGTGCCACACCGGCGCGCGGGCGCGCTCGATCGCATTGTCCTGGCCGTTCGGGCGCTCGCCCCAGCCATCGAGGATGCAGAGCACAACAGGGCGCGGTCGGGAGGTCATCGGTCGCGGAACCTCGGGGTGGCAGCTAATCGGTAAGCTGTGCCAATCGGTAAGCTATATACGCAATAATGCTGCGTTTCGGTAGCCGTTACCCCTCGGCCAGCGGGCGCATGACGCGGTAAAGCACCGCCTTGGCCTCAAAGCCGATGCCGGGGATGTCGGGGAGGCGCACGAGGCTGTTCTCGACCGGGCAATCGTCGGCAAACCCGCCGAACGGGGCGAACACGTCGGGGTAGGATTCGTTGCCGCCGAGGCCGAGCCCGACCGCGATGTTGAGCGCGAACTGGTGCCCGCCATGCGGCACGCAGCGCCCGGCGGACCAGCCGTGGCGCCGCAGCATGTCAAGCGTGCGCAGATACTCGACGAGGCCGTAGGACAGCGCCGGGTCGAACTGCAGCACGTCGCGGTCGGGCCTGAGGCCGCCATGACGGATCAGGTTGCGCGCGTCGTGCACCGAGAACAGGTTTTCGCCGGTCGCCAGCGGCGGCGCATAGCGCTCGGCGAGGATCGCATGGCCAGCGTAATCGAGCGGGTCGAGCGGCTCCTCGTACCAGCGCAGATTATAGGGGGCGAGCGCGTCGGCGTAGGCAGCCGCCTCGTCGAGCGAGAAACGGCCGTTGGCGTCGACCGCAAGGTTGTCGCCGCTGCCCACCGCCGCCAGCACCGCCTCGATGCGCCGCAGATCCTCGGCGAGCGGCACCCCGCCGATCTTGATCTTGACGCAGGTGTAGCCGAGGTCGCGGTAATGCCGGATCTCGTCCCGCAACGCCGCGATGTCCTTGCCGGGGTAATAATACCCGCCGGCGGCGTAGACCCAGGCGTGCGGGTCGGCCACCTTTGTGCCGTGACGCTCGGCCAAGAGGCGCCACAGCGGCACGCCCTCGGCCTTGGCGCGCAAATCCCACAGCGCCATGTCGAGCACCCCAACCGCGACCGAGCGCTCGCCGTGCCCGCCGGGCTTCTCGTTGGCCATCATGACGCCCCAGGCGCGGGCTGGGTCGATCAGCCCGCTCTCATCAACCAGCGCGTCCGGCGCGGCCTCGGCGAGCCGCGCAATAAAGCGCTCGCGCAACAGGCCCTGCACCGCATAGCGGCCGTTGGAGTTGAAGCCGAAGCCGACCAGCGGGCGGCCGTCGCGCCGCAAATCCGTATGGATCGCGACGACGCTCGCCGTCATCTTGCTGAAATCGATATAGGCGTTGGCGATCGCCGAGCTGATCGGGGCGACGCTGTCGTGAATTGCGGTAATGCGCATCATGGATCCGGCAAAGGGCGCAGCGGATCGTCAGTATGCCGGCAATCTCCGCCGCAATCGAGATGCCTCGTCCGGTGCCGTGCGCCGGGGCTCAGCGCCCGACGGCTTCAGCCGCCAGGGCGCCGGCGCTGCGCGCCGCAGCGAAGCCGCGATACGCCACGCGCATCTCGCCGATCTGGCGGGTCAGCTCCTGCGCCACCCGGCTGGCACCGGCGGCCGCGGCGATTGCGCGCCGGTTCTGCAGGCAGGCAAGGCGGGCCGCGGCGATGCACAGCTCGGCCGCGTGGCTGGGCGGCGCCGGGCTCGCAACCGCGTCGTCCTCGCGCAAGACCAGCTCGAACACGCAGCCGAGCAACTGGCGCGGGTCGAGCGGCCGCTTGATGATGGTGGCGCCATCCCCGTCGGTGAGCCGCATCGCCGCCGGCTCCAAAACCAGCAGCGCCGGCACGCGGGGCTGCACGCGGCGAGCCGTGTGCATCAACGCGACGCCGGTATCGCCGGCCATGGCGATTACCGCGGCGGCAAACCGCTCACGCCGCAGCGCTGCCATCGCGCCATCCCCGTCCGCCGCCGCGACCGCGGTAAATCCCGCCTCGCGCAACGTGAACGCGATCCGCACGCGCTCCTCCCAATCGCTTGCTACAACGAGGACGGTCGGTGCCTTGTCTACCATGATGCCTTGCCTTTCGTGCCGGCCCAGTGCTTTGTCTACGCCGCGATCGTTAAGGCATTGCTTACGCCCCGGCTGCCGTCGTGAAATCCGCGCAACCCTGACCCTTCCCCTTTTCATCGCCGGGAAAAACCGGGGCATTCTCCCCCGCGGGAGGATGCCGGGACCGGGTGCGGCCGATGGGGGCAATCCGGAGCCGGTACTGGTCGCTCCGGGGCGCGCGATTTCCTGTGGCCGCCCGAACTGCCAGACGCCTGTTCCTCCTTCTTCGCAACCGCGGTCGTCGCGGTATGTCGGCTCCCTGGGCGATTTCCGGTTGAACCAGGATCGCCAATACCGCCAGAACCCCCAGCACCCGGGCTCAGCCGCCTACGACGCTCCCCGGCGCCTCACCATCATGCTCTCCGTAGCCGCTGCAACGCCCGCCGGTCGATATCGACGCCGAAGCCCGGCAGGTCCGTGATCCTGATGACGCCGCGGTCGAGGCCGCCGGCTCCACGACCACATCGGCCGCCATCTTCAGCGGGCCGACCGCCTCGCACCCGTCCAGCACCGCCGGGCAGACTGCCGCGACAGTCGCCTCGGCGATCGTCGACAAGGTCAACCCGAAGCCATGCCCGATCACCACGCCCGAGACCCGCCGCCGCGGCGATGTGCACCATCTCGATCGTTCGTAGCAGGCCGCCCTGCTTCATCACCTTGACCTTGACGATATCGGCGGCTTCCTTGCGGATGATGTCGATCAGCGACGCCGGTCCGATGACGCTCTCGTCAGCCATCAGCGGAATGCGAATGCCGCGGCGGATTTCGGCGAGATCGGCGATCCGGCTGCGCTCGACCGGCTGCTCCACGAGCATCAGCCCGTAGGGTTCGAGCTGCCGGATAAAGCCGACGGCCTGTTCCATCGGCAGGCTCTCGTTGAAATCGACCCGCAATGCCATGCGGTCGCCAACCGCCTCGCGCACCGCGGCAACCCGCCGAATGCCCTCGGGATCGGCGCCGTCGAGCTTGATCTTCGCCGAGCGGAACCCGCGTTCGAGCCAGCCCAGCGCCTCGGCCGTCGCCTGCGGCGGCGGCACGGTGCCGATCCAGGCGTTGAGCGTTATCTCAGATTTCGATGCAACCGCCCAGCAGCGAGTGGACCGGGATGCCCAGCGCGCGCGCCTTGGCGTCGCACAGCGCCATCTCGACGGCCGCCTTCGCCTCGTGGGCACCGGGCACGGCGCGGTCCATTGCCGCCAGCGCGGCGTTTATATTCATCGCATCGCTGCCAACCAGCGCCGGTGTCAGCAAGGCGACCGTGGCGCAGAATCTCGTCGGCCGACATCAAGGTATAGCCGGGGGTCGGATCGACATTCCCCCAGCCTTCGATGCCCGAATGGGTCGCAAGGCGAACGAGGACACTGCGCTGCACCCGGGTCACGCCGTGAACGCCGCTGACCGGCTGTCGTGTCGGCACCTCGACAATTATCGGTTCTACAGCGGTGATGCGCATGGTGCTCGAGCCCCATTCTTCTCGGGTTATCGTTCGACCGACGACGGCACGGCCGAGCCTTGTCGGCTCAGCGCACGATGCCGCGCTCGCGCAGGGACGCGATTTCGGCAGCCGAATAGCCATGCGCGGCGAGAACTTCGTCGCTGTGCTGCCCGAAGGTGGGCGAGGCGGTCGGCGCCGGCCCGGGCGTCTCGGAGAATTTGATCGGCTTTGTCATCGTCCGATACTGGCCGACCACGGGATGGTCGAGCGTCGCCACCAGGTCCTCGGCGGCAACCTGCGGGTGGTCGAACATGTCCTCGATCGGCCGCACCGCCGCGCACGGCACCCGCTCGCCGAAGATCGCCTCCCATTCGAGCGCGGTGCGCGCCGCAAGGGCGGTCCGCACTTCCGGCACCAGCTCGGCGGCATGCTCGGCGCGGCTGCGCATCGTCGCACACCGCGGGTCGCTTGCCAGCTCCGGGCGGGCGATCAGCTCGCAGAGCGCGGTGAAGAAATGGTTGGAATGCACCGAGATATAGAGCGCGCCCTGTTTTGTCGGGTGGATGCCGGTCAAGCCGCCGGTGCCGGAATCGCGGGCAACGTCACGGCCCTCGCTCTCGGCCCAGACAAAGCGGCCGGCCTGGATCGTCAGCGCGCTGCGCAACAGCGAGAGGCTCAGATATTGCCCGGTGCCGCTACGCTCGCGCTGAAACAACGCGGCGGCGACGCCATAGGCAAGCAGCGCCGAGGTGAAATAGTCGAGCACCGAGCCGAGCACCAGTTGCGGCGTGTCGGCTCCCCCGCCCTGGAACACCGCCATGCCGCTCAGGCATTGCAGCACCTGATCGAAGCCGCCCTTGTCGCTGAGCGGCCCTTGGTCGCCATAGCCGGTCAGCCCGGCATAGACGAGGCGTGGGTTGATCGCCCGCAGACGCGGGTAGTCGATCCCGAGCCGCGCCGGTACCGACGGGCGGAAGTTCTCGACGAGGACATCGGCGCTCGCGACCATCCGGTGCAATACCGCCAGGCCCTCGGGCTGTTTCAGGTCGAGCGCCAGCGCGCGCTTGCCGCGGTTGGTGCCGAGAAAGAAGCGGCTCTCACCGGGCAGGCTGGAGGGAAACTGGCGCAGCATGTCGCCCTGCGGCGACTCGATCTTGATCACGCTGGCGCCGAGATCGGCGAGCAACGTGCAGCCATAGGGCCCGGCAAGATAGCTGCACAGGTCGAGGACCGTGATGCCGTCAAGCGGCCCCGGGAGCCGTCCCGATGGCCCGCCGGTCGTCACGCGCCCTCCCGCGCGCGGATCGCGGCCATTTTTTCCAAGGTCCGCTGAGCCCGGTAGACGATCGGGTAGTCGATGAATTTGCCGTCGAGCTGGATCGCGGCGCTGCCCTCGGCCTCGGCGCGGGCGAAGGCGGCAACGACGCGCTCGGCGAAAGCGATTTCGGCCGCGGTCGGGGTGAAGACGCGGTTGACGACCGGGATCTGGTTCGGGTGGATGCACATCTTGCCCTGGAAACCGCCGGCCAGGGCGGTGTGCGCCGATGCTTCGAGCCCGTCCTGGTCGGTCAAATCGACCCATACCGTGTCGAGCGGCGCCTCCATGCCGGCCGCCCGCGAGGCGGTTACGATGCTCGCGCGGGCATGCGCAAGCTCCGCCTCGCCCCGGCTCCACACCATGTTGACATCGAGCGTGAAATCGCCGGCCCCGAAGGCAGCGCGCTTGACGCGGGTGCCCGCGCCGAGGATCGCGTCGACCCGGTTGAGGCCGCGCGCGGTCTCGATGATCGGGATCAGGTCGATCCCGCCCGCCGCCAAGGCACGCTCGCGTTCGAGCTGCGACAGGAGCCAATCGACTGTGGCAAGACCCGCCGCGCTCTCGACCTTGGGCAAGATGATCCCGTCGAGTCCGGCACGGGTGATCGCCACCAGATCGCCATAGCAAAACTCGGTGTCGACGGCGTTAACCCGGACATAGAGCAGCGCACGTCGCGGCTGCGTCAGCGCCGTCGCCACCGCGGCCCGGGTCGCCGGCTTCTCGGCGGTGGCGACCGCGTCTTCGAGGTCGAGGATCACCGCATCGGCGTCGAGCGACAGGGCTTTCTCGACCCGCCGCGCATGGTTTCCCGGCGCGAACAGAAAACTGCGCAATGGCTGAATGGTCATCCTCCCACAGGATCGGCAAAAACGCCGCGACTGCGACGTTGCCGGCTCGGTTGCGCGCAACCATGCGCCAGGATCGACCCGCGGCTCAAGCCGGCATTTCTCGGTGATGGCCGGGACAGGCCCGGCCATCACCAAGGGCGGCGTCGGCGCTTACGCCGGGTGGAACACCAGGCTGCGAACCTCGATGCTCTCGCGCGGGAACGCGTCGGACGGCGTCGTCGGATCGGTGAACGCGCTGTGCGGCATGAAGCGGGCGGCGATGTCGGTCTTGGTATCGGCGATCTTCAGCAACAGCGCCTCGTCACGCCGCATTTCCGGCACGTAAAACCAGCGATGCGCCGGGTTATGACGCACCGAATAGGTCTCGCCGACGCGGTCGCGGTATACCAAGTCCGAGGGCACCAGATCGTCCGGCGCGACGGTGCGGGAATCGCACACCGCGAGCGGCGCGTCGCGCAGCGGCCCGCGGGTCGGCCGCCACAGATTGATCACCTGGACCCGGCCGCGCAGCAATTCCTCGGCCTCCTCGCCGAGCAGGTCGCGCACCCGCTGCGGTGCCGACCGCGCGGTGTGATCGACATGCACCCGGGTTGCCGGCTGGCGCGGGCCGCCGCTCGCGCGGTCCTGCAGGCCCGGCACGCGGCGGCGCTGCAAGTGGTCGAAGATGAAGACGCGGGCGCCGCCGGTCGCCTCGGCGATCACGCGCTCGGCCTCCGGGTAGTAGACCCGGCGAACCTCGTCGTCGTCCCAGAAATCGTGCACCGCGCTGCGCTGCTCGACCAGCGCGAAGCCCTGCACGTCGAGATCGAGTTCGGCCTCGATCGGGCGCAGGTCGTGGATGCGCATGCGGTGCGCCGCGTGCGCCATGTTCGAGCGCGGCTCGCCGGGCAGCGGCTCATAGGCGTAGTAGCGCGGGCGCTCGGCCATCGTTCCGAGATAATTCAACTCGGCTTCGACATAGGGCAGTCGATCGGCGTTGGTCATCGGTGATCCTCCGGGGAGAAGGCGGGCAAAAGCTGGGCCGCTCATAACGGCGGGAAACGGTAGAACTCGGGTGACAAGTCGCGTTGCGGCAATGTTATCCGGTCTGCCGTGGCATAGGCGATCGCGTAAAGCAATTTCAGCAATCGCTTCCCGACGCCAATCGGCTGATGTGACGGGTGCACCACCGGCACCGCGCCGGCGTGTTCGAGGATCGGTTCCATTATTTCCGCCAGAACGGCTTGTTGGCCAGAAACTCGGCGTCGCTGCGGGTGAGCCCGATATCGGCGAGGGTGCGCTCGTCGAGCCCTGCCAACTGGCGCCGGCCGAGGCTGCGGCGGCGCCATTCGCGCACGGTCGCGAGTACCGCCTGCGTCGCGTCGTCCAGCGCATCGAGCGCGACACGTCGGCCAGGCGCGGCAGAGCGCTCGCGGCAGGGCTGCAGAGGGATTGCTGTCATATGAGCTCTCCTAAAACTCCCGGCGGGTGAAACGAATGTGCCGGGAAGCATGTTGCCGTGAAATTGTGCCTTGTGGCATCATTCGACAAACGAGACTTTCTCAGCGTCGAGTTTAGGAAATCTCATCCGAATGAATGGACACCTGCCGCCCCTGAGCGCGCTACGCGCGTTCGAAGCCGCCGCCCGGTTGAGGAGCTTCAGCAAGGCGGCCGACGAACTCAGCGTCACGCCTGCCGCGATCAGCCATCAGATCCACGCCCTCGAAGCAGATCTAGGGGTCAGCCTGTTTCACCGGCATAACCGGGCGGTCGAGCTGACCGGCTCGGCCCGGCTGCTGCTGCCGGGATTGTCGGAGGCGTTTGCCGGCATCCAGGCGTCGGTGCGGCGGCTGCGCTCGCACAACGACACCGGCACGCTGACCGTCACCGCCTCGCCCTCGCTCGCCGCCAAGTGGCTAGTGCTGCGGCTGCATCGGTTTCAGGCGCAATGCCGCGACATCGACGTGCGGATCTCGACCAGCGACGAGGTGGTCGATTTGACCCGCGGCGATTTCGACCTGGCGATCCGCTATGGCACCGGGCGCTATCCCGGGCTCGACGTCGAGCTGCTGTTGCGCAACGAGGTGTTCCCGGCGTGCAGCCCGCGCCTGCTCGACGCCGGGCCGTCGCTGCGCACGCCCGCCGACCTGCGGCACCATGCGCTGATCCACGACCAGGCGGTCGACCGCGATCCGCTGGTGCCGACCTGGGCGATGTGGCTCAAGGCGGCCGGCGTCGGCGGCGCCGCGATGGCGCCGGGGCTGACCTTCAGCATCGGCTACATGGCGATGGACGCCGCGATCGCCGGCCACGGCGTGGTGCTCGCCTACAGCACGATCGCCGCCGCCGATCTCGCGGCCGGCCGCCTCGTGCGGCTGTTCTCGTTGGCGCTGCCGGACCTCTTCGCCTATTACATTGTCACCGCGCCGGGCGCGCTCGAAAGGCCCAAGGTCCGGGCGTTCCGCGACTGGCTGCGGCAGGAAGCCGATGCGACACCGACCTGAGGGAGACCGCGATGCCCGCCCCAGTCTCGAGTAAAGCTGTCCGTAATGTCGCCCGCGAAAAGCTCGAAGCAGGCCGGCTGGCGCTCGGCGTCGGCATCCGCCTGACGCGCAGCGTCGAGATCGCCAAGGCGATGGCGACGGCCGGGTTCGACTGGCTGTTCCTCGACATGGAGCACGGCGTCATGTCGCTCGAAGCGTGCGCCCAGATCGCGACCGCCGCCCTCGACGCCGGCATCGCGCCGATCGCGCGGGTGCCCAACGGCGCCTATTCGATCGCGACGCGGGCGCTCGACAACGGCACGCTCGGCATCGTCATGCCGCATGTCGACAGCGCGGCCGAGGCGCGCGAGGTGGTGAACCGGCTCAAATACCCGCCGACCGGGCATCGCTCGATGGGCGGGATCGGGCCGCATTACGGGCTGCGCACCGCCAGCACCGGCGAGGCGGCCGCGGCGCTCAACGCCGCCAACCTGACGGTGGTGATGCTGGAGACCCCGACTGCGATCGCCAATGCCGAGGAGATCGCCGCGGTGCCGGGGGTCGACGTGCTGCTGATCGGCACCAACGATTTGTGCGCCGAGATGGGCATTCCGGGCGATTTCGGCAATGAGCGCGTCGCGGCGGCCTATCGCGCGATGATCGCGGCCTGCAAGAAGCACGGCAAGTTTCCCGGCATGGCCGGCATCTATAACGAGGCGATCATGCCGCGTTACATCGAGATGGGGGCACGCTTCATCCTGGCCGGCCAGGATGCTCAGTTCCTGATGGCCGGCGCGGTGCAGCGCACCGGCTTCATGCGCAAGACCTTCGCCGGGCCGCGCTGAGCGCGGCGATCCGCGCCTTGGCAGCGTCGCCGATCTATTCCCTGTCATTACAACAGAGTCGTCTATGAAATCCTTCAAGTTGGCCGGTGTCGGCGCCGGCGTGCTGATCCTCACGTTGGTGTCCTGCACCAATCCCTACGATCCCGGCCAGCGCGCGGTCGGTGGCGGCCTGATCGGAGCCGGGGCCGGGGCGGCGCTGGGCGCAGCGGTCGGCGGCGGCAGGGGCGCGGCCACCGGGGCGTTGATCGGTGGCGCAGTCGGCGCGATTACCGGTGCGGCAACGACCCCGCCCCCGCCCCCGCCACCTGGTGCGATGGGCTATCCGCCGCCGCCGCCCGGGGCGATGGGCTATCCACCGCCGCCCCCGCCGCCCGCCCGAGTTGCGTACCGCCACTGCGCGCCCGGCTGGCATTTTGTGCGTGGGCATCACGATCGCTGGGGCCGTTGGATCCGGCCGCATTGCGCCCGCAACTATTGAGCCGGCCGGTCCCACCGATAGCCGCGCCGCCGGACCGCCGCTCTGGCGGGACCGGCGCGGCGATCAATGCGCGAAGCCAAAACGCGATTGTGCGTTACGGTGGAGGATCTTGTCGCGATCGGCCGGCGGCAGGCCGAGACGTTCGATATAGGCGAAGGTCTCCTTGTATGCTCCCCAATCCCGCAACACCGGATAATCGCCGCCCGTCACCAGGTGGTCGGCGCCGAATGGCCGACGCAGCCGAGCTGATCGAAGCCGTGCTCCATCTCCTTCAGCGCCGCGTCGATGTGCGGTAAGGGCAGCATCACGTAGGAGGCGATGCGATCGGGATAGCGCTGGGCCAAATCGGCATAGCCGTCGTTGAGAAGCTGCGCGGCGCGCACACCATCGGCTTCGTCCGGCAGGTAGGTTGGCCGATGCGGCGACAACACCTGCTTCTCGACCCCGGCGGCGTCCATCAGCTCGAGCCGGCCGGTGATGTCGGCGATCGAGTCCGAAACCGGGTGCTTGGCGATGCCGGTCTTGACCGGCGCCCCGACGCGCGGCCCGAACCGGTCGCCCATGAAGTCGCTGAAGGCTTGCGGGATGTAATGAGCGTAAACATCGCAGATCATCGTGCGTGTCCCCGCTAGGTTGTCTGCGTTGCGGAATGGCGCCCGCAAAAAGGCCGCGGCCTAGCGACGCGGCCTTTTTGCGGGCGAAGTCCTTGCCCGGCAGATTAGACATCCTACGTTCCGGCGGCGAGACAGGATTAGCGATGTTGGCAAGAAATCGGCAGGCCCCCCTGCCGGCGCGATGCCCGCCGCGGCCCCCGATGCGACGGCACCTTGTACGAAAGCGGCTTCAGGCTAGTATTGCTGGCGACGCGGCGGCCCGGAGCCGGGATATTGCGTGCCGGCGGGTGCTGATTTCGGCGGGTCGCGCGGTAGAGGGAAGACGGGGATAGCGATGCTGCGGCAAGGCTGGGCGGTCCAACGGCGCGTCTTGGGCGCTATTATGATGCGCGAGATTCAAACGCGCTGGGGGCGCCGCAATCTGGGATTTGCTTGGCTGTTCGCAGAGCCCCTGGTCTTTGCATTCCCGGTAATCGTCATGTGGTCGTTTATTCGTTCGCCGTTCGACAATGGCATCCCTTTGATACCGCTGATCTGGAGTGGCTATTTGCCGCTTCTGGTATTTCGCCATGTCACCGGCCATGCGCTTTATGCTGTGCGCAATAATGGGGCCCTGTTATCTCATCGCCTGATAACTCCTCTCGACATTGTCATCGGAAAATGTGGTCTGGAAGCGATCGGCAACCTTGCTGCGGTGTTCTCGTCTTATTTTATATTATATTTTCTGGGATTTCTGGACTGGCCAGTTAATTGGCCGTTGTTCTTGGCCGGTAATTTGTACATGACGTGGTGGGCCATATCGATCTCCTTGATTGTCGCAGCGCTGAGCGAGCGCACCGATATCGTCGAGCACGTTTGGCAGGTCATCTCCTATATGTATCTGCCGGTTTCGGGGTTTTTCTTCCTGGCCGAATGGCTGCCGACGCCGCTGCGCAATTTTGCCTTGATCGTGATGCCTTCGATCCACGGCTATGAAATGATCCGGAGCGGCATGCTGGGAAGTCGCATCACGGCGTATTATGATATTTCCTACTTTACTTATATCCTGGTCGCGCTGACCGTGATCGGCTTGTGGCTGCTGCACAACGTTCGCCACCACCTCGAATTCGTCGAATGATCGACATCCCCGGCGTGCTCGGCACCCAAGAGAGCGCGCCCGCGTCAAGCTTGTCTCGCGCTGGCGGGAACGATCCGGGCGGTTCGCAATTCACCTGGGCAGCCGATCGCGCCGCCTCGCCGCTGGCGCGCGCATTGGCGCGGTGGCGACGCCGCGCGGCGCACCGCTTGGTTCATAAGGCGGACCGGGCGCGCGACCAGGGTGACTGTGCCCGGGCGGCATCGCTTTATCGTCGCGCGCTGGCCCTTGCCCCCGGGCGCTCCGATATCCGGGTGCAGCTCGCTCACATGCTCAAGGAGCTGACGCGGTTCGGCGAGGCGGAAGCAGCCTACCGCCAGGCGTTGACGCAATCGCCCGAGGACGGCGACATCCATTTGCAGCTGGGGCATTTATTAAAGCTGCTCGGCCGCACCGGGGATGCGACCGCAGCTTATTTCGCGGCCCACCGGCTGCTGCATAGCAGCGAGGTCGCGGCGGTTGAGTTGCGGGCGCTCGGCGCGCTGCCGCCGGCCATCGACCCCGGCCGGGCGGGGATTGTCGCCGCCGAAGAGCACATCGCCGAGGGCAACCGCCTGCGCGACGCCGGACGCTGCGCCGAAGCGGCAGCAGCCTATGGGTGCGCGCTCGGCCTGATGCCCACGCGCACCGACATCTGCATTCAATACGGCAACATGCTCAAGGATTCTGGCCGCCTGGCCGACGCCGAACAGGCCTACCGCACGGCACTGGCGCAAGCCCCGGAGAATGCCGAAAGTCACCTCCAGCTCGGCCATCTGTTCAAGCTGCAGGGGAGGCGCGCCGAGGCGTTGGCGGCCTATCGCCGCGCGACCGAGATGCAGCCCTCGCTGCAGGCAGCCTGGGCCGAGCTGTTTTACGCCGGCTGTCCGCAAGCCCAGCAGCAATACTTCGAAATGCAGGCCGCGCGGGGCAGCATCGAGACGCTGACTGCGATGACCGAGGAGGTGGCGCGGCTGCAGAACGCGGTCGCCCGACTTGCGGCGACGCTGCCCGACATCTGCGCGCAAATGGCCCTTCCGATCGCCGCTTACGACCGGTTCCGCCGCGTCTATGACGTTCCCGCGCCGCCGCCGGCCGCGATTGAGCGCCGCTTTGGGATCGTTATGGCGGTCGGCGGGGCGAAGCTGGCGACACTCTACGCGCAGATTGCGACGCTGACCGCCCAGACCTATCGAAACTGGCGGCTGTGCGTCGTCGGATCCGATGCTGACCACCGCCGGATGGTCGAGCGTGCCGCCGCAAGCGACCCGCGCATCCGCTGGATGGAGGCCGCGGCGGATGAGCCGCCGGCCGCCGCCGAACGGCGTGTCGCCCGGGATTTTGTGGTCGATTGGTTGATCCTGCCGGCGAGCGGTGCGCAGCTCGATCGTCAGGCTCTCGCGTGGTGCGCGGCTTCTATCGGCCTCGGCACGGCAGCGGCCTTCGTCACCGACGAGGAAGCGGTGGTTGCCGTTGCCGACGGCCCGCAGCGGTCGTCGCCGCAATTGCGCCAAGTCGTCGACTACGACACGCTCCTTGAGGCCAATCCGTTTGGCGAGACGGTCATTGTCGAGCGCGCCGCCTATGCCGAGGTCGCCGACGCGCTGATTGCCGGATCGTTCAGCGCCGCGCGCAGTTCGCTGCTCTTAAGCCTGGCGTCTCGCGGAACTGTCGGTCACATCCCGCTGCCGCTCGTCCGCGTCGATCCCACCGATGCAGACGGCGAGCGGCAGCGCACGGGGGCTGCCGAGCGGGCCGCCGCTCACGAACTGGCGGTGCGCGCCCATCTCGCCGGCGAGGGTGCCGGCGGCCGGACGGCTATCGGGCCGATCGAGGACACCGCCATGCCGCTGCCGATCGTGTGGCAGCCGAACCGCCCGCAGCAGATCGTGCAGGTGATCATCCCGACGCGTGACAATGGCGGCGACCTGCGTGACTTCGTTGCGAGCCTGCGCCGGCACGCCGCGGTTCCGGGCGCGCTGCGCGTCCTGATTGTCGCCAACGGCAGTTGCCAGCCCGAAACGGCGCGCATCCTGGCCGAGCTCAATGTCGAAAGCTGGATCGAAATCGCCCATATCGACGAGCCGTTCAACTGGTCGCGGCTCAACAATCGCGCGGTCGCGCTGACCGAGGCGGCGCTGCTGGTCTTTGCCAATGACGACATGCTGATGCTCAGTGACGGCTGGGATCGGCAATTGCGCGGCCTGCTCGAACGCCCGGAGATCGGCGCCGTCGGCGCGCGCCTCGTCTATCCCGACGACAGCCTGCAGCATGCCGGCATCCTGCTGGGCTGGCCGGATATCGATGTCCATGACGGGCGACATGAACCCACCAGCAGCCCCGGTCCGGGCCGCCGTTGGCATGTCAGCCGCGCCGTCAGCGCCGTAACGGGCGCCTTTGTCGCGATGCGGCGTGAGGCGTTCGAGGCGAGCGGGGGGTTCGATGAGGCCGGGCTTCCGGTCGCTTATGGCGATATCGATCTCGCGCTGAAACTGCGGGCGCGCGGGCTCAAGATTTTGTGGACCCCGAGCCTCACCCTGCGTCATTTCGAATCGAAAAGCCGTGGACTGGATCATCTCGATCGCGAAAAGCGGGTGCGCAACGCCGCCGAGCGGCAGGTGTTGGAAGAGCGTTGGGGCACGGCGCTGGAAGCGGACCCGAGCGTCAATCCGGCTTGGCACGCGGCGACGCTGCCGTTCCGACTGATATCGGCGCCGCCGCAGGCGCGGCTATGGCGCCATATTCGCACCTGCGCGGCGGCCGACCCCTGGCTTCCTGAGTACGGGCCGCAACGGGGTGGAACGCCGATCGGGGAGGCCGGCGGGCCGCAACCTCTCGACCTTTACCCGCTCGAGTTCGGGCGCTAAAAAGGGTTCTACATACGCCGGCCGACGCGACCGGAGGCTATAAGGCAGAAGAGCGGCGATGACAGATAGCGCAGGGGTGCCCACGCCTCTGCTGCGGGCGGTGCCGAGAGACGGCCTGCTCGCGGGCGTCACCGGCAAACGCGGCCCGCTGGTGGTGGTGCTCGGCCCGCAGCACAGCGGCGCGCCGCTATGCGCCCGCGTCCTCAGCTTGCTCGGCGTGGACATGGCCAATTCCAACGCGGCTGCCACACCGCCGTCCGAGCCGAGCAGACCCGTCGCGGACGGCGATTGCGAACGCCGGCAGGTACGGCAATTTCACGACCGCGCGTTTACGCTGATCGATCAAACGGCCGGCGGTGCGCTCGATGGCCTCGCCCAGCCGACGGCGTGGTGGGCGGACCCGCGCGTCTCGGCCATAAGGCGCGACATCGCTGCCTTCCTCGACAGCCGGGTGGGCGATGGTCATTTCGGATTTGCCGATCCGCGCACGGTGCGCGTGCTGCCGCTGTGGCGGCAGATTTTCAGCGAACTCAAACTGGCCCCGAAACTCATCCTGTGCCTGCGCAATCCCGCCGGCGTGGCGCGCGCGCTGCACGAGCGCGACGGCGTCAATCCGGAGATCGGCGAATACCACTGGCTCGTTCAGATGGCGAATTTCTTCCAGAATTCGGGTGATCTTGAATATTGCACGGTAGAATACGAAAAATGGTTTGACAAACCGTCGGCGAATTTGAAGACGCTACAGAAATTCCTTGATCTTGACTGGCCAAAACGCGAGGCCGACCGTGATCTGTTGCTGGCGAGCGTCGCGACGCTCGCCAGTTCGCGGGAGAAGGGGCAACACCGCAAGCCACGCCAGCCGATCGTGCGCTCATTCTACAATCTCGTTCGGGCGGCCGCTGGCAGGCCGGCCGACCGCGATCGCCGCGACAAGATTCTTTCGCTGTTCGTCACCTTCCAGCAGCTCGCCAAGCCGATCGAAGGCGCTCGGACGCCCCCCGGCAAGCTCGCACAGGCCTTGCAGGTCGATCCCACCACGGGCGCGGATGATGCGCGCCAGCGCGACGAAGCTGCTGCGGACGGCGAAGCGCGTCGAGCCGAACTCGCCGAAGCCCAGCGCGAGCTGGCGTCGCTGCGGGCGGCAGTCGCGCAGGCAAAGGGTGCCCGGGATGCTTTACAAGCCGAACTCGACGTGCGTGATTTTCGACTGAGTGAAGGGGAAGCGGTGCGGCTGGCGTTGCACGAGGCGCTGCAATCCTCGCAGTGGCTACTCGCCGAGGCCGCAGGCGCCCGGCGACAGGAGATTGACGGGCTGCGCGCGGCGCGGCAACGTGCCGAGCTGCAAGCGCAAACCCAAAAGGCAGCGGCGGCGCATTGGGAAAGCGAGGCGGCGCGGCGCGAGCGCGAGGCGGCTGCGCTACACGGCGCGCTCGACAGTGCCCGGCTGGTCGGCAAAACGGCCATGCAGGCATTGGCCGCGGCGGTGGCATCGCCCCCGCCGCCCCCGCGATCCGAGCGGCTGCGGGCGATCACCCGGTGGTTGGGTCTTACGGCAGCCTAGCCGCATGCCGCTCTCACGGTCGCAGGTTGCGCCTGCCTCAAACACTGTGGCGACGCATTGCCGCCGCCTCCGCTCAACCGGGAGATTGCGATGCCGCGGCTTGATCTGAGGTGGCGTCGGGAAACAGTGATCGGGCGTGCCGACCGCGCCGTCGCCATCGGCGATTTGAAGCTTGCGTTGCGGCTCTATCGCACAGCGCTCAAGCGAAACCCGCGCAACCCGCCGATCTGGGTCCAGTGTGGCCACCTGCTGAAGCACGCGGGCGAGCTGGCGTCGGCGGAGGCCGCCTACCGGAGCTCCGTCTCCTACGATCCGGGCGTGGCCGACACTTGGCTGCAGCTCGGCCACCTGCTCAAGCTGCGTGCCCGGACGGAAGAGGCGCAAGCCTGCTACCTGCGCGCTTTCGCCCTGGACCGCCGGCTCGGCGAGGCGTTGCGCGAACTGACCGCGTTCGGCTGGTCGGAGTCGGACCTCGCGGAGTTGCGCATCGCCGCAGGACCAGAACCAGTTCCAGGAGTCGCGACGACAGGTGTCGTTCATTCCTGACCGGCAGTCTTGGGACGACGACTGGACGCTGCCGCTGTGGAACATTCTGGCGCAGTTGCGATGGCTCGCCGGGCGCGGATCGGCAACGGGGGTGTGATGCACGACGTCCATCGGCTTGTTTTCGGATGCCCGCGCGACCGGGGGATTGGTTGAATGTCGATTTTTCGAGGGACGTCGCTGCGGCCGACGCGTCTCTCGGACCTGGTACGCCGGGGTGACGACGCCAACCGCCGGCGCTCCTGGCACGATGCCGAAACCGCCTATCGTGCGGCGCTCGATCGCGACGCCTCGCTGACGCATATCTGGGTTCAGTACGGTCACGCGCTAAAGGAGCAGAGGCGCCTGGAGCCAGCCGAATTGGCCTACCGGCGATCGCTGGCGCTCGACCCGACACTCGCCGACACGCATCTGCAGCTTGGACATGTGCTGAAGTTGCAGGGAAGATTGGACGAGGCCGCCGATGCCTATGTCATGGCCCATCGGCGCGACCCTACCCTGCCCTATCCCACGATCGAGCTTCGCGCGCTGGGGGTGGAAATGCCGGCGCCGCCGCGGATCAACGAGTTTCCCATCGATCCCGATTTTATCGCGGCGCTCTACGGCAGCGCAGTTGATCCCGCGGCGTCACCCTACATGAGCGCCGGGCACCTGTTGCACGAGCACGGATTGAGCCCCGAAATCCTCGAGTTCTTTGATTACCGCTATTACTTTTACGCCAATCCGCCGGTGCAGGAGGAGCTTGGCAGGCCTGATCGCCACCGCTGCCTGCTGCATTTCTGCCAGCACGGGGTCGACAACGCCCTCCCGTGCAGCGAGGCGTTTCTGTTCGACGCTGAGTTCTACGGCGACACCTATCTCGGCCGGCGCCTTGGGCCCGCCAACGCCTATTGGCACTGGCTCAATGTCGGCTACGCCAAGGATTGGCATCCCAATCGCGACAATTGGCTGAAGCGCCGGCTCGGCTCGGATACGGTGGCCTTCGGCAGCTTCGATTTTGCCCCGTGCATCGCCTTTTTTTACGGAGATGACGAGAACGCCAAGTGGGTCGACTTGTTCATCCGCTTTATCAATGCGGAAGTGCTGCGTCCCGGCCCGCATTTCCCGATCACCGGGGACACCGCCGATCTTTTCTGCACCATCGCCCATCGGCTGTTCGCGGATGAGCGGGAGATAGACGCGCTGACCCTCTACGAGCGCGTCTTGCTCGATCTGCCCGACCATATGCCGGCGGCGCTCGCTTATGCCGAATGCCTGATGCAGGTCGGATTTTTTTTCCAGGCCCAGGAGATTTACCGCCGCCTCGGCGAACGCGACGACCATCCCGCCTGTTGCCTGCTCAACTTGGCGACCTGCTGCGAGGAACTCGGCGACCTGGGCAAGGCCCTCGCCGCGCTGCGCCGCGGCATCGATCGATTTCCCTCGGAAGCGCGGTTTCAGCTGCGCTTCGACACCACGGCGCAGCGGTTTTTCATCCGCGAATGGCAGCTGGCCCTGGCCATCGGCCGGACCGGACGCTACGACGCGGCGCAAGCGCGCGTCGCGGAATGCTGCGCCCGGCTGACCTCGCTGATGGCGGCGGAGCCGCCGCTCGCCGCCACACCACTGCGCGCGATCGCCATCGTCGGTAACCTGGGCCTGCCACAATGCACATTCTACCGCGTCGAACAGAAGATCGAGCACCTGCGCGCCGCCGGCTTTTCTCCCGATTTGTATGATTTTCAGGACGAGCTGCCGCAATTCATCGCCCGTTTGCCGCACTATCAGGCGGTGATCTTCTACCGGGTGCCGGCGACGGCGCCGGTGATCCATGCGATCACCCAAGCGAACCGCTTTGGACTGACGACATTCTACGATATCGATGATTTCATCTTTGGCGGCGAGGACTATCCCGGCAGCATTGAAAGCTTCTTCGGCCAGATCACGCTTGATGAATATGTCGAGCTGAAGCTCGGCGTCCCGGCCTACCGCCAGGCGATCGCGCTGTGCGAATA
The DNA here is from genome assembly GCA_963746885.1 of uncultured Alphaproteobacteria bacterium. Taxonomy (GTDB): domain Bacteria; phylum Pseudomonadota; class Alphaproteobacteria; order ATCC43930; family CGMCC-115725; genus DATARH01. Next base: position 261,206 of record CAVVDM010000018.1, read on the forward strand.
CGGCATCGCGTCGACACCCGCCCTTGCGAGGGAGCTGGCGAAAATCGTGCGCAGCGGCAGGGCATTTGTCCATCGCAACGCACTTGGCCAGCGGCAGGAGCAGCTGTCGGCGAGCGAGCCGGCGCGGCGCGTGACAGACCGCGTCACGATCTTTTACGGATCGGGCACGAAATCACACAAGGAGGACTTTCGCGACCTCGTTGAGCCGGCACTGGTCGAAATCGTCAGGCGCTACGGAAGCCGCGTGACCATCGTCCTCGTCGGCTACATCGTGCTGTCGCCGGAACTGGAATCGATCAGGCCGAACCTGACGATCATCGATCCGATATGGGGTGTCGAAGATTACTGGGCGATTTTGAAAACCGCCGACATCAACATTGCGGTTCTCAAGAAAACGCCGATGACCGATTGCAAAAGCGAGATCAAGTGGCTGGAAGCCGCAATGTTCGGCATTCCCTCCGTGGTCAGCGGCACTGTCACTCACGACGAGGCCATCGAGCCAGGCGTCACCGGGCTGATCTGCAACACGGCCGAGGAATGGCTCGGTGCGCTCGATCTTCTGGTGCGCGACGGCGAACTGCGCCGCCGCATCGGTCGCGCCGCTTGGCACCGGGTTCGCGACACCTACAGCGTGCGCCGCATGGGCGACAACCTGGCATCCATTCTGGAACAGGCGACAGCGCCGCCCGACACCGCCGCCAAACCCAAGCTCGTCATCGTCAACGTATTCTACCCGCCGCAAGCGATCGGCGGCGCGACCCGCATCGTCTTCGACAACGTCACACATTTGTCGCAGCAGTATCACGACGAATTCGACATCGAAGTCTTCACCAGCGGCTGGGGGCGTGGCGAGGAGGATTACGAGACCCGCTGCTACGTGCAGGACGGGATCCGCGTCACCACGGTGTCGCGGCCCGCTCTTGACGCGGTCGAGCGCGCGCTCTCGGATACGACGATGGCTGACATATTCGGCGCGTATCTCGACAGGACAAACCCGGCGCTGATCCATTTTCACTGCATCCAGCGGCTGACGCCCTCGGTTGTGTCGGCCGCCTTGGCCCGCGGCATCCCGTATCTGATCACCGCACATGACGGCTGGTGGATTTCCGATGTGCAGTTCATCGTCAACGAGGCGGACGAGGTGGTGCTGTACGACTACTCGGACCCGCTGGCCACCGGGCTGAAATATGGCGGCGCCGCCTACCGGCGGGTGATCCAATTGAGGGACGCATTGTTCGGCGCCGCCAAGGTGTTGACGGTCTCCGACAAGTTTGCCGAACTGTACCGCCGCTGCGGCGTGCCGAACGTGGTCGCCATCGCCAACGGGATCGCCGCGATCGACGCAAAGCCGCGCGCCGCGTCGACCGATGGCCGGGTGCGGCTCGGCTTCCTCGGCGGCATCGGGCACGCGAAGGGCTACTACCTGATCAAATTCGCCCTGCTGAGCCGAAAATTTGCCCATCTGCGCCTCACTGTCATCGACGCGGGGCTGGCGCCCGGCAGTTCGCGGCAGGAGGTCTGGAACACGACTCCGATCGCGTTTGTGCCCAAATATCCCGAGGATCGCGTCGCCGAGTTGTACGCAACGATCGATGTCCTGCTGGCGCCGTCGGTATGCATCGAAAGTTTCGGCCTCGTGACGCGCGAGGCGCTGCACTGCGGCTGCTGGGTTGTTGCTTCCGATCGCGGCAGCATCGGCGATTGCGTGACGGAGGGGCAAAACGGCTACGTCGTCGACGTTTCCGACGCGATGGATTTGATCCGCGTCCTCACCCTGATTGACGGCGAACCGGACCGCTACCGCGCGCCGCCGCCGGCGCCGCCGATGCTGCGCCGCGCCAGCCAGCAGGGCGACGAACTGGCCGCGCTTTACCGATCGATCGTTGCGGTGCGCCGCAGCGACGCGGCGGCGGACGATCGCGCGGGCAGCCGGGCTCAGCTGTAGTGCCAGACCTGGGTGCCGGCAGCGCCGCTTAGCACGAGATCGGCCTGGCCGCTGCCGCTGACATCGGCGAGGCCGCGGAAGGTCGTGCCGTCCCAGCCTTGGGCGTAGCCGAAATCGGCGATCGTCGCGTTCGGGTCGGGTGCCCAGGTCACCTGCCCCGCGGCGTTGACCGAGCCGAGATCGGTGAAGGTCGTGCCGGCGCCAAAGCCGACAATGTCGGGGATGCCATCGCCGTTGACGTCGCCGACCAGACGTGGCGTCGCGCTGCTCCACCCTTGTTCGAGACCAAACCCGGCCACCCCCAGATAGATCTGCCCGAACGGTTCGCCGCCGTGGGTCGCCGGGTCCTGGCCGAGCGCAACCCAGGCGCCGGCGGTGCCGAAGCCGATGATGTCGGGGCGGCCGTCACCGTTGAGGTCGGTGACGATACGCGGCGTCATCGCGTTGTTCCAGCCATCGGCGTCGCCAAAGGCGCTGGCGCTGCCGTTGACGTGCGCGGTCTGTAGCGGCCCGAGCTGATAGTTGCCGTTGGCGTCCTGCGAGCCATAGGCGTAGACCAGCCCCGACGGCCCCATCCCGACAACGTCCGGGATGCCATCGCCGTTCAGATCGATCGGCTTACCGTTCTGGTCGACGATGGTGCGGATGTCGTTGAGGCTGTCCCACCCCGCCGCGTTGCCGAGCGCCGCCGAGTTGGCGGCGTAATACTCCTGGGATGAGTGCGCCCCCGGGGCAAAGGCCTGCGGCGCCACGATCATGCCGGTATAGCCGAACCCGATGATGTCGGGCGTCGCGTGCGTCGTTACCGCGATTTCGACCGTGTAATGCGGGTTCCAGCCCTGATTCGCGCCAAAATCGCCGTACAACTCAGGGGTCGTCTCATATGTCGGGACCACGACGCCGTCGGGTTCTTTGGTAGCCGAGATCGGACGGTAGAAATAGATCCCGGCATTGCCCTGGCCGTAGACGATGTTCTGTTGATACGAAACCCCGTTTGAGCTGCCGGTGCCGTACACCGCGACGCCGCGCGCGCGGCTTGCATCGTAGCCCTGGTTGGTGCCGAAATCGGCGATCGGCACGCTCGCCGTGCCGAACTCTGCGAAGGACGGCGATGCGCCGCCCGGCACCCCCCAGGCCATTACCGTGCCAATCGCACCGAACCCGACATAGATCGCGTCGTGCTGCACCTGGTCGGCGACCAAGGTTCGGGTGAACGCGGTCGATTGCCATCCCTGAGCCCAGCCGAAATCCGACAGCGTCGACGCCTGCGCGACGGTCGGCCCGACCGACACGGCCCCGATCTGGGTTCCCCAATTCCCGGTTTGCCCAGCGCTCAACGGTGCGGCGTATTCCCCGAAGACCCAGAAGGTGTTCCCGGTTACCGGGTCGAGGCCGCCATTGTAATTGCCCCAGCGAACGGTGCCGTTCGAGTCCGCCAAGGCAAAGGGACCCGACCCAAGGTAGAGCACTTGCGGCGCCTCGATCGTGCCTGAGGCATCACCCGCCACATGCAGCGCGTAATAGGATCCGGCATACAGGTTCGGACCGCTTGCGCTGAACGTTACCAGGAAATCGCCGTTGGCGTCCGCCGAGATGTTTGGCGAAAATGTCCCGACGCCAGCGCCGGCTCCCATTACCGACCCACCGATCGTGCCCTGGTCCGCGAGCGTCAAGGCCGCAAGGTTGCTGGTGTCGATTTTATCCCACTGCACGGTTGCGACGCCGATGTCCGGCCCCGATGTCGGCTGGACGGTGCTGACCACGTAAAGGATGCCGTTCTGCCAAACCGCATTGCCGGTCGTCGCAGAGACAATGGTTGCGTTGGTGCCCGGCTGGCTGGTTGAAATTTGAAACGAGTCCGACGACGCGGCACCCATGACGGTCTGCAACTGGAAGCTCGGCACCGTCGTCGGGTTGTCGATCCTGATGATCTGGATTGCGCCGCCCGTGTTGGAGGCATTCACCAGGAAGGTGCCGGCGGCAGTGCCGGAGGGGCTCAAGACCTCGGCAGGCTGCCCGAAATAGGAATAGCGACCACCGGTGACCGTGTTCGCATTGAAGTCGGACACCTGGACGGCGCCGCCGTCATAGAGTCCGCCGGTGCCGACGCCATCGTTGATGACCCAGAGATGCGACTCCTCAAACAAGTCGTTGGCGTTCGGGACGCCGTATGGAAAAAAGCTCCGCATCGCCGCGGTTATGTAAATAGCCTTGCCATCAGTCGCCAATCCGGGAAAATCGGCCCAAGTATCTTGCCCATTTATGGTCAGGCTCGTATCGATTGTTGCAAAATTCCACCCGTCGTTCGGGTTTGAATCTTTTGAGACGGCAATATTTATGAAACTTGAGTTGCTATATCCGTCACTTTCTAGAACAAATCGGTTATTTACATTATCGTATACGACCCGAGAATCCGAAATTTCTGTACTATTGGGCAGGCCAAAGAAAGCATTAAGCGATTGATCACTTTGGAGATTTCCGCTTTTATCGTACCATTGGATCCGGGCGTTCTCCACGGTCACGACGTTGGCGATACCGGCGGCAAGACTGCAGTCGGGCTTGTTCGTACCGTTGGTGCTGTAGTTGTTGCCGGGAAAAGAAATATACAGCCCGATGGGCGCAGCCGCCGCAGCAGCCGTTGGATCGGGCGCGATCGGCACAGGGGTTGCGCTGCTCGCGGGAGCTGAAACCGAACCGCCGGTCGGACCGGCCGCGCTGCCGCCCGGCGGCGGAGCTGCCGCGCCCGCAACGAATGCGGCAGAACTCGCACCTTGGTCGATGTCTTGACCGGCAGCCCCGCCGACAAGATTGAGCGGCTGACTGGCGGCACTCGCTGCGCCTGCGCCGTCTGCGGCCGGACTGCCGGGGTTGATCGTCGTTCCGGGGGAAATTGCCGGGGTCAGATCGCCGGGCGAACCCGAGGGCCGGTGCGGCGAGGACGGGCGACGCACCCACAGCGGTCGCTGGAGGCGCGGTCACTGGCGGGCCGGCGGACGCGCCCGTCAATGCTGCCGCGCCGTTGCTCGCGACGGCAATCGCGCCGCTTGCGGCGGCCATCGGCGACGCGCCGTTGCCTACGGCAGCCGGGTCGAAGCTCGGCAGCGGCAACCCCAGGGTCCGTCGAGCGCTAACAGACCAAGCGCTTGAACAGCCTGGTTCGCAAATTTCGGTTCGTTCGGCATCGCCTCTCGACCCCCGGGGATCCGAATTGACCGAAATTCGCGCGATGTCATCGCGGATCATGTCCACAACGTTCGGTGCGACGTCGCAGGACAAGAACACGGGTCAGTCCGGCAAAATTCCGCGATCCCGGCCGGTGCGCGCGAGAATTTTCGGTCGCCCCGGCATGAAGGCACCAAATTCGGTCGCAGCCGACCCTCCCGCATCCCACGACAAAGACAGGGGAACGATGCGCCCGAGGGGGGAGACCGCCGCTTTTCCCGGTCCGGTCAGTGGGTTCCCGCGGTCGGCATGGGAATGTGCGACCGCGCGGCGGTTTAGGCGACCATCGCCTCTTTCAACAGCGACTGATTGATCAGCTTGTCCCAGTCCGGCAGGCTGCGCAGCTTGTGCTGCTGCATCAGCACCTTCGATTGTGCTTCCATGTAGGCCTTGAAGCCCGGGACATATTGCGCGTTCACCCCGAGCTTCGACAGCATCAGGGTAACCGTCTTGTCGGTGAGTTCGAAACCCTGTGCGTGCATGGCAGCCTGGATGCTCTTCGCGCATTCATTCGGGTCGGTCTCGAACAGCTTGATCGTGTCGAGCCAGCCGCGCAGGAACGCCACCAGCTCCTTCGGGCGCTTTTCGACCACCGAACGGTTGGCGCCCAGCACCACCGGCAGCATGTCGACCGACGCAAAATCGGCGACCGTCTTGCCGAGATTGTCGACTTCGGCGATCGACACGAACGGCTCGGTTCCGACAAACGCGTCGACCGAGCCGGCGACAACAGCCGCGATCATATTACGGCCCATCGTGTTGACGACGTGGATGTCGGACGGCTTGAGGCCGTATTTGGGCAGGAGCTCGGACTGGAAAACATAGTCGGTCGACGTGCCGAGCTGCGAGGCGACCCGGCGGCCCTTCAGATCCTTCATCGATTTGATGCCGCTCTTGGCGCCGGCGACGACTGCGTCGGTCTTGCCGGCATACATCGCCATCGCGATCGCCATCATGTCACCCTTGGCGGCGCCCAGGATGAACGGCGTCGAGCCCAGGATGCCGAGATCGATGTGGCCGGACAGCATCGCATCGCGGGTCGATTTGCCGCTGTCGAATGTGTAGTAATTGACCGCTGCACCGGCCTTTTTGAACGCGCCCTTGGCCTTGGCGACCATGCCGATCGCCCCCCAGGAGGCCGCCGCGTCGTAGCCGAAATTGAGCGGCGCCGCCGCCACAGCGCGCCGCGGCAGCAGCGAAGCGCCTGCCGCGGCGCCCGCCAGAGCCAACAAGTCACGTCGTCCGATCGTTATCATGGTCATCCGATCCTCCCTCGATCTTGCGATTTTTCTGGCGCCGGGATCGCGCCTAGCGCCCGACGCTCATCCCCCATTTGCGCACCGTTGCCGTCTCGAGCGCCTGAAACACAAAGCGCTCGAAAAACACGCCGAGTACGCCGATTACGATGATCGCACTGAACATCACATCCGATTGCAGGAACTCGCCGGCGTTGAAGATGACCTCGCCGAGGCCGAGTTTGGGGCTGGACAGCAATTCGGCGCCGACGACGCCGATCCAGGCGCGCCCAAAGCCGAGCCGCGCGCCGGTCATGATGTAGGGCATGGTGCCCGGCAGGATGACCTTGCGGAACATCGCCCAGCGGTCCGCACCCATCACTGTTGCCGCCCGGATCCACAGCGGGTTGACCGCGGTGACGCCGCGCCACACGTTGAACAGCAGCGGAAAGCCCGAGGCGTAGACGACCACGACCAGCGTCGCGGTGTCGCCGATGCCGCACCACAACAGCAAGAGCGGCACCCAGGCGAGCGAGGGGATCGGGACGATCACGCTGACCAGCGGCAGGAAGAAACGCTCGGCAATCCAGTACCGCCCCATCAGTACACCGAGCGGGACGGCGATCGCGAAGGCGATCGCGAATCCGAGAAACACGCGCGCCAGCGTGGCCAGCGCATTCTCGATCAGCGTGCCGTCGCGCAGCATGTCGAGCGTTGTTGCGAGGATGGTTTCAAGAGGCGGGGTCAAGGCGGGCGAAAACAGGCCGCTATGCGCAAACGCCTCCCATGCGGCCAGGACGAGGGCGATCCCGACCGCGCCCCGGATCAACCGCTTGCGCGGCACTTGCAGCGCCGCGCTCATATTGCGACCATGCCCCAGCGCGCCACGGTGTAGTTCTCGACGCGCTGAAACACCTGCTTCTCAAGCAGCAATCCGATCGCACCGATCACCACGATCGTCGCCAGCATGACGTCGGTGTTGAGAAACGTCTGCGCGCCGAAGATCAGCCAGCCCAGACCGCGCCGCACCGACGTCACCATCTCTACCGCGATCAGGATCCGCCAGGCATTGGCGAGCCCAAGCCGCAGGCCGACCAGGATATACGGCAGCGATCCCGGCAGGATCACGTGGCGGAACAGGTCGCGGTCGGTCGCGCCCATGGCGCGCGCCGAGCGCATCCAGATCGGCTTGACCGCCTTGACGCCCTTCCAGGTATTAATCACCACGACGAACGAGGCCGACGTGCCGACCAGCATGATCGTCGGCAGGTCGCCAAGCCCGAACCACATGACGAACAGCGGCGCGTAGGCGAGGCCGGGGATCGGGTAGGCAAAACTCATGATCGGCAGGAGCGTGTCCTCGGCCCATTCGTAATGTCCCATCAGGATGCCGAGCGAGACTCCGGCCGCGGCGGCGAGCAGGAAGCCGGCCAGCAACCGGAAAAGCGTGGCCTCGGTCGAGGCGAGCAGAACCCCGTCCTGCGTCAGCCGCACCAGGGCCTCGGCGACGACGGCCAAGTCCGGCACCAGCTTTGGCGAAAACCCGCCGTAGCGCGCGAGTAGCTCATAGCCGAGCGCGAAAATCGCAAACGCCGACAGGCTGACGGCGTAAGAGGCGGCTTTCCTGAGGCTCGGCTGCCGGCGCGCTTCGGTCAGGCCGGCCCGCGGCCACAGTTTTTGCGCGATGGAGATCATCAAACGTCACCCTCAGCGCGCGGCAAAATGGCTGAGGATCTCGCGCTGAAGAGCGATGAACCCCTCGCTCAGCGGATCGCGCGGCCGCGGCAGATCGACCTCCAACTCGGCCTTTATCCAGCCGGGATGGGTGGCAAGGACGAGCACCTTGTCGGCGAGATAGACCGCTTCGGTAACATTGTGAGTGATATAAACGATAGTTTTTTGCGTCCGTTCCCAGATCTCGGTCAAAAACCGCTGCATCTCGTCGCGTGTCATCGCGTCGAGCGCCGCGAACGGCTCGTCCATCAGCAAGACGCCGGGGTTGTAGGCCAGCGAGCGGGCGATCGCGACGCGCTGCTGCATGCCGCCGGAAAGCTGGTGCGGAAAACTGTCGGCAAAATTCTGTAGCCCGACCAGCGACAGGAACTCGAGCGCAACCTCGCCGCGCTCTGCTTTCGGGACGCGGCGCATCTCCAGGCCGAACTCGACATTGCGCCGGGCCGTGCGCCACGGAAACAGCTGGGCGAAATCCTGAAACACGACGCCCCGGTCGTGCCCGCGGCCCTTGATCTGCTGGCCGCCGATCCGGATGTCGCCGCGCGTCGGCGTCAGGAACCCGGCGAGCATGTTGAGGATCGTCGTCTTGCCGCAGCCGCTCGGCCCGAGGATGCACAGGAAATTGGTGGCCGGCACCGAGAAGCTGACATCCCGGACCGCGAGCACGCGATTGCGGCCGGTGAGCTGGTATTCGTAGGAAACCTCACTGACGTCGATGTCCTCAGCCATGTTCCTCCCCTGATCCACCGCATGTTGTTGCGCTTTTGGCTACGGTGGATCGAAATATTGCTACTTGCCGCGCCCGGGCGCGGGGCCAAACCTTACACGCGCAGGCGGAAAGTCGGGTCCTGCTCGGTGCCACCGGGTTTGCCGCGGCGCCAGCCGAGCCCGCGCCCGTAGCTGCCGAACAGCCCCTTCGCCTCGATCTCCGCCTCGCTGACCGCGGTCGGCCCCTCGGCATTTGGCGCGACGTAAAGCGCGTCGGTCGGGCAGTAGATCTCGCACAGGAAACAGGTCTGGCAGTCGCTCTGCCGGGCGATTACCGGCGGCTCCTCGGGAGCCTGGTCGAACACGTTGGCGGGGCAGACCCTGACGCAGATGTCGCAGGCGATGCAGCGGCCGGCGGAGACGATCTCGATCATGCCGCTGTGCCCCACGGAATGGCGCGTCGGGCGACGGCGACATTGTCGAGCCCCGTAGCCTCCAGCAGGCAGGTGAAGGCCGGGTCGACGGCCGGCCGGTCGCGCCGGCGCTGCATGCCACGGCTTTCGGCGCGGGCCAGCGCGCTGCGGTAAGCCCAGCGGCTGGTGGCGGTCAGCGCTGCCGCCTCGCGCGCCTTGACCGCATCAACGCCGTCGCCGCGCAAATGCCGGCTCAGTGCCGCCCAGCTCGCGTCGAGCCGGTCGAGCGAGCGTTCCAGCGTGGCGCCGTTGCGGAAGTAGTTGCGGTCGAGCGGCAGCATCTCTTCCTGCACGATGCGAGCGACATCGCCGGCGGCGATGTCGTCGCGGGTTTCTGCCGTCGGCCGCAGCCCGGCCCGGCCGAGCGGCATGGCGGGGCGCTCGGCGTTCCGCTCGCCGACCCGCGCCGCATACGCCGCAGCCGCCCGCCCCGCCCAGTTGCCTGAGGCGATCGCCCACGACGAATTGGGTCCGCCGCCGCCGCTGATTGCACCGGTCAGCCGCTCGCGGCTCGCCGCGTCGCCGGCGGCGTAGAGGCCGGGCACGTCGGTCGAGCAATCATCGCCGGTAAGCCGGATGCCGCCGACGCCGCGCACCGTGCCCTCGCAGCGCAGGGTCACCGGCCAGCGTTGGGTGAACGGATCGACAAAGCTGCGGTCGAGCGGCAGGAAGCAATTGGGTTGGCCCTGCCGCAGCCATTGCCGCTGCTCCTCCGTCGCCTTGTCGTAGCAGGCGAACACTGGCCCTTCGAGTAGCGCCTCGGCGATCACGCTGTAGCGGTCGCGGTTTTCGGTGTCGAGCAGCGTGCCGTCCTCGCGGGTAAAGCTCGCCCAGCGGAATGGCAGCCCCTTGTTGAGGGCGCTGGGTTTCGGCGCAGTGGCGTATTGCGCCGAGAATTCCATGCCGGACAGCGCGGCGCCGGCTTCCGCCGCCATCAGATAGCCGTCGCCGGTCAGTGCCGCCGCCCCCAGCATGCGCTCGCCAAAGGCGCAGCCGCCGGTGGCCAGGACCACCGCGCCGGCCCGCACTCGCCACGGCTCGTCGTTCTGGCGATCGATCCCGGCCGCGCCGGTGACCCCGTCGCCGTCGCCGAGCAGTTCGAGCGCCGGATGATGGTCGAAAATCTTGACCCCGGCACGCAACGCCCGGCGTCGCATAAAATGCATGTAATCGGGCCCGCGCAGATTGGCGCGATAGACCTCGCCGGTGTCGTCGGTCGGGAACGGATAGCCCCAATCCGCCAGGTTGATTAGCCGCTCCCACACCTCGGCGAGGGTGCGGTCGACCCAGCCGGGGTCGGCGAGGCCGCCGGTGCGCGGCTGACGTCCCGCAATCGCCCGCTCGCGCCGCTCACCCGGTGGCGGCGACCAGGTGCCAGTGTTGGCCGGCGCGGTGGCGCCACTGGTGCCGACATAGCCCTTGTCGACCAGCACGACGCGGGCGCCGGAAGCGGTCGCGGACACCGCCGCCCACGTCGCCGCGGGGCCGCCTCCGACCACCAGCACGTCCGCCGTCAGGTCGAGCGCGCCCTCGCTGCGTCTTGCCATTTTTCTGCCTCGCCGTTTCCATCCCTGGTCGATCGGACGCCGACTACCGCATGTGCCCGCGGCGCCGCAGGCACAAGCATAGACCGCCTCTGCGCCGACGCAATATCGACGATCGCCCCCCGATGCAATCTGCGGTGCCAATTTCGGGTTTCGTTGTTTGGCCGGGTCATGGTAAGTCCCAGCCCCTGCTGATGGAGAGGTGCCGGAGCGGTCGAACGGGGCGGTCTCGAAGCGCGAGCGACCATCCCTGATGCCAACCCGTGCTGAACGTTGAGGATTTGTACGGTCTGTCAGGCGACCTCGCCGCAGCTCCATCCCGCCGAATACCACGACATAATGGGCTGTTTGGGTCCAAGGTTGGGTCCATCCGGCCGTTCAGGAGCGTCCCCGCTAACCTCCGCGCCGGCTCGACACATGCCCGGTATACGGGGCACCGAAGCCGGCCGAGCAGTCGATTGTAATGCTCGGCCGTCCCCCGCATCACGGTTGATTGGGACACCTCGCAAGCGGACGATTTCCGCACGAGAGGTGTGTCATGGCCGATCAAGCGAACGACGTTGGAGCGCGGCCGAGCGCTGCGGAGCGACCGCAAGAGTCTGGCGCAGCGGCGCTCGGGCGCGGTGGCAGGATTGTATTGAAAGGCAGAGCACAACCGCCCTGGGCCGAAACACAGCAGGACGTCACTCGCGTCCCAAGGCAAAAACGGCCTTCGGTTGCTGCCGTGCTACCACGCCCAGACATGCCCAGGCCCTAACGGCAGTTATTCCGCATGGTGCTGAAGGTCTCGAGTGAGCCGCGCGGGGGCGGTCGAGGTGATGGGATGTACTCATTTCTTAATTTTAACAGTTGCCGTGTTGTCCCTGCTGAGGAGCAGAACTCTCCATCCCGCTAGGCTAATCAGCCGAGTGGCATCGGGTCATCGCAGCTTCGTGCTTGCCTGCCGGGCAAACTGATCGGAATATCTTCTCCGATTGGTTGCGGGCACGGCACGGTCCAGTGACAAGGACGGACGGCTGATGGATTGGCTGGCAACGGGGTCCTGCGCGGCGATCGCGAATGTCAGTTGGCTGATTGGGGCTATCTGCGGCGCGGCAATCGACATTGCCGTGATCGCCGCTATCGCGCATGCGCCGCGTCTGCGGGAGCATGGCGGGACCGCACCGCCGTCGATCGGGGCCAGCGGTCGGGCGTTGCCGTGGTTTCCGGCCGCGCTGGTGGGTGTGTACCGCCTGCGGTTTTTAGGACACCGGATTAAAGCCTACGCGGCGATGGCGGCAGTTTGAAGCTGCTTTTCGCGGAATTGGGCTGGCGTGAGGAAGCTGTGGCGCTCGATCAGCCAGGTCGTGTTGTAGGTCTCGCGGAACGCAAGCAATGCTTGGCGCAGCTCCTCGGTGGTGTCGAAGGTCCGCACCCAGAGCAGGTTTTCCTTGAGGGTGCGGATGAACCGCTCGGCACAGCCATTGCCCTCCGGCGCGCGGACAAAGGCGGGCGAACTCTCGATGCCGAGGAAGGCGATCTCTTTCTGGAACTGGTGCGACATGTATTGCGAGCCGTGATCGTGGCGCACCGCCAGACCGCGGGCGAGCGCCTTGGCGAACCCGCCGAAGCGCTGCCGCACGCCGTGGCGGATCGGTTCCAGGGCCTGGAAGCGGGTCGCCTGTGCGTGGACGTGGATGCCGACGCATTCGGTCGAGCAATGATCGACCGCGACAAACACCGCGGCCTGGCCTTCGCCGGTAGTCGTCGTCGTCAAGTCGGTGCCCCACATCGCGTCGAGCGTGTCGGGGATGATGGTGCCGTCGTGGTTGCGCGGTCCCCGCGGCGAGCCAACCCGGGTCGGCGCGAGCAGGTTGTGCTGGCGCATCAACCGCAGCACCCGGCGCAACGAGGTGCGGGTCCCGGCATGACGCAACCGTGCCCACACCTTGCGATGCCCCTCGCCATGGAACGGGCTGGCGGCAAGGATGCCCTCGATCGCCCCGGGGATCGCGGTCGTCAGCGCGGCGTCCGACATCGCGCCGAGCGGCCCGCGCCGCTGCGCCGTCGGTGGCACCGACAGATGGCGATAAACCCCCGAGCGGGCGAGCCGCCATACGCGGCAGACCGCGGCCAGGCCGTACGGCTTGCCGGTGACCGGCGAGAGGGCGCGGCTCATGGCGTGCGCCTGCGTCGGGCAAAAGGGCGGTCGGCCTCCAGGATCGCGATCTTCTCGTTCAAGAGGTCGCGCTCGATCAGCGCCGCCCCGAGCCTGGCCGTCAGCCGCTCGCTCGCCAGCTCGTCGCCGGTGGCGGCACGGGTCGCCAGGGCGGCTTCACCGGCGGCCAGGAAGGCGTCAATGCCAGCCGGTCAGCGTCGCCGCCGTGACGCCGAGCTCGCGTGAGACAGTCTCCAGGTCTTCTCCGCGCAACAGCCGCAGCACCGCCGCGCTCTTGCGCTGTCGCGACATCCTGCCACCGCGCCCGAGCGCCGCTGCGCCAGACTCTTGCGGTCGCTCCGCAGCGCTCGGCCGCGCTCCAACGTCGTTCGCTTGATCGGCCATGACACACCTCTCGTGCGGAAATCGTCCGCTTGCGAGGTGTCCCAATCAACCGTGATGCGGGGGAGTTCTGCACAACGGCGACGGCCAATGGACAGATGGCAAGGGATATTTGAGAGAGTTCAAGAATGCCTGCCATCGGCCGATAGCCGAGGACAACAAGAGCGCGTTCCTTGATTATCTAATGAAATGAGTGACGGTGATCGCCGCCAGACTTACGCACCTTCCGACGATCGGCAGCCCACAGGGCTCCGTTGATCGGGACGCACTCTACCCACGACCCGACGACCGGAATCGCCCGCGCGAATGGTCCGATCCAGGGCTAAGTCGCTGTCCGCTTACGGCGCGAGGCCGTCGGTGCCGGACGCGCCGGCTCCCGTCGGCTCAATCAAGCAGAGCGGTCGTTCGGCCTCACACCGGGGCCGGCCGCCCCTGCGCCGAACCGGCTGATCCCTCAGCTGTCGCGGAACCGGGCATGCCTTCGAAACGGACCCTGCGAGAGCGCTCAGAAGGTCTCGACCCAGGGACGCAGGTCGATCTCCAGCGACCAGGCGCTGCGGGGCTGGCGCAGCACATCGAGGTAGGCTTGGGCGATCCCCTCGGGGTCGAGCGTGCTGTCGGGCCGCTCGGCCGGGTCCGGCCGGCGGGCGCTGCGCACGCCGCCGTCGATGATGAAATGGGCGACGTGGATACCGTTGGACCCGAGTTCGCGGGCAGCGCTCTGCGCCAGACCGCGGAGCGCGAACTTGCCCATCGCAAAGGCCGCCGACAGCTTGTAGCCCTTGACGCTGGCGCTGGCGCCGGTCAGCAGGATCGCGCCTTTGCCCTTCGGGATCATCCGGCGCGCCGCCTCGCGCACCGTCAGAAAGCCGCCGAACGCAGAGATCTCGAGCGCCTTGCGGACGGATTCCGGATCGATCTCGGCAACCGAGCCGGGGGCGCGTGCGCTCGCATTGAACAACACGACATCCGGCGTGCCGAGGCGGCGGTCGGCTTCGGCAAACAGGCGAGCCACTGCCGCCGGATCAGCGACGTCGGCGGCGAAGGTCGCCGCACCGGTCGCGGCGGAAAGCTCGGCGAGCTTGTCGATGTTGCGGGCGGCGAGGCCGACCTTGAGGCCGGCCGCAGCCAGACCTCGCGCGACCGAGGCGCTAATGCCGGCGCCGGCGCCGACGATCAAGGCGGTGCGATAGGGAATTTCTGTCATAGGTTGCTCCTTGCTGAAATCAGGGCGCGAGGATCGCTTCCACGACGTCGCGCAAGCGGTCCTTGCCGAAAAAGATCTCGTTGCCGACGAAGAAGGTCGGCGAGCCGAAGGTGCCGCGGGCCACAGAGTTCTCAGTATTGGCGATAAGCTCCGCCTTGACGTCCGCATCCTGAACCAATGCGGCAAAGCGCGCCGCGTCGAAGCCCGATTGGTGCAACGCCGCCTGCCACACCGCCGGGTCGTCGAGCTTTCCCATTTCCGACCACATCCGCCGGTACATCTCGTCGACATAGTGCTCGAAGACGCCGAGCCGCGCCGCCGCGACGGCGCCGCGCATGATGGTAAGCGTGTTGACCGGGAAGAACGGGTTGCGGCGGAAATCGGCGATGTGGTGCCGCGCGACAAACCTTTCGGTTTCGCGGCGCTCGTATTCCAGCTTGTTCCTGATGCCGGCAAACGCCTCCGCCGGCGAGCGATTACCGGTCAGCTTGAACACGCCGCCGAGCAACACCGGCACGTAGTCGAACTTGACGCCGGTGCGGTGCTCGATTTCCGGGATCACGCGATGCGCCAGATAGGCGTTCGGGCTGCCGAAATCGAAGTGGAATTCGACCTTTGGCATCGCAGTCATCGTCTCACCATTTCTCGCCGAAGGGCCGGATCTCGCGCTCGAACGACCAGGCGTCGCCGGCTCCCGATAAAGCTGCCAATAGGCCTCCGCGACCGATTGCGGCCGCATCAGCCGGGCGGGCGCGAGTTCGGCGACGGCCGCCTCGCCCTCGCGCTGCCGAATGCGGTCGCGAACCCATGCGGTATCGACGCCGGCGTCGATGATCAGATGCGCGACGTGGATGTTTTGCGGGCCGAGTTCGCGCGCGGCGCTTTCGGCCACCGCGCGCAGCCCGAACTTGGCGCTCGCAAACGCCGCGTAGCCGATGCCGCCGCGCCGGCTGGCGGTGGCGCCGGTGAAGAAGATGTTGCCGCGACCGCGCGGCAGCATCAGCCGCGCCGCCTCGCGCGCGGTCAGGAACCCGGCGTAACAGCGCCAGCTCCCAGACCTTGCGGAACACCCGCTCGGTGGTCTCGAGCAGCGGAAAATTGACGTTGGCGCCGATGTTGAAGATGCAAACCTCGAGCGGCGCCGCTGCGTCCGCCTCGCGCAGGAACGCCGCCACGTCATCCTCCTTGCGGGCGTCAAGTGCGCGGCCGACGATGCGGCCGCCGGCGGCTTCGATATCGCCGACCAGCGGCGCCAGCTTTTCGCCCCGGCGCCGGCCGGCAAACACATGAAACCCCTCGGCGGCGAACTTCTTCGCGATCGCGGCGCCGATGTAATCGCCGGCGCCGATCACGGCGACGGATGCGTTTCTCGGTTCCATGGTGCACCCCCTGCCTCAATGGCCGTCGGAGCGAATTGCGGCGTTCGTCGGCGCGACCTGGCGCAACAGCGGCACGAGCAGCGTTGCGACGATGAACGCCAGCATGATGGCGCGGAACGCGTCGGCATAGGCCAGCGTCGCGGCTTCGCGATAGGTGAGCCGCCAGCAGCTGCTTTCAGCGCTGCAATATGTCCGTCGGCGAGACTGCCGGGGAGCACGGCGTAGCGCTGCGCGAGGCCGGCCAGGAAGCGATCCATCGGCCCGTTCGCCGGGGTCAGATGAGAGGCGATGGCATCGAAATGGAAGTTGGTGCGGGCATTAAGGATCGCGCCGCTCGCCGCGATGCCGACGGCGCCGCCGAGATTGCGCATCATGTTGAAGAGGCCGCTGGCGTATTTGAGGCGCTCCGGCGGCAGGCTGCCCAGGCCCAATGTCACGCCCGGCGCCACCGCGAAGACCTGCGGGAAGCCGCGCAGGATCTGCGGCACCAGGAGTTCGCCGCCGCTCCACTGGCTGGTGATGTAGCTGAACCTCCACATCGACAGACCGAACAGCGCCAGCCCGAACATCATCAGCCAGCGCGTGTCGAAACGCCTTGCCAGCAGGATGTAGACCGGCACGCCGGCCAGCGAGGCGGCGCCGGTCGAGAAGATCGCGACGCCGGTCTGCCAGGCGCTGAAGCCGCGCACATAGCCGAGGAACAGCGGCGTCAGATAGATCGTCGAGAAGATGCCGATACCGGTGACGAAGGAGAGAAAACAGCCGACCGCGAAATTGCGGTTCTTGAGCGCCCGCAGATCGACGACCGGGTCGCGCGAAAGTCAGGCTGCGGACGACGAACAGCACGCCGGCGATCGCCGCGACCCACGCGCAACGCCGGATCGTCGCATCGTCGAACCAGTTCCAGCGCGAGCCTTCTTCCAGCACATATTCGAGCGTGCCGAGCGCGACCGCCATCAGCGCGATGCCGGGATAATCGGCGTCTTTCAGCAGCTCCAGGTCGGGCTCGTCGATCCTGACCAGGAATGCCGTCAGCAGCGTGATCGCGACACCCGGGACGAGATTGACATAGAACAGCCAATGCCAGTTCCAGTGTGTCGGTGATCCAGCCGCCGATCACCGGCCCCAGTGTCGGCGCGACCGATGCGATCGTGCCGATCACGGCGGCGGAATAGACCCGGCGCGGGCCCTGGAAGAAATAGAACGACGAGGTGAACATCGTCGGGATCATCGAGGCGCCGAGCAGCCCCTGCAGCGCCCGGAACACGATCATGCTCTCGATGTTCCAGGCGAGGCCGCACAACAGGCTGGTGAGCGTGAAGCCGGCGGCCGAGGCGGCGAACAGCCAGCGCGTCGACAACAGCCGGGTCAGCCAGCCCGACAGCGGGATGACGACGATCTCGGCGATCAGGTAGGCGGTCTGCACCCAGCTGATCTCGTCCTGCGCCGCCGACAGGCCGCCGCCGATCTCCTGCAGCGAGGAGGCGACGATCTGGATGTCCAGGAGCGCCATGAAGCCGCCGAAACACATCACGACGAACGGTAAGAGGCTCTTCAGCCAGGAGCCGGTCGCGGCGGACATCGCGGTCACTCCCGGCCCGTCGCGCCGGGCTTCGTATCGACGCTGACCGTCGCCGACAGCCCGGGCCGCAGCTCGCCGAATTTCGCGTCGTCGAGGGCAATGCGAACCGGCACCCGCTGCACGATCTTGGTGAAATTGCCGGTGGCGTTTTCCGGCGGGATCACGCTGAACAGCGCGCCGGTTCCGGGCGCCAGGCTCTGCACGTGGCCGTGGAACACCCGGCCCGGCCGCACGTCGAGGACGACCGTGGCGGGCTGCCCCGGGCGCATGGTCGCGAGCTGGTCCTCCTTGAAGTTCGCATCGACCCACAGCCCCTGGGCCGGGATTACGCTAAGCAGATAGGCACCGCTCGCAACGTAAGTGCCGATCTGGGCGGCGCGGTTGCCGACATAGCCGTCGATCGGCGCGCGGATTTCGGTATAGCCGAGGTTGAGCTGCGCGGTTGCGACATCGGCATCCGCTGCGGCGACACCAGCCTGCGCCGCGGCGATGTCGGCGTCGAGTACGCTCAGCTGCTGGCGAGCGGCCGCGAGGATTTCCTGCGCCGCGTTCGTTTCGGAACGGGCCTCCTGATCGGCCGCCGACGGTGCGCTCGGCACTCTGCCGCGTGCCGTAGCGTGTCAGCGCCAGGTCGCGGTAGCGCAGCGCGTCCTGGCCGGCGAAGGCTGCGCGCGCTTCCTTCGCGGCAAGATCGGCCGCTGCCTGGCGGATCGTGGTCTGCTGCACCGCGTATTTGGCTTCGAGCCCAGCCAGCGTCGCCCGTCGTTCGCGGGCCACCGCTTCGGCATGCCCGAGGGCCGCCCGGTGATCGCGCGCATCGAGCCGGACCAGCAGCTGGCCCGCGTGGACATACTGGTTGTCGGCGACAGCGATCTGCGCGACGAAATCCGAGACGTGCGGCGCAATCGCCGTGACGTTGCCGCCGGCATAGGCATCGTCGGTCGTCTCGATGAAGCGGCCGACCGTCCACCAACGGTAGCCGTACCATCCGCCGCCCACCGCGGCGAGCAACGCCGCGCCGAGAAGCGTCATCGCCTTCAGGCTCGGCAGCGACCGCAATTTTGCAGGGGCAGGGATGGCAACTCGGTCGAAGGCGGCGCTTAGCATCGTAACCTCCCTGGTCTCGGAGGACTTCCGTGGCAATCCGCACTCCACATGAACCATGACCGATGCGACAAGAAGCGGCTAAAATCGGAATTCATCTTTCCGAGGAATGGAAAGACGCAATGGACCGGCTCGAGGCTATGTCGACCCTGTTGGCCGTGGTCGAGGCCGGCAGCCTTTCCGCGGCGTCGCGCAAGCTGCGCACACCGCTGGCCACGGTCAGCCGCCGCGTCTCCGAGCTGGAGGCGCACTTGAGAACGCGGCTGCTCAACCGTTCGACGCGGCGCCTGACGCTGACCGACTCCGGCGAAGCCTACATCCAGGCCTGCCGCCGCATTCTCGACCAGCTCGACGAGGCGGAGCACGTCGCCGCCGGCGAGTATCGTTCGCCGACCGGCGAGCTAGCCGTGACGGCTTCATTGGCTTTAGGCCGCCGCCACGTCGTCCCGGTTGCGGCGGCGTTCCTCGAGGCCTACCCGGAAGTGCTGCTGCGCCTCCGCCTGGCTGATCGCGTCATCAACCTGCAGGAAGAGCATGTCGATGTCGGGATCCGTATCGGCGCGCTGCCGGACAGCAGCATGGTGGCGCGGCAGATCGGCACGGTGCGCACGGTGGTGTGCGCCAGCCCGGCCTATCTCGCGCGCCGCGGCGTCCCGAACGCGCCGCGCGATCTCGCGGCGCACGATTGCATCTCGTTCGCGGGGTTTTCCAGCCCAGACGCCTGGAATTTCCCGGTCAGCGGTGCGCTCGTGCCAGTCCGGGTGCGCTCGCGTCTGATGGTGGACGCCGCCGAAGCGGTGCTCGACGCGGCGATCGCAGGGGCAGGAATTATCCGCCTCTATTCCTATCACGTCGCCGACGCGGTCCGAGACGGCCGCCTCAACATCCTGCTCGAAGAGTTCGAGCCGCCGCCTCTGCCGGTGAACGTCATCCATCTCGGCGGCGGCCTCGTGCCGCTGAAAGTCCGGGCCTTCGTCGATTTCGCCGCGCCGCGCCTCAAAGCCCAATTCGCCGCCGATCTCGCCTGACGCGATCACGCGGCGGCCGGCGGCGTCGATGACGGATCGTACGGGGCCGAGCGGGGAAAACCGCTTGCGGCGTATCTCCTTGTCCCCGGGCGCCTGCCGAAGGCCGGCTCACCTGCGAACAGCGGGCACCGGCTTTGGCGGTGCGGCCTTCCCGTGTTGCCCCATTGCTGCTGTTCCTTGACCCCTGTCGGCACGGGGGGGGGGGTGGCCCCGGGCGGTGATCGTTTACGCCGCGACCGCCGTAGCAAGACCAAGACACTTCTGGGGACGACACGAATCATCGGGTCTGAATGTCCTCGGTCTGCTGCAATGGTCGCAGCAGCAACATCAGCGCCGCGGCAGCCGAGATAAAGGTGCCGGCGCCGAAGCAGCCCAGAGAACGCCGGCGCCGGCGCTGGCAACAAATGTCGCGACGCCGACGGCAACATCGTAAATCCCGAACGCCGTGCCTCGCGCGTTCTCGGGCGCGGCATCGGCGATAGCCGCTCCCAAAAGCCCCTGCGTTGCCCCGAGTTGCAAGCCCCAAAGCGCGGCTCCGACAACCGTCAACCAGATCGTTCCGGCGCTGGCCAGCGCCAACTCGGCACTCACCAGGATGATGGCCCCGATGAACAACTGGCGCCGCCGATTGACCCGGTCAGCGAGGATGCCGAACGGATAGGCCGTCACGGAAAACACGAGATGCATGACGACCAGGATCAAAGGCACGAAGGCCGCGTCCACGCCAACTTTGTGCGCCTTCAGCACCAGAAACGCCTGACTTAGCCGGGCCAGCGACAAGAGACTTGCGATAATGACGATCCACCAGAAGGAGCGGGGCAAACCCGCGAGGTCGCGCCAATCGATTACAAGCCTTTGTTGTTGGTGATCGTGATTGAAGGGCAATTCCTTGACCGCAAGGACGAGCAGAACGATCGACAGATAGGCGGGGATCAACGCAAGCCCGAAGACGAGACGGAAGTCGTCGCCGCTCAGGCGCATCACGCCAACCGCGATCAGTGGTCCGACAACAAAGCCGGCGATCGCGAGCGCTAACCGTAAACCGAAGCCAGCGCCACGGATTGGGGTCGCCGTGAGATCCGTGAGGAATGCGTCGCGCGGCGCGTCACGTATTCCCTTGCCGACCCGGTCGACGACCCGCGCCGCGAATACCGCGGGCCAATTCTCCGCACCCGGGAAGACCGTCTTAATGACCGCCGAGAGCGTATAGCCCAAAACCACCAGCGGCTTGCGGCGCCCGATCCAGTCACTGGCCACCCCCGACGCGATCTTGACGAGCGAGCTCGCCGCTTCCGCTGATCCTTCGATGAGGCCGACCGAGGCGATGCTGATGCCCAGTACCTGAACCAAAAATACTGGTAAGAGGCTGTAGATCATCGCCGACGACATTGCGGTCAGCATGCTGACGTAACCGAGCGCCGCCACATTGGGCGAAAGCGCTCGCTCACCCGCCTCGGACGGCTTCCGGAGGGATAGCATTGGGCCGATCGCCTTCGCTCACATTCTCAGCGCAGATCGGATCGAGTTACGCAGCCTACCTCGGTTCATCGCGAGCGGCCCCGACTCTCGACTACGCCAAGGGAGGGCCGCCAACGCGGCCGGGGCAGAACGTTATGCGCAGTTGCTGCAGCTCCTCAGCACTAACTCGGCGGGAAGCTGCCGCGCGACGGCGGAGACGATGGGCTGGCCGACCGTCTCGGCCGCGGGCAAGTGAAGCGAGTCCTACTGCGGTTTTCCCTTCGAATTACCCCAAAGGGCCAGATAGAGGCCGGCCCAACTCACGCTCGCGTCCTCGTTTGCCATGGAGAGCGAGATCGCCAACTGCTGCTTACGGAAGCCATCCCGTTCGATGCCCACCGCGGTAACAACCAAAGGTGAAGCCGATCCGAGGGCATTAACGTTGGGATCGATCATTCCGGCAAAACTGTTGGTATCGACCACGGTCATATGGGCATCGAGCGACAGGTCTGTGCCCAACGCGGCATAGATGCCTTGAGTCACGTGGTCGTCCTTGGTCGCCTTGAAGGCAATTGAATAGCTGGGAGGTGCGGTGGAGATCGCGGAGAATGCCGAGGAACGCCAACGCGCCGGCTCGAAGTCTTCGCCACCGTCACCCGTGCCGGGAGGACGGCCGGAGAACACCCAATACAGGAAATCCTCATAATGGTCCCGGCCGGTCTGTGCCACCATGAACGTTTGACCCGTGACCGTGTCAGTGACAAAGACGCCCTGGTTGATCGGTTCGGTTGTCGTAAACCCGTCCGGATACGTCTCGTTACAATAGGCGATAAGATCCTGGTTGCCGTCGGTCGGACAGATCAACGTGATTTCCCGATACTGGGTGTCTGTATTCCATGCGCCCCAAAACGACACGTATCGGCCGTTGAATGAGAGCGCTTCGCCGATCCTGTCGAGGGTGGCACCGGCGACACCGGGAACCGGATCGCCGATCTTCACCAAGGTCGTCAGCTTCGGGTTGGGCGCCAGGTTGGCCATATAGATGCCCCCCATCGTCGGGGCGTCTTCATTGTCCAGGCCTACGAAAACTGCTTGTCGGTTGACCGCGCTCGGGGGTGCGGTCGACCCGAATGTCGTGGTCCCGCCCACTCCCTGGTCCGGAATGATCGTGCTGGTGTCAGCGATACGGTACACCGGGAGCGTGCCGCCGGTCGCGGTTAGGTTTCGATAGTAAACGCCCGTCTGCCCCGCACCGCCGGCATCGGTCCAGTTGCCCTTAAAGACAATCGTTTGACCGGCTGGCGAAGGCGCGCCAGGAAGCTGGTCGAACTTTGTGCCGGGCGACGCGCCGGGAACCTGCCAATACGAAAAATTCGGAACCGCGCCGAGTTGGGCCATCGCCGTTATCGACGTCGCCTTGCCGAGGTTCATATAAATTCCCGATGTTCCTGCTCTCGTGTCGGTCCCGTCTGCTGCTGTATACTCCCAAACAGGCTCCGCCTGCCCGCGTGTTGCGATTGCGCTCGTTTGTATGTCGATCCGCGGGATCGACGGAAATTCCGTGAATATCGAGCCCGTATTGTTGGGAGCGGGCACCGCAGTGGTGTTGTCGAGTATGGTGGCCGGCTGCGCATTCTTTTTCGACATGTCGCGCTCGAAAATTCCAGAGACCCGACTCCCGCCTCCGCCTCCGCCGCCTCCCCCTCCGTCAC
This sequence comes from uncultured Alphaproteobacteria bacterium, assembly GCA_963746885.1. Taxonomy (GTDB): domain Bacteria; phylum Pseudomonadota; class Alphaproteobacteria; order ATCC43930; family CGMCC-115725; genus DATARH01. The sequence continues at coordinate 284,076 of CAVVDM010000018.1, forward strand.
CCCCCGTGCTGCGCGCCCTAAATACGACCAATCCCTTCGAGTTGATCGACGGCTGGTTATAGCTGTTGAACAGCTTCCCGCTCGTGCCGGGAACGGTGTCGCCGTTGTTGACGATCGTCGTCCAGCTTATGACCTGAGCGTTCGCAGTGGCAGGGCCAAGACCCAAACTAGTTACGCCCAGACTCGTTGCGAATGTGGCGATCGCCGCGACCGATGCGCGCGCGGCCCTCGGTCTCGCCACCACGCGAGTCGTGCCGTGCATGTCGTCCTCCTGCCTTTGAATTGAAATTCACTGGACCATTCGGGCAGGATGCGCCTTGATTCAGATCAAGGGCTGTGACGAACGCTAGATCAAACGAGCAAAGAGAATGATTGGAAGCACGACGAGACGGGACGAGAGCCGGGAGTTCAGGCGGTAGGTCTTCGACAGGCCGCGTGCGACAAACACCGCCCCGGACGAACGCCTGCTGCCCGAACCCGCGGTCTCGGCCGCCGTTTCTATGCCGCCGATGCGAAGCCGGGCACGAAACTTCGCGACGAGCCGCTGCGCACCACCCATCGGGAAAAGCGTATCGTCAGACACCGGTTCCTGTCGATCGCGGGACCAGCAGATCGTCGGCGCGCTTGTCGCCCGTGATCATAGCCCGGATCAGATTTTCTCGATGCACGATGCTGGCGAGCAGGACGCCACCCACGTGCAGGATCACCAACAGCAGCGTCAGGTTCGCAAAGACCTCATGCGCCCCTTCGAGCCAGCTCTCTTCGTCTTCGAGGCCCGCTGGTCGCGCGCGAGCGCCGTCCGCGGCCGGCAAGGCAGCCGCGCCGGCGAACAAGCCTCGCAGAGGACCTGCATGCTTTTCAGCGCCGTAGACAGCGAGGCCAGTCGCTGTGCTCCCGGCAAGACAGACAAGCAGCGCGAGGACCATCGCGCCGCCGGCCGGGCTATGGCCGAGATACCGCCGCGCGCGAAACAGCAGCAAATCCCGCAGATAGGCGAAAATTTCGTTGGGACCGCGGACGAAATCGGCAAACCGGGCATATCGGGGACCGACGCCCCCCCACGCCGCTCGCAGCACCACGATCGCGCCGACGGCATATCCCGCCCAGACATGGACACCGAGGAGATCGTCTTCGGTCAAATACGCGACGGCAAACGCTACCGCCAGCGCCCAGTGGCCGACCCGGACGAACGGGTCCCAGACACGAACGAGCGGAAACCTGGTATCAGCCATCAACCATCTCCCTGAATCAAAATGGAACAGCTAACGGACCGCGTCGCCCCGGCGGTGCGCGCCATCCGGCCAGGATCGAGAAGCCGCAGTTACGGCTGCGGCCGCGACGTGCCGGCGGCGCTCGGCGGCAGCATGGGGTAGGTCACTTTCGGCTGCTCGCCGGTCAGGCTGTCGAGGAAGGCGACGATCTTGTCGGTCTCGTCGTCGGTGAGCTTGGCGCCGAGCTGGCTCGTCCCCATCACCGCGACGGCCTGCCGCAAATCCCAGACCTGACCGGTATGGAAATAGGGTGCGGTCAGCGCAATGTTGCGCAGCGTCGGGACCTTAAACACGTACTCGTCGCTCGGCGTCTTCGTGACCATGAAGCGGCCCTTGTCGTCCGGCGGCAGCAATTCTCCTCCCGGCTTTTCGATGACCCCGAACGGCGCATACATGCCGCCGCCGACATTGATGCCGTTGTGGCAGGCAGCGCAGCCCTTGTCCATGAAGAGCGTCAGGCCCGCCTTCTGCTTCGGCGTCAGCGCATCCGCCTTGCCTTCGAGAAACCGGTCAAACGGCGCGTTCGGCGTAATCAGCGTCGCCTCAAAGACCGCGATGGCCTTCTGGACATTGGCCAATGTGATCGGATCGGCGTCGCCCGGGAAGGCCTTGGCAAAATAGTCGCGATAGCCCGCGATGTCCTTCAGTTGCTCGGCAACGTGCGGCTCGGGCGACGCCATCTCGATCGGATTGACGATGGGGCCGCCAGCCTGTTGTTCGAGGTCCTTGGCGCGGCCGTCCCAGAACTGCGCCGTGTTAAAGACGGCGTTCAGAACCGTCGGGGCGTTGCGGCCCCCGTGCTGCCAGCGGTGCCCGATCGAGGTCGGCTCCGCGTCGGCACCGCCCAGCCCGAGATTGTGGCAGGAGTTGCAGCTGATCGCATGGCTCGCCGACAGCCGCGGATCGAAATACAGCATCGTGCCGAGCTCGATCTTTGCGGACGTCGCCGGGTTGCCTGGCAGTGAGGGCGGCGCCATAGGGACCGGCTTGAACTCTTGTTGCGCCTTCGCCGCGAGATCGCCCTGGGCATAGGCTGCCGGAGCAAAAAAGGCCGCGAAACACAGCAAACAGACGGCGAGATTCCTGCTCATCCTTGGCCTCCGCTAGTGCCTGCGTCTCGATGATCCTCGCCATTAAAGGGCCACAGGAAACCCCGAGCCCCAACGGCGGCAGCCAACGCTGGGTTACCATCCGCGGCAAGTCAAGTTAATCGGCCCGCGACCATCCAGGAACGCCTGCACACTCGCGCGGTCACCTAATCGTGACCCGCTATCCGAAGGCTTCAGACACTTCGTCTCCTCCATGCCTGCTCCGGTTGCTTCCGGCGGGGGCGATTTCGCCGGGTGGGCCTTCCACCCAATGGAAAGCGCCGCCTTCGCACGGCGCACCCCCTTTCCAGCCGTTGACTTACGCCCCCCGGAACTTACTCATGAGGGTCTCCTGTTTCGATCCCGTTCCGGCTTTTGGTGGCCTTCAGGGCTGGTAGGTGCAAGCCTTTTGCCCATCGCTTTCGAAGCACGCGTTGTAGGTACCCTCCAGATCGTCCTGGACAATCCGCGCCGTCCCGTTGATCGCGTGGACCTCCAGGTCCCGGTCCAGCACCTTGACCCGATACTTCCAGCCGACCGGGAGCTTAAGCTTCTTGTCGAGTTGTTTGAGGTCGTCATAGGTCAGGTTCGGGTCGACAATGCGAGAGTACGCCTGCAAGACCCAAGGTGTACCGCTGGGATCGTCGAGAATGAAGACCGTCTGGCCTTTCGCATATCCCTGCTTCGATTTGCGTTCGACGGTGGTCGGCTTGTAAAATGTCGATCCCCGCTCCTGGATATTGGCCGGGAGTTTAACCTGGGCGAACCACCGCGCCGCTAGGCCGTTAAGGTCGCGCTGTGCCCCGACGGGCAGCTCGATCCAATCGTACATCCAAAATCGTGGACCGTTCTTGAAGACGCCGAGCACCTTATATTGGTCCTTCAGAGCCTTGGCGTCGACCTTGGCCCACGTGGCAGCCGGGCACGAGTCCCTTTGATTGGCAGCATTATTCAAGTCGGTTGTGTTATAGACGGCACCCTCAAGGTCAAACGGGTTACCGCCGATCAGGAAAACCTCGCAGTAGCGGTAATTGTTCAGATTTGCGAAACGCTTACCGGTGGCGTTCGCGCCATCCTGCGGAACCGGGGCTGAAAGCTCCTTAGCGATGGCATCGTGACAGGACGACGACAGCTGCGCCGAATGCTCCTTGACGCAGGCTTTGACCCGGCCGTCACCGGGAATTATCCCGGCACAGAGATGGACGACGTCGCTCGCGCACGCGCGCGCAATCTCTAGACCCTCGATGAGGCGTTCCTGAGCCATTACCGGCTGTGCCAATACCGCAAACAAGATACCCGCAGCCAAGCTCAGCTATTTCATTCACTACTCTCCCTATCGACCATTCCAGCGATTTAACACCAATGCCCACAAGCCCGCTTCCTTGGCTTTGATCTGAATCAACGACGCTGTCGAGGCCGGGCGACTCAATGATACGGTCTTGGTTCTGATCGCACAGCACGCGCCGGCCGGGTCCCGCGAAGGACCGGAACCGGCGCGTCTCGCCACAGTGGCGCGGTGAGCGCAATCGTCTGCAAAGGAAGCGAAAAGCCACCGCTCGGCTAGATTGGATCGCCGCCGTTGTCGGCGTGCGCTGGGAGGGTGGTCGGGATCGAGGAGGCGACCCTGGACAATACGATCCCGACCTTTGTGGGCTTTGCGAAGGCGTCTTGGAACAAGGGGCGCCTGATTGGCCAGAAGCGCCCGCTCAAGCCGAAGGAGGTCTGGTCAATCCGGGTCCGGCTTCAGCTTGAGGGGCGAAAGCGCGACCTCGCTTTGTTCAATCTCGCGATCGACAGCAAGCTGCGCGGCTGCGATCTCGTCTCTCTACAAGTCGAGGACGTGTGCGCCGGCGGCAGGGTGCGGGACCGCGGGACGGTGATCCAGCAAAAGACCGGAAGACCTGTCCAGTTCGAGATCACAGAGCAGACGCGGTCCTCGATCCGCGACTGGCTGTCCGAAGTCGATCTCAGGAACGGGCGCTATCTTTTCCCGAGCCGCTTGCGAACGCAGGCGCACCTCTCGACGCGCCAATACGCGCGGATCGTGCATGCTTGGGTCGAGAGCGCCGGGCTCGACAACTCGGCCTATGGCACCCACTCGATGCGCCGGACAAAGGCGGCCCAGATCTATCGAAAAACCGGCAATCTGCGGGCGGTCCAGCTGTTGTTGGGGCACACGAAGCTGGAGAGCACTGTTCGCTATCTCGGGATCGAGGTCGACGACGCTCTCAGCATCGCCGAGCAGGTCGAACTCTGATTGACTGCTGCGGTCCCGCCGCTCGGTGGGGCCGCCACTCCCCGCCAACTACGATCGGACCACCGGTGCGCCGGCAGAATTCTGCCGAACACGGGATCGTCCGGAAAAAGGCTGCGACCCGCCATTCGAGCAAGCGGGTCAAGCAGGGGAGGATTGCCCCTTTTGCGACATTCGCCGCGGCTCCGGGGACCGATGGGATCAAGCCGCAAGCAGCCGGACGGCGACTCCCTCAATCCGCAGCGCCGGGGAGGTGTAGCAGTTGTTGCTTCAGGCCGTCGAAGTCGACTGGCTTCATCAGAAACTCGGTCGCGCCCAGCGCCTCGGCTCGCCGCCGGCGCTCGTCGTCGCCATAGGCGGTCACCATCATCACCTGCAGATCGGGAAAGCGCTGCTTGATCTGCCCGAGCAACGTCAGTTCGTCCATCCCCGGCATGTTGATGTCCGACAGGATGACGATCAGCTCCGGCTCGATCCCGGTGCCGAGCTTGTCGAGCGCCTCCTCGCCTGAGTTGGCGAAATGCATGGCGTAGGTCCCTTGCCGAACCTCACGCCGGAAACGCTGGCGGAACAGCTCGGCGACATCGGGCGGGATGCCGGTGCCGTTGTCGCGCACCCGAATCTCGACGGCGTCTGCGCGCTCGCAAGTGGCAACCGACAGGGTCGGGCGATGCCGCCGGCCAGTGCGCCGGGGAGCGTCGGGTCCTGTTGCACGTCGTCGACATGCACCGGCGCGCGCGCGCGACCGCGGCGCGGCCGAGATGTGTCTCGCCGAGCCTGACCCGGCGCTCGCGCAGCGCCGCCAGCCGCGCGGCGCTCATGCCGAAAGCCGATTTCGGCACGAAGACCTGCTCGGTTTCGTCAAATTCGTAGATCGTGCCCTCGTCGGCCTGCGACAGCTCGACCGCGCGGCTGATGATCGTCGACCGGCTTGGTGAGGAACTCGGCCGCACCGAGCGCGCTTGCCCGGCGCCGGCGCTCGTCGTCGCCATAGGCGGTCACCATCATCACCGGTATCTCAGGGAAGCGTCCTTTGATGCGCTCCAGCAACGTCAATCCGTCCATCCCCGGCATGTTGACGTCGGACAGACCGCGAGCAGCTCCGGCTCGATCTCGCCTTTGAGCAGCGCTAGCGCCTCGTCGCCCGAGTGGGCAAAGTGGAGCACGTAGGTACCCTGCCGTGCCTCACGCCGGAAACGCTGCCGGAACAGCTCGGCGACATCGGCCTCGTCATCGACGACCAGAATGCTGACGGTCATGCCGCCGCACTTCCGCTGACCGAGGGACTGTTATGACGCGGCAGCCGTATCGTGAACTCGGTGAACCCTCCGACTTCGCTGTCGACGCTGATCGTGCCGCCATGTTGCTGGGTGACGATATCGTAGCTGATCGATAGGCCCAATCCGGTGCCTTCGCCGGTCGGCTTGGTCGTGAAGAACGGCTGGAACAGCTTGTCGCGGACATCGGGCGGGATGCCGGTGCCGTTGTCGCGCACCCGGATCTCGACGGCGTCTGCGCGCTCGCTTGTGGCAATCGACAGGGTCGGGCGATAGTCGGCGCCGCCGTTCGCCTTCGCCCGCTTGTCGGCGGCGTAGAAGCCGTTGCCGAACAGGTTGAGGAAGACGCGGGTCATCTCCTGCGGCGCCAGCTCGATCGGGGCGAGCGCGGGAGCGTAGTCGCGCTCCAAGGTGATGTTGAAGCTCGAATCCTGGGCGCGGGCGCCGTGATAGGCGAGGTTGAGCGCCTCGTCGACCAGTGCGTTGAGATCGACTGCGCGGCGCTCGCCGGTCACTCCGCGCGAGTGCTCCAGCATGCTCTTGACGATGTTGTCGGCACGCCGCCCGTGCTCGGCGATCTTCTCCAGGTTGCCGGTCAGCATGTCGATCGTTTCGGCAATGTCGGCGCGCTTGTCGGCGTCGAGCGCGGCGATCGCCTCTGCCGCCGCCTCCTTCAGCTCGTCGAGCAGTTCGACCGAGAGCCCGGCGAAATTGTTGACGAAGTTCAAGGGGTTCTTGATCTCGTGGGCGATCCCAGCGGTGAGCTGGCCCAATGAGGCCATCTTCTCCGACTGGATCAGCCGGTCCTGCGCGCGGTGCAGGTCGGCGAGCGCTGCCTCGGCCTCGGCGCGGGCGCGGCTCGCCGCCTCGAACAGCCCGGCATTCTCGATCGCCAGCACCGCCTGGCCGGCGAAAGTCTGCAACAGCGTCGGGATCGTCGGGGCGAAGCCGCCGGCCCGGCGGCGGCGGATCACCATCCCGCCAACCACCTTGTCCTCGCGCAACAGCGGCACCGCCAGCACTGCGTGGATGCCCTCCAGGAGGCCGCCGACGCGGGTGGTGGTCAGCGTTGGGTCCTGCTGCACGTCGTCGACATGCACCGGCGCGCGTGCCACCGCGGCACGGCCGAGATGGGTCTCGCCGAGCCTGATCCGGCGCTCGCGCAGCACCGCCATCCGCTCGGCACTCATGCCAAAGGCGGATTTCGGCAGAAACACCTCGTTGACCTCGTCGAATTCGTAGATCGTGCCCTCGTCGGCCTGCGACAGCTCGACGGCGCGGCTGATGATCGTCGCCAGCACGGTATCGAGGTCGAGCGACGAATTGACCGCCCGCAACACCTCTTCCAGCGCCTGCAACTCCGCGACCGAGCGCATCAGCGCGTCGGTGCGCTCGCTGCAGTTCGGTCAGCAGCCGCGTGTTCTCGATCGCGATCACCGCCTGGTCGGCAAAGGTGCGGACCAGCTCGATCTGCCGCTCGGTGAACGGTTCGACGTGCCACCGTGCCAGGGTGATGACGCCGATCGGCTCGCCTTCGCGCAGCAGCGGCACGCCGAAAATCGTGCGTAACCGCCCGAGGGCAACGACGCCGGGCACGCTGAATTCCGGGTCGGCCGCCACGTCCTCGATCTGGACCACCTGACGCTCCAGCAAGACCCGACCGGCGACGCTGCCGCGCCCCGGCCTGAAATCCAGCTTTCGCAGCGCGGCGGCCCATTCCGGGGTGTTCGACGAATCCGCGACATAGCGATAAACGTCGCCCTGGCGGATCGCGATCGCCGCGCCTTTGGCGCTGCACAGCCGCGCAGCAGTCTCACATAGAGTGTCGAGCACCGGCTGCAGGTCGAAGGTCGAGCGGCTGATGACCTTGAGCACGTCACTGGTCGCGGTCTGGTATTCGAGCGATTCTTCGAGGTCGCGGGTGCGCTGCTGCAATTCCGCGAGCAGGCGGGCGTTCTCCATCGCGATCACCGCCTGCGCCGCGAAGTTCTGCAACAGCGCAACCTGCTTGTCGGTGAACGGCCGAACCTCCTGACGGTAGACCGCGAACAGCCCAACGACCGCCCCGTCCTTGACCAGCGGCACGCCCAGCCAGGACCGAATGCCGCCAAGTTCGACCCCAGCGACGGCCAAGGGAACCCCGCGCTGATACGCTTCTGTCGCCGCCAAGTCGGCGATGTTCACGACCGAACCATTGAGCAAGGCCGGGCCGAGCAAAGTCCTCAGTCGCGGCGGCTCGCGCTTGAGGTATTCGACGAGCGGCTGCGGCACGTCGAGAAACGCGACAACCCGGGCCCATTCGCCGTCTGCGCTGTACATGCCGCCGAATGCTGCCTCGCACAGACGCATCCCCTTTTCCAGCATTGCATCGAACACCGGCTGGAGATTGCCGGGGTTGGCGTTGATGACGCCGAGCACCTCGGCGATCGCCGCCTGCTGCTGTTCGAGGCTTTCGCGCAGCTCTGTCAGGAGCCGCGCGTTCTCGATCGCGATGACCGCCTGGTCGGCGAACGTGCGCACCAACTCGATCTGCCGCTCAGTGAACGGTTCGACCCGAGACCGCACAAGGATGATGACGCCGAACGGCGAGCCCTCGCGCAGCAACGGCACCCCGAGCTGAGTGCGGACGATGCCGAGCCTCACAAATTCGCGCCTAGCATATTCCGGGTCGTCGGCAGTGTCCTCAAGGTGCACCACCTGCCCACCGAGGAGCACCCGGCCGACCACCGTCCCGCGTCCCGGCGTGAAGGTCAGGCCCCGCACCTTGGCGTCGACATCCGGCGACCATGCGAACGTCGCCGCGACGCGATAGATTTCACCCGTGCCGATCGTGATGTGGCTAAACTCCGAGCCGCAAAGCCGCGCCGCCGTCTCGACCAGCGTGTCGAGCACCGGCTGCAGGTCGAAAGTCGAGCGGCTGATGACCTGCAGCACGTTGCTGGTCGCGGTCTGGTATTCGAGCGACTCCTGCAGGTCGTCAGTGCGCGCCTGCAACTCGCCGAGCAGCCGCGCGTTCTCCATCGCGATCACCGCCTGCGCCGCGAAACTCTCCAGCAGTGCGATCTGTTTGTCCGAGAACGGCCGAACCTCCTGGCGATAGATCATGATAAGGCCGACGACCGTATCCTCTTTGAGAAGCGGCACGGCGAGGGCCGTGCGCGCTCCACCGAGATCAACCGCCGCGCGACGGCTGGCGAGGCCTGCCTGGTAGACCTCTTCGGCCATCAGATCCGCGATATGAACGGGGCGTTTTGTCTCCAGGACTCTGCCGCTGCCGCTTCCTGGCCTAGATGACAGCGACTCCTTGGATCTGACCTCGGCGTAAGCCATAGGCACGCCCCGCAGGGCCGCAGTGGAGAAGCGTTCGCCGTCATAGGTATGCAGTTCGCCGAAAGCCGCCCCGCACAGTTGCATACCCTTCGCGAGAATCTCGTCGAAAACCGGCGCGAGGTCGCCGGGCGACGAATTGATGACCGTCAGGACCTCGGCCGTCGCGGTCTGCTGCTCCAAGGCCTCGCGCGTCTCGGTGATGAGCCGCGCGTTCTCCTTCGCGATCACCGCCTGGGCGGCGAAATTCTGCAATAGCGCGATCTGCTTGTCGGCGAACGGTCGCACCTCCTGACGATAAATCACGATCCCGCCCAGCAGTACGCCATCCTTGCGCAGCGTGATGCCCAGAGCCGTGCGCGCGCCGCCGAGATCGACCATCGCGCGCGTCACGCCGATATAACTCCGGCCGATATTCGTCCGGTAAGAACCCGTGGCTCGGAGGTCGGCGATGTGGATAACCCGCTCACCTGCAACTGCCCGCGCGCCGAGCGAATCACCGGGCGCTCCGTCGGGCTCCCGTCCCTGCTGCTGGGCGGTTATCTGCTGGCCGGTTCTGTAGTACTCCGCATAGGCGTCGGGAAGGCCTATCGTCGCCTCAGCGCGCCAACGCTCGCCGTCATACGAGTGCAACTCGCCGAATGCCGCGCCGCACAGCCGCATCGCCTTTTCCAGCATCGCGTCGAACACCGGCGCGAGGTTGCCGGGCGACGAATTGATGACCTGTAAGACCTCCGCAGTCGCGGTCTGCCGGTCGAGAGCCTCGCGGGTCTCGGTCTGCTCGCAGGGGATTCGTCCCAGAGGATCGGCGGCTGCTCCGACCGGCCCCGAGCCCCTCTAGGCCAAGACCGCCGAGCAAGCCGGATGACGGCTATGCGTCGGACCTCGCAGCGGCTCGATCGTGGCCCCGCGACCGGCCCTATCGGCGCATCTTCCTCCTTGCTGCCGATCCCGGCGAGGGTCTGCTTGCTGAACCCACAGCCGGCGCTCGGGTTGGGCGGCGGGTCCATCCTGCCCTTCATGCCCCGTTCCGGACCTACCCCGATCCTATCTTTGTACGACGCGGGACGTTTGCCGGGTCAGCTGGCGAGGGTGATGCCGAGCCGGCGAGCTCGGCCACGGCCAGCTCCGAACGGGGAAGAGGGAGGGCGGCCGGTCATATATCCGGCTTGCGCTGGATTGGCGCGGCCATCAAACCCGGCCGGGCCAAGAGGGATAACGTGATCCTACGGAATCGGCCGACGTGTCCCAGACTGAGTCATCCCCGACCTGGTCCACAGCCCTTCGCGACACCTGGTCCGCAACCAGGCGCCTGATATTTCCCGGGTGGAGCCGTGCTCCATGCCTTGAAGTTTTTGTCTGAAACGCTTGATAGCTTTTTCAGAAAGGCGACAATGGCCCAGATGTTCTTGTCGCGCATCGGTGGATTATTGCCGCCGAAGCTTGGCATTGCGCTCATCTTGATGCCGTTCTTGATAACCCAGAATATCTCCCCGGGCCGTAGATCAGTGACCACTGCTCTGAGGTCGGGTGGTGGGTTGAGCCCCTCGGAGAATGTGGCCGGTTCCACGCCGGGCTCGCCGTGACAATAGGTGCAGCCCGCCTTGGTGTAGGCAAGTCCGCCGGCCGTCACCATTGCCGGATCGTCAAACAACCCCGCCGGCGGTCGATCGCTCGCGTGCCGCGCGATCGAGGCCTTGCGTACCTGGATGAGCGACCAGTTTACGAAAGCGGGATCCGGGTCGCTGGCCGCGACGTCAAAGAACCCGCCAAAGAAAAAGGTCGCTGCGCCAAGGCCCGCGACGATCGCCAGCACGCCGATCAGCGCCAGGAATTTGACTGCTATCATCATGGTCAACGAGCCTGATAAAAATTTACGTGGGACGGTAGATTCGGAATCTACTCGTCCCGCCTGCGCTCATCGCGGGCCGCCAGCAGCGCGGAAGTCGGTTCGACGCCATCGAGACGCGGCGGCTGGGACGTGACAGAAGCCTACTGCGTCGCGAGAAAGGCGCTGACCGCCCTCATCTGTCCGGGGGTCAGACCGTTCGTTTCCTGGTGCATGATCGCACTAGCCCGCGCCTTGGAGGCAAAATAGCCAAGCTGACGCTCCAGGGCCAAGCGATGCTGCCCCGCCAGACGCGGGATCGGGCCGCTGCCTTGGCCCTTGTCCCCATGGCAGCCCGCGCAGGCGGGCGCGTTCTGGGTTGGAATACCTTCCGCGAATATCTTTGCGCCGGCGGCGATCTCCGGCGATGTGTCGGCCTTACCGGCGACCGGGGGCTCGGCTGAATAGTACCCTGCAAGCGCCACGATCATGGCATCGCTCAAATGCGCCGCTCTGTCCCACATGTCAGCGCGGGCGCGAGGATCGGCGCGGGTCTTGTCGCGGAAGGCCTTGAGTTGGGTGATGAGGTAGTCCTTCTGCTGGCCGGCCAGCCGCGGGAAGGTGAAAACGGGCACAACGTTCGCGCCGCCAAATTCATGGCAGGCCGAGCAGACACGCGCCGTGGCCTCAACCTGCTCCCGGGTCACAGGACCCTCTTGGGCTGCGGTACTGGGCTTGCCCTCGGATCGAGCGGCGAGGTAGGCCGAGACTTCGGTGATCTGGCGCTCCGTCAGGTTCACCGACTCTTCGGGCATCAGGCCACCGGTCCGCTTGTTCGTCGCAAAATAGCTAAGCTGGCGCGCCAGCGACAGGCGATGCTGCCCGGCGAGCCGCGGTGCAATGCCCGTGCCTTCCCCCTCAGCACCGTGGCAGGCCATGCACGGCAGTACCTTGTCGGGAACGCCTTGCTGGTAGAGCCGCTTTCCCGCTGCCACGTCGGTCGCATCCTGCGCGAAGCCGGGCAGCGGTGTTTGTGCGGCATAATAGGCCGCGAGGCCATCGATCATGGCATCGCTCAAATGCGCCGCCCTGTCCCACATGTCAGCGCGGGCGCGTGGATCGGCGCGAGTTCTTGTCGCGGAAGGCCTTGAGCTGCGCGATGAGGTAGTCCCCCTGCTGGCCGGCCAGCCGCGGGAAGGTGAAAACGGGCACAACGTTCGCACCGCCGAATTCATGGCAGGACGAGCAGACACGCGCCGTGGCCTCGACCTGCTCCCGGGTCACAGGACCCGTCCGAGCCGCGGTGCTGGGCTTGCCCGCGGATCGGTTAGCGAGATAAGCCGAAACGTCAGTGATCTGGCGCTCGCTCAGGTTCACCAACTCTTCGGGCATCAGCCCGCCGGTCCGCTTGTTCGTCGCGAAATAGCTGAGCTGGCGCTCCAGGGACAGGCGATGCTGCCCCGCGAGCCGCGGTGCGATGCCCGTGCCTTCCCCCTCGCCACCGTGGCAGGCCATGCACGGCAGGACCTTGTCGGGAACGCCTTGCTGGTAGAGCCGCTTTCCCGCTGCCACGTCGGTCGCATCCTGCGCGAAGCCGGGCAGCGGTGTTTGTGCGGCATAATAGGCCGCGAGGCCATCGATCATGGCATCGCTCAAATGCGCCGCCCTGTCCCACATGTCAGCGCGGGCGCGTGGATCGGCGCGAGTCCTGTCGCGGAAGGCCTTGAGCTGCGCGATGAGGTAGTCCCCCTGCTGGCCGGCCAGCCGCGGGAAGGTGAAAACGGGCACAACGTTCGCACCGCCGAATTCATGGCAGGACGAGCAGACACGCGCCGTGGCCTCGACCTGCTCCCGGGTCACAGGACCCGTCCGAGCCGCGGTGCTGGGCTTGCCCGCGGATCGGTTAGCGAGATAAGCCGAAACTTCGGTGATCTGGCGCTCGCTCAGGTTCACCAACTCTTCGGGCATCAGCCCACCGGTCCGCTTGTTCGTCGCGAAATAGCTGAGCTGGCGCGCCAGGGACAGGCGATGCTGCCCGGCAAGGCGTGGCGTCATGCCGACCCCCTCCCCCTCGCCACCGTGGCAGGCCATGCACGGCAGGACCTTGTCGGGAACGCCTTGCTGGTAGAGCCGCTGTCCCGCTGCCACGTCGGTCGCATTCTGCGCGAAGCCGGCCAGCGGTGTTTGTGCGGCATAATAGGCCGCGAGACGCTCGATCATCGGGTTATCGAGGCTGGCCGCCCTGTCCCACATGAAAGCACGGGCGCGTGGATCGCCGCGGCTCTTGTCGCGGAAGGCCTTGAGTTGCGCGACGAGGTAGTCCTTCTGCTGGCCGGCCAGCCGCGGGAAGGTGAAAACGGGCACAACGTTCGCGTCGCCAAATTCATGGCAGGCCGAGCAGACCCGTGCCGTGTCCGCGACCTGCTCCCGGGTCACCGGCCCCATCCGAGCCGCGGTACTGGGCTTGCCCGCGGATCGATTAGCGAGGTAGGCCGAAACTTCGGTGATCTGGCGCTCGGTCAGGTTCACCGACTCTTCGGGCATCAGCCCACCGGTCCGCTTGTTCGTCGCGAAATAGCTGAGCTGGCGCGCCAGGGACAGGCGATGCTGCCCGGCGAGGCGTGGCGTCATGCCCGTGCCTTCCCCCTCGCCACCGTGGCAGGCCATGCAGGGCAGGACCTTGTCGCGAACGCCTTGCTGGTAGAGTTCCTTTCCCGCTGCCACGTCGGTCGGTTCCTGCGCGGTACCGGACACCGGGCTTTGTCCAGCGTAGTAGGCTGCGATCGCCGCGATCATCGGGTCGCTCAAATGCGCCGCCATGCCCAACATGTAGGTCCGGGCATGCGGATCGGCGCGAGTCCGGTCGCGGAAGGCGTTGAGTTGCGCGATGAGATAGTCCGTCTGCTGGCCGGCCAGCCGCGGGAAGGTGGGCGATATGCTCCTGCCACCGAACCCGTGGCAGGTAGAGCAGACATGCACCGCGTCCGCGACCTGTTCCTGGGTCACAGGGGCTTCTTGAGATGCGGCGCCGGATCTGGCGCCGGGCTGCCCATTGCCGGCACACCCAGACACAGCGACAAGCACGGCTATAACGGCCGCGACGCGGACCGCGCTGCCGACGAACGCAGCCAAGATGATGCGACTTCTGCCCTCGGGTGCCGTAGGCAAGGTGATTGTCACGAGCCTCTCGCTGCGATTGTCAGAAAGCGAGCCATGCAAAAGCAAACAGGGTGTTGTTGGCGGCGGCTGCGTGGCCGGTCATGCCATTGAATTCCGGGTAATAGATGTATTGGATGCCGAGCTTAAGGTTGAGCCAGGGCCAAAAATTCGGACCGCCATAATTGAATGGAATGTAGTTGAGCTCGCCGATCAGAGCGGTCGAATTGGGGCTATTGCCTGGATCGCCGGCATAGAGCGTCGCGTCCGGCGTGCCTTCGACGCGTGACACGCCAAGCGTGACACCATAAGTCTGGTCGTAATAATAGGTGGCCTTCGCATTGAAACTGCGCAGGACATTATGACCGTTCGATGCGAAGCCCAAAGCTGGGTTTGCGCTCGCATTCAAAGCCTGATTCTCGAAAATCACGCTCCCCTGAACCGAAAAGCTGTCCCGATCCGCAAGAAATTCGTATTGCGCGTCGAGGCCGACGTCGGTCAATCGATCTGCGCCAAAGCCATATTGTCGCTGCGGCGTGACGCTTGCGGTCATGCCGAACACGCCCGCCTCGAGTGAGTTACGGTCCCAATCGTGCAGGACCGCGAGCCGCCAATAGGGCGCGATGCCATCGATGACATTATTGGTCGCTGAATTGACCCCCAACAGCGATTGCGTTTTCGGCGACAGGCTGCGGTAGCCCCCGACCTCCAGATAGATGAGCCGATTCCAATAGGCGTAGGTCGTCAGGCCGACAACCTGTTGGGCAAAGCCGCCCTCGATCATGGTCGCGGCCGCCGGCGATGGCGCAAGACCCGACGCGAGATAAGGAAAGCGCCAAGCCGGTGTCGTGTTCCAGACATCCTGGACGGTAGGATTGTTATTGAGGCTTACACCCAATACCGTTTCGGCATGGAGAAGGTTTGCCGTCCGCGCATAGCGAATATCCGTATTGTCCAAACTCAGAACGCGCCCGATCCCGTCGAAAGTCATCTGAGCGAAGGCGCCGAGATTGCCCGCTATGGCGCCGCCGTAGAACAGACTCGTTTGATCGACAGCGAAATTGTCGTTGGGGCCAAAATGCGGTGCGGCGCCGCCCGGCTGCGGAGCCTGCGTGTGGGTAAAGGAGCCATAGGTCATTACCGAGAGCGGCAGTTCAGGAATGCCAGACGTGCCGACGTCGCCAGCGCCGAAAGTATAGCCGTTGAGCTTGAACTCGCGGCCGTAGGGCGTCAGCTCCGGAAAACCATTATGGCAAGCGGCGCATTGCTGTCCGGTCTGACGCGCATAAGCCGGCAGCGCTTCTGCCCGCCGCGCGCCCGCCATGCACATCATTACCGCCGCGAGAATCAGGGCGATCGCGAGCATTGCATGCCCGATGGAGGTGACTCTCGAAGCCGTTTCAGGTGAGTTGTCGCTAGACATGCTTTCCCCTTGACGTCTGCCCCAGAAAGCCGATTTACCGTGAGTTGATTGGCAACCCCTGAGATTGCAAGTAAGAGAGGTAGCTACTGAAACGCGAGTTCCGGATATGCGATAATGTCATCGCGGTCGGTCTTATTGGGCGTGGCAAATGCTGCAATTAGCTCGGAAAAGCCCCACGCCCCGCTGGGCATCGGCCGCCAGCCGGCTCAGCGGGCTTGCCACTGGTTGTGGCCCGCCTGGAGCGCCTATGGCGAGGTCCGGTACGGAGAGCAACAAGGCGATTGCGCACACACGACGGCATAGCCGGCTTCCTCTCATGCGCCCCCCTTTCGCCGACGTGAATAGGCTGCCTCGGACGAAACCCAAGATTAGCTGCGGGAACTACTCACGCGTAGGTTCGGAAACTACCTAATCCTATGTGTCGCGATTCGACTCTGGCCCGCTGCTCGCGGCCCGGCGAGCGTCCGGAATTCGGCGGAAGGCTGTCGCGGCTGGACGCTCCGGCGAACGACCGCTGACCGAACCGACAGCGGACGGCCGTAGCGTCCTTCGCCGTGCCTCGCGCAACATGGGTTGATTCTCGGTTCATGCGGCCTCCCGAAGCTGCTGGTCAACACCTGCACGGTCGGCGTGCCGTTTGTGCGGCGCTCGGGCCGGCACCTTGTCCGTCATGGCCTCGGGCGATCCGGCGGCGGTGGAGTGGGTCTGGCCGATGATCGCGCTGTGGGGCCGCACGTTAATCGCCGCTGGCGACAAGAGTTACCGGCTGCGTCTGGCGGCTGCCGGTCGGGGGCTTGGCGCGGCGGTAAAATCGTTTGGAAACCGGGCGTTGACCACTTGATGCGCCGCCGTTTGCTTTTTGGCGCCAATTGGGAGAAAAGCCTCGCGAAAACAATGCAGGAGGGTGAACTCTGACTCTGTCGGTCTGGGCGACGATTCCTCGTCCGGCTCGTCACCGCGCACCAGCAAGTGGTACGATGTTCTGCGGCTCGCCAATCCCCAGCGGCTTGGCGGCGCGGATCGCCTGGCGGATGTAGCTTGTCGCGAGATGTCCATAATGCTTCTCGACCATTCGGGTATCGGCATGGCCGAGATTGCGCGCGACGACCATCAGCGGCACGCCATCCATGACCATCAGAGAAGCGTAGGTGTGGCGCAGGGTATGAAATGAGGCTGCCGGAGTGATATTGGCGGTTCGGCACGCTTCGACCAGCGGGCGTTGCTGATGCGACTTGCCCCAGCACGCGCCGTCGCGATGAAACAGCGGCTCCGAGCCAGTCCGGCCCGCGGTGATTTGCTCAAAAAATTCGAGACCCTCGGCGGTCAGTTCGATGTGCCGCAGCTTGCCGGCTTTCGACGTGCGCACCAGCAGCGTGCCGCTGTCGCGGTGGTAATCGACGACAGTCATCCGCGCTAGTTCCGAATATCGGGCGCCGGTCAGCAGCGCGGCGCGGACGATCGTCCGCAATGGCTGCTGGCTGGCGTTGACCAACCGGCGGCATTCATCGCGGTTCAAATAGCGGACCCGGGCTACCTCGACCTCGCGGAACGGCGCGACTCGTCGCCATGCTTCATCCGACGGCACTTTGCCCTCGCGCCAGGCGTGGTTGAGCGCGGCCTTAAGCACCGTCAAGATGCGATTGGCGCTGGCGCGGCGCCGACGCAAGGCTTCGGGATCATCCGCGGTGTCGCGGACATTCTGCTTCTCTCCCGGGCGCGTCCGCAGCCGCGGTGGTGCCGCCGCGATGCCGGCATGCCATTGCCGCAGCCGTACCGCGGTGAGCTCCTTGACCTCATCGGCACCGAGCTGCGACAGGATGAACGCGCTGACGCTCGCTTCCGTCTCCTTGATCGACTTCTTGCCGCTGGCGCCGAACCATTGGAGATAATCGCGCGCCGCATCGGCAACCGTATACGGCCCGGTGGCGACAGCGGTAGGCTGTGTAATCGCTTCAAACCACTCGCGGGCTCGCCGCTGGGCATCGGCGTAGCCGATCGCCAGCACGCCGTCGGCATCAAGGGCGTCGTCCGCCGGACCGAGCACCTTCTGCTGACGCAAGCCGCCGCGCACCAGCTTGGCGATCCAGACGCCGCCCTTCGGCCCCTTGCGGTAGCCGAGCGCGCAACCGGGCGCGAGGGATGCCCAATAGATCGCGGCGCGCGCCGGCAGCTTGGCGCGGGCCGAGCGGCTGTCGAGCTTCGGATTGGGGACGGTGCGCGGCATGGCATCCCCCTAGGCTACATCTTCTCACAAATTTGTCACAAACATGTGAGCGGATCAACGCGGACGATCATGGACGCCGAATCCAAAAAACTAGCAATTCAGCCCATTTCCGGACGTCCACCGGCATCCATGGACGTTATTCTGCAACTCTATCACAGCGGCAACACCGGTTCGAATTCGGTAGGGGACGCCAAGATTTTCTTAAGCCTTTGAAATCAAAATACCGAAGCCTGACTAGCGGGTTACAGGTACACGCTCGGGGACACCGGAGGGTACACCGATGGCTTCGGAGCAACCGTATGTTCAGTGGCACAAGACGAAACGATGCTGGCGGTTCCGCCGCCGCATTCCTGACCAGCTTCGCGACCTGATCGGTCAAAGTGAGTGGGTCGAGACGCTTCCGGCCCGGAATAGGGCCGAGGCCGACCGGCTCGCGATCCCGCACATTGAGGAGACGAACCGGGTCATCCAACTCGCCCAACGAGGGAACTGGCCGCCGATCGGAGACGATGAGATCGAGGCATTGGCCCTCGGCTGGTGGGAATGGTTTCAGGGCGAGCCGATCAAGCGTTGGATCGACCGGTGCGGCGGCAGCCAACCGCTCGATCCTCATGAATGGGCATCGGCTGGCGAGGACGATCTCTCGCGGTCAGTACGGCGCTTTATCGCTTTCCCTCGCGTCTGGTTCTTTCCGATTCCTGCGGAATTACGGCCAACCCCGACGCGGGCCAGGGTGGAATCTCTGTTGGCAGAGGTGAACCGAACAAAGCGTCTACTGCGCAACGCCGATGCGATGTCACGCCTCCTTCGCCAATGTCGGGTTCTGCACCATCAGTGTCTCGGCGGCTTCCTTGGGGAGATCGACGAGCGCGAGAGAGCGGTCGCTCGGATCATGGGCGCGATTCATGCCCAGGACGCGGACCCTTGCCAGATCGCCCAGACGATCGGTGAACGATCAACGACGACATCCGGGCCGCCTGCGCGGACGGTGCCTGTACCGCCACCGGCCCCGCTCACGCTCCCGTGCTCGTTCCAACAACTGATCGATTCCTGAGCGGCTGAACGGAAGCACATCCGCCGTAAATCCGTGTACGAGGTAGAGCATATCGCCGGGAAGCTCGCCAAGTTTCTCGGCCACGAACAGGTGTTGTTGGCTGTGAGGTTAAATGCCGCCCAGGCCCACGAACTCACGAACGAGCGCTTCATTGCTTGGAAAGAAACACTCATCAAGTCTAACCTCAGCGCCGGGACCGTGAAAAAGAACTTGAACATGATGAAAACAATCTTTCGGTTTGGCGCGGCCAACAAGAGGGTCGATGCGGACCCGACGAGTGGGGTCGCCTACAGCCCGAAGCGTAATCCACGGATGAAACGGCTCGGCTACACCGATGTGGATGCACGAAAAATCTTGCTCGCCGCTCGGCGGGAGCGGGAACCGCATCTGCGTGGGTCTGCGCGTTCACAGGTTGTCGCCTCGACGAGATCGGGTCGGCGATGGTCCGCGACATTGAAAAGGTCGGCGACATCTTCGTCCTGGCGATCCGACTCGATTACCGCGATGCCGACGCTTCTCTCAAAACGGAGGATTCTGATATTACAGCCGAAATCTCGTCAGAATGCTAGACCTGAATGAAGTCTTTGCTGACGAGATGTTTTTTGCAAGCCCAATGCACGACATCGGGAAAATTGGGATTCCCGACCATATCCTACTCAAGCCGGGCAGGCCGACGCCCGACGAGATTGAGGTCATGAAAGGTCACGCCGCGATCGGCGCGAGCATTTTTTGGCGACAGCAAATCGCTCCACCTCAAGACTGCTGCCGAAATTGCGCTCAATCACCACGAGCGCTGGGACGGCGGTGGCTATCCAAACGGCAAGAGCGGCGAGGCGACACCGCTGGCCGCGCGCATTATGAACATTTGCGATGTCTACGACGCGCTTCGAAGCAAGCGCCCTACAAGCCCGCGTTCGATCACATGAAAAGCATCTATATTATCACCCGCGGCGATGGTCGGACCCGGCCGGAATATTTCGATCCGCTAATTCTTGCGGCATTCGAGCAGAACCATCATCCTTTCGGGGATGTTTTTGAGGGGATATCGCTTACCCCATCATCCAGATTCCCCAGGCCACCTTTGTCCACCGGCCGGATGCCATCGAATTTCGTTGCGGCGGAACTCCCAGGGACGGAGGATTGCGCTAAACGGGCCAGGAATCCGAAGACAGTCGGTTTTTTAGGAAGACATATGAGATGGCCTACAAGCCCATAGAAAACTACGGCATTATCGGTGATCTCCATACGGTTGCTCTAGTCGGAGTCGACGGCTCCATAGACTGGTGCTGTCTGCCGCACTTCGATTCTCCAAGTGTTTTTGCTGGTATTCTCGACGACCGGAAAGGCGGATTCTTCAAGATTTCCCCGCTCCACTACACGCAACACAAGCAGATGTATCTGCCCGACAGCTGCGTCCTGCTGACGCGCTTTCTCAGCGCCGAAGGGGTGGGCGAGGTGCTCGATTTTATGCCCATCGAGGATGCGCCACCCGGCCGCAAGTCCCATCAGATTGTGCGTGTCGTCCGTGCCGTCCGCGGCAGCGTGCGCTTCCGCCTGGAGTGCCGTCCCGCTTTCGACTATGCCCGCCGCCCGCATCAGGTTGCGCTGCAGGGGCGCGGCGCCGTCTTCACAGCCGGGAATATGAGATTTGCCTTGATCAGTCGGTTTCCGTTGGCCAGCGATGGTCAGGCGGTTCGGCTCGAATTTACGCTAAATCCTGGCGAGAGCACGACTTTCATCCTGAAGGAGGTGGAGCACGAGACGGATGGGTCGCTCCTGGAAGCGCGCCTCGCCGGAGAGGAACTCCTGACCCAAACACTGCAGTACTGGCGGCGCTGGCTGGCGCAATGCCGCTATACCGGGCGTTGGCGGGAGATTGTGCACCGCTCGGCCATGATGCTCAAACTTATGACGTTCGCACCGACCGGGGCCATCGTCGCCGCCCCCACCTGCAGCCTCCCGGAGGAACTCGGCGGCGTGCGCAACTGGGATTATCGGTACACCTGGATCCGGGATGCGGCGTTCACGCTTTATGCGTTTATGCGGCTGGGCTTCAAGCAGGAGGCAGAACATTTCATGGGCTGGCTCGAGCAGCGCGCGGTCGAAGGGACGGCGCATGGCGCTCCATTGCAGATCATGTATGGCATAGACGGCCGCCACGAACTGCCCGAGGAAACGCTCGACCACCTGGACGGCTACCGTGGCTCGCGTCCGGTACGGATCGGCAACGCCGCCTCGGGCCAGTTGCAGCTCGACATCTATGGCGAGCTAATGGATGCGGTTTATCTGTACGACAAATACGGAACACCGATTGCTTACGATGTGTGGACCCACATTCGCCGGATGCTGGATTGGGTCGCCGACAACTGGACGCGCCCCGACGACGGCATCTGGGAGGTTCGTGGCGGACAACAGAACTTCGTCTATTCGAAAGTGCAATGCTGGGTCGCATTGGATCGGGCGTTGCGGCTGGCGACCAAGCGCAGCCTGAGCATCGATTTTGCTCGCCTAGCCTCGGTGCGCAACGATATCCACGAAACGATAATGACCAAGGGCTGGGATCCGCAGCGCCGCACCTTCGTGCAGCACTTCGGCACCAAGGCTCTCGACGCCTCCAACCTGATCATGCCGCTTGTCTTCTTCATCTCGCCGACCGACCCGCGTATGCGGGGCACGTTAGAGCGAACTATGGCGGAACTTGTCTCGGACAGCCTAGTGTATCGCTACGAGGTCGGAAAGGGAGCCGGCGATGGGCTTACCGGAGCCGAGGGCACATTCAACATGTGCACCTTCTGGCTGGTGGAGGCGCTCACCCGGGCCGGCCACCTGGAGCAAGCGCGCTACATTTTTGAAAAGATGTTCACCTATGCCAACCATCTCGGCCTTTACGCCGAAGAAATCGGTCCCAGTGGCGAGGCGCTGGGAAATTTCCCGCAGGCGTTTACGCACATGAGCCTGATTAGCGCGGCGTTCAACCTCGATCGGCGCCTCGACCGGCGCGACTAGATATCCGCCGGCAACTGGCGCGGAGGACCCCTGACCATGGGCGAACTGGCAACCTATCTGGGAAAAGATGGCACGGCCTGGGCGCAAACCCTGGCGCACGATGACCCGGTGCAGCGGCGGCTGGCAGTGTATGCCCTAGGTGAGATCGGCCCCCAGGCACAGCCCGTCGTCCCGGCGCTCGACGCCGCCTTGCAGGATCAGGTCAATTGGGTGCGCGTGTGGGCTGCCGCCGCCTTTGCCAAGGCGAGCGGAGATCCCCGTGCGGTTGCGTTGCTGATCGCCGAAATACAGGCTCCTGAGGCGTTTGTGCGCAGCTTGGTGGCGTGGCACCTTGGCAGGTTGGGGGCGGAGTTTCCTGGCATAGAGGCGGGGATCGATGCGCTCCGGCAACTCCTTGACGACGAAGGACCCAGTGTCCGAATTGAGGCGGCTCTCGCGTTGCAGGTTCTGCAAGGCAAAGGCTCGCTCCCTTCGGGAGCCGCCTTTCCCTCGCGTCATGGTTAAAAGCCGATTTCGCGGAAATAGCCCCGCCGTATCGGGTCATCGCGGCCGTCGGCTGCTAGCTTGCGGCAATGGTCTACCGTTGATGGCCATGGTTGCAGTGGTTGCAGCATTTCCAATTATGTCTTTGGTTCGAACCGATTGAATCAAACTCAAAATCGAAAATGCTGCAACCGCGGCCACCGCACGGCTCAGGCATAAACATGGCTGACAGCCCACAGCCGAGCTACCAGTTGGAGCACGACGTGATGGAAATGGTGCCATCCGGTAGGAAATCTCCGGGACAACGCGGCCATCGGCATGAGTACGGCACATGAGGTTTATGGGCAAAAATCAGCCGGCTTAGTGCAGGATAGATCGCTCTATCCTGTGTTTATAGCATGCCCGTCATGCAGGTTTTGACTTTGGCCCAGGGGACGTTGAAGCCGGCCGTCCGGCACAAATCACTATGGAATTTGCGAGGCGGCGGGACAAGATCGCCTGACATGAGGGACATGTTGATCCCTCGCGATTCGGTCTGGTCGGGCTCCCGGAGCGGTTGCTGACCCACATGATCACGGGCTCGGCCAAACGATTAACGCGGAGTGTTGCAGGATTTCGGGTTCGACCTATATTCCCCTGCGACAGATCAAGAGGTGAACGAATGGCCGAGGAAAATTTTGCCGACTTTATTGCCCGAGACCGCGAGCGGCTGCATGCCGAACAGGAACAGATATTCAACCAGCAGCACGAACTGCAAACCAAGCTCGACGCAATCAACCGCGAGTTCGCCGCGATTGACGCCTACGAATCCGCCAAGGTAGGCAAAACCATCCGCCCACCGGCGGCGCGCGGTCCACAACGGGCTCGCCGCGGCAGCAAACGTGAGCAGTTACTGGAGCTGATCAACCAGCACCCAGGCGGCCTGGCACGCAAAGACATCCTGGAGCGTATGGGGCTCAAGGGCGACAAGTCGGGCGAAATGTCGGTTTCCAACGCGCTGACCGCGCTGACCAAGGCGAACCAGGTGGCGCGCCGCGATGGTCTGTATTTCGCGGCTTGAGCTTGCTCTTGGGAGGCGAGTGACGGCTGGCGATCCGTTCCGTCCCACTTAGCGGCTTCTCGGATCCGCATGGTCAGCCGTGGCTGACAACGACCTTGCCAAAATGGGCGCGGCTCTCGAAATGGCGGTATGCGTCGAGTGCCTGCTCAAACGGGAAGACACGGTCGATCAACGGCCGTAGCCGATGCAATGTAATGGCTCGGTTCATCGCCTCGAAATCGGCGCGGCTGCCGACGCTGATCGAGCCGAGCGTCATGCCTCGCCCGCCGAGCAACAGCGGGTCGAGCATGATGCCGGATCGCGACAGGCTCGATCCGATGAGGCTGATATGTCCGCCGACGGCGAGCGCCTTGATCGAGTTCGTGAGCGTACCCGGACCGCCGATCTCGACGGCGCAATCGGCTCCCCTGCCATCGGTCAGCTCGACCAATTCTCGTGCCAATCTGGCGTCTCGATATAGTTGACCACCGCGGCGGCACCGAGCACCTGAAGCCGCTCGGCTTTCGCTGCCGAGGAAGTGGTGGCGATCACCTGGGCGCCGAGCAGCCGCGCGAATTGCAGCGCAAAAATCGACACGCCGCCGGTGCCCTGGGTCAGCACGATGTCGCCCGCTGTGACACGGCGATGGCCGGTTAGCGCGACCCAGGCCGTAACCGCGACGCACGGTAATGTCGCCGCCTCCTCGAACGAGAGGTGGCCGGGCATCGCGACTGCGGCTTCCTCGTTGACGACCGCGTATTCCGCCAGCATGCCATCCAAGTTGGCGCCGAGCCGGTCGGTCAGGTAATCGGGCTTGATCGGACCACCGAACCAGCGCGGGTGGAAGCAACCGATGACCCGGTCACCGACCGCGAAGCGGCTGACGCCAGCGCCGAGCGCGACGACTTCGCCGGCGCCGTCGCTGAGCGGCACGACCCCGAGCTTCGTCGGGCTGCGCCCGCCGCCCTTCAGCACCATCAGGTCGCGGTAATTAAGCGATGTCGCGCGCACCCGGATCAGAATTTCTCGGGTATCGGGTTGCGGATCGTCGTGTGATCGCAGCACAACTCCATCAACGCTGCGGAAGTTCTCGATGCGGTAGGCCCGCATAGCCCAATCCCCGAATGCAGACCCACGCTGGACCGGCCGCGATAATACAATTCGGTGTGACCTGGCGCGCCGACTTTCGATCCGCTGACGGCATCGACGAGAGCCGGCTCAGTGGTTCCCTCTCTCCGCCCGCGCTTCAGCGTGCTCCCATCCGAACACACTGCGCCCGCCGTAGGAGGCCGGGAGTTGCCGCTCGTGCGCGATCAAGGCCGGTACGCCAGGGCCGGACGCGCGGACCAAACTCAGTATAAAAGTCCGTTTTTACACTGGGTGTGGATATGAACGCCCGAGGGAACCGGGATGATCGCCCCTCCAGGACGTCCAGCACAAGTCGCAGCGCCGATGCTTGACCCCGCTGCAGGCCCGCAGGCGATAGCCGCCGGGCAGTTCGATCTCGATGAACTCACTCGCCCCCCCCCCGCGCGGTGCACCTACCTCCGGTACGACGGCGCATGTGGCACCGAGGAGTGACCGTGGCGGAGGAAACGCTGCGTGAATTCGCAAAAGCCCACGGCAAGGAGGTCGCGACGCACCTCTACGGCCAGGAGGTCAACGCGGAGACTACGCCATCGCGAAGGCGGATTTCCTCCTCAAGGGCGAAGCCGAGGCCGCGGACAACCCGATTGGTGGCCCCGAGTGGTCGACGCTCTCGAACGACGCATTCCCGTCCCGCGAGTTCGATTTCATGTTGTCGAACCCGCCATAAGGCAAGAGCTGGAAAAGCGACCTGGAGCGGATGGGCGGCAAGGCCGGCGTCCAGGACCAACGCTTTATCATCGGGCACGCTGGCGACCCGGAGTACAGCCTGATCACCCGGTTCAGCGACGGGCAGATGATGTTCCTGACGAACATGCTATCGAAAATGAAATCTGGCACAAAGCTCGGCAGTCGCATCGCCGAGGTGCACAACGGCTCGTCGCTATTCACTGGTGATGCCGGTGGCGGCGAAAGCAATATGCGGCGCTGGATCATAGAGAATGACTGGAGGCGATCATCGCCCTGCCGATGAACATGTTCTAAACACCGGAATTGCCACCTATGTGTGGGTGTTGAGCAACCGCAAGCCGAGCAACCGACGCGGCAAGGTGCAGTTCATCGATGCCACTGCGTGGTTCAAGCCGCTGCGCAAGAACCTCGGCAAGAAGAATTGGGAACTGGCCGACGCCGATATCGACCGCATCGTCGAGACATTCCTCAAATTCGACGAAAGCGAGCAATCGCGCATCTTCGACAATGCCGAGTTCGGCTATTCGAAAGTAACGGTTGAGCGGCCCCTCGCGCGCAGGGGCCGCTCAAGGAGCCCGGCGGGATCGAGACGTTCATCCGCCGCGAGGTATTGCTGCACACGCCCGACGCCTGGATCGACGAGGCCAAGACCTCCATCGGCTGCGAGATCAGCTTTACCCGCTTTCTACAAGTCGCGGCCCTTACGCCCGCTGGAGGCGATCCGCGCCGATATTCTCGCGTTGGAACGCGGAAACCGATGGGGCTTCCTCGACGTTTCGAATGGGAATCGGCGGGTTATCGCCGGACACCGTGGGGTAGTAATCTGACGACCGGGTCACGCGTGCGCACGGCCGGCGCGCCAGCGCCGGGTGGTGCGGCGCCCGCTTGCGGCGGGCGGCAGAACGGTACGCTATCGAGCAACCCGAAAGCCCGGCTTTCGGGTCTGCCCAGCGGCGCGCGTCCTCTGCTTTTGGAAGCAACGGCGTGAAGGGAGGCCGGTCGCATGAGCGACAGCGACATCTTCACCTTGGGGCTGGGCTGGGGCTGACGCTGACGCCGCCGTGGCGGGGGGTTGATCAGCGGCTGGCGAGCGAGCGGCAGCCGCACGAGCTGCGCCCGGCAATCGCCGCCCCGCCCGGCGAGCGGTTCCCGCGCCCGACCTGCGGGTGGCCCGTTCGGGATCGCCTGCCTGGCGGCGCTGTCCCTTTTGTCGCGCCGGCCGGGTCATCGGCTACATTGTGCTGACCGCCATCGGCCCTATAGTACCGCTCTCTACCAAGAATATCCGGGAGATCGCCGTGAAGCAGACCCTGACCACACGCCGCCGGCTCCTTGTTAATGCGAGTGTCGGGTTGGCTGGCTTCCTGGCGCTCGGCAAGGCGCCTGCCTTCGCCCAGGCCGCGCCAAAGAAGCTGGTGTGGGCGCACAATGTTGCGCCGCCCG
This sequence comes from uncultured Alphaproteobacteria bacterium, assembly GCA_963746885.1. GTDB lineage: Bacteria > Pseudomonadota > Alphaproteobacteria > ATCC43930 > CGMCC-115725 > DATARH01. The sequence goes on from CAVVDM010000018.1 coordinate 310,785, forward strand.
AGTCGGGCTCCATCGCCTTCGCCGAGATGGCAAAGAAGGTCACGGCGGAATCGAAGGGCGAGCTGCAGATCGATTTCCAGGGCGGGACGCTGCTCACCAAGGAACTTGAGATCATGAACGCGGTGAAGGCCGGCAACATCGCGATCGGCGATCCCGGCGGCGCGGCGGCGACAGTGTTCCCGCAGATGGGCGTGTTTCTCGTGCCCTATCTGGTCGCCAGCTATCAGCAAGCCTACAAGATGTTCAATGGCCAAGTGGGCGATCAACTCGACCAAGAATTCCAGAAGAAATACAAGCTCAAAGTCCTGTTCTTCTTTGATTACGGCTTCCGCCATTTCTGGAACAGCCGGCGCCCGATCCAGGAGCCGAAGGACGTGCGCGGCATGAAATTACGCGTGCAGCAGGCGCAGGTCTTTGCCGATACGATTGATTCGTTTGGCGGCATCGCCGTGCCGATGGCATGGAACGAGGTCATTACCGCGGCGCAGCAGCACGTCATCGACGGCGCCGATCTGCCGATCATCAACATCCTGAACCTGAAGGCTTATGAGGTCTCGAAATACGCCTCGCTGACCTATCACAATTATGGCCCGACCTGCGTCGTCATGAACCTCGCCGTGTGGAACGGTCTGACGCCGGCGCAACAGAAGCTGATGCTCGATTCCGGCCGCGCGGCGCAAGAGCATGTCCGCCACCTGACCGAGAGCGTCGACAATCTGGAATCGGCCAAGAAACTGCTCGAGCCGAAAGGGATGGTTGTCAACGCGGCCGACGTTCCAGCCTTCAAGAAGCTCGCCGAAGAAAAGGTCTGGCCGAAATACAAGAAGCAATACGCCCAGCTCTGGGAGCAGATTGTCGCCACCAAGGTTTAAGCGGCGGGCCCGGCAGGTGAGCATCAGATGAACGCGTCGCACCAACCCTCGGCACGCTCCCCGGCGGGCGGCCCGCGCGTCGCCGGGCGGATCGGGGGGTGGCGGCTGGGCGAAATCGTGCTGCTGCTGCCCAAGATCCTGTTGACGGCGCTGGTCGTACTGGCGATCTCCGACATGGTCATCGGCGTGTTCCTGCGCTACGTGATGGTGCCGATCACCGACTATCTCAATCTGCCGCCGATCCGGTTCTTCTGGGTCGAGGAGATGGGCGAATATTCGCTCGCCTGGCTCACCCTGGTCGGCGCGGGGATCGGCATCGCCGAGCACGCACATTTCACGCTGCGCATGGTGACGCACCGCTTGCCGCTCGGTGTTCAGCGGGGCGTGCATGTCGTCAACCATGCGATCATCGTCGTCTTCGGGCTGCTGACCGCGTGGTATGGCGCCGATCTCGCCGAAACCAACAGCACGCTGATTTCGCCGGGCCTGCAGATCAGCCTCGCATGGCTGTACCTCTCCGCCACGGTCGGCGGGCTGCTGATCGCGCTGTACGGGCTTGCCACGGCGTTCGCAGATTACCGCGAGATCGGCCGGGAGACCGGCGACGAAGTGGGCGCCATCAGCGGTGCGGGAGACTGAGCCATGCTGCTTGCGATCAGCGGGCTCGTCTTCATTACCCTCGTCGCCCTGTCGCTGCCGATCGTTTTTGCGCTTGGCGCCGCGGCGGTGCTGGGGCTTCTGCTAGGCGGCTATTCGCTCGAAATGCTTGCGTCCAGCCTGGTCGGCGCGTCGCAGAGTTGGGTGCTGCTTGCGATCCCGAGCTTCATCTTTGCCGGTTCGGTGATGGAGCGGTGCGGCATGTCCTATGCGCTGGTCGATCTGGCGCGCGCTCTGGTCGGATGGCTGCGCGGCGGGCTCGGCATGTCGGTCATCGTCGTCTCGTATTTCTTCTCCGACATGTGCGGCTCGAAGATGGCCGAGGTATCGGCGCTCGGTGCAACCCTGATGCCGCCGCTGCGGCGCGCGGGCTACCGGGCGGAAGACGGCTGCTCCCTGATCGCCGCCGGTACCGCGATGGGCATGCTGGTACCGCCGGCGATCTTCATGATCGTGCTCGGCGAGGTGACCAACACCTCGGCGGTAGCGCTGTTTCTCGCCGGCTTCGTGCCGGCGGCCGTCATCGCACTCTGCCTGTGCATCCTCGTGCTGATCCAGGCGCATATTCTCGGCTGGCCCAAGGACACGCGGCCAAGCTGGCGTTTTCTGCTGCATGCGCTGCGCGAGGCCGCGGTGCCGCTGGTGATTCCGGTGGTGATCTTTGGCGGCTTCTATCTCGGCGTCTTCACCGCGACCGAGGCGGGGGCGATTGTCGCGCTCTATTCGCTGGTTGCGGCGCGACTCTACTACCGCAACCTCTCATGGGCGCAGCTAGGCGGCATCGCCTACGACAGCGCCGTGCTGACCGCGGCGGTGGTGTTCCTGCTCGCGGTGGCGACGATCTTCCAGTACCTGATGGGAGTGACCGGCGTACCGGCGTTGCTTGGCGAGGTGTTGCGACCGCTGGAATCGCATCATTGGCTGTTTCTGATCGCCGTCGCCTTTATCACGATGATGTTCGGCATGGTGCTGGACGGGTTGCCGGCCGTCGTCGTGCTGATCCCGGTCGTCTTCCCGATCGCCACCAGGATCGGGATCAATCCGATCCATTTCGACATCGTGCAGACTGCCGCGGTCGGCATCGGGCTGTTCCTGCCGCCGATGGGGGTCGGGCTATTGATGGCGCTGCGCTTTGCCGACATATCGGCGATGCAGCATGCTCGCGCCTACTGGCCTTATATCGTGACGCTCCTGATCGGGCTGCTGCTGATCATTCTCGTGCCCGAATTCTCCCTCGCCATCCCGCGCAGCGCCGGGTTCGTGCGTTAATCCGGACGTGGCCGGTGGACGATCGCCGACCCGCAGCTCGCAGGCGGCCGGCGCGCGTCACTCAAAGACGCGAACCTCGTCTCGCAGATCGCTCCAGATTCGCGCGTAGATGTCGCGGAACTCGGTCGCGGTAGCCAGCTCCGCAGGCGGGAGTCGCGGCCGCGACAGCTCAATCGGGATGGCCGATTTGACCCGGCCCGGCCGGTTGGTGAACACGATAACGATGTCCGACAGGAAAATTGCCTCGTGCAGATCGTGGGTCACGAACAGCACGGTCTTGCGGGTGCTTTCCCACACGCTCAGAAACAGCTCTTGCAGCAGCAGCCGGGTTTGGCTGTCGAGAGCCCCGAACGGCTCGTCCATCAGCAGCACGTCCGGATCAATCGCAAAGGTCCGCGCGACCGCCACGCGCTGGCGCATGCCTTGCGACAGCTCATGCCGATAATGGCCCTCGAACTTTTCGAGCCCGACCCGGCGCAGCCAATCGCGGGCAATCTCGCGCCGATTGGGGACGCCGCGGACCTCAAGGCCGAATTCGACATTCCCGAGGGCGGTGCGCCACGGCATCATCCCGTCGCGCGCAAACATGTAGCCGACATCGTGGCGAATGCCGCTGACGCGCTGGCCGTCCACTTCCGCATGGCCCGAGCTCGGCGTCAACAGGCCCGAGACGGCGTTAAGGATCGTCGATTTGCCACAGCCCGACGGCCCGACGATCGTGACGATCGAGCCCTCCGCGACGGCGAGCGAGACGTTCTGCACCGCCACCACAGGCTCACGCTCGCGCGGGCGGAAGGTGATGCCGATATTGGCAAGCCGGATCTTGGGTTCGGGCAACGGTTCGGCCTCGACGCTCAAGCGCTGGTCAGCGAGGGCTTCCAGCGCAGCAGCCAGCCCTCGGTCTTGCGCATCGCGGTGCTGAACAGCCAGGCGATCGCCACCAGCACGACCAGCGCGGCGAACACGCCGGCCGTATCGAAATTGCCAGCGCTGCTGGCGATCAGATACCCAAGGCCCTGGTTGGAGGCAAGGATCTCGGCGACGATCACGCCGAGCAGCGAGTAGGTCAGCCCGATGCTGAGCCCTGCGAATATCCACGGCAGGGCGGACGGCAAGGTGACCTTCCACAACAGGTCGCGCTTCGACGCGCCCATCAACTGGGCGATCGTCATAATGTCGTTGTCGACATTCTTGGCGCCGCCCAGCGTGTTCACCAACAGGATAAAATAGACCAGCGTGAACGCGGTCACGACCTTGGCGACGATGCCGACCCCGAACCACAGGATAATCAGCGGCGCCAGCGCAATGCGGGGCAGGCTATTGAGCGCGACAATGACCGGTGCCAGAACCTCGTCCCAGAATGGCGACTGGGCCAGCATGAGGCCGCTGACGACCCCCAGCGCCGACGACACGACGAACGCAATCAGCGCTTCCGACACGGTCATCCACACGTCGGCCAGGAGTTCACCACTTGCGGTCAGGCGCCACAATTCGCGCGCGACGAGATAAGGGCTGCTGACCCAGAGCGGATCGATCAGCCCGCCCGAGACAGCGAGCTGCCACACCACCAGGGCACCCAGGCACACGCTTGTTCGTGCGAGGATGACCCGGCTTCGGGAGGAATCGACCTCCGGGGCGGCGTCCGCGCCGCTGTCAACCGCAAGCGCCACGCTTGGTGCCGGGGGAATTGCCTCGGTCATTGCTTGGCCGCTCAGTGGCCGCCCGGAGCGAATTTCTGCGGCATCAGGTCGGTCGCCACGACCTTGTCGTAGGGGATCGGGTGGGCCAGCAGCTTGGCGCCCTGCAGATAGGTTTCGACATGCTCGATCTGCTTCGGTGTCGCGACCGGATGAAAGATTTGCCGATACTTGACGATGTAGTTGCGCAGCAGCGCCGGGTCGATCCCGTGCATATTGTCGGCCGCGACCTTGAGGATCTTATCGGTCTGGGCAGGATCGTTGATCATCGCTTCGGCGTCGACAACGGTCGCAACGACGGCGCGGGCTTGGGCTGAGTGCTGTTTCAGATACGCGGCCGTCGTCCATACCCCGTTATAGGCATAGTCGCGGAACATCTCCGGGCCCTGCCCGCCTTCCATATCGAGCACCATCTTGGCGATCTTCAGTCCCTCGACCGCCTCGGACTGCGCCGGCTCGAACGACAGCGCCCCGTCGATCACACCGTTCTTGATGCCGGCGACCTGCGGGCCCGGGCCGCCGACCGGCATGATGTGGACATCGGAGGGCTTGATCCCGGCCTGATCGAGAAGATAGCGCAGCATCGTATCGGTACCAGCGCCGATCGTTGACACGCCGAGCTTCAGCCCCTTCAGGTCCTGCAGCATCGCAGGATACGGCTTGTCGAGGTTCGGTGTCGGCACATCCTTGCGCACGATCAATCCGTAGGGCGTCGATCCCTGACAGGTGACCAGCAGCTTCAGGTCCTGGCCTTTGCCTATCAGGTTGATGCCGTGCTCTATGGCGAAGGCGCCGAAATCGGACGAGCCGCCGATCAGAATATTCGTCACCTGGATGCCGGTGCCGTAGATAAGCGCGGCCTCGACGCCGTGTTTTTCGAACAGCTTGAAGGCCTGCGCGACGTAGAGCGGCAGTGCTACGAAGGAGCCCTGAAAAGCGGAAATCCGGACCTTGTCGAGCGCGAATGACGGCGAGGCGCACATCAGCCCGGCGAGCAGCAACGCCGCGGCGCCAAACCTGCGCATGACACGCACCGAATGTTTCCGCACCGCATACCCCCGACCAGATGTGAGCCAATGGCAGCAGCCCTAGGTCAGTGACTTCGGCCTGTCAAACGCTATCTCCGAAGCCCGCCATCCCGGTCGGCCATCATGGTTGGTGGCGGGTTCAGCTTATCCAATCGAGCAGCCGGTTGCGGGAGGGTCGCGTCGCCAACACCGCATCGAGGCCAAGGCTGCGGCCATAGTGATGCAACGCGAAGATCACCTGCAGCACCAGCAGGAAGAAATAGGTCCATGGCCATTCGCCCTGCGCGCTGTAGAGGCCGAGCCACAGATTGAGGATCTGCAACGCCCCGATCAGCCCCCACAGCCGCACGAACAGGCCGAGGATCAGCGACACGGCGGTCAACACCTCGGCGCCATAGACAATCGGCGCGAACAGGTAGAAATGCGGCAACACCACATGGTTGACGAAATCGGCCTGCAACGGGATGGCGGCGGACTTTCCCTCGACGGTCATCCAATAGGAAAGCCCGGTCGCGCCGAACGGCTGGTCCGGGTGGTCGGTGTAATAGGGCGGCAGCTTCCACAGCGTCTGCTGCCACCACATCGCACCGATGGTAAAGCGGCAGGCCCAATTGCCGAGATGGACGAAGCCCCGCTGCTCGGGGATCGTGCGCAAAGCGTGCAGCGCGATCGCGATGCTGGCGACCACCAGCGCCCAGAAGGCGTAGGTCGTCCAACCCGGCTGCAGCATGAACTGAACGACATCGTTCCACGGGTTCGGGTTCATCGCGCCTGCCCCTGTCCTATTCCGGCACCATCGGCGCCGCCCGTTCTAGCGCGACGCGCACCAGCGTCAGGGCGATGCGCAGGCCCGCCTTGAGTGTGCCGCGCAGGCTGCCCGAGACCTTCGAGACGCCGCCGGCACGGCGCCGGTGCGTCACCGGTATCTCGCGGATGCGCAGCCCGGCACGGGCCGCGCGCATCTGCATTTCGAGGTTCCAGCCGTAGGTCAGTTCGCGCATGCCGAGGCGTGATAGCGCGTCGCGGCGGATCGCACGCAACGGCCCCATGTCGCTGTAATTGACGCCGTAGAGGAGGCGCAGCACCGCGCCGACCGCGTAGCCCGCGAGCCGCTGATGCGCGCTCATACTACCCGCCTCGCGGACGCCGCGGGTGCGCGAGCCGATCACGAAATCGGCGACGCCGGCGGCTATCGGCTCGACCAGCAGCGGGATCAGCTCCGGGCAGTCGCTGCCGTCGCCGTCGAGAAACACGATGATGTCGCAGTCGCCGGCCGCGTCCGCGCCGGCCCGGCAGGCGCGGCCGTAACCACGCCCTTCAATGACGACACGCGCCCCGGCGGCGCGCGCCCGCGCGACCGTCTCGTCGGTGCTGCCGCTGTCGACGACGATGATGTCATCGACCGCGCCGGGCGGGATCGCACCGATCACACCGGCGATCGCCTCCGCCTCGTTCAGGGTCGGGATCACGGCCGCGACCCGGGGGGAAGCGGCGGGCACTAAAGACTCCAGCGCAGGCCGCAGCCGGCGCAGGCATCGGGCGGCTGATCGCTCAACAGTGCCGCGCGGAAGGCCTGGTATTTCGCGCCGTTCCAGATTTCCCTGAGGGTCTGCTGCGTCGCGTCGCCGAGCGTGAAGCCGTCATAGCCGCGCACCGAAAACGGCGCGATGCAGCACGGCAGCGCACGGCCGTGCGCGGTGATGTACATCAGGCTCCACGGGCGCCGGCACAATGACCAGGGCTGCGCCGTCTCGTCGGCTTTGAGGCTCGCTGCCGGGTCGGTCGCGCCCGAGGCGTTGAACGCAATGCCGAGCTGCCGCGCGATCTCCTCCGCCTCGCGGATCAGCCGGCCCTCTTCATCGTCGCCGCCGGCGAACAGCGCCTGCTCCGGCCGCGCCAGCCCCTGGCCCTCGGGGAGATAGACGAGGCGCTGGAGGTACACTTCGGGCACGTCCATGGCGTGCGCGAGGCGGACGAAATCGCCGAGCTGACCGATTGTTTCCTTGAGGCCGGTCAGCCACAGCGAGACGCGCGGCCGCTCCACCGCCAGTTCGCGTTGCAATGCCCGGAAGGCGCGCACCTTGCGGACGATCCCGGCGAACATGTCGCGCCCGCGCACTTCCTTGAAGGCGACCGGTTCGGCGGCGTCGAGCGACACGCGCAGCTCATCGAGCCCGCTGGCGATCAGTTCGCGCCCCTTCTTCTCGGTCAGCAGGGTGCCGTTGGTATTGAACAGGACGTAGGTGCCGCGGTCCTTCAGATAGCGGATCATGCGCGGCAGCGCCCGCACCATCATCGGCTCGCCGACCCCGTGCAGCACGACGCGCGCCAGGCGCGGGAACTGGTCGACGATCGTCGTGAACAATTCCCAGCTCATGTCGCCGGGCGGCTCGAGCGCCTCATAGGTGCGCGGGCAGGTCGTGCATAAGAGGTTGCAGCGGTTCGTCGTCTCGAGATAGAGGCAGACCGGCTCGGCCTCGGCGACTGCACCGCGCTCCGGCGCGATATGGGTGAAATAGCGGCGCGGATCGGGTTCAGCGGGGCGCGTGCTTGCCATTCGTCGCAGGCTCCCGGCGGTTGTGCCGCCACAGTTCCGCCGCGGCCAGCAACAGGAACGGCACATAAACGATGGATTCGAGGAGAAACCGGTGCCGGTTCCAGATCACGTGCGGCCAGACCGGCACCAGATAGAGCAGGAAACTCGCCAGCGTCAACCATCCGAGCGCGGCCGACGGCACCAGACAGGCGAACACGATCAGCCAGCTGAAATACCAGGCATAGTGCGGCGACAGCAGCAACATGAAGGTCCCGGCCAGCAATGCCGCGCCGCGGACATCGCCGCCGGGACGGTGCTCGCGGAATGCGACATAGACGGCAAGCCCGGCCAGCAGAACGAGGGCAACGACGACGTAGACGATGTCGGGTGCGCCGCCCAACGGCAGCACTGATTTTGCGATGTTCCAAAGGTAGAACCCGGCGCCGCCGCCGGTGAAGCCTTCCTCCACCACATAATGCGGCAAGAAGCCGAGGACCTGCCAGCCAACCCCGAGAAAGGATAGGTAGGCCAGAACGACAACCGCAGCGAATGTCATCGGCATCAGCCAATCCCAGCGCCGCCACAGGGCCGGAAATATCGCGGCCGGGTAGAATTTGATCAGTGTCCCGCCGGCGAGCGCCAAGCCGGAAAGCCAGCCGGCCCTGCGCCGGCCGCTCCACAACGCCAGCGTGACGAAGGCGATCAGCGCGGCGTCGATATGGCCGCTGCCGGCGAACTCCCACAATGGCAGCGGATGCCAGGCGTAGACGATGATGCGCAACGCCGGCTGCCCGGCGGAGACAAGCAGCCCCAGCAGCAGCGCGACCGTCACGACCTCGAACCCGACCATCGCGGCCTTCATCATGGTCAGGCTGTCGCTGATCCGCGTCACCGTGAAAAAAATCGCCTCCGCCGCCGGCGGATAGATCGTGTGCGCGTAATTGTTGCGGTTGATTCGCGGAAAGATGGCCGCGTCCCGCAGCGTCGCGAGATGCGGGTCGGTCGGGATGTAGCGATAGGGGTTGACGCCGGCGGCAATCACCCGCCCGTCCCAGATATAGCGGTAGATGTCGCTCGACAGATACGGCGGGGCGAGGACCACCGCGATCCGCATCGCCGCCGACAAGCCCAGGATAGCGGCGACAGCCCACCGCGACCCGGCGCAGCGCCACACCAGCCAGACCGAGAGCGCGTACACTGCGCCCTGCGCCAAGGCGACCGCGACAAACCCGTCGAGGTCGTTCTGCCGCTGGAGATACAGCCCGACGCCGGTCAGGCCGAGCAGAACGACGCCGCAGCCGATCAGGCCGAAGAACCGCCCGCGGCTCACAACCGGCCGGCGAGCCGGCGCAGCATTGCCGCCGTATGCGGCGCCGGATAGCCGGTGCGATCCGCGCCATCCAGGTCGTCGATCAGGCGGCGCAGCGAGGCGACGTCGTCGACGTCGTACCAGACCGGCAGCGTCACGGTTGCGAGCCCGATCTCGGCGGCGCGCTCGGTGGTTTGCCGAAGCACATGCTCGGTGCTCCAGGCGATCTCTTCGAACAGGCGCTTATGCGGCTGTTTCAGCCCGATCAGGTAGTAGCCGCCATCGGCGGCGGGGCCGAGCACGACGCGGTCGCCCGGCATCGCCAGCGCGCGGGCCGCCTCGGCGAGGAATGCGGTGGGCAGGGTCGGGCTGTCGGCATTGACTAGACACGCCGCGCCATAGCTGGCGGCGAGCAGGTCCTCGGTTGCGTGATAAAGGCTCGCCCCCAGGCCGCTGCGCTGCGGCGCGAGCAGTCCGATCCCGGGCGGCAATAACGCCCGGAACAATGCCTCCGACCCCAGCGGGGAATACGCGACATAGCCGTCGATCGGCACTGCTTTCGCGGCCGCGACGATATTCTCGGCGATGTCCTGCAGGAAACAGCCGCCAAGGTTGGCGGCCTCCTGCGGCGTCAAAGGCGGCACCAGGCGGGTCTTGACCTCGCCGACCCGCGGCGCCTTGGCCATCACCGCAATCGCGCAGATTGCGCCGCGATCCCTCACGGCGGAGCGGGACCGCGGCCGAGACCGCGCCAAGCGCCGGCCGCGGCTGCGATCACCTCGAGCGAAGCGGCGCTGCCGTCGGCCTCGCCCTTCTCGAAGTCCCCGGCCTCGACCGCCATCTGGTTGGTGACATGGGCGAAGCACAAGACCGGCCGGCATCGGGCGGTCGCGAACGCATAAAGCGCCGCCGCCTCCATCTCGACCGCGAGAATGCCGCGGGCACGGGCCTGATCGATCGCAGCTTCGGTCTCGCGAAACGGTGCGTCGGTCGTCCAGACGGCGCCGCGGTGGATCGTCTGGCGGCTGGCGCCGAGCGCTGCCATCGCCGCGTCGGCGATCGTGCGGTCGGCGTCTGCGAACTCGCCGGGCGGCAGGTAGTGATAGCTCGTGCCTTCGTCGCGCAACGCGCGGTCGATCAGCACGAAATAAGGCGTCGCCCCTCGCGCCACGATCTGTCCGGCCGAGGTCATGCTGATCAGAAACCGGCAGCCCGAGACGAACAGCTGTTCGGCCAGCAGCACCGCAAACGACGCGCCGACGGCGCAGCCGATGATGCCGAACCGCTCGCCGCCATGGTCGAACTCGTAAAGCTCGGTGTGATAGCAGGCCCAGCCGCGCGACAGGGCGGCCCGTCCCTCGCGGCATAATGCGCGCAGGATATCGCCGTCGGGATCGAGAATGCAGATTTCCGGGACCGCGATCTCGGGGACGCCGCGCTGCCGGCGCGCCTCGCGCAGCAGATTGGCCGGCGCGAATACCGAAGCGGCGGCATGGTCCTTGCCGGCGAGGATCGGCGCCACCAACGGCGGATCGGCACGTGAACTCATGCCGCGTTTTCGCGTGGCAAGCCGAAGCCGTCAAGATCGGACGCATGCGGCCGATCTTGCGTCGGCGTCGCCGCGCCGGGCGTCACGAGATCCTTATGGTCGGGGGGAGCCTCGCTCAGGCGCGGCCTTGCAGTCGGACCTCGCGCTCCTCGTCGAGCTTCACAACGGCGCCGTTGCCGGACGACAGGTTGAATTTCTGCGCGAAGGCCGCAATCGCCCGCTCCAGCGTTTCGAGTTCGGTCTGGTCGGCATCCAGCTCCCGCAACTCCTGGGCGTGTCGTGCCCGCATCTCGACGCGGCGCCGGCCGATCTCGCTCCTGGCGCGTTCGAGGTCGCGCCGCGCCAGCCGATCCCACGCGCCGCCGTCCTGTTGCGCAGGGAGGACACCCGCTGCCGCGGGACCGTCGGCGCCGATGCGATGGACAAGGTCGAGCGGTTCGTCCACCGCGTGGACCCGATCGAGCAGCAGCGGCTCCTCCCCGGCCGCCGCAAGCGGGCCAGACTCGGACCCGCCGACCGCCTCCGACGGCGGCTCGCCTTCAGGATTGCCGGCGAGGTGGGTCGTAAGATGAGCGACGAAATGGGCACGGCGCTGTTCCGCCGCGCTGATCTCCTCCTCCAGTATCCGAACGAGATTATAATCCCGTTCGGCGCTCGCTACCGCCAGACGCGACCGGGCGGTGGTGATTTCGCCGGTCAGAGTCTGCAACTCCATCCACTCGAACGAATCCATCGCAAAGCCCCTCATTTCCCATGCCGGAGCGGCGACACCTAGAGACGAGACCTGCACCTCATCTTCAGGATTTCGTAACCGGCCCACCGTATCGAACCGGCGGCGACAGACGCAAGCCGAACAGCACGGCATTTATCGCGGGTTCTCGTTAAAAATTCATCACATAGCAACGGAAAACCAGGGGTAGGCTCACGGTCGCCGGAGCAATGAGCCACAGGGAACGAGAAAGCAATCACCGGGTAGAAGCCGCCTCGTGCCGAGGCCAAAGTGGCGCCATATGCAGTGGCGGAGAGCGGGTCATGTTGAACGCCGAAGAATGCTGGGCGGCGGTGACGGGTCGCGATGCGCGCGTCGACGGCGCCTTCGTCTATGCGGTGCGCACGACCGGGGTGTATTGCCGGCCGGGCTGCGCTTCGCGCTCGCCGCGCCGCGACAATGTTGCGTTCTACCCGGATCCGGCGGCAGCCGAGGCCGCCGGGTTCCGCCCGTGCAAGCGCTGTCGGCCAAGCGAGGGCTCGCTGGCCGCGCGGCACGCCGCCGCGATCGGCCGCGCCTGTGCCCTGATCGGCGCCAGCGAAAGCTTGCCGAGCCTCGCCGAACTGGCCGCTGCCGCCGGCATCAGCCGTTTTCATTTTCATCGCGTGTTCAAGGAGATCACCGGCGCGACACCGCGCGAATGGGCCACGGCGCACCGACTCGGCCGCTTCGCGGAACGGCTCGAGGCCGGCGACAGCGTCGCCGACGCAGTGTACGGCGCCGGCTTCGGTGCCAGTTCGCGGGCTTACGAGGCGGCGCCGAGCGGGCTCGGCATGACCCCGGGGACACGCCGCCGCGGCGGCCGGGGCGAGACCATCCGCTATACGATCGTGCCGACCCCGCTGGGGCATGCGATCGTCGCCGCAACCGAGCGCGGCATCTGCCTGACGGCGCTCGGCGACGACCGCGCGAGCCTGGAAGCCGAGCTGCGCCGGCGCTTTCCGGCCGCCACCCTCGCCGCGGCGGATGATGCGCTGGCCGGCTGGGCCGAGCGGGTCGTCGCGGTGATCACCCAGCCGGGCGCGCTACCCGATCTGCCGCTCGATATCCGGGGCACCGCCTTCCAGGCGCAGGTCTGGCGCGCCTTGCAGAAGATCCCGCCGGGACATACCGCGACCTACAGCGAGATCGCCGCGGCGCTCGGCCGGCCGAAGGCGGTGCGCGCCGTGGCGCAGGCCTGCGCCGGCAACAAGCTGGCGCTGCTGGTGCCGTGCCATCGGGTGGTGCGCCGCGACGGCGATCTTGCCGGCTATCGCTGGGGAATCGAGCGCAAGCGCGCGTTGCTGGCGCACGAGCAGCAGGCAGCGGGCGATGCGCCTACCGAGTGAAGCCGCCTGGCCGGCGCTGGCGGCGGCGCTCGACGAGTTTGGCTACGCCGTGCAGCCGGGCGTACTCGATGAGGCTGAATGTCACGCGTTGACGGCGGTCTACGATCGCGACGAGCCGTTCCGCTCGCGCGTCGTCATGGCGCGGCACAATTACGGGCGCGGCGAGTACAAATATCTGCGCTATCCGCTGCCGCCGCTTGTCGCCAGCCTTCGCGAGGGGCTCTATCCCCGCCTCGCGCCACTCGCCAACGCCTGGCACGAGCGGCTGCGGCTGGAACCGCGCTTCCCGGCGACGCTCGACGCCTATCTGGCGCGCTGCCACGCCGCCGGGCAGCCGCGCCCGACGCCGTTGCTCCTCAAATACGAGGCGGGCGACTACAACCGCCTGCATCAGGACCTCTACGGCGCGCTGGTCTTCCCGATCCAGGCAACGGTGCTGCTCAGTACGCCGGGGCGCGACTTCGCCGGCGGCGAGTTCCTGCTTGTCGAGCAGCGTGCGCGGATGCAGTCAAGGGGCGAGGTCGTGCCGCTCGACCAGGGCGACGCGGTGGTGTTCGCCGTGACCCAGCGTCCGGTGGCGGGGGCGCGCGGCGTCTCGCGGGCTGTCATGCGGCACGGCGTCAGCCGGCTGCGGTCCGGCCGTCGCTTCACGCTCGGCGTCATCTTCCACGATGCGGCGTAGCAGCCGGCGCGACCCGGCCGCCACGTCTGGCCGCGTCGCGCCGCTCATTGCTGCGGCGGCGCAGGCGCTTCGCCGGCCTGCTTCTTCGCGCGCGCTGCCATCATGGCCTGCCTGCAGCCCTCCGACACCTGCGTCCGGTGCGCGACGAGGCACTGCACGATCTGCTGACGTTCGCGCGGCACGTTAGCGCAGAATTGCTGCACATCCCCCCGGCAGGCTCCCCGCTGCGCCTCGGCTGGTTGGTAACCGGCAAGCAGCAGGACGCCCAACAAAACGCACCAGCGCACACGTGTCATTATCTATGCTCCTCCATGAAGGCATCGATTGTACGACGCCACGCCGCTTGGCATGACCGCGGTTTGCATAAAAATGCCGAGCTCTTGCCCACAGCGGGCTTATGAGTTGTGCCGGGAACCGACGCAAGGGGCTTGCCCCGGGGGGGGGGCGGTCAAAAGCTGGCGCGATTGAGCACGAGATGGACCGCGATGCTGGCCGCATACCCGACGGCGACGGCCGGCGCCCAGCGCAGGTGGCTTGCAAAGGTATAGGCGCCGCGCGCCTGCCCCATCAGCGCCACGCCGGCGGCCGAGCCGATCGACAGCAGGCTGCCGCCGACGCCCGCGGTCAAGGTAATCAACAGCCACTGGCCGAGCGACATGTCCGGGTGCATCGTGATGACGGCGTACATCAGCGGGATGTTGTCGAGAATCGCCGACCCGACGCCGACCACCACATTGGCGACGGTCGGCCCGAGGTGGCCATAAAGCGCGTGCGACAAGAGCGCTAGATAGCCCAGCACGCCCAAGGCGCCGACGCTCATCATGACGCCGTAGAAAAACAGCAGCGTGTCCCATTCCACGCCTTCCATCCGTCGGAACACATCGAAAGCGTAGTCGGATCGCTCGTGGCGGCGACCGTTGATCTGGAGGATGTAATCGAACAGCAGGAGATAGCCGAGCCCGGTCATCATCCCCAGCACCGGCGGCAGACCGAACAGGGTTCGGGTCGCGACGGCGGTAGCGATCGTCAGCCCGAACAGCAGGGTGATCCGGCGCGCACCGATCTTCATTGCGACCGCTTCGCCGCTGACGGTCGGTAGGCCGCGCGGCACCGCGGCATGCATCAGCGCCGCCGGCACCAGGAAGTTCACGACGGAGGGCACGAAGAGCAGAAAAAAGTCGCCGAAGCCGACGAGCCCCTTCTGCCATACCATCAGCGTCGTTATGTCGCCGAAAGGACTGAACGCGCCGCCGGCATTGGCGGCGACGATGATATTGACGCAGGCCAGCCCGACAAAGCGCGGCGCGCCGGCCCCGGCGGCCATCACCACCGCGCCCATGACCAGCGCGGTGGTCAGGTTGTCGGCAAAGGGAGAGATGAAAAACGCCATAATGCCGGTCGCCCAGAACAGCTTGCGATAGCCGAACCGGGCCCGCACCAGGCGGGCGCGCAACGCGTCGAACACGAGCCGCTCCTGCAGCGCGTTCACATAGGTCATCGCGACGACCAGGAAGAGCAGCAGCTCCGCATATTCCAGAAAAACATGGCGCAACGCCTCTGCTGCCTCTTCCTTGAGGCCATGCTCGGCATAAACGATCGCGATACCCGTCCATAAGAGGCCGGCGGCGATCATGACCGGCTTCGATTTGCGCAGGTGGATCAACTCTTCGCTGATGACCAGCACGTAGGCCAACGCGAAGATGCCGATCGCGGCGAAGCCGACCCAATGGCCGGTAAGGTCGGGCAAGCGCTCCGTCGTCGCAACCAACTCCGCAGCCGCGGCGGCCTGCGGCCCGATCAGGACGGCGGCAAGAGCGGCGAGCAAAAGCGCGGCGATGCGCTTGCCGGACGGCCCCACCGAAAACAGCGCGCGGCATGCCATTGCAGCCCTTGCCTCCTCTATCGTCATGGCCAGGATCAGCCCGGCGCTGGATGAATCCCCGGGTCACGCGGTCACGCCCGGGAGATGACGACGGAGGGAGGTGTCGACCAGGCTGTCCGGAATTAGCTCTCGCCGGCCGCGCTGCGAACGGGGAAGGCGTTGCCATGCGCCTGCCGCAACCTCCCCCGAAACCGGCTGCGATTCAACGACAAAAGGGTGCGCCCTCGCTACGCCGAACGCGGTGGGCCGGGCCGCGTGTTCAGGCCCCGCCGGCCGGCGCCGATTTCGGGCATAATGAGACAGCTTCACAGTCGCGGCGTGTCAGGAGCCGGTTGATGAGTGATATCGCCTTTGCCTCGGCGGCCGAGTTGGCAGCCCTGATCGCGCGGCGCTGGGTGTCGCCGGTCGAGGTTGTCGACGGAGCGCTGGCCCGGATCGAGGCCGCCCAGCCGGCGCTCAACGCGTTCATCACGGTCTGTGCCGACGAGGCGCGGGCCGCTTCCCGCGCCGCCGAGGTCGCGGTCATGCGCGGCGATCAACTCGGGGCGCTGCACGGCGTGCCGTTCGCGGTCAAGGATCTGGTCAATACGGCAGGCGTGCGCACGACGTTCGGCTCGGTGGCGTTGGCCGACAATGTCCCGGGTGCCGACTCGCCCTCGGTGGCGCGGCTCAAAGCCGCCGGGGCGATCCTGGTCGGCAAGACGACGACCCCGGAATTCGGCCACAAATGCTTCACCGAGGCGCCGCTGTTTGGCCGCACCGCCAACCCGTGGGATCTCGCGCGCACCTGCGGCGGGTCATCGGGCGGCGCGGCAGCGGCAGTCGCGGCGGGCCTCGTGCCGATCGGCATCGGCACCGACGGCGGCGGGTCGAGCCGCATCCCGGCGGCCTGCTGCGGCATCGTCGGCTTCAAGCAGACACTCGGCCTGGTGCCGCACGATTTGACGCCGGACGGGTTTGGCAACCAGTCGCACATCACGCCGATGACCCGCACCGTGATGGATAGCGCCTTGATGCTGCAGGCGATGGCCGGGCCGCACCCGTGCGACCCGCACGCGCTCGGCCTCGCGCCGCCGGATTTCGTGGCGGGCGCGCGCGCCGAGGCCGACCTCAAGGGTGTGCGCATCGCCTGGCGGCCGCTGCTCGGCAACACAATGCTGGCCGGCGAGGTGCGCGCCGCCTGCGAGAGCGCACTCGCCGCCTTGGCCCAATTCGGCGCCGTCGTCGAGCCGGTCGCCGACGATTTTGCCAGCACCGAGCCAATTTGGCTCGTGCTGACGCAATCTTTCTGGAATGCGCGCTTCCGCCGCTATGTGCCGGAGTTCGGCGCGCGCATGAGCGAGACCTTGTTGCGCCAGATGGACACCGGCGCGAGCCACAGCGCGGTCGCCTTGCAGCAGGCGATGTTCGAGCGCACCCGGGTGTTCCGCGAGGTGCAGGGCTGGTTCGAGCGTTACGACATCGTCGCGACGCCGACCCTGTCGCGCACGGCGCTGCCGATCGGGCATGACTTCTTCTCCCCGATCGAGATCGACGGCGTTACCGCCGACACCGTGCGGCGAGCGTGGTATCCTTACACGCTGCCGTTCAACCTGTCGGGCAACCCGGCGGTCACGTTGCCGTGCGGCTGGGGCGCAGACGGGCTGCCGATCGGCCTGCAGCTGGTCGGCCCGCATCTCGGCGACGCCAGCCTCCTGCGCGCCGCCGCGCTGTTCGAGACGGCGCGCCCCTGGGCGCAGCGCCGGCCTGCAATGTCGGGCGGCTAGCGGAGCGCGCTGGGTGCCGGCAAGCCACATCGTCGCGATCCCGTCGTGGTATTCGAGCGGACGCGGCTCGGGCGGCGGCTATTTCCGCGACCAGGCGCTGGCCTTGCAATCGGCCGGGCACCGGGTCGCGATCCTGGCGCCCGACATCTACACCAGCCGCGACCTGCGCGCCGGCCGGGTTTCCCGCGCCGCGAGCGACGGCATCGTCGTCGAAGAGGACGGCGTCGCGGTCTACCGGCGGGCCCGGCGCGTGCGGATGCCGCGGCTGCCCTACCGCAACGCGCTGGCGTGGTCATGGTGTGGCCTCGGCCTGTTCGCCGCCTATGTGGCGCGCAACGGCATCCCCGACCTCGTGCACGCCCACTGCTGCCTCAATGCCGGGGTCCTGGCAGCGCTGATCAGGGCGCGCCACGGCGTGCCGTTCGTCGTCACCGAGCACAGCACCGGCTTCGCCCAGGACCGGCTGCGCTGGTGGGAGCGCGACCTCGTCCGCCGGGTGATCCGCCGCGCCGATGCCCGCGTCGCGGTCAGCCCGCACCTTGCGGGCCTGCTTGAGCGCCAGTATCCCGGCAGCGCCTGGGCCTATATGCCGAACATCCTCGGCGAGGCGTTTCGGATGCCGGCCGCCGGCGTCGCCCGACCCGAGCCGCCCGGGCGGCCGTTTGTCTTTCTGTGCGCGGCGCGGCTGGTGCCGGTCAAAAACCATGCCCTGCTGATCGAGGCCTTCGCCGACGCGTTTGCCGGCGACACGACGACCCGGCTGCATCTGGCCGGCGAGGGGCCTCTGCAGGCCGAGCTTGCCGGCCTCGCCGCCGAGCATGGCGTCGCGGCGCAGGTCGCATTTCACGGCAATTTGCCGGCCGAGCAGCTGCGCGCGGCGATGCAGCAGGCGGACGCGTTTGTGCTGGCCAGCGACGTCGAGACGTTCGGGGTGGTCGTGATCGAGGCGCAGGCGGCCGGGCTGCCGGTGGTGTGCACCGCCAGCGGCGGCCCCGACCACCTGATCGACGCGGCGAACGGCCGGATCGTCCCGACCGGCGACCGGCCGGCATTGTGCCGGGCCCTGGCCGAGATGCGCCGGCGCGCGCCCTGCTACGACCGAGCGCTTATTTCGGCCGAGGCGATAAGCCGCTTCGGCCCCGAGGCGTTCCTCCGCGGCTTCGCCAAAGTCGCCGCGGTGGCGGAACGGGCTTTCTGACGGTATCGTCGGCTTTAGCAGAGATATGGGGCATCCGATGGCAGCTCCGGCACGACCCTATTGGACCGGGCATCTGAAGCTCTCGCTGGTCACCGTCGCGGTGCGACTCTACACCGCGACGACCGAGCGCGAGCGCGTCCGGTTTCACCAGATCCACGCGCCCTCGGGCGAGCGCGTCCGGCAACAGCTCGTGGTGCCGGGGATCGGCCCGGTCGAGCGCGACGACATCGTCAAGGGCTACGAATACGAGAAGGGCCGCTACGTCACGGTCGATCCGGAAGACGTCAAGCGGCTGCGGCTCGAAACCACCGACACAATCGACATCGTCGAGTTCGTCGACGGCATCGACCCGATCTATTTCGACACGCCCTATTATCTGGTGCCCGACGGCAGCGTCGCCGAGGAGGGCTATCGCGTCATCCGCGAGGCGCTGCGCCAGAGCGGCAAGATTGCGGTCGGCCAACTCGTCATCAACGGGCAGGAGCGGGTCATCGCGATCCGGCCGCTCGGCACGGGCCTCCTCGGCAATTCGCTGCGCTACGCTGACGAAATCCGCCAGCCGGACGATTATTTCCGCTCGATCGCGGCCGACGCGGTCGACGAGGATCAGCTGGCGATCATGGACCAGATCATCGCGCGCAAGACCCGGCCGTTCGATCCCGGCCGCTTTGTCGACCACTACCAGGCCGCGTTGCGCGAACTGATCGACGAGAAGCTCGCCGGTACGCTGCCGCCGCAGGCGCCGGAGCGGCGTCCGGCCCAGGTCATCAACCTGATGGAAGCGCTGAAGCGCAGCCTGGCCGAGGAGGAGGAAGAAGGAGCCGCCGCGCCGACGCCCAAGCGGCGGGCCACGAAACAGCCGGCCGCGCCCGACGAGCTGGTACGCATACCGCATGAGGGCCGAACTGCCGAGCCGCCGCCGCGTCGACGCAAGGCCGTCGCGCCGACCGGCCAGCGCAGCCTCTTGCTGCCGGTCCAGGGTGGCCGCGGCAAGCCCGCCGAGAGCGAGCAAGTCGAGCCGGCTGCCGCGGAGCCGGCCGCCGGCGCGCCGAAGCGGCGCAAGCGGGCGTAACGGTCAGAGGAATTCCCGCAGCAGGTCGAGGAACACCTGCAGCCGGTCGTGGTGCACCCAGTGGCCGGCACCCTCGACCGAGACGACGCGGGCATTCTGGAAGTGCCGCATGCGGCCGTCGTTTTCCGGGTTCCGGGCCCAGCTTTCCTTGCCGTAGACCAGCAGGGTCGGGCAGCTGATCCGGCCCCACAGTTCCTCGATCTCGCTCTGGCTCATGCCGTAGGCGGAATCGGCGCGGACATAATTGTCGAACTTCCAGCTATAGGTGCCGTCCTCGTTCTGGTTGACGCCGTACTGGGTCAGGTGGCGCGCCTGCTCCGGCGAGAGGTGGCTGTTGGCCTCGTGCATGCGCTTGAACGCGTCCTCGATTGACGCGTAGCGGCGCGGCAGCCGGCCGGACAGCGCGCGCTGCTCGTCGATCCATTTCTGCATGCGCTCGGCAATCGAGAGAGCGGACCGCACCGCCATCTGCTGCGGCGTCGGGCCCAGCCCCTCGATCGCGACGAGGCGGCGTACCTTGTCCGGATAAATCCCGGTGTAGCGGATCGCAATGTTGCCGCCGAGCGAGTGCGCGACGATCGTGACCGGCGCCAGCTCCTGCTGGTGGATCAGCTGGGCGAGGTCGTAGACATAAGCGGCGGTCGTATAATTGCCGTCGGGCGACCATTGGCTGTCGCCATGCCCGCGCAAATCGGGCGCCAGGACATGCCAGTGCTGGCGCAATTCGGAGGCGACCCAATCCCAGTTGCGGCAATGGTCGCGCCCGCCATGGACGAGCAATAAGGGCGGCGCGGTCGGGTTGCCCCAATCGACGTAGTGCAGCCGCAAGCGCTGCGAGAAGTAGATCCGCGAGGTCGGGCCGGAGCTGTCGAGATCGATCGCCATCAGGTGCCTGCCGCAATAACCGACACACAAAGACCCCCGCGCACCATAGCGTCAAGCCCTTAGGCATGAGGCGAGGCGTCGAGCGGGGGCCCACTGTGCGAAGATCGACTTCGCGCCCGGACATCGCGTCCAGGCTATCTCTTGGACTTTTCCCTCGGTTGCCGATGCCAAGGGGTCGGCAACTGGGAACTACCGGGTGGTGTCATGCTTCTTGCACACCCTCCTGCTGCGTTGACGACACTCTGAATCTGGTATCGCGCTGCCGCCTGTGCAAGAGCAAAGCAATCCCGGAAAACAGGCAAATGTTCTCAGGGTAATGCAACCGTCCCGCGATTGCCGGCCTTGTTCGCGATCTCGCTGCGCGCGCTGACGCGCTCGTTCGGGTTCAGGGTTTCCCGCGGCGGGTTCTCGGCGATTGAACCCGCCGGGCGGCACAATCCGGGTCGGGGCCCGTGCCGTAATCGTGCCACAAGCAGCGGGCGGTCTCGATCGAACTCAGTGTCCGGTTGCGCAGGGTCTCGAGTGCCTGAGGATTGTCGACGGTCGCCGCCCCGAGGTGAAAGCTGTCGCGCAGCCCGGCACCGTCCTTTTCGGCGTCGATCGCGTAGGCCTGGAGCAGAAAGCGGCGCGGCACGTCGTGCGGATCCCCGATCTCGTCGAACGCGGTGACGATCATCCGCCGCTGTCCGGGATTATCCGGCGCGAGGAGGACCGGTGCGTCGAGTTCGAGGCTGCGCTCTGGCGGCAGCCCCGTCACCAGGGCAAGCAGCGACCAGCCGGCGTAGACATCGCTGCTGATCCCGGTGACCCGCGCCGTGGGGCCCGCCGCGGGCGCCATCGGCATCGCGTCTTCGAGCGGCGGCCCGGCAGCGGCGGACTTGAGCAGGCGCGCCAGCGCGAGGCCGGCCACGCTGTATTGCATCGCCGGCGGGGCCGGGATCGGCGGCGGCGCGACGGTGTCCCACTGGGCGCGGAAGAATCGCAGCAGGTTGGCCTTGACGTTGCGGAACGCGATCGGCAACGCCGCGGGCGGCAGACCGACCGCATCGGCGATCTCCTTGGGTGTCACGTCCGAGGCGTAGAGAAAGAGCGCCAGCGCGCGCTGCCGCGCCGGCAAAGCGCCAAGCCAGGAATCGATCTCCGACGAGGACAATTCCTCGGACAGATCGGCGGCCGTCGCCTTTTGCGTCTGCGTCTCGCTGTAGCGCTTCTCGGGATCCTGCAGCCGCTTGATCGTCGCGGCGCGAATCATCTCGACGACCATGCCGAGGCGGTCAATGTCCGCGGTCGCGGCGATCTTTGTGCAGGCGCCGATCATATCGTCGAGCGCGTCCTGGATCGAATCGTCGATCAGATCGGGCGAAAACAGGCCGCCCTCATATTTGATCGTTGTGCGGACCGTGAGGCTGATCAGCCCGAACAGGCGATCCTCCTCGTTATGGCGCAGCGTCTGCGCGCACATCCTGTCAAGCAGCAGCGCGGCGGCCGGACGCGCCTCGGCCGGCAGGACGGCCAGCGGCCAGCAGGCAATGGCCAGCGCCCACGGCAGCCACCGGGCAGCCCTGGAAAGCCGGCACGCCGCGATGGATGCACCGCCAAGCCTCGACCGCATCGGATGCGTTCCCCCCGGTGGTTCGCAGGCATCGATCTGCCCGCGGGGACAAGCTTCCCGCAGTTGCTGGAGCGAGACAAGCCGCCGCCGTCGCGCGGCTTGTCGGCCTTTCGGGGCTCAGGGTTTTCGAGGCCGAAATTCGAAGCGACGAATACCGCTATCGCCACCCGCTCAACCTCTCGCTGCGCCGCCTGCCGCGGCGATCAGACATATCCCCTCCGGTTGGTAGCCATATCGCCACGGCGGGGCAGGGTCATCGCTATCCCGGCAGGGCGGCGCGTGCGAAGGAGAGGAATTTGTCTCTGTTGTCGAGCATCGTCCCGGCATACTGCGCCCGTCCTGCAAACCGTCTTCGCCTGGGGGCGGAGGCGGCGGGCAGATGTAGTGCCAATTGAGGAGGGATCGGAATGTTCAGCCATATCATGGTCGGGAGCAACGACATCGCCCGATCGAGGAAATTCTACGACGCGCTGTTCACCGCGATGGGCGCGCAGCCCGGCACCGAGGACGCCAATGGTCGCCTGATTTACACGCATAACGGCGGGCGTTTCATGGTGTCCAAACCGATCGACGGCAAGCCGGCCGCTAACGCCAATGGCGGTACGATCGGCTTCACGATGAGCAGCGCGGACCAGGCGGCGGCCTGGCACAAGGCCGGCGTCGCCAATGGCGGGACATCGATCGAGGACCCGCCCGGCGTGCGCCGCGGCGTCGTGTATCTCGCGTATCTTCGCGATCCCGACGGCAACAAGCTGGTCGGGGTTTGCCGCCTGCCCGGCTAGGCAGCCGCGGATCAGATACAAGAGGGCCGTCCGTTTGGGCGGCCCTCGCTTGCTTCAGCCGTTCTGCAGGCGATAGCGCAGCCAGACCGCGCCGCCGTCCAACACCTTGCAGCTCGCCAGCGTCATCGTGCGGATCGGCGCCGCCGTGCCGGCATCCTGTGCGCCCGAGTCGAAGATGCCCGGCGCGCCCGGCGCGCCATCGACGGCGGGGCAGATCGCAAGGCTGATCTCGTCGATCAGCCCGGCCCGCAGAAACGAGCCGTTCGAGCCGCCGCCACCTTCGAGCAGCAGGCGTTCGATGCCCAGTTCGCGGTTCAGGATCTCCAGGGCCAACGCCAGATCGAGCTGCTGCTCGCCCGCGAAGATGTAGGAGACGCCATCCCGGCGCAGGCCCGCCAGATGTGCATCGGAGACCCCCTCCGTCAGCACGACGACGATCGGGTCGCCGCCGATGTCGGAGCGGCCCCAGGCGATTTTGCCGTGCGCGTCGAGCGCGATGCCGTAGGCGGCGGCATTGCGCCGGGCGAACCAGGTTTCACGCGGATAGGTCTGGTCGGTGTGCACGGGGTAAGCCTCGCCCTTGGCGTATTCGCTGCCGGTTATCCGGCCGATCAGCCAGGAGCCGCCGCCCAACTCTTCGTGCAGGCGCTCGAAGAGGCCCGGCATGCGGTTCTCGGCCGGTCGCCACCGGCTGCCGAGGATGCGGCCGTCGATGCTCGCGTTCATGTGGCAGATGACATAAGGCTTCAATCTTGCGTCCCCCGCCTGACGGTCGCGCTCATCCGGGAAGACGCCAGCCGACCCAGTTG
Source organism: uncultured Alphaproteobacteria bacterium (assembly GCA_963746885.1). GTDB lineage: Bacteria > Pseudomonadota > Alphaproteobacteria > ATCC43930 > CGMCC-115725 > DATARH01. The sequence goes on from CAVVDM010000018.1 coordinate 334,487, forward strand.
CACAGGGCTTCGCCCATGACGAGGTCGAGATCGCGGCCTTTCAGCCACGGCAGTTCCTCGGTGAACACCGTGACGCATTGCCGCCACGAGCAGGGCATCCGCGTGATGTCGGTGCCCCAGAACGTCCGCTCGGGGCCGAAGGCGTCGAAGACGCGGTGCAGGTGCTCGTGGAAGCTGCGGAACGGGTACGCGTCTTCGGCGTAGCCGGGCTGGCCGGTGGCCTTCACCGCAACATTCGGGTGTTTGGCGAGAGCCAGAAGTTCGGGCTGGAAGCGATAGGCGCTTTCGCCACGGCTACCGGGCGGCACGGCCATGTGGTCGACGATCAGCTTAAGCCCCGGGTGACGCTCGGCGATCTGACCGACGGTCGGCAGGAACAGCGCAGCGGCAAGCGCCACCGGCACGCCGGCCTGCTCGGCCGCCGGCCACAGCCAGTCGAGGCTCCCGTCGGTCATCCACTCCCGCTTGTGCCGCTCGTTGAAATAGAAGCGCAAGCCGAGCATGCCCGGCCGCTCTTTCCAATGCGCTACGAGGTCAGGGCCGTTCGGGTCATCGAGATAGAACCACCCCATGATCGCGAAGCGGTCGGGGTATTGGCGCACCGCCGCTTGCGCCAGTTCGTTCGAGTCGGGATCCCACAGCACCGGGTGGATCAGCGCCCGGTCGACGCCGGCTGAGTCCATGGCGGCGATTGCCTGCTCCGCGGAGTACGGCTCCTGACGATGTGGCGGGGACGGTGTACCCTTTACCCAGAGGTGAATCTGGCCGTCGACGATCAGCATCTGGTGCATCCCTTCGATCTGAAGATACCCAAGTCGCCGATGATACGCCGATGGCGGAAATCCGCCGATACGCCAAAGCGGTTTCAAAAGGGGCCACTGGCGCGACGACCGAAATCGCGGCAGAGGCCTGCGCACCGTGGCGGCCGACCGGGCGCTTCGACCGCCAGCCGCTCCGCTGCAGGCGAATTCCGTTGCCCAAGGCCCTCTGCCGCGCAATCCTCGCCGGAGGATTACCCGGGGCCGGGGTAATTCGATTTTTTGGGCGGAAGCCGACATCATCGATCGAGCGGCGCCCGCGCGAAGGCGTCAAACCACACAACACTAGGGAGAATGCGATGCCGTTCTACCAAAAAGGCGACGTCCGCATCCATTACGAGGAGGCTGGCTCGGGTTTTCCGCTGCTGGTCATCCCCGGCGGCGGCCTCAACTCGACGGTCGCGGGGCTGGCGACCCACCCGTTCAACCCGTTCGACGAGTTCAAGGGCGAGTTTCGCGTCATCGCGGCGGATTTGCGCAATGCCAAGGGTGGCGAATCGACCGGACCGCTGGATGTGGACCGGCCGTGGGACGCCTATACCGACGACCACATCGGCCTGATGGACCATCTCGGCATCGACAAGTTCATGGTGCTGGGCTTCTGCATCGGCGGCCCGTTCATCTGGAACCTGCTGAAGCGGACCGGCGGCCGCGTCGTCGCGGCGGTGCCGGCGCAGCCCAGCGGCTACCGCCCGGAGATGCCCGGCCTCTCGTACAACAACAACATGAAGGGCTGGGGTCCCGAGCTGTGCGCCCGGCGGCCCGACATCACGATGGCGATGGTCGACACGTTCCTCAGCAACATGTACGGCGGCGCCCGCGCCGACTTTGTGTACACCGTGACGCGCGATTTCGTGCGCAACTGCCGGACGCCGATCCTGGTGTTGCCTGACGACGTCCCGGCGCACCCCTACGCCGTGGCGATGGAGGTTGTGCGCCTCGCGCCCAATGCGCAGGTAAGCCTTTATCCGTGGAAGGATACCGCGGACAAGATTCCGCTGGCGGTGCGCCACGTGCGCACCTTCCTGCGCGCCCATCGGCCGGCGGCAATAGCGCCATCTATAGTGGCCGCTGCCCAATAGAGCCCGATAGGTCGGTGCCGGAAGGACGAGGCGATGAGGGTCGGGATCTCGCTCACCAGCAACTACCCGAGCATCAAAGATCCGCGTCAAGCAGCGCGCTGGATGATCGAGCGGGCTGCGGCCTCACGCCGTGCCGCGCTCGATTCCCTGTTTGTCGGCGACCAGCACGCGTCGCCCACGCCCTACTACCAGAACACGCCGATCCTCGGCCGGCTCCTCGCGGAATGGGGCGACGCCCCGGCCGGGTGCCTGTTCCTGCTGCCGTTGTGGCACCCGGTGCTGGTGGCAGAGCAGATCGGGACGCTCGCCGCCATCGCGCGAGGCCCCTTCATCATGCAATGCGGGCTCGGCTGGGGCGAACCTCGCTTTGCCGCGATGGGCGCCAATTTCAGGACGCGACCTTCGGCGTTCGAGGAGGCGCTCGACATAATTCGGCGCTTGCTCGCGGGCGAAACGGTGAGTTCCTCGCGGCGGTTTCGAGTGACCGACGCGAGCCTTGCGCTGCGTCCGGCCGAGCCGGTCGCGGTCTGGATCGGCGCCAGCGCGCCGCCGGCCATCGACCGCGCGGCGCGACTGGCCGAAGGCTGGATCGCGAGCCCGGGCCTCACCCGCGAGGAGGCGCGTGCGCAGGCCGATTTATATCGCGAGCGCTGCGCTGCTCACGGCAGAGAGCCGGGTGCCGTCGTTTTGCGGCGTGACATCTACGTCGGCGAGTCGTCGTCCGAGGCACAGGCGGTGTTGCAGCAGGTGCTGAGCGGAAGCTATCGCGGCATGCAGGCGGAAGCCGTGACCGCGGGATCGGTCGCCGAAGTTGCCGAGCAATTCCGGGCGTTTGCGAAGATCGGGTACACCGACATCCTGGTGCGCCATCTGACCAATGATCAGCCGAAGGTTTTGGGCTCGCTCGAACGGCTTGCAGCAGTGCGCGCGGTGGTGGCCGAGGCCTAGCCGCTCTTCGGATCATCCTCGAATACACCAACCGGCTGACCCTTGATGCCGACGAGCGCCTGCCATATGCAGCTGTTGCGCCCCGGCGAGAACATGCAGGGCGGCGCGGCCCGCCGGCGAGGGGGCTGTCGACGACGGCGAAAAACCAGGCCAGGTGGCGGCGCGAGAGTTGGCCAGTTCACGGCAGTTTTTTGATCCACGGGTCGTTTCTTTGTTGGGCCTGGGCGGACCGCTTCTTCGTCCGGGCCTGCGGTCTCGACAGCCGTCGCGCGCAGCGGCGGTCGAGGAGGCCCGAAGTGCCCCGCGTAGCGGCGCGCAGTCGCCATTAACATCTGACAGTGGGTGATCGTCCCGGCCCATGCGCTCACCTTACAGCTGGCACGTGCCGGGGCGCTTTGGCCCACGAGGGCCAGTGTTTATTGTTGGGCTTCTGCCTCGCCCCGGGGCTTGCGGGCACGGCTCTGTTTGAGGCGATAGCTGTCGCCGTTCCTCTCGAGGACTGACGTGATGTGTCAGCCTGTCGAGCAGCGCGCCGGTCAAACGCTCGGACCCGAAGATCTCGGCCCACTCGTCGAACGGCAGATTGCTGGTGATCAGCGTGGCGCCGCGTTCTTTTGCAGGCGCAACAGCCGCCGTTCGTCGCGGGCCTCCATCAACTCATGGACCCCAGCCTGCCGGGGGCGATGGCGAAGCCGACGGCGAGGTCCTTCTGACAGGCGGCCAGCCCCAGGCCCAGCGCGACATGGGTTTTGCCCGTGCCACTCGAGACAGAGAAGGCGTCGGTGACGGACGTGTCCGACGAATACGGGGTCATCCCGCCCGACCTTTTACCAGGCGAAGTTGGACTTCGAAGAGGCAGGCATCGCAGGACTTGTCCAAAAAAAACGAGGCCCGCGCCGTCCGCACAAGCTCCAGAGCGAGGTGCTGGCCTTTCTCACAACGCGGCTGATCCCAGGCGAGCCGATCCGGGCGCGCGAACTGGCACAGCTGGTCCAGAACGAGTTCGGCCTGGAGCTGCATCCGAGAACGATCGAGCGGTCGATCGGTGGAAAAAACATCACGATGATCATCGCCTGTCCGAAGCCGGCCGCGCACGCACCAACCGTGGCGGAGCGGTACGAGCTGTTGCGCGCCGCGATGCTGGGCGCGGCACTGCCCCCGGACTCCCACGCCGGGCTGATCGTCTTTCTGCAGCGCGGCATGTGGACATGGGCGCGCACGATCGTCCTCGATCCTGCCCGGCAAAGACCGGTCCGAGTTGCGCCGAAGAACGAACCCGCTCGCGCGGGAGGGGAGCACGCGTCGCGGTCGGCGCAAATTCGACGAGGTGATGCGCAGTAGCGCGTGACGGTCGGGGCATCCGATCCCGAGCATCGAAGGTCCAGCAACCTTCAGCTTGGGAGAGCCCCGATGACCTCCGATACTTCACCTCAGCCCATCAGCCCGCTGCGGGCGCGCATGATCGAAGACATGAGCGTGCGCGGCTTCAAGGAGGACACGCGGCGCGATTATGTCCGCCAGGTGCGGGCATTCGCGGCCTTCATCGGCCGGTCACCCGACACGGCGACGGCGGAAGAGCTGCGCCTCTTCCAGCTGCACCAGACGCGCAGCGGCGTACAGCCGCCGAGCATCAACGGCGCGGTCTCGGCCCTGCGCTTCTTCTTCACGGTGACGCTCGACCGCCCGGATCTGGCGCGGCGGCTCACCGTCGTGCCGTACCCGCGGCGCATCCCGACGGTGCTCAGCGTCGAGGAGGTGACGTTGCTGCTGCAGGCGGCATCAGCGCCGAAGTACAAGGCGGCATTCGCCACCGCGTACGGCGCCGGGCTGCGCGTCTCGGAAGTTGTCGCGCTCAAGGTCGGCGATATCGATTCCGAGCGCATGCTGCTGCGCGTCGAGCGCGGCAAGGGGGGCAAGGACCGCCACGCGATGCTGTCGCCGCAGCTGCTCGGGCTGCTGCGCGTCTGGTGGCGGGAGGGGCGGCGGCGCAGCCTGCTGCTGCCGGGAGGCTGGCTGTTCCCCGGCCGCAACCCGGTCGAGCCGCTGTCGGCCCGCCAACTCTGCCGCGTTGTCCGCGCCGCCGCCCAGGCCGCGGGGATCACGAAGCGCGTCTCGCCGCACACGCTGCGGCATAGCTTTGCCACCCACCTTCTCGAGCAAGGCGTCGATATTCGCGTGATCCAGACGCTCCTGGGTCATGCCAAGCTCGACACCACGGCGCTTTACACCCGCGTCGCCAACACCACGATCCGGGCCGTCACCAGCCCGCTCGACCGGCTCGCACCGTTGATCGAGGGGCCGCGACCCGAGGCGTAGCCGGCGGCCGTGCGCCGCCCGAGGCTGGAGGTCGCGGACGTCTTTCATCGCCATGGGGCCGACTGGCGCCGCGCCAATGCCGGGCATGTGAGCCTGGGTCAGCTCCAGGTCATGTCGGCGATCGAGCAGTGCCGCTCGGCCGCGCTCGGCGGGCATGTCGAGCGCTGCGAGGATTGCGGTCACAGCCGCATCGCCTACAACTCGTGCCGCAATCGCCATTGCCCCAAGTGTCAGGGCGCGGCGGCGACGGACTGGCTTGCGGCGCGCGAGGCCGATCTGCTGCCGGTCGGCTATTTCCACGTGGTCTTCACGCTGCCCGCCGAGATCGCCCCGATCGCCTACCAGAACAAGGCAGTGATCTACGACCTGCTGTTCCGCACAGCCGCCGAGACGCTGCTGACGATCGCTGCCGATCCCCGGCATCTCGGCGCTCGCATCGGCGCCACCGCCGTGCTCCACAGCTGGGGCTCGGCAATGACTCACCATCCGCACGTCCACATGATCGTGCCGGGCGGCGGGATATCGCTCGACGGCACGCGCTGGGTACGCTGCAAGCCCGGGTTCCTCTTGCCGGTGCGGGTGCTTTCCCGCCTGTTCCGACGGCTCTATCTGTCCGCGCTCACCGACGCTCACGCCGCAGGCCGGCTGGCGTTCTTTGGCGAGATCGAAGGCCTGCGTCGTCGCCAGGCTTTCGCCGCTCATCTCGCACCGCTCAAGAAAAAGAACTGGTTCGTCTATGCCAAGCCGCCCTTCTCCGGGCCGGAAGCGGTGCTCGCCTATCTCGCCCGCTACACCCACCGCGTCGCCATCGCGAACCGCCGTCTCGTGGCTCTCGACGAGCGCGACGTGACCTTCCGGTACAAGGATTACCGCCGCAACGGGCAGGCCCGGTATCGCACCATGACCCTCGCCGCCGACGAGTTCATCAGGCGCTTCCTGCTCCACGTGCTACCGAAAGGCTTTCACCGCATCCGCCACTACGGGCTGCTCGCCAGCCCCGGCTGCAAGGCCAACATTGCACGCGCCAGGGAGCTGATCGCCGCCCCGATCCCAGAGGACGCGCCGACAGCAACACAGGACACAGCCGATCCGGGCGCCGCGCCCGATCATCGCCCGCCATGCCCTTGCTGCGGTGGCCGTATGATGATCATCGAGGTATTTGGGCGCGGCGGCGCACCGCGCGGCCCGCCCTCCGGCGCCGGGAGCGGGATTTGAAGCGATGACAATCCCTGTCGTCTGGTTGCAGCACCCATCCGCCGGAACTTCTCGTTCCCGGCGCCGTGCCCGTTTTATTCTGGCATCGGCAAGCGTTGGCAGGACATCACTGATCAGTCCCCGATCAGGCCCTCAGCGGCGCTGGCAAGGCCCGGTCCGCAGTCATCAGTGGCTTTCAGCTCTCGCCAATCTCCCCAAAACCATCTCCTGCCAACGCCGCTGCGCGACCAAATCCCCATAGACGGCCAACCGCTCGCCGCTCTCCCGCGGGTTCGTTCTTCGGAGGCTTTCGGACGCCGGCCCCTATACCGCATCCACTGCTCGCGCCCGGCCGGCAACCGAAACCCTTCCCGATAGCGGCCACCCGCACGGCCGCAATCGAACTGGCGGGACGAATGTAAGCGGACCTTGATCGGAGAGATCGGGTGGATCGGTAGCCGTGCGATCGCTGCCCGGATCAATACTCCCGGCATCATTCGAGCCAAGGGCCGTCGGCGAAGAGCCTTTCATTATTTCAATTCACTAAGAGATGAGCGTGCGATCGTGACAGCATGCCTCCGGAGAGGGTTCGTGCTTTGAACCCGTGTTGCAGCAGGATCCGCGTCGCGGAGTAGGCGCGCTGACCGGATCGGCAGATGACCAGGATCTCCTGATCGCGAGGGAGCTCGCGGAGACGCGCCCGGAGTTGACCTAGTGGGATGTTGACCACGCCCGGCACATGCTCGGCGGCGAGTTCCACGGGCTCGCGCACGTCAAGAAGGAACCCCTCCTCGGCGGCATCCCAGTGACTGAGCGGCATGTCACCACGCAAGACGTCGGCGGCAACCATCCCCGCGAAGTTGACCGGATCCTTCGCGCTGCCGAATTGGGGCGCGTAGCAAAGCTCGGCTTCCTCGAGGTCATAGATCGTCGCCCCCATCTGGAGCGCCATGGCGAGCTCGCTGATGCGCTTGTCCACCCCATCTTCGCCGAGCGCTTGCGCACCGAGAAGGCGCCCGTTGGATTTCCGGAAGATGACCTTCATTGCGATCGGCTTGGCACCCGGGTAGTACCCGGCGTGTGAGTTCGGGTAGAGGTAGACCTTCTCGAAATCCTCGTCGCCCATCCGCATGAGCGCCTTTTCGCTGACGCCGGTCCAGGCCGCCGCCGCGCCGAAGAGTCCGATAATCGCGGTGCCCTGGGTGCCGCGGAAGCGGGAGTGGCGACCGGCGATCACATCGGCCGCGATGCGGCCCTGCCGGTTCGCCGGCCCGGCGAGCGCGATAAGACTCCACTCGCCGGTGACGAAGTGCTTGACCTCGACGGCGTCGCCGACGGCGAAAATATCCGGGTTGCTCGTGCGCATCTGTTCGTCGACGCGGATCCCGCCGCATTCGCCGATCTTCAGGCCCGCCATCTTCGCCAGCGCGGTATCCGGGCGCACGCCGAGGGCGAGGATCACGATGTCGGCCGGATAAGTCTTCCCGGACTTGGTGACGACATCGACCGCACCGTTTGCAGCCTCTTTGAATTCGGCCACGCCGTCATTGAGCGCCAGATGGATGCCATGCCGCTCCACGTAGCCCTCGACAATGCGCGCCATTTCCTGATCGAGCGGCCCGAGAACCTGATCGAGCATTTCGACGATGGTCACGTCGAAACCTCGATGCACGAGGTTTTCCGCCATCTCGAGGCCAATGAACCCACCTCCGATCACGACCGCTCGGGTTTTGGGCTTCACCGTCTGGAACCCCGAGTACCTGTGCATCCCGGAGAGGAACGACGAGCCTTGTTCGATCCACTCGCGGATCGCCCTCGCGTCGGGCACGGTCCTCACCTGGAAGATTCCCGGGAGGTCGATTCCGGGCAGGGGCGGACGGATGGACGGCGCTCCGGGCGACAGCACGAGCTTGTCGTAGGACTCCGTCGTTACTTCGCCGGTCGCCACATTGCGCAGTTCGACGGTCTTCTTGTCCGGCGAGATCCCGACGGCCTCGCAACCCGTTCTCGCCTCGACGGCGAACTGAGTGCGGAACGTGTTTACATCGGCGACCAGAAGGCTCAATTCCTTTTCGATGACGCCGCCGACATGGTAGGGCAGACCGCAGTTCGCATACGAAACATACGGCCCGCGCTCGACCATGACGATTTCGGCTTGCTCGTCCAACCGGCGCAGGCGAGCGGCGCACGAAGCGCCGCCGGCCACTCCACCAACGATGATGACTTTCACCCCGGACGGCTCAGGCCGAGCCGCGGCGGTCCTGCGACCCCGGGTGATCGTGCAGCCGCCCGAGCGTGCCCTCGATCAGCCGGGTCAACTTGTGGGCCGCGCCGTCGACGGCCTGGTCCAGGCTCGCCGCCTGGTGCGTGACGGTAATGGGCTGGCGGCCCTCGAGGCGCGCTTCCATCATGCAGCGCTTGTCATCCTGTCCGCTCTTGCCGGCGTTCTGGTCGCTGAGGTGGATTTCCACCCGGGTGATCCGATCGCTGAAGCGCTCCAGGGCGCCCTCCACCACACCGCTGAAATGGGCGATGAGCTTCTCGCCGCCTTCGATGTTGTGGTCGGTATTGATCTGGATCTGCATCCTTCCCTCCTTTTGACGGACAACGCTGGGTGATGGACAACGCCGGCCGCGGCGACCCTCATGCGCTGCTCACATCGGCAAGGTGGGCGGCCAGATCGGCGTTGGGTACTTTGGTGAGGTCTTTCTGCAGCTGAGCCGTGATCTTGCGCTGGGTGGGTTCATCGAGCGCCTGCCGAAGATCGGCGAGCGCATGCGCCGGCGCAACCAGAACCAGCGCGTCGAACTCGTCCCGTGTGTTCGCCGCATTCAACCACGCGGCAACCTCGTGCGCGAAATCCTGCTTTTCGGCCCGGTGCAAATCCTGGCGCGGCTGCACCGCATGGCGCGCCGACGCCGCGCTCTCGCGCACTCGCCCCGGCCGCTCGGAGCCAAGATCGTGCGTCGCGCGATGGATATCCGCCGAGACCATCTCCTGGAGGGTGTCGAACGCCTCCTGCCGGTCGCGCTTCTGGACGATGCGTGCTCGCCCGCCATCGGCGACGACATACCAAATCCGTGGTCGGTTCATTGTTTCTCCTCCGCTCGCTCTTCGGCCTCATTAACGACAGGGAGAGACCGCGCAAGCATTGTCCCCGAAGATGCGCCACCCTACGAGTAAAAGTCACCAGCGTCAGCCATCGGAACATACTCAGAGACAATATGATGTCCTTCGCGGCTGCGATCAGCCAACACCGAAAAGGACCGGAACGCGCTGTCGGCGAGCCGACTTTGCGCGGCTTGGCGGTCGAGCTTGTTGTCGAGGATGATGGAGCGCACCGGGCGGCAGGTCTACGTGCCGACGACCCAAATCGCGATTTTGGTGGAGAGCTGCCGTTTGGAACGGCAGCTCTCCCCACCAAACAGGCCCGGTTCTCGGTCCCGCTAGGAAGGTCGCCTTCGGGGCGAGGCCGTGGGCAAACGCGCGATGGGAGGTGGACGATGCGCTGTGTTTGGCGGCCATGGCGGTCGAGGCGCCGGTAAATCGGCTGGCGCGTGTGGCTTGAGCGAGAGATCAGGTTCGGATCGCCGCCATCAGCGGTGCCACCCCGAAGATCGAGATCATTCGCTTGAGGTTGTAGGCCAGGACGAGGAGGCTCATCTCGGTTCGGACCCTGTCGGGGGTCCGGGTCAGGAAGTGGGTGGCACCCATCCACGCCTTGAGGGTTCCGAACGGGTGTTCGACGGTCTGTCGTCGCACGCCCATGGCCCTGGGCATGCGGTCGAGCCGATCCTGCATGGCGTCAAGGACGCCTTCATGTTTTCAGCGCTTGACCCGCCTCACTTTCTCCGCGGCTTGAGAGGACAGGTGAAGCAAGCGGTCAGATGACGGTATTGATCGATGTCGCCCGAGCGATCGGATCGGACCCGCCCCCTGGTCAGGTGCTGGCCGGCCGGGTAGGTGTAGTGATCCTTCTCGGCGTCGTAGATGAAATCCTGCCCGGTGAATAGGCCGCGCTTGGTGTTGCCGGAGGTCAGGGTCTTGGGCACGACAGGTGTGTTAGTGGCGGCAAGAAAGCGCGTCTAACGGCGCGCAGTCACGACCGCTGTCGCGGGCGGCGATGGTATGGCGCACGCGCGCAGACTTGGCCGATCCCGGGTCTGAAGAGTTGCGGTGTCGTCCGACTGCGGCGGTGAGCTGCTCGCAGCCCGTGGCCTGCTGTGCCTTCGACGCCATGGGGCCAGGGGCGCAAGCTGGTGGCGGTCGTACCCCTGGTTGATCACCTCGTGAGCCACGATCAGATGGTGTTCGGCGTCGACGGCGATCTGCACATTGTAGCCGACGGTGGCGGTGCCTTTGCCGCTGGTCGCCATCGAACGGGCGTCGGGATCGGTCAGCGAGACCTGCTGGTCAGGTGCGTCCTGGACCATCTGCTGCATCACCTTCAAGGCCTGCATCTGTTGGCGCAGGCCGGCAATCTTCTCCTTCAGCCGGACCGACTTGGCCTCGGCGACATCGCTCTCTTCGCGGTCGGCCCGGTCCAGCGCCCTCAGGTAACGCGCGATGCTGGCGTCGGCCTGCTCCATCCGTCCGGTGACCTTGGCCACCGTGTAGTTCTTGTCGCGGTTGTTCACCGCTTTGAACTTGCTGCCGTCGATCGCAACAACGGCACGAGTGAAGAGTTTGAGCCGACGGCAAAGCGCGACGAACTGTCCGCACACCGCCCGGATCGCCGCGCCATTGTCCTTGCGGAAATCGGCAATCGTCTTGAAGTCAGGCGCCAGCCGCCCGGTCAGCCACATCAGCTCGACATTGCGTTGCGCTTCCCGTTCCAGGCGGCGGCTCGACTGGATGCGGTTGAGATAGCCGTAGAGGTAAATCTTCAGCAGTGTCGAGGAATGGTAGGCCGGCCGTCCCGTCGCCGCCGGCGTCATCCCGGCAAACCCCAGGGCGGCAAGGTTCAACTCGTCGATGAAGACCTCGATCACCCGAACCGGGTTCTCCTCGCTGAGGTAATCTTCCAGGCTGTTCGGGAGCAGCGTCCGTTGCGTCCGATCTTCGCCTTCAATAAACCGATGCATCGTCAAGCCCCCGAAGCCCCAAGCCTCAGGATTCTAAAGCGATTCGCCTAACGTGGAATCCACCACGACCGAAATCTCACGCCGTTTCCACAGAGCCTGGCCCCTTTCCGGACCACCAGCACGGTCGAGAAGATCAAGAGATCGACTGAGGCGGGTGAAAACGGCCAGTCGCAGCCTACGTATTGGATAGCCGCGTCAATCCTGAGCGGGCAATCGCCATTGTGCTTGCCCCAAGAAGGCTCTCGGCACAGGCTCGGGATGCTGAACCCACGAAGGAGAGCAACGCCGCGAAGGAATCTACCACATCGGCTGGCGTCGTCCGGGCGGCAATCGCCGAAGCGGCTTGGCAGGAGGTCGGAGCGAGCTTCGAGCGCTTCTGTCTGTCGGTCTGTCTGCCTGCGTACCTGACTGGCGAACTCAGCAGCGCTTATGGAGGGATATGCCGCATGACGAGTGGCTACGCCAGCCGCGAGTACGCACTCTCGTTCGCAGATTGGGGTGAGGTGCTGCCTCTTCCCGGGAGCGGCGGCCATCTTTTGGTGCGGGCTGTTCCCGCCAGCATCAGGCGAGATGCGACAGGGTGTCATCCGATCTTTTCTTGCTTTTGGCACAAGCTTGCCGACGACCTTACGCGGTTGCCCTCCGACCTCGTCGCGCTCACCCTCGTGACCGATCCATTCTGCCCGCTAGCCGAAGGCGAGTTGCGACAGATGTTTCGGATAGTTCGTCCCCTGGGCGAGCACTACGTCGTCGATCTTGCCAATTCGCCTACTCGGTCGCCAAGCCGGCACCATCGGCGCAAGCTGCGACAAGTAACTCCGAAGATCAAGATTGCGATCGTAGAGAATCCTTCTTCGATGCTGGCCGACTGGTATGAGCTTTACCAAACTCTGTCACGAAAACACGCGATCCTCGGTCTTCGGCGATTTTCTCGCAGCATCTTCGCCGCGCAGCTCACAGTGCCGGGCACCGTTATTTTTTCAGCTCGGCTCGAAGGCCGCCTCCTCGGCATGGACTGGTATTTCGTACAAGATGACCGAGTTTTTGCTCACCTATCAGCGTACTCCGAGGAAGGCTACCAACACTCGGTCTCCTACCCGATGATGGCAGCCGCTATCGACCATTTCAGGACTCGTGCATCTGTGCTCGATCTTGGGGGTGCGCCGACGGTGTCGGCGTCGGAACATGGCGGACTGATCGCGTTCAAGGCGGGATGGGCGAACCGCACACTGCCGTCCTACCTTTGTGGTATCGATCTTATGACGGAGGAATACCTGCGCCTGAGCGGCGGTCGCTCTCCCTCCGGGTCCGAATTTTTTCCGCTGTATCGGAGGGGCGAATATTGACCGGAGTCAAACTGGAACTACTTGGCTCCATTGCTCAGCCGATCGCCTCCAGGAACACGTCTGCGACCCGCTCCATTTCGATTTCGCCGTAGCGCTGATCGCAGGGCAGCGTCAACAGGGTGCTGGCGAGCGTGTGTTCATCAGGAAACTCGCCGGCCGGCGATGGCAGATTCGCCCAGTGCACTGCGGCAAACACCCGCCGCCGGCAAAGGTTTTCCCATGTCTGTGCGCGCCTCCCGGGTGGCAGCCGGACCGGGAAGCCGAACGGAACGAATGCAGGGCAGGACTTCTCGCAAAAATGCCCATGTTGCCAGACGCGATGCGAGTATCTCGAAATTCCGGCGACGCTTGCGGGCAATCGCATCTGCATCGAGAAGACCGAGAATCGCCCACGCGAGCCTGCTAATGCGTCGGTTGGAGATAACCAGCCTCTCCTCCTTCGCTTGGTTCAATGCGTGCCATACTTCGTTATGAACCTCCTCTTGATCCTCGAACCGCGCGAGTTGCGGCTGCCCGAGATCGACCGCATCGAGATCGCCGTGGACCGCTTCGGTTGGGCTCACGGCAGCTGCCCTGGCGGAACACGGAACTAGAATGCCCCCATCCGGAACGCCAACCACTTTGCGTGGGCTAAACAGCCGCCAATCTCCCCAGGCGGGCTGCCCGGTATCGATCGCCTGCGCACAATCTTCGATGAAGGAAATCTCGCGATGGCTGGCAACATAGGCAAGAAACTGTTGGCTCGGGGCGCGGCCAAAAAAATCTACAGCAACAACGAGATCACCAACACTAACCATGTCCTGCAGAAAGTCGACTCTAGGCGAAAGATCCGCGTCGAGAGGGTAATAGAGGAGGCGATCCGCCGGCACTGCGCGGGTGAACTCCGCGCAGATGTAGGCGGGATACCAGACCCTCCCGGACCCCAGAGCCTCGATTAAATTGGCCAGCGCCGAGGTGGCGTTGACGAATGCATGGCGGTCGTTGCCCACATCCCACAGCCTGCGCAATCCGCCATCTTTGCTCGGCAATTCGAGACCGAGAAATCCGCCGATCGGGCGGGAGATTGGGGCCCCGCTCATGGCCAAGCCGTGCGCGCGGGGATCATTCGCAAAAAATGATCACCCAATGTGTCCGCTTCTAGCCAAGCTCTCAGTGAGGGCAGGGCTACAGCGCACGCCCGTGCGGTGGATTTGTTGTGACAGAGCGGCTGCTGCTCTTGCCACGGATCACGAAATGGCCGATGCCTCAGCCCCATACGGTGTTCCTGGCGACTCCGGGCTTTCTGTGAATCAGCGCGGGCTTCGCTCCCGATCCACGCTCATCATCTGTGAGCCGTTCATCTGTGTGCCGTTTGATACTTGCGGTCAAGCCCCCGTCGGAGGCCACAATGCTCCACGGGACAGGCGGTGCGATCTCGCCGCCCGTGACCGGAACTTGCAGGGGGACTTATGGCATCAAACGAAGCGGCGATGGAACGAAACTACCTGCAGGTTCTACGACCGCAACTGCCTCCTTGATCTGGCCCCCGAAAACGAGACAGTTGGTTAAGGTGGGCCCCCGCCCCTAGGAAGCGCCGATGGCGCGGGAGCAGGGGGATGTCCCGAGCCGTGTTGAAATTCGCTCGGCAGGCGTCGCTGGTTGAGCCGGCGATGCGGCCTTGGCCTGCTGTTCAAGGGGTCGGGGGCGACGGCGTACTTGGCCTGATGAGCCGCCAGGGCGGCCCGCAGGACCGGCAGTTGCCTGCGGGCCTTGAGCCGCCGGAAGCCCTTGGCGGCCGCCATCATGCCGGCCGCGGTCGAGCGCAGCGCCATCTTGGCATCCCGCCGGCGTTTGACGTTGCGGCAGACTTGGCGAATGGTGCCGTTCATGTCGGTGATGTTGCGAGCCTTGTGAACCTGGCAGCGCTGGATCGGAGTGTGGCGGCCGAAGGTCCTGCGGATCGCCTTGGACAGCGCCTTGGTCCCGTCGACGACGAAGAGGCGGCAGACCGTCGGATCGAAGCCGCGACCGACCGGGTTGTCCAGAAGAGCCTGCACCACGGCGGCGCCCTTGGCCGCCGAAATGTCGCCTTCCGGCGGCCGGACGGCCCGGCCGAAATGGCGTGTCGACACGTTGATCAGCATCAGGTTGAGCGCCCACCTGCCGAGCAGGTCCTCCGATTGGGCCGTCTCCCAGCTCGGCAAGGCCATCTCGCAGCCGTCGCGCACGCGGACACGGGGGCGTTCGACCTCAACCTTGCCGCCGTGGAAGCCGACCTTGCCCTTGGTCTTCCCCCGGCGGGGACCCGCCTTGTCTTCGGCTCGGCCATAACGCGGGCCGCACAGCCGCGCCGCATCCTCCTCCATGCCTGCCGTCAGGCAGAAGCGCTCGAAGCTCGCTCCGACATCCTGCCAAGCCTCTTCGACGATTGCCGCCGGGATGACGGCGGCCGATGTGGTAGATTCCTTCATGGTGTTGCTCTCCTTCGTGGATTCAGCACCCCGAGCCTAATGGCTCAAGGTGAGCAACGCCTGCCTCCCTAATTCAACATCGACCGGGACATCGACCGGGACATCCCCCGGGTCAGCCTCCGGTCATTGCCAGCGGCGTTTGCAGGCCAGCGCGCGCCTCGTACAGCATATGCAGCGTGATCTTGTGGACCTCGGCCTTGCTTTCCTCGATATGGGCGCGCAACAGCATCTCGGCCTCCCGACTACGCCGCCGCAGGATCTCGCGCAGGATCTGTGCGTGCTGCTCGTAGGTCGCGGCGACGCGCGGCAGCTTGCGGAAATCGAGGCGCCGGATGACCCGAATCCGCTCGGTGATCTGCGTATGCACGGCCGCGATCTCGCGGTTGCCGGCCGCCTCGACCAGCGCGCAATGAAACCGCTCGTCGAGTTCGGCCAGTCGGATCGGATCGTGCTCGCGCGCCGCCGCCGGCACCAGCCACGCGCTTTCCAGTTCGGGAAGCTCGATCAGCGAGCGCAGACTCAGGCGCTCGACTGCGGCGGCTTCGAGCACCATGCGCAAATCGTAAAGCTCGTCGAACCGGGCGAAGTCGAACGGCTTGACGTTCCACCCGTTGCGGAACGCAACGTCGAGATACCCTTCGCGTTTCAGGCGATAGAGCGCATCGCGAACGGGGGTACGCGAGGTGCGATACCGCTCGGCGAGTTCGGTTTCGGTAAAGCGGTCGCCCGGCAGCAGCCGGAAATCGAAGATATCCGCCTTGAGATTAAGGTAGACCTGCTCGGCAAGCCGGTTCGCGCCATGCCGCGCCATGAATGAGCCGCGCAATTGTTATTATCGCCCGCGGCTGAATAGATACCCGCCCCGAGACGCGGATTAAAGCAGCGATTGCTCACCAATTGCACATGCTGCGCGGAGCAGGGAATGCGCCGCGGCAGCGGAGCACTCACCCGAGCGCCCGCTATCGGCTCGCTCGTTTCACAATCGCCGTTGCACCTGAAGGCGATCTACAGCACAATGCGTCATCACCGTTCGCTTCCCCCACCTCGACGGTGTAATCGTTCCGTTCTCGAAAACGGGACCCAAAACCCCGGCCGCCCCCCGGCCGGGGTTTTACTTGGTGTCCCTCGCCTTGCCCGGCGCTCAGAAGCGCATCGCGTTGGCCTGGATCACGTTCGGCAGGCGGCGCACCGCTTCGATCAACGGCGCGGTCAGCTCCTGGTCGACTTCGATCAGGGCGATCGCATCCTTACCGGGCGCGGTGCGGCCGAGATGGAACGTCGCGATGTTGACCTCGGCGGCGGCCAGCGTCTGGCCAAGCGCGCCGATAAAGCCGGGCTTGTCCTGGTTGCGCACGAACAGCACGTGGTGGCCGAGTTCGGCCTCGAGCGGAATGCCCTCGACATCGACGAGGCGCGGTTTGTTGCCAACAAACACCGTGCCGGCAACCGAGCGCTGGCGCCGCTCGCCGTTTGGTCCGCTCGGCGTGACAACGACGCGCATCAAGGTCTGGTAGTCGCCGGACGCGGCACGGCGGGTCTCGCTGACCGCGATGTCGCGCTGGCGGCAGATGACCGGCGCGTTGACCATGTTGACCGTGGCGAGTTGCGGCGCGAGGAGGCCGGTCAGCACGGTGGCGGTCAGCGGCTTGATGTTGAGGTCGGCGACTGCGCCCTCGTATTCGATCGTGACGGCGCTGATGCCCGCCTCGGTCAGCTGCCCGGCAAAGCTGCCGAGCTGCTCGGCAAGCACCAGGTAGGGCTTGAGGCGCGCCGCCTCCTCGGCAGTCAGCGACGGCATGTTGACCGCGTTCGACACCGCGCCGGTCAGCAGGAAATCCGCCATCTGCTCGGCAATCTGCAATGCGACGTTTTCCTGCGCCTCGCTGGTGGCCGCGCCGAGATGCGGGGTGGCAACGAAATTGTCGTGCCCGAACAGTGGGTTCGAGGTCGCCGGCTCCTCGACGAAGACATCGATCGCGGCGCCGGCCACCTGGCCCTCGCCGAGCGCGGCGGCGAGGTCTTCCTCGACGATGAGGCCGCCGCGGGCGCAGTTGACGAGGCGCACGCCGCGCTTCGTCTTGGCGATCGCGTGCTTGTCGATGATGCCGCGCGTCGCGTCGGTCAGCGGCGTGTGCAGCGTGATGAAATCGGCCCGCGCCAGCAATTCGTCGAGCGACAGCCGCTCGACGCCGAGTTCGAGCGCCCGCTCGGGCGACAGGAACGGGTCGTAGGCGACGACCTTCATCTTGAGGCCCTGGGCGCGGTCGGCGACGATCGCACCGATATTGCCGCAGCCGATGATGCCGAGCGTCTTGCCGCTCAACTCGACGCCCATGAAGCGGGACTTCTCCCACTTGCCGGCCTGGGTCGAGCGGTCGGCCGCCGGGATCTGGCGGGCCAGCGCGAACATCATCGCGATCGTGTGCTCGGCCGCGGTGATCGCGTTGCCGTAGGGCGTGTTCATCACGACGATGCCGCGCTCGGTCGCCGCCGGCACGTCGATATTGTCGACGCCGATCCCGGCCCGCCCGATCACCTTCAGCGCATCGGCGGCGGCCAGCAATTCGGCGGTCACCTTGGTCGCCGAGCGCACCGCAAGCCCATCATAGCCGGCGATGCGCTGGCGCAACTCGGCCGGCTTCAGGCCGACCGCCACGTCCGCCTCGACGCCGCGGGAACGAAAAATCTCGACCGCGCGCGGGCTCAACGCATCGGCAATCAATACTTTCGGCATCTCGAAGGCTCCGAATTAACCACGGCGGCACGGGGAGCACGGAGGCGACGGGGCTCCTGCAACTTCGCGGCCAGCAATACAGTCTTTTATGCCGTCACAATCGGCGTGCCTCCGTGGTGAAACACCACAGAGCACGGCAGCTCCGGATATAGGCTCAGATTCAGGCGGCCTTGGCGGCGTCGCGCTCCTGCTCCCAGGCCCAATCGAGCCACGGCAACAGCGCCTCGACATCGCTGCGCTCGACCGTCGCGCCGGCCCAGATGCGGATGCCCGGCGGCGAGGCGCGGTGACTGGCGAGGTCGTAGCCGGCGCCCTCGGCCTCGATCCGCGCCGTCATCGAGCGCACCGTCCTGAAGCGCGCGTCCTCCGGCAATGCCGTGAACCACGGCTCGGTGATCGCCAGCTGGATCGAGGTGCACGACCGCGTCGCCTTGTCCTCGGCGAGAAAGTCCAGCCACGGGGTGTGCTCGGCCCAGGCGGCAACCGCCGCGAGGTTGCCTTCGGCGCGGGCGACCAGCCCATCCAGCCCGCCGACCGACTCGGCCCATTTCAAGGAGTCGATCGCGTCCTCGACGCACAGCATCGAGGGCGTGTTGATCGTTTCGCCCTTGAAGATGCCCTCGATCAGCTTGCCCTTGGAGGTGAGCCGGAACAGCTTCGGCAGGGGCCAGGGCGGGGTGTAGCTTTCGAGGCGCTCGACGGCGCGCGGGCTGAGCGCCAGCATGCCGTGCGCCGCTTCGCCGCCCAGCGCCTTCTGCCACGACCAGGTCACGACATCGAGCTTGTCCCACGGCAGTCGCATCGCGAAGGCCGCCGAGGTCGCGTCGCAGATCGTCAGACCCTTGCGGTCGTCGGCGATCCAATCACCGTGCGGCAGGCGGACACCGGCGGTGGTGCCGTTCCACACAAACACCGTGTCGCGCTCGGGATCGACCGCGGCGAGGTCCGGCAGCTTGCCATAGTCGGCACGCAGCAGCCGCACATCGGGCAGCTTCAACTGCTGCATCACGTCGGTGACCCAGCCTTCGCCAAAACTCTCCCACGACAGCAGATCGACGCCGCGCGCGCCCAACAGCGACCACATCGCCATCTCGACCGCACCGGTGTCGGAGGCCGGCACGATGCCGAGGCGGTAGTCCTTGGGCATCCGCAGAATTGCGCGCGAGCGCTCGATGATCTCGACGAGCTTCGCCAGTCCGACGCGCGAGCGGTGCGAGCGGCCGAGCAGCGCGCCCGCCAGCGCCTCGGGCGACCAGCCCGGACGCTTGGCGCAAGGCCCGGACGAGAAACATGGATTGGCCGGACGCCGCGTCGGCTTCATCGTCGCGCCCCTTCGTTGCGGCTGCGGCCCGCCGGGGCCGGCTTCAAGGAGCCGACCCTTAGCGCCACACGCCGCCGCGGTCAATGCGGCGGTGCGGCACGGCCTGGCGGTGCCGCACCGTTATTTCCGGTGGGGTTGGTCTATCAGAATGTCGCGAGGCCGAGCGAGCAGGGCAGCCATGCCTTGCGGACCTGCTCCTCGATTGCCAGCCCCGAAGCGGTGAAGGCCGAATGGCTGGTCGCGACCACGCTTTGCGGCTCGCCGATCGTGCGCGCGATATGATCGATCGTCGCTTTTTCGCGGCGGTGCAGCATCTTGATCAGTTGCCGGGACGACCGGAGCTGTTTCATCGATTCCTCCCGACAATTGAGCGCTACCACATGACGCGCTTGTATGATGCGACACTCATATCGATTCGCTTGCCGCTCGGCAAGCACTCGAATTCGCGAGTGGGTGCAGGAGCAGCGCAACTCCTTTAAGGTAGGCATGCCCGACCCAGCGCAGCAGGAGGCGCCCGATGCAATACGGTCTGTTCACGATGCCATCGCATCCGCCGGAGCGGCCGCTCTACGACGGCCATCGCTGGGATCTGCAGACGCTGCGCTGGGCCGACGAGCTGGGCTTTTCGGAAGCCTGGATCGGCGAGCACCACACCGCGCCGTGGGAGCCGCACCCGGCGCCCGATCTCTTGATCGCCCAGGCATTGATGCAGACAAGCCGCATCCGCCTGGCGCCGGGCGGCTTCCTGCTGCCGTATCACCACCCGGCGGAACTCGCCCACCGCATCGCGATGCTCGACCATCTGGCGCAGGGCAGGCTCAATTTCGGCGTTGCGGCAAGCGGCCTGCCGAGCGACTGGGCGATGTTCAACGTCGACGGCAATGCCGGCCAGCACCGCGACATGACGCGCGAGGCGCTCGACATCATCCTGAAGCTG
This sequence comes from uncultured Alphaproteobacteria bacterium, assembly GCA_963746885.1. Lineage (GTDB taxonomy): Bacteria > Pseudomonadota > Alphaproteobacteria > ATCC43930 > CGMCC-115725 > DATARH01. The sequence goes on from CAVVDM010000018.1 coordinate 354,717, forward strand.
TGGACCGCCGAAGAACCGTTCGACTACGCCGGCAAATACTGGCATGTGAGCCGCCCCGAGCGGATGCTGGAAAGCCTCGTGCCGCACATCCGGCCGTTTCAGAAACCCTATCCCCCGATCGGGGTGGCCGGCGTCAGCCCCGGCTCGGAAACCCTGAAGCTGGCCGGCGAGCACGGCTTCCTGCCGATGAGCCTCAACCTCAACCAGAGCTATGTCGCGAGCCATTGGGCCTCGGTCGAGGAAGGCGCGCGGCGCAGCGGCAGGACACCCAGCCGGGCCGATTGGCGGCTGGTGCGCGAGATCTTCGTCGCCGACAGCGATGCCGAGGCGTGGCATCTGTCGGTCGAAGGGCAGATGGGGCGCATGATGCGCGAATATTTTCTGCCGCTCCTCAAGAATGTCGGCGTTATCCAGTACCTGAAACACGACGAGGCGGTCGCCGACAGCGACGTGACGCCGGAATATTGCGCCCGGCAGAACTGGCTGATCGGCTCGCCCAAGACGGTGGTCGAGAAGATCGAGCGGATGTATGACGAGGTCGGCGGCTTCGGCCACCTGCTACTGTTCTGCTTCGACTACAGCGAGACCCCCGCAGCCTGGCACCATTCGATGGAGCTGCTGGCGCGCGAGGTCATGCCCAAGGTGGCGCACCTGCTGCCGCGGTAAGCGCACACGGCATTGAGCAAGCGACCGGACAACAAGAGAGGGACGACTGATGGAAGCGTGGTGGCAGTGTGAGGTCCCCTACCCGTTCGTGCCGCGCGAGGTGTTGAACGCTGCCGACTCGGTGCGCGGCAGCCTGCCCAACCGCTATTGCGACCCGCGCATCGCCGCCGACCTGTTCGAGGAGGTCATCGACGAGTTCCTGCTGTGCGACGATCTCGGCGTCAACATGCTGGCGATCGAGCACCATGCCGGGATCAACTCGCTGCTCGGCGCCAACCCGATGCTGGTGGCGATCCTGGCGCGGCAGAGCCGCAAGTCGCGCATCCTGTCGCTCGGCACCCTCGTCTCATTGCGCCCCGATCCCGTTCGCGTCGCCGAGGAATATGCGACGGCCGACGTGATCTCGCGCGGCCGGCTCGACATCGGCTTCGTCAAATCGGGCGGCACCGAGATGCCCTCGGCCAACACCAACCCGGTGCGCAACGAGGAGCGCTATTGGGAGGCGATCGACCTGATCAAGAAGGCCCTCTCATCGCATGACGGGCCGTTCAGCTGGGAGGGCAAGCACTACACGCACCGCCACGTCAACATCTGGCCGCGCCCGTATCAGCAGCCGCACCCGCGCTTCTGGGCGGCGACCGGCGACCCCAAGAGCGCCGTCGAGGTCGGCAAGCGCGGCATGACCCATGTGCTGGTATTGCGCGGCGCCGAGGGAACAAAGCAGGCCTATGCGGCACACCGCCAGGCCCGGCGCGACGCCGGCTTGCCGCCGGTCACGACCGACAATTTCGCCTATGCCGCCTTCGTCTATGTCGGCGACACCGAGGAGGAAGGCCGCCGGGTCGGCAGCAAGCTGTTGTGGTTCCTCAACACCAGCCTCAAATCGGCGCCGCAACATTCGCGCTTCCTGCCCGGCACCTCGCCGCCCGAGGCGGCGCCCGGGGTCTACCGCAACGGCCCGCCTCCGGCGGCGGCCGGCGGCCCCACCCTGACCAACGCCGAGAAGGGCGTCACCTCGGCCAGCCAGAACGCACGCCGGCTGATGTCGCTCAATGTCGAGCAGGCGATGGACATGGGCATCCTGTTCGTCGGCAACCCCGACAGCGTCCACCGCCAGATCATGGAGTTCTACGACAAGGTCGGCGGCTTCGGCCACATCAGCCTGGTCGGCCGCTCCGGCTTCATGACCCACCGCGAGTCGCAGAAAGGCATCACGCTGTTCGCCAAGGAAGTCCTGCCGCGGCTGAAGGAGATCAAGCCGGTCGAGGCGGTGTGAGGGGGCTGGACGGCAACCCCGTTAACCTTCCGGGATCATGGAGGGCGGGCGCTTGAGCTGCCGCACTTGGCGCGGAAATGCCGCTCATTCGAGCGTCCGCGGGTCGGCGACGGCGACGGTCAGGTGCTGGGTCGGCTGCGGCGTCGCGGTCATCAGCGTGACGCCGTCGGGCGCTTCGAAGCGGTGCCACATCCCTTGCGGCACGATCGCCATCATCCCGGCCCTGAGCGCGAGGGATTGCGGGCCGTCGTCGGCCATCAGGTGAAGGGTCGTCGTGCCGTCGACGACGTGCACGATCTCGTCGCCCTGCGGATGGCGCTCCCAGGCGCTTTCACCGGCGAATTTGGCCGTAAAGATGGCGCCGTCACGGTAGGGCGCGAAGTCGTGCGAAGGCGCCCTTGCGCGCGGCATCCGGCGTCTCGGGCGTGCGCCCCTTCAGCATCGTCAGCTTGGCCAATTCGGCGGTGAGATCGATGGTCGTGATCATCCCTTTCCTCCACATCTACAGCGCGTCGAGCGGCCACACCGGGCGGCGCACCTTGGGGTAGAGCTCGGGCGCATATTGCGGCGAGCATAGCGCCCCGGTATCAACGAGAATCACCTCGCGCGCGACCGGCTCGAAAGCGGCGCGGAAGTGCTGCATCGACTTGACCGCGACGGTCGTATAGCGGGCCGGGTCGATGCCCAACGAGGTGAACTGGCCGAGATCGACCGCCTGGCCGTTATTGGTGATGACGATAATGTCGATGCCGCCGACGCGGAACACCATCGACGGCCCGTAATCGCGTTCGAGCCCGCCGCCCATCGGACCGTAAGCGATGAAGCGGCCGTTCGAGAGATGCGTCACCTCGCCGGTCAAGATCAACGGGCCGCCGCCGAGCCGCGGGTCGGTCTTGCCGCCGAGCGCGATCGTCGTTATCGCCCCAATCCCGGCGCGCATCCCGTCCCGCACCGCCTCGGGGTCACAGATCGCGTGAAACGCGACGCGCTCGACCCCCGCCTCGACGAGACCCTTCAGAAACGCGGTGGCATCGCCATAGCCGCCGCCGCCGGGATTGTCGGTAAAGTCGGCGACAACCAGCGGCTTGTCGCCCGCCTTGCCTTCCTTCGCGCGCGCCACCGCCGCGTCGACCGACAGCATATCGACCGTCGTGAAGTCGCGCGTCTCCCACGCGTGATCCATGAATTCCTCGGCGATCGACTGGCCGCGCGAATTGTTCGCATCGACCGTCACGGTTACCGACGGGCCGACATCGCGAATGTCGGCGAGCGGAAAGCCGGCGCAGATGCTGACGGCCAGGGCCTCGCCCGATTGCTCCAGCGCCTCGCCGCGGGCGATCAATTCGGCCATCGGCCCCCTCTGGGTGCGGCCCCAATCGAGCCCGTGCATCATCGCCCGGCGCGCGATCACCGTGCGCGGGCGCACCTCGCCGCGCATCGCCCGTTCCAGCAGTTCGGCGCCCTGCCAGGCGCGCTCATACATGTCGATATGAGGGTAGGAGCGGAAGGCAATCAGCGCGCTGGCGTGCTCGGCCATCAGCTCGGTGACGTTGGCGTGCAGGTCGAGGGTCGCGACGACCGGCACCTCGGGGCCGACAATCTGCCTCAGCCGCGCCAGCAGCTCGCCCTCGCCGTCCTCGTACGACTCGACGACCATCGCGCCGTGCAGGTGCAGCAGCACGCCGTCGATCGGCCCTTGATGCCTCGCCGCGTCCAGGATTAGGCCGCCGATCTGCTCGAACGCGTCGTCGCTGACGATGCCCGACGGGTTGGCATTGGCCGAGACCGGGTGAACGAGGGTCCAGCCATATTGGTCGGCCGCCTCAAAGGTGGCGCCCAGGGCCGAGCGGGTGCCACGGAAGGCTGCCGGGATCTCGTTGTCGCGGTGGAAGTCGCGGCGCTGCCACAGCGCCATGTCGGTCTTCTGGATGCTGAACGTGTTTGTTTCATGCATGAACCGGCCGGTAAGGACTCGCGTCACGATTGCCTCCCTCACCACGCCAGGGCCCAGCCGTCGCGGCGCGGGTCGGAGCCGGCGTACAGCATGCCGGTCGCAGCATCGCGGCGGATGATCTCGACGCTGCAAGGCCCGTCGAGATCGCCGACCGTATCGACCGGATGGCCGCGCCGCGCGAGTTCCTGCCGCACCTCGTCCGGGAAGCGGCGCTCGATGGTCAGCACGTCCGGGCCGTCATGCGGGTAGTTGGCGTATTGCCCGGGCACGTTCGAGGTCCAGCGTGGCAACTCGGCGGCCTGCTGCGGATCGAGCCCGAAATCGATCATCGCGGTCAGCACCTGGAAATTGATCTGCACCTGGTTGTCGGCGCCCGGCGTGCCGAGCACCGCCCACAGCTTGCCGTCTTTCAACACGAGCGGCGGGTTCATCGTGTGGCGTACTCGGCGGCCTGGGCGCAGGAAATTCGGGTGGGCCGGATCGAGGTGCCAGTAGGCCATGCGGTTGTTGAGGAGGATGCCGGTGTCGCCGGCGGTCACCCCCGAGCCCCAGGCGCTGTTGATGCTCTGGATGCCGGAGACGGCGTTGCCGTCGCCGTCGGCGGTGCAGAAATAGGTCGTGTCGCCGGCGGCAGCGGGGGCGGCGCGGGTCGGGGCGGCCCGCTGGCGGTCGATGCGGGAGGCGAGGCGCGCGGCGTAGTCGGCCGACAGCAACTCGGCGAAAGGCGGCGAAATCGTGCGCGGATCGGCGCCCCAGCGCTCGCGGTCGGCGAAGGCGAGCTTTTTCGCCTCGACCATGACATGCGCCGCGTCGGCCGACATGAGGCCCATCCCTTTGAGGTCGAAATGTTCGACGATCTTCAGCTCCTCGAGCAGCACAAAGCCGGTCGAGTTGAGCGGCGCTTCGAGCACTGTGAAGTCGCGATAGTCGACCCTGATCGGCTCCTGCCGCTCTGCCTCGAACTCGGCGAGATCGGCTTCGTCGAGCAGCGCGCCGGCTTCGGCGCAGCCGGCGGCGAGGCGGCGGGCGAGCGCCCCACGGTAAAAGCACTCGGCGCCCTCGCCGGCGATCTCTTCGAGGGTGCGAGCAAGATCGGATTGCACGATTGGGCCGCCGACCGGCGGCGCCATACCGTCCCTCAGGAAGGAAGCGGCGCTGCGCCGGTCGGCGCGCAGGGTGGCGAGGTGCTCGCCGGCGAAATGCCGGTAATGCGGCGTCGCGCCGAACCCGTCGCGGGCGCAGCGGATAGCTTCGGCGAACAGATCATGCCAGGGGAGCCGGCCGAACTGGCGGTGCATCATGCCGAGCCCAGCGACCATGCCGGGCACCGATACCGACATCGGCCCAGTGCGCGGAATGTCATCGCGATAGCGCTCTGGGGTCGCGTTGCGCGGCGCCGGCCCGGTGGCGTTGATCACGATCGCGCGGCCGGCCTTGGCGTCGAACACGTTGTAGAACGCGTCACCGCCGAGCCCCGACATCATCGGCTCTACCACGGCGAGCGCCAGCGCGGTCGCGACCGCCGCATCGACCGCATTGCCGCCGGCGCGCAACGCCAAGAGCCCGGCCTGCGCCGCCAGCGGATGGTTGGCGGCAACCGCGCCTCGCTGCCCGATGATCAGCGGCCGGTAGCATCGCATCTCGCCTATCATCGTAAATCTCCCCAATTCTCCGGTGTTATGTAGCATGCGCCACCACGCCAGCGTGACCGGCGCGCGACCCGGCGACAATCTAAAACAGGATCAGAACCTTTCGCGGGCCCGGCCTCGCTGCGGGCGGGAAGGACGCTTCCGTATCAAGGCAAGGCGCAGGTGGTCGCCTCAGGCTCGCTGCGATCGCGGCTGCGGTGGGCGAACGCAACTCGGCGATCGTCTCGTCGAACGGGCGCGTCCACGCGCGCTTCCGCCACCGCCTGTGCCCGAACCATCGCTGCCTCGGCCCTCGAATTCCGCTATGATCGCGCGTCAGCGCCCTGGGGATGGCGCAGAGACCTTTGGGGACGAGATGGATTACGCGAGCTGCCGCAGCCTGCCGGCGATGTTTTTCGAGACGGCGCGGCAGCGCGCGGCGGGACCGTTCCTATGGACCAAGCACGAGCGGCATTACCGGTCGCTGAGCTGGTCGCAGGTCGCCGACGCGGTGGGGCTTCTGGCGCGCGGCCTCGTCGCGCTCGGGGTCGCGCCGGGCGACCGGGTGGCGCTGATATCGGAAAACCGGCCGGAATGGGTCATCGCCGATCTCGCGATCATCAGCGCCGGCGCCGTCACCGTCCCGGCCTACACGACCAATACCGTCGAGGATCACCGGCACATCCTCGGCAACAGCGGCGCGCGTATCGCGATCGTCTCGACCGCTTCGCTGGCCGAGCGGGTGATCCCCGCCGCGGCGCAGCTGCCGAGCATGGCCGCAGTCATCGCGATGGAGCCGATCGCCGAGACCGCGACGACGCTGCCGGTGCCGAGCTGGGACGAGGTGCTGTCGCTCGGCGGCGAGCAACCGGACGACATTGCCGAGCGGATCGCCGCTCTGCTGCCCGACGACACCGCCTGCGTCATCTACACCTCGGGCACCGGCGGCGTGCCCAAGGGGGTGATGCTGAGCCACCGCAACATCATCGGCAATTGCCGCGGCGCCTATCGCCTGTTGGAGATGCTGGGGCTGGGCGACGAGGTGTTTCTCTCCTTTCTGCCCTTGTCGCATTCCTATGAGCACACCGCCGGGCTGATGTTCCCGATCTCGATCGGCGCTGAGATTTATTTCGCCGAGGGCGCCGAGACGCTGGCGCACAATCTGCTGGAGGCGCGGCCAACGATCATGACCGCGGTGCCGCGGCTCTACGAGACGCTGCACCAGCGCATCCGGCTCGGCATCCAGCGCGAGCGCGGGCTGAAGCGCTCGTTGTTCGAGCGCGCCGTGACGGTCGGCCGGAAGCGCCTCAATGGCGAGGCGCTGTCGCTCGGCGAGCGGCTGACCGACCCGCTGCTCGACCGGCTGGTGCGCGCCAAGGTGCAGGCGCGGTTTGGCGGGCGGCTCAAGGCGATGATCTCGGGCGGCGCACCGCTCAACCCCGAGATCGGCAGCTTCTTCCTGGCATTGGGCGTGCAGCTGCTGCAGGGCTACGGCCAGACCGAGGCGGCGCCGGTCGTCTGCTGCAACCCGCCGGCCCATGTCAGAATCGACACGGTCGGGCCACCGCTCGACGGTGTCGCGGTCAGGATCGCCGAGGATGGCGAGATCCTGGTCAGCGGCGACAACGTGATGAAGGGCTATTGGAACGACCCCGAGGCGACCGCGCGCACCCTCGTCGAGGGCTGGCTGCACACCGGCGACATCGGCCAGCTCGACCCCGACGGCTATCTGCGCATCACCGATCGCAAGCGCGACTTTATCAAGAGCTCAGGCGGCGACATGATCGCGCCGGCGCGGGTCGAGGGGGCGCTGACGCTGATGCCGGAGATCGCGCAGGCGATGGTGTTCGGCGACCGCCGGCCCTATCTCGTCGCGGTCATCGTGCCCGACCCGGAGTTTGCCGCTGCCTATGCGGGCGAGCGTGCAGCGCATGTGGATCTGGCCGCGCTGGCGCGCGACGGCGCTTTCCACAAGGCGATCGGCGATGTCGTCGCCCGCGTCAATGAGGGCCTGCCGGTGGCCGAACGGGTACGGCGCTTCCTCGTTGCCGGCGAGCCGTTCAGCCACGCCAACGCCCAGCTGACCCCGACCCTGAAAATCCGCCGGCACGCCATCCGCGCGGCCTATCAGGCCGAATTCGACGCGCTCTACGAGGGCAAGGGCCTCGCCGCCTAGCGGCCGGGCAACCCTTCGTTAACCGAGATCGGCCATCCTCGCCGCGGAGGCGGCGCCGATGGCTCTTATCGACATTCAATCGCGGTGGGCCATCGGCCGACGGCTGTCCATCCTGATCGGGGCCGGCATCATCGCGGCGTTTGCGCTGTGGGCCGCCGCCTACGCGACGGGGATCTTGCCGTGGCTTGCCTATGGCTCGTGGACGAGCAGCTCGATCGATGTCGGTCCCGGGCATCTCATCATTGGCGAAAACCGCGCCGGCGGCGGCATGGGGTTCGGGCTTGGCACGTTTGTGTTCGTCAAGGGGCAAACGATCGTCGTGTCGTACGACGTCACGATCCGGCGCGGTTGCCTGTGGCTGCAGGTGTGGCACCTGTGGGACCGCGGCCCGCACGAGAACGTCAGCCAATGCGTCGCGACGAGCGGCAAGGGCGAGTGGACAGTGCCGGTGGCCGAGACCGGCATCTACGACATCATCATCCATCCCTCGGTCATCAAAGGGCCGGGGCGCGGCTGGGACATGGACTACACGATCTGGTCGGGCGCCCGCTGGTAGGTTGATGCGCCGCGGCGATCCAACCCTTTGTTAACCAGTTTCGGCCAACCTTGTCGCAAGGGAGGCGCCAATGGCGGTGATCGATACACATTCGCAACCCAGCATCGACTGGCGCATTTTTGTCCTGGTCGGCGTGGGGGTTGTTGCCGGGGTCGCCCTGTGGGCGACGAGCTGTGCGGTCTGCCTGCAGCGCTGCATCCGACAGGCATCGCGGGCCTGCCGCTCGGTCCGCCGCGGATAGAGGCGTTCGGCCGCCGACCGCAAGCGTCGCTTCGTGCTAGGCTGGCAACGAACAGCCTATCGCGGGAGGGACACCATGCGGCTAGCGGACAAGATCGGCATTGTCACGGCGGCGGCTTCGGGGATGGGGCGGGCCGGCGCGCTGCGCTTTGCGCGCGAGGGCGCGGCGGTCGGGGTGGCCGACATCGACCCCGATGGCGTCGCCGCGGTGGTCGGCGAGATCACCGCGGCGGGCGGCCGGGCCTTGGCATTGGTCGGCGACCTGCGCACCGACGCGTTCGCGCGCGACATCGTCAGGCGCACCGCCAACGCGTTCGGCGGGCTCGACTTCGTGTGGGACCATGTCGGCCATCCCGGCCCGGCGTCGATCGAGGGCATCGACATGGCCGATTTCGAGCTGGCGATCGACCTCAATCTGCGCACGATCCTGGTGACGACCGAGGCGGCGATCCCCGAATTGCGGGCGCGCGGCGGCGGCGCCCTGCTCTATACCGCCTCGACCTCGGGCATCCAGGGCTCGGCGTTCAGCCCGGTCTATTCGATGGCGAAATTCGGCGTCGTCGGCTTTGTGAAGTCGCTGGCCAAGCGCCTCGCGGCCGAGAATATCCGGGTCAACGCGATCTGCCCCGGCCCGATCGATACGCCGATGCTGCGTGTCTTCGTCGCCCGGCCCGACCAGCAGCGCACCTCGGGCATGGACAAAGAGCAGCTCGTTGTCGCGCGCGGCCAGCAGAACCCGATGCGCCGCACCGGCAGACCTGAGGAGATCGCCGCCGCCGCGCTGTTCCTGCTGTCGGACGAGGCCTCGTTCGTCTCCGGCGCCGCCCTGCCGGTCGACGGCGCCGCGACGGCGTAGGAGCCGCCCACGCCTCACCCCTGCCGGAAATAGTAGACGCTGAACAAGTCGTCGGGGTCGGTCCAGGTGTGCACGGGGGTGAAGCCGGCGCGGGCAGCAAGGGCGAGGAATTCGGGGATCGCGTATTTGTAAGAGTTTTCGGTGTGGATCAGCTCGCCGGCGGCAAAGCGGAAGGTGCGGCCGGCGATCGTGGCCGACTGGTCGGCGAGGCTCCTCAGGTAGAGCTCCATCCGCCCCTCTGCCGCGTTGTAGCGCGCCACATGCGCGAAACGGGCGATGTCGAAGTCGCCGTCAAGCTCGCGGTTGATGCGCATCAACAGGTTGAGGTTGAAGGCGGCGTTCTTGCCGGCGCGGTCGTTGTAGGCCGCTTCGAGAACGGCCGGGTCCTTCTTGAGGTCAGCGCCGATCAGCATCTCGCCTTGCGGGCCAAGCAATTCGGCGCAGTTGCGCAGAAAGCGGACGACCGCCTCGGGCTCGAAATTGCCGATCGTCGATCCCGGAAAGAAGCCGACGCGCTTGCCCGGCGGCCCGGCGAGCGGCGGCAGGGGAAACGGGCGGGTGTAGTCGGCGCACACCGCGATGACCGGCAATTCGGGGAAATCGGCGGCGAGCTGAGCGGCCGCCTCGCGCAGATGCTCGCGCGAGATGTCGACCGGCACGTAGGCGACCGGCGCCTCCAAGGCCTGCAACAGAATGCGCACCTTGATGCTGGCGCCGCTGCCCAGTTCGACGAGCCGGCAATGCGGGCCGATATATGCCGCAATCTCGCCGGCGTAGCGGTCGAGAATCGCGATCTCGGTGCGGGTCAGATAGTACTCGGGTAAGAGGCAGATCGCTTCGAACAGGGCCGAGCCCTGCTCGTCGTAGAAGAATTTGCAGGGCAGCGCCTTCGGCGCGCGGCCGAGGCCGGCGAACACCGCGTCGCGAAAGCTTTCCTCGCCCGGCGCCAGGTCGTGAAACGCAAACTCCGCACCATCCATCCTCACCCGTCCTCCGCCAGCCGCAGCCCCGAAAACGCCCAGCGCGCCGAGGGCGGGAAGAAATTGCGATAAGTGGCGCGGATATGGCCGGCAGGCGTCACCGCCGCGCCGCCGCGCAACACCATCTGGTTCGACATGAACTTGCCGTTGTATTCGCCGATCGCGCCGGCGACCGGGCGGAAGCGCGGATAGGCAACATAGGGGCTTGCCGTCCATTCCCACACGTCGCCGATCATCTGGCGCAAGGCCGGCGCGTCCTCATTCCGCGTCGCGTCGGGACAGGGATGGTAGTGGGCGCTGTCGGCGAGGTTGCCGGCGAGCGGCAGCCGCGCCGCGGCGACTTCCCATTCCGCTTCGCTCGGCAGGCGCCTTCCGGCCCAGCGGGCAAACGCGTCGGCCTCGTAGAAGCTGACATGACACACCGGCTCGGCGGGGTCGAGCGGGCGCTCGCCCGCCAGGGTGAAGACGTGCCACGCGCCGTCCTCGATGCGCCAGTAGAGCGGCGCCTGCCAGCCCTCCTGCCGCACCGTCGCCCAGCCGTCCGACAGCCAGAATTCGGGGCGCCGATAGCCGCCATCGGCGATGAATTCGCGATACTCGTCGCAGGTCACCGGATGGCTCGCCAGGCGGAACGGCTCAAGCCAGATCTTGTGGCGCGGCCCCTCGTTGTCGAAGGCGAAACCGCGGCCGGCGTGGCCGATTTCGTGCAGTCCGCCGGCAAATTCGATCCAGCCGCGTCGCACCATGGTCGATGCCGATGCCGGCCGCCGCGTCGGCTGGTAGGCGGGCAGCAGCGGATTGACCGAAAACACATGCTTGATGTCCATCAGGATCAATTCCTGATGCTGCTGCTCGTGGTGGCCGCCGAGTTCGACGAGCGGTGCCGCCTCATCCCACACCGCGTCATCCGCCTCGTCGATCAGGCGCAATATCGCCCCGGTGACGTGGTCGCGGTAGGCCCCGATCTCCGCCACCGTCGGGCGCGACAGCAGGCCACGCTGTGGTCGCGGATGGCGCGGTCCGGCGGCCTCGTAATAGGAATTGAACAGATAGGCGAAGGCCGGATCGAACGCGCGGTAGGAGGGGTCGAGCGGCGTCAGGATGAACGTCTCGAAGAACCAAGTGGTATGCGCCAGATGCCACTTTGTCGGGCTGACATCGGGCATCGACTGGATCGTCTGGTCCTCGGGCGTCAGCGGCGCGGCAAGGGCCTCGCTCTGGCGGCGGATGGCCAAGAACCGGCCGCGCGCCACATCGCGGTCATCGAGGCGCGCCGGCTGCTGGATTTCTGTATCGAACAACTGCACTCCCTCGCCGCCGTTTGTCCCCCGCTAAGCGCGTCATTGCGCTGTGCGCAACAAAGCCTACTCGGCCAGATTGGCCGGTTGAAGCGGCGCTGTAAACCACACCGTCGGCAGGGTTGGAATACGACCTGGCGCGCCGTGACGGGCAGCCTACCCCGCCGCCACCTTGCCGACGCCCTCGATGACGGTGTCCCAGTCGTCGACCTCGCGGTCCTGCGGATGCACCATGATGTGCTGCACCCCGGCGTCGGCGTAGGCGGCGACCCGCTCCTTCATCATGCCGATGTCCTTGCCGTCCCAGTGCGAGCGGACCGAGATCGTGAACTCGGGCTCGGGCCGGTCGCGGCGCAGGCGCTTCACCACCTCGGCGGCCTGCTCCGGGTTCACCTGGCTGCCGTGCCAGCCGTCGCCGATCTTGACCGTGCGGCGGTGCGCCGGCTCGGAGCGGCTGCCGTGCCACATCGGGATATGGCTTATCGGCTGCGGCAGCATCGTCATGTCGCGGATCTCAGAGGGGATGTATTTGGCTTCGAACGTCACCGGATCCTGCGACCACACCGCGCGCATCATTGCGATGCCCTCGTCCATGCGCCGGCCGCGCTCGTGGAACGGCGCGCCCAATGCGGCGAACTCGGCCTCGAGCCAGCCGACGCCGACCCCGAGGATGAGCCGGCCGCCCGACAGATTGTGCAGGGTCGACAATTCCTTGGCGAGCGGCAGCGGGTGGCGCATCGGCAGGACGAGGACGCTGGTGCCGAGCCGCACCCGCTCGGTGACCGCCGCCACCCAGGTCAGCGTCAGGACGGGATCGTAGAACAACGGCGAGCGCGGGAACTGCGCCCGCGGCACGATGATGTGCTCACTGACCCAGACGTCGCTGAGCCCCATGTCCTCGGCGCGGCGCGCGTGACGGCGGATCAGTTCCGGCGTCGCCTTGCTGCCGGCCTGCGGCAGATGAATCCCGAGTTGCATCGCGCTCCCTCCCGTGGTGGTGTTGCCCAGCATGTGCTCAAGCATGCCTGCGCCGGACAGGCCGCGAAAGGGGGAAGGATGCGCTTTCAGGACAAGGTGGCGCTGATCACCGCCGCCGCCAGCGGCATCGGCCGCGCCACCGCCGACATCATGGCGCGCGAGGGCGCCATCGTCATCGCCGTCGATAACAATAAGGAGCGCCTCGATCGCGCCGTCGCCGAACTGGGCGCTTCCGGCGGGCGCGCACACGGACGGCTGTGCGATGCGCTCGACGCGGCGCAGGTCGATGCGCTCGTTGCCGCCGTCGCGGGCGAGTGCGGCACGATCGACATATTGGTCAATGCGGTCGGCGGCAGCACGGTCGTTGCGAAGCCCGGTGCGACGGTCGACGAGTTGAGCTTTGCCGACTGGCAGAAACTGATCGATTTCAACCTCAGCGGCACGTTCCTGTTCACCCATGCGGTGGTGCCGGTGATGCAGCGGCAGCAACGCGGCAAGATCGTCAACCTGTCGTCGATCGCCGGCCGCGGCCTGAGCGTTTCGAGCAGCAGCGCCTATGCGGCGGCCAAGGGCGGCATCATCGCATTCACCAAAAAGCTGGCCTACGAACTCGGCCCTTACGGCGTCACCATCAACGCGATCGCGCCGAGCGTCACGCTGACCGAGCGCATCCGCCCGCATTGGGAGCGCCGCAGCCAGGAGGCAAAAGCCGCCGAGATCGACAAGACGCCGTTGCGCCGCGTCGCCGAGGCGGCCGACCAGGCCAAGGTGATCTGCTTTCTCGCCTCAAGCGACGCCGACTTCGTGACCGGCGTGACGATCGACGTAACCGGAGGAAATTGATTATGGCGACGTTTGTATTGGTGCACGGCTCCTATCAGGGCGGCTGGATCTGGCAGAAGGTGGCGAACCGGCTGCGCGCCGCCGGGCATCAGGTCTACGCGCCGAGCCTCGACGGCTGCGGCGAGCGCAAGGGCACGGTGCGCCCGGGCATCACCACCGAAACGCAGGCCGACGAAGTCGCGCAGCTGCTGTTCTACGAGGACCTCAAGGACGTCGTGATGGTCGGCACCAGCTCGGGCGGCATGGTGGTGTGCCGGGTCGCCGAACTGATGCGCGAGCGGGTCGGCCGCCTCGCCTTCGTCGATGCGCTCGCGTTGCTCGACGGCGAGAAGATCCGCGACATCGTCACCCGCTCGACGGCGTCGGCGAGCGGCGGCGGCCTGACCGCCGGTCCGTCGCGCGAGGATGCCGCCAACCGCCTGTTCGCCGATCTCGATCCGACAGACGCGCGCCTGGGCGCTCGAGCGCTATACCCAGCACCCGATCGGCATTTACGACCATCCGGTCAAGCTCGATTCGTTCTGGTCGCAGCAATGGCCGGGAACCAGTGTGATCTGGTGCCGCCGCGCGCCCAACCCGGGGGAGGCGCACCAGCGCCGCGCCTGCGAGAAGCTCGGCGGCAAGTGGGCCGAGCTCGACACCGGGCACTATCCGATGCTGAGCATGCCCGACGAGCTGACCCGGCTGTTAGTGGGCTGAGGCTTCCTGCGCCGGCGCTGCCGCTGCCGGCGGCCTGTCGATCGGCCTGCTGCCTGAGGGCGAGCGAGAGGCCGCAAACCCGTTTGTCGCCGTGCCAATCGCCATCGGCGTCGCGCGCAACGCGGTCATCGCCCGTGCCGCGCTGGCGCTGATCGCGGGCGGCGGCGACTACCGCACATTGTCCGAGATCGCCCTCGGGTTGCGGCTCGGCCGACCGGCGCAGACATCGCTCGACGCGTCGCCGGCCGCGGGGACCCGCCCGATGCCGCCCTCGATGCGCTGTGCCGGAACGTGCTCGCCCTGCCGGCGTAACGCTCACCGGAGCGCCTCGCGGTATTTCGCTAAAATTCAAGACAAATATCCAAAAACCATTCCTTGTTTTCTCATAATATTCTTTGAGTAATATTTTTGAAGACAGCCCCAATTAACCAAACCTACAGTCTTGGGTGGCGAAATGATTATCACGACAGTGGATTTGCAGGGGCAAGCGGACAATGTACCTGGAAGGAAAGCACATCCTCGTCATCGACAACGAGGCGGAGCGCCGGGAGCAGAGCCAGCGAATTCTGGCCGCTGAGGGCTTCGCCGTGACAGTCGCGGCGGAAGGATTGTCGGCGATCCGCGCCGCGGCAAGCGGTCGATTTGCCCTCGCGGTCATCGCCACGCAATTGCCTGGCAGCCTGGACGGAGTGGCCACGCTTCGCCAGCTGCGGGCGCGTCAGCCCTGGCTCAAGGCGCTGTTTGCCGGCGAGCCGGCCGCCCGCCCGGCCGGGTCCGACCGCGAGCGCGACGATTTCATCCCCGCGCCGTTTGCCCGGCGCGAGCTGATTGGCTGCGTGCTGGAGCTGTTGGAGCGCGACAGCTGGCAGCGGCGTGCCGCGAGCGGCGAGTGCGGCCGCGCGGGCTGACCGCACCTCGCCAAGACGCGCCATGCCGCGCCGCGCGACACGGTTGCCGCGATCGCCCGCAATCGGCTAAAAGCCGCACGTGTGGTGGCACGATCGGCCGGCCGGCTCCGGGGCGTAGCGCAGTCTGGTAGCGCACCTGCTTTGGGAGCAGGATGTCGGAGGTTCGAATCCTCTCGCCCCGACCACGGCGGTCCGGCCGATCGATGCAGTGCGGAGGATGAGGGCGCGATGGCGCTGGCACGGATCTACCAGCCGGCCAAGACCGCGATGCAATCAGGGCGGGCGCAGACGCGCCGCTGGGTGCTCGACTACGAGCCGGCAAGTCGGCGCGACCCCGACCCGCTGATGGGCTGGTCGAGCGCGCAGGATACGCTAAACGAGGTGCGGCTGCGCTTCGCGACGCTCGACGAGGCGCTCGCCTTCGCCCAGAAGCACGGCCTCGACTACACTCTGATCGAGCCGCATGCGCGAACCGCAAAGGCGAAAAGCTACGCCGACAATTTCCGCTACGATCGGGTGCGCACCTGATTCCGGACCCCGTAGCTCAGCTGGATAGAGCACTCGCCTTCTAAGCGAGTGGTCGCGGGTTCGAGTTCCCGCCGGGGTCGCCAATCCAAACAAATGGTTAGGTAGGATAATCGGGCAGCAACACAGTCCTTAAATCAGGTCTATATGTCCTGTGGGTACCGTAATGGGCACCGCTGCACTCGGTGGTGCAACCGGGCATCACGGCTGTGGTCGCAGCGCTCTGTCGCGGCTTGTCGCAGCATCGCCACTCCCCTACCCCGCCGCGCGGATGCGGCATGGGGATAAGCGCCGAGCCGGCCGCCGGCACAAAGGAAATCCTGGGGCTCTGGCTCGAGCAGAACGCGGGCGCCAAATTCTGGCTGCGCGTCATGAACGAACTGAAAAATTGCGGCTTCGAGGATGTGCTGGTCGCCGTCGTCGATGGCCTGAAGGGCTTTCCCGAGGCGACCACCGCCGTCTTCCCGCAGGCGACGGTACAGACCTGTATCGTCCACCTGCTGCGCCACAGCCTCGGTGTTGTCTCCTGGAACGACCGCAAGCCCGTGGCGGCCGCGCTGAAAGGCATCTACCGAGCCGTTGATGCCACCGCCGGCAACACTGCGCTCACCGCCTTCGAGGAGAAAGCCGGAGCCAGCACTCTCCGGCCAGGGGCCATTTCCCCAGCGACGAGGCCGCCACCAAACTACTCTTCCTCGGCTTCCCGCATCCCGGGCCGAGCCGGCCGGCTCCCGTATCTGGCGCCTCGGCGATGCGAGAGAGGGGGTCCCGGTCAGCCCATGCTGAATTTGGCCTGGCGGGAGGAGCTTCATGGCTTCAGCGGCATTCGGGTAGGGCGAGCAGGCCCTCCGGATGCAGGTTGTCATCCGCGGTCTTAAGGTATTTGCCGCCGTAGCGGCTGGTCGCAACGACGATCTCGATCTGCTGCCCGGCGCGCGACACATAGAACGTCCACCGCCCGGTTTCGATACCGGCGATCGCAGTCTCCTCGCTGATCGTCCAGCGCGCGCCGTCCGGGTTGACCCCGCCGATGCCGCGGATTCGCCGGTCGTGGTTGAGGCGATCGCTCCGGTCGACGCAGTGAATCTGATAGCGCGATCGCATCGGCGTCGGGTCAGGCTGCAAGGTTCTGATGCCGGCGCAATCGACCGGCTATTCGCGCCGGAATGTGACGACGAGCACGTCGCGGTGGCCGGGGCGGGCCGGGTCGAGCGGCGTTACCGGCGTCACGCCATGGTAGACGCGGTTGTCATCGGTCACCGCCGCGTCGAGCGGGTCGGTCAGCGTAAAGCTGCCGAGCGGGCGCTGGGCGAGATCGGCGATGCTGGTTTCGCCGCTGGCGATGTTGACGCGGCTGACCAGCAATACCAGCACCCAGTCGACGCCGTCGCGGTGCATCCCTTCCGGGGTCGGTCTGCCGTCCTGCCCGGTGCGCGCCTCGATGCGGAACTGATGGATCTCGACGTGCCAGGAGGGCGGGCGCAAGGACGCCGGGGTCAGCCGGTCAAACAGACGATGGCACGAGGCGAGCACAGCACCGAGCGCCGGGTGCACTGCGATCTCGTCGGTGACCGGCTCGAACCAGCGCTCGATCCCACCGTTGAGCGGGTTGTAGTCGCGGCTCTGGTAGTGCGGCTGATGCGGCTTGCGGACGATTCCCTCGGGATTGGCGCGGAAGCAGGCAAAGCGCCGGCGGCGGTAGCGCCCCCCGTCGGCCATGAACATGTCGACCCCGAGATCGTCCCAGCTCGCGGCGAAGGCGCTCCAGTCGCGCAGCCCGGCCGCATCCAGCACGGCCCCCATCTCCGGGGCGCGCACCAGGGCGAAGCCGGTGCGCGCGACGCTCGCGGCTATATCGCCGAGCCGGTCGTTCACGGTCTCCATGTCGCGGCGCCTCAATAGGCTGTCAAACCGCCGTCGAGCAGCAGGATCTGGCCGGTGATGTAGCCGGCGAGCGGGCTCGCCAGATAGCGCACCGCGCCGGCCATCTCCTCGGCCCGACCGAAGCGACGCAGCGGGATGCGGCTCAGCATCGCCTCGCGCCGTACCGGGTCGGCGAGGTTGGGCGCGCGCGAACTCGGTCTCGGTCGTGCCCGGGGCGATGGCGTTGACGCGGATGCCGTGCGGCGCCCATTCGATCGCCAGGATGCGGGTCATGTGGCTGATGCCGGCCTTGGCGACCCCGTAGCCGACGACGTTGGGGAACCCGACCGTGCCGTGCGTCGAGGCGAGGCTGACGATCAGGCCCGGCCGCCCACTGCCGATCAGGTGGCGGCCCATCTGCTGGCTCATGAAGAACGTGCCGGTCAGGTTGACCGCGAGCGCGGTTTCCCACTCGGCGCGGGTGATCTCGACGGCCGGCCGGCTCATCGGCACGCCGGCATTGTTGACCAACACATCGAGCGGGCCGACTGCACGGACCGCTTCGGCAAATGCCGCCTCGACGCTGTCCTGCGAGCGCACGTCGAGCGCCACCGCCGCAGCGCGACCGCCCGCCGCAGCCACCGCCTTGACCGTCGCATCGAGATCGGCGGTGCGCAGATCGGTGACGGCGACGTTGAACCCGTCCTGCGCCAGTCCGATCGCCACGGCGGCGCCGATCCCGTAGGAGGCGCCGGTCACTAGCGCGGCGCGGCGCTTCTCAGGGTTGTGTGTCTGCATGGGGTCGTTCTCAGCCTGTGGGGTGGATTGACGGTGGCGAGACCCACCGGATCGCCCGCCAGCCGCCGGCGGCAGGTATCACTGTCCTCAACCCACCCGCCAGAGTTTGCAGCGGTTCAAACCAGCGTCGAGGCCGGCTTTTCGTTGATGCAGCGCAGCAGCCGCCAATAGCCGAACAGATTGCTCGGGCGGATTTCGCGCGGCGAAAGCTTGCTCTCGCGCAGGAAAGCGTCGAGCGGGAAGTCGGCGTGGAACCCGATATGGCGGGCGAGATGCGCCAGCCGCCGCTCCATGAAGCGCAGCCCCCAATTCTCGCTGGTGAAGTGATTGACCAGGACGATCGTGCCGCCGGGGATGCACACGCGGCGCATCTCCGCGGCAAACCGTGTCGGACTCGGCACCACCGAGGCGACGTAGAGCGCCAGCACCGCGTCGAACGAGTTGTCCTCGAAATCGAGGTGCTCGGCATCCATGACATGCAGCGCATCGACATGCGCCAGCCGCTCGCGAGCGACGCGCCGTTTGGCCTTCTCAAGCATCTCGGTCGAGATGTCGATCCCGGTGACGCGCGAATCGGCTCGGAAATACGGCAGCGACAGGCCGGTGCCGACTCCGACTTCGAGGATGCGCTGCCCCGGCTTGTCGTTGGCGACGCGCACCGCTTCCTTGCGTCCGGGATGAAACACCGGGCCGAAAACAACGTCATAAGATCCGGAAAACAGCCGGTAGGTCCGGATCGTGTCGCGCAAGTCCATCGCGTCGTTTCTCGAAATTGGCGGCGGGATCACCGCACCATTAGCCAACCTGCCCCTTGTTATCGGCTTTGTAAACCCGTTGGGCCGTTAAGGCTGCAATGCGCGCGCTGCCGCGTGACACCCGCCGTGACGGCGGCCTGTGCCCTCCCGGGGTAACCCGTCAGTCCATCAGGGTCACGCGGTCGGCTTCGAGGCCCTTCTTGCCGTCGATCACATCGACCCGCACCCGCTGGCCCGGTCCGAGGGCATTGACGCCGCTGCGCCGCAGGGCGGTGATATGGATGAAGACATCCTTGCCGCCGCCATCGGGCGAGATGAAGCCATAGCCTTTGTCCGGCTCGAACCATTTCACCGCCCCGTCGAGCGTCGTCGAGGCGCGCGTCGCCCGCCGGTCGCGGCCGCCGGCCGCCGAGGCAAGCGCCGTGCTGCTGTCGATGTTGAGCACGGTCGTGACCAGCGGCCCCTTGGCGCCGGCGCTGACCTCGCAGGTGATCAGCGAACCCTCGCTGACATCCTCGTAGCCGGCGCGCCGCAGGATCGCCATCGGCAGAAAGGCGTCCTGCGTGCCATCAGACAAGGTGACGAAACCGAACCCTTTGCTGGGATTGAACCATTTCACCGTTGCATCGACGCGACGGCCAGGGGCGGGGGGCGTGTCTTCGCGGAAGAAGTCCGGGCGGCGGTCGTACATAGGGCCTCTAAACGTCTGATAGAATGCGACGATCGCGTGGAACGCGATAGCATAGCGTAAAAGGGTCGCATTGCGCTAGCGTTCACATTGCGCATGTGCCCCGATGGCCCGCCCCACCCGCCCGCACAGGGCATACCCCACGCGCGGCGCGCCGCATAACCCGTTAGGCGTATGCGCTAAGCCGCTGGCCGACGCCGCCCGCGCCGGCCAGCCGGCCGCCATCACCCCTCGCAGGCGACGAGTCGCTGGTTCTGCTCGCCGAGCCCTTCTACCGAGAGGCGAACCCGATCGCCCGCTTTGAGGAATCTCGGCGGCTTGAAGCCCATCCCGACCCCCGAGGGCGTGCCGGTCGGGATCACGTCGCCGGGCTGCAACGACATGAACTGGCTGACATAGCTGACGATCGTGTTGACGCCGAAGATCAGGTCGGCCGTGTTGCTGTTCTGCCGCCGCTCGCCGTTGACCTCGGTCCACACCTGCAATTTGCCCGGGTCGGGCACCTCGTCGGCCGTCACCAGCCACGGGCCGATCGGGCAGAACGTGTCGGCGCTCTTGCCCTTGGTCCATTGCCCGCCGCGCTCGATCTGGTATTCACGCTCGGAGACGTCGTTGACGACGCAATAGCCGGCAATGTGCTTCGGCGCGTCCGCCTCACTGACATAGCGCGCCGTCGTGCCGATCACGATGCCGAGCTCGACCTCGTAATCGGTCTTGACCGAGCCCTTGGGGATGATCGTGTCATCGTTCGGACCGCAGATCGACGAGACCGCCTTTAGAAAGAAAATCGGCTCCTGCGGGATCGCCATGCCCGCCTCCTGGGCGTGCAGGCGATAATTGAGCCCGATCGCAACGATCTTCGAGATCGCGCCGACACAGGGGCCGAGCCGCGGCGTGCCGGCCACCAGCGGCAGGGTCGTAGGGTCGAGCCGGCGCAGCCGGTCGAGCGAGGCCGGGGCGAGCGTGGCGCCGTTGATGTCGGCGATGACGCCCGACAGGTCGCGGATCTTGCCGTCACGATCGAGCATGCCCGGCTTTTCCTGGCCCACCGGGCCGTAGCGCAATAGTTTCATCGGGATTTCCTCCAGAAGTTCAAAGTGTGAACCCGCCATCGATGATGTGGATCGCGCCGGTGGTGAAGGCGGACTCGTCGGAGGCGAGATAGACCGCTAGCGCCGCCACCTCCTCCGCCGTGCCGAGCCGGCCCAGGGGTTGGCGCTCGACAAAGAGGCTGCGCGCCGCCTCGGTGCCGCCTGGCAATAGCACGCCCTGCATCGCGATGCGCTCATCGAGCGAGGGGGTGGCGATCGTGCCCGGGCAGATCGCGTTGCAGCGGATGCCCCGCGCGATGAAATCGGCCGCCACCGACTTGGTCAGCCCGATCACCGCGGCCTTGGTCGCGCCGTAGACGCAGCGGTTGGGCGCGCCTTTGACCGAGGAGACGGTGGAGGCCATGTTGATGATCGAGACGCCGCCCCCGCCATGCTCCGCGTGCTCCAGCATCTTCGGCAGGAAGGCGCGGATCATCAGGTACATTGAGCGCACGTTGAGGACGAACGAGAAATCCCAGTCCTCGGGCAACACGTCGAGGATCGTGCCGTGATGCACAAAGCCGGCGCAGTTGAACAGGATGTCGAGCGGCCCCAGTTCGTCGGCCAGCGCCTCGATCGCGCCCGGGTCGGTCGCGTCGAGCCGGCGGGTCGCGACAAACGCCTCGGCGAGGTCGGCCAGCTTGTCCTCGGCGATGTCGGTCGCGAGCACATTGGCGCCCTCAGCGGCGAACGCGAGCGCCGCCGCCCGGCCGATCCCCTGCCCCGCCGCCGTCACCAGCGCGCGCTTGCCTTCGAGCCGCCCCGCCATGCCGCCGCCCCGCTCCGGTAATGCCGCCGCCAAATTGCCACGCCGCGGAAGCCCCTGTAAATTGCCCCGGCAACCTCCCACCGCCTCGCGGCGGCCGCCGGCGGCTGTTCACAATGATCCGTTAACGGTTCCGCCCGTCAAATCGCCGATCTGCCGACGCCGCCCGGCAACAGGGGAGAGGCCGATGAAGTTCGCCAAGCTCTTGCCGTTGGCCGCCGTATTGTTGACGCTCGGCGTCGCCACCGCCCGCGCCGCGGAGCCCGGCGCAGCGCAAAAGCACTTTCTGTGGAAGGTGTCGGGCGGCAAGGGCGTCGTCTATGTCCTGGGCACGATCCACGCAGCGAAGCCGACCTTCTACCCGCTGGCACCGATCATCGAAAGTGCGTTCAGACGGTCGGACACGCTGATCGAAGAAATCGACCTGACCAAGGCCTCGGAGGCGCAAAGCGCGTCAAAGGACATCTTGCAGCGTGGCCTCTACGCAAACGGCGATTCGATTGCGAACCACCTCAGCGAAGAAACCCGCGAGCGTTTGGCGGCCTATATGAAGACGAGCCCGCTGCGCGCCAATTACACGCACCTCAAACCCTGGCTGATAAGCCTGATGATCCTGCAGCAGGAATTCGCCCGGTTGGGTCTCGATAAATCCAAAGGACTGGATATGCACTTCCTGCAGGAAGCGACGACGCAACACAAGCCGATCGGGGCGCTGGAAAGCGCCGATTTCCAGCTCAAGATGTTCAGCTCGTTCTCCGACGAGCTACAGGATCAGCTGCTGCTTGCGACGCTGCTCGACACCGACGGAGCCGCTGCGGTGCTCGACCGTACGATCGAGGCATGGAGCACCGGCAACGCCGACGCCTTGGAGCAGGTGATGACCCGCGAGATGCGCAAATATCCTTCGCTCGAGCCGGTGATGGACAAGCTGTTCTACGAGCGCAACGATGCGATGAGCCGGCAGATTGGGCAATTCCTGCAGACGCCTAAGACATACTTTGTCGCGGTCGGGGCCGGACACCTGGTCGGGCGGCGCGGCATCCTGCAGCAATTGGGCAAGACCTACAGGGTCGAGCAGCGCTGAGTGCGCTACTCGGCGCTGGCGGCTGACGCGGCGCCCAGCATCCGCCCGTCGGGAGCCTGGACCAGCACCGCGACGCCCTCGCCGACACCGGGCGGCGCGATATCGAAATGCTGCGCCGACCCGTTCCAGGCGCCGAGCGTGGTCAACGCACGCACCCCGTTGGCGTCATCGAGGGTCCGGCCGGCATTCTCGCCGGCGGCGACCTCGGTGGTACGGTGGCGCACGAAGCGCACCAGCAGCACCGTCCCCCTGCCTTCGCCCTCCCCGATCGCGACGGAACGGCGATCGGGCGCGAAGCTGACCGGCGCGACCGCCTTGGGCCGCGCCGCGTCGAGCGCCGCCAGCACGCTCGCGCGATCCGAGCCGATCATCTCGCTTGTGCCGTCCACCACCATCTGCGGCGTATAGACCCGGCCGCCGTCGAAGCGCCTTGCATAGGCTTCCTGGCGCGCGGTCGACGCCTCGCTCGACAGCGGGTCCTTCCAGCCGAGCCGGTCCCAGTAGCTGATGTGGAACCCGAGCGCCAACACGTCGGCGCGATGCGACAGGTCGCGCAGTAGCGCATCGGCAGGCGGGCAGGACGAGCAGCCCTGCGAGGTGAACAGCTCGACGACGACCGGGCGCGCCACCGCCGGCCCGACACCCAGCACCGCCGCCAGCCCGAACATCAGCGCGGCACACCGCACCCTGTGTCCCTTCACCATCGCCCTCCCCACCGATCGCCTCAAGCGCTCAGCTGCCGCTGCATCGGCAAATCGTCTTCGATAAAGGCCGCGACGACCTCGTCGATGTCGCGGTCGCGGCCGAACCCCATGGCCTCGGCGCGCGGCGTCGCCAGCGCCATCGGCCAGCCCGATACGATCGCCTGGATCGCGGGATCGGGCTGCCAGCTAATCCGATCGTAGGCCGCCGCACCGCCGGCACGGCGCACCGCCGCCGCCATCTCGCCGACCGCCACCGAGAACCCCGGCAATTGCAGCGAGCGGCTGGCGCCGAACGCCTCCCCGGGAATTCCCAGCGCATGGACCAGCCCGGCGACGATGCGGCGAGGCGAGGCGAGCGCCATGACCGTATCGGGCGATACCGGGCACAATGCGCCCTGCCCGGCAAGCGGCTCGCGGATCATCGAGGAGGCAAAGGTCGAGGCGGCGCGGTTGGGCCGACCGGGCCGCACCACCACGGTCGGCAGCCGCACCGCGCGGCCATCGACAAAGCCCTTGCGGCTGTAGTCATTGACCAGCAATTCGCCGATCGCCTTCTGGGTGCCGTAGGAGGTCTGCGGCGTCAGCGCGGTGTCGTCGCCGACCGCGGGCGGCAGCGCGCCGCCATAGACCGCGAGCGAGCTGGCGAAGACCAGCCGCGGCATGCTGCCCAGCGCGCGGCACGCGTCAAGCACGGCGCGGGTGCCGTCGAGGTTGACCCGGTAGCCGAGATCGGTGTCGGCCTCGGCCTGACCGCTGACGATCGCGGCAAGATGGAACACCGCATCGGTGCCGGGCGCGATCAGCCGCGCGACCGTCTCGCGGTCGGCAATGTCGCCGGTGACCAGCGTCACGCGTTTGTCATCGGGCAGCGGCAGGGCCGGCGCGGCGTTGTCGAACAGCACGAGTTGGTCGACCGGGCCGAGCGCGCTGCCCTCGTCGAGCAGCCGCATCGCAACCCGCCGTCCGAGAAACCCGCAGCCGCCGGTGATGACGATACGCATCAGCCGATCCCGTATTTCTTGGCCCAGCCGAGGCCGGCGACGGTGTCGGCTTTGGGCCGGTATTCGCAGCCGATCCAGCCCGGATAGCCAAGCTCGTCGAACAGGTCGAACAGATAGGGATAGTGGATCTCGCCGACATCCGGCTCGTGGCGGCCGGGGTTGCCGGCGATCTGGACGTGCGGATAGCGGCCGTGCAGCGCGCGCATCTTGGTCGCCAGGTCGCCCTCCATGATCTGCACGTGATAGAGGTCGAGCTGGAGCTGCAGATTGGCCCGGCCGACCTTCTCGATGACCGCCATCGCCTGCCCGGTGTAGTTGAGGAAATAGCCGGGGATGTCGCGGGTGTTGATCGGCTCGATGATCGCCGTGAGGCCGGCGGCGGCGGCGCGGTCGGCGGCCCAGCGCAGATTGTCGACATAGATGCGCTCGCCCGCCGCCTTGTCCTGCCCCTCCGGCCACAGCCCGGCCATCGTGTGCAGCAGCTTACATTTCGTCGCCTTGGCGTAGCGGATTGCCTTGTCGACGCCGTCGCGAAACTCCTGCTCGCGCCCGGGCAATGCGGCCAGCCCGCGCTCCCCGCCGCCCCAGTCGCCGGGCACGGTGTTGAACAGCGCCAGCGTCAGACGGTTGCGCTCGAGCCGCTCGGCGATCGCTTCGGGCGGATGGTCGTAGGGAAACAGGAACTCGACCCCGCGGAAGCCGGCCCGCGCCGCGGCATCGAAGCGGTCGAGAAAGCCGATGTCCTGGAACATCATGCTGAGATTGGCGGCAAAGTTGGGCATCGGCTGCGCTCCTCTGTTTACCGGCGGCGGCGCGGACGGCTACTGTTGCCATTCGCATCGGCCAAATCAAGCCGGACAACTTGGCTTGGCCCGGCCGTAGGGGGGCGCGATGGGCGTGCTGCTGGGAGCGATCGCCGACGATTTCACCGGCGCGACGGACCTGTGCAACACGCTGGTGCGGCGCGGCATGCGGACCGTGCAGCTGATCGACGTGCCGGCCGCCGATGCCGCCGCGCCCGATGCCGACGCGGTCGTCGTCGCGCTCAAAAGCCGCACGATCCCGGCCGCCGACGCGGTGGCGATGAGCCGGGCCGCGCTGGCTTGGCTGCGGCGGACCGGAGCGCACCAGATCCTGTTCAAATACTGCTCGACCTTCAACTCGACCGACGACGGGAATATCGGACCGGTCGCCGAGGCTTTGCTCGACGACCTCGCCAGCGATTTCACGCTGTTTTGCCCCGCGTTCCCGGAAGCCGGGCGGACGATCTTCAAGGGCTATCTGTTTGTCGGCGACGTGCTGTTGTCGGAGTCGGGGATGCGCGACCATCCGCTGACGCCGATGCGCGACCCCTCGCTGGTGCGCGTGCTGCAGCGCCAGACCAAGGGCCGCGTCGGGCTGGTGCAGCAGGCAATTGTGGCGCAGGGGGTGGCGGCGATCCGCGCTGCCTTCGGGGATTTGCGCCGCGCGGGCTGCCGCCACGCGATCGTCGACGCGATCGCCGACCATGACCTCGAGGCGATCGGCGAGGCCGCCGCCGATCTCGCGCTGATCACCGGCGGCTCCGGCATTGCACTTGGGCTGCCCGAGAATTTCCGCCGCCAGGGGCTGCTCGGCAAGGACGGCGGCGCCGATGCGCTGCCGGCGGTCGGCGGCGCGGCAGCGGTGTTGTCGGGCTCGTGCTCGCAGGCGACGCAGGCGCAGGTCGCTTACATGGCCGAGCGAGCCCCGATGTTCACGATCGACCCAGTGCTGGCGGCAGAAGGACGCGATGTCGCCGCCGAGGCGCTCGCCTGGGCGGCGCCGCTGCTCGGCGATAAGCCGATCCTTATATCGGCGACGGCGCCGCCCGACGCGGTCGCGGCAGTGCAGCAGCGGCTCGGCCGCGAGCGCGCCGGGGCCCTGGTCGAGAGCATCCTCGCGGCGGTGGCGCGCGGCCTCGCTGCCCGCGGCGTGCGGCGCCTCGTCGTCGCCGGCGGCGAGACGGCCGGCGCCGTCGTGCAGGCGCTCGGGATCACCGGACTGCGGATCGGCCGGCAGATCGACCCCGGCGTGCCGTGGACGGTCAGTCTTCCCGGGAGCCTCGGCGATCCGCCTTTCGCCCTCGCCCTCAAATCCGGCAATTTCGGCGCGCCCGATTTCTTCCTGCGCGCCTTCACGCTGCTGGAGGGACACACATGATCAACGACGCCAAGGCGCGTGAGGCGATCTGCACGATCGGCGCCTCGATCTTCAACCGCGGCCTGACCGCCGGCTCGTCGGGCAATATCAGCCTGCGCATCGAGGGCGGCTGGCTGATGACGCCGACCAACGCTTCGCTCGGCCGGCTCGACCCGGCGCGGCTGTCAAAGCTCGCCGATGACGGCACGCTGATCTCCGGCGACGCCCCGACCAAGGAAAGCTTCCTGCATCGGGTGATGTACGAAGAGCGCGCCGACACCGGCGCCGTCGTGCATCTCCACTCGACGCATTCGGTCGCGGTGTCGTGCCTCGCCGAACTGGACCCGCACGATTTGTTGCCGCCGATCACCGCGTATTACGTGATGCGGGTCGGGCATCTGCCGCTGGTGCCCTACTACCGCCCCGGCGACATGGCGCTCGCCGAGGCGGTGCGCGGCTTTGCCGGCAAACACCACGCGGTGCTGCTGGCCAATCACGGCCCGGTCGTCGCGGGTACGAGCCTCGACGCCGCGGTCAACGCGATCGAGGAACTCGAGGAGACCGCCAAGCTCTACCTCCTGCTGCGCGGCGCCAAGACGCGCTTTCTGACCCCAGCCCAGGTGAAGGAGTTGCTTTGATGAAGCACATCAAACGCGCGCTCAGCGCCGCGTTCGCGGCAGCGCTGCTGCTGTGCGGCGGAATGCCCGCGCGCGCCGCCGATAAGGAGCCGATCAAGATCGGCTTCAGCATGGAATTGACCGGGCCGTTTGCCGTGGTCGGCAAAACAGGGCTGCTGGCCTTCAAGATCTGGGAAGACGACATCAACAAGAAGGGCGGCCTGTTGGGCCGGCCAGTCAAGCTCATCTATTACGACGATCAGAGCAGCCCGGCCACAGTCCCCGGCATCTATACGAAGCTGATCGACATCGACAAAGTCGACCTGCTGATATCGAGCTATGGCACCAACCTCGTGGTGCCGGCGATGCCGGTGGCGATCCAGCACAACCGCCTGTTCTTCGGCCTGTTCGCGCTGGCGGCCAACAACCAGTTCCATTACCCGAAATACTTTTCGATGCTGACCTTCGGCCCCGACCCGCTGAAGACGTTCTCGCAGGGGTTCTTCGATCTGGCGATGTCGCAGAACCCAAAGCCAAAGACGCTGGGGATCGTCGGCGCGGACGCCGAGTTCCAGCGCAAGGCGACCGACAGCGCGCGCAAGAACGGCACCGCAGCCGGGCTGAAGATCGTCTATGATCGGGCCTATCCGCCGAACACCGTCGATTTCTCGCCGATCATCCGCTCGATCCAGGCAGCGCAGCCCGATATCGTTTATGTCGCCTGCTATCCGTCGGATAGCGTCGGCGTGCTGCGCGCCGTGCATGAATTGGGGCTGAAGACCAACATGCTCGGCGGCGCGTTTGCCGGCCTGGCGGCCGCCGCCGTGAAGATGCAGCTCGGCGCCTCGGCCAACGGCATCGTCAATGTCGAGCTGTGGGAGCCGGTCAAGACGATGCAATTCCCCGGCGTTATGGAGTTCCTAAAGGAATACCAAGCGCGCGCGCCGGCCGAAGGCGTCGATCCGCTCGGCTATTTCCTGCCGCCTTACGCCTATGCCGAATTGCAGGTGTTGGCACAGGCGATCGAGGCGACGAAGGGCCTCGATGAGGGAAAGCTCGCCGCATACATGCACTCGCACCCGTTCCACACGGTGGTCGGCGACATCTCCTTCGGGCCGGAGGGCGAATGGACCGAAGCGCGGCCGATCTGGGTGCAGTACCACGACATCAAGGGCAACGGGATCGACCAGTTCCGGGAATCGAAAACCGTCACGATCCTCGCGCCGGCAAAGTACAAGACCGGCGAGCTGATCTACCCGTACACCAAGGCGCAACAGTAGGGCGGAGCGAAGCGCCACCTTGGACCGCAGGCGTCATCGCTGGTCGCTCCGGGGCGGCGGGTAGAGCCCCATGCGGCGCGCTTTCTCGATGACGAGGGCGGTCAGCGCATCGACACGCGGCGTCGCGACCCCGGCGGCGCGGGCAAATTGCTGCACCGCGGTCAGGATGCCGTCGATTTCGGGCGGGCGGTTGTTCTCGAAATCCTGCAGCATCGAGGATTTGTGCGCCGTGGTCGGCGGGTTCGGATAGGCCGTCTCGACCGTGATGCCGGGGTCGACGCCGTGCGCCCGGGCGGTCGCCAGCCCCTCCGCCATCAGCGCCTTCGCCAGCACGAACAGCTCGGGGTGGCGGCTGATGACGTTGATCGCCTCACCGGTCAGGGCGCAGATCGGGCTGGTGCTCAGATTGCGCAGCAGCTTCTCCCAGATCTCGGCGCGGATGTTCTCGGTCAGCGGCGTCGCGACACCGGCGCGCTCGAAAGCGGCCGAGATCGCCTCGATGCGGCGCGAGATCGTGCCGTCCGGCTCGCCCAGCGTGAAGCGGTTGCGGGTGAACGTCGCATTGCGGATGACGCCCGGCTCGACGAGCGCGTTGGCCGAGTTGATCATGCAGCCGATGGTGCGTTCGAGCCCGATCGTGCGGGCGAGCACGCCGCCCGGATCGAGCAGCGACAAGTCGGGGCGCGGCAACCCGTTCTCCGGGCAGCGGTAAAGATACCACCAGGGGATGCCGTTCATCGCGAAGACGACGCTGGTGTCGGGGCCGAGCAATGGCGCCATCGCCGGCGCCGCCTCGGGCAATACCGAGGATTTCAGCGTGACGAATACGACGTCCTGAACCCCAAGCGTGTCCGGCCGGTCGGTGGCATGGATGCGGGCCGAATAGCGCTCGTCGCCGATCCACAAGGTCAGGCCGCGCTCGCGGATCGCGGCAAGTTGGGCACCGCGCGCGATGGCGGAAACCTCGATCCCGGCGGCAGCCGCGCCGGCGCCGAGCCGGGCCGCGACATGGCCACCCACCGCGCCGGCGCCAAAAATGACGATCTTCATTCCACTATCCCGTATCGTCGTTGCTGCGATGCAGAATGTCCGGTCTTTCCGCCTTGGCCAAGCCGCTGTCGCGGCAGCGCTGCTGTTTCTGGTGTGGCCGATGCAAGCCGTGGGCCTCGACCTGTTCGGGCAGCATCGCGTGAATGTGCAGTTCGCCACGGCGGACGGCAAGCCGCTGGCCGACGCCGAGGTGCGCGTCTTCGCCCCCGGCCGGCCGGACCAGCCAGCGCTGACCGGCCGTACCGACAGCCGCGGGCGGTTCGAATTCGCGGCCGATGAGGACGGGTTCTGGAGCGCCGAGGCACGCACCGGCGGCGAGATCGCGCGCGTCATGATTCGCGTCGGCGGCAAGCAGCAGGACGAAAAGCCGCTGTCGCCTTATTGGATGGTGGGCGCGCTGGTCCTGCTGCTGATTCTTGCCTTTGTCTTTCGCACCCTGCGCGCCCGCACGCGCGGGCCGCACAAGGAGGGGTAAACGAAAGGCTCAGGCCATCGCGATCAACGTCCCGATCAGGTCGGCCGGCCATACGAGGCTGGTCGGGGCACTGGCCAGCGCATCATAGAACGAGCGGTCGATCCCAGCCGGCAGGTTGAACGCGAGATTATGGCTGAAATGCGCGAGCACCCCGGCAAGATAGAGCCCGACCGCCCATTTCAGCATCTGCGCCCGCAGCCGCGAGTGGGCGCGCGGCCGCCCGGCGAACCGAAACACCCGACGGCCGACTTTCGGCATTCCTGGCGGACCGATCATGATCGCATCCAGATCAACGGCATGATGTCCACCGCGCGGGGACCGGGGCCTCGTCAGCTCAGGCGGCGGCGAGCCCCGGCGGCTTCCAGCCGAGCCAATCGCAGATCGCCCGCCCCATGACTAGGTCGAGGTCGCGGCCCTTCAGCCACGGCAATTCCTCGGTGAACATCGTCACGCACTGCCGATAGCTGCACGGCATGCGGGTGATGTCGGTGCCCCAGAAGCAGCGCTGCGGGCCGAACGCGTCAAACATGCGCTGGAGATAGGCGTGGACGTTGCGCCAGGGATAGGCTTCGCTCGAATAGCTCGGCGCCCCCGACAGCTTCAGCGCGACATTGGGCAATTTGGCGAGCGCCAGCATATCGTCGAGATCGGCGAAGGCCGGCGCATCCTTGGCGCCGCCGGCGCCGCCGCCACGCCCCAGATGGTCGATGTGCAGGCGCAGCCCGGGATGGCGCTCGGCGATCGTCTTGAGGGCCGCCATGTGGCCGCCGGCCAGCAGGCCGACCGGCAGGTTCTCCTTCTCGCAGGCGCCCCAGAACCAGTCGAGGCTGCCGTCGGTCCACCAGCTCTGCTGCTGCGGCTGGTTGAACGTGAAGCGGAAGCCGAGCATGCCCGGCCGCTGCCGCCAGTTCTTGACGATGTCCAGCCGGTTCGGCGCCTGCAGGTCGAAATGGCCGAGGATGCAGAACTTGTCGGGATGCGCCTTGACCGCCTCGATCGCCAGCACATTGAGCGCCTCGCCCAATGAGGAGGGCGGATGGATCACGGCGGCATCGACCCCGGCCCCGGCCATCTCCTTCAGCGCATCATTGACGTCATAGGTCGGGATCTGCCGGTGATGCGCCGACATCTTGGCGTTTTCCCAGATGTGGATTTGCAAGTCGACGATGAACATGGCGTTTCTCTCCCGATGTATTTCCTACGAGATGGCCGCTCCGCTCGCGCGCTGCAACGACCGCTAACGGCGCGGCTCCCTGGCGAAGATCGTCGGGACCCACGGCGGTGGCCAGCCTTCGATGCGCGCCCGGCGGCGCCGTTCGGCATCGCTCTCGCTGTTCCCCGCCCGGGTCTTGCCGGCGCGCGACGGCGGATCCTCGGCACCGCCCTCGCGCTCGCGGCGCAATTCCTCCATGCGGGCGCGGATCGTCGCGAAATCATCGGCAGCGCGCGGGCGGCTCACCGGACCTCCTGCCCTCGGATCGATCAAACCAGCAGCGTCGCTGCCGATAGTGGCGCCACAGCCGGCGAGCCGTCAAACGCCACGTGCGGAAAAGCGCTATGGCGTCGCCTCGGCGAGATACTCCATCGCCGCGACGATGCCGCCGCTGCCATGCGGCACGCCGGCAAGCCCGAGCGCGATCTCGACCGCGGCGATCGTGCCGAGCAGCATCGGCTCGTTGAGGTCGCCGAGATGGCCGATGCGGAACAGCCGCCCCTTCATCGAGCCGAGCCCGCCCCCCAGCGACAGGTTGAACTTGTCGAGGCAGAGCTGGCGCATCGCGTCGGCGTCGCAGCCCTCGGGCAGCAGCACCGCGGTCACCGTGTCGGATTGCGCGGCGGGGTCGATCGCAAAGAGTTCCGGCCCGTCGTTTCGCCGCCACACCCGCACGGCCCGGCGGGTCGCCTCGGCGAGCCGGTGATGCCGGGCGAAGACGTTGTCGAGCCCCTCCTCCTCGAGCATGTGCAGCGCCTCGCGCAGCCCGTAGAAGAAGTGCACCGGCACGGTGCCGTTCCAGTAGCCCTGCTGCGCGCCCTGCCCGAGCAGCCGCTGCCAGTCCCAATAGACCCGCGGCAATTTGGCCTCGGCGGCAGCCGCCAGCGCCTTGGCGCTGACGCCGGTAAAGGCCATGCCGGTCGGCAGCATCAGCCCCTTCTGCGAGCCGGCGACGACGACGTCGACGCCCCACTCGTCCATGCGGAAATCGAACGACCCCAATGACGAGATCGTGTCGACCAGGAACAGCGCCGGGTGGCGCGCGGCGTCGATCGCCCGGCGCATCGCCGCGATCGGGTGCGCGACGCCGGTCGAGGTCTCGTTGTGGACCGCGAGCACCGCCTTGATCTCGTGCCCGCGGTCCTCGCGCAGCCGCGCTTCCAGCTTGGCCGGATCGATCGGACGGCGCCAGTCGTTCGGCAGAGTTTCAACCACAAGCCCGAAGGCCTCGGCCCGCAACCCCCAGTTCAGCGAGAAATAGCCGCTCTCGGCGATCAGCACCTTGTCGCCCGGGGAGAAGCAATTGACTAGCGCCGCTTCCCAGGCGCCATGCCCGGTCGCGGCATAGCCGAGGATCGTCTGCTCGGTCTTGAAGACGCGCTTCAGCCCGGCGAAGCACTCGTCGGCGATCGCCTTGAATTGCGCGCTGTTGAAATCGATCGTGCCGCGATCCATCGCGCGCAGGATGCGGTCCGGGATGTTGGTCGGTCCCGGGTTCATGAAGAAATGAATGCCGTGCGCCATCTCAGTTCGCCTTTGTCTCCGTCCGCGCTCCCGCCCCGCCAATGGGGCGTAGCCGCAGAAGGCGGCGCAGCATAGTCGCTCGCGCCGGCAAAACAACCGCCGGAAGGTCGCGGCTCAGCGCGGAGCGACCCGGTCGATCAGCGCATCGAGCTGCGGCACCAGCCGCTCGTAGCCGAGCCGACTGAAATGCAGGAGATCGGGGGAGACCGCCCGGGTCAGCCTTCCCACCGGGTCGAGCAGCACACCGCCGATATCGGCGTAGACGACGGCGCCGTCGTCGCCGCAGCGCTGGATCAGTTCGTTGACCGCGACGGTGGCGCGCCGCAGGTGCGCCTCGGGCGACGCGCTGCGCGGCCACAGCCCGAGCAGCAGGATGCGGGCATCCGGCAGGTGGCGACGCAGATACAGTAGATCGGCGCGGACGCCCTCGGCCACGAGTTCGGGCGGCCTTCCATGGCCGCCATTGGTCAGGTCGTTGGTGCCGATCAGCATGACAACCGCGCGCGGCGGCGGCCCGGCGAGATTGCCATGCTCCAGCCGCCACAGCAGGTGTTCGGTGCGGTCGCCGTTGACCCCGGCATTGAGCACGCCGCGCGGCACCATGTGCGCCCGCCATACCTCGGGGTCAAAACGCTGGGTAATCGAGTCGCCGAGAAACAGCACCCGGTAGGGCTCTGTCTTGACCTCGCGGTTGATCAGCTCGAACCGCTCGACCACCGAGGGCGCCTCGCGCGGCGCGGGTGCGGCCACCGCCTCCCGGGTGAACGGTCCGCACGCGAGCAGCCCCTGCGCCAGCGTGCTTAGAAGAGATGCCGCTAAGCAACACAGGACGATGATTGACGCCTCCCGCAAACTCCTGACCGACATCAATTCAAGAAATCTCGGATGCGGGCCACGATGAATTCATCGAATAGGTCATGAGCTAGGAATTCCCCAATATAGGGATTTATCGTCGCATTACTGTGCAAGCGCTGAAGGCATGCATTGAGGATTGCACCTTCTGTACGATTTCCGCGAACACTGCCGTTAGAAAATGCGAGCATTCCATTTAAGGTCGATTTGAATTTCTCAATTTCCGGAGGCGCCAAATCAATGATTATTTCATTGAGAATTTCGCGCCATTTTCTAGTCGTTTGTATCATTGGCACAGGCACGTCATCCGGGAAAGCCCACCAGACGAAGCGTCGGCCGCTAAATTCTCGCCTCCATTGATGCGCCCACGGAAATATAATATCAGAATTTATTTCAGTTCCAATTGGCGGAGCATTTGCAAGTGTGCCCGGCGATCTCATAGAAGATATGAGGAATCCGTCGTTGTCTAATCGAGCTAAAATGTGTCCCTCTGGGATCATATTCATAATCTTTATGGTCGCCGCTTGAACTGACACGACTGCGCCGTCTACCACATTGTGAAGCGCTTCTAACGGATCGGACGCTGCATTTAGCTGGTCCTCCATCCATGCTCCGGGCATCAGAAGTTCTGAGGCAAAGCGATTGGCTTCGCTCTCGATCTGCCAATAGTAGTCAATCCCATTCTCATCAAGATCGGTTTCGTCTACTATCGATCCAATATGCCATGGTATAAGTATGTGTCCCAGCTCATGGGCCAGCGTAAACCGCACGCGGTTTTCCGGTTTGTGCGAATTGATGATGACCCTAGGCTGTTTACCGGACATTTTGAGATCGAGACATATGCCATCGACATCCACAGGAAATCTTGCTTCCGTTAAATCTGCATATCCCCTAATAAGCTCTTAATGTCTACTGGAGGGATCAACCCAAGGCGCACACATAACCGTTGGGCGAGATTTATTTCGGGCTCGAAGGTCAATTGAGCTCGCCTTTCGCCTTAAGCCATTTTTGAAGGCGTGCGATTTTGGACTGATCGTTCGAGCGCGCAGCAAGCCGCATGTCCTGGTAAGCGTCTTCAACCGCATTCGTGAACGGCCTACCTTCATGTCGTGCCGTTATAATAAAGGGCAGCGAATCCGGTACCCGCAACCATAGGGAATATTCTTCCTCTGTCATTCCCAGATAATCATGCAGTTCGGTTCCCTCGGGAGCTTCGTGCCAACGATCGACAAAGTCGTCGATCTCCTCCAGCAGGACGTTGCCTGCGAGGCAGAGATCGACGAAGGTTTCGCGCCTAGACATCGATTGTCCTCCCGGGAACGGCTGACTTGACTATGGCGCCAGTCACGGGATCGAGCGCACCCCGACGCTTTCCCCTGGCGTTGAACACCTCGACCTCGCCGTGGAGCGAATCCCAGGTATAGAGCCGCTTGCCGCCATCGCTGCGCCACCGCCTCTGGCCGCCGACCGCCCCCAGGTGTTCGAAATCGTCGAGAATTGACGGTCGGGGTATCGATTTTGCCACGCGGTAGCTTCTATCATGCGCGCAACTCGCCCGACATGAGGAGGATCGCCGATGCCGACCACCGACCCCGCCACGCGCTGGCCGAATTACCAGGAAGCCGATTTCGTCATCAAGAACTACGTCTTCGCCAGCGGCGAAACATTGCCCGAGCTGAAGCTGCACTACCGCACGATGGGGGTGCCGCAGCGCGACGCCGCGGGCAAGATCGTCAACGGCGTGCTGCTGTTGCAGGGCAATACCGGGACCGGCGCCAACTGGCTGCGCCCGACGCTTGCCGACGAGCTGTTTCAGCCGGGCCAGCCGCTCGACCCGCGGCATTACTTCATCATCATGCAGGATGCGATCGGCCGCGGCGCTTCCAGCAAGCCGTCGGACGGGCTGCGCGGCAACTTCCCGCATTACCGCTATCGCGACATGGTCGATAGCGGCTACCGGCTGATCACCGAGGGGCTCGGCGTCGGCCATCTGCGCCTGGTGATCGGCAGCTCGATGGGCGGCATGCACGCCTGGATGTGGGCCGAGATGTACCCCGAGCTGATGGACGGCGTCATTCCGCTGTCGTGCCAGCCGGTCGAGATCAGCGGCCGCAACTGGCTCGGCCGGCGCGCCCAGGCCGAGGCGATCCGCCATGACCCGGACTGGAACGGCGGCTTCTACGACAAGAACCCGAGCCATTACATCTATGCGGCCGCCGGTAATTTCGGCACCGAAAGCCCGACCCGCATCCAGGAGATGGCGCCGACCCTCGCCGCCGCCGATGCCCTCTACGAGAAGCGGCTGGCCGACGCGGCTGCTGGCGACGCCAACAACTCGCTGTGGGCGATCGAGGCGATCCGCGACTACAACCCCGAGCCCGATCTCGACAAGATCAAGGCCAAGGTATTGCTGATCAACGACGCCGAGGACCACGCCAACCCGCCCGAGCTCGGCACCGTCGAGCGGGCGATGAAGCGGGTCAAGCACGGCCGCTATGTGCTGATCCCGGCCGGCCCGGACACGCACGGCCATTTCAGCCATTACTACGGCAAGCTGTGGAAGCCCTACCTGATCGAGTTCCTGCAGACGCTCGGCCCGGCCCGGGCAGCCGCGGCCGAATGAGCGAGGCGGCGCGCTTCCCTGCCAGCGACGGGGTCGCCCTCGCCTATTACGTCGAGGACTTCACCGACCCGTGGACAGAGGCGCCGACGGTGCTCTTGCTGCACGCGGCGATGGGCAGCGCGCGGCGCTACTTCGGCTGGGTGCCGCATCTGTGCCGCGACTACCGGGTGGTGCGGCTCGACCTGCGCGGCCATGGCGCCTCGCCGGTGCCGCCGGCCGCGGCGCCGCTGACGCTTGAGCGGCTGGTCGGCGATGTCGTCGAGCTGCTCGACCATCTCGGCGTCGCCGGCGCACACATCGTCGGCAATTCGGCCGGCGGCTATCTCGGCCAGCAATTGGCGATGACCCGGCCCGAGCGGGTGCGGAGCCTCGCCCTGTTCGGCTCGACCCCGGGGCTCAAAAACAGCCAGGCGCCGAGCTGGATCCCGCAAATCCAGGCGAAGGGCATGCGCGGCTTTCTCGCCGAGACGATCCGCGACCGCCTGCCGGCCGACGCCGACCCGGCCTCGTCCGATGGTTCCTCGACGAGGCGGCCAAGAACGACCCGGCCTATATCGGCGAGTTCGTGCTGCTGATGGCAAGCTACGACTGGAGCGACGAGGTCCACCGGATCGGCTGCCCGACCCTCGTGGTCATCCCCGGCGCCGAGACGGTCGGTTCGCTCGTCAATTACGAACCGTTCCGCAAGCTGCGCGATGTCGAGTTCCGCGTCTATGACGGGCTGCCGCACAATATCTGCGACGCCGTCCCCGACCGCTGCGCCGAGGATTTGCGCGAGTTTCTGCGCCGCCGCTTCCCCGGCGATTAACTACGCCGGAGCGAGCGCCTCGCCGGTTGGGTCGAGCAGACCCGGCTCGTCGTTCCTGACGTTGCCGACCGCAGGACCGATCGGGTAGGCACGCATCCGCTCGGCCGGATAGGGCTGCAACAGCGCAAGGAGCGCGGCCGGGCTCGTCTCGGTCTCGCCGAACCACAGCGGCCAAGCCTCTCGCGCCAGGATCACCGGCATCCGATCGTGGATCGGCGCGCACAGCGCGTTCGGCTTGCCGGTGACGATCGTGAAGCTGCGCACAATGCTGCCATCTGCCGGGTTCTTCCAGCGCTCCCACAGTCCGGCAAAGGCGAAGATGTCACCCTCCTGCGGCATGATCGCATAGGGCTGCTTCTTGCCGGCGCCGGTCTTGCGCCACTCGTAGAAGGCGTCGGCCGGCACCAGGCAGCGCCGCCGTGCGAACGCGTCGCGGAAGATGTTGTTGGTGGCGACGGTCTCGGAGCGCGCGTTGATGCATTTCGGGCCGAACGACAGATCCTTCGCCCACAGCGGCACCAATCCCCAGCGCAAGAGGTCGAGCGAGCGCGCCCTTGTCTGCGGGTTGAAGCGCACCACCGCGAGATCCTGGGTCGGCGCCGCGTTGTAATGCGGCGGCGCGTTCGGCACCGGGTTGGTCGTCTCGAACAGGATCTGGATGTCGCCCAGCGGCGTCTTCTGCACAAACCGGCCGCACATCCGCGGCAGCCTATCCGCCGAGCCCGGACGGGTGGTGCTCGTGCCAGTCGGTCGCCTGTTGATAGGCCCAGCCGATGCGCAACGCCGTCGCCTCGTCATAGGGGCGGCAGATGATCTGCAACGACAGCGGCAACCCGGTTTGGGTGAAGCCGTCCGGAACCGCCAGCGCGCACAATTCCAACAGGTTGACGAGGCGGGTAAAGTGCGCCGGGGTCGTCCCCTGGTCGACCAACTCGACCCGGATCGCGGCGGTCTGCGTGGTCGGGGTCAACAGCGCGTCGATCCCGTCGAGCGCGGCCAGGAAGCGCCGCTTCAGCGCGTCGCGCTCGGCGAAGGCGGCGAGATAGTCGCGCGCGCTGACGCCGCGGCCGAGCTGGATGCGCGGGCGCACCGCGTCGTCGATCGGCAACGCGGGGTCGTCGACCAGATCGCCGACCAGCTGGTAGGCTTCGGAGCCGATGATCCGGCCGGTCATCACCGTCGCGTCGGCGAAATGGCACGGCAGCGCGACATCGACGATCTCGGCGCCGAGCCGGCCCAGCGCATCGAGCGCCGCATCGTAGGCGGCCAGCATCTCGGCGCTGCAGCCGTCGCGCTCGCCGGAGGGCATGCGGCCGAGCCTGAGGCCGCGCACGTCGCGCCTGAATCCCGCCATCGTGTCGGGCGGCGGCGCCGCCAGGGTGCGCGGGTCGAGCGGGTCCGGCCCGGGCATCACGCTGTAGAGCAATGCCGCGTCCTCGACCGAGCGCGCCATCGGCCCGGGCGTGTCAAGCGAGGGGGCGAGCGGCAGGATGCCGTAGGTGCTGACCCGGCCGATCGTCGTCTTGAGGCCGCTGAGGCCGCACCACGAGGCGGGCAGGCGCACCGAGCCGCCGGTGTCGGTGCCGATGCCCCACGGCGCCATGCCGGCGGCGACCGCGACCCCGGTGCCGCTCGACGACCCGCCGGGAGTGCGATGGGCCGCAAGATCCCACGGGTTCCACGGCGTACCCATGTGCTGGTTGGTGCCCCAGCCGCCCATCGCAAACTCGACCGTGTGAGTCTTGCCGAGCACGATCATGCCCTGCGCGAAAAAGCGCCGCGCCAAGGTTGCGGTGGCCGGCGAGCGGCGCTCCTTCCACACCATCGAGCCGCCGGTCGTGACGCGTCCTTCGATGTCGATCAGGTCTTTCAGCGCGATCGGCACGCCGTGCAGCGGCCCGACCGCGTGGCCGGCGCGGATCGCCTTGTCGGCGGCCTCGGCGGCGAGCCGCGCGTCGGCGCCGAAGACGTCGATATAGGCGTGCAGTTTGGCGTCATGCGCGGCGATGCGCGCGAGCAGCGCCTCGACCACATCGACCGGCGACAGCCGGCGCGCCGCAATCTCGGCGGCAAGCCGGTGAACCGGCAGGAAGCACGGATCGGTGTTACTGGCTGGCATCTCCTTCCCCCCGGACACGCTCACTTTGGAAAGAGGCGGCGGTAGACCCCGGGCGAGCCGACATCGTGGCGCATGAACGGGCGGATGCGGTTGCTCCACACGTTGCTGTCGCGCGCCTTGGCCCAGGGCTCGCTCTCCGACACGGTCGCGTTGGCGAATTCGTAGAGCGTCAGGTATTTCGGCTGACCGTCGATCGCGACCCAACGGCGCGCTCCGAGGCAGCCCGGCACCGCCATGTAGGGCGGCAGGTAGGCCGTGTTGTACCAGTCGTTGAACTCCTCCTCGACCATCACCGGGATGTCGATCCGGCCCATCTGCAGAAACGGCGCCGGCTCGCGAACCTGCTCGATCGGGTTGGTGTGCACCGGGAAGATCTGGCGGTAGCCGTTCAACAGAAAATTGCGGCCGATCGTGCCGCCGGAATACTGCACCCGCCGCGCCGACGGGCGGAACCGCACGCCATCGAGAAACGCCGGGCTTTTCAGCACGTCGGGCGCCTCCAATTCATAGAGCGCCAGATATTTCGGGCTGCCCTTCAGCGCGACGTAGCGCCCGGCGCTGAGGAACCCGGGCACCGCGAGCAGATGGGCAATGTGCTCGTCGTCATACCAGCGATGATATTCGGCCTCGAACTCGGGGTCGATATCGGCCCACACCATCAGCAGCCCGGTGCCGCGCGTCTTCGCCATCTCCACCCTCCCCTCGCCGCGTTTCGCCGCTCCGCATTTAACACCGGCAGCGCAGCCGAGGCGAGGCTCTCGCCAAAGCCGCGCCAACGGCTAGAATGGAGAAGCTGCGTCGTTTCGGCGCGGCGGCCGCCCCGGCTGCCAAGGTCAGGCGGGCTGGGCAGCAAGCGGGATCGGGCAGGCCGTGACGGAGCGCGACAGCAAACGGATCGTCCGGCAGTGGAACCGGGAGATCGAGGACGAGATCCGGCGTGCGGCGGCGCACGACGGCGACGCCGCCGGCCCGTGGAAGGCGGTGACGTGGACCGTGCTGTGGGTGCTGTGGCTGGCGCTGCTGATCCTGTTGCTCGCCCACGTCAAGTCGCTCGGCTGACTCGCAGGCCAACCGCACGGTGCGCTGAGCCGCGCCTCGGCAGCGCAGCTGTTCGACGGCGCCGGCGCGCGCCCCTGTCCGCCCTGCAAACTCAGCGCGGCGGGTAGCCCGGCGGCGGGTAGCCCGGCGGCGGCGGGTAGGCGCCCGAATATCCGCCCGGGGGCTGCGAATAACCGCCCGGCGCTTGCGAATAACCGCCCGGCGCTTGCGAATAACCGCTCGGCGGCTGCGCATAACCGCCCGGGGCCGCGCCGCCCTGGGCCGACATGCAGTTGGCGTAATACATGTTGTATTGCTGCTGCAGGTTCATCGCGGCGTTCTGGGCGTTGGCGGCGCCGACGCCGGTGCCGAGCACCGCGCCCGAGGCCGCGCCGATGCCGGCGCCGCGGCCACCGCCGATGGCGCCGCCGAGCGCCGCCCCAAGGCCGGCGCCGATCAGCGTGCTGCCGACGCTCTGGGCGTTGGCCTGATCGCGCAACGGCGCAATCTGCGCATCGGCGTATTGCCGGCACGCCATGTCGCTCGATACCGCGCCCGGCGAGGTCGGCGGCGGTACCAGCTGCGGAGACGGTCCTATCGGGCCGACACAGCCGGTAAGCGTCAGCGCTGCGGCCAGCACTCCGGCCAGCCTCGTATCGAAGGGCATCTTCAAGTGCTGTCTCCTCACGCTACGCGTTGTGCCGTCGGCCAGCGTCGACATCGACGATCACCGCCGCAACTCGGTCTGCTGCAGCCGGAAATATGGGCATCGCGCAAGACCCGTTCAATCAATCCTGCCGGCAGGATTGCGCTGGCGACCTTCCTCCGATGGGCGGGGGATCAGGTCATCGCTGACCCGACCCCCGTCCTGGTTGGCTCCCCGGGCCGGATTCGAACCAGCGACCCAGCGGTTAACAGCCGCTTGCTCTACCACTGAGCTACCGGGGACCAGAGCCCGCCCGGACTTGCGCGATCGGGCGGGAACGCGTCCCATGGAGGCCGGAAGCGGAATCGAACCGCTGTGCGCGGATTTGCAGTCCGCTGCATAACCACTCTGCCATCCGGCCGATGGCAGGCGTGATATAGGCGTGCGGCGCGAGGGCGGTCAAGCCGCCGCGGGGCTAGGTAGCCCGTTATCGCACGGGTATCGTGCGTCGTGTCGGAACGTCGCGCCGCCGCCGCGGCCTGCCGCTGATGCCGGCGAGCGCCGGGGACGAAGGGCCGGGAGTTCGATCGTCTTGCCGGTCAGCCCGTCGAGCTTGTAAGTTCACGCCGCGTTTCCGGTCGGCTTGACCGCATTCTGCTCGAGAACGCCAAGGATCCAGGCGTACATGGTCACGCGCATCGTTATCTATCATCTGAGCGGACCGAAGAGAAAACAGGTCGAGCAGTTTGCCGTCGATGCATTCGCCGAAATCAGCATTGGCCGCGACCCCGGTTCCACAATTCAATTCGAGGGCGCGCCCGGCGATGCGGTGGGCGGCAAGCACGCGCTGATCAGGATTGCCGGCGACCCTCCGAGCTTCTCGCTCAGCGATCTGGGAAGCGTCAACGGCACATGGCTGAACGGCGCCCGGGTTTTGACGCGGACCCCGCTCGTCCCGGGCGACGAGATCGAGCTCGGCGTCGGCGGGCCCAAGCTGACGTTTGACGTGCAGCTCGGCACGACCCGGCGGGTCGTCCTCGACACCGACCCGATCGCCGCGCCGGAGCCCGGCGCGCTTGGCACGGCACAAGCGAGTGCGGGGCTCCCGATGGTGGTCGCACAGCCTCCGGCCCGCGACGACGACGCGGCCGCGGCCGTCGCGGTTGCGCTGCATCCGGCGGCCGACGCGCGTCAGCCGGGAAGCCCGGCTTATGCGCTGTCCGGGCTCCTGCTGTTGATCGGCCTGGCGATCGCCGTCGCCGGCGGCGGGATGTACTTTGCGACCCACCGGGAAGGCTCCGCGGCGCCGGCGGTTGCGGCGCGCATGCCGGGCGAGCCGGCGGCGCTGCCGGCGGCAGCGGAGCGCCTCGCGGCAACGGCGCCGCGTCCGTCGATCCGCCCGACGTCGGGTCTCGTCGAGCCGGCGAGCGACCTCGCGGGCAGCGACACCAACCGGCTCGCCGCTTCGCCCGAGGCGCCGGCAGCGCCCGCGCCGAACGCCCCAAAGCTGGCTGCCCTGCCGCCGCCGCCCGACGCGCCGGCGGCGTCGGCCCCAGCTGTTGCGGCAGCGCCAGTCGAGCCCGCCGCTGCCGACGCCGCACCCGAGGCCAAGCCGGATCTCACCGGTACGGTGCGCAAGATCGCCGGCGCCAGCCGGCTGATGGTGCGTAACCGCTGGATCGAGCTGTACGGGATCGACGACCCGACCACCAAAGGCCAGCACAACCACGCGGTCTACGAGTATCTGAAGCCCTATGCCGGCGCCGTCGCGTGCTACCACAAGGGCGACGGCGGCTTCGCCTGCTTCGTCGGCGGTAAGGATCTTGCCATCATTGCGATCCATAAGGGCTTTGTGCGGCTGACCGCGGATGCACCGGCGAAATATCGGGCGCTCGTGGAACAATCGGCGGCGACGCCGCGGTAGGGGAAGGGCTGGGGCTGTGAGCAGGCTTTCGAGATGCGTCCTGATGCCGCTGATCGCGGTGCTTTGCCTGTCGATGACGGGCCGGTGCGTCGGGCGCATGATGCGGGCGGCCTACCGGCAACCGCCCGAACAGGGCGACATGGCTGCCGGCGGCATGGTCAACCAGACGACCAGAAGCGTCTTCTTCGGGGCGCTGCTCGGCGGTGCGCTCGGCGCCATCATCGGCCGCGGCGGCAGGGGCGCTGCAATCGGAGCGGCCTCCGGAGCGGTTCTCGGTCTCGCGCGCGGCGCCCGGGCGTACCCGCGCTGTGCCGGCAGATGGCCTATCGGCGCGCGATGGAAACGGCGATGGCCGCGCCGCCAGCGCCATACCCGCCCCCAGGTGCGACCCCGGGAGTGGCGCCGCCGGACAACCCGGCGCCCGCTGCGTCGGCATCGCAGGTCGACTATCCGGCGGTCACCTACGTCACGCCCTCGGATAACTCGCGCCACCAGATCACGGCGCTGAACCATTACACGGACCCGGCGACCCACGAGCGGTGCATGGTGTCGAGCGAGGTCAGCTTCACGCCGGACGGCGGCGAGGGCGCTCCAGTGACCGGCCGCGTCTGCGAGAGCCCGGACGGGACATTGCGCGAGATGTAACCCGCCGCGGTGGCGGTCTCGCTGCAAGCTGCGACGGATTTGCGTCAGGGTTGCTGTTGCCGCCCCATGGCGCGACCCATATATTTAATCCTTTGAGTGTGCGAGGGATTGTCGAATGGCGCGGGTTACTGTCGAAGATTGTGTGGTCAGGGTGCCCAACCGGTTCGAGCTGGTCCTGGTCGCGGCGCAGCGTGCGCGCGAGATCACTGCCGGCGCGCAGCTGACGCTCAACCGCGACGACGACAAGAACCCGGTCGTTGCGCTGCGCGAGATCGCCGACGACACCGTGCCGCTCGACCAGCTGCAGAACTCGCTGATCCGCGGCATGCAGAAGCATGTCGAGTCGATGAGCCGGAGGAAACTCCTGAGCTCGAACCGAGCCTGTTCGGCGTGGCCGAAGCCCGCGCGGCCTGCCGGGCGACGATGTCGAGGGGGAGATCGGAGAGGACGCCGCGGACGAGGAGGAGGAGTTGGCCGAGGACATGCTCGCCGTCGAGGACGATGGCGAGCTGGCGAGCGAGCTGGCCGAAGGCGCCCGAGAAGCCGAACAATCCTTGACGCGCGGTCGCCCGTACCCAGCTCCCACCTGCCGTCTGGTTCGCACTCGGAGGCGGGAGCCAGACAAGGATTTAGCCGCGGAATGATGCGGCAGCCCGATCTCGTCGAACTGGTCCGCTCG
Organism: uncultured Alphaproteobacteria bacterium; assembly: GCA_963746885.1. Classification (GTDB taxonomy): domain Bacteria; phylum Pseudomonadota; class Alphaproteobacteria; order ATCC43930; family CGMCC-115725; genus DATARH01. The sequence continues at coordinate 398,703 of CAVVDM010000018.1, forward strand.
TACGACCCGCATACGGACGAGGCGGCGCTGAACCGCGCCTATGTCTACTCGATGAAGGCGCACGGCACGCAGAAGCGCGCCTCGGGCGATCCGTACTTCTCGCATCCGGTCGAGGTTGCCGGGCTGCTTGCCGGGATGCGGCTCGACACCGCCTCGATCGTCACTGGCCTCCTGCACGACACGGTCGAAGACACGGTCGCCACCCTCGACGACATCGACAAGCTGTTCGGTCCCGAGATCGCCCGCCTCGTCGATGGCGTCACCAAGCTGTCGCGGCTGGAGTTGCAATCCGACCAGACCAAGCAGGCGGAAAACTTCCGCAAGCTGGTGCTGGCGATGTCGGAAGACATCCGGGTGCTGCTGGTCAAGCTCGCCGACCGGCTGCACAACATGCAGACGCTGCGCTTTATCCAGGACCCCGACAAGCGCCGCCAGATCGCGCGCGAGACGATGGACATCTACGCGCCGCTCGCCGAGCGCATCGGCATGCAGCGAATGAAGGATCAGCTCGAAGATTTGGCGTTTGCCGAGCTGTACCCCGATGCCCGCGCCAGCGTCACCGCGCGCCTGGGCTTTCTGCGCGACCGCGGCGGCGACATAGTCTCGCGCATCACCGCCGAGCTGGACCAAGAAGCTCACCGAGGGCGGGCTCGCAGCCACCGTCTCCGGCCGCGAAAAATCGGCGTACTCGATCTGGCGCAAGATGCAGCGCAAGGACGTGCCGTTCGAGCAGCTGTCCGACGTCATGGCGTTCCGCATCCTGGTCGACGACTTCGGCCAGTGCTACCACGCGCTGGGGATCATCCACTCGACCTATCACGTCGTGCCGGGCCGGTTTAAGGACTACATCTCAACCTCGAAGCCGAATAATTACCGCTCGCTGCACACCGCGGTGATCGGGCCGGAGCGGCAGCGCATCGAAATCCAGATCCGTACCCGCGAGATGCACGAGGTCGCCGAGCTCGGCGTCGCCGCGCACTGGGTCTACAAGCAGGAGGCCGGGCGCACCGATGGGCCGGCCTCACCCGCTGGCTGCGCGAGCTGGTCGATATCCTCGAACATTCCTCGCCCCGAGGAATTCGTCGAGCACACCAAGCTCGAAATGTTCCAGGACCAGGTCTTCGCCTTCACCCCGAAGGGCGAGGTGATCGCCTTGCCGCGCGGCGCCACGCCGGTCGATTTCGCCTACGCCGTTCACTCGCAGATCGGCGACACCTGCGTCGGCGCCAAGATCAACGGCCGCCTCCTGCCGCTGCGCACCGAGCTCAATAATGGCGACCAGGTCGAGATCGTCACCTCGAAGGCGCAGACGCCGTCGCCGACCTGGGAGCGCTTCGTCGTTACCGGCAAGGCGCGCGCCCGCATCCGCCGCTTCATCCGCACCCAGCAGCGCGAGCAGTATCTCGATCTCGGGCGCGCC
>CAVVDM010000019.1:0-22113 GCA_963746885.1 uncultured Alphaproteobacteria bacterium
AGCCCCCTTGCCGCAGCGCCGCAAACGGGCTGAACTGTGCCCGGCAGCGCAAGAGGCATCTGATGGATTTCGGCATCGGCATCGCGACCGCAAGCGATTCGTGGAAAGTGGCGCAGCGCGCCGAAGCACTGGGCTTCACCCATGCCTGGTTCTACGACACGCAGATGATCACCGCCGACTGCTTCGTCGCGATGGCGGCGGCGGCGATGAAAACCTCGAAGATCAGCCTTGGCACCGGCGTGCTGGTGCCCTCGAACCGGATCGCCGCGGTGACGGCCAACGCCTTTGCGACGCTCAACGGCCTCGCGCCGGGGCGGATCGATTTCGGGGTAGGCACCGGCTTCTCGGCGCGCCGCGCAATGGGATTGGGCGCGATGAAGCTGGCCGAGATGGAGGAGTATATCCGGGTCGTTTACGGGCTGATTGCCGGCGAGACGGTCGAGACCCCGATCGAGGGCAAGCGCCGCAAGATCCGCTTCCTCAACCCGGAGATCGGGCTGTTCAACACCAAGGACCCGATCCCACTGCATATCTCGGCCTACGGGCCGCGCTCCCAGGCATTGACCGCCCGGCTCGGCGCTCGCTGGAAGACTTTTATTCAAGATGTCGACGGCGGGCTCGGCGCGATCGAAAGCATGCAGGCGGCCTGGGCCAAGGCCGGGCGGCCGGCTTCCGAGCTTTATGCCACGGCCTGGGTGTGTGGCTGCGTGCTCCAGCCCGGCGAGCCGGCCGACAGCCCGCGCGCCATGGCGCAATCCGGCCCCCGCGCCGCGACGCTGCTGCACCGCGCCGCTGATGTCGACCAGCAGGGCTGGGACAACACGATGCACGTCTCTCAGGAGGGGATCGCCGACGCGGTTGCCGGCTATGTCGAGATGGCGCGGCAGTTCACGCCGCCGGACGCGCGCTACCTGCAGAACCACCGCGGGCATTTCGTCTTCGTCAAGCCCGAAGAGCGGCGCTTCGTCACCGCCGAATTGATCCGGCGCACCTCGTTCACCGCGACAGAGCAGGAGTTGACCCAACGCGTCGCGGCGTTGCGCGACGCCGGCTGGAGCCAGTTGGTGATCCCGATCACGCCCGGCGAGGAACGCGCAATCGAGGATTGGGCCCGGATCAAGGACGCCTTCGCCTGACCGCCGCGCGGCGCCTGAGCGCGCGTGGCGCGGCTAGAACGCGGCGCGCGCGCCGGCTGCGTCCGCCATGAACTCCTCGTTCGATTGCGCCTGGATGTCGCCGGAGATCTGGCCGCCGCATTCGATCTCGATCTGACCGTAGCGAATGGTGCCGGACACCCGGCCGGTGGCGCGGATCAACAGCCGCTTGCGGACGATCAGGTTGCCCTCGAAGCGCCCGCGCACCTCGATCTCGTCGATCGTCGCCGAGCCCTTGAACAGCCCCGATTCGGCGATGTCGACATCGTGGCAGTTCTGCAGATTGGCCTCGACGCTGCCTTCGACCATCAGCTTGTCGCAGGAGGTGATCTCGCCCGACAGCGAGATCTCGCGGCCGACGATCAGCTTGCGCAGATCGCCATCATTGCGCCGCTGCGCCGCCGTGCTGGTCAGGCCGGCCGGCCGCGGTCCCATTTCAGGCGGCCGCGCCGGTTCCCCTGGTGGCCGCGGCTGATCAGGCGCGCGCGGCGGCACCGTCGCCGGTGTCCGCGCGAGCGGCGCCACGTTGGCGGGCTGCGCCGCCGAGCGGGCCGGCTTCATCGGGATTCCCAGATCGTCAGGTGCATCCGACATCTTGCGATCCTCTGTCTCGGGTCTCTTCCGGCTGAACATGGATGGGGTATCCCATCAGGTTGCGATAGGGACGAGCGGCTCTCTCGACCGGATTACAAAGCCGAGAGTTGCGGCTCGATACGCCGCAACCCTGCGAACAGGTGTACCATCAACGCGGTTGCGATCACCGGGGCGACCAGGTTGACGAGCGGCACCGCGAACAGCCCGGCAATCGCTACGCCGCCGAGAAACACACGCCCGGGAAAGCGACGCCGCGCCGCTCGGGTTGCCGTTGGGTCAAGCCAGCGCAACGCGACCACCTCAAAATATGTGCGGCCAAGAAGGTATCCGTTCAAGCCGAGAAAAACAAAAAGATTCAACCCCGGCATCAACACATAAGCCGGCAACGCCAAGAGGTTGAGAAGGATGGTGAGGCCCATGAGCCGAATCGTCGTGCTCGCCGTCTCGGCAATTGAGGCGCGGCGCGGCGGACCCTGGTCCGGATAGTCGAGTTTTTCAACCGCATCGGCCACACGGTCGAGGAAAAAGCCGAGGACCATGGTGATGACCGCCGGAAACAACAGCCAGCTGACCACCCCAACTGCAACGGCACCCAGCAGGTCGACCACCCAATTGAGCGGGCGCCAGCCGAACAGCGCCGTATGGTTCAGGACCAAGGCCACCGCGATCCACAGCACGGCGAAACTCGCCGCCGCCAGAGCAAGGCCGAGCCACACGATGCGGCGCAGGGCCGGAGCGCGCAGGTCGGCAACAGCTCGGAGAAGCGCGGCAAACATGGCGTAGCGGCTTGTACGCGAAGCGCCGCGATCCGCCAATGGCGCATTCAGCCGGCGCTTGTCGCCTCGGGGAATGCCCCTATACTCCCGCCTTCGCGCAAGAGAGGGGGAGCGCTGCGGATGTGTGCTGCCGTCATCGATGTCGTCGGCATCGGCAATGCGATCGTCGACGTGATCGCGCATGCCGACGAGCGTTTCCTCGCCCGGGAGGGCCTGGACAAGGGTGCGATGACGCTGATCGATGCCGAGCGTGCCGAGGCGCTGTATCGCAAGATGGGGCCGGCAATCGAGAGCTCGGGCGGCTCAGCCGGCAATACAATGGCCGGAATTGCCTCGCTCGGCGGCACCGGCGGCTATATCGGCAAGGTGCGCGACGATCTGCTGGGCGACGGTGTTTCGCCACGACATGACCTCGATCGGGATGCGCTTCGATACCGCGGCCGCGACCGCCGGAGCCGGGCACCGCGCGCTGCCTCATCATGGTCACGCCGGACGGGCAGCGCACGATGGGCACCTATCTCGGCGCCTGCGTCGATCTCGGCCCCGAGGATATCGACGCGAGCGCTGATCGGCGCCGCCAAGGTGACCTATCTCGAAGGCTACCTGTTCGACCCGCCGCGCGCGCAGCAGGCCTTCCGTGCCGCCGCGGCGATCGCCCACGGAGCCGGCCACCGGGTCGCGCTCTCGCTGTCCGATCCGTTTTGCGTGGGACGCCACCGCGCCGCGTTTCGCGAGCTGGTGATGGGCGAGGTCGATATCCTGTTCGCCAACGAGGTGGAGATCTGCTCGCTCTACGAGACTGACGATTTTGCCCAAGCGGCGGCGGCGGTGCGCGGTCACGTCGCGATCGCCGCCCTGACCCGCAGCGCGCACGGCAGCGTGATCCTGGCCGACAGCGCGGCGCACACGATCCAGGCGGCGCCGGTCGAGCATGTCGTCGATACGACCGGCGCGGGCGATCTCTATGCCGCAGGTTTCCTCTACGGCTTGACCCGCGGCCTGCCGCTTCCCACTTGCGGTGCAGTCGGTAGCCTGTGTGCTGCCGAGATCATTAGCCATGTCGGAGCGCGGCCCGAGGTGGCGCTTCACGAAATTGTCGCAGCGGCGGGGGTAATCTGAGCATTCCGGCTCCGCTTGCCGACACGCCCGCTGCGTCGGGTGTCAGGCCGCAGTAACGTCAGGACTTTATGGAACTCCGCAACATCGCGATCATTGCCCATGTCGATCATGGCAAGACGACCCTCGTCGACCAGCTGCTGAGGCAATCGGGCTCCTTCCGCGCCAATCAGCAGGTCGCCGAGCGCGCCCTCGATTCGAACGAATTGGAGCGCGAGCGCGGCATTACGATCCTCGCTAAGTGCACCTCGGTGGTGTGGCGCACCGCCGGACGCGACGTGCGCATCAACATCGTCGACACGCCCGGCCATTCCGATTTCGGCGGCGAGGTCGAGCGCATCCTCAGCATGGTCGACGGCGTCCTCGTGCTGGTCGATGCCGCCGAGGGGCCGATGCCGCAGACCAAGTTCGTCGTCGCCAAGGCGCTGGCGCGCGGCCTCAAGCCGATCGTCGTGATCAACAAGGTCGATCGCCCCGACGCCCGCTCGGGTGCCGTGCACAACGAGATCTTCGACCTGTTCGCGCTCTTGGACGCAAGCGAGGCGCAGCTCGATTTCCCGACCCTGTTCGCCTCGGGCCGCGACGGCTGGGCGGTCGCCGATCTCGATGCGCCCCGCCACGATTTGGCGCCGCTATTCGATCTTATCGTCGCGCATGTGCCGCCGCCGCAGGCCGATGACGGATGCCCCGTTTGCAATGCTGGCGACGACCCTCGACTACGACCCGTTCCTCGGGCGCGTGCTGACCGGCCTTATTCATTCCGGGGTGGCGCGTCTCAACATGCCGGTCAAGTCGTTGGCCCGCGACGGCCATACGATCGAGCAGGCGCGGCTGACCAAACTGCTCGCCTATCGCGGCCTCGAGCGGCGCGCCGACCGAGGAGGCCCGCGCCGGCGACATCATCGCGGTGGCTGGGCTTGCCCTGACCACGGTTGCCGACACCATCTGTGCGCCGGAGGTGACTGCGGCGTTGCCGGCCGACCCGATCGACCCGCCGACCCTGGCGATGACGTTTTCGGTCAATGACAGCCCGCTCGCCGGTCAGGACGGGGGCAAAGTCACCTCGCGGGTCATCGCCGAGCGGCTCTATCGCGAGGCTGAGGGCAATGTCGCGATCAAGGTGCGCGAGAGCGCCGAGAAGGACGCGGTCGAGGTCGCCGGGCGCGGCGAATTGCAGCTCGGCGTGCTGATCGAGACGATGCGCCGCGAGGGGTTCGAGATGTCGATCTCGCGGCCGCGCGTGCTGTTCACCACCGACCCGGCCAGCGGCCAGCGGCTCGAACCGATCGAGGAGGTCATCGTCGATGTCGACGAGGAATTCGCCGGCATCGTCGTCGACAAGATGAGCCGCCGCAAGGCCGAGATGCAGGACATGCGGCCCTCGGGCGGCGGCAAATTGCGGCTGTCGTTCCTGGCGCCGACGCGCGGCCTCATCGGCTATCACGGCGAGTTTCTGACGGACACCCGCGGCTCGGGCGTGATGAGCCGGCTGTTTCACGGTTACGCGCCGTACAAGGGGCCGATCGAGGGGCGGCGCAACGGCGTCCTGATCTCGAATTCGCAGGGCGCGGCCGTCGCCTACGCACTGTGGAACCTCGAAGAGCGCGGGCCTTTGTTCATCCCGCCTGGCGCCGAGGTTTATGCCGGGATGATCGTCGGCGCGCACAGCCGCGGCAACGATCTCGACGTCAATCCGCGCAAGGGCAAGCAGCTGACCAATATCCGCACCACCTCGAAGGACGAGGCGGTGCGCCTGACCCCGCCGGTGCAGATGAGCCTCGAAGAGGCGATCGCCTATATCGAGGACGACGAGTTGGTCGAGGTGACGCCGAAGGCGATCCGGCTGCGCAAGCGCCTGCTGGACTTCAACGACCGGCGCCGGGCGAACCGCGCCGCCGCGGCGGAATAATGCCCGGCGGGGCGGCGGCGCGCGCCAGCGCCATTACGGCGAACAGCGCGAGGCTGAGCGTGCCTATCCACCACTCCTCCCAGATGCCCCATCCGGCCACCACGACGACCAGCGCAGCTGTCAGGCTGCCGCCGGCGGCAGCAGCGTAGAGCGGGGGCCACGGCGCCTCGGCGAGGCGCAGCCACAGCAGCCCGACGAACAGCGCGAACAATGCCGCGCCGGGTGCACCGAGCTCCAGCCAGATCTGCAGGGCCGCGTCGTGCGGGTGCAGCGGCAGCCAGTTCTCCCCAGGCCGGATCTCGTCCTTGCCGCCGGGGATTGCCCGCGCCGAATCGAGGCCCCAGCCGATAAACGGCCGCTCGGCGATGCGGTCGCCGGCAAACGACCAGATCAACAGCCGGTGCCCAGCCGAACTCCTTGAACGCATCGGCCGTCGTGAAAACGCGCGGGAGTTGCACGATTCGCGGCAAGGTCAGCGGTGCCGTGACGATGGCGAGGACCGCAAGGGCCGCCGCAATCCGCGCTATCGTGCCACGGCGCAGGTATAGGAGCGCGGCGGCCGGTATGCTTAGCGCGAAGGCAAACTTCGCCGTCGTGCCGTCGAGCAGGTAGACGGTGGCGACCATCACCGCTGTCGCCAGCGCCGCCGCAAGGATCCGCCTGCGGCAGATCATCGCCGCGCCGGCCGGCAACGTCAGCAGGGCAAGCCAGACGGAAAGCTGGTTGAGACGCGGCATCTCAAAGCCGCGGATCGTAACATAGCGGCTCAAACCGCCTTGGCTGGCGACATCTCCCGCTGCGACCGCGATGCCGACGACCGCCCCGGCGACAAGCAGCAACAGCATCCTGCGCGGCGCGACAAGCCGGCTCGCCGCCCCGGCGAGAGCCAACGCGGCGACAAACAGGCCGATGAGCCGCGCGTCGAGAACGAGGCTGCGCCATGGGTCGATCGACCACGCGGCGGAGAGCCCGCCCCACAGCGCCAGGATGCCGAGAAGCGTGGTGGGAACGTACAGTGCGGGGCGGCGGTACGGCGGATTGGCGGCGATCAGCCCGGCGGCGCACAGCCCGGCAAACCCGGCCAACGGCGCCGCCCCGCGCGGCACCAGGGCGAGCAGAGGCGGCAGCAACAGCGCGCAAAGGCCGAGCCCCGCTTCCAGCCAGCCGCTTGCCGCCGCTCTGCCGCCGAGCGCTCGATTTGACTTCACCGGCTCGCTGACTATAGTGCTGCCCTTTCCCAAGAACGTGGGCGTTTCGCCCCGGCCGCTGCGTCACTGACTTGGCGGCCCTATTGGGACAACAACAAGCTAAAGCGGATCCGGCTGTCATGAGCAAGCGTGAGGAATCAAAGTACAAGATCAACCGCCGTCTCGGCGTCAATCTGTGGGGCCGCGCGAAGAGCCCCCTCAACCGCCGCGAATACGGCCCCGGCCAGCACGGCCAGCGGCGCAAGAAGCCGTCGGATTACGGCACCCAGCTCGCCGCCAAGCAGAAGCTGAAGGGCTATTACGCCAACATCGGCGAGCGCCAGTTTCGCCGCCTGTATGAAGAGGCCGTGCGGCGGCGCGGCGACACCGGCGAGAACCTGATCGAGCTGCTAGAACGCCGCCTCGATGCGACGGTCTACCGCATGAAGCTGGTGCCGACCCCGTTCGCCGCCCGCCAGCTGGTCAACCATGGCCATGTGCAGGTCAACGGAAAGCGGGTCAACATCCCCTCCTACCAGCTGAGCGACGGCGACACGATCGAGCTGCGGTCGCGGGCCAAGGAAATGGCGCTGGTCATCGAGGCGACCCAGTCGAGTGAGCGCGACGTCCCCGATTACATCGAGATCGACCACGAGCGTATGCGCGGCCGCTTTGTCCGCGCGCCGAAGGTCGCCGATGTCCCCTATCCGGTGACGATGGAACCCAACCTCGTCATCGAATATTATTCGCGCTGACGCCTGCCGCCCTTACGTCCCGGCGCCAGCAGGGACCCACCGATCCGCCGTCCGAGTTGGTCTGATTTGTGGGTCCCGGCTTATACCGGGACGAATTCGTTGCGCGCGGGCAGCATCACGCGGGGCTTGCCATGCTGACCCTGCAGCTGTTGATCGTGCTGCTGCTGATTTTGGTGAACGGCTTCTTCGCGATGGCCGAGATCGCGCTGGTGTCGGCGCGGCCGGCGCGCCTGCAGCCACTTGCCAGCGAAGGCAGCCTCGGCGCCGAGGCGGCGCTCGAGCTGAAGGGCGATCCGTCGCGGCTGCTTGCGACGGTGCAGATCGGGATCACGATCATCGCCGTGCTGTCCGGCACGTTCGGCCAGGCAACGCTCGGCGAGCGCCTGCAGGAGTATTTCGTCGAGCAGGGCGGCTGGCTTGCCGGCTCCGCGCACGCCATCGCGATGGCGATCGTTGTCATCGTCATTTCCTATTTCTCGTTGATTCTCGGCGAGCTGGTGCCGAAGCGGGTCGCGCTGGCCCACCCCGAGCACATCGCTGCCGCGCTTGCCCGCTTCATGCGCGCGATGGGACGGCTTACGGCGCCGCTCGAATGGCTGCTCAGCGCGACGACCGATCTGATCCTGCGGGTGTTACCGCTGCGCGGCGAGCCACCCTCGGTCACCGACGCGGAGATCGGCTTCATGCTGCGCGAGGGGGTGGCTTCCGGCCACATCCCGCTCGGCGAAACGGCGATCGTCGAGATGGCCTTGCGGCTGGGCGACCGCCGGGTCAGCGCCGTTATGACGCCGCGCACCCAGATCGAATTCCTCGATCTCGACGACCCGGCGGAAGAGCTGCGCGCGCGCATTCGCGACAGCGCCTTCTCGCGGTTTCCGGTGGTCCAGGGAGGCACCCACCAGCTTGCAGGCATCGTCCAGGTCAAGGACCTGCTCGCCGCGTCGCTGGCTGGGCAGGCTTTCGATTTGCGCCCGGCGCTACGGCCGCCGCTATTTCTGCCGAACACGGTGACTGTGCTGCGCGCCCTCGAAGTGTTCAAGACGAGCCGTGAGCCGACGGCGCTGGTCGTCGACGAATATGGCGATCTCGAAGGGCTGGTGACGCTGACCGACATCCTCGAAGCGCTGGTCGGCGACATCCCCGGGACCGGCGAGACCGATCCGCGCATCGTGCGCCGCGAGGACGGCACCCTTCTAGTCGACGGCATGATCGCGCTCGACGAACTGAAGCAGGTGCTCGGCGTGTCGCATCTGCCGGGCGAGGACCCTGAGTTCCACACGCTGGGCGGCTATCTGATGGCGCGGCTCAACCGCGTGCCGATGGTGGCAGACCGGATCAGCGCCGGCATCTGGCACTTCGAGGTCGTCGAGATGGACGGCCGCCGCGTCGACCGGGTGCTGGTCGTTCCGGTCAGGGCGAAGGGTCTGCGGACGTAGCGCGCGCCTGGCTCTGCGTGATCCGCGACAACAACTCGGCAATGACGATGGTGCCGAACTCGCCATTCATATGCCGGTACTCCTCCGGCGCGTGTCGTAAATCGTAGCGCTCGCTTAGGCGCACCGATCCCGCTGAATACCGGCGTTGCGTAAACAGATGGCCGCTCAGCGTCGTCTCCGGCTGCAGCAGGAATTGGAAGCCCGGCCCGGTAACGCGCTCGACGATCCTGGCGAAAGTCGCCGCCAGCGCCCTGTCGTCGCCATTGGCGACGACCTGGCGCCACCGCGATGCCACGCTGCGCCAAAACTCCGCTGTCTCATCCTCCTGCTGCCGGTCACGGCGGCGCAGCAAGCGCCCAGTCAAGCCGCGGCCGATGCCGGCAGGACGTTTCGCATCGGCAGTGCGAACCGCCGCTGTCGCCGTTACACCGTCCGCGTCGAGGACCTGGTCGCTCGGTCGCGGTTGCGCGATGCCCCATATCCGCGGCCCACTCTCCCGGATCTTTGCCGACGTGCGACAGAAGGCAGAGCTGAGGAGATTTCCCAGCACCGCTTCCTCGAACACGGCGTCGGAAACTAGCGTGCATGTTTCTGCGTGATCTTGATGTCGTTCCGACCGCATTTGTGAATAGGCAAGGAGCAAAGGCTCCAGGCTAAAGCCCATCCCGACCAGCACGACATCGCTGTATTCGCTTAGATCGATTGCCGCCTTGCCCCCCGACGTCCAAACGAAATTCTGCCGGACCGTGTCGTTAGCCGGAACAAGGCGGGTGTCGACGCGACAGATATCGCCGATGCTCGCGATGTGGCTGGCGAAGAAATCGACCAAGACGCCGCCGTATCGCCCCTTGACCCGGTCCCAGCCGAGCTTGATCGCGGCGAGGTGCGAGTTGCCGATAAAGCAGCACCTCGTCATCGTGGCGCAAAGGCATCCAGCAATATGTCCTCGCAGGCCGGGTCGGCGGCCGGTTCCTGTGGCGAAGCGGCCCAAGCCGACGCCGCCGCCTTCCGCAAACCGTGCTCCGAGAAAAATAGCCGCATCGCCACGGCGACGCCGATGTCCGAGACCGATCGCCAATCGGCCTCATAGAACATTCCACGGGTGAATGGCGCCGTTATGGCTTCGTATGCCGGGAAGTAATCGACATCGTCGAACTCCTGGCACAGCTGCCCGGCGACGGCCCGCAGGACCGCTTTCGAATAGGTGCACGCGCTAAGGACGTGCTGATCGGAGGCGGTGGCGGTCAACGGCACCGGCGATACCGTCACAATGAATCTGACGTTATTGTTGTACGCTCTCAGTATATCACGAAACAATGCAAAATTCTTATAGGTCTCATCGAAAGTGAAATTCTTGAACATGAAACGACTTGGGTCGTATTCGCCGGCTATTGTTCCGGGTGCGGTGGGGTATACGGTGCCGCTTTGGCGGTCGGTCCAGGCTTCGGTCAAACCGAAGGTGAAAATGAACAGGTCGGTTGAGGCAAGCACGTCGCGCACCCGCTGCAAATGGTAGCGTCGGTGCAGCATCACATCGTCGGAGCGCTCGAAGCCTTGCGGCTCGACCGCTGGGCGCTGCGCATCGAAAAACCGCCCATCCCTTTGCCAAACGGGATGAGCGGGCGACAACTCGCCGAGGGCCTCCCGCGCCAGCTGCAGCAGCTGCGCCGCCGTGTAGATGTTGCCGTATCGCGCCGAGAAGAGGCCGTATCCGAACCGGCGCACAGCATCGGCGTCGAGGCCGGGCGGCGCCGGCTCGGCATCGACCACTCGGAAGCCGGCCTTCTGCAGCTGGCGGCCGATGTGCTGAGCAAAGCAGCTTCCAGCGGTGGCGATCCGGTCGTCGCTCGCGATCGCGAACTTCTTGCGGTAGAGCGCGTCGATGCGAAGCGGGCTTTGCTCGGTGACTCCGCTTCGCCAAAACGCTCGCTTGTCGCGCCCTGCGTAGGGTGACATGGAGCCGTCTCCTCAGGCGTTGCCCGCATGGAGCGGGTCGCCGTCGCCGTCGCCACTCCCTGACAATAGCCGTGTCGGGAAGCCGGAAGCGACAAGAGCGTCGATGATCGTATCGACATGCCGCCTGTTCTGCGTCTCGACCACGACATCGAGTTCGGCCCGCTTGACCGAGGTGTCGTGGAACAGCCTCTGGTGGTGCACTTCGACGATATTGCCGCCCAGCCCACCGATGACGGCCGCCACTCGCGACAGGACGCCGGGCAGGTCGGGCAATTCGGCCCGCAGCCGCACGAGGCGCCCGCCGCGCACCAGCCCGCGCATCAACAGCGAGGCGAGAAGGCGCGAATTGATATTGCCGCCGGTCAACACGATGCCGACGCGCCGGCCGCGGAAGCGCTCAGCCTCGGCCAGCAATGCCGCGACGCCAGCGGCGCCGGCGCCCTCGACGATCAGCTTCTGGCGCTCGATCATCAGCTCGACCGCGCCTTCCAGCTGCCGCTCGGTAACGAGTTCGCACCCCGTTGACCAATGCCGCGACGATACGGCGGGTCAATTCCCCCGGCTCCTTGACCGCAATGCCCTCGGCGAGCGTCGTCCCCTCGGTGGGTAGACCCGGGTCGATGCCGCGCAATACCCGGTACATCGACGGGTACAGCGCCGATTGGACGCCGATGATCTCGGTGTGCGGCGACACGGCCTGCGCGGCGACAGCAATCCCGGAAATCAGCCCGCCGCCGCCAACCGGCACGAGCATGGCGTCGAGATCAGGCTCATCGGCGAGCATTTCGAGCGCGATCGTGCCCTGGCCGGCGATGACGGCCGGGTCGTCGTAGGGATGCACCGGGACGAGCCCGCGTTCGCGGACGAGATCGTCGGCGGCGCGACGCGCATCGGCGAGCACCTCGCCCTTCAGCACCACCTTGGCGCCGAGCGCCTCGGTGCGGTCGATCTTGGTGAACGGCGTCCCCTGCGGCATCACGATTGTCGCCGGTATGCCGAGACGGCGGGCGTGGTAGGCGACGCCCTGCGCGTGGTTGCCGGCCGACATCGCGACGACGCCGATTCGGCGCTCCTCGGCATTGAGGCGCAACAGCTTGTTGAGCGCACCGCGTTCCTTGAACGAGCCGGTCGCGTGCAATGTCTCGAGTTTCAGAAAGACCTCGCACCCGGTCATCTCAGACAGCGCAGCAGCGCGGACCGTCGGCGTCTTCGCCACCGCGCCGGCAATTGCCGTCTCGGCACGGCGGATGTCATCGATTGTCACCGGCAGGTCGGTCATCGCGCGGGTTCCAGAGTCAGCGTCGCGACCGCTTGGGCGCGGCCGGGCACAAGGTAATAAAAATCCCGCCAGCGCCGCAGCAGGTCGAAAAAATGCGGCGACAGCGGGTTGCCGGACTGGCCGGGGACCGCGATCATCCGCGAATCGGCCGGCGAGGCAAGATCGGTGATGATGCGCAGCCCGGCGCCAAAGCGCTGCTCGAAGGGGTGCGCCGCGTTGTGGATTGTTGTCGAGCCGCGATTGACCGTATCGAACCCGCCATCGGTTGCGATGCCGACCTGCACCCAGCCGCTCAGCACTGGGGTGCGGCCCAAGACCGGGTTCGGGAAATCGGCGATATGCGCCCGGCCCCACAGCCAGCGGTCCATGTCCGGCCCATAGCCTCGGCGCAGCATGCGCAGCGCGTCATGCAGCGTCGACGACAGCAGCGTGTCGCAGCTCGTCGCTTGCTGATTTGCCTTGCCGCACCACTCGGGATGGCTCTTCAGCACCGCCTCGATAACCAGCGGCTTGAGATCCCAATACCCGGCCGCCGCATCGCCGAGACGGTCGAAGAAGACGGCGTGAGCAAAGGCGCGCAGCCACGCGGTGAACAGCAGCGGCGCCACCTTGTCGCGATCCATCCGGAAATCCCAGGCGCGCAGCCGAGCGATAGCCAGGCGCGACCGCGGTTCGCTCGGCGCGATACGGGTCATCAGCGGCACCAGCCGACTCGCTGCAAGCGACAGCGTGTCGGCCTGGATCGCGGCACTGGTCGTCGGCGATTGCCGCGGGGTCGCAGCCAGCAGCGCCGTGATGCGCTCGGCGCGGTTCGGGATGTCCCAGCCGCGTGACAGGAAATAGGGGTAGCTGTCGGGCACGATCTTGTTGTTGGCGCTGACGAAATGCCCCGCGGCAGGGTTGCTCGCCTGCGGCAGATCGACAAACGGGATGAAACCCTTCCAATCATAGGCACCAGTCCAGCCCGGCATCGGCAGCCAGCCGTCTCCCGCTTTGCGGATCGGAACGCGGGCGGGGGCGATAAACCCGATCGTGCCGGCGGTGTCGCCATAGACGATGTTCTGCTGCGGACCGACAAAGGTCTTCAGCGCGTTGCGAAATCCGTTCCAATCGCTGGCGCGATCGAGGTTCCATAACGCCTCGGCGCTGTGGTCCTCGGCGGTAAGAAAGCTCGCCTCCAACGCCAGGACATACCCCGAGTTGATCGAGCCGGGCGGCAGCCCGTCCGACAATACCGGGCCGTGCCTTGTGCTCCGCACCGTCAGCGTAATCGGTGCTGCGCCACGCACCGCGATGGTCTCCTGTCTTGTTGTAAAGGACGCGTTGCCATTGGGGATCAGATACCGGCCGGGATCGGCCGGGTCGAGCTTCTCGATGAACAGATCCTCAACATCGCCGCCAGTGCTGGTGAAGCCCCAGGCGATATGCTCGTTGTGGCCGACCACGACAAACGGGGTGCCGGCGACGGTGCCGCCGGCGATCTCGTGCTGCGGCGTCTTCAGCCGCGCGAGATACCAGAAGCCCGGTGCCCCGAAGCCGAGATGCGGGTCGTTGGCGAGGAGTGGTTTGCCGCTTGCGCTGTGGGCGCCATCGACAACCCAGTTGTTCGAGGCGTAAATCGGGCCGAGCACGGTTAATGGCGGCAGCGCCGCGTAGAGACGGTCGAGCGGCAGAAGTCGGTAGAGCTTTGCCAGTGCCGCCAGAGTGACCGGTCCGTTCTTGGGATATTCCGGATAAAGGAAATCGAGCTGTTCGGACGACAGAGTGCGCACGAGGCGGGCGCGCATCAATTCGCCGCGGTAGTTGCTGGCCAGCTCCAGGTCCATCAGCTTGCCCCAGACGAGGCTGTCGGCCGGGCGCCAAGGGCCCGGCGTGAAGCGGAGCAGCAGAAACTCGGGCGGCAGCGCACCGTGGCGCGTCGCGAGAAAGGCGTTGACCCCGGCGGCATAAGCCTCAAGCGCGCGGCGCATCGGCGGGGACAACAACGGCACCTCTTGCTGGGCTAGGCGATAGACCCCGAGGATCCGCATCTGCCGGTCGATCGCGACCGCCCGCTGTCCGAAAATCTCGGCCAACCGGCCGGCGCCATAGCGCCGCATCAGCTCCATCTGGAACAGCCGGTCTTGGGCATGCACAAAGCCGAGCCCGAAAGCGGCATCATCGTCATTGTCGGCGGTGATCAGCGGCACGCCGTCAGCATCGCGCGCGATCGTCACCGTGCCCGTCAACCCGTGCACCGCAATGCGCCCATCGACCTGCGGCAATGATGACCGAAGGTACAGGTAGAACCCGCCGGCGAGCACCAGAAGCAGCGCGAAAAGACCGATCGCGATACGGGCGATCATCGGTCGCCTGACCTGCTCGCCCCATCCCCGCCCTCGCCGCCCCGGCGAAGACCGAAACTCATTTCCGGCACTGACACCGGCCTTCGCCGGTATGACACGCGCGGGAAGGCCGGCAAATCCCGATCAGTCGCTCACAGCCCGAGCTCACGCAGAATGCGCGCGCGATCGGTATCGAGATCGGGAGACGGCGGGCGCGTCGACGGGTCGCCAAAGGCCGAGAATTTCATCGGGTTGCCGACGAGCTTGAGCGGCCCCGTCACGGGATCGTCGACCTCGACCAGCATGTTGCGTGCTGCCGTCTGGGGATGGGCGATGGCCTGTGCGACGTTGTTGACCGGGCCGCAGGGAATGCCCGCCTGTTCCAGCACCGCGAGCCAGTGCTCGGTGGTGCCGTGCCGCAATACCGCATCGATCTCCGCCTTCAGCGCCTCCTGGTGCTGGTTGCGCAGCGGGTTGCTCTTGAACAGCGGGTTCTCGGCGAGATCCGGCCGCCCCAGCGCCTCGGTCAGCTTGACGAACAGCCCGTCATTGCCGGCGGCGATGATGATGTGGCCGTCCTCGGTCGGAAACGCCTCGAACGGCGTGATCGACGGATGGCGCGCGCCCATCGGCCCGGGAATCTCGCCGGTCGTCGTGTAGCGCATGATCGCGTTTTCCAGCAGCGCCAATTGGCAATCGAACAGCGCTACGTCGACCTTGGTCGCATCGCCAGTGCGCTCACGGTGCAGGAGAGCGGCGTTGAGCGCGACGGCGGTATAGAGCCCGCCGGCCAAGTCGCCGACCGAGGTGCCGACGCGCACCAGCGGCCCGTCCGGCACCCCGGTGATGCTCATGATGCCGCCGAGGCCCTGCACGACCATGTCGTAGGACGGGTAGTGCGAAAACGGGCCGGTATGGCCGAAGCCGGAAGCGGCGGCATAGATCAGCCGCGGGTAGCGCGCGTGCAGGCTGTCCCAGCCGTAGCCGAGCTTTTCCATCGTCCCCGGCCGGAAGTTTTCGACAAGCGCATCGCCCTTGTCCAAGAGACGCTCGAAGATGCCGCGATCGCCCGGTGCCTTGAGGTCAAGGACGATCAACTCCTTGCCGCGGTTGACGCTGGCAAAATAGGTCGACTTGCCGTTCTTGAACGGCCCGTATTGGCGGGCGTCGTCGCCGGTCTTCGGCGCTTCGACCTTGATCACCCGCGCACCCAGCTCGGCCATCAGCAGAGTGCAATAAGGTCCGGCGAGAATGCGCGACAGATCGATGATCGTAATGCCGGAAAGCGGCCCAGCCTGTGCCATGCCTTCAATTCTCCTGGCAATCCTAGTGGTGTGGACGAAGGTGAATAGCCCCCAGCGGGCTCGACGGCGGGCAGCCTGCGCGGCGGCGCGTCAGTCGCCGGTCGGCACGGCGATGCCGATCTGGTCGGCGAGCCGCACAAGCTGGGCTACGCCGGTCGCCTGCATCTTCCGCATGACCTGGCGGCGGTGCATCTTGACGGTCATCTCGCTGACCCCGAGCTCGCCGGCGATCTGCTTGTTCAGCCGCCCCGCGACAACCAGCGACATGACCTGACGCTCGCGCGCGGTCAGCGTGTCGAAACGCGCCCGCAACTCGGCGAGCCGCAGCTCGCCGACACGCCGCGTGCGGTCCCGTTCAAGCGCCGTCCCGACAGCGTCGAGCAGATCCTGGTCGCGGAACGGCTTCGTCAGAAACTCGACCGCCCCGGCCTTCATGGCACGCACCGACATCGGGATATCGCCATAGCCGGTAATGAAGATGATCGGCAATCGCGCGTCGGCCTGCGCCAAATCGCGCTGCATGTCGAGGCCACTGCGCCCGGGAAAGCGAACATCGAGCACGATGCAGCCCGGCCGGTCCGGCCGCTCGCTTTGCAGAAATTCCTGTGGCGAGGCAAACAACTCGACCTCGAACCCGACCGACTTCAACAGGTTGTCCAGCGCCTTGCGCATCGACGCATCGTCGTCGATTACGACAATCGCCGGCGGCACCTCGCTCGAACCATTGCGCTCTTGCATGTGACCGACTTCAGTAAGCATCGGATCCATAATTACGCCCATAGCGCTCAAACACGGCATTAAAATCGCGCACGGCGGCACCCGGCCCCTCGGGATACGACCAGATTGCGCCGATCACGGCGAGAAAATCGGCACCCGCTTCGACCAGCGGGCCGCAATTCTCCTGGGTAATGCCACCGATCGCGCAGCACGGCACGACCGTCGTTTCCGACCAATCGGCGAGGAGTTCGGGCTGCGCGCGATATTTTGCGCCGGCCTTGGTGCCGCTCGGAAAGAAAGCGCCAAATGCGACATAATCCGCGCCTGCCTCGGCAGCGACGATGGCGCGGTGGCGGCTGTCGCCGCAGGTGACGCCGACGATCCGATCCGGGCCGAGCAGTCGACGCGCCTCGGCGTAGGGCATGTCCTCCTCGCCGACATGCACCCCGTCGCAATCGAGTTCGGCGGCAAGATCCGGCCGGTCGTTCATAATGAAGGCCACGCCGTGCTGCTGCGCAATCGGCTGCAGGATCCTCGTGGCGCGCCTGACCGCAGCGTCATCGACCTCCTTCAGCCTGAGCTGCAGACAGGCGACATCGCCGCCGGCGAGCGCCTCTTCGAGGTCCCGGGCGAAACGGTCAGGGTCGAGCGCCGGCGGCGTGATCAGGTAGAGGCGCGTCGTCGGCCGCGTGTCATCGCTGCGAATGGTCAGTCCTTCCCCCGGTAATTAGGCCTTGACGGTGGAGGCGCGGTGGATCTCGTCGATCGCTTGGGCAAGGGCCGTCTCGAATTCGGCATCGCTCATCGAAACTCGAAGGTCCTGGACAAGCGCGCGCGAGAAGCTCGCGATCATGCCGTGATTGGCGGCGAGCCGCTGGCAGGCGTCGGCGCGGGTATAGCCGCCGGAGAGCGCGACAACCCGGACGACGCGCGGGTGATCGATCAGCGGTTTGTAAAGGTCGGCGACGTCGGGCAGGGTCACCTTGAACATGACCTGCCGGCCGGCCGGCAGCGCGTCGGTCCGCTTTTTTAACTCGTCGAACAGGATCGCCTCGGCGCCCTTCTTGTCAGGGCTTTTGATCGAGACCTCGGGCTCGAGGATCGGCATCAGCCCATGCTGGGCGATGCGTTCGCCGATCTCGAACTGCTGCGCGGCGATTGCGGCGATCCCTTCCTTGGACGCGAGATTGATCACCGAGCGCATCTTGGTGCCATAGATGCCGAGCTTGGCCGCGCGCTCGCACAGCTGATCGAGCTGCGGCATCGGCCGCATCAGCTGGACACCGTCTTTTTCGGCCTCAAGCCCGCGGTCGACTTTGACAAACGGCACAACCCGCTGCTCTTCCCACAGATAGGCCGGGGTCGGCTTGCCGCGCACCTCGCTATCCATCGTGCCTTCGAACAGGATCGCGCCGATAACCTTGTCGCCGGTAAAGGCCGGGGCGGTCATGATGCGCACCCGCATCTGGTGGATCAGCCGGAACATCTCGGCCTCGCCGCTATAGGCGGTGTCCGGAATGCCGTAGAGGCGCAGCGCTCCCGGCGACGACCCGCCGCTCTGGTCGAGGGCGGCGATAAAGCCGCCCTTTTTGGACATTTGGGCCATCATCTGATCGTTGGCCATGTCGTCACTCCTGTGTGAAATCCGTCTGTTCGGCGGCCGATTAGCAGAACTTGCCGGGTTCTGCCCTCTTTTAGCAAAACCGAGCCGCCGAGGCGAGGACATCGGCGCAATGCTGGCGCAGCGTCACCGACGGCGCAAAGAACATGCCGGCGAGGTCGAGCGCCGCGGCCGGTCGCGTCGTCACGAGCCGAGCGCCGCGCTGGCGGGCGATGTCGACGAGGCGTTTGGCGATGTCCGCCGCGCCGGTAAATACGATGGCCGGGGTGCCGGCGCGGATCGCCGCCTGGGCGGCGCCGGCATCGTCGCCACAGTCGAGGAGGGCGGTGAATTGCGCTGCCGGCACGGCCGCACCCGCCGCCGCGACGAGCGCGCCCCACCAGCCGGGACCGCCATAGATCGCGGCGCCGGGGGCGCTCGCAAGCGTGACGTTGCGCCCGGTCTCGGCCGCCGCCGTCAACGCCGCAACGGCGTGGGCCAGCGAATGGACGATGATGACCGGGGCGTCAGCGGTCAGTGCATCGCGCCGAAATAGGCGGCGACCTCAACCATTCGGTTCGAGAAGCCCCATTCGTTGTCGTACCACGACAGCACCCGGACAAAGCGCTTGTCGAGCACTTGGGTCTGCGTCACGTCAAAGGTCGAGCTGTGCGAATCGTGGTTGAAGTCGACCGACACCGTGGCATCGCGGTTGATGCCGACAATGCCTTTCAAGCGATTTGACGTTGCCGCTTCTTCCATCAGCGTGTTGACCTCGTCGGCCGAGGTGTCGCGCGCCGCGTCGAACGTGAAGTCGATCAGCGACACGTTCGGCGTGGGCACACGGATCGCGGTGCCGTCGAGCTTGCCCTTCAACGCCGGCAGCACCAGCCCGACCGCGCGCGCCGCGCCGGTCGAAGTCGGAATCAGCGACATCGCAGCCGCACGGGCGCGGCGCAGGTCGCTGTGCAGCGTGTCGACCGTGTTCTGGTCGCCAGTATAGGAGTGGATCGTCGTCATGTAGCCGCGCTCGATGCCGATCCCCTGGTGCAGCACATAAGCGACCGGCGCTAGGCAGTTGGTCGTGCACGAGGCGTTTGAGATGACCGTGTGCTCCGCCTTCAATTCGTCGTGGTTGACGCCCATCACGACGGTCATGTCCGCGCCGTCGGCGGGGGCCGAGATGATGACCTTCTTGGCGCCAGCTTCGAGGTGTTTCGCGGCTGCCTCGCGCTTCGTGAAGATGCCGGTGCATTCGAGCGCGACATCGACTCCGAGTTCCTTCCACGGCAGTTTCGCCGGGTCGCGCTCGGCGGTAACCCGCATCTTGCCGCGGCCGATATCCATCCAGTTGTCGCCGGTCGAAATCTCGCCGGGAAAGCGTCCATGCACGCTGTCGTATTTCAACAGGTGCGCGTTGGTCGCAACCGGCCCCAAATCGTTGATGCCGACGACCTCGATTGCCTGATTGGCATGCTCGTAGGCCGCGCGCAATACCAGCCGGCCGATGCGGCCGAAGCCGTTGATCGCCACCCGTACCGCCATGATCCGTCCTCCAAGGCTGGCCGCAACAGCGCGGCCGGTTGCTAGAGAAGCGAGCGGGCCGCCTGAGCGACCGCTTGCGCCGTGATCCCGAAATGCGGGTAGAGGGCCTCGATCGGGGCCGATGCACCAAAACCGTGCATCCCGATGAAGGCCGAGCGCGACCCGAGCCAGCGGTCCCAGCCCTGACGCACCGCCGCCTCGACGCCGACCCGCGGCGCTGCGCCGAGCACCGCGTTCTGATAATCCTCCGGCTGGGCTTCGAACAATTCCCAGCACGGCATCGAGACGACGGCGGCGCCGATTCCGTTCTTCTGCAGTTCGTCGCGCGCCATCATCGCGATCGACACCTCGGAGCCGGTCGCCAGCAAGGTCACCTGCCGCGCGCCGACCGCTTCCGCCGCCACATAGGCGCCCCGCGCCGAGCGGTTGTCGGTCTCCGCCTCGGTGCGGAACAGCGGCAGGGCTTGGCGGGTCAACGCCATGATCGACGGCGCCCGGCGGTGCTGCAAGGCCAGCGCCCAGCACTCGGCGGTCTCGACCGCGTCGCCCGGACGGAACACCAACAGTTGCGGGATTGCCCGCAGTGCCGCCAGATGTTCGACCGGCTGATGGGTCGGTCCATCCTCGCCGAGACCGATCGAATCATGCGTCATCACGAAGACGACGCGTATCTCCATCAGCGCCGCCAGGCGGATCGCCGGCCGGCAGTAATCGGTGAAGCACATGAAGGTGCCGCCATAGGGGATCACCCCGCCATGCACCGCCATGCCGTTCATTGCGCTCGCCATGCCGTGCTCGCGCACGCCATAGCGCATATAGCGCCCGCCAAACTCGCCGGGCTTTATGTCCGTCAGGCCCTTTGCTCGCGTATTGTTCGACGGCGTCAGGTCGGCCGAGCCGCCAATCAGCTCGGGCACCACGGCCACCAGCGCGTCGAGCACCTCGCCCGAGGCTTGCCGTGTTGCGAGCTTGGCGTTCTTGGCGCGGAATTCGCCGCAGACCTTCGCGATCGCGGCGTCAAATCCGCTCGGCAATTCGCCCTTCTGCCGGCGCAGGAATTCGGCGCGCTTGTCGGGGGCGATCGCGGCGAGCCGCTGCTCCCAGGCTTGCCGGACGCTCGCGCCGCGCGCGCCGGCGGCGAGCCACTCGGCGCGCACATCGTCGGGCACGACGAACGGCCCAAACTCCCAGCCGAGCCGCTCCTTGGCTCCCTTGATCTCCTCGGCACCGAGCGGGCTGCCATGCGCTCCGGCGGTGCCCGCCTTGGTCGGCGCGCCGAACGCGATCACCGTGCGGCAGGCGATCAGGCTCGGCCGGTCGCTGGCCTGGGCGCGCGTGATCGCGGCGGCAATCTCGTCGTGGTTCGTGCCGTCGATGCGCTCCGCCGCCCAGCCGTAGGCGCGGAAGCGCATCAGCACATCGTCCGAGAACGACAGACTTGTCGGGCCGTCGATCGTGATCGAATTGTCGTCGTAGAGAACGATTATTCTGTTGAGCCTCAGATGCCCGGCGAGCGACAGCGCCTCGTGGCTGACGCCCTCCTCGAGGCAGCCGTCGCCGCAGAAGACGTAGGTGTGGTGATCGACGATCTCAGAGCCGAACTCGGCGCTCAGATGGCGCTCGGCCACCGCCATGCCGACCGAATTGGCGAGGCCCTGACCCAATGGCCCGGTCGTCGTCTCGATGCCGGTCGCCATGCCGCGCTCTGGGTGGCCGGCGGTGCGGCTGCCGAGTTGGCGAAAGCGTTTCAGCTCGTCGAGCGTCATGTCCGGGTAGCCGGTCAGGTGCAGCAGCGCGTAGAGCAGCATCGAGCCGTGCCCGTTCGACAGCACGAAGCGGTCGCGATCGGGCCAGTCCGGGGCTTGCGGATCAAACCGCAGGAATTGCGTGAACAGCACCGCGGCGATGTCGGCCATGCCCATCGGCATGCCGGGATGGCCTGACTTGGCCTGCTCGACGGCGTCCATCGCGAGCGCGCGCAGCGCATTCGCCATGCGCCGCAGGCGCGGATTGACCGGCGGGGGCAGCGGGGGAGCAGTTTCGGTCATGGCCATCGATCTCGCTACCAATCGTGATTGCCGCCAATCTAGCGCGTTACGCGTGTTTCGCAAACGCCCAGCATCGCGCGGCGCGGCGCGGCTTATAGATGCCTGCCGGTATCGAGCAGCACCGCCGTGTATTCGCGGTAGCTGAGTCCGAGCGCCTCGGCGCGCGCCAGGCGGGCCAGCGCGATCTCTCGCGGCGGCGTCTTCCAGGCGTGCGCTTGCGCCTTTTTCCAACAGAATTGCCGCCAACCCGCATCGGGATCGAGCGGCGGCCCGCCATTGTGGCCGATGCCATAGGACGTGGACGCCGGATTGCCGCCATCGGGCGCCATGATCGGAGAGGCTCCCTTCTACCCGCTTATTCCGCCGGCAAAAGCCATGCCAAGCCTTACACGGATGGCGGCAACAGGGCTGCC
>CAVVDM010000020.1:0-78600 GCA_963746885.1 uncultured Alphaproteobacteria bacterium
GACGTGTTCGACGCTCCCGCCCGACGGCGTGCCGAACATCGACAGCACCTCGCGCCTGGTCGTCGGATCGCTGCGGAACGCGCCGAGCATGCGGCTCGTCACCATGTTCACCCCTGGCTTGTGGACGCCGCGGGTCGTCATGCATTGATGCGCCGCCTCGATGACCACGGCGACGCCCTTCGGCTGCAACACCTCGTCGAGCGTGTTGGCGATCTGCGCCGTCATCTTCTCCTGAATCTGCAGCCGCTTGGCAAAGACGTCGACGAGCCGGGCGAGCTTCGAGATGCCGACCACCCGGTTGTTCGGCAGATAGGCGATGTGGACCTTGCCGATGATCGGCGCGAGGTGGTGCTCGCAATGCGACTGGAAGCGGATGTCCTTCAGCAGGACGATTTCGTCATACCCGTCCATTTCCTCGAAGATGCGCTGCAAAAGCGACACCGGGTCCTCGTCGTAGCCGCTGAAATATTCTCCATAAGCGCGCGCGACGCGGTAGGGCGTATCGAGCAGGCCCTCGCGGTCGGGATCGTCGCCGGCCCAGCGGAGCAGGGTGCGCACCGCTTCGAGCGCCTCCTCACGCGACGGGCGGCGGGTTTCGCTCGGCTGGCGGGCGCGAAATTTCGGCACGCCGGCGCGCGCCACGGGGTCTGCTACTGACATGATGCTCACTTTCTCGCTGGCGGAAGGCGAACCGGCCCTATTCCGCGCGCGCGTTGCGTTAATGAAGCCGGTGCGGCCGCTCCGGCTTGTCCGGGTGCTGGAGCTGCGGCGGGATGTCGAGCGAGAAAGCGGGAACCTGCACCAGGAAATTCTCGCCGCCGCGGGTTTCCATCTCGTAGTCGCCCACCATGAAGCCGGACGGCGTCGGCAGCGGGCAGCTGCTGGTGTATTCGAAGCTCTCGCCGGGGGCGAGGACGGGCTCTTCCCCGACGACGCCCGGGCCGCGGACTTCCTGCTGCCGCCCCTGGCTATCGGTAATCTGCCAGTGGCGGCGACGCAGCTGAACCGTTTCGCCGCCGCCGTTTTCGATCCTCACATGGTAGGCCCAGACGTAATGGTTGTCGTCCGGCGAGGAGTGCTGATCGAGGTAGAACGGACGAACCGTGACTTTGATCGAGCGGGTGGTTTCGGAATACATGGCTCAGGGACCTTGCTTCTTCGATGGCGGCGCCCCCACGGACGGGAGAGCGGTCGTGCCCCGAACACGGCCCGCACAATGTCGGTCGCGCGCGGCGATGCGTCAAGGTGACCGGTCAGCCCCGCGCCGTTGGGGCGAGCAGCGCAAGCACCGTCTCGTCGGGCCGCCGCGATCCGTCCGGGCTGATCGATTGGATGCAGACATGGTCGGCACCGGCGTCCCAATGCTCCTGGATGCGCTTGCGGATCGCCGCCTCGCCGCCCCAGGCGATATTGGCGTCGATGAAGCGGTCGGAGCCGCCACCGGCGAAATCGTCATCGGCAAAGCCAAGCCGGCGCCAGTTGTTGACGTAATTGTCGAGCCGCATGTAGTTGGCGAGCGCCTGCCGGCCCAGCGCACGCGCCTTCGCCGGATCGCTTTCGAGCAGCACCCACACTTCGGGGCAGAGCAATTTGCCGGGGCCGAGGATGCGGCGCGCCTCGGCGGTATGCTCCGGCGGCACGTTATAGGGGTGCGCGCCGTCGGCATGGCTCGACGACAGCGCCAGCATGCGCGGCCCGAGCGCGGCGAGGATGGTCAGCGGCGTCTCCGGCGGCTCGGGCGCGCCATAGGGCGCCGCCTTCATCGCCTCGAGATAGGCCCGCATCGTCGCCACCGGCCGGCCGTAACTGTGGCCGCGCAAGCCTTCGACCGAGGGCACGTGCGACACCCCGATCCCGAGCAGGAAGCGACCGCCCGATTGCTCGGCCAGGGCGCGCTGTCCGTTGGCCATCGCCATCGCGTCGCGCGCGTAGATGTTGGCGATCCCGGGGGCGACGATCAGCGATTTCGTATTGGCCAGCAGCCACGAGGAATTGACCATGACGTTGCGGCCGCGGCTCTCCGGGAGCCACAATGCGGCATAGCCCCAGGCCTCGACGCGTTGCGCAAAGGCGGCGCCCTCCGCCGCGCTGAACACGTCCATCGCCGCCCACACGCCGAGCTTTCCGAGTTGCATCGTCTGACCCTCCCCACCGGCTGCCGCGCCGTGGCGGTGCTATTCTAGCCTCGTCGACCTTCGATCCGGCAAGGATCACGCCGCAAATTTTGCGATCGCGATGCGAATCGCGCTCGGAGGCGATCGCGCGCACGATTGCCGGTCGGTCGCTCCGATGCTACGGAGGATAGCTTGCCGCCGGCCCGGCCACAAAAAAAGGCCGAGCCAAGCCCGACCTACGGATCGTCCGCAAGTGCGTCGATGCTTTCGACGTCGTCGATTTCAGCGAGATTGTCGCCGGCGGGGCAGACCGCGATATGCCGACCGCGCCGGCTCCCGCGTATTCGGACGCTCGTGTTATTGCGGCGATGCGCCCGCGGCGGCGTCGTAGCCTAGCCCCAAACGCGTCGCTGCCGGGACAAGCCCGGCAGCGACGACCAGGTGGCGGGCTCAGCGGCGCCGTGCTGATGCCAGTTCAGGGCGATTACAGATCGCCGGCGACCGTGTTGAAGATGCTGCTCAGGTTGGTGCCGACCAGCTGGAACGCGGCAATCGCGGCAACGGCGATCAGGGCGGCAATCAGGCCATACTCGATCGCGGTCGCGCCACTGTCGTCGTGCAGCAAGCGGTGGAACATCGAGTCCTTGGCCATCAGGTCCTTGAATACACGCATCGAAAATCTCCTAGGTTTTGATCGGGCGCCTCATATGAACCCCGCCGTAGTTAAGGTGCGGTTAAGCGGGTCCGATGTCGAGGAAAATTCATCCCCAAGAGCTTGACAAAATTTCCTCAATTTTTCGGGGGGTTACCTGAATATGGCGAAGCGGCGGCATGGCGCCGATCGCCGACCGAGCGACAAGTGGGATGCGGCGATTCGTCCACGCGTCCGCTGGCGAACGGCGCGGCTGCGACGATCGGCTCTTGTTCGGCACACCGCGGGCGCGATATCAACTGTTTTCCATGTCAATTCTCTTCCTCATCGTCTTCATCGACCTGGTCGGGTTCGGACTGGTCATCCCGCTGCTGCCGTTCTACGCGGTACGGTTCGGCGCGACGGCACCCGAGGTGACTTGGCTGCTCGCCACCTATTCGCTGCTGCAGTTGGTGGCGGCACCTTTCTGGGGCAGGCTCAGCGACCGCTTTGGCCGGCGTCCGGTGCTGATGGCGAGCATGGCGGCATCCGCGCTCGCCTATCTGTGGCTTGGCGCCGCGACTGACCTGTGGATGCTGTTTGCAGCGCGCGCACTCGCTGGTGCCTGTGCCGGCAACATTGCCGCAGCGCAGGCGTATATTGCCGACATTACCAAGCCAGAAGACCGCGCCCACGGGATGGGGATGATCGGCGCCGCGTTCGGCCTCGGGTTTATCATTGGGCCGGCGCTCGGCGGATTTCTCGCCGGCAACGATCCCGCCACCGCCAACCTCCAAGCCCCAGCCTGGGTCGCCGCCGGGCTGTCCCTCACCGCGTTTTGCGGCGTGCTCGCCGTGCTGCGCGAGAGTCATTCGCGCGAGCGCCGCGGCCTCGCCCCGCCTCGGGGCCGCATGGGGCTGCTCCGCGGTGTGCTGCGACGGCCCGTGTTGTCGCGGCTGATCGTCATCTTTTTCATGGTGATCCTCGCGTTTGCCGCGATGGAAAGCATCTTTGCGCTGTGGGCGTTGCGACAGTTGGATTGGGGGCCGGAGAAGGTCGGCTATGTCTTCGCCTATCTCGGCCTGCTGTCGGCGATCATGCAGGGCGGGCTGACCCGCCGCTTGACCAAACGCTATGGCGAGGAGCGGCTGCTGTTGTGCGGTCTTGTACTGCTTGCGGCGGGGTTGGTGATCGTACCGTTCTCCCGCGATCTGCCGATATTGGGCGGCGCCTTCGCGCTGCTGGCGATCGGGCTCGGGATGACCCAGCCGGCGCTGAACAGCCTGATCTCGCGCCGCGCCGGTGCCGAGGAGCAAGGCCAGGTGCTCGGCGTTACCCAATCGCTGGGCAGCGCGGCGCGGGTTATCGGGCCGCCTCTGGCCGGCTATCTGTTTGCCTATGTCGGCTACAGCAGCCCGTTTCTGTGGGGCGCGGCATTGGTCGTGGGGGCATTGCTGATCGGCTGGAGCGTGCCGCCGCTCGCGCTGGCCTCGCCGCCCGACCCGGCCGAGTGAGCCCGCCCCCATGAGCCCGCCCCCATGAGCCCGCACAGCCCGCGCATGGTCGGCCGCTCGTCGATCACCGGCCTGCCCGAGCCGGAGGAGCGGCTCGGCGAGGGGCTGCGCGCGCTGAAGGGGCTCGCCCCCTATCTGTGGCCGAAGAACGCGCTCGATCTGCGCGTCCGGGTGGTCCTGGCGCTGGTGCTGCTGGTCGCCGGCAAGCTCGTCAACATCACGATCCCGTTTCTGTACAAGGGCGCGATCGACGCGCTGACGACGCCGCGGCCCGGCATCCTCGCCGTGCCGGTCGGGTTCATCCTCGCCTATGGCGCCGCCCGCGTCATGTCGCAGGGCTTCAACCAGCTGCGCGACGCGGTTTTCGCCAAGGTCGGCCAGCGCGCCGTGCGCCAGCTGGCGCTGGCGGCTTTCCGCCACATCCACGCGCTGTCGCTGCGCTTTCACCTGGAGCGGCGCACCGGCGGGCTGGCGCGCGCGGTCGAGCGCGGCACGGCGGGGGTCGAGTTCCTGCTGTCGTTCATGCTGTTCAACATCGTGCCGACGGTGTTCGAGATCGTCGTCGTCTGCGCGATCCTGTGGCGGCTGTACGACTGGGCCTTCGCCCTCGTTACGCTGATGACGGTGGTGGCCTATGTGACGTTCACCTTCGTCGTCACCGACTGGCGCATCCGCTTCCGGCGCGAGATGAACACGCGCAACAGCGAAGCCAACACCAAGGCGGTCGACAGCCTCCTCAACTACGAGACCGTCAAGTATTTCGCCAACGAGGCGCACGAGGCGGCGCGCTACGACAGCGCGCTGCACGCCTACGAGCGCGCCGCGGTCAAGAGCGAGACGACGCTGGCGATGCTCAATGTCGGCCAGGGCACGATCATCGCCGTGGGGCTGATCGGGGTGATGATTCTGGCGGGGCAGGGGGTCGCGGCGGGCCGCATGACGGTCGGCGACTTCGTGCTGGTCAACACCTATCTGATCCAGCTCTACACGCCGCTCAACTTCCTCGGCATGGTGTATCGCAACATCAAGCAGTCGCTGACCGATCTCGAGCAGATGATGTCGCTGCTGGAGATCGCGCCGGAGATCGAGGACCGTCCCGGCGCCCCGGCGCTGGCCGTCGGCCGCGGCGGGCTCGCGTTCCATCATGTCGATTTCCGCTACGACCCGCGCCGCGCGATCCTGCAGGACGTCGATTTCGCGGTGCCGCCCGGCGGCACGCTGGCGATCGTCGGCCCGAGCGGCGCCGGCAAGTCGACGATCGCGCGCCTGTTGTTCCGCTTCTACGATGTCAATGACGGGGCGATCGAGATCGACGGCGAGGACATCCGCGCGGTGACGCAGGACAGCCTGCAGGCGGGCGATCGGCGTCGTGCCGCAGGACACCGTGCTGTTCAACGACACGATCTACTACAACATCGCCTATGGCCGCCCCGGCGCCAGCCGCGCCGAGGTCGAGGCGGCGGCGCGGCGCGCCCATATCCACGATTTCATCGCCGGCCTGCCCGACGGCTACGACACGATGGTCGGCGAGCGCGGCCTCAAACTGTCGGGCGGCGAGAAGCAGCGCGTCGCGATCGCCCGGGTCGTGCTCAAGGGCCCGAAGATCCTGATCTTCGACGAGGCGACCTCGGCGCTCGACACCAAGACCGAGCGCGAAATCCAGGCCAGCCTCGCCGAGGTCGCGGCCGACCGCACGACGCTGGTCATCGCCCACCGCCTGTCGACCGTCGTCGACGCCGACCAGATCCTGGTGCTCGACGGCGGCCGCATCGTCGAGCGCGGCCATCATCGCGAGCTGCTCGCCCGCGGCGGCGTCTACGCCATGATGTGGGCGCGCCAGCAGGAGGCGGCGGCGCGCGAAGCGGCGCTGGTCGCGGACTGACCCCGAGCGCGGCTGCCGGGCTGGCCGCCGCGGTCCGGCGCGGCGACCGGCGGGCGTTGGCGCGCGCCGTCACCCTGGTCGAATCGACCCGACGCGACCACCGCCAGGCGGCCGAGGCGCTGATCGAACAGCTGCTGCCGGCGACCGGCGGCGCGACGCGGATCGGCATCACCGGGCCGCCCGGCGCCGGAAAATCGACCTTCATCGAGCGCTTCGGGCTCGACGGCATCGCCCGCGGCCACAGCGATCGCGGTGCTCGCGGTCGATCCCGGCTCGAAGCGCGGCGGCGGCGCGATTCTCGGCGACAAGACGCGGATGGCCGAACTGGGCCGCGCGCCGGCGGCGTTCATCCGGCCCTCTTCGGCCGGGGCGGAAACGGGCGGCGTCGCGCGCCGCACCCGCGATGCGATCCTGGTTTGCGAGGCGGCCGGGTTCGACATCGTGCTGGTGGAGACGGTCGGCGCCGGCCAGGCCGAGACCACGGTCGCCGAGATGGTCGACATGTTCCTGTTGATCCTGCCGCCCGCCGCCGGCGACGAATTGCAGGGCATCAAGCGCGGCATCATCGAACTGGCCGATTTGATCCTGGTCAACAAGGCCGACGGCGATCTCGTCGATCATGCGCACCGCGCCGCCGCCGAATACGCCAATGCGCTGCGCCTCATTCGCCCGGCCGTCCCCGAATGGCAGGTCGCGGTGCGCGCCGTCTCGGCCCTGACCGGCAGCGGGGTCGATTCGGTGTGGGACGAGGTTGCGCGCTTTCGCGCCGCGTTGGAACGCAGCGGCGCCTGGGAGCAGCGCCGCGCTGAGCAGGCGCGGGCGGCCTTGTGGGCCGAGATCGGCGACGGCCTCGTCGAACGCTTCCGCACCGCCCCCGCAATCGCCGCCCGCCTCGCCACGGTGGAGCACGAGGTGATCGCCGGCGCCCGCACCCCGGCGGCGGCGGCGCGGCTGCTGCTGGCGGCGTTTCTCGGCAACCCGGGGCAGGCGTAGGAAGGGCTATTTCGCCCGCGCGAAATACTCCTCGTAGGGGATGTCGTTGCTGATCAGGACGCCGCCGTCGACATCGAGCGCGACGCCGGTGCACATGCGCGCCATGTCGCTGGCGAGGAACAGCACCGCCTCGGCGATGTCCTCGGGCTCGACCATGCGGCCGAGCGGGATTTTCCGGGCGCGCTGCGCCTTGCGCTCGGCCGAGGGGAGCTGGCCGCCGCCGAACCCCGTCGCGGTCGGCCCGGGGCACACCGCGTTGACCCGGATGTGGTCGGGCGCCAACTCGTAGGCAGCGTGGCGGGTGAGGCCGAGCAGCCCCGCCTTCGACGCGCTGTAATTGGCGCCGCCGCCGAACGAGATGCGCCGCCCGGCGACCGACGCAACGTTGACGATCGCGCCGCCGCCGCGCTTTTTCATGTGCGGGATGACGGCCTGGGTGCCGTTGAACGGCCCGCGCAGATTGACCGCCATGATGCGGTCCCAATCGGCGGCGGGCATCGCCGCGATGGTCTGCCGGGTGATCGTGCCGGCCGAGTTGACCAGCACGTCGATGCCGCCCTCGCGGGCCGCGATGTCTGCCGCGAGCCGGGCGAAGGCCGCACCGTCGCTGACGTCGAGCGCATGAAAGCCGGTCTTGCCGCCGATCTCGGCGGCGACCCGTTCGGCCGCCGCGCCGTCGCGGTCGATCACCGCGACGCGCGCGCCGGCGCTGGCGAAGGCCCTGCAGCAGGCCGCGCCGATGCCATTGCCGCCGCCGGTCACCAGCACGGTTTTTCCTGCAAAATCAACGGCCATCGATCGTCCTCCCAAATCGTGACGCGGCCAGCCTATTGGCCGCTTTCCGGCATCAGCAGCGGGCATTTCGATTGCGCCAGCGGGCCGAACGCCTTCGCGCCCGGGATTGTCGCGACCAGTTTCAGGTAATCCCAGGGCGAGTGCGACTCGGACGGGGCCTTGACCTGATACAGATCCATGTCGTGCACCATCAGCCCATCGGCCCGGATATGGCCGCCGTGCACGAAGAAATCGTTGATCGGCGCTGCCTGCATTTGCTTCATCACCGGGCCGGTGGCGGCGGTGCCGGCGCGGGCGACCGCCTGGAGATAATGCATCGTGGACGAATAGACCCCGGCCTGCAGCTCGTTGGGCATCTTCTTGACCCGCTCGAAAAATCGCCGCGACCAGGCCCGCGTTGCCGCGTTCTTGTCCCAGTAGAAGGCGCTGCTCAGCAGCATTCCCTGTGTCGTGGCCAAGCCGAGCCGGTCGATGCTGTTGATGCGCAGCGCGAGGCCGGCAAATTTTTGCGGCCCCGGGATCATGCCGCGCTGGGCAGCCTGCTTTATCGTGTTGTCCAGATCGGCCCCGGCGTTGGCCAGCCCGATGACGTTGGCCTCGGAATGGCGCGCCCGCGCCAGATACGAGGTGAAATCGGCGGCGCCCAGCGGATGGAGAGCGGCGCCGAGCACCGTGCCGCCCTTCTCCTTGACCACCGCCGCGGTGTCGCGTTCGAGGTCATAGCCAAAGCTGTAATCGACCGTGATGAAAAACCAGGTGTTGTCGCCGCGCGCCACCAGCGCGGTCCCCACCGTATTCGCGATCGCGCGGGTGTTGAACACATAATCGACCGAGACCGGCGTGCAGGCTTCGTTGGTCAGCCGCTCGGCCCCGGCCGAGCTCAGCAGGACGATCTTGTCGCGGACGTTGCCGATTGCCTGGACGATCAGCGCCGTCGACGAGCCGGAGACGTCCATGATCGCGTCGACATGCTGGTTTTCGAACCAGTCGCGGGCAATCGCCGCCGCCCGGTCGGTGCTGTTCTTGTGGTCGGCGACGACGATCTCGATCGGCTTTCCGAGCACCTTGCCGCCGAAATCCTCGACCGCCATTCGTGCGGCGGCGACATTACCGGTGCCGGTCACATCCGAGTACGGCCCCGACATGTCGAGGATCAGCCCCAGCTTGACCACCCCGTCCGAGATTTGAGGCTCGGGCTGCGCATCAGCCTGACGTAACGGGCTCACCAGAAGGGCGGCCGTCACGGCGGCAAAAAAGAAGGGTCGCCACCACGTTCGCATGATCATGCCGACCGGTAAGGTTCGTCGTAGATCGCCGTGTACACGACTCTGTCACATTTGACATAGCCCCGATACATGCCGGAACAGTTGAACGGCAGCGCCAGCGCGCCGTCGCGCCCGACCGCGACCAGCCCGCCCGAGCCGCCGATCTGGCCGAGCGCGTCGATCACGGTGCGCGCCGCCGCTTCCAGCGCCTCGCCGCGATGGACCAGCCGCGCCGCGACCTCGTGCGCCGCCGCGAAACGGATGAAGAACTCACCGTGCCCGGTCGCCGAGATGGCGCAGCTCGCATTGTTGGCCCAGGTGCCGGCGCCGATGATCGGGCTGTCGCCGACCCGCCCCGGCAATTTGCCGGTCGTCCCGCCGGTGGAGGTAGCGGCGGCGAGGTTGCCGGCCCGGTCGCGTGCGACCGCCCCGACCGTGCCGTGATGGCGCGCGTCGTCGCCCCCGGCGGGCCCGTCCAGCATCTCCTGCAATGCCTGACGGCGCGCTTCCGTGTAGAAATAATCGCTTTTCTCGAAGGCGATTCCTTGCGCCCGGCACAGCGCCAGCGCGCCCTCGCCGATCATCAGCACATGCGGCGAGTGTTCCATGACCATCCGCGCCGCGAGCACCGGGTTCTTCGGCCCGAAAATGCCCGCCACCGCGCCGGCGCGCCGCTCGCGCCCGTCCATCACCGCGGCGTCCATTTCCTGCGTGCCGGCCGCAGTAAACACCGCGCCGCGCCCGGCATTGAACAGCGGATCGTCCTCGAGCGCGACGACCGACGCGGTCACCGCGTCGAGCGCGCTGCCGCCGGCGGCAAGGATGTCGCGCCCGGCTTCGAGCGCCTGCCGCAGCCCCTGATGATAGAGCGCCGCGCCTGCCGCGCTCATCGCGTCGCGGCGCAAGGTCCCGGCGCCACCGTGGATCGCCAGCGCGAAGCCGGCCTCGCTTGTCGCCGGTGTGTCAGCCATTTGGTACACAACTCGCTTTCTGTTAGGACGGGACGGCCGATCAGCCAAATATCGCGTGTGCCGCGCCTCGCAACAGAGGAAAACCGCGGCGCCGCCTTCTGCCGAGGAAATGCCCGTTGAGTCCTCCCGCGAGCAGCACGACCCTGGCCGCGCCCCGGGCCACCTGGCCGCTGCTCCGCCTGTTGCTGGTCGGGCTCGGCATCTCGGTGGTGCCGCTCGATACCTCGGTCAACATCGCCTTTCCCGACATCACCGGCAGCTTCGGCCTGCCGATCGCGATGATCCAATGGGTCGTCATCTGCTACGTGTTGACCCATGCCGGGCTGATGCTGGCGTTCGGCCGGGTCGGCGATTTGTGGGGGCACGGCCGCGTGTTCCGCGCCGGGCTGGCGTGGGATGTGGCGGCGTTCCTGTTGTGCGCCGCGGCGCCGAGCTTCGGCTGGCTGCTGTTCTGTCGCTTTCTGCAGGGAATTGGCGCCGCGCTGATCCTGAGCTGCGCCCCGGCGTTGGTGACGAGCCTCTATCCCGAGGCGCGCCGCAGCCACGCCCTCGGCATCTTCACGCTGATGTTCGCCCTCGGCTCGGCGGGCGGCCCGTTGATCGGCGGCGTGCTGGTGGCGCATTGGGGCTGGCCCGGCGTGTTCTGGTTCCGCGCCCCGATCGCGCTCTCGAGCCTCCTGTTCCTGCGCGGCCTGCCGCCGACCGCCGGCGCCGGCCATGACCGGCGCTTCGACATCGCCGGCGCCCTGTTGCTGGCGATCGGCCTCGCCAGCCTGTTGCTCGGCGATCAACGCGCTGGCCCGGCTCAAGGACGGCGATTACCTTGCGCTCGCGCTGTTTCCGGCGGCGGCCGCGAGCCTCGTCGGCTTTGTCTGGTGGGAGGGCCGCGCCGCGCAGCCGATCATCCGCATCGAGCTGTTCCGCCGCGCCGACTTCGCCGGGATCAATGCCGCCAGCGCCTTGATGTACCTCGTGACCTTCTCGGTCATGCTGTTCGCGCCGTATTTCCTGGTTCGCTACACCGCGCTGCCGTTGCCGTTGGCGGGCGCGGTGCTGGCGACGGGCTTTGTCGCGATGGCGGCTGCCTCGCCGCTTGCGGGCGCCCTGGTGGCGCGGATCGCCGCCGACCGCATCGCCCCGATCGGCGCGCTGGTGACGGGCGCCGGCCTCGTTCTGGTCGGCAGCTGGCAGCCCAGCAGCAGCCCCGTCGTCATGATCGTGGCGCTCGCGCTGCATGGGACCGGCCTCGGCTTTTTTCAGGTCGCCTACATGGAGATCGTGATGGCGGCCTCGCCCTTGGCGCATCGCGGCGTCGCCGGCAGCCTGTCGATGCTGACCCGGACGATCGGAGTCGTCACCGGCGCGGCCTTGTTGACGCTCTGCTTCCAGGCGATCGCCGGCGCCGCGCGTGCCGGTGGCGCATCTGAGGCGCAGGCGTTTCTCACCGCCTACCACACGATGTTCCGCCTCGCCGGCGGTGGCGCTGTCGTGGCCGGTGCGGCTGGTGGCGTGGTCGGCCCGGCGGACCGCCGCCGGCGCGCGCGAGGGGCTTTAGGGCTTTAAACGTGCCCGGTGCGGCACGAGGTATTGCATGACCGGCCGCGCGATTCGCCCGGTACCGGCGCGAGGAGGAAAACATGGAAGACCACGTTTACCGGGTCATCGAGATCACCGGCTCATCGCAGAAGAGCATCGAGGACGCGATACAGACCGCGGTTACCCGCGCCTCCAAAACCCTGCGCAACATGCGCTGGTTCGAGGTGATCCAGGCCCGCGGCCAAATCGAGGACGGCAAGGTGAGTTATTACCAGGCCGTGCTGAAGCTCGGCTTCACGGTCGAAGACGCGTGACCTTCGTGCCGAAAGCCTATCTCGCGGTGCGCGCCGAGGTGCCTGAGGCGGAGCGCTCGCGCTTCGACCATTGGTACCAGACGGACCACCTGCCATGGGCCCTGCGCGCCTTCGGGGCGCGCCGGGCGTGGCGGTCGTGGAGCCGCAGCGATCCCGGCGTGCATGTCGCGTTCTATGAGTTCGACTCGTTTGCCGCGGCCGAGGCGGCAACCACACCCGACAAGATCGCCCCGCTCGTCGCCGATTTCGACCGCGTGTGGGGCGACCGGGTCACGCGCCGTCGCGCGGTCCTCGATGTGGTGCAGGAAATCGTCCCGTAGCCGGTTGGGGTTGCCGAGGGCCGGCGCGATCGGCGATCCTTGCGGCGAGTAGATTCTTGCACCGCAGAGAGCGCGCGCCATGCCTGTCACCGACGCCGTCAACATCGAAGATTTGCATCGTCTGGCCAAGCGGCGCCTGCCGAAGATCGCTTTCGACTTCATCGAGGGCGGGGTCGAGGACGAGCGCGGGTTGGCGCGCAACGCGGCGGCGTTCGCCAAGCACAATTTGATGCCGCGCTATCTGGTCGACGTATCGGTGCGCGACCAGTCTCAGACGATCTTCGGCCGCCGCTTCGGCAGCCCGTTCGGCATCTCCCCGACTGGCACCGCCGGCCTGTTCCGCCGCGGCGCCGACATGATGCTGGCCGAGGCCGCGGCCGATGCCAACATCCCCTATATCATGTCGGGCGCCAGCAACGACTCGATCGAGACGGCGGCGCGGGTCGCCCCGAAAAATACGTGGTATCAGCTCTACGCGGCGCGCGACGGCCAGATCTCCGAGGACATGATCCGCCGGGTGCGCGACGCCGGGCTCGACGCGCTGGTATTGACCGTCGACGTGCCGGTGCGGCCGCGGCGCGAGCGCAACATCCGCAACGGCTTCGCCAACATCCGCGGCACCTGGCTGAAGGCGGCATTGAGCCTCAAGCCGGCCATCCTGGCCGAGTCGATCCTGCATCCCGGCTGGGTCATCGAGTACGTCCGCCACGGCGGCACCCCGAACCTCGAAAACTGGGCGCCCTATGCGCTGGCGGGCGCCAGTATCGACGACGTCGTCGATCTGGTCGGCGCCAACACCCCGGCGCATGCCCAGACCTGGAAGGATTTGGAAAAATACCGTCGCCTGTTTCCGCGCAACCTGATCGTTAAGGGCATCATGAGCCCGGCCGACGCAGTACGCGCCGCCGAACTCGGCTGCGACGGCATCATCGTATCCAACCACGGCGGGCGCCAGCTCGACCAGGCGCCGGCCCCGCTCGACGTGCTGCCGGCGGTGAAGGCGGCGGTCGGCGACCGCATGGCGGTGATGCTCGACAGCGGCGTGCGGCGCGGCGCCGACATCCTGATCGCGCTGTGCCTCGGGGCCGAGTTCGTGTTTTTCGGGCGCCCGACCCTCTACGGCGCGGCGGCGGGCGGGCTGCCCGGGGTCAAGCACGCGATCGACATCTTCCGCACCGAGATCGACCTTGTCATGGGGCAGATCGGCTGCCCGAGCCTCGACCAGCTCGGCCCGGACTTCCTCGCCAGCGACGATTGGCGCCGCAACCTGTGAGCCGCGCTGCGGCGATGGCAGGCACGACGCCGTAAGGGGTTGTCGTGTGCGGCAAAACCGCGCGATTCTAGCGTCGCTGCCACGGGGAGGAAACAACCATGAAACTCAGCGACGCCGTCAATATCGAAGACCTCCACCAGATGGCGAAGCGGCGCCTGCCGAAGATCGCCTTCGACTATATCGAGGGCGGGGTCGAGGACGAGCGCGGCCTCGCGCGCAACACCTCGGCTTATCACAAGCACCGCCTGCTGCCGCGCTATCTCGTCGACGTGTCGGTGCGCGACCAGTCGCAGACCATCTTCGGCCAGAAGTTTTCCAGCCCGTTCGGCATCTCGCCGACCGGCGGAACCAGCCTCTTTCGCAACCATGCCGATCTGATGCTCGCCGAGGCGGCGCGCGACGCCAACATCCCGTACATCATGTCGGGCGGCAGCAGCGAGACGATCGAGGCGGCGGCCAAGATCGCGCCGAAAAACCACTGGTATCAGCTCTACGCGGCGCGCAAGCCCGAAATCAACGCCGACATGATCCGGCGCAGCGCCGATGCCGGGCTCGGCGCGCTGGTGCTGACCGTCGACACGCCGACCAGCGGCCTGCGCGAGCGCAACAAAAGAAACGGCTTCGCCAACATCCGCGGTGGCCTGTTCCAGGCGCTGAGCCTCAAGCCCTCGATCCTGCTGGAGGCAATGACCCATCCCGGCTGGATCATCGAGTATCTGAGCCGCGGCGGCGGCACGCCGATGCTCGGCAACTGGCAGCCCTATGCGCCGCCCGGCGCGAACGCCGAGGAGGTCTATAAATTCGCCTCGTCGGTGCGGCCGTTCAACGCCCAGACCTGGCGCGACCTGGAAGCCTACCGCAAGCTGTTTCCCCGCGCGCTCGTCGTGAAGGGCATCATGAACCCGGCCGATGCCCTGCGCGCGATCGAGGTCGGCTGCGACGGCATCCTGGTCTCCAACCATGGCGGGCGCCAGCTCGACCAGGCGCCGGCCCCGCTCGACGTCTTGCCGGCGATCAAGGCGGCGGTCGGCGACAAGGCGACGATCCTGGTTGACAGCGGCGTGCGGCGCGGCGCCGACATCCTGATCGCGCTGTGCCTCGGCGCCGATTTCGTGTTCATGGGCCGGCCGACGCTCTATGGCGCCGCGGCCGGCGGGCTGCCCGGGGTCAAGAAGGCGGTCGACATCCTGCGCAACGAGGTCGATCTGGTGATGGGCCAGATCGGCTGCCCGAGCCTCGGCGAACTCGGCCCCGATTTCCTGTGGACCGACGACTGGCGCCGCAACGCCTGAGCCTCGCGCCCCCTCAGCGGCGCTGCGGGGTCAGGTGCGGCGCGTCGAGGCCGACCCCGACGAGGCGGCCGAACAACTCGGCGAGCCGGGCGCGGTCCGCCTCCGGCAATGGCGGCTTCAGGATCGAGGCGATGTTGCTGCGCAGATGCGCCGGGTCGCCGGTGCCGAACAGCACGACATCCGCCCCGGGCTCGTGGCGCACAAAGCGGTAGGCGGCGTCGATGATGCTGCTGGCGCCGCCCGCATGCACCAGGAAGCCCATCGGGTCGGCACTGTCGGCGAATGCCCGCGGCACCTCCCCGGCATCGGCCAGCTCGCGCAAGGTCGCCGCCAGGCGCTCGGGGCGCGAGAAGATGTTGCGCACGGCGAACATCATCAGCGTGCCGATGCGGTATTGCCGGGTCAGCGGAAAGACACGCTCGCGCGCGTTCTGGTGCAGCATGTGAAAGGCGATCATCGCGACGTCCCACACGCCGTCGCGGGCGGCGCGCTGTACCATCGCGTGCTCGGGGTCGCCCGGTGCCGTCTCGGTGATGCCGAGATGGCGGAACTTGCCCTTCTCCTTCTCGCGCAGCAATGCCGGCGCGATCGCCGCAAAGGCATGGTCGTAGGCGCGCGGCGCGATGCCGTGCAGCTGGTAGACGTCGATATAGTCGGTGCCGAGTTCCTGCAATGAGCGGTCGAGGCTGGCGACGGCGCTCTGTGGCGTCGAGTTGGGGTTGCTGATGCTGAACGGCGCCTTGGTGCAGATGACGACCCGGTCGCGCGGCACGCCGCGCAGGGCCTGGCCCAGCACCGCCTCGGTGTCGTAGGAAGCGGCCGTATCGAACAGGTTGACGCCGAGATCGAGCGCCGCGCGAATGATGCCGATCGCCGCTTGCTCGCTGCCGCCGGTGCCGAGCCCCAGGCGGCTGAACCCGCCGCAGCCGAGCCCGGCAACGCTGACCTTGAGCCCGGTGCGCCCGAGCGTCGTAAACTCCATCCCGTCACCCCACTAAAATCCGCCGCGAGACAACCGCCCCGAGAATGAATAGCATAGCGGTCAATCGCCTTCACTTCCGCGCAGCCCGGCGCCGGCACGAGCGGGCTGCGGCATAATTTGTAACGTGCCGCAACGAGGGAGGTTGAGCATGGCTTTGCGCAAATTCATCATCGAGCGCGACATTCCCGCCGTCGGCAGTCTCGAGCGCGCGCAGCTGCAGGGAGCGGCGGCGCAATCGAACGGGGTATTGCGCCAGCTCGGCCCCGACATCCAATGGGTCGAGAGCTACGTCGCGGCCGACAAGACATTCTGCGTCTACCTCGCCAAGGACGAGGACATCATCAAGAAGCATGCCGAGATCAGCGGCTTTCCGGCGACCAAGATCACCGAAGTGCGCAAGATGATCGACCCGACGACCGAACACGGCTGAGCGTTTGCCGGGTCGTCCGGCTCCGCTTGACGGAACGACCGAATCGGCAAGGCGTTATCGCTCCCGGCGTGTCGAGATCGACGGGAGAGCGGAATGGCGCGAGTCGGCGTTACAATTGTTCTGGCGGTTGCAGCCGTTGCGCTTGCCGGCTGCGGCGTGACGCCGGGATGCCGGGCGGTCAGCACCGGGATGCTGGGAGCCGGCACCGGCGCCGCCATTGCGGCGATTGCTGGCGGGCCGGTAGGCTTGGGCGCTGCGATCGGCGGCGCGACGGGGCTGATCGGCGGTGCCGCGACGCCGCCGCACGTCGCCTATCTCGGCGCGTCGCCGTTCTGTTACTGACGTCGGCAGCCGGTCGCGGCAGCCTCAGCGGTCGATCCAGGCGATCCGCAGCACGTTGGTCGAGCCGGGTGTGCCGAACGGCACGCCGGCGGTAATGACGACGCGCTGGCCGGACCCGGCGATCTCCTCGCGATAGGCGGTGCGAACCGCCTTCTGCACCATGTCGTTGAAGCTCTTGATGTCGGCCAGGTGCACGCAATGCGCGCCCCATAAGAGGGCCAGGCGGCGCGCCGTCGCGAGATTCGGGGTCAATGCCAGGATCGGCGCGGCGGGCCGCTCGCGCGCCGCCCGCAGCGCGGTGGCGCCGGAACTGGTGAACGACACGATCGCGGCGGCGCCGACCGTCTCGGCGACCTGGCAGGCGGCGGCGCTGATCGCATCGGAGTTGGTGTGCTCGGGCGGCATGCGGCTGGCGTCGAGCGTCGCGAAATAGAGCGGGTCTTCCTGCACCCGGCGGGCGATGCGGTCCATCATCGTGACCGCTTCGATCGGGTATTGGCCGACTGCGGTCTCGGCCGACAGCATGACCGCGTCGGCGCCCTCGTAGACGGCGGTCGCGACATCGGAGGCTTCCGCCCGGGTCGGGGTCGGCGCACTGACCATCGACTCGAGCATTTGCGTCGCGACGATGACCGGCTTGCCGGCGACCCGGCAGGCGTGAATGACCTGTTTCTGGACGCTCGGCACATCCTCGGGCGGCATCTCGACGCCGAGATCGCCGCGCGCCACCATCAGCGCATCGGCCAGATCGATGATCTCGTCGAGCCGCCGGATCGCTGCCGGCTTCTCCAGCTTGACCAGCAGCCCGGCGGCGTTGCCGACCAGCTTTTTGCCCTCGGCGACGTCCTCGGGCCGCTGGACAAAGGATAGCGCGATCCAATCGGCGCCCTGCTCCAGCGCAAAAGACAGATCGGCGCGGTCCTTTTCGGTGATCGCCGAGATCGGCAGCACGACCTGCGGCACGTTGACGCCCTTGTGGTTCGACAGCGTGCCGCCGACGATGACCTCGGTCGCGGCGAAATCGCCGCCGCAATCGACCACCCGAAGCCGCACCTTGCCGTCGTCGAGCAGCAGATCGGTCCCCGCGGCCAGGGCCGCGAAGATCTCGGGATGGGGCAGGGGGGCCCGACGCTGATCCCCGGGGCGCGGGTCGAGGTCAAGGCGAAACGTGGCGCCGGCCGCAAGTTCGACCCTTCCGGCGGTGAAATCGCCGAGTCGCAGCTTGGGCCCCTGCATGTCGGCGAGTATCCCGATCGGCCGGCCGGTATCGGCCTCGATCCGGCGGATCTCCTCGAACAGGGCGCGATGCTGATCGTGCGTGCCGTGGCTGAAATTGAGGCGGAACACATCGACCCCGGCATCGAACAGGGCGCGCAGCCGCTCGGCGCTGGCGCTCGCCGGCCCCAGCGTCGCCACGATCTTGGCGCTGCGCAGCCGCCGCATCGGCCGGTTCCGGCCGCGTGGCCGCTCAGCCACCGAGGGCACGTGCGAGGACGAGGATGGCGCGGAAGTCATTGACATTGGTCAGGGTCGGGCCGGTAACGACGAGATCGCCAAGCGCTGCGAAAAAACCGTACCCGTCAT
Source organism: uncultured Alphaproteobacteria bacterium (assembly GCA_963746885.1). GTDB lineage: Bacteria > Pseudomonadota > Alphaproteobacteria > ATCC43930 > CGMCC-115725 > DATARH01. The sequence goes on from CAVVDM010000020.1 coordinate 18,239, forward strand.
TCTGCGCCAGCCTGTCTGCGATGGCGACGCCTTGCGACGCGGCACGCGAAATTGTGTCCGGATAGACAATCGCTCCGGCATTGTCCTCGGTTCCATCGATGCCGTCGGTGTCGCAGGCCAGCGCGGCGATCCCCGCCGCGCCGTCGAGCGAAGCTGCCAGCCCCAGCAGGAACTCGCTGTTGCGGCCGCCGCGCCCTGTCGTGCCCCGCAGCGTGACCGTGGTCTCGCCGCCCGACAGCAGCACCGCCGGCGGCACCACGATGCCGCTGCCGACCCGGAACTGTCCAGCGCCGACCTGCAGCGCGATCGCCGCATGCACCGATGCAACGTCGCGCGCCTCGCCCTCGATCCGGTCGCTGAGCACGATCGGGGTGACGCATCGGGCGCTTGCCGCTTCGGCCGCGGCGGCAAGCGCCTGCTGCGGGCTTGCCACCAGCGTATAGCGGGTGCGACTGAAAACCGCATCCCCCGGCTTAGGCGTTTCCGCGGCGGTGGCGGCGAGGTGCGCCAACACGGCGGCGGGCTCGTCGATGCGATATTTGGCGAGCACGGCGCGGGCATCGGCAAAGCTGGTCGGGTCGGGAACCGTCGGCCCCGAGGCGATCACCGCGGGATCGTCGCCCGGCACGTCGGATATCGCCAGCGTCACGACACGGGCCGGGGCCGCGGCAGCGGCGAGGCGGCCGCCCTTGATCGCCGACAGGTGCTTGCGCACGGTATTGATCTCGCCGATCGTCGCACCGCACCGCAACAGGGCGCGCGTCACCGCCTGCTTGTCGGCGAGCGTCAGCCCGGGCGCCGGCAGGGCCAGCAGGGCCGAGCCGCCGCCCGAGATCAGGCAGACCAGCTGATCCTCGGGGCCGAGCCCTTGCGCGAGGGCAAGGATGCGGCGCGCCGCATCCTCCCCGGCCAGGTCAGGAACCGGATGGCTCGCCTCGATTACCCTGATGCGCGTGCACGGCACGGCATGACCGCGGCGCGTGACGACGAGGCCTTCGAGCGGGCCGGGCCAGGCATCCTCGAAGGCGCGCGCCATCGCCGCCGCCGCCTTGCCGGCGCCGACGACGACGGTGCGGCCGGCGACCGGCGCCGGCAGATGGCGGACGATCGCGCGAGCCGGATCGGCGGCGGCCAGGGCCGCGTCGAACAAGGCGCGCAGCAGGTCGCGCATGCCTTCCCGCTCGTCCGCATTCACCCCTGAATCAGCCCCGGTCAATTCGCCTACTCGATTGGACTTGCCATTCGTGATGCCATTTCATATCGACCGTGCGGGAAAGACCAGCACTAGATCCCCGTCGCCACGCTTCCCCTCCCGCGTCAGGCGAGGGGCCACACGGACGGGGCCGGCCGCGGCTGCAGCAAGGGAGAGCATCGAGTGAGGGTTTTCGGCCGACGAGGCGCCGTTGTCGCGGCTTCGTTGGCGTCGCTCGCAATGATTGTGGCGCCGAGCCTCGCCCAGCCGCCGCATGCCGCGGCGGCCCCGGGCCAGGCCCAGCCGGTGCCGCAACCGGCCGCTCCGAGCCAAGCCAAGCCGCCGGCAACGCCGGCGCCGGCAAGCCCGCCGCAAACCGCCGCGGTGCCGAGCCAGGCGCCAGCCCCGGCGGCTGCGCCGTTTGCCGATGTGTTCGCCCACCTGGCCGGACGACTGGTCGGCGCGGTGGTTAATATTTCGACGCAGGCTGTTCCACAACCCACCAAGACCTCGCAGCAAGCGCCGCCGAATTCGCCAGGAACCACCCTCGACGAGGTGTTCCGCGACTTCTTCGGCGAGAACGGCGGTCCGGGTGCACCGGGTCCGCGGGTCGCCTCGCTCGGCTCGGGCTTCATCATCGATCCGTCGGGGTTGATCGTCACCAATAACCATGTGATCGCGAACGCCCAGGAGATCACGGTGACGTTGTCTGACGATACGTCATTTCGGGCGCAGGTCGTCGGGCGCGACGCGGTCACCGACCTCGCCCTCCTCAAGGTCGACGCGAAGTCGCCGCTGCCTGCCGCCCGTTGGGGCGATTCGAGCAAGGCGCGGGTCGGCGACTGGGTGCTGGCGATCGGCAACCCGTTCGGCCTCGGCGGCAGTGTGACGGCGGGGATCATCTCGGCCACCGCGCGCGACATCCATTCGAGCCCGTATGACGACTATCTCCAGACCGACGCGTCGATCAACCGGGGCAATTCCGGCGGGCCGATGTTTAACCTGGCGGGCGAGGTGATCGGCATCAATACGGTGATCTATTCGCCCTCCGGCGGCTCGGTCGGCATCGGTTTTGCGCTGCCCTCTGCCCTAGCCCGGCCGATAATCGAGCAGTTGAGGGCGACCGGAAAGGTCGAGCGCGGGTGGATCGGGGCGCGCATCCAGCCGGTCACCGACGATCTTGCCGAAAGCGTCGGCCTCGACAAAAGCCGGGGCGCGATGATCGCCGCGATCGATCCCGGCAGCCCGGCGGCAGAGGCCAAGCTGCAGCCGGGCGACGTGATTCTCAGCTATGACGGGCAGGCAATCGAGCGCAGCCGGCAGTTGCCGCGGCTCGTCGCCGCAACCCTGCCTAACAAGTCGGTCAAGCTGGCGATCTGGCGCGACGGTAAGCAATTGGAGGTCGAGCTGAAAACGGCCACGCTGGATCTCAACCGGCCGCCGCCCACCCCGCCGGAGCCGGCGAAGCCGAAACCGCCGGTTACGATCGATGCGTTCGGCCTCAAGCTCGCCAAGGTCACCCCGGAACTGCGCAAGCGGTTCTCGCTGCCCGACTGGGCGAAGGGGGTTGTCGTCGTTCAGGTGCCGCCGAACAGCGTCGCGGCGGCGCAGGGAATGCGGCCGGGCGATCTGGTGATCGCCGTCGGTCACGCCGCGATTGCCAGCCCCGAGCAGGTGCCGCCGCTCTTGGCCGCGGCGAAGAAGGCCAATCAGAAAAAGGTGCTGGTCCGGGTTGAGCAACGCGGGGGCGGCATGCGCTTTGTCGCACTGCCGCCGGAAGCGGGTTGAGCAGCCGGCCGGTTGCGCGCCCGCGCGCAGGCGCCTCGACCGCCATCACGGAACCCGGCAGACGCCTCAAGCAACTTCTTGCACGCCCAATGCGGGCCCGCCGGCCCAAGGATCGAGGAACGCCGATGAGATTGCAGAGACTATGGCTCTATACCGGTCGCGACGATATTCTGCCTCCCCTCGTCGGTTGCGCGATCTTGTTGATATCGCTTCCTGGATTCTTAGTATTGCTATTTTTCCCCGATGCGGGCGGTGCCTATATCAGATTGGCAATGCTGGTTGTCCTGGGAAGCGGGGTCCTGTTGGGGCTCGCGGGTATTATTTTCGGAATTGCGACCTGTTCGTCGCCAGGAACTTGGACCTACCGGATCTCGCATGGCCGCATTTTCTGGCACTGACCGCGCCCTGATCGACGGTCCCAGGAAAATCGCCGCCTATTCCACATCGGGCTGCTTTGACGGGTGAGCATCCGCGAAGGCGGGGATCGCCATGCAGCTGTCGTAGACCCGCCTGACACGGGGATAGGGCGCGAGGTCGACGCCAAAGGTGCGGCTGGGCGTCACCTGCGTCACCACGCCGATATCGGCGACGGTGGGCATGTCGCCGTGACAGAACCGGCCGCTTTCCGGATGCTCCGCGAGAAGCGTCTCCATCGCCGCAAGCCCGGCTTCGAGCCAATGGCGGATCCAGCCCAGGAGCTGGTCCTGGCCGAGGCCGAGTTCGTCGGTCAGGTAATGCCGGATGCGCGGCACGACGAGCGGGTGGCTGTCGGCGATATTGATCAGTGCCACCCCGCGCACCCAGGCACGCGCCGCATTGTCGGCTGGCAGCAGCGGCGGCTCGGGGTATTTCTCCTCGAGGTATTCGAGGATCGCGAGCGATTGGAACAGCTTGATGTCGCCGTCGATCAGCGTCGGCACGACCATCTGCGGGTTGATCGCGCGATATTCCGCGGCGAACTGGTCGCCCTTCTCCAGGTGCAGATAGATGTCGTCGCGCGACAAACCCTTCAGGTTGAGGGCGATACGAACCCGGAAACTCGCCTGCGAGCGGTAATAGGTGTAAAGTTTCAACATTGCACCCTGCGCGGCTTTGTCAATTTTCCCGCCCTGCCGAGTGGCAAGCGCAGGGCTTTAGCGTGTATCGCGTTTGCGCGAAGATGTCAGGCCAATAGGTACCGTTCATGCTCGACCTTGCCGATTCGACACCCCCTCAACCGACCCGCCTTGCCGACTACCGGCCGCCCGAGTTCGTCGTCGACACGGTCGAGCTGACCTTCGATCTCGACCCGGCCGCGACGCATGTCGCCGCGCGCCTCGCCATGCGGCGCAATCCGGATGCGACGGGTGCGCCGCTGCGGCTTGACGGCGATGAGCTCGAACTCGTCGGGCTGGCGCTTGACGGGAGCCCGCTCGACGCCGGGGCGTATCGCCTCGAGCCCGACGGCGCACTGGTGTTGGCCAATGTGCCCGACAGCTTCGTGCTCGACATCGCGACCCGCATCGCCCCCGAGCGCAACACGGCCCTCAACGGCCTCTACACCTCGGGCGGCAATTTCTGCACCCAATGCGAGCCCGAGGGGTTCCGCCGCATCACCTATTTCCTCGACCGCCCCGACGTCATGGCGCGCTACACGGTGACGATCCGGGCCGACAAAGCGCGCTACCCGGTGTTGCTGTCGAACGGCAATCCGTCGGGCAGCGGCGACCTTGCGGACGGGCGGCATTGGGCAACATGGGTCGACCCGCACCCCAAGCCCTCCTATCTGTTTGCGCTGGTTGCCGGCGATCTCGTCGCGGTCAGGGACAGCTTCACCACCGGCTCGGGGCGCGAGGTGGCGCTGGCGATCTGGGTACGCCGCGGCGACGAGGACAAGTGCGGCCACGCGATGGCCTCACTGAAGAAGTCGATGCGCTGGGACGAGGAGACCTTTGGCCTCGAATACGATCTCGACGTCTTCAACATCGTCGCGGTCAGCGACTTCAACATGGGGGCGATGGAGAACAAGGGCCTCAACGTCTTCAACACGCGCTACGTGCTGGCCAAGCCGGAGACCGCGACCGACGCCGATTACCAGGCCATCGAGGCGGTGATCGCCCACGAATACTTCCACAACTGGACCGGCAACAGGGTCACCTGCCGCGACTGGTTTCAGCTGTCGCTGAAGGAAGGGTTGACCGTGTTCCGCGATCAGCTGTTCTCGGCCGATCAGGGCAGCCCGGCGGTATGCCGCATCGGCAACATCCGCGCGTTGCGCGCCGCGCAGTTTCCCGAGGATGCCGGCCCGCTCGCCCATCCGGTGCAGCCGCAGAGCTATCTGCGCATCGACAATTTCTACACCGCGACGGTCTACAACAAGGGCGCCGAGGTGATCCGCATGATGCACACGCTGCTGGGGGCGCAGGGGTTCCGCCGCGGCATGGACCGCTATATCGAGCATAACGACAACCACGCGGCGACGATCGGCGACTTCCTGGCGGCGATGCAGGCGGGCGGCGAGGCCGATCTCGCCGGCTTCACGCGCTGGTATCAGCAGGCTGGCACCCCCGAGATCACCGTCACCGACCGTTACGACCCCGCGTCGCGCCGCTACGAGCTGGAGGTTGTGCAGCGCGTGCCGCCGACCCCGGGGCAGCCGGACAAAGCGCCGATGCCGGTGCCGCTCGCGCTCGGGCTCCTGGGCCCTAACGGTGACGAATTGGCGACCCGGCTCGACGGCGACGCTGCGCCCCACGCCGGCACGCGCGTCCTGGTGTGCGGCGAAGAGCGGCAGGTGTTCGAGTTCGTCGAAGTTCCGGTGCCGCCAGTGCCCTCGCTGCTGCGCAATTTCTCGGCCCCGGTCAAATTGCAGGGCGTGCCGCTCGACCGGCTCAAATTCCTCGCGATCCACGACACCGACCCGGTGGCGCGCTGGGATGCCGGGCAGCAGGTCGCGACCCGCATCCTGCTCGACCGGGTCGCAGCCTACCAGCGCGGCCAGGCGATGCCGCCGCTCGACCCCGACCTCGTCGCCGCGATGCGCGAGACCCTCGCCGGCGCGGCGCACGACCCGGCCTTTGCCGCCGAGGCGCTGGTCCTGCCGAGCGAAGCTGCCCTCGCCGACGAAATGGCCATCGTCGCGGTCGAGGCGATCCATGCCGCGCGCGAGAGCGCCCGTGCCGCGCTGGCCGGCGCGCTGGCCGCGCCGCTGGCGCAAGCCTACCGCGATCTCGCAGACATCCAGCCCTACCGCATCGATGGGCATTCGATCGGCCGGCGCGCGCTGCGCAATGTCTGCCTCGCTTATATCGCCGCGGGCGACCAGGCGGCCGGCGCGCTTCTCGCCAAGGAACAATTCGACCGCGGCGCCAACATGACCGATGTGCTGGCGGCGCTCGCCGTGCTCAACAACATCGACGGTCCCGAGCGCGACGCGGCGCTCGACGCGTTCTACCGGCGTTGGGCCGACGATCCGCTCGTCATCGACAAGTGGTTTGCCTTGCAGGCTCGCTCGTCGCTGCCCGGCACGATCGCCGCGGTGCGCGCCCTGACGGCACATCCTGCATTCACCCGCGCCAACCCCAATCGCGTGCGCGCGCTGGTCGGCACCTTCGCGCAAGCCAACCCGCTCTATTTTCACGCGGCGAGCGGCGAGGGGTATGCGTTCCTGGCGGACGAGGTGCTGGCGCTCGACAAGCCCAACCCGACGACCGCGGCGCGCCTCGTGCAGCCGCTTGGCCAGTGGCGGCGCTACGACAGGGCGCGCCAGGGACTGATGCGCGCCGCGCTCGACCGCATCCTTTCGGCCTCCGGCCTCAGCCCCAACACTTACGAGATGGTGGCGAAAAGTTTGGGCGAGACGGGCTGAACCAGCGGCTTAGACGCGGCCGTGGCAGTGCTTGAATTTCTTGCCTGAGCCGCACGGGCAGGCGGCGTTGCGCGGCGTTCCAGCCCACGGTGCGCGCGGCGTCGCGGCAGCCTGCTCGCGCCCCTCGCCATTGCTGCCGCCGGCATGGCCGTTACCGCGCCGCCGCGCCCGACTGCGGGCCGCGCCATTGGTACTGCGCGCCGGCATCGGCGCCATGGCTTCGGCCAGCGCATCCTCGCGCTCCTCCGGCATCGCCATCGCTTCGGAATAGGACAACTCGCCGAACGGCTCAGGCTCGGGCGGCGCTACGCGCAACTCGACGTGGCTCAGCACCGAGGTGACCTGCTCGCGCAAAGCGACCAGCATGTCGCCGAACAGCTCGAACGCCTCGCGTTTGTACTCGTTGAGCGGGTCTTGCTGCGCATAGGCGCGCAAATTGATGCCCTGCCGCAGATGGTCGAGCGATAAGAGGTGGTCCTTCCAGATCTGGTCGAGCAGCTGCAACAGCAGACTCTTCTCGGCCATGCGCATCAACTCGGCGCCGTAATTGGCCGCCTTCTCGGCCATCTTGCGGTCGGCGGCGGCAATGAGCCGCTCCTCGACCGTTTCCCGATCGATCCCCTCCTCCTGGGCCCAAGCGTCGAGCGGCAGGTCGAGCGCCAACAGGCGCAGGCACTCGGCGTGCAGCCCGGCCATGTCCCATTGCTCGGGCAGGGCGTTGTCGGGGATCGCGCGGGCGACGATATCGGTGATCGTGTCGTTGCGCATGTCGGCGACGGTCGGGGCGACGTCGCGCGCGCTCATGATCTCGCGACGCTGCTCGTAGACGACCTTGCGCTGGTCGTTCATCACGTCGTCGTATTTGAGCAGCTGCTTCCTGATGTCGTAGTTGCGCGCCTCGACCTTCTGCTGCGCCTTGGCGAGCGCCTTGTTGACCCAGGGGTGGATGATCGCCTCGCCTTCCTTGAGGCCGAGCCGACCCAACATCGACTCCATCCGCTCGGAGCCGAAGATCCGCATCAGATCGTCGTCGAGCGAGACAAAGAACTTGGACGCGCCGGGGTCGCCCTGCCGGCCGGAACGGCCGCGCAATTGGTTGTCGATGCGGCGGCTCTCGTGCCGCTCGCTGCCGATCACGAAAAGCCCGCCGGCTTGGCGCACCACCTCGCGCGCCGCCTCGATCTCGGCGCGGATCGCATCGGCGCGCATCACGCGTCCCTCGAGGTCCTCGTTCGCCGCGAGATCGGCCTTGAGCCGCATTTCGAGGTTGCCGCCGAGCTGGATATCGGTGCCGCGGCCGGCCATGTTGGTGGCAATCGTCACCGCGCCCGGCCTGCCGGCCTGGGCGATGATAAAGGCTTCCTGCTCGTGATAGCGCGCGTTCAGGACGTTGTGCGGGATCTTGTGCTTCTTGAACAACGCGGCGAGCGCCTCGGATTTCTCGATGCTGACCGTGCCGCACAGGACCGGCTGCTGCCGCTTCTGGCATTCCATCACCTGCGCGGCGATCGCGTCGTACTTCTCGGGCGTCGAGCGGTAGACCTCGTCGTCGTTATCGAGGCGGCACACCGGCTCATTGGTCGGCACCTCGATGACATCGAGCTTGTAGATGTCGCCGAACTCCTCCGATTCGGTCATCGCCGTGCCGGTCATGCCGGCCAGCTTCGGATACATCCGGAAATAATTCTGGAAGGTGATCGAGGCGAGCGTCTGGTTCTCGTTCTGGACGGTGACGCCTTCCTTGGCTTCGAGCGCCTGGTGCAACCCCTCGGAATAGCGCCGCCCTTCCATCATCCGGCCGGTGAACTCGTCGATGATGATGATCTTGTCGTCCTTGACGATGTAGTCGGTGTCGAGCGCGAACAGCTTGTGCGCCCGCAATGCCTGGTTGACGTGATGCACCAGCGACACGTTCGCGATGTCATAGAGCCCGCCGGCCTGCAGCAGGCCATGCTGCTGCAATAGCTGCTCCATCTTCTCCTGGCCGGCTTCGGTCAGGGTGACGGTTTTCTGCTTCTCGTCCTTCTCGTAATCCTCGGGGAGGAGGGCGGGAATCAGCTTATCGACCGAGATGTAGAGCTCGGAATTGTCCTCGGTCGGGCCCGAAATGATCAGCGGCGTCCGCGCCTCGTCGATCAGGATCGAATCGACCTCATCGACGATCGCGTAATGAAACGGCCGCTGCACCATCTCCTCGAGCCGAAACTTCATGTTGTCGCGCAGATAGTCGAAGCCTAGCTCGTTATTGGTCCCATAGGTGACGTCGCACAGATAGGCTTCCTGGCGCTGGTAATCGTCGAGATCGTGGACGATGCAGCCGACACTCATGCCGAGACGCTCGTAGATCTGCCCCATCCATTCGGAGTCGCGCCGCGCCAAGTAGTCGTTGACCGTGACGACATGGACGCCGTTGCCGGTCAGCGCGTTGAGGTAAACGGGCAGGGTCGAGACCAGGGTCTTGCCTTCGCCGGTCTTCATCTCGGCGATCATGCCGCGGTGCAGCACGATGCCGCCCATCAGCTGCACATCGAAATGGCGCTGCCCGAGGGTGCGCTTGGCGGCCTCGCGCACCGTGGCGAAGGCCTCGACCAACAGATCATCGAGTTCGGCGCCTTGTTGAAGCCTGTCCCGGAATTCCTGGGTTCGGGCGCGCAACGCCTCGTCCGACAGCTGTTCGAGCTGCGGCTCGATCTCGTTGATCTGGGCGACGAGCGATCCGAGGCTCTTGATGTAGCGGTCGTTGGCGGAGCCGAACAGCCGCCGGGCTAAGGCACCGAACATGGGGACCTCGGACGGGGAGTGGAATGGCGCGACAAGGAGGGCACGGCGACGTTTGACAGATAGGCCGCAGGTGCCGGGGTGTCAATTCATCGTGCCTGGCCGCTCGAGGACGGACGCACTGCGCGCTACCCTGGCCCCAGTAACCAGTGTGGCCCCGTCCGCCGCCTGCCAGGGTAAAACCAGCCGACAGAATTTGACATGTATCAACGCCCCGTCAATCTGGCGCAAGACGGACTCTGCCACGGCAAGCTGAGGGATGCCTTCCGAAATCTCTTGCCTTAGTCGCCGCGCGTGGAGGCGCCCGACCTCGGCATCGGGCTGATCCTCGACATCGCGACCTTGCGCAATGCCCGCCCATTCCTTGCCATAGACGCTGAAACTGTCACCCCAATGCTCGATTATGACCCGCTCCGATCGCACGGGCTGCCGATATACCGCGACCATGGGCGACAGGCCGCACGCCTGCAAGCGTTCGAAAACCTCAGGTCCCCATCGTCCTTGGCGTCCTTGCCATAGGTGTAGAATCGGAAACAGGTATCCGCCAGCAATATCGCAGCAGCGCTCGATCGGCAGAGGCTTGCTTACGAGCCGTGTACGCGGCGAAGCGTTTCGCGCTGTGGCGACCAACGCCTGGATACGCTTGATCGCTAAATCTACGCCAACGACAATCTGCGATGTCGATGTCACGTCCTGACAGGAAATGGCGACGCGTACAGGTTCTAGTCTGGCGATGAGGTCAGCCAGTCCAGCAACCGCCTTTGCGGTGATGAGCTGCGGTCGTAGTCTTATTTCGACTCCAAAATCGCGGAATCTGACGCAAATGAAACCAATCGCGACCGCCTCAGATACGGGGTCTGGTCGGCGTGCTGGCTTGCAATTCAGTGGATGAGCGATTGTTCCAGGCACTGCCGGCCAAGCAGCCCCGCTATCGTCGATCAATAATATGTGATCTGCTTTCAAGTTATTGGTGAATCCTGATGGGGTGCCAAATGCTGTTCTTGCCTGCCGACATATGCAGACTATCACGCTTAATCGCCATCTTTCAATTGTGATCGCCGCCGCGGAGGGATCGGATTCTGTCGTAATTGGCGGCGCTTGTGTCGTGCGGCGCGGCGGCTTGTCCAGGCCGCCTCGATATGCAAGATGTCGCCACCGCGCCCTCGGAGAGCCTGCCGATGCCTACCGTATCCGCGCTTGCCCCTGCGAATTTTCCCGATCTCGCGCCGCTCGCCGGGGTGCGTCTGGCTGCCTATGCCGCCGGGGTGCGCTACAGCGGGCGCAACGATGTGATGGTCGCCGAGCTGGCGCCGGGCAGCACGATCGCCGGCGTGTTCACGCAATCGACGATGCCCGGCCAGCCGGTGATCTGGTGCCGCGAATGCCTGCCGGGCGGGCGGGTGCGCGCGATCGTCGTCAATTCGGGCAACGCCAATGTGTTTACCGGCCGCGCCGGGCGCCTCGTCGTCGAGAGCACCGCGGCGGCCGCGGCGGGAATCTTCGGCTGCGACACGAAGGAGGTTTTCATCTCGTCGACCGGGGTGATCGGCGAGCCGCCGCCGGCCGACCGGATCAGCGCTGCCCTGCCGCACATCGTGCCGCTGCTCAAGGCGGAGGCGTGGGAGACCGCGGCGCGTGCGATCATGACCACCGACACCTTCCCGAAGGGCGCCACCGCCACCGCGACGATCGACGGCGTGGCGGTGCGGCTCAACGGGTTCGCCAAGGGTTCGGGCATGATCGCGCCCAACATGGCGACGATGCTCGGCTACGTCTTCACCGATGCGGCATTGCCCGCCGCGGTACTGCAATCGCTGCTCGCCGAGACCAACGAGCGCTCGTTCAACTCGATCACGGTCGACGGTGACACCTCGACCAGCGACACGGTGTTGCTGTGCGCGACGCAGCAGGCGCGCCACGCCGCGATCGGCCGTCCCGACGACCCGCGTCTCGGCGATTTCCGCCGTGCCCTCGCTGCGGTGATGACCAGCCTTGCGCAGCAGATCGCGCGCGACGGCGAGGGCGCCGAGAAATTCGTCACGATCGAGGTGTCGGGCGCCGAGAGCGAGCGCGCGGCGCGGCAGATCGGCCTCGCGATCGGCAATTCGCCGCTGGTCAAGACCGCGCTCGCAGCGGGCGACGCCAATTGGGGCCGCATCGTCATGGCGGTCGGCAAGTCCGGCGAGAAGGCCGACCGCGACCGCCTGTCGATCTCGGCCGGCGGCGTCAAGATCGCTGCCGAGGGCGGGCCCGTCCCGGGCTATGACGAGGCGCCGGTCGCCGCGCACATGGCGGGGCGCGAGATCCAGATCGCGGTCGATCTCGGCATCGGCCCCGGCCGCGCGACCGTGTGGACCTGCGACCTGACCCATGGCTACATCGACATCAACGGCAGCTACCGCAGCTGAGCCCGCCGCGCCCTCGGCGCGGCCTCTCCTGCTCGTCGCGGCGGTCGTGCTGATCGACGTCGACGGGCGGGTGCTGCTGGCCGAGCGGCCGGCGGGCAAGCACCTCGCCGGGATGTGGGAATTTCCCGGCGGCAAGGTGCAGCCCGGCGAGACGCCGGAAGCGGCGCTGATCCGCGAGCTCGCCGAGGAGCTCGGCATCGACGTGCATGCGAGCTGCCTGGCGCCGTTCACCTTCGCCTCGCACGCCTATCCCGATTTCCACCTGCTGATGCCGCTCTACGTCTGCCGCAGATGGCAGGGCATCGTCAGCGCGCGCGAGGGCCAGCGCCTGGCCTGGGTGCGCCCGGCGCGGCTTGCCGAGTATCCGATGCCGCCGGCCGACAAGCCGCTCCTTGCGATGCTGCGCGACCTCTTGTAGAGGCCGCGCAAGGTCGCCTGCGTCAGCCCACCGCGCCGGTGATCAGCGGGCCGAACAGCTGCCAGCGCTGGCCGTCGAACCGCCCCATCTGGACCTGCTTGACCGGCGCGAAATCGGTCGGGCTGGTGTTGATCATGATCCCGGGCAGCAGCATCGGCACCGTGAAGTTGTGCAGGCTCGCGGCCTGCTTCATGACGTTCTCGCGGGTCAATTCGTCGCCGCACTGCTTCAGCACCTGCACCATCGTCGCGCCGAGCGAGGGGCCGGTAACATTGCCGGAATCGCTCTTGTCGGCCCCGGGCATGTATTTGTCCATGAAGGCGACCCACGATTTGAAGCCCGCGTCATCCTTCCATTTCGGGTCGGTCGGGTCTTTCAGGTAGAAATCCGACACGAGGCCCTTGGAGGCTTCGAAACCGGCCGGTTTCAGCGTGGCGCCCACCGAGTTGCCGATGCTGCTGAGAATGTGGAGCGGCTTCCAATCGATCTCCGCCGCCTTGCGGATGGCCTGTGCGGCAAATTTCGGAATCCCGGTATTGACGAAGACGTCGCAGCCGGCGGCCTTCATGCTCAGCACCTGCGAATCGACCGTGGGGTCGGTCGTCTCGTAGGACGCGGCGACCGCAATCATCGATTTTTTGGTGCCGAGACCGTCGGTGACGCCCTTCAGATAGTCCTTGCCGAAATCGTCGTTCTGATAGAGCAGGCCGATCTTGCCGTTGGGCTTTTCCTTCAGGATGTAGGTGGCGTAGATGCGCCCCTCGCTCTGGTAGTTGGGCTGCCAGCCGATCGTCCAGGGATGGCCCTTCGGGTCGTCCCATTTGGTGGCGCCGGTCGCGACAAACATCTGCGGCACTTTTTTCTGGTTCATGTAGTGCCAGATCGCGCTGTTGGTCGGGGTGCCGAGGGTGCCGACCGTGCACAGCACGTTGTCCTGCTCGACGAGCTTGCGGACCTGCTCGACCGTCTTGGGCGGCGTGTACGCGTCGTCATACGAGATGAAGTTGATCTTGCGGCCGTTTACCCCGCCCTGGTCGTTGATCATCTTCCAGAAGGCTGCTTGCGATTTGGGGACAGCGCTGTAGGACGAGGCCGGGCCGCTGTAGGGGCCGGTATTGCCGATCTTGATCTCGCTGTCGGTGACGCCGGGGCCGTATTTCTTGGCGGCCAGCGCCGGCAAGGCGGCAAAGGCGAGCGCGCTCGGCGCGGCGGCCAGGATCGTGCGGCGAGTAATTCGAGTCATGTCGATCTCCGTTGACGTAAGAGATGTGGTGTTGACCAGCTCTTTGGAAAAGCGAGCAATAATGAGAATAATAAGCCAAATCCTGGGAAAATTAACGACCACGCGGGCAGAACCCGAAAAAACAAGACAGAACTAGGAGTTGCCCAAAAAATCGGCGATAAGCCCCACCAGCCGAAAATAAATATTCCATTGCAAACAGGAAGCAGCAGCAGAGCACTCCACCAGATAGAACGGCGCAAATCCCTCAGGCGCTTAGCCGCGATAATAACATGCGCAGCAGCTATAAGCGCAATCAGAGGTACCACCCATGACAAAAAAATCACGCTAAGGGTAGCCGCTAGAAGGCGCCATTCAATAATCCAAGAAATAGAAACCAATGCGAGCCACAAAGCAAAGTATTTAGAGCGGTCGATGGTGACCGCATACCAGGATTCTCAAATCAGCCGAGGGTAGCCGGCGGCACCGGAGGGTACTGCAAATATCACCAGCAGCAGGATGATGCCGTAGATCACGCCGGCCAGCCCGGTCGATATGCTCTCGGCGATGTTGGGCACGAACAGCACGAACAACCCGCCGACCAGACACCCCGGGATCGAGCCGACCCCGCCGATCACGAGGCCGACCAGGAACGAGATCGACAACAGGAAGCTGAAGCTGTCGGGCGCGACAAACTGTATGACGATGGCGCCGAGCGCGCCGGCGACCCCGGTGTAAAGGGCGCTGACGCCGAAGGTCAGCGTCTTGTAGAGGGCGCTGTTGACGCCCATCGCGGCGGCGGCGATCGGGTTGTCGCGGATCGCCATTATCGCCCGCCCGGTGCGGCTGCGCACCAGGCTCGCCGCGCCGGCGAACAACAGCAACAAGACGATCAGCGTGAAGTAGTAGAGCCATTGATCGGCGTCGATCGGCAGGCCAAAGGGCGGGTCCGGCTTGTCGATCACCAGACCCTGCACGCCCCCGGTAAAGCCTTCGAGCGGGCGGAATTTCAGGATCTGCGGCATCGCGATCGCCAGCGCGAAGGTGGCAAGCGCCAAATAGAGGCCCTGCAACCGCAACGCCGGCAGGCCGAACAGAAAGCCGACCGCGAAACACACCGCCCCCGCCGCCGGCAACGTCCACACGTAATCGACGCCCCAGCGGTGCATCAGGATCGCCGCGGTGTAGGCGCCGATCCCGTAGAAGGCGCTGTGTCCCAATGAGAATTGCCCGTTATACCCGGTCAACAGGTTGAGGCCGAGGATCGCCAGCGCATAGATCATCACCTGGGTCAGCTGGAAGGTGACGAAGCTGTGGACCAGCAGCGGCAGCGCCGCCGCCCCGATCACGGCGGCGCCGATCCACAGCAGGCGACCGGGACGGCTGAGCATGGCACCTTCGCGTGCTGCGCCCGCGGCAAAGGCGAGGCCGTCCTTGGCGGCCAGCTTCTCCGATGGGACGGTCATACCCGGGTCACCACCCGGCGGCCGAAGATGCCGCTCGGCCGGACCATCAGCACCGCCACGATCAGCACCAGCGCGATCGTCAGTTTCAGTTCGCGCCCGACATAGGGGATGAACGTGCCGGCCAGATTCTCGATGATGCCGACCGCGAAGCCGCCGAATACCGCCCCCGCCGGGCTGGTCATGCCGCCCAGCACGGCGCCGGCAAACCCGTATAACAGGACGCCGAGCATCATGTTCGGTTCGAGGAACACAACGGGCGCGATCAACATGCCGGCGACCGCGCCGATCGCCGCCGCCATGCCCCAGCCGAGCGCGGTCATCCAGCCGACGCGGATGCCGACGAGCCGGGCAGATTCCGGATTGGCAGCGGCCGCCCGCATTGCCAAGCCCAGCCGCGTGCCGCGGAAAAACAGATAAAGCAGCGCGAGCATCCCCAGCGTCACGCCGATCATGCCGGCCTGATGCGTGTCGATCAGTCCGTTGCCGAACAGCGGCTTGTTGCCGAATGGCGTCGGGAAGGTCTTGATCGTGTAATCCCAGATATACCCGGCGCCGCTGTTGAGAATGCTGAACAAGGCGATGAAGGCGACGAGGCTGGAGAGGATCGGCGCATTGTGGATCGGCCGAAACAGCACCCGCTCGATCGCGACGCCGCCGACAAACGACAGCGCCACCGTGGCGGCGAAGGCCAGCCAGTAGGGCCACCCCCACTGCATCAGCTGCCAGGCGATAAAGGTCGAGAACATCGCCATTTCGCCCTGCGCGAAATTGAGATGGTCGATCGCCTGGTAGATCATCACCACCGCGAGCGCCATGCAGGCGTAGATCCCGCCAGTCGCGAGACCTGCGAGCACCTGCTGCAGAAAAAGTTGCATCGCCTAATATCCGAGATAGGAGCGGCGGATCGATTCGTCGGCGCCGATCACCGCGGCCGCGGCGTCCATTACGATGCGTCCGGTTTCGAGCAGGTAGGCATGCTCGGCCAGCTCCAGCGCCAGGGCGGCGTTCTGCTCGACGATCAGCATCGCGACGCCCATTTCCTGATTAACCCGCCGCAGGATCGCGAACAATTCCTCGACGATCAGCGGCGCCAGGCCGAACGACGGCTCGTCGAGCAGCATCAGCCGCGGCCGCAGCATCAACGCCCGGCCGACCGCCAGCATCTGCTGCTCGCCGCCCGACAGCGTGCCGGCCTGCTGCGCCCGCCGTTCCCTGAGCCGCGGAAAATGCTGGTAGACCCGCTCGATGTCGGCGGCGATGCCGGGTCGGTCGCGGCGGGTCATCGCGCCCAGTTGCAGGTTCTCCTCGACGCTGACCCGCAGAAAGGTGCCGCGCCCCTCGGGCACATGCGCGATGCCGAGACGCACGACGTCCTCGGTCGCCCAGCCGGCGATGGGCTTGCCGTCGAAGCGGATGTCGCCTTTCGCGCGGACCATGCCGGAGAGCGCCCGCAGCACGGTCGTCTTGCCGGCGCCATTGGCCCCAAGCAGGGTGCGGACACCTCCTTCGTCGAGGCCGAAGCCGACCCCGAACAATGCCTGCTGCTCGCCGTAGAACGCGTCGAGACCGTCGACCTCGAGCATCATCGCGCGGCAATCCCGTCGACCAGCTGCTTTTGGCCGCTGGCGCCGGTGCCGAGATAGGCCTCGATCACCGCCGGGTCCTGCTGTACCTCCGCGGGCGTCCCCTCCGCGATCTTGCGCCCGAAATCGAGCGCGACCACCTTGTCGGACACCGACATGACCAGGTTCATGTGGTGCTCGACCAGCAGCACGGTGACGTCGCGCTCGTCGCGCACCCGGCGGATCAGCACGCCGAGTTCGGCGACCTCCCCGTGGTTGAGCCCGCCGGCCGGCTCGTCGAGCAGCAATAGCTTCGGATGCCCGGCGAGCGCGCGCGCCAGCTCGACCCGCTTGCGCGTCCCGAGCGGCAGGCCGGCCGCCGGGCGCAGCGCCACGTCTTCGAGGTCGAGCATATGGAGCAGCGACCAGGCGGTCTCGGTGAGCGCCGCTTCCTGTCGGCCGACCCACGGCAGGCGCAGCATGTCGCTGACGAAGTCGCCGCGGCTGTGGGCGTGGCCGCCGAGGAGCACGTTGTCGAGCACCGATTGCGGGCCGAACAAAGCGAGGTTCTGGAAGGTCCGGCCGATCCCGATCTCGGCAATGCGGTGCGGCGGGCGCCCGAGCATCGAGCGTCCCTCGAACAGGATGTCACCCCGATTGGGCGTGTAGAGCCGGCTGACGCAGTTGAACAGGGTGGTCTTGCCGGCGCCGTTCGGGCCGATCAGGCCCAGAATCTGGCCGGCCTCCAGGGTGAAGGAGACGCCGTCGAGGGCGACAATGCCGCCAAACCGCACCGCGATGTCGCGGATTTCGAGCAGCGGGGAGAGGGAAGCGGCCCTTGCCGCTGGCGCGCGCATTGTCGTCGACGCGGCACTAGCCATGATCCCTCGCCATTGGCCGGAACCCGCACGAGCCGTGCATCGGCACCCCTCCTCCCACGCTCTCTGTTGCGGCGAAGCTGCCGACCGGGAGTCGTCGAGTCAAGCCGCTATCGCCAGCCGCCGCAGACCTCGTTCGGGCCGCATTCCCGATGCCGCCGCAGCCTCTGGAGGCCGCTCCGGCTACCGACCCTGCGTCTGACCCTGGGGATGATCGACAAGCGGGCACAAATCCGGGATCATCCTGCTGAACAATAAGACAGCTCCGAGTTTCAGCGCAGTCCATGATCGTCATCTGCCCCGCCTGCGAGACCCGCTACCTCGTCGATGATGCTGCTCTCGGCGGGGCCGGCGGCCGCCGCGTACGCTGCGCCAGCTGCGGCAACGTCTGGCAATTCAGCCCCGAGGGGGCGGCCATCCAGGCGGCGGTGGCCGAGGTGGCGGCGGCAACCGAAGCCGCCGCGGCTCGGACTGCCGCCGAGCCGCGGGCGTCCGCCGCGCCGCGTGCGGAGGCGTTGCGGCCCGAGCCCGGAACTGCTGCGCCAACTCATCCCGCGGGCCCGAGCGCGCTGCCGCGCCCGTCGGTCGCGGTCGAGCTGCCGGCGGCGGCGCGCGGGCGCCGAAGGAGAGCCCAGAGTCTCGGGGTCCTGGTCCTTGCCTGCGGCTTGGTACTGATTGCCATCCTGGCGCGCGACCGGGTCGAGGCGACATGGCCGGCGACAAACCGCGTCTACGTGGCGCTCCATCTCGCCGAACCGCCGGGCGCCGGGCTCAAGGTCACGGTAACACCGCGGCGAACCCCCGATTCGCTGGTTATCACCGGCGACATCTTCAATAGTGCCGCCGAGCCCCGGCGTGTGCCGCAATTGCGCGTGACCTTGCAGGACGGCAACAAGGTCGATCTCGTTTCCAAGGTGATTGACGCTCCGATCGACGTCCTCGCGCCCAACGGCACGGCGCATTTCAACACAACATTCGACCATCCCAGCATCACCGCAACCGGAGTGGCGGTAACCTTCGCGACACAGTGAGCGCGGCGGGTGCCGCGACAAACCGCCACGGCGGACAGGCGGCGCCGTCGCGCCGCGACACCGCTCGATCCGCAGGGAGGGAGACATGCCGGGAATAGGGTTCCTGATCTTTCTGATCGTCCTCGCGATCATCGTTCTGGCGGTCATCGCGCGCGGCGTGCGCACCGTGCCGCAGGGCTTTCAATGGACGGTCGAGCGGTTCGGGCGCTACCGCGTCACGTTGTCGCCGGGCCTGCACCTGATCAACCCGTTCATCGACGCCATCGGGCGCAAGATGAACGTCCAGGAAACGGTGCTGGAGATCCCGGCCCAGAACGTGATCACCAAGGACAACGCCTCGGTCGTCGTCGACGGCATCGTGTTCTATCAGATCATCGACGCCAGCCGCGCCGCCTACGAGGTGCGCAATCTCGAACAGGCGGTGACCAACATAACGATGACCAACATCCGCACGGCGATCGGCGCCCTCGACCTCGACGAGACCCTGTCGAAGCGCGACGAGATCAACGAGCGGCTGCTGCGCGTGCTCGATGCGGCCACTGAGCCGTGGGGCACCAAGATCACCCGCGTCGAGCTGAAAGATGTCCGGCCGCCCGAGGATGTCCAGGAGTCGATGTCCAAGCAGCTGACCGCCGACCGCGAACGGCGCGCCGCGATTTTGCGCGCCGAGGGCGTCAAGCAGGCCGCGATTCTCGAAGCCGAGGGCACGAAGCAGGCGCAGATCCTTGCCGCCGAAGGGCGCCTGGCGGCAGCGCAGCGCGATGCCGAGGCGCGCGAGCGGCTCGCCGCAGCCGAGGCCATCGCCACCACCGCGGTCTCTAAGGCGGTCTCGGAAGGCAATGTGCAGGCGCTCAACTACTTCATCGCCCAGAAATACGTCGAGGCGATGACCCAGATCGGGCAGTCGCCGAACGCCAGGCTGGTGCTGATGCCGATGGAAACCAGCGGTCTCGTCGGCACGATTGCCGGCATCGCCGAACTCGCCAAGAGCGCGATGCAACGGGCGGAATAGGCCGGCGGAATAGGAAAGCACGCGGCATGGCTGTCGCCTGGTGGGCCTGGATCGTCCTGGCCGGGCTGCTCGCACTGGCGGAGATGCACGTCCCGGGCAGCTACCTGATCTGGGTTGCCCTCGGCGCGGCGCTGACGAGTCTCGTCCACGCTGTGTTCGGCGCCTCGCTCGAAGGTCAGCTGGCGACCTTCGCGCTCGCCTCAGGGCTTAGCTGCATCGTTGGGTATTTCGTCTATCGCCAGGTTCGCCAGCGGCAGCAGCGGCGGGAAAGCCCGCTCAACGAGCGCGACCTGGCGATGCTCGGCGCGCGCGGCTTTGTCTGCGAGGCCCTTCACAACGGGCGCG
Source organism: uncultured Alphaproteobacteria bacterium (assembly GCA_963746885.1). Classification (GTDB taxonomy): domain Bacteria; phylum Pseudomonadota; class Alphaproteobacteria; order ATCC43930; family CGMCC-115725; genus DATARH01. The sequence continues at coordinate 38,183 of CAVVDM010000020.1, forward strand.
GCAAGGTGCGGGTGGGCGACAGCGTCTGGCTTGCCGGCGGACCCGATCTCGCCGACGGCACGCCGGTGGTCGTCAGCGCGGTTCACGGCACGCGGCTGATCGTCGAGCCCGTCACGTCCTGACCCGGTGCCTGCCGGCCCCGCGTCAGAAGCGCTTCAGCAGGCGGTCGATGTAATCGAGCTCGATCTCCGGCCGGTCGCGCTGGCCGGCGCGGCGGCGCAGCTCGTCAAGGATCTGCCGCGATTTTTGCAGAATGTTGTCGTCCGGGATCCTAACGTCGCTCTGATCGTACGTGCCGTTGCTCGGCAGCAGCCGGCCCAGCGGGTCGCGCTCGCCCTGGTCGCGACTGCTGCGATCGGTGGCGCCGAACTCGTCATTGGGCGCGCCCCCCTTGCCCATCTGCCGCTGCAATTGCCGGGAAAAATCGTGCGCCGCCTGCTGCAGCTGGTCGAGTGCCTCGGTTTGCGGCCCGATCGCCGCGCCCGGCTGGCCCTGCTGCAACGCCCCGGCGGCGTCGTTCATTGCCCGCTCGGCCCGGCCGAACGGCTCCGGAATATCGCCCGTCCCCTCGCCGAGCCGGCGCATCATATCGCCCAGCTGGTGGCGCAACGCCTCCTGCTGCCCGGCCTCATCGGCCGAGCCGCCGGGCTCGCCGTCATCCGCCTGCTCCCCCGGCTGCCGACCGGGCTGGCCGGCGCGGTCCTGCTCGCCCGGCTGACCCGGCTGGCCCTGGCGCCGCTGGGCTCGGAAGCTGCGATCGAGCAGTTGTTGCTGCTGCTGCATCAATTTCTGTAGGCCGCGCATCATCTGCTGCGCCTCGCTGGCGCCGCGCTGCTGCATCTGGCTGGGGCGCGCCGTGCGCAGGTTTTCCAGCATGTTCTGCAACTGCGACAGCATCTCGCGGGCCTGTTCGCGGTCGCCGCTGCGCGCCAGCTCGCGGGCGCGATCGAGCATGCGCTCGAGGTCGCGGCTGGTGAGCACCTTGGATGGGTCGACCGGGCTGGTCGCCCGGTTCGGATGGCGCTGCATGTCCTGCGCCAGCGCCTGCATGTAACGATCCATCGCCTCGCGCAGCTGCTGCATCAGCTGCTCGATCTCGGCATCGGGAGCGCCCTTGGCGAGCGCGTCCTGCAGCTTCTGCTGGAGGTGGCGCAGGTCGCGCTCGGCCAGCGACATGTTGCCGTCCTCGATGCGCAGCGCGGTGTCCCACAGCAGCTGCTCGACCGCGCCGATCATCGCGCTGCCCTTCTCGTGCCGCAGCCGCTGCTGGGCGAACCGCAACGCCAGATAGACCACGGCGTCGTCACGGTAGAGGGCAGGGCGCTTGTTGAGGTCGCCGAGGATCTCGGCCACCGGCTCGGCGGAGGAGGCGTCCTTTGCCAGCTCCTTGCGCTGGTCGATGATCGCGCGCGCCACCGGGTTGTGGAACACGCGTTCGGGCAGCACCATGCGAACCGGGTCGCTCTCGCCGGTCTGGCCCAGCGCATCGGTCGCGACCAGCCGGATCTCGACTGGCAGGCCGGCCCAGGGATGCGGCGATAGATCGTGATAGCTGGTCGCGTCGGCTTTTTTGAGATGCAGCCCCGGCAGCGGCAGTTCGAGCTCGATCGGCGCTTCGGGCGACGCCTTCGCGGTCGCCCTGGGCTTGCTGCCCTGGCGGCGGATCACCGCCTTCACCGCCTCGACGCCGTAATCGTCGCTCGCCGCGTAATCGAGGCGCAGAGCGGCGCGCGGCGTTCCCGAAGGTGGCCGTGCGAACGCGATCGCCGGCGGGTGGTCCGGCACGATCGTAATCGGCCAGCGCCCGAGCACGCTGCCGCCCTGCAACAGCGCCAGCAGCGTGCCGCTGCTCAGCTTCGTCTCGAAGCGGAAATTGGCCTTGTCGACCGCCGTGAAATCGCGCGGCTTGCCGTCGACCGCGAGACGCGGCAGGCCGTCGCCGCCATGCACCTGGGCCAGCAGCGCGCTGCCGCTTGGCACCGCAATCGTCGCAGTGTCGCCGGCCCGCAGGAATTGCGGCGGCAACCCGGTATAGTCGGGCGGCGTCAGCCACATGTCGAAGCTCGCCGCGACCGCAGCCGGCCCGCCGCCGAACGCTGGCGTGAGCGCGCGCACCAGCCGGTCGCGCCAGTCACCCCCGGCATCGATCGCGCCGAGCAGCAGCAGGATCGTCAAGACCGAGCGCATCCCCCACGGGTCGCGGCGCGCCAGGCTCGCGGCCGGCCAGCCGACGCGCAGCCGGCGCGCCAGCGCCATCATGCGACGCCGATGCGCCTCCCACAACGCGGCGGCCGGGGCGTCGAGCGAACTGCTCGGGCGGTCGGCGAGGGCTTGCAGCGGCCGGTGCGACATGCCGCTCGCCTGTTCGATGCGGCGCCGCGCCGCATCGCGGTCGGGCCACGCGCCCGAGGCGGCTGCGCGCGCGCCCCACGCCGCCGCCCCGGCGAAGGCCACGGCAAAAGCGGCGAGCATGCCGGCATGCGCCTCGCCCGGCAATGCCGGCAACAGGTCGAACAGCGCCGCGATGCCAAAGACGCCGAGGACGCACAGCGCCGGCCAGGCTGCCGGCCAGATCCGTTCCCACACCAGCGCGGCGCGGGCCAGCCGCAGGCGCGCCCCGAGACCCTGCGCCTCTTGCGGCGATCGGGTTCGCGACGAGCGGGACGCGTGCAGCAGGCTCATGCGGCACCTCGCGATCGTGTCGGTGCGTCGCCGCCGGCCTCGTCGAGCCACTCGGGCACGGCGTCCGCGCCCAGCATCGCCTCATAGCTCGGCCGCGCCCGGATCACCGCAAAGCGGCCCTCAGACACCAGCACCTCGGGCACCAGCAGGCGGCTGTTGTAGGTCGAGCTCATCACCGCCCCGTAGGCGCCGGCATTGGTCAGCGCCACGAGGTCGTCCTCGGCGAGCGGCGGCAGATCGCGCTCGGTGGCGAAGGTGTCGCCGGTCTCGCATACCGGGCCGACCACATCGGCCGGGCTAAGCACGGCGCCCGGAGCCGGCAGTCGCACCGGCGCGATGTCGTGCCACGCGTCATACAGGGCCGGCCGGATCAGGTCGTTCATCGCAGCATCGAGAATGACGAAGCGCCTTAGCGTCCCCTGCTTGACGTAAACCACGCGGGCGACCAGCAGCCCGGCCGGACCGCACAATACCCGACCCGGCTCGACGGCAAGGTCGAGCCCGAGCGGCCCGAGGGTCTCGCGCACCAGCGCCGCGTAGGCGCTCGGCTCCGGCGGGCTTTCGGCATGGTAGCGGATGCCGATGCCGCCGCCGAGGTCGAGCCGGCGCACCGCCAGCCCGCTGTCGCGCAATTCGAGCACCAGCTCGGCAAGGTGTTGGAACGCCCGGCGGAACGGCGCTAGAGCGACGAGCTGCGAGCCGATATGCACCGCGAGGCCGACCGGTTCGATGCCGGGCAGGTCGCTCGCCAGCCGGTAGGCTTCGGCGGCTTCGTCGATGTCGATGCCGAACTTGTTTTCCTTCTTGCCGGTGGCGATCTTGGCGTGGGTCAACGCGTCGACGTCGGGGTTGACGCGGATCGCGACGCGCGCCGTCGCGCCGCGCGCCGCCGCGACTGCGCTCAGGCGCCGCAGCTCGGGCACCAACTCGACGTTGATCTGATGGATCCCGGCGGCGAGCGCGGCCTCGATCTCGGCACGGGTCTTGCCGACGCCGGAGAAGACGACACGCTGCGGCGGGATACCGGCCGCCAGGGCCCGGCGCAATTCGCCTTCCGACACGACATCAGCACCGGCCCCGAGCCCGGTCAACAGGCGCAGCACCGCGAGGTTTGAATTGGCCTTGACCGCGTAGCAGATCAGCGGGGCGGAAGGCGCAAAGGCCGCAGCGAAGTCGCGGTAGCGTGTGGCGAGCATCCCGGCGGAATAGACGTAAAACGGCGTGCCGACCGAAGCAGCAATATGCCCGACCGGCACGCCTTCGACGTACAGCTCACCGTCGCGGTACGGAAAAAACTCATTCACTCGGGTAGGTCCTGGGAAACGTGTTGGGCACGCCCGGCGGCGGCTGCGGGTCTCCCTTGCGGCCACACCCGGCGAGTGCCCCGGCGACCAGGAACAGCACCAGAATGCAGGCGATTTTGCGGCTCATGCGAGAAACCTCCGGCGCGCCGCGGCGGCAGCCTCCCGCACGCGTATGGGCGCGGTGCCGCCGAAGCTGGTGCGGCCGGCAACCGAGCGCTCGATATCGAGCGCCGCAAACACCGCCGATGTGATCGCCGGCTCGATCGCCTGCAACTCGGTGAGCGGCAATTCGGCGAGGGTGCAGCCGAGGGCCTCGGCGCGCTTGACGATCTCGCCGGTGATGTGGTGGGCGCGGCGGAACGGCACGCCGAGGACACGCACCAGCCAGTCGGCAAGGTCGGTCGCGGTACTGAAGCCGCGCGCTGCCGCCTGCCGCAACCGAGCGCGATCGGGCCGCATGTCGCCGACCATGCCGGCGGTCGCCGCCAGGCACAGTTCAAGCGCATCGGCCGCCTCGAACACCGGCAGCTTGTCCTCCTGCATATCCTTTTGATAGGCGAGCGGCAGCCCTTTCATCACCGTCAACAGTGCAACAAGCGAGCCATTGAGCCGGCCGGTCTTGGCGCGCACCAGCTCGGCCGCATCGGGGTTGCGCTTCTGCGGCATGATCGAGCTGCCGGTGGTGAAGGCGTCGCTGAGCTTGATAAAGCCGAACCCGTCGCTCGCCCACAACACGATCTCCTCGGCAAAGCGCGACAGGTGCGTGCCGGCAAGCGCGGCGGCGGCGAGGAACTCGATCGCGAAGTCGCGGTCCGACACGGCGTCGAGGGAGTTGGCCGCGGGCCGGTCGAAGCCGAGCGCCACGGCGGTTGCCTCACGGTCGATCGGGAACGGGGTGCCGGCCAGTGCCGCGGCGCCGAGCGGGCACTCGTTGAGGCGCCGGCGGCAATCGGCGAGCCGGCTGCGATCGCGCCCGAGCATCTCGACATAGGCCAGCAGGTGATGGCCCAGCGTTACCGGCTGGGCGATCTGCAGATGGGTGAAGCCGGGCATCACCGCGTCGGCATGCGCCTCGGCCTGGTCGATCAGCGCCGCCTGCAATTCCCGCATCGCCACGTCGAGGCGGTCGATCGCGCCGCGCACCCACAGGCGGAAATCGGTCGCCACCTGGTCGTTGCGCGATCGCGCGGTGTGCAGCCGCCCGGCGACGGGGCCGATCAATTCGGCGAGCCGCGCCTCGATGTTGAGGTGGATGTCTTCGTTGGCCTCGCTGAACGCGAAGGTACCGGCCGCGATCTCGCTGCGGATTTGCTCTAGACCCCGCGCGATCGCGGCGCCATCTTCGGGCGCCAGAATGTTTTGCGCGACGAGCATCGCGCAATGCGCCAGGGAGCCGGCGATGTCTTCGGCCCACAGGCGCTTGTCGAAATCGATCGAGGCATTGATGCGGCGCATGATCGCGGCCGGGCCGGCGGCAAAGCGGCCCCCCCACATCAGATTGGCCGGGGGATTTGGCGGGGGATTAGCCTCGGGTTTGGCTTGGTTCGGCACCGTTGCGCTCGTCCTCCTGCTCGCGCTGTCGGCCGCCTCCGCCGACGAGGATGGGATCAAGATCGGCGAGTTTATCCCGGTCACGCCGCCGCAGCCAGCGCCGGAGGTCGCCTTCACCGATGCCGCCGGCAAGCCGGCCAATCTCGGCGACTTTATCGGCAAGCCGGCCGTCGTCAATCTGTGGGCGACGTGGTGCCAGCCCTGCTTGCGCGAGATGCCGTCGCTCGACCGGCTGCAGGCCGATCTCGCCGGCCGGCTTACCGTCGCGGCGGTCTCGGAGGACCGCGGCGGCGCCGAGCGCGTCGCACCGTTTATCAAGAAGCTGAAGCTTACTCACCTCAAGGTCTATCTCGACCCCAAAACCAGCTTCATCCACGCGTTGAAGGCGCGCGGCCTGCCGACCAGCATCGTGCTCGACGCCAAGGGGCGGATCGTCGGCAAGATCGAAGGCCCCGCCGCCTGGGATTCCGCGAAGATGAAAGCGGTGCTCGCGCCGCTGCTGCAGCGCGATCAGGACACGCTCAAGAAGGCGGAGCGCTGAGGACCTCGCGCAAGAAGCGGCCGCCGCGCGCCAGCCCCTCCGGGTCGATCGAATGCTCGATGCCGACGCAGCTCAGCGTTTCGACCGGAACCTCGGCCCGCTTGAGCGCCGCCTCGGCCTGGGCCATCGATTCGAACGGCACCACCGGGTCGGCGGTGCCGTGCACCAGCAGCACCGGCGGGCGCGAGCGCAATTCGCTCGGCAGCAGGTCGGCCGCGATCAGCCGGCCGGAATAGCCGAGGATGCCGGCCAGCTTGCGCGCGCGGCGCAGGCCGACGAACAGCGACACCATCGTGCCCTGCGAAAAGCCGACCAGCACCGCGTCGCTCTCGGTGAGCCCGCGCTGCTCCAGCGCGTCGTCGATAAACGCATCGAGCGAGGGGGCGGCGGCGCGCACCCCGGCCAGCAGCGACGACGGGCTGCGGTCCTGCACGCTGAACCATTGGTAGCCATAGGGCGCCATGTCGCAGGGAAACGGCGCGTTCGGCGAGACGAATTCCGCCTCCGGCACCAGCCGCCCCCAATATTGCTGCAGCCCGATCAGGTCGTTGCCGTCGGCGCCGAGGCCATGCAGCAGGATCACTAGGCGGCGGGGCAAGCCGCCGGCAACCGGCGGGCGGGACGGGCCGGACAGGGCCATCAGCATCGGCGCGACTTTCTTTTTGCGAAACGGAAACATCGACGACAGGGATAGCCGATCCCGGATATTGCTGCCAAGCCCGGGCATGAAAACGACGTAGAGTCACCGTGACCGAAAGCAATCCCAACCCGGTCGTCACCCGGTTTGCGCCGAGCCCGACCGGGTACCTGCACCTTGGCCATGTCCGCTCGGCCCTTGAAGGCTGGCGCGCGGCGCGCGATGCTGGTGGCCGGTTTCTGCTGCGGCTCGAGGACATCGACCCGACCCGCTGCCGCGACGAATACGCCGCGGCGATTGTCGAGGATCTGGCCTGGCTCGGCCTCGATTGGGACGGCCCCGTGCGCCGCCAATCGGAGCATCTCGCCGACTACCGCGCCGCGCTGGCGCGCCTTGAGGCCGTGGGGCTGCTCTATCCGTGCTTCTGCACAAGGCGCGAGATCCAGGCCGAGATCGCGCGCGCCGGCGGGGCGCCGCAAGGCGAATTGGGGGTGCCCTATCCCGGCATCTGCCGTCGCCTTGCGCCGGCCGAACGTGCCGCCAAGCGGGCAATGGCATCGGACTACGCGCTGCGCCTCAATGTCGCCGCGGCGCTCGCCCGCACCGGGCGGCTCACCTGGCTTGAGGATGGTAGCGAGGTCGCGGCCGACCCGGCAGCGCTCGGCGACGTCGTGCTCGCCCGCAAGGAAGTGCCGACCAGCTACCATCTCGCGGTTACCGTCGACGACGCGCTGCAGGGCGTGACGCTGGTGACGCGGGGCGCCGATCTGCTTGCCGCGACCCACATTCATCGCCTGCTGCAGGCATTGCTCGGCCTGCCGACACCGCATTACCGGCACCATGCCCTGTTGACCGACGCGCAAGGCCGTCGCCTCGCCAAGCGCGACCATGCGCTGACCGTCCGGGCGATGCGGCAGGCCGGGATGACCCCCGCGGAAATATGTGCGGCAGCCGCGACGGGGTGAGGGTCAATCGAGCGGGCGGTGGAGCCCGCTTGCGACATCGAGATATTCCGCGTGCTCGACCCCGATGAGCCCGTGCCGCAGCGCGAAATCGAGGATCACCAGGTTCACATTGAACTTGAAGTCATGCGTGCTACGCACCTGTTCGACAACGCTTGCCGCCGGCATCAGCATGAATTCGACGATCTCGCCGTCGCCGCTTTGCGGCACGAAATCGGGCGGCAATTCGAGATCGTAGACAAACAGCACGTCATCGCGGATGCCGAGCTCGGTCTCCATCCGATAGCTGACCGCGCCAACCGGCACCGCGCGCGCGATCAGCTCGGGCGGGATCTTTGCCTCCTCCTCGCCCTCCTTGTAGAGGGTGGCGACGATGCCGTGGCCGTTGCCGATACCGCCGGCGACGATGTTGTCGAGCTTGTTGGGCGACACCCGCTTGTCCGGCGCCCGCCGCCCGACCCACAGCTTCAACTCGCCCCCGACGCGGCAATAGCCGTTGATATGTACCCCGTAGGCGCGCGTCCCGAAAAACGGTACGGCGCCGCGGTCGAGGCGGAACACCGGCGGGTCGCCCCAGCGCGGCATCACGTCGAAGGTCTCGTTGCGCCATTTCGGCACGTGGTTTTCGACGACGAGCGCCTCGACCACCGCGTCGACCGCAGCACTGACCTGGTCGGCGTCGCCGGCTGCGATCAGCCGCACCCGGTTCCCCTCTGCGGCAAACACGCGCGGGAAGCGCGCGAGCGCTGCCGCATTGTCATGCAGCAGCCAGCCAACCCGGTGTGCGCCGGCAACCAAGGGCACGACGCGGGCGCGGTCGTAATTGTTGCAGGCGCGGATATGGTCGGTGAAGGACATGGCGAGGCTCAGCCGCCGCCCCCCGTCTCGGCGGTCAGCACGGTCTCGACCCCAACGATCTGGCGCATGCAGCGGGCGATGTAATTGCCGAGGTCGCGCTCGAGGCCGCCGATCTGCACATCGATCGACAGCCGCGTGCCCGACGCCGTGCTGTGCCATTCGTGCGGCACCAGGCCGCGCTTGGCGAACAGCTCGACGACGCGCGGCATCACCCCGGGTTCCGCGCGGGCCTGGACGGAGAATGAAACGGTGAGATTGGAAAAATCGCCGTCAGCGTCGGGCGCGGCGGCAAGTTGCATCGGAGACGACATCGCGAATATCCTCGGCAGGTCTGATAACCTCTGGGCGAATCGACACGACCCGGGTCCTTCTGGGGCCCGGGACGGTAATTCGCCGGCCGCCGATGTGCGGCCCGCCGGTGCAATGCGTCATTATGGTCACGTCGCGAATGTGTGCCTCCGGCGGGCTGCCGTCAACCCGCCCGCAACCCCGGCCGCTACGCCATGTCGCGCGGTTGCGCATGCCGGGCGCCTCGGCTCTATAATCGCAAAACCTTAACCGGAGGAAACCGCCATGTCGGTCGTGCTGGGAACGGACGGCTATCGCTACGAGGTCGACGATGCCTGGGCGAAACTACCGCCCGGCTACGAATTCAACGCCGATGTTGCCGCGGTCGGGGTCGACAAAGACGACAACGTCTACGCCTTCAACCGCGGCAAGCACCCGATGTGCGTGTTCGACCGCGCGGGCAACCTGCTGCGCACCTGGGGTGAGGGAATCTTTCCGCGCGCGCATGGCGTTTTCATGGCGCCCGACGACACGATCTGGCTGACCGACGACGCCGACCACACGGTCCGCCAGTGCACGCTCGACGGCAAGATCCTGTTGACCATCGGCATCCCCGGCAAGCCCGCCCCTTACATGAGCGGCGAGCCGTTCCACCGCTGCACCCACACCGCGATGTCGCCGGACGGGTCGCATATCTACATTTCCGACGGCTACGGCAATGCTCGCATCCATAAATTCACCGTGGACGGCAAGTGGGTGAGCGCCTGGGGCGAGCCTGGCACCGACCCCGGCAAGTTCAACATCCCGCACAACATCTGCTGCGACCCCGACGGCTGGGTCTATGTCGCCGACCGCGAGAACCACCGCGTCCAGGTATTCGACGGCAACGGCAAATACGAGACGCAGTGGAACAACATGCACCGCGCCTCGGGGCTCTGCATGGAAACCGGCACACGCACGCCGCGCTTTTATGTCGGCGAGATCGGACCCGACATGGCGGTCAACATCGACATGCCCGGCTGCGGGCCGCGGGTCAGCATCTACACCCACAAAGGGGAACTCCTGGCGCGGCTCGGCCACGAGCATGCCGGGCTCGCCACCGGCCAGTTCGTGTCGCCGCACGGGCTCGCCGTCGATTCGCACGGCGACATCTATGTCGGCGAAGTCTCGTTCACCAACTGGGGCCGCCGCGTCCGCGCCAAGGGCGAGCCGATCCCGCCGGGTCTCCGGAGCCTGCAAAAGCTCGTCAAGGTAAGCTGAAATGCCTGACAATCCACGCTGGAAGCGCCGCCCTGTCGGCTCGACCTGGGGCGATTGGGGTCCCGACGACCAACTGGGTCGCCTCAACCTGCTGACCCCGGAGAAGGTTCTGCAGGCGGTTGCCGAGGTGAGGGAGGGAAAGACCTTCTGCCTGTCGCTGCCGCTCGACTATCCCGGCGAGACCGTCGTCAATCCGCGGCGCAATCCGCCCCGGCTGATGCCGACCGAACGCAACGGCCTGCCCAACATGACCTACCCTCTGGGCCGCGACGACCCGCGGCTCGTCGACGTGATCAACGACGACCAGGTCTTGCTGACATTGCAGTATTCGACGCAGTGGGACAGCCTCGCCCATGTCGGGCAGTTGTTCGACGCCGACGGCGACGGGGTGGCCGAGACCGTCTTCTACAACGGCTACCGTGCCGGTGAGCATATCGCCGGGCCGGTCGAGTACCGCGCGGGCCAGGTGGTAGAACGCGAGGGCGGCCATCTCGGCGCGACCGCGCTGGCGATCGACAACATGGCGGCACACGGCATGCAGGGCCGCGGCGTGATGATCGACCTTGAAGCCCATTTCGGCCGTGGCCGCAAGCTCGTCTCCTATGACGAGCTGATGGGGATCATGGAACATGACGAGGTCGAGGTCGAGGAGGGCGACCTCGTTTGCCTGCGCACCGGCTTCGACCGGGTCATCCTCGACATGAAGAAGCGCCCCGACCGCGCTGTGGTGGAGGCCAATCCCGGTGCCGGGCTCGACGGCCGCGACGAGCGCATCCTGAATTGGATCACCAAGTCGGGCCTCGTGGCTTTGATCTCCGACAATGTCGCGGTCGAGGGCCTGCCGTCGCGGCCCTGCGAGGGCGAGGATCTGTGCGCCTCGCTGCCGTTGCACGCGCATTGCCTGTTCAAGCTCGGGGTCTATCTCGGCGAGATCTGGCTGCTCTCCGACCTCGCCGACTGGCTGCGCGCCAACGGTCGCTCGCGCTTCCTGCTGACCGCGCCGCCATTGCGCCTGCCCGGCGCCGTCGGCTCCCCGGCCAACGCCGTCGCGACGGTGTGAGGGGCCTCCTCGGCATTGCCGCGATCCTGCTGTTCGCCTGGGTTGTCAGCGAGGACCGCTTTCGCGTGCCGTGGCGGATCGTTGCGGTCGGGGTGGCGCTGCAATTTGCCCTCGCGCTGATATTCCTCAAATTCCCGCCGGCCCGGGCGGCATTTCTGCTGCTCAACCGCGCGGTCGAGGCGTTGCAGAAGGCGACCGAGGCGGGCACCGGCTTTGTCTTCGGCTATCTCGGCGGCGGGCCATTGCCGTTCGCCGAGACCAGACCGGGCGCCGCCTTCATCTTCGCCTTCCAGGCATTGCCCTTGGTGCTGGTGATCAGCGCGCTGGCGACGCTCTTGTTCTATTGGGGCGTGTTGCAGCGGGTCGTGCAGGGTTTCGCCTGGGTGTTGCGCCGCTCGGTCGGGGTCGGCGGACCGTTGGGGCTCGGCGCGGCGGTGCACATCTTCGTCGGCCACATCGAGGCGCCGCTGTTGATCCGCCCCTACCTGCTGAAGCTGGCGCGCGGCGAATTGTTCGCGCTGATGAGTTGCGGCATGGCCGGGATCGCCGGCACGGTCATGGTGCTCTATGCGACGCTGGTCGGCTCGGCCATCCCCAACGCGCTTGGCAACATCCTGATCGCCGCGGTGATCAGCACCCCGGCGGCGTTGGCGATCGCCGCGTTGATGGTGCCGTTTCAGCCGGACCCAGCGCCGACCGCGCAGCTCGTGCTCGACGACCCGCCGGTCAGCGCGATGGATGCGGTCGCCAAGGGCACCCGCGACGGCATCGTGTTCCTGCTCAACATTGTGGCGATGCTGGTCGTGATGATCGCGATGGTCAGCCTTGCCAACAGCGCGCTCGGCCTGTTGCCGGACCTCGCCGGCGCGCCCTTGACCCTGCAGCGCCTGTTCGCCTACGCCTTCCGGCCGGTGATGTGGCTGATCGGCATCCCCGGCCCGGAGACCGCTGCCGCCGCTTCGCTGATGGGCACGAAGACCGTGCTCAACGAGTTCATCGCCTATGTCGACCTCGCGCATCTGCCGGCCGCTGCGCTCGGCCCGCGCGGGCGCCTCATAATGACCTATGCGCTGTGCGGCTTCGCCAATTTCGGCAGCCTCGGCATCCTGATCGGCGGCATGGGCGCGATGGTGCCCGAGCGGCGGCCCGAGATCGTCGCGCTCGGCCTGCGCTCGATCCTGTCGGGCACGCTGGCGACCTGCATGTCAGGCGCGGTCGTCGGTCTGCTGCTGTGAGCCTCAATCGGGCGGTATCACCAGCGTCTCGGCACGGGCGCGGACCTCGTCGGGCCAGCGCGCCGGGCGGCGGGCGTCGAGATCAAGGTTGACGCCGTATTGCCCCATCTGTGCAACCGGCGCGCCGCTGCGCGCGTCGGACATGCGGTGGATCATCCGCATCGAGGAATTGCCGAGATGGGCGATCCCGGTCTCGACCAGATAGGGCTCGTCGAGCGCCAAGCCGCCGGAGACCCGCAGCGCCAGTTCGAAAGTGGAGAAGCCGCGGCGGTTTTGCTCGAGGATCTCCGCCGACATACCGATCGCCGCGCCCGATTGCATCGACGCATCGGTGAAGCGGTGAACGATGGCGCCGAGGCTGAAGCGGCCGTCGGCATCGAGGTCCTTCGGCTTGACCCGGCCGCGTGCGGTCGGGATAAACCCGGCATTGCTTTTGGGCTCGGGGCGTTCCTCGGCCGCTGGCCCCTCCCACAAGCCGAGCCGGCCGGCAATCGCCGTGCCCTGTTCCGCCGGCAAAGCGCCGGCGGGCAATTCCCAGACTTCCTCGACCCAGGTCACAATCTCGCCGTTCGTCGAGTCGATAAAGCGGTGGCCGAGACGCAGGCCGCCCTCCATCCCGATCGCAGCGCTCTCGACATGAAAGCTGCTGCCGGCGCGCAATTCGCGCGCAAAACGCAGGGTGAACCGGCGGGGCGACCGCACGCCGCCGAAAAACCCGCGCAATCCCAGCACCTCGACCAGGCTGCGCTCGGCCTCGCCGAGCCGTTCGGCATAGTAAGCGACCGTGAAGTGCTCGGTGATGTCGCACTCCCACGGCGGTACGCTGCCACGGTAAGTCTCGGTCCAGTTCTCCATCTCAGCTCCGCAAAATCGTCACGCCGCGCCGCGCGCCCGCCGCTCGGGGAAGAGGCCGAGCAGACCCTCGCGTGAGGCCGGGCACACGCCGCGCTCGGTAATGAGGGCCGTAACGAGGCGCGCCGGGGTCACGTCGAAGGCGAAATTGGCGGCCGGGCTGCCCGCCGGCGTCAGCCGCACCTCGACCCTGCCGGCCATCCTGCGTCCAGCCGGCGATGTGCGTCACCTCGCGCGGGTCGCGCCGCTCGATCGGAATTCGGGCGCCGTCCGCGATCTCCCAGTCGATGGTCGGCGACGGCAGCGCGACATAGAACGGCACGCCGTTGTCCTGTGCCGCCAATGCCTTCAGGTAGGTGCCGATCTTGTTGGCGACATCCCCCGTAGCGGTCGTGCGGTCGGTGCCGACAATGCACAAATCGACCTCGCCCTGGCGCATCAGGTGCCCGCCCGCATTGTCGGCGATGACCGTATGCGGCACGCCGTGCTGGCCCAATTCCCAGGCGGTCAGGCTCGCACCCTGATTGCGCGGGCGGGTCTCGTCGACCCAGACATGCAGCTTCAGGCCGGCATCGTGGGCGCGGTAGACCGGCGCCAGCGCGGTGCCCCAATCGACCGCAGCGAGCCAGCCGGCATTGCAATGGGTCAGGATCTGGACCGGCCCTTGCCGGCTCTTCGCCGCAGCGGCCGCCTCGATCAGCGAGAACCCGTGCTCGCCGATCGAGCGGTTGATCGCGACATCCGCCTCGGCAATCGCGGCGGCCTGGGCGAATGCGGCGGCGCAGCGCTGCGGCGGGCAAATTTCGGCCAGCGTGCGACGCATCTCGCCGAGCGCCCAGGCGAGATTGACTGCGGTCGGACGGGTCGCGGCGAGAATTTCGGCAGCCCGCGCGATCGCCGCGTCGGACGGGTCCTCGGCGACCGCCAGCGCCATGCCGTAAGCCGCCGCCGCGCCGATCAGCGGCGCACCGCGCACCTGCATGTCGCGGATCGCCCGAGCCACGTCGTCACGCCGCGCCAAGCGCACGACGACGAGTTCGTGCGGGAGCCGCGTCTGGTCGATGATCTCGACCGTTTTCCCGTCGGCGCCGAGCCAGATCGTGCGCATTGGCCGACCGGCCACCTTCATCGTCCGCTCACCCCTTGAGCACGCGCGCGGCAACAGCGTCGAGCCGGGCGAGGAGGGCCGGGTCGCGATGCTCGGGCGCGGTGATCAGCGCATGGTCGAGTGCATGGTCGCAGCCCTGATGGCAGGTCCCGGCGTGACGGGCCAACAGCGGCACGACCTGACGCACCAGCGCGCGGGCCCGCGCCGCGTTGGCGTTCAGCACCGACAGGATCATCTCGACCGTGACGGCCGCGTGCCCGGGGTGCCAGCAATCGTAATCGGTGACCATCGCGACGGTCGCGTAGCATATCTCGGCTTCGCGGGCGAGCTTGGCTTCGGGCATGTTGGTCATGCCGATCACGTCGCAGCCCAGCGCGCGGTAGAATTCGCTTTCCGCCCGGGTCGAGAATTGCGGCCCCTCCATGACGAGATAGGTGCCGCCGCGCTTCAGCGCGCTCCCAGCCTCCGTCGCCGCTGCGGCGACCGCGTCGCCGACCCGCCCGCACACCGGATGCGCCATCGACACATGACCGACGCAGCCCGTGCCGAAAAAGCTCTTCTCGCGGGCGAAGGTGCGGTCGATGAACTGGTCGATCACGACAAAATCGCCGGGCGCCAGATCCTCGCGCAAGCTGCCGACCGCTGACAGCGACAGGATGTCGGTGACGCCAACGCGCTTCAGCGCATCGATATTGGCGCGAAAATTGATCGCCGAGGGCGGCAACACGTGGCCGCGCCCATGTCGCGGCAAAAACACCACTTCCTGCCCGTCAAGGATACCGCAGCACAGTTCGTCGGAGGGCGCGCCAAACGGGCTCTCAGTCCGACGCCACTCAACGTCGGTGAGGCCGTCGATCTGATAAAGACCGCTGCCGCCGATAATGCCGATGACGCGACCGGTCATGCCCTCTCAACTGCGTCGCTACGCGCGTGTTTTCTCATTCCCAGCAAAGCGACGCAATCTTGTTCGGTCCCGCTCGATCGGTGCCGGCTGGCTCAGTGCTTGATGCGCGACCAGATCTTGCGCTTGGCGGCGTAGAACACGCCGGTCACAACGACCAGGAACAGGATGACCTTAAAGCCCATGCGATGCCGCTCCTCCAGCGTCGGGTCCGAGGCCCAGGCGAGGAAGGTGACGACATCATGGGACATCTGCGGCACCGTCGCCGGTGTGCCGTCGGCAGAATTTGACCTGATCCGGGCTGAGCGGTGGCGGCATCTTGAGGTGGTTGCCGGGGAAGTACTCGTTGTAGTAGGTGCCCGCCACCTCCGCAAATCCGGCCGGCGCTTTCGTGAACCCGTTGAGGATCGCGTCGACGTAATCGGCTCCGCCTTCGCGGGCAGCGACGATCAGCGACAAGTCGGGCGGCAGGCCGCCGTTGTTGGCGGCGCGGGCCGCTTCGTCGTTCGGAAACGGGCCGGGAATCGGGTCCGAGGGCCGCGCCGGGCGCTGAAACATCTGCCCCTGGTCGTTGGGCCCGTCGGTCACCTGGTATTGCGCAGCGATGCCTTTGACCTGGTCTTCGCTGTAGCCGATCTGCGTCAGATCGCGGAAATACAGGTGCTCGACCGCGTGACAGGCGGAACAGACCTCCTTGTAGACCTGAAAGCCGCGCTGCAGGGCGGCGCGGTCGTAGGTCCCGAACACGCCCTCAAACGACCATTGCTGGTGCGGCGGCTCCTTGGCTTCCTGGGCGCGGGCCGCACCGGCAACGCCGGCAAAGGCCAGGGCCGCTAGCAGGGCGGCGGCGACAGCTCTTGCCATCTCAACGCGTCTCCGTCGGTCCGAGCACAGCGGCGCTGATGCTGATCGGCAGCGGCCGGGGCCGCTCGATCTTGCCGATCAGTGGCATCAGCACCAGGAAGTGCAGGAAGTAATAAAAGGTCGCGATATGCCCGACCATCACAACGGTGCCGGTGGGCGGATTGGCGCCGACCCAGCCGAGCGCGATCACGTCAATCGGCAGGAGCCAATAGATGACCTTGTAGATCGGGCGGAAGCGGGCGCTGCGCACCGGCGAGGTGTCGAGCCACGGCACCACGAACAGCAGCAGGATGGACCCGAACGCCGCGATCACGCCGAGCAGCTTGTTCGGCACTGAGCGCAGGATCGCGTAATAGGGCAGCAAATACCATTCCGGCACGATGTGGTTGGGCGTGACCATCGGGTTGGCCGGGATCGAGTTGTCCGGGCTCGTCAAATATTCCGGCGCGTAGAACACGATGGCGGCGAACAGCAGCAGGAACACGCACAGCCCGAACATGTCCTTGACCGTGTAGTACGGATGGAACGGGATCGTGTCCTGCGGACCCCGCTTGTCGATGCCGAGCGGGTTGTTGGAGCCGTGCTGATGCAGCGCAACAAGATGCAGCATGACCACGGCGACAATCACGAACGGCAGCAGATAATGGAGCGAGAAGAAGCGGTTGAGGGTCGGGTTGCCGACCGTGAACCCGCCCCACAGCAGCGTCACGATCTTGTCCCCGACGACCGGGATCGCCGAGAACAGGTTGGTGATGACGGTCGCCCCCCAATAGCTCATCTGCCCCCACGGCAGCACATAGCCCATGAAGGCCGTGGCAATCATCAGCAGCAGGATCACGATGCCGAGGATCCACAACAGCTCGCGCGGGTATTTATAGGAGCCGTAATACAGCCCGCGAAATAAGTGGATGTAGACCACCAGAAAGAACATCGACGCGCCGTTCATATGGATATAGCGGATCAGCCACCCATAATTCACGTCACGCATGATGCGCTGCACCGAATCGAAGGCGAGCGTCGCATTCGGCGTGTAGTGCATCGCGAGCACCACGCCGGTCACGATCATGATGACAAGGATGATCCCGGCGAGCGAGCCGAAATTCCACCAATAGTTCAAGTTGCGCGGGGTCGGATACTCCGTGAGTTCGCGCTCGAAAAGCGCGACGAACGGCAGGCGGTAATCGACCCAGCGGACGAGCCGTCCGAGGCTGGTGCTCGGCGGCGGGGCGGAGGCGCCGGTCGCGGCGCCGTGTGACGAGACGGCCATGACGCTCCCTAGCCGATTTTGATGGCGGTTGCGGAAGTGAATTTGTAGGGCGGCACAACCAGGTTGAGCGGTGCCGGACCTTGCCGAATCCGCGCCGACGTATCGTAGATCGAGCCGTGGCACGGACAGAACCAGCCGCCGTAAGGCCCGCGATCGTCACCCGGTTTCTGGCCGAGCGGGATGCACCCGAGATGCGTGCACACCCCGACGACGACGAGCCATTCCGGCTTTTGGACGCGCTCGGCGTCGGTCTGCGGGTCGCGCAGGGTCGCCGCGTCGACATCCTGGGCGGCCTTGATCTCCTGCGGCGTGCGGTGCGAGGTGAAGACCGGCTTGCCGCGCCAGGCGATCGTCAGGCGCTGGCCGACCTGCACGGGCGCCAAATCGACCTCGGTGCTCGACAGCGCCAACGTGTCGCGCGCCGGGTTGAGGCTGTCGACGAACGGCCAGATCGAGACCACCGCGCCGATTGCGCCAAGCGCCCCCGCGCTCAGGATCAGAAAATCGCGGCGCGTGCCGGCGCCGTGCCCATCGTCAACGTGCGATTGCGCCGTATCGACCATCCAATTCCCCGTCAGTCCCCCGCTGACCGCCCGGCGGCGACCGGAGCGGCAAGCTATACCGTTGAAGAAGCCGAACTATGCGACAGACTGCCGCATAAAACGGCAGCAAAGCCGGCTCAATGCACGTTCGTATAATGCCCGGCCATTGTGCGCAAGCCTGGATGGAACGCTGATTTGCGACTTGCTCTGTTCGAGCCGGATATTCCGCAGAATACCGGAGCAGTGCTGCGCCTTGCCGCATGCTTTGGGGTGGCGGTCGACCTGATCGAGCCGTTCGGCTTCGTGTTCGACGACCGGCGGGTCAAGCGGGCGGCGCTCGATTACGCGGCGCGGGCCCAGGTTCGCCGCCATGCCTCGTGGAATGCCTTCCTGGCCGAGCGTGACGCCGCTTCGCGCCTTGTCCTGCTGACGACCGGCGGGACGATCCCCTATCACCGCTTTGCGTTCGCCGCCGGCGATACGCTGCTTCTTGGCCGGGAGAGCGCCGGAGTACCCGACCTCGTGCATCGCGCCGCCGCCGCCCGGGTGGTGATCCCGCTCGCCGCCGGAACCCGCTCGCTCAACGTCGCGCTCGCCGCCGCAATCGCCCTCGGCGAAGCCCTGCGCCAGACGGGTGGCCTGCCGCCGACGTGACCCCGCAGGCCTGCGGGGCGCCGTATCGGCGCGCCGCGCAGCGGTTTATAGTGCGGCAACAAACCGCGCATCGGGGTTGGCCCTTGCCGCTCGACATCGCCTACAGCGTCTGCCCGCACGACTGTCCGAGCGCCTGCGCGCTTGCGGTCGAGCGCATCGACGGCGGGCGAATCGGGCGGGTGCGCGGCGCGGCGGGCCAGTCCTACACGCAGGGGGTCGTGTGCGCCAAGGTCGCCCGCTACGCCGAACGCCAGCATCACCCCGAGCGCCTGTCGGTGCCGTTGCGCCGGGTCGGCGAGAAGGGCGGCGGCAGTGCCGCCTTCGTGCCGATCGGGTGGGACGACGCGCTCGACGAGGTCGCCGAGCAGCTGAGGCGAGCGGCACAGCGCCACGGCCCGGAGGCGGTGTGGCCGCATTACTACGCCGGCACGATGGGGCGGGTGCAGCGCGACGGGATCAACCGGCTGCGCCACGCAATGCGCTATTCGCGCCAGCACTCGACGATCTGCAACGTCCTGACCGACACCGGCTGGCTCGCCGGGGTCGGCACGAAGCGCGGCGTCGATGCGCGCGAGATCGCCAAATCCGACCTCGTCGTGATCTGGGGCGGCAACCCGGTCTCGACCCAGGTCAATGTGATGAGCCATGTCGCGGCGGCCCGGAAGGAGCGCGGCGCCAGGCTGGTCGTCGTCGATCCCTACCGCACCGCCACCGCGGCGGTCGCCGACCTGCACCTCGCGCCATTGCCCGGCACCGATGGCGGCGCTCGCTTGCGCCGTCATGCACGTGCTGTTCAACGAGGGCTACGCCGACCGCGCCTATCTCGCCGACTACACCGACGACCCGGCCGGGCTCGAAGCGCATCTGCGCGACCGCGACCCGGCATGGGCGGCGCGCATCACCGGCCTCCCCGAGGCGCAGATCATCGCGTTCGCGCGTCTCTACGGGCAGACGAAGCGCAGCTTCATCCGGCTCGGCTACGGCTTCTCGCGCCAGCGCAACGGCGCGGTGCAGGTGTTTGCCGTGGCCTGCCTGCCGGCGGTGACCGGCGCCTGGGCACACGAGGGCGGCGGCGCGCATTACTCGAACCACGGCATGCTGCCGCTCGACTTGTCGCTGATCGAGGGGCTCGACGTCGTCGACCCGGCGACCCGCGTCCTCGACCAGTCGCGCATCGGGCCGATCCTGACTGGCGACCGGCGCGACCTCGGCGACGGCCCGCCAGTCACCGCCCTGTTGATCCAGAACACCAACCCGATGGTCGTCTCGCCCGAATCGCGGCTCGTGCATCAGGGCTTCCGCCGCGACGATCTGTTCGTCTGCGTGCACGAGCAGTTCCTGACCGAGACCGCGGCGATGGCCGATATCGTGTTGCCGGCGACGACCTTTCTCGAACACGACGACATCTACACCGCCGGCGGCCACACGTTTCTGCAGATCGGCCGGGCGATCGTGCCGCCCTACGCCGAGTGCCGCTCGAACCACGACGTGATCTGCGGCCTCGCCCGGCGGCTCGGGGCGTCCCACCCCGGCTTTGCGCTGAGCGCCGTCGAACTGATCGAGCGCCTGTTGCGGGCGAGCGGGCTGCCCGGGCCGGAAGCTTTCGAGGAAGGCGTTTGGCTCGATTGCTGGCCGGGCTTCGAGAAGGGGCATTTCCTCGACGGCTTCGGCCATCCGGACCGGAAATTCCATTTCCGCGCCGATTGGGCCGCCTTCGGCCGCGCGCACGCCGAGCTGCCCGCGTTCCCCGACCATGTCGCGGTGCTCGACGATGGCGACCCGGAGCGGCCGTTCCGCCTGATTCCGGCACCGTCGCGCTCGTTCCTCAACACCAGCTTCAACAACATCCCGGCCGGCATCGCCCGCGAGGGGCGGCCGACCGCGCTCGTCCATCCCGCCGCGCTCGCCGCCCTCGGCATTGCCGACGGCGAGCCCGTTCGCATCGGCAACGCCAAGGGCAGCGTCGTCGTCCATGCCCGCGCCTTCGCCGGAATGCAGCGCCGCGTCGTTATCGTGGAAGGGCTGTGGCCCAACCACGCCTTCGTCGAGGGCGTCGGCATCAATCTGCTGACCAGCGCCGACCGCGGCCTGCCGGGCGGCGGCGCGGTGTTTCACGACACCGCGGTCTGGCTGCGGCCGGCGTGATGGACCAATAATGAGCGACGACGACAAGCGCCAGCTACCGGCAGAATCCCGGTCCGCCGAGGTGGATGCGTTTCTGCGCGACCTCAAGCGCGCGCCGACGGCGCGTCCGTCCGGCGGCCGCGGCCGGCTGATTTTCGCGCTCGACGCGACGGCGAGCCGCGAGCCCACCTGGGACCACGCCTGCCGTCTCCAGGGCGAGATGTTCGAGGCCACCGCCGCATTGGGCGGGCTCGACGTCAAGCTCGTCTATTACCGCGGCTTCAACGAATGCAAGGCAAGCCGCTGGATGTCGAACGCCGCCGACCTGCACCGGGTGATGCGCGCGGTCTCGTGCGTCGGCGGCGAGACCCAGATCGAGCGGGTGCTCGCCCACGCCCTCGGCGAGACCAAGAAGCAGCGGGTCAACGCCCTGGTCTTTGTCGGCGACGCGATGGAGGAGAATATCGATCACCTGTGCCAGCTCGCCGGTGAATTGGGGCTTAACGGCGTGCCGGTCTTCCTGTTCCATGAGGGGCACAGCCCGGTCGCCGCAAACGCCTTTCAGCAGATCGCCAAGCTGTCGCGCGGCGCCTATCTGCGGTTTGACGCCGGCAGCGCCGAGCGCCTCCGGGACCTGCTCGGCGCGATCGCTGTCTACGCCGCCGGCGGTTATCGCGCGCTTGTCGCCTATGGCGACAAGAAGGGCGGCGAGGTGCTGCGGCTGACCGCGCAGCTGCGCGGGTAGGCGCGCGGACGCGCGGCGCCGATGCTCCTTCTCTTCGGCGGCGTCGCGATCCTGTGTGGCCTTCTGCTGCTGATCTACCTGTTCGCCAGCGCCGATCCGGCGCAGCTCGCGCGCACGGTCAAATGGGGCGGCCTCGCGCTCGCGGTGCTGGCCGGGCTGGCGCTTCTCGTATTGAGCGAGGGGCGGGCGGCGTTCTACTTCGTGCCGCTGATCCCGCTCTGGCCGCTGTTGCGCCGGCTGCGCTCGGCGGTGGGCGGGATGCGCGGGCCGCAAACCGGCGGCACCTCCACGGTCGAGACCGCTTTCGTTCGCATGAGCCTCGACCACGACACCGGCAACATGACCGGCACGGTGTTGCACGGCCGCTTTGCCGGCATGCGGCTCGCCGAGCTGCGGCCTCCGGAATTGCTGGCTCTATTGCGCGAATGCCGCGCCGAGGACGAGGAAGGCGCGCGCCTGGTCGAAGCCTATCTCGACCGCGTCCGCTCCAATTGGCACGACGAGATGGCCAGCGAGTGGGGGACGGCGCGAGTCGCAGCCCAGCGCGGGAAGCGACGTCACGGTCGACGAGGCCTATGCGATCCTGGGGCTGCAACCCGGCGCCGACGCCGAGGCGGTGAAGGAAGCCCACCACCGACTGATGAAACAGTTGCATCCCGACCACGGCGGCTCCGATTATCTTGCCACCAAGATCAATCGCGCCCGCGACGTGCTGTTGCATCAACGATAACGCGGCTGCCGTTGGCATACCGCCCGCTTTGCGAGCGGTCACCTTGCCAGGGCGGAGCGCGCTGTGGCAATAGTGTCCCTCCCGCGGTCGAGGAGTTCGATGCAAAAACCCGTGCGCAAGGCGGTCTTTCCGGTGGCCGGGCTCGGCACCCGCATCCTCCCGGCTACCAAGGCGATGCCGAAGGAAATGCTGACGATCGTCGACAAGCCGCTGATCCATTATGCGATCGAGGAAGCCAAGGCGGCCGGCATCGAGCAGTTTTATTTCGTGACCGGCCGCGCCAAGAGCGCGATCGAAGACCATTTCGACCTCGCCTTCGAGCTTGAGGCGACGCTGCGCGCGCGGGGCCGCACCGCGCTGCTCGACGAGATGGCTGGCTGGCTGCCCGCCGCCGGCGAATTCGCCTTCACCCGCCAGCAGAGCCCGCTGGGGCTCGGCCACGCCGTGTGGTGCGCGCGCCATCTGGTCGGCGACGAGCCGTTTGCGGTGATCCTGGTTGATGACCTGATGGTCGGCGAGCCGCCTTGCTTGAAGCAGATGATCGACGCCTATCGGGAGACGGGCGGCAACCTTGTCGCGGTGGTCGAGGTGCCGCGCGAGCAGACTCGGCGCTACGGCGTGCTCGACGTCGTTTCCGATGACGGGACGTTGGTGAGCGCCCGTGGCGTCGTCGAAAAACCCGAGCCTGAGGCCGCGCCCTCAACCCTGACGATCATCGGCCGCTACATCATCCAGCCCGAGATTTTCGCGCATCTCGCCGACCTGAAGCCCGGCAGCGGCAACGAAGTTCAGCTGACCGATGGGCTCGACCGGCTGATCGCCGCCGGCCAGCCGTTCCATGGGCTGCGCGCCGCCGCACGGCGCTTCGATTGCGGCGACAAGCTCGGCTATCTCGAAGCCAATGTCGCGCTCGGGCTGCAGCACCCGGTGCTCGGCCCCGACTTCCGCCGCCTCCTCGCGGCCTATCTGTGACCGGCCCCGCCATGCCGCACCGCTTTGACCCGACGATCCTGCGCGAATACGACATCCGCGGCATCGTCGGCACGACACTGTTTGCCGCCGACGCGCATGCCCTGGGTCGGGTGTTCGCGACGGTCCTGGCCGAAGCCGGCGGGCGGCGCGTTGCGGTCGGCTATGACGGCCGCCTGACCTCGCCAGAGCTCGAAGCCGCGCTCGTCGCCGGGCTCGCCGAGGGCGGCGCGGATGTCGTCCGCATCGGCCGCGGACCGACGCCGATGTTGTACTTTGCCGCCGCGACGCTCGGCGTTGATGGCGGCATCATGGTGACCGGCTCGCACAACCCACCCGACCATAACGGCTTCAAGCTGGTGCTCGGTGGCAAGCCGTTTTACGGCGGGGCGATACAGAAACTCGGGGAAATGGCGGTTGCCCTCGGGCCGCCCGACCAGCCACCGGGCCGAGTTGCGCTTCAACCGGTGTTCGATGCCTATGTCGAGCGTTTGGCGCGCGACTACGACGGCGTGCGCGGGCTGTCGGTTGCCTGGGATTGCGGCAACGGCGCGACGGGCGAGGTCGTCTCCCGGCTCGTCGAGCGCCTGCCGGGGCGGCACGTGCTGATCAACGAGGTGATCGACGGCACCTTCCCGGCGCACCATCCCGACCCGACCGTCCCGGCGAATCTGGTGCAATTGCAGCAGAAGGTCGCGGCCGAGCAGTGCGATCTCGGCATCGGCTTCGACGGCGACGGCGACCGCATCGGCGTCGTCGATGCGACCGGCCGCATCTTGTGGGGCGACCAGCTCCTGGTCGTACTGGCGCGCGATGTGCTGAGCCGCAATCCCGGCGCCCCGATCATTGCCGACGTCAAGGCGAGCCAGGTGCTGTTCGACGAGATTGCACGCGCCGGCGGCAAGCCCGACATGGCGCCGACCGGCCATTCGTTGATCAAGGCGCGGATGGCCGAGACTGGCGCGCCGCTCGCCGGCGAGATGAGCGGCCACATCTTTTTCGCCGAGCGCTATTACGGCTATGACGACGCGATCTACGTCGCGGTGCGGCTGCTCGGCATCCTCGCCCGCGCCAGCGAGAGCTTGGTGCAGGTGATCGACCGCTTGCCACCGGCGTTCAACACGCCGGAGATCCGCATCGAGTGCGACGAGGCGCGTAAATTTGCGGCGGTCGCGGAGGTGCGCGAGCGCCTGCGCCGGCGCGGTGCCGACATGGTCGATATCGACGGGGTCCGGGTGAAGACCCCGGACGGCTGGTGGCTGATGCGCGCCTCAAACACTCAGGCGGTCATCGTCGTGCGCGCCGAGGCCGCGAGCGAAGCGGGGCTCGGCCGCGTCAAGCAGCTTGTCGCGGCGGAACTCGCGGCGAGCGGGCTGGCCTTGCCGGCCGAGTGACGCCGCCCCGGCCGATTACCTGGCGGCAACCCTGAGTGCGCTTGAGCGCACGACCGAACAGGCGATCCCGTGGCGCCGCAACTGGGCGCACGCCGCCTGCGCTTCGCGATAGGTGAAATGCACCAGGCGGGCGCGATAGAGCCGAAATCCGCTCGGATTTCGCCGGGGCAAGGATCTGGCGCGGCTTGCCTCTGGCGACGGCTAGGTGCGCGACATGGCGGGCGGCCCGCTCGGCCGCCGCCGCACCACGGAAGGCGCCGAGCTGGATCGACCATTCCTCCTCGGAAGCCGCTGTCTCGTGTCGGGCGAGCTCGCGTCGGGCGAGCGGCGCAGCTTCGGCCTTGGTAACCGGAGCGAGATGGTGCATCGCCGCGCTGGCGACATGGGCGATAAAGTCGGATCTCGGCTGCGGGCGGGCAGCGACGGGTGCCGGCGTTGTTGCGGCGACTGCTGCCGGTGCGGCTGCGGGCGCCGGGCGCGGGGCAGCGGGAGCGGCCGGCGGTGGTGACGCCGCCGGAGCCGGTGCGGCGGCGGCGACGAGGGTCTCGCTGTGGGCCGGCGGTCGTCCGGCGGCCAGCATCGCAAAGCCCTGGTCGAGCAGCGAAGCCATCTGCACGTCGCGGCTGTGCCACGAGCGCCCACCCATGATCACCCCGATCAGGCGGTGGCCGTCGCGCACCGCCGAGGCGGCCAGATTGAAGCCCGAGGCGTTGACGAATCCCGTCTTGATGCCGTCAGCGCCCTGATACCAGTCGAGTAAATGGTTGTGGCCGTGCACAATCTCGCCGCGAAAATCAAACTCACGGGTCGAGAAATAGTGGTAGTCGCGGGGAAACTGGCGGTACAGCGCCAATGCCAACCGGGCGACGTCGCGCGCCGTCGTGCGCTGATCCGGATTGGGCAGCCCGGACGCGTTCTGGTACCAAGTGTGGTCCATGCCAAGTTGGCGCGCCTTCCACGTCATGTATTGGGCGAACTTGGCCTCGCTGCCGGCCAGCCCTTCGGCCAGGACCGAGGCGGCATCGTTGGCGGATTTGGTGACGATCCCGAGGATCAGGTTGTGCACCGAGACTGCATCGCCCGGGGTCAGCCCGAGCTTTGACGGCGCCCGGCTCGCCGCAGCCGCCGACACCGGGAACCGCTGATCGAGAGTGATCCGCCCCTGCTTGAGCGCCTCGAACGTCAGATACAGGGTCATCATCTTAGTGAGCGAGGCCGGGTAGGTCAGTGCGTCGGCGTTGGATTGGCCGAGTACCTGGCCGGTCTCGGCATCAAGCACAATCCACTCGAAGACCGGCGCGTAGGCTGTGGCATGTCGGACCGCGCGGTGCCAATTGCGAGCCGCCGCCGGAACCGGTCCGAACAGGGCCAGGGCAACAACCGCACCCAGAACCAATCCCCCCAGTGCGCGCGCACGACGCGCCACCGCTAGAAGCTCCCAATGCCGCTTTGACATCACGACCTGCGCCACCCCCACCCTGACGCGCACAGCGCAGAGCCCCCACCCTGCAACGCATGCACGTGGTGAGCCTAAAGACAAGTCCAAGAAAAGTCAAAGAGCCTACCGTTTCCTGTCCGGCCGAGATCGACCAACCTAAGCGATCGTTGCACCCGATCTGGATTTTGCCGGGGCGGCAATCCGGGCGCAAACGCCATCCTGTCGGGGCTTTCGGCATCGCCGGGCCGGCTCGGCGTTGCACGGCCAAGCATCGCTGCTGCTCCTTGTGCGCCGCACAAGCAAATCTTGATTAGGGCTTCTATGGTGTCTATCTTGGGTGTCTATCTTGGGATTGTGCAGCGCATTATCGCATGGCTGGCAGACGAGGTTGACAATGAACGACGCAAAGCCACGGCGGATTGCCCGGGAAGCGGGGCGGAGCGAGGCCGCCTCAAGCGATGCAGCGGCGCCAGAGACTGGCCCGACCGAGACGGGATTGATCACTGTCGCTCCGGAGGCCCCCGCCGCGTCGGAGTTGGCGCCAGAGACCGTTACGATTTCCGAGCCCGTTGCGACGGCGATTCCCGCGGCCGTTGAGCAAGCCGTGGCGCCGGATGACGCCTGGGCGGCGCTGGCCGATACCCAGGCGGCGTTCGTCCGCGGTCTCGAGCAGGTCGCCGCTGAAATGACCGGGATTACCCGGTCGGGGTTTACCGCCGCCAGCGATGCCGCGATCGCGCTGCTCGGGGCGAGGACGTTCGCCGAGGCCGTCGAGATCAATGCCGGGCTGGCGCAGCGTGGGGTCGATGCGATGATTGAAGGGTCGGCCAGGTTGTCGGAGATCGGCGTCAAGGCGGTGGCCGAGGCGTCGCGACCGCTCCTGTCGCAGCTTGGCGGCGCGTGGAGCGGTGTCGCGGCGGGCTGAGCCTCCCGCAACGGGTGAACCGAATCGGATGATCCGCCGATCGGTCGGCGGCGCCTGGCTGGGCGGCCCTTTCCGGCACTCTGAGCCTTCTCTGATTGGGGTCCGTGAGGTCAAGCTGTCCTGTTTTGCGTTGCGATGCCGGTCTCATTCCTGTATGCCCAAAGTATGATCAGGCGCTACTAGAAATTTTAGCGAATAGCGGCGCGCCAGAGGCTATGGCCAATCTCTGGAACACGATCACCGGCTACATCATCCAACCCACTCGACGTTAGCCATTAATACTCATTCTGTGGGCATTGGTAGCAATGGCAAGACCAGCCTAATAGAGACATTAGTGCGCCTGCTGGGTTCGAGCCTAGTCTATGCGGGGCAAGTTCACAAATTATCCGAAAGCAGGTTCACATTCGGTGACCTGTTCGGCAAGCTGCTGTTCATTGACGACGGTGTCCCAGCTGGCGTGAAACTCCCCGATGGAGAGTTGAAGACGATCAGCGAGGAGAAATTGCTCACGGGAGAACAAAAATATAAACCTTCTTTCAATTTTATATGCCGCACCGCGCCGATTTTCTTTGTAACAACGTTCCTTCGTTGGCCGACCTGTCGCATGGGATGCTTCGCCGCCTCATGGTGATCCCATGCGACCGGCGTTTCACGGAGCGTGAGATTGATCGCTCATTGTTTCCTGCGATATGGCGGGAGGAGATGTCTGGGGTTCTCAATCGTGCTCTCGAAGGGTACGCGCGCCGTTCGATACGGCAACCCGACAGACTCGCCGCGCATCGCTCGGCACTGATGATCTTGAAGCCGCCCGGCTCGCGCTCGCCGGATGGGTAACGCTGCATGGACGACGGGGGCGTGGGGATGCCGGCCGGGTGTTCCTCGCCGATGTCTTCGTCCGGTATCAGCAGCAGCACGGCCGGCACACGCGCGGCGCCAATATACAGAAGCGCAACCTTGTTTTGATCCTCGAACGGCTGCCTCCCGGGGCGCCGGCCGATTATCCCGATGGCGGAATGGCTGCAACCGTGGATCGAGGCGGCATCGGATGGCCCGCTGATCGCCTATCGCGGGCGCCCGGTGGAGAAAGTCGCTAAAGCCTTCCGCACGCTGCGTGAGGCGGCCGGGCTCGGGGTTGAGGTAACCGCATACACGATCCGGCACACCGTCGCCACCCAGCTGGGCGGCTCCAAAAACCGCTGGAATTTCGGACTGATCGCTGATTCCGTGTCGCTTGGGAGACGCGGGAGATCGGCAATGACAGGACAGCGAGGGTTTTTCGACGTTGACGAGCGGCTGAAGCAGCTCTCGGCCAAGGGCGACAGCCTGGAACGGCTGAACGCGGTGGTCGATTTCGAGCTGTTCCGCGCCGATCTGGAGCGGGCGGTGCCGCGCTCGGACCGCGCGAAAGGCGGCCGGCCGCCGTTCGATCATGTGCTGATGTTCAAGGTGCTGGTGCTGCAATCCAGCCACAACCTGTCGGACGAGCGCACCGAATATCTGATCCGCGACCGGCTATCGTTCATGCGATTTCTCGGTTTGGGGCTGGGTGACACGGTGCCCGACGCCAACACGATCTGGACCTTTCGCGAGGCGCTGACGCGGGCCAGGCTCGCCGGCAGGCCGGCGATCGAGCTTCTGTTCGAGCGCTTCGATCGGGCGCTTTCGGCGGCCGGGTTTCTGGCGATGAGCGGCCAGATCATCGACGCCTCGATCGTCGCCGCGCCAAAGCAGCGCAACACCGACGGCGAGAAGCGCGACATCAAGGAAGGCCGCATCCCGCCGGAGTGGGCGAAAAACCCTGCCAAGTTGCGGCAGAAGGACCGCGATGCGCGCTGGACGGTCAAATACACCAAGGCCAAGCCGAACGACGAGGGAATGCCTCGCGTCGATCTCGCGATCCCGGCATTCGGCTACAAGAACCACATCGGCATCGACCGCCGGCATCGCCTGATCCGCCGCTGGACGGTCACCGACGCGGCGCGCCATGACGGGGCGCTGCTGCCCGAGCTGATTGACCAGAATAACACCGCCGGCGATGTCTGGGCCGACACCGCCTATCGTTCCAAGGCCAACGAGAAGTTCCTTGCCGACCGCCTCATGCGCTCGCAGATCCATCGCAAGAAGCCGAAAGGCAAGCCGATGCCCCGTCGCACTGCCCGCGCCAATGCCCGCAAATCGGCGGTGCGCTCGGCGGTCGAGCATGTCTTCGCCCGGCAGAAGGGGCCAATGGGCCTGTTCATCCGAACTATCGGCATCGCCCGCGCGAGAACCAAGATCGGCCTCGCAAACCTCGTCTTCAATATGCAGCGAATGGCTTGGCTCACGGGCCAGATCGCACCAGCCTGAGCCGCAACCCCCGTCAGCCGGAAGCCGCTCGGCACCCGCCCCCGATCACCGGATCACCCCAACCTTCACGCGCCCAATCCGCGACTCGTTCCCTCCCAGAAAACGCGGTAATTGGAGGTTTCCAGCTCATGATGCGTGGCGTGCCGGAATTGGAAATCGCCGCGATCCTCGGACACCGGGGGCCGAACATCCGAACGACGGGTCGGTATATCCATGTTGCACCTAGATATCTCGCAGGCGCCAGGCGGGCGCTGGACGAGCTTGCGAACGAAATCGGTCGGGTTGCCACTCGGTCGATGTTGCCCCTGCGTGTTAGCTGCGTGCAAGTCCAGCCGTTGTGGGAGTTTAAGTCTTTGAATTCTGGAGCGGGCGATGGGATTTGAACCCACGACCCCAACCTTGGCAAGGTAAGTGTGTGGGTTTGCCGATGGTTGCGGCGGCTTGTTAGATTGGCTAAAAAGCGAGTGAATTAACCGCTATTTCGGTTGCGTGCGCTTGTTCATGCTTGCGCGGTTTTGCCCGATCGCGGTACCTTGTCGGTACCTTGCGGCGGCGAGGTACCACGGGAGGGCGGGCATGGCAGATCGTAAGCGGATCGGGTTGCGCGAGGTGCGGGCGCTCGGGCCGGGCGAAGAAGTGTGGGATAGCGCCGTCGCCGGGTTTGGCGCGCGCCGCCAAGTGGGCGAGCATGTCAGCTACGTGTTGATGTACCGGCACGATGGCCGCAAGCGCCGCTACACGATCGGCCGGCACGGCTCGCCCTGGACACCGGACACCGCGCGCGCCGAAGCGGTGCGGTTGCTGGGCGAAGTCGTCAAAGGCGCGGACCCGGCCGCCGACAAGCGGCAGACCCGCGAGGCAATGACCGTCGCTGAGCTATGCGACGCCTATCTCGACGACGCGATGGCGGGCCGGCTGCTGACAAGCCGCGGGCAGGCGAAGAAAGCCAGCACGCTCGCAATCGACGTGGGGCGGATCGAACGGCACATAAAACCGATTCTCGGCCGCCTGGCGGTTGCCGCGGTTGATCGAACCGACGTTGAGCGGTTCATGCACGACGTTGCCGCCGGCAAGACCGCGGCCAGGGCGAAGACCGCGAAAAAGCGCGGGCTGGCGCGCGTCACCGGCGGGCGCACGGCAGCAACGCGTTGCGTCGGGTTGCTCGGCTCGATTTTCGGATATGCCGTCAAGCACCGGATGCGGGCCGACAATCCAGCGCACGGTGTCCAGCGGTTTGCCGATCAGAAGCGCGAGCGGCGGCTTTCCGATGACGAGTACGCTGCGCTCGGCGCCGCGCTGCGGCAGGGCGATAACCTCGAAGCCATGTGGCCGCCGGCGGTTGCAATGGCGCGATTACTGTTGCTGTCGGGCTGGCGCACCGGCGAGGCCGCGGCGCTGCGCTGGCAGGAAATCGACCTAGCGCGGCGCACGGCGACACTCAGCGACACGAAGACCGGGCGCAGCATCCGGCCACTGTCGCATGCGGCGTGCGACGTACTCAAGGCGCTGCCGCGCATGGCCGGCGACCGGGTGTTCGCGGCATCGCGCGGCGGCTCGGCGACGCTCCTGCATTTCAAGAAAATCTGGCCGCGCATCGCCAAGCTCGCCGGGCTGCCCGGCGACGTGACACCGCACACCCTGCGTCATTCTTTCGCCAGCGTTGCCGCGGATCTCGGCTACAGTGAGCCGACCATCGCCGCGTTGGTCGGCCACACTGGGCGGTCGGTCACGTCGCGCTACGTGCACGCGGCCGATGCTGTATTGCTGGCCGCAGCCGACGCGGTGGCGAACCAGATTGCCAAGCTGTTAGGGGATGAAGAGCCCGAGGCGGAGGTGCTGCCGCTTCGCCGCACCGCGCGGTAGCATTCTCTCGCGGCGGCTAGGCCGATGGGCCGAATTCGCGGGCACCGCACCCGCCCGCCGCCGCGACCACCCTGCGGAGCGCCACGCGGAGGCGCGAAACATGCCGTATCAGTCTCGTGCGGAGCGGGAGCGGGCCGAGTGGTGCACGATCCCAGAGGCAATCGCACATATCCGCTCGCGAGATCACTGTGACGAAGCTGCGGCCTGCGTAGACCTTCGGAAAGCGCTCTCAGACGGTGCGCTCGGGGCGTTGCGATGGGAGAATCCTTCACTGCGACCGAACATGTTTGGCGCCCGGCCCGAATGGGGAGCGGACTGATCCACCTCACCGGCGGCATTGGCGCGATGCAGAAATAAATTTCGCCACCGGCGCCGTGTTCGATGACTTTGACCTGACCGAAGAAGGGCTCGCCGCAGGCGCTGCGGAATGGCGCGTGCTGCTGATCCGCTGGGTGCAACTGCTGTCCATTTGGCCCGAGCCGCCGCCGAAGCGAAAGCTGCCGCCACCGCTGGAACTGCTACGAGGTGCACGCAATCCGGCAATCATAGAGGACGCCGGGAAAATACGGGGTCGGTCTTCGGAATCGAACTCGCGGGCTGAAGCCAGCGGGAACAGGCCGAAAACAATTAAGCGTACGAAGGAAGAAACCGCGCGATCCTACATAGAAGAGAAGTATCCAAACGGAATACCAGGGGGTATCGTTGACAAGAACATTGCTCGTGAGATTGAAAACAATAAAGGAATGAAGCTGAGCCTCCGCACAGTGAGACGCGCGCGTGCCTGTAAATCGCAGAGCCCATAAGCAAAGCTGGCCAAAGGCGGCGAGAGCGGCGATGGCCATATTTGGCCACTCGTGCCGCGCGACAAAGTGTTCCCTGATCATCATACCAGAGCCATCGCAATCATTAGGAAGCGAGCGATGGCACTTCCCGATCCCGACGATTTGTTAACGCGCCGGCAGGCGGCGGCGGCACTCACGGAAGCCGGCTATCCGACCGCGCCGGCAACCCTCGCGCGCAAGGCCAGCGTCGGCGGCGGGCCGGTGTACCGACGCTATGGCCCGCGCGTCATATACCGGTGGGCGGATCTGCTCGATTGGGTCAATGCGCGGTTGTCGGCGCCGATGCGATCGACCAGCGAGGCGGAGCCGGCATGACCGCGCCCGAGATCGCCGCGGCGCTCGGCGGCCGGCGCGAGGGGCGCAGGTGGCGCTGCCAATGCCCGGGGCATGGTGGTCGTAGCCTTGTCATCAGCGATGGCCGCGAGGGCCAACTGCTCGTCAAATGCTGGGCCGGCTGTGCGGCGCGCGACATCCTCGCCGAGTTGCGCCGCCTCGGCTTACTCGATGACGGCGCCGAAGCGCCAGCGAGGGCACCCGATCGCGCCGAAATCGAACGACGGCGTGTAGCTGAAGAACGCGATCGGCGGCGGCGCATCGGCGAGGCGCTCGATTTCTGGCAGCACGCAACCGACCCGGTGCGGCCCCGCAGCCCGGTCGAGCGGTACTGGCTCGCGCGCGGCTTGGCTTTGCCTATCCCGCCGACAATCCGCTCGTCGTGCAGTTGGTTACGGCACCCGAGCGGCGGTAGCCGGCCGGCGATGATCGGATTGGTCGAGCACGTCGAGCACGGTCCCGTCGCCATCCATCGGACATGGTTGCAACTCGACGGGCAGGCGAAGGCGTCCCTCGACCCGCCACGAATGTCGCTCGGTCCGGTAGGGGGCGGCGCCATTCGGCTCGCCCAGGTCGATCCCGAGCGGGAGTTGATCGTCGCCGAGGGCATTGAGACTACAGCGAGCGTCATGCTGGCGACAGGCTTGCCCGGCTGGGCGGCGCTGTCCGCGGGCGGCATCGAGGCGCTGATCTTGCCCCCGGAGGCGCGCAACGTGCTGATCGCCGCCGACAATGACGTGAATGGAACCGGCGAACGCGCCGCCTATGCCGCGGGCCGGCGCTGGTTCGCCGAGGGCCGCATAGTTCGGATCGTGAAGCCGCCCGAGCCAGGAACCGACTGCAACGACGTGCTCATGGGACGCGCCTCTGCGCGGGTCGCAGAGGTGCGCCATGTCGCCGCCTGACGGCGCCGCCGAGCTTCGCGCGATCATCGCCATGGCCGAGGAACTGACGCCCGAGTCGCTACCCTCATACGTGTCCTTTGGCGGATATCAGATGAGTGCGGAGGGGCTGCATTGGGCGCCCGACGACAAAGACAAGTCCACGATTTGGCTGTCATCGCCGTTCGAGGTTCTGGCGCATACCCGCGACGCAGGGGGTTACGCGTGGGGTACGCTGTTACGGTGGCATGACGCCGACGGCCGGGTCCATGAATGGGCGATGCCGGCGAAGGCGCTCGGCGGCAATCGCGACGAAGTATGGCGGACGCTGCTCGATGGCGGTCTTCGGATTGCATCGTCAGCGTCGAACCACAACCTTCTCGCCGGATATCTCTCCGCGGTGCGGGTCGACTGCCGCGCGCGGGCCGTGTCCCGAATTGGCTGGCACCAGGAACCGACGGGCACCGTCTTCGTGCTGCCGGACGCGACCTATGGCCAAGCCGGCGACGAGCGCGTGCTCTGGCAAACCGAGGCGCGCGCTCAAACGTCGTACAACGTTGCCGGCACGATCGACGATTGGCGCAAAGCCGTTGCGCAGAAATGCATCGGCAACTCGCGGCTGGCTCTCGCGGTCTCCGCGGCATTCGCGACGCCTCTGCTGATGCTCGCCACAGAGGAAAATGGCGGGTTTCATTTTGTTGGCACGAGCCGCGCCGGCAAGACAACGGTGTTGCGGGTCGGCGGCAGCGTTTGGGGAGGTGGCGGCGGGACCATGGGCTACCTGCGGTCCTGGCGCGCGACATCAAACGGCTTAGAGGGGATCGCCGAGGCCCACTCTGATACGCTCTTGTGCCTCGATGAAATGGGCCAAGTGGATGCACGCGAGGCCGGCGAAATCGCCTATATGCTCGCCAACGGCGTCGGCAAGGGGCGAGCCCACCGCGACGGGTCGGCTCGGCGGCCGGCTCAATGGCGGATGTATTTTCTGTCGAGCGGCGAGATTTCGCTTGGCGATAAGATGGCCGAGATCGGGCGGCGAGCGAAAGCCGGCCAGGAAGTCCGGCTCATCGATATCCCGGCTGATGCAGGAGCCGGCATGGGGTCGTTCGAAGCGTTGCACGGTGCCGCATCGGCAGGCGCGTTTGCCGAGGAACTGCGGCAGGCGACCGACCGCTGCTACGGCGCGCCGATCCGAGCATATCTTGAGTGTTTGATTACGCGCCACGCCGACGATCTGCCGGCGCTTACGGCATTGCTCCGGGACAATCGCGACGAGTTCCTGTCCGCGCATCTGCCGAAAGACGCGTCGGGCCAAGTGCGGTCGGTATGCGGTAGGTTCGCGCTCGTCGCCGCGGCCGGGAGCCTCGCCACCGCGTTCGGGCTGACAGGCTGGCCGGATGACGAGGCCGACCGCGCCGCCGCCATGTCTTTTCGCGCTTGGCTCAAGCGGCGCGGCAGCGCCGGTGACCATGATATCGAAACCGGCATCCGCCAGGTGATCGCCTACATCGAGGCGCATGGCAGCGCGCGGTTTGAAGCGCCGTGGGAGGAGAGGCCGCCATCGCGGGAGGGCGAAAATGGGAGTGGAGCATTCGTCAACAAACCCGAACGCACTTTGAACCGTGTTGGTTTCAAGCGCCGCGCCGACAATGATCGCTGGGAGTACATGATTTTCCCGCAGCAATGGCGCGGTGAAGTCGCCAAGGGGTTTGATTCCATCGTGCTGGCGAAGGCAATGGTCGAGCGCAAGCTGATCATTCCTGCCGGGGACGGCAAGCCAACCAAGGTGGTCAATGTCCCGGGCCACGACCGAGTGCGACTTTATTGTCTCGCGCCCAGCATCCTCGGCGATGGCGGGGAGGCCGCCGATGCCGGCTAGTAGATTTGCAGATTGGGCGGGCGCCCACGCAAAACCCGGAGTTACCTGGGTTACCGGTGTTACCGCAGCAGAAAACTTCAGGGTTCCTGCTGCTTTTGAGGGGAGTCCCGCGGTAACCCACGCCGGATTACCACGGGTTACCAGGGTTACCACGCCGATCCAGAGAGTGCCCGAGGTAACCCTGGTAACCCGACACCCGAAGGCTGCGTTACCGGAAAACAGTCTGATTATTCAAAGACGTAACCCTGGTAACCCCCGTAACCCGGCAATTGAGCGATCGGCGGATGCGAGGCGAGTTGCCGACCCTGCATGGTGGTGCGACCAGGTCGCGCAGCGCGCAACGCACTGGGAGGTTGGAGGAAAACGACCGCGCCTTGACGCTGAACGGCTAGCGTGGGGCGAACTCGAAAACCGCTGGAACCTGGCGCACGGCGAGCGCGTGTCGCGGGAGTTATGCGCCGGCTGCCGCCGCCCGATCGGGACGGAGGCGGCGCTTGACCTTATCGACGGCAACCGCGTCCACGACCGCGACCGCGACGGGAATGATTGCCTGATCCGCCACGGCGAGCGCTGGCGGGCCGCGGCAACGCGCGCGCTGACCGCAATGGGCTTGCAACCTCCTGCCGAAGAGGACTCGCTGTGACCAGCGGATATCATGGCCGGCGGATGCAAGGCCGACACTTCCCCGCGTCGCCACGGGTGTACATTGAGTTTCCCAAATATGTGCCCGGCCCGAATGGTTCCGAGATTGCCAAAAGCGCCGAGGAAGAAGCCGAAATTCTGGCGCGTGCCCGCGTCCACCGGATGCAACGGGCGAGAGATATCGGCCGGACGCGAGCAAATGCCGTCCAAGCCGCTCGCGCCGATGCTTTTGCAATCGAGATCGCGCCAGTGATCGACGCAATACGGGCCGAGGGGATAACCAGCTTTCGCGGCATCGCGGCGGCGCTGAATAGGCAGGGTTTTGCATCGCCACGCGGTGGCCGCTGGCAGGCAGCCACATTGCAACGGCTCCTGCGCCGATTGAAGGCGCGGCCGGAGCCGTTGCTCGCGTAAAATAGTGTTCGGTAGAGCCGATCGCGACGCCGGCGCCCGAGCGTGTCCCCGCTGCTAGCAGGCGAAAAAGCAGGGGATTGCGCGACCAGAGACGACGCATGTAGTGAGGGGTACTTGCCAATATGCCGGCACCGAAGGGAACGCGCCCGCCATCCGCCGGAAAGGGTCGACCGAAGGGCGCTAAGAACAAGCTGAGCGGCGCGCTGAAAGACATGATCCTCGGTGCGCTCAATGATGCCGGGGGCGTCGAGTACCTGATACGACAAGCCGACGAAAACCCCGTTGCGTTCCTGGCCCTAATCGGCAAGGTGCTGCCGATGCAGATTGCCGGCGATCCTGCCGAGCCGCTGCGAATAACGTGGGTCAACGACGGCGATGCCGGGGCAAAGGAACGATGAGCTTCGGAGCGTCGCAACCGGTGGCGGGTCGGAATTATTGATGTCCAGTACGCGCGCGCGCGTGACGGCTAGTGAGGATTTACCGGACCCGCGCCCGCGCGGCCCGATCGGCCATGACGCGCGCGATCACGTGAGGCGTGAGCAAAACCTGTTTCGCAGCATCCGCCCAGCTAGTCCCGCACGAGCCACCGCCCGCCGCTTTGCGATATGCAATCTCTTCCGATAGGCAAGTCGCGTAAGCCGCTGTGACTACGGTATCAACCGGCTCGGGCTGATCGTAGAACGAGTCGACGGCGGCATCGAGGCATTCCACCCATATCGCCGTCGGGCGGAAACTCCTTGGAAACGTCGCTAGGCAGTCATCGG
This sequence comes from uncultured Alphaproteobacteria bacterium, assembly GCA_963746885.1. Classification (GTDB taxonomy): domain Bacteria; phylum Pseudomonadota; class Alphaproteobacteria; order ATCC43930; family CGMCC-115725; genus DATARH01. The sequence continues at coordinate 75,038 of CAVVDM010000020.1, forward strand.
CCCATAGTGGGCCTGCCCAGCCGACCGCCGCCAGAAATGCTCCGAAAAAAATCCAACGCATCCGTCAACTCATAGCAGATGGATTGTACATGTCTCACCGTCCCTGTATCGTTGCGCGCGCCTTCGCGGGGCGGGTCAACGTAGTACGCGAAGGGTTGCGTCGCCGCACAATTTACAGCTTGAAACCTCTCGCAACCCACCCGATTGCAGCACCAAGGGCGAGAAGGCCGCCCGGGACGGCAAAGGCCATAATTGTGAAAAGCTCGGCGGTGGCTGTGTCGGGATAGTAGCCTAGGTGTGGCAGCGGCACCCAGCCGGTTCCCCCATCCGAAGCAGTCAAATCGATCAAAATCGGGCCATTTCCAAGTCCGCCGCTTGTTGGGCGGGCACAAGTAGAAGTTTCTTCACGTTCGGCGACATACGCGGCAGCCATCGAGTGCGTGTAAACACGACGATCTATGATCATGAAGTATCTGCAACCCTTGGGCGATATAACACTCAGACATTTTCTATTATTTTGGTGGCATTTCGGATTGTCTATTAGCGGCGCATTCCAACCCTTCCCTGATGTCAATGTCTTACCATTTTTGTCCTCTGTGACCTGGATTCCTCGTGTGTGATACCAATAGGACGCGGCGTAGTACCAAATGGAAGCCGATAGACCGAGGAAGGGCAGCGCCCAAAGGACCGAGAACAACAGCCAAGCTCGGAACATTCCCCGCCTGATATTCACTTTCCGAGCCGGCGTGCTTGGCGGCAGGTCGCTCAGCATCGATTGCTTTTCCAGCACGGAACGCGATGGTATCGAAGCTCTAGCAATGCCGCCTCCCCACAGATCACGTCTCGGATATTATGTGCGCCGCAGAGCTGCATTACGGCAGCGGCCGACACGACGGCTCGATCCGTAGGGGGCGGCGGTTTGATTGCCCGGAACAGGGCAGCGATCGGCTCGCATACCGGTGTCGCCAATTCGGCCCGGTCGAGGCAAATGTTTCGCCCTGGAACCAAATCCGGCAGGAGTGCCGTGTCAATTGTCGATTGAGAGAAGGTCTGCGCAGTCGCCGAGAAAGCTAAGGCTGCCAGCGCGGCGAGCGACACAATGAGCTTGGTCATCAGGTTTCCCCCGTAGCGGGAGCGCCGGATCAGCCTATGCCTTGTACGCATGGGCGTCTCGCATTGTGTCATGCCGTACCGATCAAGCGCGATGCAGACGGGGGGGTTAGTGGGGGAATGTCCGTAATCCTTTACTCCAACACATTGTAAACACGTTTGTTTTCCGATTAGCGGGGCGGACACTGCCTTGGGAGTTGGTGCCGTGAATCGCGGATACTCCGGCCGCGGGTTTCGGGGTCGACACCTTCCCGCATCGCCGCGGGTGTAAACACTGTGAACACTAAACACTCCACCCTGGCTCGCGCGCGCAAGTTGCCGCACGTTTTTGAGCGATGACGGGGAGATATATGCCATCGGAAGCGATGATTGCGTTGTACAGAGCGCTCGGCGGCGCGACTGGAGTGGGGCAGCTGCTGGGCCGGGACCGCTCAACGGCGTCCCGCTGGCTGTCCGGTGCGAGGCCGATGCCCGCGTGGGCGGCGCAACGGCTGCGGGAATTGGCGCTATCTCTCGCGTCGCGGATGACCGACGCCGCAATCGAGTTGAAGCTCCAGCAAATTCCCGAGGGCGAGGCGCGCGCCAGCAGGGGCCGGGCCGCACGTCGGCGAGCATTTCAGCAGCGCTTCGGGCATTGGCCGGAACGGCGCGGCGGATAAAAATAGAATAACCGAGGCAACGACCAAGTATCAGAATTTCATCTGTTCGCTACGACACCGTAGGGAAGGACCGTCAAATGCTCAAATCGGCATTGGCAGCGGAGATAAAAGTTCATCATCGGCATCCGGTCTGCCAAGTTCGTCCAACTCCAGAGCGGCGAATAGCTCGCCCTGCACAGGAGGAAAGGCGTTATTGAATAGAGTTTCAAAGAAACGGAAATTGCCGCGCGGCGTAGCGCGCATCAATGTCGTCACCGCCATTATCTGGTTTTGCAGGTGAGGATGGCCGACATCATCAGTGAGCAGCTGATGGTGCTTCCGTTTTCTACGTCCCGTAGTGGGATCAACGGGGTTTAAGCGTCTCAATTCATGGGCCACGCCGGGCGGAAGTTTATCCCAGATCAGCTTGTTGGTGAGTTTACCGACATAGGCCGTCCGCGCGGTTGATGATGCATCGTATTTCCATCCCATTACTTTATAAATCTGCTCGTAATAAGAGTTTGGAAATCGTTTTTGCCACGGCATAAGTTCAGGGGCGACATAAGCTGCCAAAATTGTTTGAAGTGCATTTTGTGCACGGCGCTTCTGATATCCAGTTGCCTCGTCAATGATTGCTATGATGGCAACGTCGGCGAGCGCATCTAATAAGATTTTAGCTCTATCCGCTATTTTATCTTGTGACGGGCCAAGTACCTCATCGGCTTGTGCACGGACCCAAACGTTGCAAATCCGGCGCAAGACCTGCGCGGGAATTCCTTCACCAACGCTGCCGCCCCGGTCACGGTATCGGATCGGGGTCCGGAGTAAATCGACTAGCTCGCTGTCGTCGAGGATATACGGTCGAAGGTTCTTGAACGCTAGATGAAGCGGTAAGGGCAACTCATCGTCGTCGCCTCGGCGCGTCGAAAGTGCGCCGCTCCGATAGATGCCGAGGACGCGCATAAACTCGGACCCGGAAATCACCCGCGTCTCGTCATCGAGAACCGCACAGCGGAACTCCATGTCGCCGAACTTAGCGGTCCCCTCGTCGATTGAATGGCGGATTGGCCCCTTGCGCGGCGCAGGGGCCGCCGCAACCAGATCAGACATGATGTGCACCCTATTGAAGAAGATGCAAGACCATGCTCGGTGCACAGGCTGTGTGCAATGGTTATGTATCAATGTGCGGTGCACATTTGGATCGATGTTATTTTGACCAGCGTGTTGCCGCAGCTTTCCTCGCTATTTCGGCTCTCCGCTCCAGCGACATTCGTTCTACCCGTGATTTTTCCGCCACGAGCGCCAAGTTCCTGCGCCGCCGATTTGGCCGAATCGGGCAGTTCTTCCTCTTCCTCACCAGTCGCAATTCGCATGACCTTGACGGCATTGCCGATCACGTCGGCGGGGCGCTTCTCGCCGCGCGGGCAATGCTCGTGTCTTGCGGTCGGCGGGCTAGTGTGCTCTGGCGGCTGTCCCTGTCGGCGCTGACTGAGCCAACCGGCCAAGCACGCCGTACCCTCCCTCGCCCCCAAAATCTTTCCGGGGGGCGGTAGGATTGTGCGTCCCGGCATTCGCACCGCTCGCGTCCCGGCACCCCGTGAGGCTATCCGAGCCTGACATCGCTCCTGCCCACCGATGACTAGGCGAGAGACTTTCTCGGGGGATGCTGATTTCGCGTCCCGGACCCGCTTTTAGGCCGCTGGCGGTACCTATCCGGTACCTTGGTCGGCTGATCGCCGCGCACGTTCTGCCTAACGCATTGATTTATTGGAGCGGGCGATGGGATTCGAACCCACGACCCCAACCTTGGCAAGG
>CAVVDM010000021.1:0-18693 GCA_963746885.1 uncultured Alphaproteobacteria bacterium
CCGCGGGAAGCCCTGCGGTACGCTGTGGCCGGCCGGTCCGCCGCGCGGGCCGCGCCAGGGGGTGAGGTCGGGTTCGGTGCGGGTGCGGGTCTCGCCCTGGCGCCAGGAGAGGCCGTCGGCGAGGCGGAACACCTTGGCGTCGGCGAGGCCGCCCGAGCGGTAGCGCTGCAGGATGACGCCGCGGCCGCGCGCCATCTCCGGGATCTCGGCGAGATCGACGACCAGCATGCGGCGGTTGTCGCCGACAAAGGCGACCGTGTCGCCGTCGGCCGGCACGCAGACGACCGCGCGCGCGCCGGCTGCCGGGTTCAGCACCTGCTTGCCGGCGCGGGTCTGCGCCAGCGCCTCGTCGCCGTCGACCATGAAGCCGCGCCCGTCATCGCTCGCGACCAGCAGCTTCGTGCCCGGCCGGTGCGGGAACAGCGTCGACGACATCGTGCTCGTTGGGCAGGTCGATCATCAGCCGCAGCGGCTCGCCCTGGCCGCGCCCGCCCGGCAGGCGGTCGGCCGCGAGCGTATAGAAGCGGCCGTTGCTGCCGAAGACGACGAGCCGGTCGGTGGTCTCGGCCGGCACCGCAAAGCGCGGCCCGTCGCCTTCCTTGTATTTCTGCTCGGCGGCGGCGATGCCGTGGCCGTTGACGGCGCGGATCCAGCCCTTCTGCGAGCACAGCACGGTCACCGCCTCGCGCTCGACCAGGGCGGCGACCGGGATCTCGATCGGCTGCCGGCGCGGCGCCGATCAGCGTGCGGCGGCGGCCGAGCGCGGTGTCGCCGCCGAATTCCTTCTGCGTCGCGCGCGACCTCCTTGGCCAGCGCGCGCCATTGCCGCTTGTCGCTGGCGAGCAGCGCCTCGAGCCCCGACGCCTCGGCGGCGAGCTCGTCGAGCTCCTTGCGTGATGGCGATCTCTTCGAGCCGGCGCAAGCGCGCGCAGCCGCATGTTGAGGATCGCCTCGACCTGCACGTCGCGTGAGGCCCCAGCGCGCCATCATCTCTGCCTTCGGGTCGTCCTCCTCGCGGATGATGCGGATCACCTCGTCGAGGTTGACGTAGACGATGACCAGGCCGCGCAGCACCTCCATGCGGCGCGCCACCGCCGCCAGGCGGTGGCGGCTGCGCCGCTGCAACACCTCGCGGCGGTGGTCGAGAAAGGCCTGCAGCGCCTCCTTCAGGTTCATCACCCGCGGCACGCCCTGCCGGGTCGAGGACGTTGAGGTTGAGCGGCACGCGGATTTCCAGCTCGGTCAGCCGGAACAGCTGCTCCATCAGCATGTCGGCATCGACGTTGCGGGTCTTCGGCTCGAGCACGAGGCGGACCTCCTCGGCCAACTCGTCGCGGATATCGGCGAGCAGCGGCAGCTTCTTTTCTTCGAGCAGCGCGGCGATCTTCTCGACCAGCCGGCCTTTCGGCACCTGATACGGGATCTCGGTGACGACGATCTGATAGAGCCCGTGCGACAGCGGCTCCTTCTGTCCAGCGCGCGCGCAGGCGGAAGCTGCCGCGGCCGGTGGCGTAGGCCTGCGGCGATGCTGTCGGCGGGCTCGACGAGGACGCCGCCGGTCGGAAAATCGGGGCCGGGACATGGCGCGACGAGCGTCGGCGGTGGCTGCAGCCGGGTCGTCGATCAGGTGCAGCAGCGCGCCGCAGAATTCGCCGACATTGTGCGGCGGGATGCTGGTCGCCATGCCGACCGCGATGCCGGCGGCGCCGTTGGCGAGCAGGTTCGGGAAGCGCGCCGGCAGCACGACCGGCTCGTTGTCCTCGCCGTCATAGGTCTCGCGGAAATCGACCGCGTCCTCGTCGATGCCTTCGAGCATCGCCCGGGCGACCGCCGACAGGCGGCTTTCGGTGTAGCGCATCGCCGCGGCGTTATCGCCGTCGATATTGCCGAAATTGCCCTGGCCGTCGACCAGCGGATAGCGCTGCGCGAAATCCTGCGCGAGGCGCACCAGCGCCTCGTAGACCGCGAAATCGCCATGCGGATGGTACTTGCCGATCACGTCGCCGACGACGCGGGCGCATTTCTTGTAGCCGCGAGTCGGGGTCGAGGCGCAGCTCGTGCATCGCGTGCAGGATGCGGCGGTGCACCGGCTTCAGCCCGTCGCGCACATCGGGCAGCGAGCGCGCCATGATCGTCGACAGCGCGTAGGACAGATAGCGCTCGCCGAGCGCGTCGGCGAAATCGACGTCGCGGATGTCGCCGGCCAGCGCGGTATCGGACATGCCTACCAGACCTCGTTGTGCTCAGTCGGCGATCATACCAGCCGGATGCGCGCGCGGCGCATCCGTTCGGCAAGCCGCTCGCGCGCCTCGGGCAGCGTGCCGCCCTGCGGCGCCAGCAGATGATGGAGCAGGAAATGCCGGGTCAGCACCAGCCCGGCGACGATGTCGGCGTGCTGGCCGGCGCCTCGCGCCACAGAAAACCGGGCAGCGGCAACAGCTTGTCATGATAGGGCAGGCCGGCCTAGCGCGAGACGGCGCGGCCGGTGCGCGGCGAGACATAGGCGAGGTCGTCATTGGCCCCGGTCGCCGCGCAGCGCGAGATCGAGGCCGAAGCCGAGCGCCGCCAGCAGGTCGCATTCCCAGGCGACATAGGCGGCGGCCAAGCGGCAGGCGAATCGAGCGCCGCGATCAGCGCGGCGAACGCCGCGTAGAGATCGCCATGCGGCTCGCGCTCGGGCAGTGCCAGCGCGAGCGAGTGCCGCCGCGGCGGCGAGCGCCGCGAGCCGGTCGGGGTCGTCGAGCAGCCGCGCGGCGTGCGCCTCGACAAGCTCGCATTCGAACGTGCCCAGATGCTCCGGCAGCCGGCCGCGCCAGCTCGCGGCGACGAGGTTGCCCGGCTGCAACAGCGCGCGCCGTTGCGGCGATTGCCCGCCGCGCACCAGGCCGGCATGGCGGCCGTGCTCGCGCGTCAACAGCTCGACGATCAGCGCGCTCTCGCCATGCCGCCGCGCCGTCAGCACAAAACCGGTGTCGCGCCAGTCCATGAGACCTACGGCATCTACACATTGTAATCGAGGCCGAGGGCGGCGTAGCGCTCGGGATCCTCGAGCCAGTTGTCGCGCACCTTGACGAACAGGAACAGGTGGACGCGGCGGTCCAGCAGGCGCTCGAATTCGGCGCGGGCGCGGGCGCCGATCGACTTGATCCGCGCGCCCTTGTCGCCGAGCACGATCGCGCGCTGGCTCTCGCGGCGGACATAGATCACCTGGTCGATCCTGACGCTGCCGTCGCGCCGCTCCTCCCAGGTTTCGGTCTCGACCGAGGCCGCATAGGGCAACTCGTCATGCAGCTGCAGGAACACCTGCTCGCGGGTGATCTCGGCGGCGAGCCAGCGCTCCGGCGCGTCGGAAAGCTGGTCCTCCGGAAACAGCCACGGCCCCGGCGGCATCACCGCGGCGAGATGGCGTTGAGATCCTCGACCCCGTCGCCGTTCAGGCCGGAGATCATGAACACGCGCTCGAATCCGCCGGCGCGGAACAGCGTGTCGGCGATGCCGAGCAGCCGGTCGCGCGGCACCAGATCGATCTTGTTGAGCGCGAGGATCGCGCGGCGGCCGCTGGCCGCGAGCCGCTCGACGATGCGCGCGTGTCGGGGTCGGCGGGGCGGGCGGCATCGACCAGCAGCACGACCTGGTCGGCATCGGCCGCGCCGGCCCAGGCCGCCGCGACCATCGCCCGGTCGAGCCGGCGGCGCGGCGCGAAAATGCCGGGCGTATCGACAAAGATCAGCTGCGCCCCGTCGACCGGGCGATGCCGAGCAGCCGGGTGCGCGTCGTCTGCACCTTGGGCGTGACGATCGCCAGCTTGCGGCCGACCAGCCGGTTGAGCAGCGTCGATTTGCCGGCATTGGGCGCGCCGATCAGCGCGACATAGCCGCAGCGGGTTGCGCCCTGCGGGTCGCCGCCCTCTCCGGCGGCGCGGTGCGGCGCTATCGGGCTGCGGCGGGCGTGTTTTTCTAGGCATTGTCGCCAGGGTTTCCGCCGCGCAGCCGGTCGAGCAACGCCGCGGCGGCGGCGATCTCGGCGGCGCGCTTCGAGGAGGCGGTGGCGCTGGCCTCGTCCTGGCCGGCGACCCGCACCGCGACGGTAAAGCGCGGCGCGTGGTCGGGGCCGCTGGTCGCCAGCAGACGTAGTCGGGCAGCGGCAGGCCGCGGCCCTGCGCCCATTCCTGCAGCGTGGTCTTGGGGTCGCGCGGCGGCCCCTCCATCTCGGCGATCAGCGGCTCCCAGAAGCGCTCGACAAAGGCCAAGGCCGCGGCAAATCCGCCATCGAGATAGATCGCCGCGATCACCGCCTCGAAGACATCGGCGAGAATGCCGGGGTTGCGCGCCGCGCCGGAAGCCGCCTCGGCCGGCGACAGCACGAGATGGCGGTCGAGCCCGATCGCGGCCGCGACCCGCGCCAGCGCGTCGCGGCGCACGAGGTGGGTCAGGCGGCGCGTCAGATGGCCCTCGGGCTCGTGCTCGAAGCGGCGCCACAGCAGATCGGCGACGACCAGCCCAAGACCCGGTCGCCGAGGAATTCGAGCCGCTCGTAGCCGCCCCGCCGGGCCCGAGGGGCGTGCCGGACGGCCCGGCGTGCCGCCGCCGTCGGCGGCGCGCCGCCGGCAACGCGCTCGGATGGGTCAGCGCCTCGGCCAGCAGCTCGGGCCGGGCAAAAACATGGCCGATCGTCGGGCCGCATCGCGTCGGCCAACGCCGTCGTCAATGCTGCTTCCGGGGACACGGGCGGTCAGTTCATGCCATGCAGCAGCCGGCCGTAGCGGATCGCGAACGGCCACTTCCAGAACTCCCACCAGCGCGCCGAGCCGTCGGTCGAGAAGAACAGGAATTGCGCCCTGCCGACCAGGTCTCCGCCGGGATATAGCCGACCGCCGACATCACGCGGCTGTCCTGCGAATTGTCGCGGTTGTCGCCCATCGCGAAATAATGGCCGGGCGGCACGTCGTAGACCGGCGTGTTGTCGAGCGGCCCGTCATTGCCGATCTTGATGATGCAATGGCCGACCGGGGCTTCGCCGGGGCCGCGCGGCAGGCTCTCGATGTAGCCTGCTGCATGCCAGCGGATGCCGGCGCCGCTGTAGCGGCAGGCCGGTCGGGCTTGCGCGGCACCAGCTGGCCGTTGATGTAGAGCTCGCCGTGCCGCATCTGGATCTGGTCGCCGGGCAGGCCGACGAGACGCTTGATGTAGTCGATCGACGGGTCGGTCGGCAGCTTGAACACCGCGACGTCGCCGCGCTGCGGCGGATGCGAAAACGGCAGGTAGATACGCCCGGAGAACAGCGGCAGTCCGAACGGCAGCGAATACCGGCTGTAGCCGTAAGAAAATTTGGAAACGAACAGGTAATCGCCGACCAGCAGGGTCGGGATCATCGATCCCGACGGAATATTGAACGGCTCGTAGGCGACCGTGCGCACGACCAGCGCAATCAGAACCGCGTAAACGACGGTTTTGACCGTTTCGAGAATGCCGCCGGGGGCTTTTTTCGAGACCATCAATTTAGAGCTTGATTTCGATTTCATGCTCGGTCGGTCAGCATTAAGCGGCGCGATCAAGCCGCGCGCGGGCCGCCAAGTCAAGGCGCTCGCGGCGAAATCACGCGCCCGGCGCCGCGGTCACCGGCGGGGAAGCCGGTAGCGCGGTGATGATCACGACCGCCTGGGCAAGCGGCGGCTCGTCGGTCAGGCTGAGTCGAGGCGCGCCGCCATGCCCGGCGGGGTGATCGCCTCGAGCCGGCGCAGCGCGCCGCCGGTCAGGTGCAGGCCGGGCTGCCCGGACGGCAGGTTGACGACGCCGAGATCGCGCCAGAAGACGCCGCTGCGAAACCCGGTGCCGAGCGCCTTGGCGGTCGCCTCCTTGGCGGCGAAACGGCGGGCGTAGCTGGCGGTGCGGGTGGCGCCGCGGCGGTCGCAGCGGCGGCGCTCGGTCTCGGTGAAGATGCGGTCGAGAAAACGGTCGCCAAACCGCTCGATCGCCTGCTCGATGCGGCGGATGTCGATCAGGTCGCTGCCGAGGCCCAGAATCATTGAGGATCGCGGATCATCGCCCTAGCCGCGCGCCCGCTCGACCGAGTTGATGACCGGCGTCGCGCGCAGCGCCGCGATGATCGTCGACAGGTGCTTCACGTCGGCCACCTGGATATCGACCATGATCTCGAAGAAATCGGTCGAGCGGTTGGTGATCTTGAGGTTGCTGATATTGCCGCCCTGCTTGCCGATCGTCGTCGTCAGCGTGCCGAGATTGCCGGGCTCGTTGGCGATCGTCACGTTGATCCGGCCGACATGCGCCACCTCGGCCTCGTCGCTGCTCCAGGCGACGTCGAGCCAGCGTTCCGGCTCGTCGGCGAAGCTGCCGAGCGTGTCGCAGTCGATCGTGTGGATCGTCACGCCCTTGCCGGTCGTGACGATGCCGACGATGCGGTCGCCGGGCAGCGGGTGGCAGCAGCCGGCGAAATGCATCGCCATTCCGGGGATCAGGCCGCGAATCGGCACGGCGGTATCGTAGGGGTGCGTCTTACGGCGGGCGCGCGCCAGCGAGACGACCTTGTGCTTGTCCTCGGGCGGCTGTGGGAAAGCGGCGTTGACCACTTCGCGCCCGGTTGCCATGCCCTCGCCGACCGCGACGTAGAGGTCTTCGACGCTGGCGCAGTTGAACTGGGCGAGCACCGCCTCGAGCGGCCGCTCGGAAAAATCCTGGCCCTGCTGGCGGAAGGCCTTCTGCACGATGGCGCGCCCGAGATCGAGATACTGCTCGCGCTGCTGGGTGCGGATGAAGCGGCGGATGCGGGCGCGCGCCTTGCCGGTAACGACGAAGCGCTCCCAGGTCGGCGACGGGGTCTGCGCCTTCGAGGTGACGATCTCGACCTGGTCGCCGTTGGCGAGCTCGGTGCGCAGCGGCAGGAGGCGGCCGTTGATCTTGGCGCCGACGCAGGTGTCGCCGATCTGCGAATGCACCGCATAGGCGAAATCAACCGGGGTGGCGCCGCGCGGCAGCGCGATCAGGTCGCCCTTCGGCGTGAAGGCGAAGACCTGGTCCTGGAACATCTCGAGCTTGGTGTGCTCGAGAAATTCTTCCGGGTTCGAGGCGTGCTCGAGGATTTCGAGCAATTCGCGCAGCCAGCGGTACTGCCGCCCGTCGACCCGGCCGGCCTGCTGCTTGTAGATCCAGTGCGCGGCGACGCCGAGTTCGGCGACCTCGTGCATGTCGCGGGTGCGGATCTGCACCTCGATGCGCTGCCGCTCCGGGCCGATGACGCCGGTATGCAGCGAGCGGTAATTGTTGGGCTTCGGCGTCGAGATGTAGTCTTTGAAGCGGCCGGGGACGACGTGATAGGCCGAATGAATGATCCCCAGCGCGTGATAGCAATCGCCGATGTTGTCGACCAGCACGCGGAACGCCATGACATCGGCGAGCTGCTCAAACGAGACGTTCTTGCGCTCCATCTTGTGCCAGATCGAATAGGGCGATTTCTCGCGGCCGGAGACCGACGCGGCGAGCCCGCCCTCTTTCAGCGTCGCCTCGAGCTCACCGACGATGCGCGCGACGATGTCGCCGCCTTTGTCGCGCAGGAAGCCGAGGCGGGCGTTGACGCTGGCCCGCGCGTCCGGATGCAGCTCGGCGAAGGCGAGGTCTTCGAGCTGGTCCTTCATGCGGTGCATGCCGATGCGCTCGGCGAGCGGGACATAGATGTCCATCGTCTCGCGGGCGATGCGCCGGCGCCTTTCCTCGTCCTTGAGGAAGTGCAGCGTCTGCATGTTGTGCAGTCGGTCGGCCAGCTTGACCAGGAGGACACGAATGTCCTCGGACATGGCAAGGAGGAGCTTGCGGAAATTCTCCGCCTGCTTCGATTGGTCGGATTGCAGCTCGATGCGCGACAACTTGGTGACGCCGTCGACCAGGCGGCCGATCTCCGGCCCGAACAGACGCTCGATGTCGTCGAGCGTTGCGACCGTGTCCTCGACGGTGTCGTGCAGGAGGCCGGTGATGATCGAGGCGGTGTCGAGCTTCATCTGCGCGAGCAGCCCCGCGACCTCGACGGGGTGCGAGAAATACGGGTCGCCGGAGGCGCGCTGCTGGCCGCCATGCGCCTTCATCGAATAGACGTAAGCGCGGTTAAGCGCCGCCTCGTCCGACTTTGGGTCGTACGATTTGACCAGCTCGACCAGTTCGAATTGCCGCATCATGGCGCGGCGGCCTCCGTGCTATGGCGGCGGCGCTTCAGAGTTCGTCCTCGTCGGCATCGGGCTCGTCGGCCTCAGGCTCGTCGGCATCGGGCTCGTCCGCATCGGGCTCCTCGCCCAGCACGCTCGCGATCTCGTTCTCGTCCGCGACCGCGAGAAGATCTTCTTCAAGCTCCTCCTCGACCGCTTCCTCGTCGGTCTCATCCTCGGAAATGACCGGGCCGCTCGGGTCGGCGACGCCGAACAGCGTCTGTTCGAGTTCCGGCGCGTCCTCGGGCTCGTCCATCTCGATATGCTTCTGCATGCCGCGCACCAGCGAATCCTGCAGGTGGTCGAGCGCGACCGTATCGTCGGCGATTTCGCGCAGCGCGACGACCGGGTTCTTGTCGTCGTCGCGGTCAAGCGTCAACGGCGCGCCGGAGGTGATCTCGCGCGCCCGCTGCGCGGCGAGCAGCACCAGTTCGAACCGGTTCGGCACCTTCACGACACAATCTTCGACGGTAACGCGCGCCATTCGACAATCCCTCGCACACTCAAAGGATTAAATATATGGGTCGCGCCATGGGGCGGCAACAGCAACCCTGACGCAAATCCGTCGCAGCTTGCAGCGAGACCGCCACCGCGGCGGGTTACATCTCGCGCAATGTCCCGTCCGGGCTCTCGCAGACGCGGCCGGTCACTGGAGCGCCCTCGCCGCCGTCCGGCGTGAAGCTGACCTCGCTCGACACCATGCACCGCTCGTGGGTCGCCGGGTCCGTGTAATGGTTCAGCGCCGTGATCTGGTGGCGCGAGTTATCCGAGGGCGTGACGTAGGTGACCGCCGGATAGTCGACCTGCGATGCCGACGCAGCGGGCGCCGGGTTGTCCGGCGGCGCCACTCCCGGGGTCGCACCTGGGGGCGGGTATGGCGCTGGCGGCGCGGCCATCGCCGTTTCCATCGCGCGCCGATAGGCCATCTGCCGGCACAGCGCGTCCGCCCGGGCGCCGCGCGCGAGACCGAGAACCGCTCCGGAGGCCGCTCCGATTGCAGCGCCCCTGCCGCCGCGGCCGATGATGGCGCCGAGCGCACCGCCGAGCAGCGCCCCGCGGAAGACGCTTCTGGTCGTCTGGTTGACCATGCAGCCGGCAGCCATGTCGCCCTGTTCGGGCGGTTGCCGGTAGGCCGCCCGCATCATGCGCCCGACGCACCCGCCCGTCATCGACAGGCAAAGCACCGCGATCAGCGGCATCAGGACGCATCTCGAAAGCCTGCTCACAGCCCCAGCCCTTCCCCTACCGCGGCGTCGCCGCCGATTGTTCCACGAGCGCCCGATATTTCGCCGGTGCATCCGCGGTCAGCCGCACAAAGCCCTTATGGATCGCAATGATGGCAAGATCCTGACCGCCGACGAAGCAGGCGAAGCGGCCGTCGCCCTTGTGGTAGCACGCGACGGCGCCGGCATAGGGCTTCAGATACTCGTAGACCGCGTGGTTGTGCTGGCCTTTGGTGGTCGGGTCGTCGATCCCGTACAGCTCGATCCAGCGGTTACGCACCATCAGCCGGCTGGCGCCGGCGATCTTGCGCACCGTACCGGTGAGATCCGGCTTGGCCTCGGGTGCGGCGTCGGCAGCGGCGGGCTCGACTGGCGCTGCCGCAACAGCTGGGGCCGACGCCGCCGGCGCGTCGGGCGGCGGCGGCAGGGCAGCCAGCTTTGGGGCGTTCGGCGCGGGCGCTGCCGGCGCCTCGGGCGAAGCGGCGAGCCGGTTGGTGTCGCTGCCCGCGAGGTCGCTCGCCGGCTCGACGAGACCCGACGTCGGGCGGATCGACGGACGCGGCGCCGTTGCCGCGAGGCGCTCCGCTGCCGCCGGCAGCGCCGCCGGCTCGCCCGGCATGCGCGCCGCAACCGCCGGCGCCGCGGAGCCTTCCCGGTGGGTCGCAAAGTACATCCCGCCGCCGGCGACGGCGATCGCCAGGCCGATCAACAGCAGGAGCCCGGACAGCGCATAAGCCGGGCTTCCCGGCTGACGCGCGTCGGCCGCCGGATGCAGCGCAACCGCGACGGCCGCGGCCGCGTCGTCGTCGCGGGCCGGAGGCTGTGCGACCACCATCGGGAGCCCCGCACTCGCTTGTGCCGTGCCAAGCGCGCCGGGCTCCGGCGCGGCGATCGGGTCGGTGTCGAGGACGACCCGCCGGGTCGTGCCGAGCTGCACGTCAAACGTCAGCTTGGGCCCGCCGACGCCGAGCTCGATCTCGTCGCCCGGGACGAGCGGGGTCCGCGTCAAAACCCGGGCGCCGTTCAGCCATGTGCCGTTGACGCTTCCCAGATCGCTGAGCGAGAAGCTCGGAGGGTCGCCGGCAATCCTGATCAGCGCGTGCTTGCCGCCCACCGCATCGCCGGGCGCGCCCTCGAATTGAATCGTGGAACCGGGGTCGCGGCCAATGCTGATTTCGGCGAATGCATCGACGGCAAACTGCTCGACCTGTTTTCTCTTCGGTCCGCTCAGATGATAGATAACGATGCGCGTGACCATGTACGCCTGGATCCTTGGCGTTCTCGAGCAGAATGCGGTCAAGCCGACCGGAAACGCGGCGTGAACTTACAAGCTCGACGGGCTGACCGGCAAGACGATCGAACTCCCGGCCCTTCGTCCCCGGCGCTCGCCGGCATCAGCGGCAGGCCGCGGCGGCGGCGCGACGTTCCGACACGACGCACGATACCCGTGCGATAACGGGCTACCTAGCTCCGCGGCGGCTTGACCGCCCTCGCGCCGCACGCCTATATCACGCCTGCCATCGGCCGGATGGCAGAGTGGTTATGCAGCGGACTGCAAATCCGCGCACAGCGGTTCGATTCCGCTTCCGGCCTCCATGGGACGCGTTCCCGCCCGATCGCGCAAGTCCGGGCGGGCTCTGGTCCCCGGTAGCTCAGTGGTAGAGCAAGCGGCTGTTAACCGCTGGGTCGCTGGTTCGAATCCGGCCCGGGGAGCCAACCAGGACGGGGGTCGGGTCAGCGATGACCTGATCCCCCGCCCATCGGAGGAAGGTCGCCAGCGCAATCCTGCCGGCAGGATTGATTGAACGGGTCTTGCGCGATGCCCATATTTCCGGCTGCAGCAGACCGAGTTGCGGCGGTGATCGTCGATGTCGACGCTGGCCGACGGCACAACGCGTAGCGTGAGGAGACAGCACTTGAAGATGCCCTTCGATACGAGGCTGGCCGGAGTGCTGGCCGCAGCGCTGACGCTTACCGGCTGTGTCGGCCCGATAGGACCGTCTCCGCAGCTGGTACCGCCGCCGACCTCGCCGGGCGCGGTATCGAGCGACATGGCGTGCCGGCAATACGCCGATGCGCAGATTGCGCCGTTGCGCGATCAGGCCAACGCCCAGAGCGTCGGCAGCACGCTGATCGGCGCCGGCCTTGGGGCGGCGCTCGGCGGCGCCATCGGCGGTGGCCGCGGCGCCGGCATCGGCGCGGCCTCGGGCGCGGTGCTCGGCACCGGCGTCGGCGCCGCCAACGCCCAGAACGCCGCGATGAACCTGCAGCAGCAATACAACATGTATTACGCCAACTGCATGTCGGCCCAGGGCGGCGCGGCCCCGGGCGGTTATGCGCAGCCGCCGAGCGGTTATTCGCAAGCGCCGGGCGGTTATTCGCAAGCGCCGGGCGGTTATTCGCAGCCCCCGGGCGGATATTCGGGCGCCTACCCGCCGCCGCCGGGCTACCCGCCGCCGGGCTACCCGCCGCGCTGAGTCTGCAGGGCGGACAGGGGCGCGCGCCGGCGCCGTCGAACAGCTGCGCTGCCGAGGCGCGGCTCAGCGCACCGTGCGGTTGGCCTGCGAGTCAGCCGAGCGACTTGACGTGGGCGAGCAACAGGATCAGCAGCGCCAGCCACAGCACCCACAGCACGGTCCACGTCACCGCCTTCCACGGGCCGGCGGCGTCGCCGTCGTGCGCCGCCGCACGCCGGATCTCGTCCTCGATCTCCCGGTTCCACTGCCGGACGATCCGTTTGCTGTCGCGCTCCGTCACGGCCTGCCCGATCCCGCTTGCTGCCCAGCCCGCCTGACCTTGGCAGCCGGGGCGGCCGCCGCGCCGAAACGACGCAGCTTCTCCATTCTAGCCGTTGGCGCGGCTTTGGCGAGAGCCTCGCCTCGGCTGCGCTGCCGGTGTTAAATGCGGAGCGGCGAAACGCGGCGAGGGGAGGGTGGAGATGGCGAAGACGCGCGGCACCGGGCTGCTGATGGTGTGGGCCGATATCGACCCCGAGTTCGAGGCCGAATATCATCGCTGGTATGACGACGAGCACATTGCCCATCTGCTCGCGGTGCCCGGGTTCCTCAGCGCCGGGCGCTACGTCGCGCTGAAGGGCAGCCCGAAATATCTGGCGCTCTATGAATTGGAGGCGCCCGACGTGCTGAAAAGCCCGGCGTTTCTCGATGGCGTGCGGTTCCGCCCGTCGGCGCGGCGGGTGCAGTATTCCGGCGGCACGATCGGCCGCAATTTTCTGTTGAACGGCTACCGCCAGATCTTCCCGGTGCACACCAACCCGATCGAGCAGGTTCGCGAGCCGGCGCCGTTTCTGCAGATGGGCCGGATCGACATCCCGGTGATGGTCGAGGAGGAGTTCAACGACTGGTACAACACGGCCTACCTGCCGCCCTACATGGCGGTGCCGGGCTGCCTCGGAGCGCGCCGTTGGGTCGCGATCGACGGTCAGCCGAAATACCTGACGCTCTACGAATTCGCCAACGCGACCGTGTCGGAGAGCGAGCCCTGGGCCAAGGCGCGCGACAGCAACGTGTGGAGCAACCGCATCCGCCCGTTCATGCGCCACGATGTCGGCTCGCCCGGGGTCTACCGCCGCCTCTTTCCAAAGTAAGCGTGTCCGGGGGGAAAGAGATGCCAGCCAGTAACACCGATCCGTGCTTCCTGCCGGTTCACCGGCTTGCCGCCGAGATTGCGGCGCGCCGGCTGTCGCCGGTCGATGTGGTCGAGGCGCTGCTCGCGCGCATCGCCGCGCATGACGCCAAACTGCACGCCTATATCGACGTCTTCGGCGCCGACGCGCGGCTCGCCGCCGAGGCCGCCGACAAGGCGATCCGCGCCGGCCACGCGGTCGGGCCGCTGCACGGCGTGCCGATCGCGCTGAAAGACCTGATCGACATCGAAGGACGCGTCACGACCGGCGGCTCGATGGTGTGGAAGGAGCGCCGCTCGCCGGCCACCGCAACCTTGGCGCGGCGCTTTTTCGCGCAGGGCATGATCGTGCTCGGCAAGACTCACACGGTCGAGTTTGCGATGGGCGGCTGGGGCACCAACCAGCACATGGGTACGCCGTGGAACCCGTGGGATCTTGCGGCCCATCGCACTCCCGGCGGGTCGTCGAGCGGCACCGGGGTCGCGGTCGCCGCCGGCATGGCGCCGTGGGGCATCGGCACCGACACCGGCGGCTCGGTGCGCCTGCCCGCCTCGTGGTGCGGCCTCAGCGGCCTCAAGACGACGATCGGCCGGGTCAGCACCTACGGCATCCTGCCGCTCGCCCCCTCGCTTGACACGCCCGGGCCGATGGCGCGCTCGGTCGAGGACGCGGCATTGCTCTACAGCGTGATGCCCGGGCCGGACCCGCTCGACCCGCGCACCCTGGCGGCGCCGCCGCCCGACACGATGGCGGGATTCAGGCGCGACGTGCGCGGCCTCAGGCTCGGCCGCATGCCCTCCGGCGAGCGCGACGGCTGCAGCGCCGAGATGCTGGCCGCCTACGATGCGGCGCTCGATGCGCTGGGCCGGCTCGGCGCCGAGATCGTCGATGTCGCGCTGCCGTGCCATTTCGCCGACGCGACGGTGATGACCGGCCGGATCATCGGCTCCGAAGCCTACCAGCTGGTCGGCGATCTGGTCGACGACCCCGCGTTGCCGATCGACGACGCGGTGCGCCCGCGCATCCAGCTCGGCCGCGGCGTCAGCGCGCGCGACTATCTCGCCGCCTTCGCCGAGCGCGACGCGCTGAAGCGGCGCTTCCTGGCCGCGCTCGACGGGATCGACGCGCTGTTGACCCCGACCACGCAGACCGCCGCGATCCGGGTCGAGTCGGTCGACCAGGGGACGACCCCGGCGCACTTTACCCGCCTCGTCAACCTGTTGGAATTGTGCGCGCTGGCGGTTCCGGACGGCTTCACCCAAACCGGGTTGCCGCTGTCGTTGCAGATCATCTGCCGCCCCTATGACGAGGCGACGGCGTTGCGCATCGGCTGGGCCTATCAACAGGCGACCGACTGGCACGAGCACCACCCGTCCGGGCTCGGCGGATAGGCTGCCGCGGATGTGCGGCCGGTTTGTGCAGAAGACGCCGCTGGGCGACATCCAGATCCTGTTCGAGACGACCAACCCGGTGCCGAACGCGCCGCCGCATTACAACGCGGCGCCGACCCAGGATCTCGCGGTGGTGCGCTTCAACCCGCAGACAAGGGCGCGCTCGCTCGACCTCTTGCGCTGGGGATTGGTGCCGCTGTGGGCGAAGGATCTGTCGTTCGGCCCGAAATGCATCAACGCGCGCTCCGAGACCGTCGCCACCAACAACATCTTCCGCGACGCGTTCG
Source organism: uncultured Alphaproteobacteria bacterium (assembly GCA_963746885.1). GTDB lineage: Bacteria > Pseudomonadota > Alphaproteobacteria > ATCC43930 > CGMCC-115725 > DATARH01. The sequence goes on from CAVVDM010000021.1 coordinate 14,757, forward strand.
CACGGCGGCGCTGCCTGGTGCCGGCCGACGCCTTCTACGAGTGGCGCAAGACCGGCGCCGGCAAGAAGCAGCCCTATGCGATCATGCCGCAGGAGGGTGACATCTTCGCCTTTGCCGGACTGTGGGAGCGCTGGAAGAACCCGGCAGATGGCAGCATTGTGCGCAGCTTCACGATCGTCACCGGCAAGCCGAACGCGCTGTGCGCGCCGATCCACGATCGGATGCCGGTGATCCTGGCGCGAGAGGCTTGGCCGCTGTGGTTCGGCGAGACCGAGACGAGCCCGGCCGCGCTCCTTGCGCTGTTGCAGCCCTATCCGGCCGAGCGGATGCGTGCCTACCCGATCGGTCCTGCGGTCGGCAACGTCAGGAACGACGAGCCGGGTCTGCTCGACCCAACCGGCGAGGCGCTCGCTCCGGCGTAGTTAATCGCCGGGGAAGCGGCGGCGCAGAAACTCGCGCAAATCCTCGGCGCAGCGGTCGGGGACGGCGTCGCAGATATTGTGCGGCAGCCCGTCATAGACGCGGAACTCGACATCGCGCAGCTTGCGGAACGGTTCGTAATTGGCGAGCGAGCCGACCGTCTCGGCGCCGGGGATGACCACGAGGGTCGGGCAACTTATCCTGTCAACCTCGCCGCTCCAGTCGTAGCTTGCCATCAGCAGCACGAACTCGCCGATATAGGCCGGGTCGTTCTTGGCCGCCTCGTCGAGGAACCATCGGACGAGGCCGGGGTCGGCGTCGGCCGGCAGGCGGTCGCGGATCGTCTCGGCGAGAAAGCCGCGCATGCCCTTCGCCTGGATTTGCGGGATCCAGCTCGGCGCCTGGCTGTGTTTGAGCCCCGGGGTCGAGCCGAACAGGGCGAGGCTGCGCACCCGCTCGGGCCGGGTCATCGCCAATTGCTGGCCGAGATAGCCGCCGGCCGAATTGCCGACGATGTGTGCGCCGGCGACGCCGAGATGGTCGAGCAGCTCGACGACATCGCCGACCAGCCGCTCAAGCGTCAGCGGCGCCGCGGCCGGCGGCACCGGCGAGGCGCCATGGCCGCGCAGGTCGAGCCGCACGACCCGGTAGTCGCGGCACAGATGCGGCACCCAGCCGAAGTAGCGCCGCGCGCTGCCCATTGCCGCGTGCAGCAAGAGCACCGTCGGCGCCTCTGTCCACGGGTCGGTGAAGTCCTCGACGTAATAGGCGAGGGCGAGCCCGTCGCTGGCAGGGAAGCGCGCCGCCTCGCTCATTCGGCCGCGGCTGCCCGGGCCGGGCCGAGCGTCTGCAGGAACTCGATCAGGTAGGGCTTCCACAGCTTGCCGTAGTAATGGCTGAAATGGCCGTGCGTGTCCGGGCCGGCCGGGATCAGCACATAGCGGCCGTGCTTGACCCGCTTCATCGCCCGCTCGACGGTGCCGAGCTCGGGCGGGTTGGCGTGGTCCTCGGCGTCGTTGATCAGCAATACCTTGGCCTTGATCTTGTCGAGATCGGGCTCGGGGTTGTAGTCGCGGATCGCCTCGATCGCCCACAGCGAGTTGTTGGCGTCGCCAGCAGCCGCGTCGGCCAGCCGCTTCTCGTAGAGGGCATCGGCGGCGGCGAGGGTCGGCGCCATCTCCTGGATGCGGGTCGGGCTTTCGGTGCCGAAATTACCGGCGGCCGCATAGATGTAGTGGCTCGGGTTCTTGTCGTAGAAGCCGCCGTTCCAGTCCGGGTCATGGCGGATCGCCTCGGCCTGGGCGCGCCGGCCGAGCCAGTTGCGGCCGCTGATCTCGACCGGCTGGCACGACAGCGGAATGACGCCGTCCATCAGGTCGGGGTACATCTCGGCCCACATCCAGGCGTGCATGCCGCCCATCGAGCTGCCGATCACCAGGCGCAGATGGCCGACGCCGAGCCCCTCGGTGATCAGCCGGTAGCCGCTATCGACCATGTCGCGATAGCGGTAATGCGGGAACTTGCCGCGCAGCCCGTCCGAGGGCTTGCTGGATGCGCCGCGGCCGATCGCGTCCTGCATGATGATGAAGTAATGCCGCGGGTCGAGCGGCTGGCCCGGCTGAAACAGCTCGTCGGCAAGCGTCGGGCGCAGCCAGTTGGCGCCGGTCCCGGTATTGCCCTGCAACAGCAGCACGCCGTTGACGATCCTGCCGGCGGCGTCGCGCTGCGGCACCCCCATCGTGCGGTAGTGCAGCTTCAGCTCGGGCAATGTCTCGCCGCTGGCGAAGACGTAGTTCTTGATGACGAAATCGGCTTCCTGGTAATTCGGCCAGCGTGCGGCGGGGTCGGTGGTCGGCATCGGCAAAACTCCTCTCGCGACGGATGGCGCTATGATAGAAGCTACCGCGTGGCAAAATCGATACCCCGACCGTCAATTCTCGACGATTTCGAACACCTGGGGGCGGTCGGCGGCCAGAGGCGGTGGCGCAGCGATGGCGGCAAGCGGCTCTACACCTGGGATTCGCTCCACGGCGAGGTCGAGGTGTTCAACGCCAGGGGAAAGCATCTGGGCGCGCTCGATCCCGTGACTGGCGCCATAGTCAAGTCAGCCGTTCCCGGGAGGACAATCGATGTCTAGGCGCGAAACCTTCGTCGATCTCTGCCTCGCAGGGAACGTCCTGCTGGAGGAGATCGACGACTTTGTCGATCGTTGGCACGAAGCTCCCGAGGGAACCGAACTGCATGATTATCTGGGAATGACAGAGGAAGAATATTCCCTATGGTTGCGGGTACCGGATTCGCTGCCCTTTATTATAAAGGCACGACATGAAGGTAGGCCGTTCACGAATGCGGTTGAAGACGCTTACCAGGACCTGCGGCTGGCTGCGCGCTCGAACGATCAGTCCAAAATCGCACGCCTTCAAAAATGGCTTAAGGCGAAGGGCGAGCTTAATTGACCTTCGAGCCCGAAATAAATCTCGCCCAAAGGTTATGTGTGCGCCTTGGGTTGATCCCCCCGATAGACGTTGAAGGGCTGGTTAAGCGATATGCAAATTTAACCGAAGCAAGATTTCCTGTGGATGTCGATGGCATATGTCTTGATCTCAAAATACCCGGTAAGCAGCCTAGGGTCATCATCAATTCGTACAAGCCAGAAAACCGCGTGCGGTTTACGCTGGCCCATGAGCTGGGACACATACTTATACCATGGCATATTGAATCGATAGTAGATGAAACCAACCTTGATCAGAATGGGGTTGACTACTATTGGCAGATCGAGAGCGAAGCCAATCGCTTTGCTTCAGAACTTCTGATGCCCAGAGCATGGATGGAGGACCAGCTAAACGCAGCATCCGATCCGTTAGAAGCGCTTCACAATGTGGTAGACAACGCAGTCGTGTCAGTTCAAGCAGCAACCATAAAGATTATGAATATGATCCCAGAGGGACACATTTTAGCTCGATTAGACGACGACGGATTCCTCATATCTTCTATGAGATCGCCTGGCACACTTGCAGATGCTCCGCCAATTGGAACTGAAATAAATCCTGAAATTATATTTCCATGGGCGCGTCAATGGAGGCGAGAATTTAGCGGCCGACGCTTCGTCTGGTGGGCTTTCCCGGATGACGTGCCTGTGCCAATGATACAAACGACTAGGGAATGGCGCGAAATTCTCAACGCAATAATCATTGATTTGGCGCCTCCGGAAATTGAGAAATTCAAATCCACCTTAAATGGAATTCTCGCATTTTCTAACGGCAGCGTTCGCAGAAGTCGCACGGAAGGCACAGTCCTTACGCATGCCTTCAGCGCTTGCATAGTAATGCGACGAATAAATCCCTATATTGAAGAATTCCTAGCTCATGATCTATTTAATGAATTCATTGTGGCACGCATCCGAGATTTCTTGAAGTGATCTCGGTCAGGAGTTTGCGGAGGCGGCAATCGTCGTCCTGTGTTTCTTAGCTGCGTCTCGTGCTAAGTAAGACAGGCGCAGGCGCAGCTCGCTTGTGGC